>CAWKOX010000015.1:0-99112 GCA_963851095.1 uncultured Gammaproteobacteria bacterium | reverse complement strand
TTGTCAGAGTTTAACTATATGTACAAAGAATTGGGTAAAGCAAAAAACTGGAAAAGAACAGTTGTTCCGTCAATTATCCTTTTCGGTATGGTTTCTCTTCCAGTATCAGCGTTTCTTATATACGTAGCCGTCGAATCAATGGAGTTAAAAACATTTATAGCCTCAATCTTAATGTCGGCTATTGTATTCTTCATACCAACCGTTCATATTAAAAATATATATGTTTTTCCGCCAGTAGAAATAGATAATAATTTTTTAGTTGTTAATCAACCTTTTCAAAAGCGGGCTGTCTATACGATAAAGAGTATCACGTGGATAAAAGTAATCTTTAGGGGGGTAATAATGGTTCATAATGGCATTCCTGCTTTCGTCAATCTGAATTCAATTAGCAAAGAAGAAATGGTGAGCCTTATTGATTTAATCAAAGCAGCTAATCGGGTAGCCGGAGGTATCTAACCTCCAGCCCCCACAACACCCTGCATGCGGATCCGCACAGGGCGTTTCACTTAGAATGGTGAAGCTTAATCCATCCATCGCGCAACGAATATAATCCTTCAGTTTTCAAATAAACATTTGATAATGCCTGATTAATCCCCGGGGTTTTAGAGCTGCGCCATGGGCCTTTACTCGTGATTCCACAGCCAACTGCAACTTGAACGCGAACGCCTAGCCTCATTAAATTTCTTACTTTAGTGCGCGGCTTTCGCCACTGTCGCATCTCTCTAATAAAGAGCATGCCATTCGCACTCTGCGTCGAATCCAATGATCCAGATCCATACAAAGTTAATAGCAATTAGCCCTCTCGTTATACAACAGCAGAAAATAATTAATCCAGCCTCGTAAATATTGACTGGTTTTAAAGAGCTGATAGCGCATCGACACGCCCCAGTTACGGTTAGTTAAACGACGTACTTGTTCCTTAAATCGATGCAGTGTTTTTGGATGAATTTGAATTCGTCCTGATCGAAAAGTGAAACCAAGAAATTTACTTTCTGAGGTTTTCACAACTCGACTTTTATCACTGTTAACGATTAATTTTAATCGACGTTCTAAGTAATTAGAAATGCTGTTGAGGATGCGTTCGCCAGCACGCTTACTTTTCACCAAGATGGTAAAGTCGTCAGCGTAGCGAGCAAACTTATGACCACGTTTCTCTAATTCTTTGTCGAGCGGGTCTAACATAATATTCGCGAGTAGAGGTGAAAGTGGGCCACCTTGCGGAACGCCTTCACGACTTTCCACAAAGTGATTCTTATTCATGATTCCAGCGCGCAAATATTTTGCGATCAATTTTAATAACTCTTTATCCTTCAGCTTGTAGCTTAAGTGAGTCATTAATAAATCATGATTTACTCGATCAAAGAACTTTGAGAGATCAACATCAACGGCAAAACGTCGGCCTTCCTTGATGATGCTTTGTACTTGTTTAGCGGCTTGCTGCCCATTTCTGTTCGGTCTGAATCCAAAACTATTATTGGAAAATGTAGGATCAAAAATAGGCGTGAGTATTTGAGCAATCGCTTGCTGAATGACGCGGTCTTTAATCGTAGGAATGCCAAGCTGACGAATACCACCGTCAGGCTTTTCAATTTCTACGCGACGAACAGGATCAGGTTTATAAATACCTGATCTAAGTTCTTGCGTCACTCGTTCCCATTGACCGGATCTTACCCAGTCTGGAAACTCTTCAATGGTCATACCATCGATGCCAGCGGCTCCTTTGTTGGCTCGAACACGCTTCCAAGCGGCTTGAATATTTTCTCGCTGCAAGGTGCGTTCGAATAGATTTTCGCTAAAGGATGGCTGCAAGCTAAAATGCTGAGTCACGTCATTACCGGACGGTATTCGTGTGTTCAAATCTGACAAGGCTCCTCCTTTATTCTAAATGTTCAGGCCTTTCCCATGGATGGTGTGAATGCCGATATTGCAGGAGCAATATATCGGCCACCGTGTCCCAGCCATTACGCTGGGCATTTGGCTACTATGCCGTCTGCTGACTTCTGTTTAATCACCGATATAGTTACCTATATCAGCGCTATCGGTTCCATCGTATTTGCTCAAACAGCTTGATGAATTCTGTTTGCCAAGCCTGTTTAAATCAGTAGCTTAGAACTGTTTAGGTTTCCGATCGCATGCTAAGCAGATCTCCCCAGATAAGAACATGAACTTTCCCTGCGCAACTGCATCATTTACGGTGGCCGTTAAATCACATGGCTTCGTCGTCTTGTGCCAACTCGCCTCCAGCCTACGCCTCATATGATGTTCTTGTTCATCAGCTCGCAGTTTTGCTAGCGGCTTCCTCCGGACCTAACTTCGCAGTTAAGCCCTTGCCATTCGCTAGTAGTTAACATCTAATAGTGATATTAAAATCGCTAAGGATGGTGACCTTCCTACAGAGGACTTTCACCTCATTAGTTCATGCCCATGCTGGGCGTACACAAATAGCTGCAACGGACTTCGTATATTTATCACTTTTTATGCAAAGAGCCGCATAAAAACCGCCAAATACACTACTCCGTTGAGCAAGGTGTTAGGCTTATCAAAATCGAGTTAAAGGAGTAACGAATGATTACGTTTAAGAAGCTTTGGGACAATCACCCAACTAATACAGATCATAAAGATCCATGTGTGACCAATGGCCAAAAGAATTTTTCCAACCAGTGTGCTATTCGCGTGGGTGTTTCTTTGGCGGAGTGCGGCATTAAAACAGCATCAATACCTGGCGCAATTCATTGTTGGCATGGGCACGACAAGTCAGAAGGACATGTGATTCGAGCAGAAGAGTTGGCTAACGGACTAACGAAAATTAGTCTTCCGGGGCTTAAGCCTGTCATAAAAGTTAATCCAAATGAATTCTCAAAAAAAATATCCGGCAAAAAAGGTATCATATTTTTTAAAGATTATTGGCAAAGAACCATATCTGAAAAGAAAGAGTCCTTCAGAAACCGATCTGGGGATCATATTGACATCTGGAACGGGAGTCGCATTACAGATTTAACGTCTTGGGCAAGAATCAATCTGAGAATCGGCTCTTTTGGTATTCACTCTATTACTGACAGGTTTTCAGATTTTGAGGACTCCAAAGAAATTTGGTTTTGGGAGACGCATCAATGAAGTATCTAACGGCGTTTCTGACAGGTATTGTCTTTGTTGTTCTGCTAAGTTTTCTTGCTTCACCATTCCTTAGCGAATTATATAGTAATTACTACAGTATCCAGCCCGGATCTGATGGGGAGTCTGAACTAGCTAATTTTCTCATTTTTTGGCAGTGGCCAGTGTTCTTCATTATAGGGTTTTTCTTAGGCTATATCACACATAGAAAATGCCTAGAAAAAAGCTCAAGCGGACGCTAAAAAGCGCCCCAAAATATTGGCGTTAAAAGGAATTCATTGCATTGAAACTAGTGTTATTACCAGGAATGGATGGAACGGGAAATCTTTTCTCTCCTCTTCTAGGTGAACTTTCCGAATTCAATTGTGAAGTGATAACACTACCAATTTCGGGGCCTCAGGATTACACGACGATCACGGAATTCGTTAAAGGGAAACTACCTAAAGAAGACTTTATCTTAGTTGCAGAGTCATTCTCAGGTCCAATTGGTGTGGCGCTAGCAAAGGAAGGTGTTGAAAATATGAAAGGAATTATATTCGTGGCTACATTTTTATCCCCGCCACATAAGATTCTATTAGGCTTTGCTCGGCTACTACCGATAAAGTTATTGACCTCCCTGCCTTTAGCGTCAATTCTCCATAGATTGTTGTTCTTGGGCTTTAGTGCAAGCAAAGAGCTTATGGCGTTGTTTCAGCACACAGTACTCTCGCTGCCTTCTTCACTAATCAAGGCGAGATTAAGTTCAATGCAATCACTTGTTGCTACATTAGATGATATTGATTTACCAGTTGGGTATATTCAAGCAACATCTGATAGGCTAGTTCGTTCAAATAAAATTAATAATTTCCGAGATACTTTTAAGAATATTATTATAAAAACTATAAATGGGCCTCACTTCATACTGCAAGCTAATCCAATAGCGTGTGCGGTAGCAATTACCGAACTGGTCCATCTCCTAGTATCAAGTTCAAAGTGCGAAAGTCATAGATATTAAGCATAAAGCAATTACTCTGGTGTTTTATAGTTATGGCTCCATGAATTATGAATAAAGATACGGCGGTAGGAATAGTTTTAATAGCTTTGGTTTTATACTCCTCAAAATCGAAAGCTTCAAAAATAGGGGCCTTCGTCCTATTTCCAGAGTTATTAACTAAATTATTGATGCCTAAAAGTACTAAAAAGGCTATTGGGGATTTAGATTGAAATGAAAAAGAACCATAGCAATAAGTTTGTGGTTCAGCCCCTACGGGCTTGGATGCTTTCAGCGTCCGACAACAAAAACGTTATAAGTAATCAATAAATCAACTAAATAGGAAGTATTTATGGCTCATATTGAAATGTCACTCTTATCAATCGAGTGTTTTATGAATGATGGAAAACTTGATTCTAGTGAACTAGATAAAATGGTTTCATTGGCTGAACAAGACGGCAAAATTACACAAGAAGAAGTGAGCGTATTAAGAAGTGTCATTAAACGAATCAAGCCAGAAGAAGTCGATGATGCGATGCGAGAAAGGCTTGTAAATTTAAATAAAAAGATAAGTGCTTAGTTTTGGGAGGTCCGGTATTTTACAGATTAAAAGTTTTTCGCTAGAAAAACATATGGGTGAATATGACACCTGGCCAAGCAAGACCCGTCTTTTTAAGGATGGGGAGTTTGTAGGTAAGGAAATACCGGGTTACTTTATTGAAAGGCAGTTTTCTATAGGTAAAGGTTATTATTTTCTAATCACTTCATATGATTGCCCTTTTGAAGAGCAATGTGATTTGATTATGTTAAATGAAGACTATGAAATCATAGCTAAAAGAAGCTTGATTCCTTGGTATTACTCATCATGGAATCTTGATAGTCATAAGTATCTAAGTAACTCTAGGCTTTTACTTATATTTAATACAAATTATCATCTTGAAGTATCATTACATCCTAGAAAGCTGTTCTCGTGGAGAAAAATATCCTTGTCTCGCGTTAACCATGCATCATAAAAGGCACGCATTTTTATACGGTTGATAGTTAATATAGTAGACATCTCACGTTGTTTGAATCGTTTAACAATACTACTAATAATGGTTAAATCTTAGATGCTTAATAGAAGAAAATTCCTTATTTTAAGTTCTGTGCCTTTTGTTAGTTTCGGTACAGGCGCTCTGTATTGGCCGCATCGCTGGAATTATATTGTGATCCATCATAGTGCTGGTGACTTTGGTAATATTGAGTTTCTTCAGCAGGTGCATAGAGAGCGGCAGTCAAAGGATCCAATAGATGCAATTCCGTATCATTATATTATAGGTAATGGTAATGGATTGGAGCTTGGGGAAGTCGCGTCAGATTGGCGAAAAAAGCATGATATTTGGGGGGCTCATGTGTCAGGTCGTAATTCAGATCGAAACTTTCGTGGCATTGGAATTTGTTTGATTGGTAATTATGAAGTGAATCAAGTGCCAAAAGCCCAATATGATGCGCTGGTAGCTCTTACACGAAAGCTAATGTCTGATTATTCTATTGGTGTTCATAACGTTTCAGGGCATGGTCATACAAAGGGTGAGTATACTAAATGCCCCGGTAAGAATTTTCCGATGAGTAAATTTTTATCGGATATCAGTCAAACAAATTGACTTAATAAACCTAAGAGATAGTCAATGCCAACATTTGAGTATGACAATGTTAAAAACTGCGTTGATGAGTTATTAGCGTTAGGTAATAACAACATGAAAATGTGGAATATCTTCCAATGGCTTTCTAAGCACGACGAACTTCAGCGTGGTACTCAAGCAGAAATTATCAAACTCTACGTTAATGAAGAGCTAGTAGGTTACAGTTTGTTTGAAAACTACCAACATCGTTCTGATAAAATAGTGCAGCATAAGGGTATTCATTATCAGGATCTTGGGGTCGTTCATTTTATAACGCTGGAACAGCACCGCAACCAAGGTTATGCCTCTTTGTTGGCTGATGAGATGTATCGTGAAGTTGTTGAGCCTTTGTTACTCGCTCATACTGGGGGAAAGGCGTATATCACCGCTACGGGGCGTGCAGGCCCATTAATGGCCCGCACCGATATTCGCCCTTATAATCTAGTGCAGCAGTTTTATTCGGATATAACGTTTGAATCAAAAGTTGTGGATTACTTAAAAAATCAAGAATCATCATTCAATATAAAAAGCAGCTGCTAGGTAGGCGTATTTCGTTCTCTTGCTCGCTTTGATAGCTCTTTGTCGACGGTTTTCTCGGTTATTTGTAGTTTGTGATGCATGGCTGTTTTCGCCAACATATGCGCCGTTACTGGTGCGGTAATCAGTAAGAACAGTGTAATCAAAAGTTCATGTAAGCTTAAGTGGCCTTGCTGATAGGTCATTAATATTGCAGACGCTGCCAATAGGCCGCCCATACCGAGTGTTGTCGCTTTTGTGGGGGCATGAAGGCGAGTATAAAAATCGGGGAGTTTCGCTAACCCAAGAGAGCCGATAAAAACAAAGACGGCCCCTGCGACTAAAAATACTGATACCACCAGTTCAATCCAAAATTCCATTATCTGTTCCTAATGCTGTGTAGGTGTCGATTATTCAATCAAGTCGCCACGTAAAATGTATTTGCACATGGCTGCGGTACTTACAAACCCAAGCATGGCAATTAATAAGGCCGCTTCAAAATACAGCGCGGTTCCTGATGCGATTCCAAATAAAATGATGAGCGCGATACTGTTAATGTACATGGTATCCAGCGCAAGAATTCGATCAGGTCTGCTTGGGCCTTTAAATAATCGCCATAAGTTTAAAATTAAAGAGATGCAGACCAGCGTGGTGGCGATCGTGATGGCCGTATTTAGCATTCGAATATCTCCATAAGAGGTTTCTCATAACGCTGTTTAATTAAGGCGATGAGTTCATCTTTATTCGTCATGTGCAAAACATGAACATAAAGCCACTGTTTGTCTTCGGATATTTCTGCACTGACGGTCCCTGGTGTTAATGAAACCGTGCTTGCGAGAATAGTAATCGGCAGCTCGAATTTAATATCGAGCGGCACCGCAATAAATGCAGGGTTTAACTTTTTAGACGGGCCCATTACCAATAGTGCGACTTCAAAATTAGCCACAATAATGTCGGCAATGACCATTAATGCGTAGCGAAAAGTGACCAGCGGCTTGTGAAAGTTAGGTTGGGGGCTTTGCATGCCTGAAGTCAGCAAAGGAATGGTTAGGGCTAAGAATGCCCCCAAAACCAAATGTCCTGGTGCGACGGTATTATTAAGTAGTAACCATACAACAAATAGTAGGAGCGAGTGTATCGGCATGGGTAATAAGCGAAAGCGTGGCTGACTCTTCATTATTTATTCCCTCCTACTAATAATGCATCGACCGACTGAGTCGTATCGTGCAATTGGTTGGCGGCTAAGTTTGTAAAGTCGGTCACCGGTCCGCCAAATATCACTAATAAAGGGGAGGCTGATAGCAGTAATACAACGGCGATAATTTTTAATGGGTGAATGGGGTCACTATCGTTGCTGCCATTGGAGTGACGCCAAAATAGCGTAGTACCCGCACGAGAGATCGCGATGAGTGATGCCACGCCAGCTAATAAGACGACAGACCAAACCCAAGCGCTTTCAGTGAGCCCTTGAGCAGATTGTAAGATAAGCACCTTACCTAAAAATCCAGAGAAAGGCGGTAAGCCTACTACGGTTAATGCGGCGATAAAGAAGGTGATGCCAATGATTTTGCTATGGGTCATTTGGCGAGCAACCACATATCGATCTTCGGCTTTGCCACGCTGTTTGCTAATTAGGTCGGCAATTAAAAATAGAGCACCGGTCACCAAGGTTGTATGCATCATGTAATACAGGGCAGCGGCGGTGGCGGCTTCACGTTGCATTGCAATTGCGATAATGAGTGTTCCCACTGATACGAGTACTAAATTAGCTACGGTTAAGCGTAAGCTTGGGCTAGCCAGTACACCTATTGCGCCGATGATGAGCGTGAGAATGGCAAGTGGCCATAGCCAAGGAATAGCAATGCCTGCCAGTGCGCCAGCGTCTTCGCCAAAAATGACGGTATGGATGCGCAAAATACTGTACACCCCAACCTTCGTCATAATCGCAAACAGAGCCGCTACCGGAGCGCTTGCTACGGCGTACGTTTTTGGAAGCCAAAAGTTAAGTGGTAGCATGGCGGCTTTGAGGCCAAATACTACGAGTAATAGCAGTCCGCCAGATTTTACGAGAGCTTGTTCTTGGTCGCCTAATAAGCGAACTTTGCTGGCCATATCCGCAATGTTCAATGAGCCGATCGTGCCGTAAAGAATGCCAAGCGCGAATAAGAAAACGCTGGAAGCAACCAGATTCAAAATCACATAATGCACATTGGCTTTTGTTTTTTGTTTACCTCCGCCGTGAATTAATAAGGCGTAAGAAGCAATAAGAAGTACTTCAAAAAACACAAATAGGTTAAAGATATCCCCTGTTAGAAACGCGCCATTAATGCCCATTATTTGAAACATGAACAGTGGGTGAAAATACATGCCTTCGTTATCGTCTCCAGCGCATGCATACAGCAGTGCCCCTAAGGCGAGTACGGAGGTCAGTAAAACCATCATGGTCGATAATCGGTCGGCGACTAAGGCAATACCAAACGGCGGTTGCCAGCCGCCCAAAATGTACATTTGAGTGCCTTGCTCATGACTTGTGAGTAGCAATAATGCTGAGCTAATAATCAGCAAAATCATTACGGCAATGGCAAATACACGGTGGCGATTGATCGAATTACTCAACGGTGGCAGCAGCATAAATACAGCTGCCAGCATCGGTATTAAAATCGGAAAAATGGGCAAGTGTTGCATTAATTGTTCCCTTTGTTTGAAGAGGCACTATTAGAGGCAGCACTGTTATTTGAGATCGTAGGCACTTGTCCATCGACGTGGTCATTACCTTGGTCGGCTCTGGAGCGCATGGCTAGAATTACCAAAAATGCGGTCATTGCAAAGCCGATTACAATAGCCGTAAGCACCAACGCTTGCGGCAGAGGGTCACTGTATTCGGTTGACTGCCCTAATACGGCTGCACCATCAATGGTTAAGCGGCCGCTGGCAAAAAGAAATAAGTTCACCGCGTACGACAATAACGTGAGTCCGATGACGACGGTGAATGTGCGTCCTCTCAATACAAGAAAGAAGCCACAAGTGGTTAAAATTCCAACACAGAACGCGTAGATCGCTTCCATTATACATTTTCCTTATTATCAACACGTTCGCTGGTGGTTAATTTACCGAGGTTCGCCAAGATGAGTAATACCGCCCCGACAACGGTTAGATAAACCCCTAGATCAAATATCATGGCGCTAGCGAGTTCAAATTCACCAACCCAGGGTAGATGAAAGTGGTCAAACCAAGTGCTTAAGAAAGGCTTATCAAATATCCAGCTCCCTAAGCCCGTTGCGGTAGCCATTAAAATACCGCTTGCAATCAGCCATTGGTAATCGACTTTGATGCGAGGCTTTATCCACAGCACACCATTAGCAACATATTGCTGAATAATGGCAACAGACGTAATAAGGCCTGCAATAAAGCCACCGCCCGGTAGGTTGTGACCACGTAAGAAAATATAAACCGATACTAGTAGCGCAAGTGGCAGCAAGCTTTGTGAAACCATGGCAAGCATCAGTGGGTGGCGATCTTTGGTCCAAGGGCGGCCTTTATCATCACGGGTCGGTACGTAGATGCGCATTTTGGCGATGAGCTTAAAGATGCCTAATGCGGCAATACCCAATACCGTGATTTCGCCTAAGGTATCAAAGCCTCGGAAGTCGACCAAGATAACGTTCACCACATTCGTTCCACCACCACCGGTTTTACTATTGGCAATAAAGAAATCTGAAATAGAATTGAGTGGTGTCGTGAGCATGGCAAAGCAGATGGTACCAATAACACAACCGATTAAAGCTGAGACGGTTAAGTCGATACTTAAGCGCCTATTGCTCGACTCTTTTTGTGTGCTCTGGGGTAAAAAATAGAGTGCCAGCAGTAATAATATGATGGTCACAATTTCTACCGATAGCTGGGTCAGCGCCAAGTCGGGTGCTGAAAACTTAGCAAAGGCCAATGACACAATTAAGCCAACGACGGATAGGTATATAAGCGATAGGAAGCGCCTTCTGTGCCAAATAACCGTTGCTATCGCACTGATTATTAGTAGCAGCGCGGCGGTAATGGCGACACCATCAATCGGTAGTTGTGGACGAGAGCCAGCATTTTGCGTTAATTCAAAGAGTGGGTAGGCACTCATCACTAATGTAAATAGTAGCATTAAGAAAACGTATCGCTGCAGAGAGCCGTTTTCTAAAGTAGCCATAATGCGCTGAGTGAATTTGATGAGCGACTGAACGGCCCCTTCGAATATGTACTTAGCATCAGGTTCGTTGAACTGAGCTTGAAACTCAAATAGATGGCGTCGGTTATAATAAATTGTTATGCCACCGACCATGGCAAGAAAACTCATGAACAGAGGAATATTGAACCCGTGCCAAATTGAGAGGCTATGCATCGGCACGTCATTAGCCAATACCGAGAACGCCGCCGCGTGCAATAAATCACCTACTAAGTAGGCGGGGAAAATACCCACAGCCAAACAAAGTGCAACTAGAATTTCCACAGGAACCTTCATGTAACGCGGAGGCTCGTGAGGTGTTTTGGGTAAATCGATGGGTTCGCCGTTAAAGAATACATCGTGAATAAAGCGTAACGAGTATGCGACAGAGAACGCTGCGCCGACAGTGGCCAGTAGTGGGATCATCCAAGACAACGAGCCGAGCATGCTTTGATCAAGGGTTTCTGCAAAAAACATTTCTTTCGATAAGAAACCATTCAATAGCGGAACCCCTGCCATCGATAAGGCCGCAACAATGGCGAGCGTTGCGGTATGGGGCATGTATTTCATCAAACCGTTCAGCTTTCGCATATCACGAGAGCCGGTTTCATGGTCAATAATACCGGCCGCCATAAAGAGTGAGGCCTTAAAGGTAGCGTGGTTAATAATGTGGAAGACTGCCGCCACCGCTGCAAGGTCTGAGTTTAAACCTAAGAGCAAAGTGATCAGACCAAGGTGGCTGATGGTTGAGTAGGCAAGCAAGCCTTTGAGGTCATGCTTAAATAGGGCGATGTAAGCCCCTAGCAGCAGGGTAATTAAGCCTGTCAGGCTGACAATCATGAACCATAAATCTGTTCCCGCTAATGCAGGATAGAAGCGACATAATAAGAATATGCCCGCTTTAACCATAGTGGCGGAGTGTAAGTAAGCACTGACGGGTGTCGGGGCTGCCATGGCATGAGGTAGCCAAAAGTGAAACGGAAATTGAGCGGACTTGGTGAAGGCACCCAAAAGCACCAGTACTAAGGCGATAGGGTAAGCCGCATGGGCACGAATTAAATCGCCACTGGCGAGAACCGTATCGAGATCATAGCTGCCTACAATGTTACCAAGGAGTAATAAACCCGCAAGCAGCGCAAGGCCACCTGTACCTGTTACGGTTAAGGCCATTCTTGCGCCTTTACGAGCGTCTGGTTTATGCGACCAAAAGCTGATCAATAAAAATGAGCTGATGCTGGTTAATTCCCAGAACATCCATAGTTGAATCATGTTATTCGAGATAACAATACCGACCATCGCACTCATAAATAAAATGAGGTAGGCGTAAAACTGGCCCATCGAATCTTTGTCGGATAAGTAATAGCGTGCGTATAAAATAATCAGCAAGCCGATGCCGAGAATTAATAACAAAAATAGCAGTGATAGACCATCTAGCCGAAATGAAAGATCCAGCCCCATGGACGGAATCCACTCAATGGTTTGGCGAATGGCTTCGCCATCAAAAATCTCACCCACATGCATTAAAACCAATATGAGTGACCAAGCGGGTAATAGCGCAACAGAAAATGCACAAACATTACGGCCGAATCGTTCGGTTAGTAAAGGAACGAGAGTTCCAATAAGCGGCAATAGTACAACCCATAGCAGGTTCATATGTCGGTGTAACTCCAAATTATAGGCTGATATAACAAATAATAGACTGATTTTCAGGTCGTGCTTTTGTGTTGATTACTATACACATTGTACGGTCTCGGTCAAAAAACAAGAAAACTTTTAGGCATTAATGGCCTTGTTTTGACCAAACGTTCACTTTGTCTAAGCGTAAGGAAGAATCATTTATTCTGCTGCTCAATTTATGCACATTTATTTCTTCGCCAGCCGCATGATATTTCTTGTTTTCAAAGCATTGCTAATATATACGTATTCTAAGGAATAATCGCTTTAATAGACGCTTTTCCGAATTGTTTTTACAAAGGATTTAACTCGCAGTTTTATCGATTTTTTATCGATCGTTTTAAAAGATGTTGCAGTGGGGTGTGGATTCAAAAATCAAGAATAATAGAAGGTATTCTTCTATAGCTGATTTTGTGAATTTTTTCTTTTTACAGTGAGAACAGAATGACCGAAGAAACAGAACACAAACTTAACCTTAGACACTTAACCCTTGATGACTTTGCCGACATTAAGAAATTAATGGATGCCGTTTACCCAGGTTTGGGAGGCGCTTGGCCAGAGAAAAAATTTCAATCGCAACTTAAAGTTTTCCAAGATGGCCAAATCTGTATAGAAGACCATGGCGTCGTTGTGGCTGCAGCGTTCAGTGTGATTGTTGATTACGATAAGTTTGGTGATCAGCATACCTATGACCAAATAACCGGTGATGCGTATCTAACGACCCATGACCCACTCGGTGATGTGTTGTATGGCGTCGATGTATTTGTTTCTCCTGATTATCACGGTATGCGTTTAGGTCGTCGTCTGTATGAAGCACGCAAAGAGCTTTGTCAGAACCTAAACCTGAAAGCGATTGTTGCGGGTGGGCGAATTCCTAACTATCAAAATCATGCCGATAAACTGACGCCTCAGGCCTATATTGAACAGGTTAAGCGTAAAGAGCTTTACGACCCTATCTTAACTTTTCAACTGTCTAATGAGTTTGACGTTAAACGCGTGATTAAAGGCTATTTGCCCGAAGATAAAGAATCGCATGGTTATGCCACGTTATTGGAATGGACCAATCTGTATTACGACCCTGAAAAAGCGGCGTTAATTGGCGCAGATAGAACCACGGCCCGAATTGGTTGTGTGCAATGGCAAATGCGTCCGTTTAATTCAGTCGATGAGTTGATTCAGCAGGTTGAGTTCTTTATTGACGCCTTGTCAGATTATCAGTGCGACCTTGCGCTCTTTCCTGAGTTTTTTAATGCGCCGCTAATGGGCATTGAAAATCATAAAAATTCGATCGACTCGATTAAAGCGCTAACCGAATACAGTGCTGAGATTGTTGAATCAATTTCTAAGCTGGCGGTATCGTATAACATTAACGTCATCGCAGGCTCAATGCCGATATTAGAAGATGACGAGCTACTGAACGTCTCTTACTTATGTCGTCGTGACGGTACGGTAGAGGCGCAATATAAATTGCACCCAACGCCTTACGAAAAGCGCGCTTGGATTATGCAGGGCGGCAATGAGTTGAAAGTATTTGATACCGACTTCGGCAAAATCGGCGTATTGATTTGTTATGACGTTGAGTTTCCTGAGTTGGCGCGTCTGCAGTCTGAGCAGGGCATGCAAATGCTATTCGTGCCATTTTGGACGGATACCAAAAACGGCTATCTACGCGTTCGCTGTTGTGCGCAGGCGCGTGCGATTGAAAACGAATGTTATGTTGCCATTGCGGGCAGTGTAGGTAACTTGCCGAATGTAGAAGGTGCAGATATTCAATATGCGCAATCGGCTGTTTTCTCACCCTCGGACTTCTCGTTTCCTCATGATGCGATCATGGCAGAAACTACTCCGAATACCGAGATGACCTTGATTGTGGATCTTGATCTAGAAAAACTGAATAAGCTACAAAATGAAGGTTCAGTAAGAAATTATTTAGATCGCCGTCGAGACCTTTATAAGGTTGAGTGGTTAGGTAAGCCACTGGATAAGAACAAATAGATATCGCGACACTATAAAGTTAACCCTCAAATGACCGAGTTATAGATCTTGGTCATGGATACTCCTCTTTTCGCACTAAAATTGTGCAAAGAAATGAAAAGTAAGGGGGTTTTAGGTCAAATTACGAGTCGAGTGGCCTATACTGGCCGCTCAATTATTAATAACTTTATTTTTTACGGATTAGAGAAGTTATCTATCGATTAGTTTAGGCCTAATATTTTATGACATATATCCATCAAACCATTACCGATTTAAAGCGTACTAGCCCATCACAATGTGAGTTTTTTCAGGCAGTAGAAGAGGTTTTAGAATCTATCGAGCCCTTATTGGAAAGTGTGCCGCGTTATAAAAAGCAGGCCATTATTCAACGTATGGTTGAGCCAGAGCGCCAGATAATGTTTCGTGTGCCTTGGATGGACGATAATGGCGATATTCAGGTGAACAAAGGCTATCGCATTGAATTCAATTCAGCTCTCGGGCCGTATAAAGGCGGCTTACGTTTTCACCCTAGTGTGAATGCCAGCATCATCAAATTTTTAGGTTTTGAGCAGATTTTTAAAAATGCCTTAACAGGATTGCCGATTGGTGGTGGTAAAGGCGGCGCGAACTTTGATCCTAAAGGCCGCTCTGACGCAGAAATTATGCGTTTCTGTCAGTCTTTTATGACGGAACTCTATCGTCATATTGGCCCAGCGACCGATGTTCCTGCGGGAGATATTGGTGTGGGCGCTCGTGAAATTGGTTATATGTTTGGCCAATATAAGCGAATTACCGGGCGTTATGAAGGTGTATTAACGGGTAAGAGTTTATTGTGGGGTGGGTCTTTAGCACGCAAAGAAGCAACGGGTTATGGCGCCGTCTATTTTGCGAAATATATGCTGGAAGCTCGTGGTGATTCCCTTAAAGGGAAGAAGTGCTTGGTTTCAGGTGCAGGTAATGTTGCGACGTATGCTATTGAAAAGCTTTATCACTTAGGCGCAATACCTGTGAGCTGCAGTGATTCTCGCGGTACGATTTATCATGAGAAAGGTATCGACCTTGATCTGTTAAAGGATATTAAAGAAGTACGCCGTAAAAGTTTGAAGGAGTACATCGAGACCCATAGCGATGCTGAGTATATTTCTGTAGCTGATTATCCAGAAGATGGCCATGCAGTATGGCGCTTTAAAGCTGACGCTGCGTTCCCTTGCGCAACACAGAATGAGTTGTGTGTGACTGATGCTAAAGCTTTATTGGAAAATGGCTGCACCTTAGTGACAGAGGGCGCTAACATGCCTTCAACCCAAGAAGCTGTGGATACGTTTATTGAGGCGAAAATTGCGTTTGGCCCAGGTAAAGCTGCCAATGCGGGTGGTGTTGCGACGAGCCAGCTAGAAATGGCGCAGAATGCGAGTATGCAGAACTGGAGTTTTGAGCAAGTCGATGCAAAGCTAAAAGACATCATGAAGCATGTATTTGATACAGCAAACGATACGGCCGCCGAGTTTGGTCAGCCAGGCAACTTAGTGTTTGGCGCCAATATCGCGGGCTTTAAGCGTGTTGCAGAAGCGATGATTGAGCAAGGCGCTGTTTAAAGCGCGGATTATCAACCGCTTTCTGCACTATTGCGATAAGCGGTTGATTAAACAGCGGATTATAGTACTCTTTTATTTTTGATTTTAGAGTTACATATAAGATGCCTAAAGCGAGCGATATTAAGAAGAACGCAGCCGTAGAATATAACGGTAACGTATACATGGTTAGAGACATTGAACGCTCTGTGCCGCAAGGCCGTGCTGGTGGTAGTATTTATCGCATGCGTATGTACGATGTTGTTACCGGTAATAAAATTGATGAGACGTTTAAAGACTCTGATATGTTGAACTTTGCTGACTTGGTTCGCCGACCTGTAAACTTTTCTTATTCTGACGGCAATGAATATGTCTTCATGGATAGTGAAGATTACACATCGTTCAGCTTGAACAAAGAAAATATCGAAGATGAATTACTTTTCATCAGCGAAGCGATCGAAGGATTGTTAATCGTAATCGTTAACGACTCACCTGTTGGCTTGCAGCTTCCTGCGACGGTTGATTTAGAAATTACTGAAACTGATCCTTCCTTGAAGGGCGGTTCAGCGACAGCCCGTACCAAGCCTGCTTTGCTTTCAACGGGGCTGACGGTTCAGGTTCCTGAGCATATCTCGATGGGTGAAAAAATTAAGATCAATGTTGAAGAGCGTAAGTTTGTTAGTCGCGCTTAAGTTGATTGATCAATGAGTGCACTGACTCATTGGTGAGTAAAGCTTAGAGTGTGGAACTTAGAGGGTAGCTTGCTTTGTGAGCTATCCTTTTTTTATGCTTTTCGTTTAACTCAATAGGCTTGTTGGCGTTCTGCGTAGTTACTATCCTATGATCTAAAATGGGATATATGATCTAAAATAGAATGTATGACGTAAAGAATAATAATGATGAGCTAGGTTGATAAACATGAGTAATGAAACGCTTCAAAAGATAAAAATTGGTATTAGCAGCTGCTTGATGGGCGAAGAAGTTCGCTTTGACTCAGGACATAAGAAAAATACCTATGTTACTGAGACCTTGAGTGAGTATTTTGAGTTTGCACCGTTTTGTCCTGAGGTGAGTATTGGTTTAGGTATTCCAAGGGAAACCATACGCTTAGTCACCGTAGACGACGAAGTGCATTGCGTGGGAACCAAAAGTCCTGATTTAGATGTGACAAAAGAGCTGTATCAATCGGCTGACGACCAGAAAGGTTGGCACGCTGAGTTGAGTGGATATATCTTGAAGAAAGACTCTCCCAGCTGCGGTATGGAGCGCGTTAAGGTCTATAAAAGTGCTGAGAAGGGGAGTATGGCTGAAAAATCTGGAATTGGCCTTTATGCTAAACGCTTGATGGAAAACTTTCCGCATTTACCCATCGAAGAAGAAGGGCGATTGTCTGACCCGCGTTTACGCGAAAACTTTATTCAGCGAGTTTATATTTATGCACGCTGGCAAAAAATGGAACATGAAGGGTTTACCTTGGCCGGTTTACAGGCGTTTCATGCTCAGCATAAATATATTTTCATGAGCCATAATCAAAATTTAGGGCGTACTCTTGGTGCTTCATTAGCCAATAGCGATAAAGACATTGATACTTTAGCGCTGGAATATTTAGGACTAATGATGACCTTGCTGAAATCCATCGCGACGGTCAAAAATCATGTAAATACTTTGCAGCACATACAAGGTTATTTAAAGAATGATTTAGATGCGGGTGATAAAGAAGAATTGCGTGCAACGATTGAGGATTATCAGAAATTCTTATTACCTTTGATCGTACCCATTACGTTATTGCGACACCATTTTCGTCGCCATCCGAAAGGCTACATCGAGAATTCGTATTATTTGAAGCCGCACCCAGGCGAGATGATGTTGCTTAACCATATTTGATTGTATATGAGTGAGTGCTCTAAGAGTTTATTGCTATGAATAGGCTTGATGCTAATAAAATTGAGTGAGTTTTTGCATGATCACAAAAAAATAATTTTTTTGAGAAGAGGTACAGTATTTCCAATTAGCGTTGATACTGTACTGATTGATTATCTAAAACAGTATATTCGAAAGACTAATTTTCTGCGCATTGGGTGCTGAAAATTTCTTAGTGATTTTAGGCGATTCAGCATCAGAAGGTGCTTTAACAGTTTGTGAAAAAAATAGATTAAATCCTTACTCTTTTCTGAAGCTATGTAGTTCTTCTGGTAGAAAAGACTTATCCATGTTTGAAAGTTCTTGCTTCATGTATTTTTTTTTCACTGCGGTATACACCTGAGGCTCAACAATAAATCCATGATACAAATAACTCGGATAACCCTGCTTTATAAAAAGAGTGAATTGATTAGGCGATATGTTAAATGCAGTTTTTTCTGTAGTGGTTATTTCTTGAATGCTAAAGTTGGAGTTGTTATGTCGGGAAAACTCATTTAAATATTCAGCCCAATCAGAGTAAGCTTCGCTATCTTGCGAACTTTTATCATATGAAAATAGAATAACGCCTTTCTCATCTTTGTAAGCGACCTTAGCGTTGCCTGAAAGAGTATTATGAATAGTATTAGAATCGACTGAATTTAAACTGCATGCAGTCATAAATAGTAATACAGCTATTGTTGAAGTATTTTTAAATGATCTGATTGATATCATAATATCTTTTCTTTTCTTATTTCTTGGGAAAGGGAGATCATTCGTTGATTAAAAAAGTACTTTGCTTCGTAATCGAATGTATTATGATCAATTTTAAGGTCAAAGTGAGGGGTATCAATAGGCGTGAAATCGCCTCCCCAGCGATATTCCAGATTTTTCATTGCTGAAATCAATCCTTTTGCGTTGTCTGTTTCCTCTTTATTCTTAAATGTTGTGCTGTTATTCCAATTATCACCGTCGACAATATTGCAATCTAGAGCATGACCAATTAGATGTTGTGACTTTTGGGCTGGAGATACAACAGCACCAGTCACTTTTAACTTATTCTCACGAAAAGTCTGGTTTATTTTAATAGTTATACTTTTATTTTTTGCAAAACTATTGATGTTTTTAATTAATGCTAGTGCACCTTTAGAAATGACCATTTCTCCCTCTAATACTTTTGAAGACGAGGTTTTCTTAAAGTTTGGGCTTGCTTCACAGTTACTTAAGTCAGAGAACTGTATCCGTACAAGGTCTCCAGTTACAATCTTGTTAGTGCTTCTCCAGCTAATAAGTTCTGATTTGGTATTTTCGTCGAGGCTGCCACTAATAAGTATGGAGGGATTTTTTATACGAGAACTAATTTTGTTATCTTTTAGGCAGTGACCCATATTTTTTAGGACCCATTGAAATAACTTTAAAGCTTTTTCAGTTTTTGGGCCGAATATACCATTTATTGATACTGTATATGTGCCCACAGCTTTTAAATCTGATTGTAGCTCTTTAATTGCATAGTCAGGAGTAGTGCTTAAGATATTTCCTCCCCATTTGCTATTGTTGTCATTATCTCCGTGTTTTAATCTTATGTGTTTTGTCATTACATCCACATCCATTATTGCATTTATATAGCGTTTAAACTTATGAAATATTAAATTGAGGATGTGGAAATTGAAATACGGCTATCGTAGTATTTATGGTTGTTTTTTTATACTTTCGTTAACGCTTGCTGAATCCACTGCTGCAACTGGTTAGCAGGCAATGCTCCAGCAATACGATCAACTTCTTTGCCGTTGCGAAAAACCGCTAAGGTTGGGATGCTACGAATGTTTAATTGTGAGCCAAGCTGCTGTGCATTTTCGGTATTCACTTTTGCGAACAGGGCTTGGTCTTTCATCTGCTCGGCGACTTGAGAGTAGGCGGGTGCCATCGCTTTACAAGGTCCGCACCAGCTGGCCCAAAAATCTACCACAACGGGCATGTCATTTTTGCTGGTGTATTTAGCAAACTGGCTTTCGCTTAGGTCAACTGGTTTGCCTTGCCAGATCGTTTGTTTACACTTTCCACATTGGCCTTCACTGGCTTTTCGGCCTTCAGGGATGCGGTTGGTTGCATGGCAGTGTGAACAGACGATTAGCATAAATACACTCTCTATATTCCAAATAGATTATCAATACTTTATAAGGTCGCTTTGACTTTATTCAAGTGGTTGATGAACTCTGCTTTGTCCATCTCTCCTAGAATGCGCAAGTCATTGTGCTCACCGTTTTGGGAGAAAAATAACAGGCTAGGTGGGCCAAATAGAGAGTAGTTTTCCATTAGTGCAATTTGTTCTGGGGTTTGATCGGTGACGTCTACTTGTAACCACAAAAGATCCGGCCAGTGTTGCTGTACGTCGGTAAGATGAAAGACGTTTTTTTCCATCACCTTACAAGAAATACACCAGTCGGCGTAATAATCCAGCATCACCGCGCCATTAGGATTGGCGGCTAAGTGTGCTTTAACTGCTTGGTCTAGTTGCTGCTGATTATTGATGTTGGTGAACGGGCTTACTGTTGAGTGTTGCTGGGCACTTGCTGTATTGCCGTATTGCGCAGCGGCAATGGGGTTTAGTGGATCATCATTGCCTTGTAGTGCGCCAATTAATGCCACAATGCCATAAACCAATAGCGCGAATGCCAATCCTCGCACAACGTTCTGTTTGCCGGTTTGTGCGGTATCCAGCGCGCCTAACGTGACTGCGTAGACGATGGCCAGTAGTGCCCAGAATGCGAGAATCAAAGTCGCATCAAGGAAGCGCGATAATAACCAAATCGCGACGCCGATTAATAACACCCCAAAGAAAGCTTTGACGCCATCCATCCAACCGCCAGCCTTTGGTAAGAACGAAGCGCCCGTGGTGCCTAATGCGATAAGCGGTGCGCCCATGCCCAAACCAAGGGCCAGTAATGCACTACCGCCTAACCATGCGTCTCCTGTCGTGCTTAAGTAGACCAGAGCACCTGCTAGAGGTGCTGATACGCAAGGTGAAACGACTAGGGCCGACAATACGCCCATTAGGAAGACGCCGAATAAATTGCCGCCTTTTTGTTTCTGGTTCATGTCGTTTAGGCGGTTACGTAATTTGCTCGGCAGTTGCAGTTCGTACAAGCCAAACATCGACAAGGATAATAGGAGGAATAAAGCTGCGAAAACAGACAATACCCAAGGAGTTTGCATCCAATTCGAAATATTCGCACCCGCGCCTAAAAGCCCGACGGTAATGCCCGCAATAGCGTAGGTGATTGCCATGCCCAATACATAGGTAGTGGATAAAACAAAGCCTTTAGCTGGGGAGTGTTTTTCTTGGCCTACGACGATGCTGGTTAAAATCGGCACCATGGGCAAGACGCACGGCGTGAAGGTCAGGCCAAGGCCTAGTAAGAAAAATAGGCCCACGATGCTCAGCCAAGAGCGGCCTTCAAACCAGTTGTCTTCCGCTGGGGCGTTAGTGGTTGTTTGAGTCTTTGCTTGAGCGGGTATGGAGGTTTCTTTTGATGATGACTCTTGAGACAGTGAAGACTCTTGAGACAGTGAAGATGCTTGTGATGTTGCAGACGCGACAGCTGACCAGTCGATCTCTACATTAATTTTTTGCGGTGGGTAGCATAAGCCTGCATCCGCACAGCCTTGGAAGCCTAAAATCACAGCTTGTGTTGGGTTGAGCTGTGTTAAATCAAATAGCGCCTCTGTTTGACCATAAAATACGATGACTTCACCAAAGGCTTCGTCATGCTTCAAGATGCCGTCTTGGCTAAATTGGTCGGTAACGTGTTTGCTCTTGCCTTGCTTTAATAGAATCTTTTTGCGGTATAAATAATATTCGTCAGCGCTGTCCCAAACAATGCTTAGAGTATTGCCTTGTTGGTCAATCTGGTAAGGAAAGGCTTCGCCAACGGGAAGGAACTTGGGTTCACTCTCTATTAGGCTGTCAAGAATACCCGCCTGTGCTGAGCTGATGCTCAGCAGCATGACTAAGACAGTGAATAAGGGCAGAAAAGAAAGACGAGTAGTAATCCAAGCCACGTTAAGGCTCCTGTTTAATTCAACAAAGCCTATTCATTTTTTATCAGGCTGTGTTTAGGTATTTCGTTCAATGGCGATACGCGCCAAATTATGTAGTGCTTGTTTGGCATCAGTATCGGCCAATTGGTTCAAACATTCTTGAGCTAGCGCAACATGTTTGCGGGCAATCTGTTTGGTATAGTCTAAAGAGCCACAAGTTTTGACGATTTCCATGATGGCATCAATGTCTTCTAAGCCTCCCTTACGGATCGCTTTGCGGATCAGTTTAGCCTGCTCTTCGCTGCCTTCACGCATGGCATGAATCAATGGCAAGGTAGCTTTACCTTCGGCTAGGTCGTCACCCACGTTTTTACCCATGGTTGCTGCATCGCCTTCATAGTCGAGTACATCATCGACAAGCTGGAATGCCATACCTAGGTGATGACCATATTCTTTTAATGCCAGCTCTTGCTCGGCATTGGCTTCGCACAAAACGGCCGCGGCATGAGTTGAGGCTTCGAATAACATCGCGGTTTTACCCTTGATGACATCCATATACTGTTCTTCAGTGGTATCTGGGTTCTTGCAATTCACTAATTGAAGCACTTCACCTTCTGCAATGACGCAGGTGGAGTTGGATAAAATATCCATAACTTTCAGATTCTTAAGCTCAACCATCATTTGGAAAGAGCGTGAATATAAAAAGTCACCGACTAGAACGCTAGGCGCATTGCCCCATTTTTCATTTGCGGTTGGGTTTCCTCGACGCATATCTGAAGTATCTACAACATCATCATGCAATAACGTGGCGGTGTGAAGGAACTCGATCACAGCGGCCAGTTTATTTGCTTGTGCGCCAGATGATTCTAAGGCCTTAGCCGTCATAATGACGAGTAAAGGACGTAAACGCTTACCACCACTGGAGACAATGTAATCGGCGATCTTCTCAACCAAAGGAACTCGGGAAGTTAGCTGTTCACGAATTAGGGAATCAACGTCGGCAAAATCCTGCTCGATCAGCGCGTAAATATCTTTAACCTGCATGGTGGGAATAGTGCCTTTAATTAATGCCTGTAAACTCGTTTGTGAGTTATGCCTTCAGGCTAGAGGAAATCAGGCCTGTAATGCTATTGCCAAGGGCGTAAAGTGTCAAGTCTGAGGAAGAATCGTAGGCTTGCGTTGGCGAGGTAGCTGAGTTACAATCTCGCGCCCCGAAAATCCGTTCTCTACAATATTGGAAACCAAAGCGTTTCCCGTTGACCTAGAACCAAAGCAACGGCAAGTCGAGTTAAATCGCTTGGGAGGATTCGGTGTTTAGATTTCTTAAATCCATAACGGAGACATTGCGATGTACGCAGTTGTTGTTACAGGCGGTAAACAGTACCGTGTTGAAGAAGGTCAAACACTTAAAGTTGAAAAACTTGAAGTAGCTACTGGCGAAGCCGTAGCGATCGAAAAAGTTTTGCTAATCGGCAATGGCGACGATGTTAAAATCGGTCAGCCTGTTGTTGAAGGCGCTAAAGTAACAGCTGAAGTTGTTGCACACGGTCGTCATAAGAAAGTTAAAATTATGAAGTTCAAGCGTCGTAAGCACCACATGAAGCAAATGGGCCACCGTCAGTGGTTCACTGAAATCAAAATTACTAGCATCGCTGGTTAATTCTGACTTTACATTTTTTATTAATTACGGCGAACTTGGCGGCAGTGATGCACCAAGGGAACCAAATTGGAGGCTAGAGCATGGCTCACAAAAAAGCTGGTGGTAGTACTAATAACGGTCGCGACAGTGAATCAAAACGCTTAGGCGTCAAACTGTTCGGTGGCCAACAGGCAAAAGCTGGAAACATCTTGGTTCGTCAACGCGGCACTAAGTTCCACCCTGGAACTAACGTTCGTTGTGGTCGTGACCACACTTTGTTCGCTACTGAAGCGGGCGAAGTTAAGTTTGAAGTTAAAGGCCCAAATAACCGTAAGACTATTAGCATCATCGCTGCTAGCTAAGTTTTACTGTTAATTGTGTTGTCGAAGACGCCCTGGCCATGCTGGGGCGTTTTTGTTTTAGAAAAATGTTATATAGAATTTAGCGCCTGAATAGAAGGCGCGGATTATTGAGTGATTTAGCCTGCCAGTTTTATTTTTGTTAATAATCGGTAATGCGCTATGGACTCGACTTTCTTAATGGGAATGAATACGAGAGGTCGCCATGAAATTTGTAGATGAAGCCAGCATCAGCGTAGACGCTGGTAAAGGTGGTAATGGTTGCATGAGCTTCCACCGTGAAAAATTCGTTGCTAAAGGTGGTCCAAACGGTGGTGATGGTGGTGATGGCGGCTCTGTGTTCGTTGTTGCTGATGATGCCGTTAATACGCTGATTGATTATCGCTATACCCGACGCTACCGTGCTGAAAATGGTAAGAATGGCCAGAGTCGAGATATGACAGGGCATAAGGGCGAAGACATTACCCTTAGAGTACCTGTTGGCACAACGATTATTGATGAAGATACGCTTGAAGTATTAGGCGACCTTGCAGAAGACAAGCAGGTCTTGATGGTTGCTCGTGGTGGTTTCCACGGTTTGGGTAATACCCGTTTTAAATCGTCAGTAAACCGTGCCCCACGTCAGACAAAACCAGGTCAGCCTGGTGAGTCACGTAATATTAAATTTGAAATGAAAGTTTTAGCGGACGTTGGTCTATTGGGTCTTCCTAATGCGGGTAAGTCTACTTTCATTCGTAGCGTTTCGGCGGCTAAGCCGAAAGTGGCTGATTATCCGTTCACGACCTTGGTTCCAAATTTGGGTGTGGTATCGGTAAGGCAGCATAAGAGTTTTGTGATCGCCGATATTCCTGGTTTGATCGAAGGCGCTTCTGAAGGGGCTGGTTTAGGTATTCGCTTCTTGAAGCACTTAGTTCGTACTCAGTTGATGTTGCACATCGTTGATATGGCACCGTTTGACGAAAGTGATCCTGCTGAAAATATGCTATCGATCAGTCGTGAGCTTGAGCGTTTCTCGCCAGCATTGGCCGAGCGTGATCGTTGGTTGGTATTGAACAAGTTAGATCTTGTTTCAGAAGAAGAGCACGAAGAACTTTGTCAGGCGTTATTAGAAAAAACAGGCTGGAAAGGCCCTGTTTACCAAATCTCAGCATTGACTGGAGAAGGTACTAAGCCGCTTACTAATGACATTATGGATTACATCGAAGAGCGTCGTGAACGCGCTGCGGAAGATCCAGATTTTGCTGCTCAGATTATTGAAGAGCGTGAAACGGTTGAGCAAGAGTCTCGCGACCGTATGGAAGAATTGGCTGAATTCCGCCGTCAACGCGCCGCTGCCCGTAAGGCTGGCTTAGATGACGATGAAGACGACTACGATGTAGAAGTTGAGTGGGTTCAGGAGTAAAATCTTTTTCTACCTTCTATCTATGTGGTAGAGGGTAGAAAATATTGCACATAAGCCGATAAAACATAAGCCAATAGAACATCAATGAGTATCAGAGCAATGAAACCAGTTGTTGATTTAAATACCGCCAGAGACCGCCTTGTAAGTGGTCAGCGCTGGGTTATTAAAATTGGTAGTGCTCTGCTTACGAATGATGGAAAAGGTCTTAATCGCCCAGGCATTCAAGCGTGGGTTGATCAAATTTCCGACTTAATGTCGCAAGGCATCGAAGTGGTTCTGGTTTCTTCAGGCTCGGTTGCTGAAGGCATGTCGCGTTTAGGTTGGGCATCACGCCCTAGTGAAGTTCATCATTTACAAGCCGCTGCTGCGGTTGGGCAAATGGGCTTGGTTCAGGCTTACGAAACCGCGTTTAAACAGCACGATAAACACACCGCTCAAATCTTATTAACTCATGCAGATTTATCCAATCGCCAACGCTATCTTAATGCGCGCTCAACGTTACGCACATTAATCGAAATGGGTGTTGTACCGATCGTGAATGAAAACGATACGGTGATTACCGACGAAATTCGTTTTGGCGATAATGATACGCTTGGGGCGTTAGTTGCTAACTTAGTGGAAGCGGATACCTTGGTCATTTTAACGGATCAGGATGGTTTGTTTACCAAAGATCCTCGTCATAATGATGATGCTGAATTGATCACAGAAGGCCGTGCCTCTGATGAGTCTTTTGCTGGTATGGCGGGTGATGGTGGTGCGTTAGGTCGCGGTGGTATGATAACCAAAGTAAAAGCGGCGGTTGTCGCTGCTCGTTCTGGTGCTGATACTGTTATTGTGGGTGGGCGCATTGAAAATGTGTTAACCCGTCTGCGTGCTAAAGAAAAAATCGGTACCTTGTTGGTTGCCGATACGGCCCCTGAAGTGGCTCGCAAGCAGTGGATTGCTGGACATTTACAGCATTCTGGCGAGTTAGTATTAGATGATGGTGCGGTGAATGCCTTGAGAAAAGGCGGAAATAGTTTATTACCCGTTGGCGTAAAAGCCGTAAAAGGTATTTTTCGTCGCGGAGAAGTTGTTGCATGTTTGAACAGCAAGGGCAGTATAATTGCTAAAGGTCTGATTAATTTCGATCATAGCGAAGCGCAAAAATTGTGTGGTAAGACCAGCGCCGAACAACAAGAGTTGTTAGGCTATGTTGGCGAAGAAGAATTGATACACATTGATAATTTGGTAGTGCTGTAGGCAGTTTTTAAAGCACAATAAACACTGTTGGTATAAGTACCGCATTTCGCTTGCCATCGCTATTGAGTATGTCCTTATGCGGCACGCTGCAAGTACCAGCCGTTGCAGGTATTCACGGCGCTAACGCTCCATGTAAGCTCAACTAAAAGATCCCTCTTTTAGATGGCCTTTAACGACACACTCAATACCGATATGCGAAATGCTTTTGCAATGTAAACTGAATGCTCTGTTGTTTTTAAAAGAGCTACAGTGTTTAGATTTCGAGTTTAGTGAGCGGTGAGCGCTAGAAGTTAATTTTTAAGGCCATCCGATTGCAGGGATGCAATCGTTGAGCTTACAGGGAGAGCGAAGCGGCGTATTCACAGCGTGCCGCCTAAAATTCAACTTCTAGTGCGAGCAAAAGCGCACGGTGTAAAAAATAAAATAGTTGTTAATAAAAATTATAGTTACAGAAATTTAATAAAAGGAATGACCGAATGATTAAGTCAGTTCAAGTACAAAACCTTACTATCGATAACGATGCACCGTTTACATTATTCGGTGGTATTAACGTTTTAGAAAGTCGCGATCTTGCCATGCGCACATGCGAAGAGTATGTGAAAGTGACTGAAAAACTAGGCATTCCCTACGTCTTTAAAGCGTCTTTCGACAAAGCAAACCGCTCTTCGATTAATTCCTACCGTGGTCCTGGTATGGAAGAAGGTTTGAAAATCTTTCAAGAAATTAAAGAAACGTTCGGTGTTCCAATTATTACCGACGTGCACGAACCGTTTCAAGCAGCCCCGGTTGCTGAAGTCGTTGATATTATTCAGTTGCCTGCTTTCTTAGCACGCCAAACTGACCTTGTTGTTGCTATGGCAGAAACAGGCGCAGCGATTAACATCAAAAAGCCTCAGTTCTTAGCACCGCACGAAATGCGTCATATCCTGACCAAGTTTCAAGATGCGGGTAACGACAAGCTGATGTTATGTGAGCGTGGTTCAAGCTTTGGTTATAACAACCTTGTTGTTGATATGCTGGGTATGGACGACATGAAAGTTCAAGCGCCAGTGATCTTTGATGCAACTCACGCATTGCAGCGTCCTGGTGGTCGTACAGATTCTGCTGGCGGTCGTCGTGCGCAAGCGTTCGAACTTGCACGTTCGGGCATGGCATTGGGTATTGCAGGTTTGTTCTTAGAAGCACATCCAAATCCAGATGAAGCTAAGTGTGATGGCCCGTGTGCATTGCCACTGGATAAGCTTGAGCCTTACTTGGCGCAAATGAAAGCCGTTGATGATTTGGTTAAATCGTTTGAAAAAGTGATTATTGAGTAACAGGTTAATCTGTTATCAAAAACAAAAAAGCCTAATCATTTGATTAGGCTTTTTTTTGATTCCAAAAACTTAACGGACTTTGCTAAAGCGCGAATGCACCCATTGATAAAGAGTCGGTAAAACAAGCAGGGTTAAAAGTGTCGAAGAAATAATCCCGCCAATTACAACCGTTGCCAAAGGTCTTTGAACCTCCGCCCCTGTGCCGGCATTAAATGCCATTGGCACAAAACCTAAACTAGCGACTAAAGCCGTCATTAATACTGGGCGTAGACGTTGGCTAGCACCTTGCCATACCGCCTGAGCGAGCTCTAAGCCGCTCTCACGTAATTCTTTAATGAACGATAGCATCACCACACCGTTTAAGACTGCAACACCGGATAATGCAATAAAGCCAATGCCCGCAGAAATGGACAGAGGCATATCCCTTAAAGTGAGTGCGATGATGCCTCCTGTTAGCGCAAGCGGTACACCAGTAAAAATAATTAAAGTATCACGTAAAGAACCAAAAGCACTGTAGAGCAAGCCTAAAATGAGTAGAAGCGTAATGGGAATCACAATAGTTAAACGTTGACTGGCGGATTCTAATTGCTCAAACGTTCCTCCGTATTCTAGCCAGTAGCCTGCGGGCAACGTTAATTCATTACGCATGAGTTCTTGAGTTTCTGCAATAAAAGATCCTAAGTCACGACCTTCAACATTAGCACTGACTACAATGTTGCGTTTACCGCTGCGGCGGTTAATTTGATTAGGGCCTTGGATTTCTACAATGTCTGCAATCTCACCGAGTGGCACAAACACTAGCTCAGATTGTTCGTCTGCTTCAAGTTCTAAGAAGGGGCTCGGGTTAGGAATAAAAACAGGAATCTGCGCTAAGGCTTGTGGGTCTTTACTAAGATTTTCATTCATTCGCACTAATAATTTAAAGCGACGATCACCTTCATAAATTAACCCCGTTTCAATACCACTCACTGCGGCGCGCAAGGTATCTTGCACATCAACAATGGATAAGCCCAATAGCGCTAGATGATCGCGTTGAGGTATAACCGAAATCATAGGTAAACCTTTGGCTTGCTCCATACGCACATCTTGTCCACCAGAAACTTGTGATAGTAATTGTGAAGCTTGCGCACCGGCTTGTGCAAGCGCCTCTAAGTCATCGCCGTAAATACGTAATGCAACATCAGCTCTTACGCCAGAGATGAGTTCGTTAAAACGCATCTCAATTGGTTGAGTGAGTTCGTAGTTGTTACCAGGAATCTCTTCGATAGCATGGCGAATTTCATCAACCAATTGTTGTTTGGACTTTTCTGGATTGGGCCAGTCACTAATCGGTCTTAAAATCAAAATGGTATCCGCCACATTAGGTGGCATAGGATCGGTAGCAATTTCTGCCGTACCGATTTTAGAAAAAACATGCTGCACTTCAGGAAATTCCATAATGCGTCTTTCTAATAATAATTGCATTTCTGTTGCTTGTTCTATGCCAGTGCCTGGAATGCGCATGGCGTGTAAGGCGATGTCGTGTTCATCCAGTTGCGGTAAAAACTCACTGCCTAATCGAGTTGATTGATAAGCCGTTGCTGAAACAAAAATGAGCGCAGTCATAAAAACAACAGGGCTATTATTTAACGCGAGTTTTAATAGCGGTTGATACATCTGACGAGCTTTCGCCATGACCTTGTTTTCTTCTTCGTTCACTTTACCTTTAACAATGATGGCAACCGCAGCGGGAACGAAGGTGATCGAAAATAAGAGTGCGCCCAATAATGCAGCGACTACGGTAAAGGCCATTGGGTGAAACATTTTTCCTTCAATACCGGTTAAGGCAAAAATGGGTAAGTACACCAACATGATAATCAGCATGCCAAAAACCGCAGGGCGGAAGACTTCTTTTGTACTTTCAGTCACTTCTAACAAACGTTCTTGTAGTGTTAATAAGCGGCCGTACTTTTTCTGAGCGAGTCCCAAACGACGCAGAGCATTTTCCACTACGATCACTGCACCATCAACAATGATGCCGAAGTCGATAGCGCCTAAGCTCATTAAGTTGCCGGACACCCGATTCATCGCCATGCCTGTAATAGCAAATAGCATGCTTAAGGGAATCACGAGCGCTACGATAAACGCTGCGCGAATATTTCCCAGTAATGCGAACAGTACCGCGATGACCAATACCGCGCCTTCAAATAAATTAGTGCGAACGGTGTCGATGGTTTTATCGACGAGGGTCGTGCGATCATACAAAGGAATGGCTTTGATACCGGGAGGTAAAAAGTCATTAATCTCGGTCAGTTTTTTTGCCACGGCTTTTGAAACGGTGCGGCTGTTTTCACCTAACAACATAAAAGCCGTGCCCAGTACGGTTTCTTCACTAGCCAGTGTTGCCGAACCTGTGCGTAGTTCTTTGCCGTATTTTACCTCGGCTAAGTCTTTGATTCGTACAGGTGCATCGTCGCGACGAGTGACGACCAGTTGGGCAATTTCGTCAAGGTTGCTGAGCTGCCCTGGAGAACGAATTAGCCATTGCTCGCCGTTACGTTCAATGTAGCCCGCGCCTGAATTCTGGTTATTATTTTTAAGTGTTTCGACTAGATCATTAATCGTGACCTTGTAGGCAAATAATTTTCCAGGAATCGGTGCAACTTGGAACTCACGGCTGTAGCCTCCCATGCTATTGATTTCAGTAATGCCGGGTACTTTGACTAATTGCGGGCGAATAATCCAATCTTGAATGGTTCTTAAATCTTCTGAGCTGTACGGTTTTCCATCATCGGTCAGTGCATTTTCATCGGCTTGAATTGCATAGGTAAAAATCTCACCTAAACCACTGGCAACAGGGCCAAGATTGGGTTCAATGCCTGCGGGTAATTCACCTTGAATACCTTGTAAACGTTCACTAATTTGCTGGCGTGCCCAATAAATGTCGGTACCTTCTTCAAAAATCACCGTCACTTGCGATAGCCCATAGCGTGAAAGCGAACGGGTATGATCGAGTTTAGGAATGCCAGCCATGGCATTTTCAATGCTATAGCTAATGCGCTGTTCTGCTTCTAGGGGTGAGTAACCCGGCGCAGAGCTGTTAATTTGCACTTGCACATTGGTGATGTCGGGAACCGCATCAATCGGTAGTTGAGTCGTTTTATAAATCCCCAAGGCGGCTAATAATAATGTCATGGCCATGACGAGCCATCGTTTTTCGATTGCGAAGGCGATTAGGTGATTAATGGTCATGGCTCGCCCCACCTTTTAAAATGTCGGCTTTGATTAAAAAACTATTTTCGCTGACGTACTCTTCACCGGCTTTTAAACCAGAAAGGATTTCGGTCCATTGGCCATCGGTTTCACCGACTTCGACATGGGTAGTAATGAAGGTATTGTCGTGATATTTAAAAACGACGCTTTTGTTTTCCATTGTTTGAATCGCATCTACGTTGATGGCAATCGGAACGGTCAGTGTTGACGTTTCTATATCGGCCTTTACGTGCATACCCGGGCGCCAGTGTCCTTCGCTATTATCAATAACGGCTCTTGCGCGTGCGATATGACCGCCACTCATTTGCGGGGCAATATAACTGACTTCACCCAGAGCACTTTCATGATCGTGTAGATCGTAGATCTTTGTGCGCTGGCCTTTCTGTAAGCGCTCTACATTTTCAGGGAAAGCCGATAGGTTAACCCAAACTTTTGATAAATCGCTAACCTGTAGCATTTCTTCGGCATCAACACGATTGCCTATATTCACGGAGCGTGATGTCACTTCGCCGTTTGAGGGGCTTTTAAGTGTGTAACTTTGCAGGGTTTGGATGTTGGTTAAGCGCGCAAGCATTTGCCCTTTTTTTACTGTATCGCCAATTTGAACATAGATTTTTTCGACCATGCTGGGGAAGGTTGCGTGCAGACTAAAGACTTTATCCTGCACCGGAGTAATCACACCAAATAAGGTGTCGACTTGAACTAAATTTTGCACACTGGCGACGGCTGTTTTTATGCCAGAGGTTTGCATGTAGTAAGGCGAAATTTCTGTGCGATCAGAGTGTTCTTCTTTGTGCTCGTCATGACTATGCTGATCGTCGCCGCTGGCTAATGCGTTACTCGTGATGCCTGTGCCTGCTATTACCAGTAAAATCGTAAAAAATGGCATTGTTTTGATTAAAAAATTCATTGTAAAACCTTATTTAGCGCTAATGATTGACTGGCCTAAAATACGTTCCAGTTCTAATACTTGGTTAAAAATACGGACTTGGCTGTTGATTAAGTCCTGCTCTAAGTTGAATACTTGGTTTTGCGCATCGATCCATTGCAATACACTGTATTGCCCTTGGCGATAGGCTTTTTGGGTGGCGCTGAGCAATTCACTGGCAAGAGGTAATAACTCGTCATTAATACGCTTTGCTTGTTGCAGCTCTTTTTTTAACTGAATTTGAATGCGGTTCAGTTCAATGGAGAGCTGCTGACGCTTTAATTCAACTTGCTCATAACCTAATGCTTGCTGAGCTTGGGCGCTGGCTATGCGGCCGCGGTTTGGGTTGCTAAAATTTAACGGCATTGATGCGGTTAATACTAAGCTTTGATCATCGCGGGTATCGTTATGGCGTAAACCTAAACCAAGGTTGATATTAGCGCTGCCATTCGATTGTGTTAATGAGACGCGGCTATCTTCTAAGCGAGATAGTGCAACTTGATAACGGTAATCGGGTAGCTGGTTAATACCTTCTTCAATAATGCGAGTTAATACTTCGTCACTAGGAAGCTGTGGAAGAGTTGATAGGTTTCCCTTTAAGTTTTTGAATCCCTTTTTATCCTGTTCGAGCCACATAGTACTCAATGTTGTTCTCTGGTGCTGAATGCTAAATTCGAGCTGCTCTAATGTATTATTAGAGCGTGCTAAGCCCAGAGTCATTGTCGCGACATCAGCCTCGGTTACTGCGCCCGCTTCTGCTCTTTTCTTAATGATTTTTAGGGCGCGCTTTTCTTGTCCTATTCGAATGGTGAGTAGGTTTTTCTGTTTAACTAACGCAAGCAGTTGATAATAACGGCGGCTGGTTTCTGCCAGTATATCAAGTTTAGCAATTTCAAATTCTGTTTGAAGTTGCTGCTGTTTGGCATGGGTAAAACCCACTCTGGCTTTGCGTTTGTTACCCAGTTCAAAGCTTTGGCTTAAGGTGAGGGTAGCTTCATTTGAGCTAAGTTCTAGTTCGGCTCGAGGTGCTGGACTGATATCCGCTTGCTTATACTCACCCTCTAGCTGGCGCACATAATACGGGTACGCTTTGAGTTGTGGGTTGTATTGTAAGGTGAGCTGTAATGCTTGTTTTAGCGACAAGCTGTTTGCAGGTTGGTTAGGCACTGATTGACTAGGTGCGGGCTGGCTAAATACCGACGCACTGCACAGCAATGCCAGCATGCCTAAAGAGGCACGGGCTGAATGTCTATTCATAAATATCCCTCATAGCTTGGGCTATGAAAAAAAAGTTATTAGATAAAATTAATAATAAGTATTTATGAGTGTGCGGTCGGGGGAGGAATTGGGGGGCTATAAGTCAGTGTGCGGTAGTGCGGAATAGAGCTACTAATACTTAAGCGCGCTTTGATGGTATCGCTTATCGAGTATTGCGTCGTAAGATCACTTAATACATGAAAATGAGTTTCTTCTATTTCAGTCGTGGATTCATCCAACTCACTGCCAAAGTCAAATAAGGTTTTTAGGTCGGTCACAATGTGCAGGTGTGGGGTTTCTAAGGTGCTATGTTCGTTAGCAATAAGATGCACTGAAGCCCATACGCTATTGACGAGCGTATTTGTGATAATAATTAATAGCGCCAAAAGGTGCTTTATTTTCACTGTGGAAACCTGAGTGATGATAGATAGATGCCTGCATTAATTCATATTAATGCAGGCTAAGCAAGTAAGGGTTTGCAAAGATTGATGCAGGCCATGTTTTACTTATACGCCTGCATTAATAAGGTTATTTTCTTCTTGTTCTTGTGGCGTATGCCATGATTGAAAGTATAAAGAAAACAAAAGGCGCTAGCGAACCGCCGCCACTACTTTTTTTCGGTGCGACAACATTGGGCGCTTCTATGAAATCAAAGTTGACGCTATCGAGTTCCATATAGTTTAACCTTAGCTGCCCAATGCCTTTTAAATAGACTTTTTCTGCGCCATCTTCAATAACGGTAATGGAGGGATAAACTTTTCCTCTCCAAACTCTTTCTCCAACGTCTTTTAAATAAAATAATCTTTCATATTCAACGCTATCACTAGAACCCGCGATCGTTTGTGTTGAATTGAGTGTGAGTGTGTGTCCAGGCTTTAGGCTATTAGGAAGAATCAGATGGTTCTCAAAAGTAAAGGCTACGTCTGAGTAGATAGAGGTTGAAGTAAAGGATTCTAAGTATATTCCACTGCTTCGTCGTTCAATCGTTAATTCAACTCCATTGCTACTGCTAATAATGAAGCGACCAGGGGTGTCGGTTTTTTTCATTGAGTTGCGGATGAATTGATAGTCAGAAATATAGAAGTAATCTAGGTCGCCAACAGGGTAATAGTCTAATAAATCAATCTCTGCGAATGTGTTTTCTTGTGCTGGAGAGAGATTATTATTTATTTCGTATTGATTTGAAGCCCCGTCATTATCAAAATCGAGATAGGCATCATTAGAATCATACGAGCTCATAAAATCAAACTGATCTTCAAGGACATTCAATATGCCATCGTTATCGATATCTATATCACAGGTGTCACCGATCTGATCATAATCAAAATCTGTTTGATCAGGGTTGGCTGTATTCATGCAGTTGTCTTGCTCATCAGGAATACCATCTTGGTCAAGATCACTGGGTCTATCATCACTATCGTCGCAGGCATCGCCATAATAGTCATTATCGATATTGAGTTGATCTGGATTGTAAATATTAGGGCAGTTATCTTTATCATCGCCAAACCCATCTGAATCTTTATCTCTATTATTGGGATCGTTATCGCATGCGTTGCCTAAACCATCATTATCGTAATCGGATTGATTGCTGTTGGCTGTATTTGGACAGTTGTCTTGCTCATCCATGATCGTATCGCCATCACTATCTGGGCCATAATGAATTTCATCAATGAAAAAACGTGATGTTGTTTGAGCGCCTGAGTTGTTATTAAAGGTCGCTTTAAATTCAATGGTATGGACCCCTTTTTCAAGGCTAATCAGCATAGGATCGTTATTATTATAATAATAAGAGCTCGAAGACTTTATTGTTTTGCCATCAACGATGACTGTAACGCTGTAATTGGAATTATTAAATAAAGCACCATACTTAATGCTCAGAGCCCCTTGTTCAAAGTCTGCGGTGTAAAATAGGCTCTGCGATTGAATGTCGCTGTTAGGTTTTGAGAGAGTAAGGTATGAGGAGTTGCTTACCTTAAATATGCTTAGGGGGTTATAAGGGTTAGAACTATAAAACCCTAGAGGTATTGCGTTATCAAAAGTCTCGTTCATTTCTTGAATGGCAGCGGCCTTTGATTCGCTATTATTTATGTCGGTAGCGTAGAAGTATTCAACTAAATTATTAAAGCCGTCACCGTCTAAATCTAATAATGCATCATCCTTATTGAATTCATTTAGCCCTGCGGTAATTTCTATCTGGTTGGGTATTAAATCGCCATCACTATCATTGTCACATAAATCCCCGCTGCCATCGGTATCTAAATCGGACTGATCTGGATTGCTAATCAATACACAGTTGTCGATTAAATCACTAATGGTATCGTTATCACTATCAACTTCTGAAAGTAGTGCTAGGTCAGAGTAAATAATATCGGGTCGCGTAGCCGACTGCTTAACTATTAAAAGTTTATCTTGTAAGTTGAATACTCGAGTTTTTAGTGTTTTGGAGAGCGAGTGCTCTGTTTCTAGCAAATAATCCTCTTGCCAGATTTGCACAGCCTGCCCTCCTTCTTTAACGGTTATTAGCTTGTCATTAATCCAGCTGGCATCTTCGATTTCATTATCAAGTGTATTGAGTAGGGTTTTATTTTCAGCGCCTATAATTTTTCCTGAGCCGACTAATAGCACTTGGCCATTCGGGCTAATTAAGAGAGCGGGGGGGGCATCTGTGGTATTGCTGCTTAATTGTTTGCTGTAATTATTGTCATCAATTTCCCCGGTGCTGGAGGACAAAGCTCTCCACTTTAGGTAGCGCGGTTCTATGCGATATATAGTGTCATTTAAAGAATTCCATACATAGTTTTGTGACACGCTTGAGCTGCCAATATCTAAAATCTGTCCGAGCTTGTTGATGCTATAGCTTGTCGTATCGTTATAATCCTTGTAATCATTCGCATATATATAATCTCCAGCAACGGTTAAGCTAATGATTTCTGAGGTTAAGCTGATTAGGTGGGTTTCGACAGCCCCTGTTGCTAGGCTGGTATCAAAATAGGTTATTTTTCCTGAGCGATAACCAAGGTAGAGTCTTTGATGGGATTCGGAGTAACTGATATGGGTTGGGCTATTCGCTAAACCCCAACTGCTTGCATATTCACTTTCTGCGACTTTTCGGCGGTGTATTGTTGGGTTTTCTGTATCGACTAGGTAGACGATGTTGTTATTATCGGTGGTGATGAGTTCCGCTTGGTAGCTTGCGGAATTTGGGTCTTCTGTAGTGCTTGTTAAAGGTTTAGCAAGTTGATCGATATTCGTTTGGTAGGCAGTGACTATGCTATCGGTTGTTACAAATGTGGTGATTATTTGGCCTTTTGCGGCAACATGGCTTGGGGTATGGTCTAGCGTGATTTCTGTGTTATCTGTATCTTGTTCGGTAAGTAAATACAGCTTTTGACCCCTAATGATCACGGGGGATTTATCTAAAAAACTTATGTCAGTCACACTGCCGCTTACGCTGCCTTTAAAAGAAAGGTCGGCAGTGGAATAGATTAAGCCTGTATCGGTATAGAATTTACTTTCATCAGGGTGTAGGTAAATTTTATCTGATTGATTACTTGAATGATTAAACGGAGAGCTGGTTTGACTACCAAATTTTCCGTCATCGCTGATGAGTGTTTTGTAAGGACGATTTGAAGTAGGGAGCGTATAAATGGCTTTATTTAATGGTGAAGCAATATTGGCGGTATGTTTAGAATAATGATACTGGTAGCGGTTGTCAGTACTAAGGAAGTTACTTGCGCTGATTATTTCTGCGCGATTATTCTCTTTGAGTAAATAAATACTCGTCCCCATTGCAACGATATCTAATATTGTGCTGTCTGCTTGGAAGATTTCGGTCGCGGAAAATCCATCTAGCTTATGTTTGAATAATTTAGTCCCGTAGGAAATGTAAATGGCTGACTTATGCACATGAAAAGCACTGGGTACATTATCTAGGCTAATTTTGTTGATGAACTGATTGCTAGAGAGGTCATAGCGAGCAATCTTGTTAGGTGCGGCAAATAGAAAATACACAATGTCATTTTTTTGTTGAACATCGAGTAATGCGGCGAAGCTATGCTGGGGTAAAAGTAGAGTCACTAAGCTGATGCAGGTAAAAAGACCTAGCTTGCGTAATATCCTTATTGCTAACACTGGTGAGTATCCTTACGTCATATTGAGTTTTTTGTAATTTTACAAGAGTCCGGTCCCAGTAGTCTATCGAAATAGGATTTAAATCGGCGAATCAGGGAAGGCACTTCGCTGGCGTGTTATTATTTATCGGTATATTGGAATTTAGGAATATTGAAATGTGGAACGAACTGGCAGGTGGCGCCTTAATTGGTATTGCAGCTGCGATTTTGTGGTTAGGGGTTGGGCGTATCGGTGGTATATCGGGCGTTGTGGCGAACCTGTTTTTATTGCGCCAAGGCCATCGATCTTGGAGTCTCTATTTTTTCATCGGCTTATTATCGGCTTATCCTTTATATGTGTATTTTGCTGGCGCACCGGTTGTGCAGATGACAGATAATAAAATACTACTCGCGGTAGCGGGGTTTCTAGTCGGTATGGGAACCTATATTGGTAACGGTTGTACGTCGGGTCATGGGGTGTGTGGTATTGGCCGTTTCTCAGTCCGCTCTATGGTCGCAACCGGTACGTTTATGATGTTTGGTATTCTTACAGTGCTGATTATGAACACCATGATGGCGGGGGTGTAGTGTGATGAATAAATTAATGAAGATAATAACGCCGCTGTTAGCCGGAGTGATATTTGGATTGGGTCTTTTGATTTCGGGTATGACGAACCCAGAGAAAGTTCGCGGCTTCTTGGATCTATTTGGCAATTGGCAACCGGCTTTGATGGCGGTAATGGCTTCTGCAATTGTAATATTTTCGATTGCTTATGGGCTCTCAAATAAGATGAAACAGCCTTTGTTTCACTCGATCTTCCATCGTCCAAGTCTGTCTCAGTTAGATGCTCGGCTTTTAGGTGGTGCTGCTTTATTTGGCATTGGTTGGGGGATGGTGGGTTTATGCCCTGGCCCTGCATTGCTCAATATTATGACGGGACAGGAAGATATATTACTCTTTATTTTTGCTTTGCTACTGGGTAATCGTATCGCCCACTATACGGTTGGTCCTGCTAAGTAGTCGTTCAATTAAACTGAATCTCTACTTCATAAATATTCATTTTTAATGCGTTTAAAATAGGTCTATGGTGTTGTCTTAAATAGGCTTATTTTAAAATATCGTTAAGGATACTGCGTGAATGCACAGGGTTTGAGTAATCAACAGCAAGGTTATGCTTTTGCATTTGCTGCCGCGTTAATTTGGGCTGGGTTTATTTTGGTCTCGCGCATGGGAGGGATTAGTGAATTACTACCGTATGATGTGATTGCCATTCGTTATACTACTTGTGCGAGTATTTTATTTCCTCTCTGGCTATTCAAGTACCGCTTTCCCTTGTTCACGCCTCGCTTAATCATCTGTAGCTTGATTGGTGGCTTGGCCTATACCTTATGCGCATTTAGTGGATTTCAGTTAGCATCAGCTTCTCATGCAGCTATTTTACTGCCAGGGATGATGCCGTTATTCATTATTGTTCTATCATTTTTAATTAATAAAGAAACTCATGGCATTCAGAAATGGCTAGGCATTGGCGTAATCACCTTGGGTGTATCGGTTCTTTTTGCGGGAGAGCTTGGAGTCTTTACTGGTGGGGGCTTTGGTGATGGAGGGTTTAAATTTAATACCACCACGCTATTAGGTGATGGCTGGCTGGTGGCTGCCGCATTTTTTTGGGCTATATTTTCTGTGCTCATTAAGCGCTGGCAAATTACTCCTTGGCAGGTGACGGTCAGCTTAGCCTTGCTGACGAGTGTATTTTATTTACCTGTTTATCTTGTATTTTTACCCAAGGCATTATCCAGTGCTAGTTGGAGTGATATAGGGCTTCAGGCTTTTTATCAGGGAATTATGGCGACGATTGTGCAGATGATTTTTTATGTGAAGGCCGTGCAAAGAATCGGGCCTTCGGAAATGGGGGCGGTGATGTCGATCGTGCCGGTGATTTCAGGTGTTGCAGCCATTATGATATTTAATGAGCATGTCAGTATCGAATTAATTTCGGGTCTGATGTTTGTAAGTCTGGGTGCGTGGTTGGCCCATAGTCGATATTTTGAACGTAAAATGTCGTTTCAAAACGGTTCAATGTGAATTAAACAAAGGAAGTTTGATGCCTGATATTAATATTAAAATTACGGATGAGCAGGTAATACCAGAGCAAACAGGTTTGTAGATTAAATTACAGGCACAAAAAAACCAGCCGAAGCTGGTTTTTTTGTTTAAGTCCTAAGCTTCCTCCGCTGAGAGAGCTAGATCTTAAGGTATGCTTTACAATTAAGCTTTGATAGCTAGAACTGCAGCATTCAAACGGCTCTTAACGCGAGCAGCTTTGTTCTTATGCAAAATGCTTTTTGTAACCATCTTGTCGATGTAAGGCATAGCATTAGTCAATGCAACCTGTGCATCGTCATAGTTGTTTGCATCGATAGCAGCTTGTACTTTCTTGATGTAAGTACGAACCATAGAACGTAGGCTAACGTTACGAGAGCGACGTACTACAGCCTGGCGTGCGCGTTTTTTCGATCCAGCGGAATTTGCCATAGTCGGCTCCTTTGGGAATTATTAACTTGAAAATAAGGGCGTGAATTATCCTGAGTAGCGCCTATATTGTCAACAGGCAATTAAGGATATTCATGGCTCTTTGCTTATTCGTGCCTAAGTTAACAAAAAAACCAGTAAATTCAATGGCTTATTTGTAATATTTTATTGAGTGATTCTGTTAATTTGGCTTAATTGCCAGACTTAGCGCCATTTGCGCAAGTTGTTCGACGGTTAAATCGCCTTCTTTGCGGTACCAATTGACGGTCCAGCTTAAAGCTCCGGTTAATAATCGGCGTAAAACAGCAGGATCAATAACGACCGATCCGGCTTCTTTCGCTTCGGCTAGTGTGCTGATCCATAAGTTTTCATAAATCTCTCGAAGCTTGAGTATTTCAAGCTGACTTTCTTCCTTAAGCGAGCGCCACTCGTAAACCAATACCGTCATGGCGGCTCCGGTTTCACCCAAAACGGATTCTAGTTCACAGCGAATGAGCGCTAATATTTTATCTTCGGGCTTATTCGCTTGTGCCAGTGAAGCTTTCATTAATTCGGTATTAAGAATAATGGCTTCTTCCATAACCGCTCGAAGGATGGCTTCTTTGTTCGGGTAATGATGAAACAAGCTGCCCGATTGAATGCCAACCGCTTTGCCTAAGTCTCTAACGGTGGTGCGCTCATAGCCTTTCTCTTTAAATAAGGTTGCTGCTGCCTGTAGTAATCGGCCCTTGGCACTATCGGGCGCATTGACTACTCCTTGATCGACTAAGACTTGGTGGTCAGCAGAGAGTTGCTTTTTTTGCTTTGGCATAAATTAAAAGAGCCTCGTGAGAGCTGAATGATATTAGCTGGCTATTATAAAGATGTTTGCTTTTTTATATAGATATCACTGAAGTGAATACTTTACAAACCAAGCGCTTGCTTGGTATTCTTTCGCTATTGAAATTACACCTGTGTATTGAAGGTCTCTAAATGATTAAAGAAGCGACTAGGCAGATGGTTGAAAACATGGCTGAAAAGAAAATACGTATTGGTTGTGCCTCGGCATTTTGGGGTGATACCTCGATGGCGGCGCAGCAATTGGTTCACAAAGGCCAATTGGATTATTTGGTGTTTGATTATCTGGCCGAAGTGACCATGTCGATTATGGCGGGTGCACGCATGAAAAATCCAGAAGCGGGTTTTGCACCAGACTTCGTGATGACTCTAGAGCGCTTGCTTAAGCCAATTGCTGAGCAAGGCATTAGGGTTGTGAGTAACGCCGGTGGCGTCAATGTGCGGGGCTGTGTGGCGGCGTTGCAGGCAGCGATTGATAAGGCCGGTATCGATTTAAAAGTTGCGGCAGTAGAAGGTGATAATTTAGTTGAGCGCCAGCAAGAGTTTGCTACAGCGGGCGTAGTAGAAATGTTTTCTGGGGAGCAATTCCCCGATCAGTGTTTGAGCGTAAACAGTTATTTAGGCGCAAGCGCGGTACGCGATGCGTTGAATGCGGGTGCGGATATCGTGATTACCGGCCGTGTGGTCGATAGTGCGGTGGTGCTTGGGCCATTGATGCACGAATTTGATTGGTCTGAAACCGATTATGATCAGCTTGCTCAAGGTTCTTTGGCAGGTCACGTGATTGAGTGTGGCGCGCAATGCACCGGTGGTAATTTTACCGATTGGCAGTTGGTAGAAGCAGGTTACGGCAACATGGGATTTCCGATTGTTGAATGCGTTGCCGATGGTTCGTTTATTGTTAGTAAGCCAGAAGGTACAGGCGGTTTGATTTCGGTGGGCACCGTTGGCGAGCAAGTGCTGTATGAAATTGGCGATCCTTCGCAATATTTATTACCGGATGTGACCTGCGATTTCACTCAAGTTCAATTAGAACAGTTGGATGACGAGCATATTCTAGTATCGGGCGCAAAAGGCCGAGCGCCTTCGGATCATTATAAAGTCAGTGCGACTTACATGGATGGTTATCGTTGTAACGCGTCGTTCATGATTGGTGGTCGTCAGGCGGTAGAGCAAAGGTCAGCGTGTTGCCGAAAGTATTATTGAGCGTGTAAGTTTTATTTTTAACGCCATGGGCTTAGAAAATTTTACCGCGACGGATATTGAAATCTTAGGCAGTGAAACAACTTACGGTGCGCATTCGCGTGCCTTAGATAATCGCGAAGTGGTGGTTAAAATTGCCGCTCATCATCAAGATAAAAAAGCTTTGGGTATTTTTGCCCGTGAGATTGCTCAAGCAGCCACGGCCATGGCTCCAGGTTTGACAGGGTTGGTCGGCGGTCGTCCAAAGCCTAGTCCAATGATTCGTTTGTTCTCTTTTTTATGGCCTAAAGATCAAATTGCTGTGTCGTTTAATATAGATGACAACACAAGCGCCGTTGCAATTGCTGAAGGAGATTCGTTAGACAGTTTTGCCACTGCTTCCAAGGCCTTGGTTCAAGCAGATGCTGTTAATGAATTAAAAAACAGTAATGCCACTACATGTTTGATTAACCTTGCCATGGCGCGCAGTGGTGATAAAGGTGACCATTGTAATGTGGGTATTTTAGCCCGCGATCCTGCGTACTTACCGTACATTCAAAATGCGCTGCAGCCAGAAAAAATTCGTGAATATTTATCGCACATCATGAGTGAAAAGAGTGATGTGAAATTATATTCGTTACCAGGCTTGGGTGCTTTCAATTTGATGTTAGAACAAGCACTCGGTGGTGGTGGTATCGCAAGTTTACGCATTGATCCGCAAGGTAAAGCGATGGCACAACAGTTATTGGATATGCCGATTGCGATTCCTGCTGGAATGGCGAAACAAGCCGAAGAAGATTATCGAGTATTAATAGAATCTGCGAATTCAAATAATAAAAGTAATAACCATGGGAATGGGGCAGCGTAATGGCTATTTTAACTTCAGAAATTGCAACCCATAGCGAAGAGTTTGCTAACAATTGTGCCGCCATGCAGGTAGCGATTGATGAGTTTCGCGCGGTAGAAACTAAGGTTTTAGAAAAAGCGGAACAAGCTAAAGAAAAATTTCGTAAGCGTGGAAAGCTATTACCCCGTGAGCGTTTAAATCTGTTATTAGACGGCGGTTCTAACTTTTTAGAATTATGCTCGCTTGCTGGTTTGAAGATGCACGACGATAAAGACGGCAGTGGAGCGGGTGGCGGTATTATTGCTGGCATCGGTTATGTCGCGGGCGCACGATGCATGATTCAGGTGAACAATAGCGCAATTAAAGGCGGCACAATTTCCCCTGCGGGTTTGGATAAAACCTTACGCATTCAAGAAATTGCTCGTGCGAATAAATTGCCAATCATTACCTTGGCAGAATCCGGTGGTGCAAACTTACAGTATGCAACGGATGTTTTTGTTCCTGGCGCGCAAGCATTTGCCAATCAAGCGCGTTTATCGGCCGCAGGTATTCCACAAATTACCGTTGTGCACGGTAACGCGACTGCGGGTGGTGCTTATCAGCCGGGTCTTTCTGATTTTATTATTGCGGTTCGAAATAAAACAAAAATGTTTTTAGCGGGGCCGCCGTTATTGAAAGCGGCAACCGGTGAAATTGCGACGGATGAAGAGTTAGGTGGCGCTGAGTTACATGCGTATGACGCGGGTACGGCTGATTATTTAGCCGAAGATGATGCCGATGGTGTACGCATTGCCCGTGAAGTGATGGCGGGTCTGCCGTGGAATGAACAGGTTGTGCCTAGCTCTTTAACCAGAGCAGAAAAAACTTATGACGAACCACTTTATAGTGCCGATGAATTGTTAGGTGTTGTGCCGTGCGATTCTAAGAAGCCTTACGATGTTCGCGAAGTGGTTGCGCGCATTGCCGATGGCAGTAATTTTCAAGATTTCAAACCAGACTTTGATATCCAAACGGTGTGCGGTTTCATCAAGATTGCAGGTCATGCGGTGGGCATCATTGGTAATAATGGTCCGATCACGGCGAAGGGTGCAAACAAAGCGGCGCAGTTTATTCAGCTGTGTGATCAAAACCAAGTATCACTTTTGTTCTTGCACAATACGACGGGCTTTATGGTCGGTACTGATTCTGAAAAGAGCGGCATTATTAAGCACGGTTCTAAAATGTTGCAAGCGGTTGCCAATGCGCGAGTGCCTAAGATTTCGATTGTGATTGGTGGTTCTTACGGTGCGGGTAACTATGCGATGTGTGGTCGTGGTTTAGATCCTCGATTTATTTTTGCTTGGCCAAACAGTAAAACGGCGGTGATGGGTGGCGCACAAGCGGGTAAGGTTTTACGCATTGTGACGGAAGAGAAGCAGTTGAAAATGGGCCAAGAGCCTGATGAGAAAATGCTGGATCAGATTGAGCAAATGACGGCGGCGAAATTAGAAGCGGGTTCAACGGCTTTATTTGGTACGGCGCGCATTTGGGATGATGGTTTAATTGATCCACGCGATACGCGTAAGTTAATGATCATGCTATTAGACATGTGTGATGAAGAGAAGCATCGTACGCTTCAAGGCAATAGCTTTGGTGTGAGTCGTTTTTAATCTTTTCTGAAATCGACGAGATATAAGCATGAGACGGTTTTGGTTTATTAACCGCTTTCGCTTGCTATCGATATTGGGTATGTCGTTAGGCGGCACGCCGTGAACCCATCCATGGGGGCTCGGAGAACACATCCATGTGTTCTAACGGCCTTAAACGACACACCCAATACCGATACGCGAAAGCTGACAGCAATAAAATTTTAAATTGAGTTCGTTATTGCTAAAAAACCTAAAGCCGTCAGATTTAGATTATTGAAAGCTTTGAATAATAGAAAGTATTAGAGGCGATGTATGAGGTGGGGCGTTTGAAGCCCTTCTACAGCAGGGAGCTGTAGAGAGCCTACAGGGAGAGCGAAGCGGCGTATTCACGGCGTGGCGAAGAGCGAGCTACCTCATGCTGAGTAAGCCCATATTTTGAATTACGGCGTTGTAGAATTAAAACAACACCACGAAATTATAAAATTAAAAGAATAGGAATAATAAAATGATCCTGACTCAAGAACATAAAGAATTACAAAGAACTGTTCGTAGCTTTGTTGAAAATGAAATTAATCCAAATGTAGAGCAGTGGGAAAAAGACGGTATTTTTCCGGCAAAAGAATTGTTCAAAAAAATGGGCGATCTAGGCCTGCTAGGTATTTCTAAGCCTGAATCTGCTGGTGGTATGGGGTTAGACTTCTCATACGAAATGGCGGCGGCTGAAGAATTTGGTGGCATCGTGTGTGGTGGTGTTCCTATGGCGATTGGTGTGCAGACGTGTATGGCTACGCCTGCATTAGCGCGTTTTGGTAGTGACTACATCAAAGAAACCTTCCTGGCGCCAGCAGTTGCTGGTGACATGGTTGCGTGTATTGGTGTGAGTGAGCCAGGTGCGGGTTCTGACGTTGCGGCGATCAAAACCACCGCAGTAAAAGACGGCGATGATTACATCATTAACGGTACAAAAATGTGGATCACCAACTCCACGCAAGCCGACTTTATTTGCTTACTCGCCAATACCTCTGACGATAAAGCGCATAAGAATAAATCATTGATCGTCGTGCCAATGGATTTAGAAGGCATTAGCTTCTCTGAAAAACTAGACAAGCTAGGCATGCGTTCATCTGATACCGCACAAATATTTTTCGACAACGTGCGCGTACCGCAGAAAAACTTAATCGGTAGCGAAGGCGCTGGTTTCATGATGCAGATGATGCAGTTCCAAGAAGAGCGTATGTACGTTGCTGCAATGTCTTTGAAGTCGATGGAAATTTGTATTGATAGCACGATTGAATATTGTCGTGAGCGTGAAACCTTCGGCCAACCATTAATTAATAACCAAGTTATTCACTTCCGTATGGCTGAACTGCAAACAGAAGTAGAAGCACTACGCTGCATGGTTTACCAAGCGTGTGAAGGTTACTTAAACAAACAAGATATGACGCGCTTAGCTTCCATGGCTAAATTAAAATCGGGTCGTCTTGTACGTGAAGTTGCCGACAGCTGCTTACAGTATTGGGGCGGTATGGGCTTTATGTGGGATAACGTTGTTTCACGTTTCTATCGCGACAACCGCTTAGCTTCAATCGGCGGCGGTGCTGATGAAATCATGATCGGAATTATCTGCAAGTACATGGATATTTTGCCGAAGAAACGTAAGTAATTAGAGCGTAAATATTGTCACTGTTGAATCGCGCATGCAGTAAAGCTTGCGAAAATAATTTAACTAAAGTGTAGTTAATGTGCGGTGAGGTCTGGAGTTTATCGTTGTAGGCCTTCTATAACATGGATGTTATAGCAGAGCTTACAGGGAGAGCGAAGCGACGTATTCACAGCGTGCCGTACAAGGATGAACTTCATGCCGAGCGCAAGCACATTGACGGGCATAATAGCTAATAGAGATTTTGATATGAGCCAACAAGAATTTGAGACACTGGACTTGGAAACGCAGCACTTTGAGACGTTAGTAATACAAGACCAAAAACCTGTATTGCGTGTGATGCTAAACCGACCAAAACTTGCCAATGCCATGAACCTAAAAATGGTGAATGAATTAATGGCCGTGATGGAAAAAGTTGAAAACGAACACTACCGCGTCTTAATTATTAGCGGTGGTAATGGCAACTTTTGCGCCGGTGGCGATATAAAAGATATGCAATCTGCAGGCGCTGATAAAAAAGCCCTTGTTGAATTGAATCGCGCCTTTGGCCACATGATCACCAAAGCCGATCATTTACCTGCAGCGGTTATCTGCGCTTTAGAAGGTGCAGTACTCGGCGGTGGTTTTGGTTTGGCTTGTGTTTCAGATTTAGCCATCGCTGTTGAGAAAACACAATTTGGTTTACCTGAAACCTCATTGGGAATAATTCCTGCGCAAATCGCTCCATTTGTAGTGAAGCGAATTGGCTTAACCCAAACTCGCAGAATGGCCTTGTTTGGTAATCGCATTAAAGCACAAGAAGCAATGAACCTAGGTTTGATTCATCAAGTTGTAGAAGACAATGAACAGCTTGAAGACGCAGTAAATAAAGCCGTAAAACTTGCGATTAAATGTGCACCACAAGCATCAAAAACAACCAAAGCGTTAATTCACAGCGTCGATAAGCAAGACCTAGAATCTTTGCTAGATCAAGCAGCCGAAGATTTCGCTGACGCCGTTATGGGTGAAGGTCGTGAAGGTGGCGCTGCCTTTATGCAAAAACGATTACCGGCTTGGGCGGATGTGTCCACGAGTAATAAAGAAAAGGAAACAGATCAATGAGTTTTCAAAAAGTATTAGTTGCTAACCGCGGTGAAATTGCCGTTCGTGTTATACGCTCAGCACACTCTTTGGGTTATCGCACAGTCGCAGTTTTTTCTGAAGCCGATGCTAACGCACCGCATGTCGCGATTGCCGACGAAGCCATTTGCATTGGTGGCGCTCCGGTTGGCGAAAGCTATTTAGTGGCCGACAAAATAATTGCCGCTGCTAAAAAAACAGGCGCTGATGCCATCCACCCAGGTTACGGCTTTTTATCTGAAAACTCAGCGTTCGCTAAAGACTGCGTTGATGCAGGAATCACCTTCATTGGCCCACGCCCTGATGCCATCGATTTAATGGGCAGCAAACGCCAATCAAAAATCGCCATGATCGCAGCGGGCGTTCCTTGTATTCCAGGGTACGAAGGTGCAGATCAAGACGAAGAAGTTTTGAAAAAAGCGGCCATCGAAATCGGTATGCCCGTCATGCTAAAAGCGAGCGCCGGTGGTGGCGGTCGTGGTATGCGTTTAGTGACCGATGCAAAAGATTTAGACGAACTGATTAAATCGGCCCGTTCTGAAGCCCTAAATGCATTTGGCAGTGGCGAGTTAATTATTGAAAAAGCCGTTCTTCAGCCACGCCATATTGAAATTCAAGTATTTGCCGACTCGTATGGTAATACGGTTTATCTAGGCGAGCGTGATTGTTCTGTGCAGCGTCGTCATCAAAAAGTGGTTGAAGAAGCACCGTCTCCATTTGTGAGTCCAGAAATGCGACAAGCCATGGGTGAAGCTGCGGTTAATGCAGCAAAGGCCTGTAATTACGTTGGCGCGGGCACGGTCGAATTTTTAGCCGATAGCGAAGGTAACTTCTACTTCTTAGAAATGAATACACGCTTACAGGTTGAGCATCCGGTAACAGAATTGATTACCGGCTTAGATTTAGTCGCCATGCAATTACGTGTTGCTGCGGGGGATAAACTTTCCATCAGTCAAGAAGATGTGACACTAACAGGTCACGCAATGGAAGTGCGCTTATACGCCGAAGATCCCGGTGCTAACTTTATTCCACAAACGGGGTTAATTAATTTTTGGCACCCTGCTTCGGGTGATGGCATTCGAATCGACTCAGGTATTAAATCAGGTATCAAATCTGGAATTAATGAGGGCCAAAGCGTTAGTTCTTTTTATGATCCGATGTTGGCTAAGATTATTGCGTATGGTGAAAACCGTGAAGAAGCCCGTCGTCGTTTAGTGCGTGCGGTAGAAGATAGCCATTTATTAGGCATTAAAGATAACCGTGCTTTTTTAGCGGCTATTTTAGGTAATAAGACATTCATCGATGGTGAAGCAACCACGGCATTCATTGGTGAAGATTTTAATGATGATGCCAGTTTAAAACCGTTAAAAGCCCAAGCAAAAGAAGTGGCTTTAGCAGCGGCGCTTTTTGCAGTTGCAAAAGATAGTAATCAACGCGGTAATAAAAATTCAGGCACAGGCTGGCAAAATAATAACGTCGGCAGCCGAGTATTAAAATTATCTTGTGAAGATGAAACCTTCGAACTTGAATTATCGGCAATTAATAACCGTATTGAAATTTCATATTTTGATGCGAGTGAGGGTGAAGGCAAGGCGTCTGAAAATAAGGCGACTGATAGCAAGAAACAGGCAGCGCTTGAAATCATCGAACAGTCAGAAAACACTCTGACGTATGTATTTGATGATGTCGTTCGTACCGTTGTTTATAACCGTACTAATAGTAATCTGAATGGCCAAAGTGAAGCATTAGGGTGTGAGCAAGTTCATCTAGCGGCGTCTTATGGCAACTTAACCTTTACTGATATCAGCTTGCAGTCGGCTAAGAAAAACAAAGGTGGCTCGGATCAGGTATTGGCCTCGATGGATGGTGGCATGGTTGATGTCATGGTGAAAGTCGGTGATGTGGTTGAAGTAGGGCAAACCCTTGCGGTATTAGAAGCCATGAAGATGGAGCATCCATTAAAAGCTGGCGTCGCTGGCACGATTAGCGAAGTATTAGTGCAAGCAGGTGATCAAGTTAAAGGTCGCCAGAAATTGATTCAAATTACAGCTGCAGCAGCTGAATAAAATATCGTAACCCGATTTTAGAATAAGGAATTTATGATGAGCTCATTGAAAAATAAAACCATTATTATCACAGGTGCAAGCCGAGGTATCGGTCGTGAAGTTGCATTAACGTGTGCCGCTGAAGGCGCAAACATTGTTATTGCTGCTAAGTCAGATGAGCCACACCCAAAACTGGAAGGCACGATTCATTCGGTCGTAAAAGAAGTCGAAGAAGCGGGTGGTCAAGGCCTAGCCGTTAAAGTGGATGTGCGTAGCGAAGAAGACATCGACAATTTAATTAAAGTTACCGTAGAAAAATTTGGTGGCATCGACGCCATCATCAATAACGCAGGTGCGATTGCTTTAGCCGGTGTTGAATCCACACCCTTGAAAAAACTTGATCTGATGATGCAAGTTAACTTCCGTGCAGTATTCCTACTCAGCCAAAAAGCCTTACCGTATTTGAAAAAATCAGAAAACGGCCACATCCTAAGCTTCTCACCACCGCTAGATCTTGATCGCCGCTGGATGCGCAATCACTCGCCGTACACATTAACTAAGTATGGCATGTCGATGCTTACCATGGGCATGTCAGACGAGTTTAAGCGCTATGGCATCGCCGTAAACGCACTGTGGCCACGTACTGTTATCCATACTGCTGCAACCTCATTTGGCGGTAAGCAATCATTCGACCGTGCACGCGGCCCTAAAATTATGGCAGACGCAGCGTTCGCATTATTGAAAACAGAAAATCGCGAGATTACAGGTCAATTATTAATTGACGAAGATTTCTTGCGTACTCAAGGCGTAGAAAATTTTGAACAGTATCGTGCGAATCCAGAAAGCGATAAGACAGACTTGATGCCAGACTTATTTGTACAAGATGCAGACGCCTATGTTCGTGGCTCTGTACCGCCATTGGCTGGATTGTCTGAAGAATAACTAAACATAAAAAGAGAATTTAAAATGTCTTTTATGAGTTTACGTAATGACGGCAAGGTTGCGATTATCTCCATGGATAATGGCAAAAATGCCCACAACCTAGATTTTTCTAAGCAGCTTTTAGCGCTGCTTAAACAAGTTGAAGAAGATAAAGGCAACAAAGCATTGATCCTAGCTTCCAGCGATGAAAAAAGCTGGAGCCAAGGCATTGATGTGCCTTGGATGATGGGTAATATTCAAAATGGTAATCATGATGATGTAAAAGAATTTTTGCATAATATGGATGCGATCTATACCGCGATTATGGAATTCCCAATGCCAGTGATTGCTGCGATTAATGGCCATACCTTTGGCAATGGCAGCGTACTTGCGTGTGCGTGCGATTTCCGTTTTATGCGCAGCGATCGTGGTTTTTTCTGTTTCCCAGAAGTGGATATGAGTATTCCATTTATTCCAGGTTTATTGGATGTCATTCTAAAAGTGATCCCACAATATCGCTTTAATGAAATGCTGCTTTCGGGTCGTCGACTATCGGGTGACGAATTAAAAGAAGACAAAGTAGTTGAGCAAACGTTTGAAGGCGCTGATGCTTTGTTAGAAGGTGCTTTAGCGTATGCCAAAACATTCAGTAAAGGCCGTGGTATTTTTGCTGAACATAAGCGTAGATTTCATAAACCGGCTATTGAAGGTTTGGCTATTAAGAACCCGCCTGTGATAGACGCGATGAAAGTACTGTTGTAATTAATATTCTTTGCGTTCGAGGTGATATGAGACAGGCTTTTATTAAGCTGACTTATATTGCCTATTTGCTTTGATTTTAAGCCAAATTTTTAATGATACTTTAAATAAAGCCTCCATATCCCGCGTTTTATCCTGTTGTATTAATCCACATAGATAATATTTCTGATAAAAAAACAACTTACCAACAGTATCTGTGTATAACTATGGGTATAAAATATTTATAACCTCCTGCAGCCCTTATAGAATCAACTATTGTCTCAGATTGTTGCTTTTTCGAACAATTGTTTGAATTGGCTTAAAGCCAGTAAAGTCAATGGTTTAGAGTATTTTTTCGGAGAAATATTTAGGCTCCGTAAAGCCATAATTATTTTCTATCTTTATGCATTACAAGACTTGTTTTTAGAAAAAATAAGCGCTATTTAGAGATGATGACGTCAGTTATCATTATTCTATCCACAGATCCTGTGGATAACTACGGGCATAACTAATGGCATAACTTTGTTCTGTTAACTTTTATCCTATCCCTGTGCAGATATTTCTATACCGCACTTAAATTGTACTTTTTTTGATCAGTTAATGAGTTGGATTTTCGGCTAAGCAGTTATTGCATTCTCTGGTAAGATGGCGCATATAAATTGAAGCTTTACCAAGCTTTTCGTCGTACTCATAAAATTAGGTCGCCCTATGAAATTATTAATCCGCAATCTTGCTCGTACTTTGACTGAACAAGAGTTAGAAGCATTATTTGCTCCATTTGGTGAAGTGACAGAATGCACCTTGGTAATGGATGCGCAAACTGGCGGATCTAAAGGCTTCGGTTTTGTGGTAATGCCTGGGCCTGGTAATGGTAAGGCTGCGATGAAATCGTTAAACGCGACAGAAATTGCGGGCCAAACGATTCGAGTTAAGCGCGCCGCTGACGACAAATAGTATTAAATAGCGCACTTGTATACAGAGGGCGGTTAAGCAAAGCAGGCCTTAATCGTACTCAACCTTTTGAACGTACCCTATATTCCAGCACGGAAGCTCCATGTCTGATTCTCAACCGAACACAGCCCCTCAGTCAGAAAAGAAGACTTCATTAGCAAGGTCTTCAAGCATTGTCAGCATCATGACCTTGTTGAGTCGTGTTTTAGGGCTTGTTCGAGACGTGGTGGTCGCGCAGTATTTTGGCGCCCGAGCGGATGCCTTTTTTGTGGCGTTCAAAATCCCCAATTTTTTGCGTCGATTATTTGCCGAAGGCGCGTTTTCGGTTGCCTTTGTTCCGGTGCTGTCTGAATACAAGTCGCAGCGCAGTGTTGCGGAAGTTAAATTGCTGATCGCCAGTGTTTCTGGGGTACTTGGTCTTGTTCTCTTTTTGGTCACCATGCTGGCATTGTTATTAGCGCCTTGGTTACCGTATGTGTTTGCGCCAGGCTTTAGCGGTGATGAAGCTAAGTTTGCCTTAACGGGAGACCTGCTTCGAATTACCTTCCCTTATTTGCTCTTTATCTCCCTTACCGCGTTTGCCGGCAGTATTTTGAATGCGTATGGTCGCTTTGCGATACCGGCGTTTACCCCTGTGCTGCTTAATGTGTGTTTGATATTTTCGACCCTGGTGATGACCAGTTGGTTTATCGAGCCATTGTACGCCTTGGCTTGGGGTGTGTTTATGGCGGGGGCTTTGCAGTTTCTATTTCAGTTACCGTTTATTGCGCGCTTGGGCTTATTGGTACGCCCGACGTATCAACCAAAGCAAGAAGGTGTTGGGCGGATTCTGCGCTTGATGGGGCCTGCGTTATTTGGGGTTTCTGTTAGCCAAATTAATTTATTATTAGATACCTTGTTAGCCTCTTTCTTAGAACCAGGCAGTGTCAGTTGGCTGTATTATTCTGATCGCTTGAACAACTTACCGCTGGGTATTTTTGCCATTGCGATTGGCGTAGTGATTTTGCCAGCGTTATCGAAGAAGCATGCGGAAGATAATTCAGCGCATTTCGCGCAAACCCTCGATTGGGCGACGCGGATGATTTTTTTATTAGCCTTACCTGCTGCGTTGGCTTTAGTCGTTTTGGCAACGCCGTTAATGGCGACGATCTTCTTCCATGGCGAAATCACACCGTATGATATCGGTAAGATGACGCTTAGCTTACAGGCGTATGGCATTGGTTTGTTCGCCTTTATGCTGATTAAGGTGCTTGCTCCTGGTTATTACGCCCGCCAAGATACTAAAACCCCTGTGAAAATTGGTATTCAGGCCATGGTGGTTAATATGGTTTTGAACTTAGCCTTAGTGGGCCCGTTCCAACATGCGGGTCTTGCACTGGCAACGTCGTTATCGGCGTTCTTTAATGCCTACATGCTGTATCGCGGGTTAAAAGCGACTGGGCATTACAAGGCGCAACCAGGCTGGTTGGCTTTTGCTATTAAGGTACTAATCGCTAACGCAGCGTTGTTTGCGGTGATGTATTTTATGATGGGAGATGCTCAGCAATGGCTAGAGTGGGGAACTTGGCAGCGTATTGGCTGGATGTCGGCGATTGTGGGTGCGGGTGTGGCGGTTTATTTTGTTACCTTGGTGGCATTTGGGCTTAGACCTCGGCACTTGAAAGGGGCCCGCTTTTAGGGGGCGCTTTTGGGGTTATCCATAGAGCGCTCGGTGCTTCAGTGGTTAATCGCTTACAAAGCTTTCATCGCCAAAACAAAATTCTAGCCTAGGATGCTCTCAAAAGACCTGTTCACTTGCTGGTCAAGTCGCTATAATCCCGCAGTTATTTTAGGCGGGGTTTATCGGCGGTATGCGCCTTATTCGTGGGTTATACAACATTCCATCCGACTTTTCTGGCTGCGTTGCTACTATCGGCAACTTTGATGGTGTTCATTTAGGACATCAAACAATTCTTCAGCAGCTGAAGAAACAGGGTGAAGAGCATCAACTGCCAACGGTGGTTATGATGTTTGAACCTCAGCCGCGTGAGTTTTTTGCGCCGGATCAAGCACCTGCGCGTCTTGCAAATATGAGCGAGAAGCTACAAGACCTCGCCAGTTTTGGTGTCGATTACGTTTTGTGTTTGCCGTTCAATCAGAAACTTCGCTCGATGAGCGCTGATCAGTTTATTCAGACAATTTTGCTGGATGGCTTAAAGATCCGTCATTTGATCGTGGGTGATGATTTTCGCTTTGGCTGTGATCGTACCGGTGATTATCAGTTGTTGCAGTACGCTGGTGAAAAAGGTGGCTTTAGCGTCGAAGATACTAAGACCTTCGAGTTCGAAGGCCAGCGTGTCAGCAGTACTCGAGTGCGCAAATGCCTAGTCGCTAATGACCTGGTTAGTGCAGGTAAATTGTTAGGTCGCCCTTACCGAATGAGTGGTCGTATTGGATATGGCCGCCAGCTGGGGCGTACAATTGGTGTGCCTACCGCGAATGTCATTTTGCAGCGTAATAAATTGCCGATGACCGGTGTTTATGCGGTGAAAGCGATTGAGATTGAAGTCGCTGACTGTCACGAAAGAGAAGTACGTGATGCTTCAGGCCTGCCAAGAGTGTGGCAAGGTGTCGCCAATATTGGGGTTAAACCTACGGTTGCTGGGATTCCTGAGCCGTCGCTCGAAGTGCATATTTTTGACTTTCCTAGTTTAGGAGAGGGTGGAAACATTTATGGCAAACGTTTGAGTATTGAGTTTTGTCAAAAGATTCGCGAAGAGAAAAAGTTTAATGGGCTGGATGAACTAAAAGTCGCCATTGGAAATGATATGAGTGTTGCTCGAGAATTCTTTTCCTCAAACAGCAGTAAATAAATAGAATTAAATTTTAAAAACATAAGAGCCTAACGGCAGATTATAGTTGGAAGAAAAATGACCAAAAAAGACCAAGCGGGAAAAGTAGAGAGCCAATATAAGGCGACATTAAACTTGCCAGAAACCGATTTCCCAATGCGTGGAAATTTGGCGCAGCGCGAGCCTGAATTATTGGCTCAATGGCAAGATATGGGTTTGTATAAGCAAATTCGTAATGCCCGCTCTGGTCGTGAACAGTTTATTTTGCACGATGGCCCTCCTTACGCGAACGGTGATATTCACATTGGTCACGCGGTAAACAAGGTTTTAAAAGACATCATCATCAAGTCTAAAACCATGGCTGGCTTCGATGCGCCTTACGTTCCTGGTTGGGACTGCCACGGTTTACCGATTGAATTAAAAGTTGAAGAAAAAGTTGGCAAGGCCGGTGATAAAGTTACCCCAGCGCAGTTCCGTCAGCATTGTCGTGAGTACGCGGCTGAGCAAGTTAACGGCCAGCGTGAAGGTTTTAAACGTTTGATGGTATTAGGTGATTGGGAAAACCCTTACCTAACCATGGACTTCAAATTTGAAGCCAACATCATTCGTACTCTGGGTAAAATTGCCGATAACGGCCACCTACAAAAAGGCTTCAAACCGGTTAACTGGTGTATGGATTGTGGTTCTGCATTAGCGGAAGCAGAAGTTGAATACCAAGATAAAAAATCGATCTCTATCGATGTGAAATTTGCGTTTACAGATACCGCTGCTTTGTTAACCGCGTTTGGTGCAGATGCTTCTTTTGCTAGCAAGACAGCAAACATCGTTATCTGGACAACAACCCCATGGACTTTGCCTGCAAACGAAGCGGTGTCTGTTCACCCTGAATTAGAATACTCCTTAGTTCACTTAACAGAACAGGATGAAATTTTAGTATTAGCAACAGCTCTTGTTGAAGATGCTATGGGCCGTTATGGCATCACAGATTTCAATGTCATCGCAAACGCTAAAGGTTCTGCGTTTGGTCAAATACCAGAGCAAGATGTTGCACCGTTCTCGGTTATTCATCCGTTCATGACCGTGAATGAACAGGCTAAAACAGTCCCTGTAATTACCGGTGAGCACGTTACCGCTGATGCCGGTACAGGTTCCGTTCACACTGCGCCAATGCACGGTGCCGACGATTACGTGGTTTCTAATCAGTACGGCGTAAAAGCTAATGCCATGTTGGTTAGTGCTGAAGGTACTTTCATCAACAATCCTGTTTTAGAAAGTTTAGAACTTTCTGGGTTGTCGGTCGCGGACAAAGGAAACTTCCGCGTATTAGGCATTCTTGGAGAGAAGGGTGCCTTGATTAAGAAATTAAAAATCGAGCACAGCTACCCGCATTGCTGGCGTCATAAAACGCCGATTATTTTCCGGGCGACGCCACAGTGGTTTATCGCAATGGAGTCTGATAAAGCAGAAAAATCTTTATTAACTCAAGCAATGGATGCGGTTGAAAATGATATTGAATGGCGCCCAAGTTGGGGTAAAGCTCGCATCGAAGGCATGATGAATGGTCGCCCTGATTGGTGTATTTCTCGTCAGCGTACTTGGGGTGTTCCCATTGCTTTATTCGTTCATAAAGAAACTTCTGAGCTGCACCCAGATAGCAAAGCTTTAATCGAGAGAGTGGCGATTAAGGTTGAAGAAAAGGGTATTGATGCGTGGTTCGAATTAGAAACCACTGATTTACTCAGCGCAGAAGACGCTGAAAACTATGTGAAAGTTACCGATACTTTAGACGTATGGTTCGATTCTGGTGTAACGCATGCGGCCGTTCTTGATGAGCGTGATGGCTTACGCTCACCTGCTGATTTGTATCTTGAAGGTTCAGATCAACACCGCGGTTGGTTCCAGTCTTCATTGTTGACCTCGGTTGCTGCCAAAGGCCAAGCGCCTTATAAAACTGCGTTAACGCACGGTTTCACTGTGGATGCACAGGGTCGCAAAATGTCGAAATCGATCGGTAATACCGTATCGCCAATCGATGTGATGAATAAGCTGGGCGCTGATATTTTACGCTGGTGGGTAGCTGATACTGACTACAGCACTGAAATGACGGTATCTGATGAAATTCTAAAACGTAACGCCGATGCGTATCGTCGTATTCGTAATACTTGCCGCTTCTTGTTGGCTAACATTGCAGGCTTTAATCCAAAAACGGATTTGGTCGCAGTAGAGGATATGTTGCCATTGGATGCTTGGATTTTAAATCATGCAAGCAATATGGATAAGCAAGTGAAGGCGCTTTATAACGATTATAACTTCAGCGGTTTGACCAAGTTGTTGATGAACTTCAGTGTTGGCGAGTTGGGTTCCTTCTACTTAGACATCATTAAAGATCGCCAGTACACCTGTAAGGCCGATGGTCTTGCGCGTCGTAGTGCGCAAACGGCCTTGTATCATATTGCGGAAGCGATGGTGCGTTGGATTGCTCCGGTATTAAGTTTCACGGCTGAAGAAATCTGGGATGTCCTACCTGTTGCAGTTGATGCAGAAGGTAATGCTATTGAGCGTGAAAAATCCGTCCTACTTGCCGAATGGTATGAGCTACCTCAAGTTAATGATTTGAGTTTGGACGATAATTACTGGCGTCAAATCATGTCCGTTAAAACCGCGGTGAACAAGATTCTAGAAGAAGCGCGTAGTGATAAGAAAGTAGGCTCTAGTTTGGCCGCTGATGTGACTTTGTTTGCTGATGAGACCTTGAAACCTCTGTTAGAAAAATTAGGCGAAGAACTTCGTTTCGTGACGATCACTTCGACTGCTGACGTTAAAGCGTTAGCCGATGCGGATGAAGCAAGTACACAAAAAACAGACGTCAGTGGTTTACGTTTATCGCTTTCTGCATCAACGGCTGAGAAGTGTGAACGTTGCTGGCATCATAATGTCACAGTGGGTATGCATCCAGAACATGCGACTTTATGTTCTCGCTGCGTAACGAATATTGCGGGTGAAGGTGAAGTTCGTCACTTTGCATAAGCATACAGATAAATAGTGAATGATTGGCGTGATTAAAAAGTCACGTCAATCGGAACAAAAAAATTGAGTAATTTAGCATGAATCAAGAACGAAAGGCTGGGGAACCCTCCGCCCTGATTTGGTTGTGGTTATCCGTCTTCGTGATTGCGTTCGACCTGATTACCAAGCAGCTTGCCGAAAACTTTTTAACCTATGGCCAGCCAGTGCCGATTTTTCCGGTATTTGATTTAACACTGCTTTATAACCCTGGCGCAGCGTTTAGCTTTCTTGCCGGTGAAGATGGCTGGCAGCGTTGGTTTTTTACCGCGATAGCCGTAGGCGTTAGCGTGATGTTAATCAGCTGGCTGCATAAGCTACCGCGCGCGAATAAATGGATGGCGGTCGCGCTAACCCTTATTTTAGGTGGCGCATTAGGTAATCTATTTGATCGCTTAGTGTACGGCCATGTCATTGATTTTATTTCAATTCATTGGGCAGGCTCTTATTTTCCTGCTTTTAATATTGCTGACAGCGCGATTACCGTTGGTGCGATTATGCTCGGCCTCGATGTGGTATTTGAAGCGCGTCGAGAAAAAGCCGCTGCAAAAGCAGCCGCTGTTTTGTCCTCTACCGATAAAGAATAAAGGTAACGAATAATGTCTCATTCTATTCAAACGATTGCTGCTGATTCTAAAGTTTCTATGCACTTTGCATTGCGCATGGACGGCATTGCAACGGATGGCACGCGTAAAAAAGACGAAGTTGATTCAACCTTTAATGCAAAACCTGCGGAGTTTGTATTAGGCGATGGTAATTTATTACCGGGCTTTGAAGAGTTTTTAATTGGCCTAACAACAGGCGATCATAAAACCTTTACTGTTCCTGCTGAAAAAGCGTTTGGTCAAACAAACCCTCAGAATATTCAAGAAATGAAGCGCTCTAGCTTTGCTGTTGATATGCCGTTGTCGCCAGGATTGGTGGTATCATTTGCCGATGCGGCTAAAGCAGAATTACCGGGTGTGATTAAATCTATTGAAGGTGATTATGTAACAGTTGATTTTAATCATCCGCTAGCAGGTAAAGATTTAGAGTTTGAAGTTCAGATTCTTTCAGTGACTGATGCAGGTTGGGAAGAAGCATAAATGAAAATTAAAATGGCGAACCCTCGTGGTTTTTGCGCGGGTGTTGATCGTGCAATTGATATCGTAAATCGTGCTTTGGATTTATTCGAGCCGCCTATTTATGTTCGCCATGAAGTGGTGCATAACAAATTTGTGGTGAATGGTTTACGTGATCGCGGCGCAGTATTTGTTGATGAGCTTCATGAAGTGCCTGATGACAGCATCGTGATCTTCTCAGCTCATGGTGTATCGCAAACCGTGCGTAACGAAGCAACTGCTCGTGGTTTGAAAGTATTTGATGCAACGTGCCCACTGGTGACGAAAGTACATTTAGAAGTTAGCCGCTACAGTGCCGACGGCAGTGAATGCATTCTGATTGGCCACAAAGGCCACCCAGAAGTTGAAGGGACGATGGGGCAGTATGACCACTCTAATGGCGGAAATATTTATCTAGTCGAAGATGAAGAAGATGTTGCCGCACTAGAAGTTGAAAACCCAGAAGCACTTTATTATGTGACCCAGACTACGCTTTCAATGGATGATACCGCTAAAGTCATTGAAGCCTTACGCGCCAAGTTTGAAAAAATTGAAGGCCCTCGCAAAGATGATATTTGCTACGCCACTCAAAACCGTCAAGACGCGGTAAAAGTGCTAGCGACAGGCACAGAGTTGTTATTGGTTGTTGGTTCGCCGAACAGTTCTAACTCCAACCGCTTACGCGAACTGGGCGAGCGTATGGGGGCAAAAGCGTACTTAATTGATAACGCTGAAGAGATTCAAAAAGAATGGTTAGACGGTATTGAAAGCATCGGCATTACCGCTGGCGCTTCTGCTCCTGAAATCCTTGTGCAATCTGTAGTTGACCGCTTGAAAGAATGGGGCGGTGAAGTGCCGGAAGAGCTGCAGGGGCAAGAAGAGAATGTTGTGTTTTCTTTGCCGAAAGAGTTGAGGTTGGTTGAGGTTTGATGGGTTAACTCAGAGCGATAATTCGCTCTGAGTTGTAACTAAATATTAGATTGTAGTGTTCTAGTAGTTAGCACGAGCAATAATACATTCAGGGCATCTTGCGTCCGCTAAATCATTACCATCCCAGTCTCTAATAACCAATTTGTTGAAGTCCCAAACCTTACGCCCACGATTATCAGCTGCTAGAAGCCCCATGAAAGCATCTTCATCAGCAACGCCACTAATCGGTGTTGCTATCGCAATAAAGCATTCTGTAGCCGGAGGGCCATCAGGGTAAATTACATTGTTATCACATAAGCCAATACGAACCCCATAGGTATTGATGCCATTGTAGGTTATGACCCATTGGCCGAGTGCGTCAACATCATAGTTGAGGTCTACCATTGCCGGTGCGTATCTGGCGTTATTGAGATAGAAACGCTCTTGAAGTTGCACTACTTGTAAGAGTTTCGTCATCGTATCTTCACGCTGACTCTCTAATACATAATTTCGGTAGCTGGGCATTACGACACTTGCAAGAATGCCAATAATAGCAACCACTATCATTAGTTCAATTAAGGTAAAACCGCGTTGTTTCATTTTTAGCCTACTGCAAAATGCCCCATAACATCTCAAAGTATTGAGCTGTTATGGGGCTTGCTGTTATGAGTTATAAATTATGTAGGGCTACAGTGAGCGCCAATAATTTCTTTCTAGTAAATCACACTGGTCAGCGCCACCAGAGATTACACTGGTACCACTGAGAATAACAGAGACAGAGGCTTCACACTCAGGTTTTGGTGCTGGGCAAGAGTTTGTATCTTTACAGTTTTCATCCTCTTCTTCTGGCTGGCAGCTTTTATGACCGGGGTTGGTCACACAAAATGCCTCCTGCCCTGTATTCGAAACCGTTAACTCAATCGGTGCTGGAGGAGGACCATCAGTGATAATGGTCTCGGACGATATTTCAGGTGCCGAAGGGTTAAAGGCAATGGCATAGGCTTTTGCATTACCAATATCTGCATTACAACCTGCAACGGTATTCCCAATCGACTTAGGAGAAAATGTGGTGAAAAACATATGTCCATTTGCCGTTAAGGAGGGCGAAAGCACTTTTTCACCCGTAGGAAGGTCATATTTCCATCCTTTGGGTGAATGTGGAGTGCTGGTTGCAGTAGTAGGAATGTCGATTACATCTCCCCTATCTAAAGTATCGTAAGTAGCAGGAGGCGCTACTATATTATGATCTTTAATAATGTAGAAGCTATCTTGGTCAGCCACTTGTAGAGGGTGTGCACGATAGCCTGAGCCAATTGAAACGGTCAGGAATTTCTCTTTTGTCTCTTTATCATAGAAATAAGAAACACTAGGTGCATCATAAAAACGTTGATAGTTGGCGCTATTATTGTTGGCGTCAAAAATGATACCCGCACCTGCAACAAAGTTTGACTTGCTGATGCTTTCAGTTATTTCTGCATTGAGATCAAAGCGCCAAACACGACCACCGAGGTCACTCACGAAGAAATAATCGGTGATTTGATCGCCATCAAAATCAATGGTTTTGATTTCGCTAGTAATAGCACTGGTCATATCTGTAAGATTAGTTGATGCCCCAGAATTACTTGCGCTCCATAGTAGCTCCCCTGTTTCAGGGTCTATCATATAGACTAGAGTTCCCCATGCTGTGAGGTGCGCGAATAGTACGAGTATCTTCTTGCGGGTCGTAGCCACCACCAAATAATAAAACAACTTTAGTTTTTCCTGAGTCTCCCCATCTAACTTTGGCAAGTGACATAGGTGACCAAGATTCTCCCATTTTGTCAAAGTCGCCACCTTGACCACCGTTTATTTGCCATTGAAATTTAGGGCTTTCAGGGTCGCTAATATCAAGTGCGTAGTAATGGCGTCCACCACGGCGCAAGACCAAAGTAAAGATAAACTTTTTCGCCGTTATCAACCTGTGAGTTTTGATTTGCATCTACATGCCAATAGTTAATTGGGCCATCAACTCCGTAAGGTTTTGGATCGTATTGATCGGCTGTTTGATAAAGGTTGGCATTACCTAAAAGTTCTTTGGGAATATATGAAAAATACTCTTTAAAGTTATCTTTATCTAGCATCAATAGCGTGTAAATAACCACTATTAGTACCCATGAATACAACCCCTTTAGGCGTTATGTTATTGATCGTTGGATCTTGGTCATAACCATAGTTCACAACCACAGGGCGGCTGTGTAGTGGATCTTCCATTTGCAGGCGCGTTTTCCATACCTTGTTTTCTGTTTAACCAATCAATTACAGCAGAGTGCTCGTCAGTAGATGTTTGAGCAAGCCCAAGCATGTCCTTACTAATAGTGCTGGTTGATAACGTTGTATTTAATGATTCTTTAGTGTACCCAAAGTGGGTAAAAATATTATTTTCCTTGATTAGGTTAACAGCAGCACCTCCTTTTAAAACGCTGTCGCCATCTGTGGTTCCTTCTGGTGTCCAGTAGCTGCGGCTAGCTTCTTTAAATAGACCGCTAGATTTATCAACAGCGATCACCCTCTGCATCTACCACTAATCCACTAGGAGATAAGCGATAACTTTTAAGGTTTCCTTTCCAGTTGTTGTTGGCAGAAGGAACAAACATTGCGTAAAATAAACTATCCAAATGCTCCAAGCTATTATATGAATTGACGGATACAGCAGGAGCTACGAATGTAACAGGCTTGTCGTGACCAGCAGTTACGGCAGCTCTAAACGCTTTAGCGATATCTTCTTTGCTGGATGCTGCCGCATAAGTTCCCTCACCAAGACGTGCAATATTCTTCATGTATAGTCAAGTGCTGAGCCGTTTGAGCTTTCATCAAAAAACCACCAATAACATGGGTATTAATAGTTTGTTTACCTGGTAGAAGTGGACGCTGATCAACATTGGCTAAATAGTAAGCCAATTCTTCTGCACAAGCACCATCACCTGAGCAAGGATACTTATACTGAACAATCATAAGCAGTAAGACCTGGCTCAGTATCAAAGTCGATATTCGCGCTTGTTAATAAAGATCTGATTCTAGAGTTTGCCCCCTCATCACTTTGAGGCACACCGTCTGTAAATAGTACTAAATTACTAGTCGCATTACAGGCAGAGTCAATCGGCGAGTTGTAGGTATTGCCTGATCTTGAGGCGCTGGTACTCGGGTTAGAAGTTACAGTCGTGCGGTTTAAATTGTAATTGTTGCTTAATAGAATACCGTCTGCAGAATCACGTTGTAAATCATTAAGAGTGTAGCCTGATCTTAAGCGGCGGCTATTAGAATCTGTACCATACAAAACACTATTGCCTCTTAGGTATCGAGCGGTTTCGTAAAAAGATTCAGTCAGTGGCGTGCCACCCCAGGGGAGGTAGGAATCGATCATTGTGGTAAATACAGTATCCCCACTTTGGCTACTAATATCTCGTAACCTTCGATATCGGTTGCCGCTAAATCAATCATGCCGCCGCCGCTATCAAGGTCAAAGCGAGCTAAACCTAGCTTAATGCCACCGGTTGTATCAACAACAAATTTGGCAGCCTCTTTAGTGATCTGCATTCGTGATTTTTTAGCCCCAATAAGGGTATCTTTGTGCTCTTCTCTATACACTAAATAGTTAAGGTAATTACCAGTATAAATATATTTAAAAAATAACCCGTAATAATTAGTCCAAGTGTATTGGTAGTAATAATCCTTATAAGTCAGGTAGGGAGTGTTGCTTGAAGTGTAGTATGTCTGAACATACTGCAGCAGCGAAGGGTTTTGAGCGGAGTCATACTCATCTGATTGGCAATCAATAAATGCATTTATATCAGAGCCGCTGCCAGATGGTGTCCAGTTCCTAGAAAAAGATGGCTCCCAGCTTGATCTTGAGGGGTTCCAGCGCTTGAATTTATCTTCGTAGAACCCAACTGTTTCAAAAATACTATGCGCAGAATCACATTTTAACGCAGCTTTAGGAAATGGCCGTTCTTTTAAACTATCTCGTCTACTATTAGTTAATTCCTTGCCAAAGTAGTCATATTTATTGAAGTAGTATAAGTTGGGGTTGAAATAATCATCGATTTGGTCACCATCGGAATCAGTTGGATAAGTGACTTTGTAATCGACAGATGGGTCATAATCTGGCCACTGTTCTTGAGCCCATCTAGACATACTACGAGAAGTATCTATAACCATCATCGATACAGGTTTTACTGAGGAGCTAACGCCTCTGTAAATTTCAATATCTTCTGCTTGAGCTAAGCAGCACCATAGGGTTAATGTGGCTGTTGTTGCAATACTGCGATAACGATTAATGAAGGTTCTCATTGGAGGTCCTCCTTATTATGAGATAATAGGCTGATATAAAAAATCGTTTTTCTATTTTTGTGAAACTGTAAACGCATTGGCGCGTTTCCGTTGGACTTAAGGAATTTTTTAAACTGATTAAGGTTAACGGGTTTATGATCTCTAGAAATATTTGTTTCATCTGTAATTGTTAGTTGGTATGTATTGCAGGTAGAGCAAAGTTGAACCTGAATTTCGCCAAGCCCGTTTTTTCTTGGTAGTTGGCGGTTAGGCTTATATCAGCCGCCTTACCTACTAAATCACGAGAAACGATCTCTGCTTGACTGGGTAGTGCCATCAGCATTAAGAGTAAAGAAAATAGGTATTTCATTAGACTTATCCTTTTATGGTTTAAGGTGGTGAAAAAAGTGAATGTTTATTAGAGTTCAATGCAGGAAAACTTATTCCTGAAATTTGGTACTGAGAGGTAGAACTGTTAACGGGACGGTTTGCGATATCGCCTCTTGACCAAAGATGATAGCGAAATAAAACTCGATTACCCGCATCTTCTCCTTGGGCTAATGAAATTTGACCTCGGATCGCCTCTGTCATTATGAGTTGATTATCAACCTGTATTTGAATGTTGGATCCAGATGGGTTGAGTGGAGTTAAAGCAACGGGCGTATAATTTTTAGTACCATTATCGAGGTTAAATTGTCTTATAGGGGCGCTAAGAATGGGATCGCTTAGATCTCTACTTGATAAATCAAAGAACCAAGTATCTTGATCACTCAATACCGTATTAAAGGTTTCTTCTTTGTGAAAAATATTGGACGCAATACGAGTCTGTAGGCCGGCACGTTGCATATTCATAGCGGCCAGTAGCGTGATAGCCGATAAAAGTACAAGGCTAATCGCTAATACCGCCCCTGATTGTTTTTGTACTGATGAATAGTTCATTTTACTCTTCTCCACGATTAGGAATGAAAAAGGTTGAGCTGAATACCTGGCGATTGATGGCGTCAGTAAAGGTGTAGATATCTGAGTCCAGCATGACGTATTGTTTAGTACTCACACTGTTTGTGATATCGCCAAGAGAGCGTGTCATTACCGATACTTTTATAGCAAAAACTCTGTTCCAGTCATTCACTTCATTGGCATTGACATAACGTGTTACATCATCAGATGCTGCGTTAGTGGCTTCTCCGTATAAAAAATGTATCGCTTCAACGCCGTTAGCAATGACTTGAGCTGCCCCTGCTGGCGGTATGATTGTTTGGGTAACGTTGTCAAATAGGCGCCCTTGGCAAAACAAAGAGTTAGTCTGCGTAAGAGGATCAAAGCTTACCCAAAAAGTATTAATGATCATGGTATTTGGCGCAAATCCTGGAAGCACCGCCCCTGTGCAGTCGGTGGTTATACTCGGAAAAACTGGGCTTGGATCGCCTGGAGTGAATGGTGGATACGTAAGGTCAATAGAGGGGGGGATCCATGATAAAGCAAGACGGTCTCCACTCAGAATTCCAGGGCCAACTGTAATATTCGCCTCAGTTGCGCCAGCATCGTTATTAAATGAGCAAGCATTATTGGCGTTTAGGTCAACAACATCACAGCCCATGGCTGTTCTTGAGGTTAACTCTCGATCACTCATAGAGTTAATGCCCGTTGCTCTAATCTGTCTACCCACAAATGACATCACGAACCGAGCTGTCTCTTGGGCTTGGGATACGCCGTCAGAACTTGTTGAATTTTGATTTGAACTAATCAGAACTTGTGCAATACCATAGGTTATTAACAATGACAGCACCAAGGTGATCATGAGTTCGACTAATGTAAAACCACGCTGGGAATTATTATTCATTGGGTCACCAATCTTGGGTTTACTCTTCTTGTGACTGTAAGATCGTTGTCAGGTCTCTGACGAATGGCTGCGGACGCTTCAGTCGCTTCAGTTGCATCCACTTTAGCTTTCCAAGTTAAAATTAGTTGTAAGGGGTCTCCATCAACACAGCCCGCTGGATCCGCACATAGAACCGTTATTGTTGGTCCCCAATTACGCCCAGGTAGGCTTGGTAATGCATCAATTGGATTGCCTTGAATATTGATGTTGTCACGAGGCAAGCCGCAGGCGACTTCAAACAGATCCCATGCTGCCATTTCTGGCCCAGTGCAAACTGCGGAGACAACGCGAGCACTTCCCGTGGCATAATTGCTGCAGGCAGTTACTGGTACAGGGTCTGGGTCGAAGGGACAGTTGATAGCTCCGACACCAATGTAGCTCGAAGAAGACCCTTTATTAGCTCTAATTCGGCTCGCTAGATCATTTAGAATCAATGTAGCATGGCTATGATTACCCGCGTCTTGGGTCGCTTTTAGTGCCTGCATCTGTAGAGACATTAGCCCCATTAAGCCAATACTCGTGATCATCATAGTGACAAGGACTTCAATTAAGGTCAGTCCGGCAGATGAGTTATATAAAGGCGCAAATTATTGTCTTCATTGTGCAGCAAACCCCGCTGGGCAAAGTATGTCTGTACTAATAACTTGCCCTATCTGGTTAATGTGTAGTCGGCGAGCGTTATCACCAGCACATCCTAGAACCCCAATTTCAAGAGCGCCACCACGCTCAGCGATACCCTCTGCGTTAAATTCGATCGGGTTAGCAGAATCTAAAGTACCTGTTGGAACATTAACTCCTGCATCGGTTGTAAAAAATGCGACAGAGCGGATCTGAGGGTCTGGCCCCATATTTTCTTGCTGTCGAAGAATTGCTCCAGTTGCTGTATTGATTATACGCCAGCCAGCAGCCCAGTTGACGCCTCCGCCACCTGCCAATGTTCCTGTGCCGTTAATAAGATCTGAGAGGAACCATTTGAGCATTTGCTTGATGTCTAATCGCGACGCTACGAGTATACATAATATCAATCATCAGCTGGTTACTGACAGAGATGCTTTTGCTATTAGAGATCATCGCTCGCATATTGGGCACTGCAATAATAGCAATAATGCCAACAATGGCGATAACAATCATGAGCTCGATAAGGGTAAACGCATTAGTATTTTTCATAAGAGTATTATTATCTAAATACTCCTACTCTGGCAGTCTCGTAAGATAAGCGGTGTATTCATCAAGACTAACTGATAATAGCCCCCTTAAAGGGTGATTTAAGGGGGCTTTTTATAATCAAATTGAAGGGGGTGGGCAGGTCGGCTGCTTGTCTGTGCTTAAGGCGGACTCTCTTCTTTTAAGATCTTGAATGACGCGAATTCTGCCGACTCTTGATAAAACAATGCCTTTTGAATTGTATTCTGAGCAGTACTTTAATGTGCCAGTATAGCCATTGATCTGCCCTTGGCCGTTGAACCTAATTTGTGTGCGTGGGTATTCAATGGTGCGTTCTATGTTGGAATAAGGCGTAATGGTCTGGAAGAGTCTTTCATTCCCATCTCGCTTTTTGTTGTTATTGTAATCAATGAACATGATTAACGGCAGCTGCCAGTTTTTGATGCAGTTAAAACCATCCTCTGTAGGACATAAAACGGCATGTTCGTTATGAGTAATCGAAAGAGATCTTGTTTCTTGGATGGCACTGAATAAGCGGTTCGGTTCTAGCCAGTATTTGGTTGATGCTATACCGCTGCTAGCAGCGCTTGCGATTACGGATGCAATTGCGGTGACGGTAACGAGCTCTATTAGCGTAAGCCCTAAGTTCTTATTGTGATCGCACTTTTTATAATGTTTATTCCCGTACATGTGACCATCCTTGGTAAGTCTTCCAGCTTGTAATTCGTATGTGAATTAGTGACTAGTTGATTACAGCAGTATTTTTGGATGGCGCAGCAATAACAGGGCAGAATCAGTCTATCGGCCTAATAAAACAATAAATTATTACTGAGATAAAATTAATACTTAACGGTAAGTTTAGAGATATTACCGCTAAGCAAGTTAATCGCTTGAAGAGCTTAATAGCTGAAAAGACGCTACTCAATATTTAACTTTTTACAACGATAGCGCAGTGCTCGAAAGCTAATGCCCAGTTTCTCCGCCGCCGCAGTTTTATTCCAGCGTGTTGCTTCTAGTGCTTCATTAATGGCTAGGCGCTCAATATTTTCGATATAGGCTTCTAAATTACCATCAGCCATATTGGTAGAGCTTTCTACTGCTCTGCACAGGCTGGCTTTGGTGGTTTGGTAGGTTGAGGTCTTCAATGCTAATTACGTCATTTTCAGACATGGTGAATGCGCGTTGTAAAATATTTTCCAGTTCACGAACGTTACCAGGAAATGAGTATTCGCACAGTGCGTCCAAGGTCTTTGGCGCCAGTTGTACAGCAGGCATTTGCCACTCTTTTGCGTACTTGGCGATAAAATGATCGGCCAGCATGGGGATGTCTTCAGGTCGCTGGGTTAGTGGTGGTGTTTTAATGGTGATGACGTTCAGGCGGAAATACAAATCCTGGCGAAAGAGTTCTTCTTCGACGCGTTGATGAAGGTCTCTATGGCTGGCGCTTAAGATGCGAACATCAATTGGAAGCTCTTGTTCATGACCGACAGGGCGCACCGATTGCTCTTGAATGACGCGCAATAGCTTGGCTTGCATATCAATGGGGAGTTCACTGACTTCGTCTAAAAATAGCGTGCCACCATCGGCTGCGCGGAAGAAGCCTAGTTTGTCGGAGGTGGCGCCGGTAAAGCTGCCTTTCATGTGGCCAAAAAATTCACTTTCCATTAAATCTCTAGGAATAGCGCCGCAGTTAACTGCGATAAAAGGTTTGTCGCGTCGTGCTCCTAAAGAGTGAATCAGCTGTGCGACTAACTCCTTGCCGGTTCCTGATTGGCCGTGAATAAAAATTGGGGCTTGGGTTCGGGCAACTTTTTCTATTTGGTTGTTAAGGCTCACCATGGCTTTTGAGTCGCCAATTAAACGCACGGTACTGGTTTTATTAACATCAGTGGCGAGTGGTACTTCTGTGAGTTTAAGCGCTGCCGTGACGACTTCGCGTAGACGAGCGAGGTCAATGGGTTTGGCGATAAAGTCAAAGGCACCTGATTTTAACGCTTCAACAGCCGTTTCCATATTGCCAAATGCCGTGATCATAGCGATGGGCATTCTTTTGTATTTTTTCTGTGCTAAGGCAATTAAGTCCATGCCATTACCATCTGGCAATTTCATGTCGGTTAAGCAGAAATGAAACTCTTGCTGTTCTAAGAGTGTAATCGCTTGACTAAAATCAGCGGCACAAGAGCATTCGATATCCATACGCTCTAATGTTATTTGTATGAGGGCGCGGATATCAGGTTCGTCATCAATAATTAATGCTTTGTACATTACGCTAATTCCTGTGTCACTTTAGCAAAGGTAAGGCTGAAACACGTGCCTAAGTCTTCCATATCTAAGTCTTTCACATCGAAGTCTCCCGAATCTAAGTGGTCGCTGGCCATGTGTGTGATGCTAGCTTTATTGGCTTCGCAAATTTCTCGGCATAGATATAGACCTAAGCCCGTGCCGGTATGTTCGGTGGTGAAGAAGGGTTCAAATAAGTTCTTTTGGTTGTCTTCACTAATGCCTGGGCCATTATCCATCAAATAGAGACGAACGGAACCATCAGACTCTTGTTTTGCGGTTAATTTTAACTGTGCGCTATCTGGGTTTTTGAGCAAGGCGTAACGTAGGCCATTGCCACATATATTGTGCAATACTTGCTGTAATTGGTCAGGGTCGAATTTGATTAAGAAATCAGGGCTACAAGTGATGTCTATTGAAAAGGCGTCATCATGGGCTTGCTGGAATGATTCTTTAAAATGCTCTAACCACGGTTTTAATTTAATCACTTCAATGCTGGCATGGTTGCGACGGCTAATTTGTAGGATGTCTTCAACCGTGCGGTTGATGCGCATGCAGTGCTGCTCAATAATTTGAGTAAGCTTTATATCGCCTTTTGAGAGATCCGGTGCTTCGGCTAACAGTTGAGCGGCGTGGCGAAGTGCGCTTAACGGGTTACGAATTTCGTGAGCAATGCTAGCGGTTAAGCGGCCAAGTGAGGCTAGTTTAATTTGTTGAGCTTCTGCGGCAATATGGGCGCTATCTTCGATGACTAAAACATAGTCCCCTTGTGTCGAATTAAGTAGGGCGGACTTGTTTGAAATATATAGGTGGTCATTGTGAGCAATATGAAGGCTCGTTTCATTTTGGTGTTCGCTGGTATTGAGCAGGGCCAAAGGTAGCACTTTTCCATCTTCACAATTAAACCAACTTTTAGCTGTTTCGTTGCTTAAGAGAATTTTATGCTCTTTATCGCAGGCAATAATGGCATCTGGTAGCGCGAGTAGCACATTTTTATTAATTTTTCGTAAACGAGAAATATTTTCAGCCTGTCGATAGGCAAGGTCTAGCGTACTGTTAAGTTTGCCCGAAAGTGTTTGAGTTAAAAACGCCAACGTAAAGCAAAAGAAACCATAGAGTCCTGAGGTGAACACTTCTTTTTCGTGAAACTGTCCAGGCAAAAAGTGCTGAGTATAAATCACACCGATCGTGGTCCAGGCAGCGACAGAATAGCCTAAAGAACGAGTAACCAATAAATTGGAAATGAAGATTGGGATCAGAATAAGGTTGCTAAATCCGCTGCCTAAGCCGCCACTGGCCTGCATCATAATAATGAGTAACGTTATGTCGCCAAAAAAATAGGTGATGGCATATTGAGGGTGGGTGCTAAGGCGAGAGCCAGAAAACCCCAGCATAATCGCTGACCAAAATACGTACGCGGTATTGGCAAATAAGAAGCTACGAGGGTCAGCATGCGCAACAATAGAATTGCCTGTATCCAAGCTGTCTAGCACAATGAGCATGAGCGATAATAGCAGGGTATAAAAGCTGTAATAGCGTAATAATCTCTGCCCTTGGACAAGAACGTCCGCTGGTTTTAACCACATTTTGAAATATCCGTTTGCAACCTGTTCACAATTTTTCGACAATACGCGGCAAATATCCCGTGGTCAAAGATAATCGCTATGCAACAATTCTCAATCGCCCTCGCCCAAGTCAACTTTAAAGTGGGTGATATTGACGGCAATCTTCAACTTATTGCTACGGCTGTCGCTGATGCCAAAGCTCAGCATGATAAGACTCAGCATAAAGCTGATGCCTCTGAAGAGCGCGCTTTAATGGTGGTTTTCTCTGAGCTCGCACTCATTGGTTATCCACCAGAAGATTTATTATTGCGACCAAGTCTACAGCATCGTATTGAAAGTGCCGTGCAGCAGGTCGCAAATTTAAGTGCAGATGTCGCGATTGTAGTGGGTTATCCATGGCAGCAAGACGGCCAGCTCTTCAATATGGCGGGGGTGTGGAGTAAGGGTAAGCAAATAGCCCAATACGCTAAGCGCTGCTTACCTAACTATCAAGTATTTGATGAGCAACGTTATTTTACCGCGGGCAGAAATGTCTGTGTCTTTGACTGGCTAGGTCATAAAGTCGGCTTAACCGTGTGTGAAGATATTTGGCACGAGCATCCTATTGCAGAATCAAAGGCTGCTGGAGCAGAGTTAATTATTAATATTAATGCCTCGCCGTTCCATGCTGGAAAGTTGCAGCAGCGTCATGAGTTAATCGCCAATCATGCAAAGAACCATGAGTTGCCCATTGTTTATGTGAATCAGGTGGGTGGGCAAGATGAGCTTGTTTTTGATGGCGCTTCTTTTGTGACCGATCGTGAAGGGCAATTAGTTACTAGTCTGCCTGAGCATGAAAGTGGCCTGGCGCTGGTGGACTTTGATCGCTTGCCACCAGACCAGCGACTAACCTGTGTACCATCTAAAGTCTCGGCGGGCTCAGCAGTTCCGTTACCCAAGGAAGCGCTAGCCAGTATTTACGATACGCTGGTATTGGGAGTGCGTGACTATATTGAAAAAAATGGTTTTAAAGGCATTGTTTTAGGCTTGTCGGGCGGAATTGATTCGGCGCTGACCTTAGCGATTGCGGTGGATGCCATTGGTAAGGATCGTGTTGAAGCGGTGATGATGCCGTTCAAATATACATCATCGATGAGCATGGAAGATGCCAAACTAGAAGCGGATGCCTTGGGTGTTAGTTACAAAGTCTTGCCGATTGAGCCTATGTACGATGCCTTTATGCTGGCGTTGGAAGATGAGTTTGCGGGCTTGCCGCGTGATACCACAGAAGAAAACCTACAGGCGCGTTGTCGTGGGGTGATGTTAATGGCCATTTCGAATAAGAAGGGCTATATGGTCATGACTACCGGTAATAAAAGTGAAATGGCCGTGGGTTATGCCACACTTTATGGCGACATGGTGGGTGGCTATAGCGCATTAAAAGATGTGTATAAAACCATCGTATTTCAGCTTTCTCGCTATCGTAATGCCTTAGCGGCCGAGCAGGGTGAAGCAGAGATTATTCCGGATCGAGTGATTACTCGTCCACCTTCAGCGGAGCTAGCGCCGGATCAGGTTGATGAAGACAGTTTGCCACCTTACGACATTCTGGATCAGATTTTAGAATATTACGTTGAAGAAGATATTAGTGTAGAAGGCATTATTGCGAAGGGGTTTGCGCGCGAAGATGTGACTCGGGTTGTTCGCTTAGTCGACTTGTCTGAATATAAGCGTCGACAGGCACCGATTGGTGTTCGGATTACATCAAGAGGGTTTGGACGCGACCGTCGTTATCCGATTACTAATGGTTGGAAGGCGGGCAGCTAAGTCTAAGTTGTGTCAGTGCTGATAAGTGTTGGTAAGTAATACTAAGGGTGGCTAGGCTAGTAAGTAATGAAGTCGGGTTCATGCTTTGCAATGAACCCGGTTTGTACACTATTCAATTAACCCAAAGCTCATCACGCCAATCAGTGTACGACGATCTTCTTTGGTTAGTCCGCTCTCAATGAACTTACCTTCTTCTGTTAGTTGCTCATGCTCTGGGTAATTCTTATTCAATAACGCCAGCGCTTGCTGGGCTTCTAAATCTTGCCCTAACAAGCGATAGGCTTCTATCTGTAATGCTAAAGCATCAGCGACTGCGCTCGTACCTTGATATCCCAACATAACGCGCTCACCGCGCTGAGCGGCGGCTAGATAAGCATGGCGTTTCAAATAAAAGCGACCAACACCGATTTCGTATTGCGCTAAACGGTCGCGTAAAAATATCATGCGTTTTTGGGCATCTTCGTTATATTGACTATCAGGATAGCGACGCAATAATTCATCAAAATAATTGAAGGCATCGCGGAAGGGCGTTGGGTCACGACGAGCTTGTTCTGATGGCGTATAGCGTTCGACAAAATTGAAGCCTAGCTCGTAAACCGATAGCCCCCGCATGTAATAGGCATAATCCACTTGTTTATGCAGTGGGTGTAGGCGGATAAAACGCTCGGCTGAGGCGAGTGCACCTTCCATATCCGACATCATGTGTTGGGTATAAATCAGCTCAAGCTGTGCTTGCTCGGCATAATCACCGAATGGATAGCGCGACTCTAACTGCTGTAAACGCTCACTGGCGATTAAAAAATTGTTATCTTCCATTGCTTCACGAGCTTGTTCATAAAACTCACGCTCGCTTAGGTCTTCTGGGCGTTTGTCAGTGCTAGAGCAGGCAGCCAAAATCAAACAAGATAAAATCAAAAACGATTGGGTAAAGCTTCTCATGGAGGAATATTCCGTTTAACTGTATACTAGGTGGTCAATTATGGCGCTGTTTAATAAACGTCATTAAATCATAGTCTTAATCTTCACTAAAGATCATTTAAAGCTCATTCATGTCAAATTCTATACAAGCCAGTGTTTTAGTCCCCATTCATCTTGGTAATAAGCGCCTAGATAAGATCGCGGCGGAATTGTTTCCAGATTTCTCCCGCTCGCGCTTACAGCAGTGGATTGTCGATGGGAAGTTGACCGTAGACGGTGCCACACGCCGTGGCCGCGATAAGATGATCGGTGGTGAAAATCTAGAACTGGATGTCGTTCTAGAAGCCGAAGGGGATTGGGAAGCAGAAGATATTCCATTAAATGTTGTCTATGAAGACGATGACATTTTAGTAATCAATAAACCAGCGGGCTTAGTCGTTCATCCCGCGGCTGGTAACTACAGCGGAACGTTATTGAATGCTTTGCTTTATCGCTATCCTGGTATTGAGAATGTACCTCGCGCGGGTATCGTTCACCGTTTAGATAAAGATACGACAGGGTTGATGGTCGTTGCAAAAACCTTACAAGCCCAAACTCAGCTCGTTAACCAGCTACAAGACCGCTCTATGGGGCGTGAATATGAAGCGATTACGATGGGGGTTATGACCGGTGGTGGTGTGGTTGAGGCGCCGATTGCGCGTCACCCAACCCAGCGTACTAAAATGTCGGTTGCACCTGAAGGCATGGGTAAAGAAGCGATTACTCATTACCGCGTATTAAAGAAATTTAATGCGCATACACATATTCGTTGTAAGTTGGAAACGGGGCGTACTCACCAAATTCGCGTACATATGTCGCACATTGGTTATCCATTGGTTGGAGACCAGACCTACTTTGGTCGTTTTCGTTTACCAAAAGGTATCTCTTTAAACCTTCGCCAAGAACTGCAAACGTTTCAACGCCAGGCTTTGCATGCGCGTGAATTAAGTTTGTGGCACCCAACGACCGATGAATACATGACGTGGGATGTTGAATTGCCAGAAGATTTTGAGAAACTATTGCAATCGTTAAGCGATGAGCAAAACGAAACCTATAGCGAACTAGACGACTAATTTAACTAGGCTACCTAGTTAAATTTAATCAAAAGAGCAGCGCATGATAATACCTCAATGGCCAGCCCCCGATAATGTAAAAGCATTGGCGACTGAACGTGAGGTATCCGCTGCGGGTGTAGGACATAGTCTTTCCCCTTATCATTCTTTGAATTTGGGTGATCATGTGAATGATCATCCAAATTGTGTCACCCATAATCGCCAGCAACTGCTCGATTATGCACATGGCTGTCAAGAAATTCGTTGGCTGCAGCAGGTCCATGGTACTGATTGCCCTGATGCGCACCTCGTTGAAAACTCCATAAAGGCCGATGCCACTTTTACTCAAACACCCGCTTTAGGCTGTGCGGTTATGACGGCGGATTGTTTACCTGTTTTATTTTGTGATCTTCAAGGTCGGCAGGTGGCGGCAGCTCATGCAGGATGGCGAGGCCTTGCACAAGGTGTATTAGCCAATACTCTGACATCGTTTGTAAACAATGGCATAAAGGCGAACCAAATTATCGCTTGGCTTGGCCCTGCGATATCACAAGCTGCATTCGAAGTTGGTCCAGATGTTAGGCTGGCTTTTGAGCATTTTGATGATGGTCAGAGCTGGGCAGATGAGCAATGCTTTATAGCGGGTCAGGGCGATCGCTTACAGGCAAACCTATATCGTCTGGCCAGATTGCAGTTAGAGCACTTAGGTATTGCAGGTGTTTATGGGGATGAAACGCTTTGTACGTTTTCGACGTTAGATCAACACAATGAGCATCGATTTTTCAGTTATCGACGCCAAGCGGTGACGGGGCGACAGGCCAGCCTTATTTGGCTGGCGGGATCGTGATAGCCCGCTAAATTCTAAATAAGCGCGATCAAGAAACTCAAGCGTTATTTACAGTAGTTCTTAATGCCTTCTTGGGCTTGCGATTGATAATCTGCTATTTCAGACTGTTCCAGTTTTCGGTAAGAACCGTCTTCCTGCTTGAATCGGCGCTGAGTACTGCCGTTCATATTCGCCAGTAAATCTCGAGATTGTTGGCAGTATTTAGCTTGTTCTTCAGGGCTGTATTCAACGACTAGGGTTTTCTCTGTATTTTCAGTTGTCGTCGGCTTTTGCAATTTAGTCTCTGTTTTGATTGTGCTCGTACTGCCGGTAGAGCCCTTTCCCGTTGCTTTAATCGAGAGTGCTTTCGCCTCTGTATTGTGCGGTAGATTTTCACTGTAATGCGATCGACCATTTTCATCGACCCAATGATAAATTTTTGCAGCCTGGCTTGGTGACATCATAATGCCAGCCATTAAACCCAAGAATATAGCGGTGCTGGAAAAGCGCGAAGACATAAAAATCTCTTGATTCAAAACTCGTTCAATTCACATTCAGTTATCCTGCTTATTTTGTCAAGGGATTATCACACTATTGTATTGACAAACGCTGGTAAAATGGCAGAATTACGCGACTTTTCGTCATGCTAGATTTCGGGCCGATCACCGACGTGTTGTGAGAAAAGATAGTTAAGAGTGTGAATAGGTTATCCCCTGTGTTCACCTCTGATTCTTGTTTTAAAACCAAGACGAGAATCATACGGTGATTGACCAAGAATCGATCATCCAGTCTTTAAACTCGTGGCTAAGATGCTCTGCTGTTAATCAAAGATAAGCACAGTAGTGTTAATTTTAGGTGTGCTGTTAGCTACGACGTTCTGTTTACAAATTATACATTAGAGTTTTATCGTCTTAGCGACAAGTGTGACATCAACGAATGATGGCTACGCCAAATAAAGTCTAATGAGACATTCGATTATCGATAATATAGAGGATAGTTCGGTGGAATTACTTTCCGGCGGTGACATGCTAGTTCGTGCTTTGCACGATTCTGGTGTTGAGTATATTTATGGCTACCCAGGTGGCTCCTTGTTACACGTATATGATGCGGTTTATAAGCAAAGCCACGTGAAACATGTACTCGTCCGTCACGAGCAAGCAGCTGCTCACATGGCTGACGGTTTTGCTCGTGCAACGGGTAAAGCAGGTGTGGTCATGGTGACATCGGGTCCTGGCGCAACGAATACAGTAACCGGTATTGCGACGGCTCAGACTGACTCTATTCCTATGGTTGTGATTTGCGGTCAGGTTCCTTCACACTTAATTGGTGATGATGCGTTCCAAGAAACTGACATGCTGGGTATTGCCCGTCCAATCGTTAAGCACAGTTTTCGCGTGACTGATCCTGTGGATATTCCAGAGATCATTGCTAAGGCATTCCATATCGCTGAAACAGGTCGTCCTGGTCCGGTTGTTATCGATCTGCCAAAAGACATGACCATGCCGAACGAGCGCTTCGAATATAACTATCCGAAGAAAGTGAAGATTCGTTCTTACTCTCCACCACAGCGTGGCCACTCGGGCCAGATTAAGAAAGCTGTGGATATGATTTTTGAAGCAAAACGCCCAATTATCTATACCGGTGGTGGTGTTGTTCTGGATAAGAGTTCAGATAAACTTCGTGAGTTGGTTGATGAGTTAGGTTTTCCTGTAACCAATACGCTAATGGGCTTGGGTGCTTTCCCAGGAACCGATGAGCGTTTCTTGGGTATGCTGGGAATGCACGGTACGTATGAAGCAAACGTTACTATGCACCATGCCGATTTGATCATTGCGATTGGTGCGCGTTTTGACGATCGCGTAACCAATGCAACAGGCAAGTTTTGCCCAGATGCAAAAATTATTCACATCGATATCGACCCATCGTCTATCTCTAAAACCATTACTGCTGATGTGCCGATTGTTGGACCAGTAGGATCTGTTTTAGATGATATGTTGGCCTTGATTAGAAGCAGTGATGAAACCATTGATGCTGAAGCACTGGCTAGCTGGTGGAAGCGTATAAACGATTGGCGTCCTCGTCATGGCATGCGCTATGACAAAAACGAAGATGGACTAATGAAGCCTCAAGAAGTTATTGAAGCGATGTATGAAGCAACAGAAGGCAAAGCCTATGTAACTTCAGACGTTGGTCAACATCAGATGTTTGCGGCGCAGTACTACAAATTTGATGACCCAAATAAGTGGATCAACTCAGGTGGCTTAGGCACCATGGGTTTTGGTTTCCCAGCGGCGATGGGCATCAAAATGAACTTCCCAGAAGACAAGGTTGTTTGTGTGACGGGTGAGGGTTCTATTCAGATGAACATTCAGGAATTATCGACCTGCTTGCAGTACGGTATTCCAGTGAAGATTTTATGTTTGAATAACGGTTCTCTAGGCATGGTTCGCCAGTGGCAAGACATGAATTATGAAGGTCGTCACTCAAGTTCTTACATGGAGTCACTACCTGATTTCGTTAAATTGGTTGAAGCTTATGGCCATGTTGGGATTCGTGTTACCGAACGTGATGAACTACCACAAGCATTAGAAGATACCTTTAATAAGTATAACGATCGTTTGGTTTTCTTAGACGTTCGTGTTGATGAAAAAGAACACGTATATCCAATGCAGGTACCACTAGGTTCTATGCGCGATATGTGGTTGAACAAAACGGAGCGCACATAATGAGTCAGTCACAACGTCACATTATTTCCATTCTGTTGGAAAACGAGCCGGGTGCTTTGTCTCGTGTTGTGGGCTTGTTTGCTCAGCGCGGATATAACATTGAAACCTTAACGGTTGCACCTACAGAAGATGAAACTTTATCTCGTCTTACCATGACAACGATTGGTAATGAGAGCAAGGTTGAGCAAATCACCAAGCAGCTAAACCGTCTTATTGAAGTGGTTAAGCTGGTTAATCTAACAGAAGGTCCGCACATTGAGCGTGAATTGATGTTGATTAAAGTGAAAGCTGTTGGCGCTCAACGTGCTGAGATCAAGCGTACTGCGGATGTTTTCCGTGGTCAGGTTGTTGATATTAGCAGCAGTGTTTATACGGTTCAGCTAACCGGTACCTCTGACAAGCTAGCAGCATTCATTGAAGCCATTGGCCCGAGCTGTGTATTAGAAACCGTGCGTACTGGGGTATCTGGTATTTCACGCGGTGAGAAAGTGCTTAGCTTATAGTTCTATTGAACTAAGCGTTTTCAAGATGAAAGCCCAAATTTTTTATTAGGTTTGGGCTTTTTTGTGCGTGCTATTTAGGCTTCCGAGTGAGCGCTTAAAGCTTATAAACGCTCTTCGTCATGACCTTACTTAAACCCGTCATTACGGCACGCACAGGCAAAGGAAACTTATGCCCACCTGCATCAATCGCTGCTGTAGCGTGTTTCGCTTCGTCGTCTAGCATCTGCAGAAGAATCTTCTTACTTTTCTCATCTTGGGTTGGTAGCGAAGTCATGTGTTCTGTTAGATGCTTACACACTTGGCGCTCGGTTTCTGCTACAAAACCTAAGCTCACTTTATCACTAACTGCACCGGCAAGTGCGCCAATACCAAATGATAATCCGTAAAACGCTGGGTTTAAGACACTGGTATGGCTACCTAGCTGAGTGATGCGATCTTCACACCAAACAAGGTGATCAATTTCTTCGGCGGCGGCTTCATCCATCGCTGCGCGAACTTCCGGAAGCTTAGCAGTCAGTGCTTGGCCTTGATACAGGGCCTGAGCACACACTTCCCCCGTATGATTAATACGCATTAAGCCGGCGGCGTGTTTACGCTCTTGATCATCCAGCTCGTAATGTGTTGAGTCGACAGATGCCGGAGAGGGACGCTGTTTATTGGCTGCGCCTGGAATAAGAGTGCGCAGCGCAAGGTCAGCATTATGAATAAACTTGTCGAATGGTGATAAGTGACGCATGAGGAATCAACCTATTGTTTAAATGAGCGCATTGCTGAATAAATTCAAGATTATATTATGTTACGCGAAAGGCCTGATGAAAACAGGCCTAGCGCATTATTTCATAGACATGGGGTTAGTCAGCTTATGAAAGTCTAATAATACTTCTTTTAAGTGGCGGCCGCTAACGGGTTTATTAATGACTTTTTGAATGCCAGCCTCTTTAGCTTCTTGGTTAGCACTGCCGATGCCTAAGCCTGTTAGCATGATACGCATAGGCTTTGGTTCAATATCACTATCAGCCATTAGTCGCTCGGTTAACTGAATACCATTCATTATCGGCATATCGTGATCAATTACAATGTAGTCGTAAGGCTCAGAGATATTCGATTTATTGCGCATTAAAGCCAGCGCTTCTTTGCCACTATAGGTACTGTCTGCTCGCATACCCCAGCGCTTAACTTGCTTCTCGATTACACCACGGAACGTACTATTATCATCCACAATCAAAATGCGCTGGCCAGTGAGTAGGTCGCCATCTTCTTCTATACGTTCAGTTAATTCTTCTTCAATTGGCAAAAATAGCGTAATAGAACAGCCATGATGGGTTAGGGTTTCAACCTCGATAGAGCCATCCATTAGGCTTACTAATCGCTTCACAATGATCAGGCCTAAGCCTTGGTCAAGATTAATATTGGTGAACGGTTCTTGAGGGCCCGCCATGGTGCGGAATAAACGGCGTAGCTCGTCGTGCTCAATTAGGCTGCCTGAAAGTTGAACCTGAAAGAAAATGCCACTGTGCTTATTAGAGCCGACTCGGAATACTTTGAGCTCTAGTTCGCCACTTTCAGTATGGCGCAATGATTGAGCGATCAAATTGGTAATAATGGTTTGCAGGCGGTACTTATCGCCCAATAAGCGTGGAGAGATATCGTCAGCAATGTCGAGAACCAGCTCAATTTGTTTTCGATTTGCTTCCTGCTGATAGCGGTTCATACACTGAGTCAGGCAGTTGGTTAAATCAAAGGCGCGGTGGTCAAGGTTAATGCGACCACTCTGAAGCTTGGCGAAATCAGACATCTCACTAACAAGGTGAAGTAAGTCGCGGCCTGCAAGACTAATGGTCTCTAAGTAATCGCGTTGAGTATGTGTGAGGTGCGTATCGGCTAATAATTCACTCATTCCCATGACGCCATTAATGGGGGTGCGGAACTCATGTCCTAATTTGGCTAGCAACTCCGGTAAAATAATATCGCTACTATTAACCTGCTGCTCCCGCTTTTCTCGATAGAGTTTAATGACGCTTAAGTTCGCAAATACCGTACAAATAATCATGGTTAGAGGCAAAATAATGGCTGCCCAGGCATGCAGAAAATCAAATGCTAAAAAGTTATGAGTCGTAAGGATGCTCAGTAGTATGCCAAAGGCTATAACGTTGTGACCAATTAATAAAAAGAATTGTGCTCGTTCATACTCACTTTTTGCAAACAATAGAATAAAAATCAGTACGATGTTGGAAATCACAATTGTCGATAATGATAATAAAGACATAGCCCCCGAAGGTAAAAATAAATAGATCAGGGTTGTTGCAATATTGAACACCAAGAGGGTTTTTAGGCAGCGCTTTATGTTTCGAGTATTGTCTGTCGTCCAGTTCAATTTTAAAGTCAGTAGTATTTGAAGTACTAAAGAGGCCATGACACTGATTAGAGTAATTTCATTTTTCCAGATCTGGCTCTGAGGAAACCAAGTTGCCCACTGCCCTTGAAAAGACGGAATGAAAATAAAGATGCTGATGCAATAAAGTGCTGAGATTAAAGTAATGTGGAAACGATAAAAATGCCAAATAAACATAAAAAATGCAGCGGTTGCTAATACCCAGCCAAGGGCCATGCCCAAGACCGTGAACTCAAATTGCTGGCTTTGTAAAAACTGATCATTAGATTGAAGGCGCACAATAGAATTAATCGCGTTTTTTGAATTAATTTTTATAAAATACGTTTGATTCTTTTTAGCCTCTAACTTAATTAAGAAGGGATAGGCTTGGCGCTGGCTGCCTTGAGCTTTGTACTTGGTGAGTGCGCCAGAACTTTGATGGTACAGCTGACCTGCTTTGTATTCATAGAAATTAATGTTTTCTAAACTGTTGTCACTAATGCTCAGTACCAAGCTCTGATCGTCAGGGTGTGGGTTGGTGATACTAAAACGCAACCAATAATTCGAATTTGTTAAGCCAAAACGTAGATTGTCATCATGATGTGAATTAAATTTATATTGAGCGCTGCGGGTTAAAATATCATCAATGGTCAGGCTGTTTGTCTTATCTTCAAAAATTGCTAGGTAGGACGTAATCTGTAAATCAAAAGAAGAATCAGGCAGCATAATCGCGGGGGCTGCCTGACTGCTTGTGCTCAAAACTAATGCGGGAAAAGTGGAGAACATCCAAAACAAACTTAGTAAAAGAAATCTTTTAATACTCATTTGTGAACGTTCCATCATTGTTTACATTATATTAATTTGCACGGCACCGAAGGCTTTTATTCGCCTTGCTCGCGAGCGATTGCACGGTAAGCAATATCGTTACGCATAAACATGCCATTCCAGCTTACTTTTTTCGCTAATACATAAGCGTGCTGCTGAGCATCTGTTACAGAGTTGCCCAACGCTGTGGCACATAGTACACGACCACCGGCAGTGACAATATCACCTTCGGCATTATTTGCCGTGCCTGCATGGAAAATTTTGCTATCAGTACCTTCATCTTCAGGTAAAGAAATCACATCGCCTTTACCGTAAGCAGCAGGGTAACCGCCAGCGGCTAAAACAATACCGACTGCTGGGCGTGGATCCCACTGAGTTTCTTTTTGATCTAGCTTACCGTCGATTGCGGCAAGGCAAAGGTCAACCAAGTCTGATTGCATGCGCATCATGATTGGCTGAGTTTCAGGATCACCAAAACGACAGTTATATTCAATAACCTTTGGCGTGCCGTCAGCATCGATCATAAGACCTGCATATAAGAAACCGGTGTAATCGTTGCCTTCTTTGGCCATGCCTTCAACCGTTGGCATAATCACTTCTTTCATGATGCGATCATGAATTTCAGGGGTAACAACAGGGGCTGGAGAGTAAGCACCCATGCCGCCGGTATTTGGGCCGGTATCGCCATCGCCAACGCGTTTGTGGTCTTGGCTGGTTGCCATTGGCAGTACGTTTTTACCATCAACCATAACGATGAAGCTTGCTTCTTCGCCGGCTAAGAATTCTTCAATCACTACACGGCAACCCGCTTCACCAAAGGCATTACCAGAAAGCATATCAGTAACGGCGTCTTCTGCTTGAGCAATGGTTTCAGCAACGATTACGCCTTTACCTGCTGCAAGACCATCGGCCTTAACCACAATCGGCGCACCGATTTTATTGATGTAAGCCAACGCAGGCTCAACTTCAGTAAAGTTCTCGTAGAACCCAGTTGGAATCTGATGACGCGCTAAGAAATCTTTTGTGAACGCTTTAGAGCCTTCTAACTGAGCAGCGCCTTTAGAAGGACCGAAGGCTTTTAAACCACGAGCGGCGAAGAAATCAACGACCCCTTCAACCAGCGGTGCTTCTGGGCCAACGATGGTTAATTCAATGCCATTGTCTTCAACAAACTTAGCAAGACCTTCAAAATCTAAAACGTCGATTGCTACGTTTTCAAGACCGGCCTCCGCCGCAGAACCTGCATTGCCTGGTGCGATGAATACTTTTTCAACGTTGTCTGCTTGAACGGCTTTCCAGCCTAATGCGTGCTCGCGGCCGCCTGAACCAATTACTAATACTTTCACAATAAATTCCTTATTCGTCCGAAGTTATTCGCACTTCGACTATCAAGTTAACTTGAGAAAACTAAAATCATTTATAACTAATAAGCAGGTTTTATAAATCGACCCATGACTGGATATTTATTCCGCAAAACGGCGTAAATACGTCGCTTCGCTCTCCCTGTAGCCTTAGGTTCGGCATCCATGCCTCGCATATTTGCTCTACAAATACCCAGTCATGAATCTACCGATGTCTTAACTTTAACTATCTAAATAATGATGATAATTTTTAAATCTTAAACATCAAAGCCAGAGGCTAAATTAGGCTCTGGCTTTGATTTTCTTTATCTAACATCTTGTACATGTAATTTTGTACAATTAAGAAGCGCAATCGCTTCTCGCATTCCACCAATCAATGACGGAAATGGCGCATGCTAGTGAAGACCATTGCAATGCCCGCTTCATCAGCGGCGGCAATTACTTCCTCATCACGCATCGAACCACCAGGCTGGATAACCGCCTTAATACCATTCGCTGCTGCGTTATCCAAGCCATCACGGAATGGGAAGAATGCATCCGATGCCATAACAGACCCAGCAACTTCAAGACCTGCATGTTCCGCTTTAATACCGGCGATACGAGCAGAGTTAATGCGGCTCATTTGGCCTGCGCCAACACCGATAGTCTGACGACCTTTGGCGTAGATGATCGCATTAGATTTAACATACTTTGCCACTTTCCACGCGAAGATCATATCATCTAATTCAGCTTCAGTAGGCTGGCGCTTAGTGACAACTTTAAGATCGGCTTTGGTAATCATACCTTGGTCGCGGTCTTGCACTAATAAACCACCGTTAACGCGTTTAAGTCAAAATCTTGTACGCGGTTTTCAGTATCCCATTCGCCACATTCTAATAGACGAACGTTCTTTTTCGCGGCAACAATCGCAATCGCTTCTGCGCTTACTTTCGGTGCAATGATCACTTCAACGAATTGACGATCAACAATTTTCTGAGCCGTTGCGCCATCTAGTTCGCGGTTAAATGCGATGATGCCACCAAAAGCCGATTCAGTATCGGTTGCGTAAGCAAGTTCGTACGCTTCGCCGATGCCGTCTAGCGATACTGCAACACCACATGGGTTAGCGTGCTTCACGATCACGCAAGCTGGCTTAACGAAAGACTTAACACACTCAAGTGCAGCATCAGTATCGGCTACGTTATTGAATGAAAGCTCTTTACCTTGCAACTGCTTAGCGGTGGCAACAGACGCTTCAGTGGCATCTTCGTCGATGTAGAAAGCCGCTTTCTGATGTGGGTTTTCGCCATAACGCATGTCTTGCGCTTTGGTGAACTGGCTATTGAAGGTGCGTGGGAAAGCAATACGATCTTCAGTGCTTAAGGTTTCAGCTTCTAGGTTAATCGTACCTAGGTAGTTCGCAATCATGCCGTCGTACTGAGACGTATGTTCGAACGCTTTAAGCGCAAGATCAAAACGCGTCTTAGTGGTTAGACCTTTGTGCTCAGCGATTTCAGCTAGGATGCTGTCGTAATCGCCAGCGTTAACAACGATGCCAACGTGTGCATTGTTCTTAGCGGCAGAACGAACCATTGTTGGGCCGCCGATGTCTATGTTTTCAATCGCATCAGGAAGTGTACAGCCAGGCTTAGCGACTGCTGCCGCAAATGGGTATAGGTTAACAATTACTAGGTCGATCGGGTTGATATCGTGCTCAGCCATAACATCGTCATCAAGACCACGACGACCCAAAACACCGCCATGAATCTTTGGGTGAAGTGTTTTAACGCGGCCATCCATCATTTCTGGGAAACCGGTGTAGTCAGATACTTCTGTTGCAGGAATGCCTTCTGCAATCAGTAACTTATAAGTACCGCCAGTCGAAAGCAGTTCAGTGCCATTGGCGCTTAAGGCGCGGGCGAATTCTACGATGCCTGTTTTGTCTGAAACGCTGATTAATGCGCGACGTACAGGAGTGATGCTAACAGTAGGGGTATCAACAGAACTTAGTATGCTCATGATCTTCCGAAGTAGTAAGTGAAACAAACCTGACCAAATGGTTAATTAAGGTCTAAGAACGAAAAAGCGGCTAATAAATAGCCGCTGAATAATTAAAAGTGAATGCTTAAAGCATTCCGTACTGCTTTAGCTTTTTCCGCAGTGTGCCGCGGTTCAAACCAAGAACCGTAGAGGCTTTAGTTTGGTTATCACGGGTATACTTCATAACCGTCTCAAGCAGAGGCGCTTCAACTTCTGACAATACCATGTTGTAAACATCAGATACTGGCTGGCCGTCTAAATTGTCAAAGTAGTTTTGCAACGCACGCTCAACACTATCGCGTAGTGTTTGAGTATTGGCGTCGAACGATGAATCTTGTGCTGGGGTATGAGCCGCTTCGGTCACTGTATCAACCTTCCTTAATAATGATTCTGTATTCATGCCGCTATTCCTTTATTAAGTATTTTATCCTTGAAAAATAATCGAATCGCTTGAACTTGCTCAGCTGAACTTTCCAAGCGATTAAAAATTTTGCGGAAGGCCAAGCCTTCGCTATGAGTCTGTAAATACCAGCTCACGTGTTTGCGTGCGATACGCACACCTAAATAGTCACCGTAAAAGGTGTAGAGCTCTGCAATATGCTCTAATAAAATGGTTTCGATTTCAGACCAATCAGGCGCTGCTATTAGCTCGCCCGTTGCCAAATAGTGGGCAACTTGTTTGAAAATCCAAGGTTGTCCTTGGGCGGCGCGACCGATCAAAACACCATCGGCGCCGGTAAAATCCATTACTTCAGCGGCTTTAATAGCGCTGGTGATATCACCGTTAGCAAAAACAGGAATACCTGCCTGTTGCTTGATGTCACGAATGGTATGGTATTCAACTTCACCACTGTAAGCACAGTCACGGGTTCGGCCGTGGACCGCGAGCGAGACAATACCAGCCTGCTCTGCGATTTCTGCAATTTTGGGTGCATTTTTATGCTCAGGGGCCCAGCCCGTGCGCATTTTTAAACTAACCGGAACATTCACGGCTTCAACGACGGCGTGCAGTATTTCGCTCACCAGTCCTTCATCTTTCATCAAAGCGGAGCCTGCGGCTTTATTGCAGACCTTTTTAGCAGGGCAGCCCATATTGATATCGATGATCTGAGCACCGTTCTCAACATTAAATAGTGCCGCAGCGGCCATTGACTCTGGGTCGCCACCGGCAATTTGTACAGCAATCGGCTCAGGTTCGCCTTCATGGTTCAATCTAAGCTGTGACTTTCGTGTATTACGCAACTTAGGATTGCTTGAAACCATCTCTCCAACCACTAAACCAGCCCCCAAGCGTCGGCATAACTGCCTAAACGGAAGATCGGTCACCCCTGCCATGGGTGCAAGCACCACGGGGTTTGGCAGTTGGTAAGGACCAATCATTATCATAAGGAATGTATGACTTCTGGTTAAAAAATGCGCGATGGAAAAGTCGGCGTATAATACTCATATCAAGGGGATGAATAAAGACCTATTGGGCAGTTTTTAGTGAGATTTTTGCAACTAAAAAGCTTGACTCGAGAAATTGAGCCTTTTATCGATGATTGTCGATAAAAGCCGCTCAATTTATTGGGCAGTATCTGAAATTTGTAGCGTTTTGTTAATGGTTGCCGACAAGTTCAATGCGATAGCCGACGGCTTCTGCTCCAGGGCTCGCGATTTCAATGGCAATATGAACGGGAACATTCAGTGGCATGATGTTAGAACCGGCCAGCTCACCCGCTAGGTATTCTTTAGGCTTAAAGTGACGAGAGGCGAGTGTCTGCTCATTAAGACCAGTAAAGATCAGATTGAGGTCTGGGAATGGCTGCTCATAATCAGCATGGTTGATAATTAAAGTATCAATATACAGTGCATTTTTAACTTTTGGGTGAGGGCGCACCATAAAATGCTGGGTATTCATTCTTTTAACATTTTGAATCGCAGGCAGTTTGCAATTAAGTAACTGGCAGCTTGCTTCATAAACAGGACGGTAATTAGGATTACGTGACCAAGAGTCGAATTTGAAATATCCGACTTGGGCAATTAAAGCAAAAATCATCACAATCGCGCCACTCAACCACAACCAAAGAAAATTAGGCTGACTTGTATCAGATGCTTTCTGTTTTTTCTTATTCTCTAAATTTAATGGCTCATCAAGTAGGTCATTTACAGAACCTGCAATTGAGAGTTCAATCTCTACAGTATCGTGGCTATGCCCATCATCGCCGCCAAGTTGAAATTGATCATTTTCGTGTTCATCTTCCAAAGAAGGCACAAAGTCATCTTCTTGTTTGGCAACATATTCTTTTTCAAAACTCATATCGATGTCTTCGATTAAGTCGTCATCGACATCGAGCAGGGCTTCAGCCCATGATTCATCATCGGGGTCGGATTTTTTGCTCGATTTTTTGTCGTCGTCCATCAAAATAGCGGCCCAAGCGTCGTCGGGGCTGTCATGGTTGCCGAACTGATCACTACCAAACTCAATGTCGCGATTATCGTCCATTATAAAACGCGATGTATTTCGATCATCTTGTACTCCAAAAATAGCGTCATCTAACTGCAGGCTATTCTCAAAGGTTTCATTGTTATCGCGATCAGGTTGGCGAATGCCAAAATCTTCTAAGGGATCATCGTTGATTTGATCTGGAATATCGTCGAAAAGACCATCGTCTACATCGAACTCTTTCTTGACTGAGTCGGTGGTTGGCTCTTCTGTGGTGGACGGTGTTATGTGGTCATTCGCTGGAAACTCAAACTCTTCAACCTTGGCCTCAGGAACCTTGGCTTCAGAAATTTTCGGTTCTTGTGTAGGAGCTACTTGCGTACAGAAGATGCAGGAGTCGGAGATGCGTGTAGCTGGCGCATTAGAGGCTATGTCGGAAACTTTTGCACCGCTGACAATGTGGTCAGCCGCTTTAAATACTTGCAAACAAGACCCGCACCGAACTGCACCTTTCGCCGCCGCTAACTGCTCTAAACGGATTCGAAAGGTGGTCTGGCAATGTGGGCAGCGAGTAATGTTTGTCTCAGCCATAGCTACTAATATCCTTTGCTCTTGTTACGGGCAACTTTTTTATTATTTAAAGTTTTGTGCCAGTTAAGATGATCCAATCATCTAATTGTTCCATACCATCCATATTAAACCATGGTTCATACGCTGTGCGCACTTCATCAGCTTGATGGCTTAATAGACCCGATAAGGCGAGTTTACCGCCACTTTTTGTCAAGGTCGCAATGTTTTCAGCTAAAGAAATTAATGGCCCCGCTAAAATATTGGCGACCATTATGTCAGCTTCTATTTTGTGGGTATTCTCGGGTAATACTACGTCATACTGGCCTGCAGAAATGCCATTTCGCTCTGCATTTTGACGAGTCGCTAATAAGGCTTGAGGGTCATTATCAACCCCTAGCATACGCTCGCTGCCTAGCAATAAAGCTGCAATGCCTAAAATACCACTGCCGCAGCCATAATCGATAATCAGCTCGCCACCTTCAACCTGCTTATCTAAGAAGCGTAAGCAATGAGCCGTTGTTGGGTGTGTGCCTGTGCCAAACGCTAGGCCTGGATCAAGCATGAGGTTCACCGCATTTTTGTTTTCTGGCTCTTTCCAGCTAGGGCAAACCCATAAACGATCGCCAAATGGCATAGCATGGAAGTTATCCATCCAGGCACGTTCCCAATCTTTATCTTCTACTAACTCAAGCTTATGTTCAGGAAAAGCTTTTCCTTGCATGCCTGGGTCGAAGGAAAAAAGATTTTTCATGTTGGCAATTAACACATCGCCATTGATTTCAGCATCGAATAAACCGATTACAATCGTTTTATCCCATACCGGCATCGTGCCTAATTCTGGTTCTAAAATGGGTTGGTCTGCACCGTCTTGCAAGGTAACTGCTTGTGCACCTTCCAGTAACATAGAATCTTCGATGATTTCTATTTGATCAGGCAGTACTTCAACTTTAAGTTGTATCCAAGCCATTAGCTTTGTCCTTTTAACTGTACTAGTGCACTCGCAAGTGCCAATTCATAACCTTGTGGACCTAAGCCACAAATAACGCCAACGGCTTTATCAGAGAAGTAAGAATGCGCGCGAAAGTCTTCACGGGCATGAACATTGGAAATATGAACTTCAATGAATGGGATATTAACCCCTAAGATAGCATCACGGATGGCAACGCTGGTATGCGTAAAAGCGGCAGGATTAATAATTATGAAATCAATACCTTCACTGCCTGCTTTATGAATGCGCTCAATGATTTCGAACTCAGCATTCGACTGAAAGCAGTTCAATTCGGCATTAGCCGCAGTGGCTTGTTGAACCAAAGACTGTTCAATGTCTGTCAGAGTGGTATGGCCATAAACCCCTGGTTCACGCGTACCCAGTAAATTCAGGTTAGGGCCATTTAATACTAAAATTGAAGGCATACTGTGCTCCGCCATGATGTGCTCCGCATAGGTATCACATAAGATATTACGAAATACAAAAGATCATAATGTTAACTATTGGCGGGAGTTTGCACAAAAAGCGGCTAAGGGTCTAGTCCCTAATGCCTCTAATCCCTAGCAGGGCACACTTTTACGCAGTTTCGACCAGCTCTTTTGGCTAAATACATGGCTTGATCCGCTAATTCGATCAATTCATTGCTGTTTTGGCCTTTGTGCAAAGCAATACCGCAAGAGAACGTTGAGTTAATCGCGGCAATGCCACCATGGAGGATGTGAGAGAAATTATTGCGAATTTCGTTCATTATATTTTCTGCATCATCGAGTGTCACATTAGGTAAAACAATGGCGAATTCTTCTCCGCCGTAACGACCAACAAAGTCTGTTTTACGTAACCTTTGAGTCAAAAACAACGCTAAGTTTTTGATCACCTCATCACCAATCGGGTGGCCATGATTATCATTTACCTGTTTAAAGTGGTCGATATCAATCATGACAAAGCATAGCGAGGTTTTATTGCGTAAACAGACCTTAATTTGTTCATCCAAGGCTTTCAAAATATGAGTATGATTATACAAACCGGTTAGGCTGTCACGGGCAATAAGATGGCTTAAATCACGGGCTCTCGTTCCTCTTGTACGAATTGTCGATAATAAATGGCGTGGATCTACAGGTTTGGTTAAAAAATCATCACCTCCCTCCGACATCGCAGCTAATTGAAGCTCAATATCTTCCTCTCCAGACAGAAAAATAATGGGAATGTTAATATAATGAATATCTTGACGGATGACCTTCGCCAGCTCAACGCCGTTACAACCTGGCATGTACATATCCATCAAAATCATCTCAGGCTGAAACGATTCCAAAGCATTCCAAACGTCCATTGGATCGGTCACTTTTTCAGTAATCATGCCGGCCGTATTTAAGGAGCGTTCAGCAAAGAGCGCCTGTGATTTTGAGTCATCAACAATGAGTATACGAAAAGGTTGTTCAGGAACTAGGTTCACCAAACTTTCTAGCTGAGTGATGATGGCTTGCGGCGCAAGGCTTTCAAAGCTGCTAATGCCCCCTAAGCGTAAACACTGAAGTTTTTGCTTAAGTGTCATCCCATGAGAGCTGTAAAAAATGATGGGAATCATGGGTGTTGCTGTTTTTACGACTCCCGCTTCTTTTATTCCTTGGTGCTCAGCAATAATAGCTAAACCATTATCGGCTTCCATAAAATCGATATCGATAATGATTGCCATTGGATGACGCTTACTAATGGCATTGTGAAGTTCTTCTTGCGTCGTGAACAGCTCGGCCCTTAAACCAAAATATTCCATTTGCTGTGCCAGTTGGATAGCGTTATCGGAGTCGTTCAAAGCCATGTAGATCGGCTTTTTAACAACGATCATTTTCTCGGGCTTATTACTCTGATCATTTCTACGTAAAACCCCTTGGCTTAGCTGCAGCATCAAATCATTCAATGTTTTAAGCTCTTCACTACTGGGGTGGCAGGTGTTTTTGACCTTAGAAAGCGTTGAATCAAGCTGTGTTGCAATCTCCACATACTTGGGTGAGTCGAAGCGCTGAGCAAAGCGTAATAATTTTTCATTCGCTTGCAGAAGGTCAGCGACATGCTCTTGCTGCCATTGATTATCATGTAGGCAGCGCCACAGATCTAGAAGGTGCCTAGCTTGGTGCGTAACTCTTGTAGAAAAGTGCTGCTTGAGCTTTTCGCTTTTTGAAATATCCATGATGATCTATATCGCAAATGTTGTTAATAAGCTTAGCAGAAATACGGCTATTTGCTGGCTATTTAAAGAAAGTTATAGAAAACCTATTAACGACACCCCAGTGTCTGTTTCTGTGTCCTATAGTTAACTGAATAGCTAAGTAAATAGCTAAGTAAATAGCTCAGTCGATAGTGAAATAAATAGCTAAATAATATTCAGCAGCCGTATGAGAGAAAATTCTTGCTTGAAGGACTAAAAAAACGAGCCAAAGGGGTGTTAGCCCGATTAATAAAAGGGGGCACCTCAGCCCTGCTTTTATGTGTGTTCGTTCTATTACAAGCAGATGACCAACAATGGATCAGCAAAGAGTTGTTTAAGTCTGCTCGGCAAGATTTTGGTAGTGGAGCAGAGCAGCGACTGCGAGATTGGCAAGCACTCTATCAGGACTTACGGGGTAAAGACGAAGATGAACAGTTGAGAGCAGTGAATCATTTTTTCAATAATGCAGTAAATTATGTCAGTGATGAAAAACACTGGGGTCAAAAAGATTATTGGGCAACCCCGTATGAATCACTGACAACACACGGTGCTGACTGCGAAGACTTTGTGTTCGCAAAATATTACACTTTAAAAGAACTGGGTGTAGAGGTTGAAAAGTTGCGAATAACTTACGTTAAAGCATTACGGATTAATCAAGCCCACATGGTACTGACCTATTTCCCTACGCCCGATGCGATTCCTTTGGTATTAGATAACCTAATCGGAAAGATATACCCAGCTAATCGACGTACCGATCTTGAGCCTGTGTATAGCTTTAATGCATCAGGAATGTGGTTAGAAAGAATGAAAGGGCAAGGGATTCGAATGGGAAATCCTAACAAACTCGATTTATGGACCGGTTTACGGCTCAGAATGTCTGCTGAAGGCATGGATATTTAGGCTTAAAGGCTTATGTTTAAAGACTTAGACTTAAAGAATTAGATTTAAAGTCTCAAAGCCCACGCATAAAACCTATTAATGGAACCTGAATTAGACGACAGTCTAAAATAAGGCCTTACTCGTAAGGCGCAACAAGGAAATGAACATGACATTAAAACGTCAACTTAGCTTGATGGCGAGTGCGCTGATCTTGCTGCTATTAACCGGAAATTTGTTTCTCACGCTAACGAATTCTAGTAATTATTTTGAGCAGCAGTTGAATGCCCGTGCTTATGATGCAGCAACATCGCTCGCATTATCCATGTCGAATGCGGTCGCCGATGGCGATAAAGTTAAGCTGGAGCGGATGATTGATGTTTTATTCGATCGAGGGTTCTTTTCTGAAATATCACTACAGCTTTTAGATGGCAGTCGGTTACAGCGAAAAGTGCAGCCACTTACACAAAACGGTGCGGCGCCAGAATGGTTTGTCGATGTGGTTGATCTGGCGGTTATACCGGCTTATACCGATGTAACTCAGGGCTGGCAGCGACTAGGTAGCCTAATGGTAAAAAGTCATACCGACCTTGCCTACCAAGATTTATGGAGCATCATAAAAGCTGAAGTCATCTGGTATCTATGGATGGCACTGGTTAGCTTAATCAGTTTGCAAATAATTCTACGCTGGATGTTCAAACCATTAGAGCGAGTTGAACAGCAAGCACTGGATATCAGTGAGCGAAATCTATACGAGCAAGAAAAGCTCCCGCGAGCTCGTGAACTAAGACGAGTCGTACTAGCGATGAATCAAATGGTCAGAAAACTAAAAACAATTTTTGCTGAACAATCCGCCATCACAGAAAAGCTTCGGGAAGAGAACTACCAAGATGATGTCTCACAGCTACTAAATCGACGCGGTTTTGATCAGCGCTTGCAGCATATTTTACAGCAATCTGATGGCTATAGCGGTGTGCTTGTTCTGATGCAGGTTCAAGAGTTTTCTCAATATAATCAAGAGCAAGGTCGTGAGGCTGGCGATGAAATTCTGTTTAGAATTGGGGAGATCTTTAATCAATGGCACAGTGATCATAATGACGTCATCATTAGTCGACGAACGGGCGCTGACTTTTCTCTGTATATTCCCGCGACAGACTTAACCCATGGTGAAGAGTTAGTTGAGCAATGTTTTAACTTACTCTCAACAACGGTACTGACTCAGCGTGGAGGGCTGAATTTTCATTTTGGCGCGGTGTTTATAGAACGATCCTTAGTGGTAGAGGGAACACAAACAGAGCACCCATTAACGTTAGTTGATGCACTCAGTAAAGCAGATGTAGCATTACGCCAAGCACAAACACAGCATATAAGCCGCTATGGGTTTTATGCTGAATCCACTCAAAATGATATTGAACGTACGGCAAGCGAATGGAAAGGTGTATTAGAGAAAGTACTGCAAGAAGAAAGTATCGAATTGCATTACCAGCCCATTTTAGATTCAAAAGGCGAGAAAGTAATACACTTTGAAGTGCTTAGCCGAATTTACGACCAACAAGGCATTATTTCAGCCGCCCGTTTTTGGCCTATGGTCGAACGACATCAATTGACGCCTAACTTTGATTTATTAGTCATTAAAACATTGTTAGGGCAGCTTCAGTCTTCGGCCAATGTTCAGCATGAGGCAGATAAAAAATTCTGCATTAACTTATCTGCAGGGTCTGTATTGTCTGAAACCTTTCATGACCAGTTAGAGGCGCTATTAGCGCTTTACCCGCAATGGCGAGAGTTGTTATGCATTGAAATCTCAGAGTGTTCAATATCACATATAGAATTCCCTCTGGCCCGTTTGGCTCATCGCTTAAAGTCACAAGGGGTTGATTTAGGAATCGACCAGGTAGGAACGGGTTCTTTAGCGTTCGCTTATTTGCAGCGGCTTCCACTGAGTTACTTACGCATTGCAGGCAGCTTTAACCGAGGATTACATCTAGCGCTCGATCATAAGTTTTTTATTCAGTCTATGGTACAAATTGCGCATAACCTAGATCTTCAGGTATTGGGGGAAGGGGTAGAAAACGAAGATGATATCAAGGCTTTAAAGCAGACGGGCGTTGATGGCATGGGAGGATATTACTTTACTCCCCCCATTAACGACCTAAATAAAGCGCTTGAATGGCGCGTTAAATCGAAATGATTAAAACCAAAACTTGAATAGCTATAAAATACTTATAAAAAGACTTTAAGGTATCACTGCGACAATCTGTCTCTGGTGTTCAATGACGAACGGGGTAAAATACCCCGTTTATTTCAGCAGTATTTAAACAAGCAGGTTTTCTATTTTGGCGACTAAACATCAAGCAGTTCGGGTTATTACCATACTATCTAGCTTACTACTCAGTACATCTGTTTTTGCAGAGCTGGTGGTTGAGGATGGTTTTGTGCGTAAACCTATTCCGGGTCGTAGTATGAGCGCTGCGTTTATGACAATCAGTAATACTGGAACTGAAGATGTTGTTTTAACCACCGCAGCAATCGATGGTGCAAAGAATGTTGAAATTCATACTCACAGTCATCAAGACGGCGTGATGCGAATGCGTCAACTGCATTCATTAGAAATCAAATCAGGGCAGGCGGTCAGCCTTGAACCTGGTGGGCTTCACTTGATGGTATTTGGCATTCAGACATTACCTGCAACGCCAAATTTAACCTTGTGCGATGAGACTAAGCGCTGCTACCAATTTCCTTTGGCCGTTCGAGACTTAGTGAAGCGCTAATCTTTGAATCCGACGCATTAGCCACCTTACTTCAACTTCCCACATTTTAACTGTTCTGGCTTGGGAGTGAGTGGCGCTTTGCCATAGCGCTGTCAGCTTAGTTAGTTTAGGTGGCTTAGGTAGTGACTCACGGCGGCTTTAATTTCAGCGGGTTTGAAGGGTTTACTAAGAACATCAACAGCACCCAAAGATCTAAATAATTCGACCTCTTCGCTATCTTTTTCTGCGGTGACTATAATCACAGGAACCGACTTAATCCCTTCCATTGTAACCATGTTGCTAATGCGCTTGAGAACTTCCTTGCCGTCCATACCTGGCATTTGGTTGTCTAGCAATACAATGTCAGGCAGCCAATCTACAAATAATTCCAAGGCATCAGGTCCATTACTGACTTCCATGCACTCATAACCCGCAGTGCTTAGTATTTTACTTAATAACAAACTATTGACCTTGATGTCGTCGACAATGAGTATTTTTCCTAGCCCCTGAGAAGGAATGCATTTTATTGACTCATCTTTTGATACCGATTCGTCAGAAGAAAGACCACCTGTTTTATAGGTAGGCGTTAAATTTAGATGCTTAGCGATTAATTTTAAGAGTTGATTGCGCTTGAAGGGTTTGCTCAAAAAGTCATCAGCCCCTTGTTTTAGAATACTTTCTTGCTCTGACTTAAATACACTGGCACTCACGGCAATGATTGGAATTTCTGTGCCATGTTCTGTCGCTTTAATCGCCCGAATGGCATCCAATCCCCCCATTACTTGCATGCGAATATCCATAAGAATGAGATCGGGCTGCTGTTGCTCAGCAATGGCGCACGCCTGTAAACCATCACTGGCTTCAATAACATTGAAACCAAGAGGTGCAAGGGTTTTGTGAATAAGCAGACGATTATTTTTAACATCATCAACAATTAGAATGGTTTTATTGCTGGTGTGATCTTTTGAGAAACTCATGATTTCATGATGGGATTCATCGTGACTCTGCTCCTCTGCTTCCTTAACCTTTAAGGTGACACAAAAAGTAGTTCCGACCAGCCTTTCGCTAGAAAAGCTAATATCTCCTCCCATTAATTGCGCATACTCACGCGCGATGACCATACCGAGCCCGGTGCCACCAATACTCTTTAGGCCAGATTCAGTCTGTTCAAATACAGAGAAAACTTTATGCCTTTCTTCTGGTGATATCCCTAAACCGGTATCCTCAATCTCTATAGTCAGTAAAAGAGTATTCGGTTCTTCTTGGGTTGGCCATTTGTCTGAGCGAACTCGCAAGTTAATGCTGCCATCTTGAGTAAATTTAACCGCGTTACCCAATAAATTAGTCAATATTTGTCTAGTTTTTCCTTCATCACCATGAATATAAAAAGCGGTTTCCTCATGAATGTCGAGATTCAGCATTAAGCCCTTTTGATCTGATAGACCTCTAAAAGTTTGCTCAACTTCATCAAATAACTTTCTTAAATTAAAGTTGCTATTAACAAGCTTGCTGTGTCCTGCCTCAATTTTTGAAATATCTAGAATATTATTAATTAATAACAGTAAACTGTTACCAGCGGTATTAATGATCGAAAGCGTATGCTTGTCGTCACTTTTAATATTAGAGCTTTGCTGTAATAGTTCAGAAAACCCCAAAATAGCATTCATCGGAGTGCGTATTTCGTGTGACATATTGGCCAAAAAATTCGTCTTAGCTGAGTTAGCAATTTCTGCGGTTTCTTTAGCACTTACGAGTTCTTCGGTTCGATCATTGACTCGCTGCTCTAGCTCTAAGTTGGTATTACGAAGATTATCTGCGAGCTCTTTTTCTGTTAGCGCTTTTTCTTTGCGAATAATATTAATTTTTTCGGCCATCGCAAGGGATAGCAACATCATTTGTGTGATCAACCCCAATCGAACCCAAATCGTTGGCTCTTCAATAATACCGATATCTAAGCGCGAAAGAGGGAACATCGAAAAACCGATAATATGGAAAGATCCAAGAGAGTGTATACGCTGGCGCTGCGGAACAACCTTGGTACCAGCGAATGCAGCCAGAAACTAGCATTAAGATGAGTGTGGCAATTAAATAAAATTGAAAAAATACAATGGCGCTAGAGTATGGGAATATTAAGAATGCAACCAGTAGCGCAAGCCAACCCCATAGGCCAATTATATTAATGGCATACAGGCGTGGAGCTTGAGAACGAAGCTTTAGAATATAATTGGTTAGCAGTAAAACGGAAGAAAACGAGATAGCAAAGGCAACCGGAATAAGTGTTGGCCAAGTCAAGTTGGGGAATAAATACTGTGGTAGCAAGCCTTCGTAATACGTTGCCCCTATGGCTGCACCGAGTAGATAAATCGAATAATAAACATAGCCCTTGTCTCTGAGGATCAGGGCAAGTAAAAAACTATAGCCAAACATGATGAGCATTCCACCATAGGTAGCCCCTAGTATTAATAGCTTAAAGAGGCCTTCTGTGGCATGGGACTCTACAGAGTCGAGTGTTAACTTCAGGATCATTGGCGCTTGGTTTTCAAAACGAAGATAAAATGTCTTTGTTTCTGCGGGGTCAGGCATATAAATACGAAAGACAAATTGACGACTATCGACGTCGCGGGTAGAAAAAGGGCGGCGATTCCCCGTCTTTATGCTCGAGTACCCACCCTCATCGGGGAGATAAAGGTCCACAAAGTTAAAGTTGGTCAGCCCAAGAGATAAGCGCCAATCCTTAATGCGTACATTCTGATTGGTAAGCGATAGCTTGACCCAATAGGCAGAGTCAGTGAAGCCAAAGTGAGGTAACTCTTGCTGACTGGCTTTGAATTGATTTTGGAATTGAGGCGCGCTGACATCATCAATGGTTAAGCGCTTATCTTTATCTTCAAAGAAATCAAGGTGCATGCCCAGTGGGTAGCTTTCGTGTGATCCTGTTAAAACGAGCGGGTCTTGTGCTTGCACACTGATACACAAGAAAAAACACATAAATAAACGCAAACTGTATGTCACTAAATGCACAATATAGGCACCTTAATAAAGGCTGCTTTAAGACTGAATTTTAAATAAACAAAGGTGATAACTAAAGCAAGTAAGCAGCGCTAACTTTAATATAGCTGACAAATATACAATCTGCAGGAAAGTTAACGACTTCGCAGGTGCCTCGGATAGAGAAAATTGACAAGAAGTGAACACTTTTCTTGTAGAATTCGTCACGAACGAGCATGCTGAGCGCCATCCCCTTCAGATAGACTTTTAGGTCAGCAATTTCATGGATTTTATAGATTATTACACAGTATTAGGCGTCGACAGTGATGCGGATGAAGCAACGATCAAAACCGCCTACCGTAAATTAGCGCGAAAATACCACCCAGACGTCAATAAAGATGCCGGTGCGGAAGAGAAGTTTAAAGAAATTGCCGAAGCGTATCACGTGCTTAAAGACAGTGAGCGCCGAGCAGAGTTTGATGATATTAAAAAATATGGTGGTCGCAGGGGTGGCTTCCAGTCTCAGGGTAGATCTTCTGGCTTTGGCGGACAAGGCGGTTTTGACGGTGATTACTCTGATTTCTTCTCCTCCTTTGGTGGTGGTCAAGGTTTTGGTCAGCGTCAGCCGCGACCTGTGCGTGGCCAAAATGTTGAGCTTGAGGTATCTGTTGGCTTGGCCGAAATACTCGAAGTTAAAGAAGAGACCGTTTCTTATACGCTATCAAATGCGGATGGCACGGGCACTAAAAAGAATTTGAAAGTTAAAATCCCGCAAGGGGTTGCTGATGGAGAAAAAATTCGTGTTGCGGGTCAAGGCCATGCGGGGCGTAATGGTGGCAGCGCAGGCGATTTGTATCTTCACATTAGAGTATTAGCGCACCCGTATTTTGAAAGAAAGGGACAAGACATTGAACTTGTCATGCCGATCACTCCTTGGGAGGCTGCGTTAGGTGCGAAAATTACCGTACCAACGCTAACCGGAAAAATCAGTTTAACCGTGCCAGCGAATACCTCTTCGGGTAAGAAATTCCGAATTAAAGGCAAAGGCTTAAAAACTAAAACAGTAACCGGTGATTTTTTAGCCATTGTTAAAGTAGTGTTGCCAGCAACAATGAGCCCTGAAAGTGAGGCCTTGTGGAAGCAGTTGGCAGAAACAGAAACCTTTAACCCGCGAGAAGTGTGGGGGAGTT
>CAWKOX010000014.1:0-81241 GCA_963851095.1 uncultured Gammaproteobacteria bacterium | reverse complement strand
TAAAGAATGTAAAGTTTAGAGATAAGGCTGATCGAATAATTGTAAAAATGCCAATCGATACTTCGGGTTTATAGGTCCGGGGAGCATGCATCAAGCATTTCCAATATTAGAAGAAGCACATAGGCTGGCTCCTGATTATTTTTGAAGTCGCCAGGTTTATGGCTTATTTTCATCAAAAAAGTGGTAATTTAAATGATGCGAGAAAGCAATATGAGTTGGCTATTGTTTTATCGCCTGACACACCACAGCTTCATTTTTGGTTTGGGAGGTTTTTGTTACACGAAGAAGAAAACGTGGATGAAGCAGTTGAACAATTCAAACTAGCTCACAAATTAGATAAAGATTCTGTAGATGTTGCATTGTCTTTAGCTAGGGGATATCTATTTCAGAAAAACTTTGATGGTACTGCGAAAGTTTTGAAATCCATTGAGAGCTCAGCTGAACGAAGTGAGCCTCATCAGCAGAAAATGTTTTTTGATACACAAATTCAAATTCACTACAGAACAGCTGATAACCTTGCTCAAGAAGGAAAGTATAGTGAATCATTAAATTCATATGAAAAAATGAAAGATACGTTTGATGATTTAAATGATTCTTTTAAAGATAGGCATATAAGAAAAAAATTAAAGAAAAGTGAATATACTCTTAATAATCTTTCTAAAAACCTTCAAGGAGTAGAACTGCTTAAAGTTAAAGAACTTACTAAGTGGCTGGAGAGTGAAAGTGTGAGCTAATAAGTCACTTTAATAAGGAAAGTAGTAACTTCACGATCAAGGCGATCAAGGGGTCAGGCGATCAAGGGGTCGATCAAGGGGTCAGAGTAGAATGCCACTAAGTTAAGCCATCCTTGGGTGGCTTGCCCTTATCAAATCTAATTTCAATTCAGCCCTAGGATTGACCATAAGCTTAAATGGCTTAGGCCTTCTCTTTATAACTCTAGGCTCGACCCTGTTTTCACGTTTAAAAAGCACACTTTCACTGATTGCTTTTAATAACTTTGGCAATAAATTCAATGCATTTTTTTCACGAAAAGCATGTGTAAAGCCAAGCAATATTTGCTGACATGATTTAAAGCTGATGTCATCTGGGTTAATTTTCTTCTTAGTACCATTATATGCCAGTCGTTTAAGTGAATTGTAAACGATGAAGTACATCAGCATTTCTTTCTCTACCATATCAGGTGTTTTGCAGCGTAATATATCCATTCCCAAAGTGGTTTTTAAGTCTCTAAAATACAATTCTACATTCCATCTTTTTAAGTACACTTTCTTTATTTCTTCTGCAGGATACTTATTATGATCTAGTAGAGTAGTGACAATATAAAAATCTTTCGGGCGATATCCCGGAATGTCCATTTTCACTTTAACCTGCCTAACTGGGATAGAGCTAGGGTACTTATTCCATTCATTTGAGTTATCGTAAGTTCGATTTTTAGCTGTTTTATTCCAAGTAACCAGCAAGTCATTTTCACCTAGAATTTTATTCGCATCCTGAATTTTTACAGGCTTTCTTTTTGCCAACCCTACAATAGAATCAACTCCCATTGTTTTAAGGTTAACCATGTCTGCAAAGCAAACAAAACCCTTATCTCCTAGGAATATATCGTTGCTTTTAAAAATCCCAAATTGCTTTCTGAACAGTGGGAGTTCATGTGATTTTTTATTGCCGACTCGGTAGCTTAGGGCGAGACCTGAATAAAGATCGAAGCAAGCACATATACGAGCCTGAGGAAACCCACATCCAATTTTCTGCCCTAGAGGTTGTGGGAAATCGGTTTGATTAGCCTGTGTGTCAGCCATGGATACTCCTGTTCCATCAGCAACAATAACTCTTCTCCCACCAAGTAGTGAATTGCTTTTTATTGTGGGCTCTGATGTGACTTGAAATATTGATTTTAGCAACTCTACTGGTAATTTTTTTCGCGCCTGACAGTAAGCAGATGTGGAGTTTGAAGGCAAAGCTTTATCTCTAATAAGTAGTGACGCTCTAAGTTGATTAACAACCGACTGGCAGCCACCATCAGGATTGAGGAGCTGATAAAAAAATCCCCAAAATGTATTCTCTAAGCTAAACAGACGTTTTCGTGTGCCTTTTTTGAACTCATCATCAAAACTTGATTTAGGGATGTAACGAGATAATATATTGCTTAGATCCGTGATAGAGCGTGTCTGAATCAAACGTTCATTATCCAAATATTTTTGTATCTCTGTTTTTGGTTTTTTTCTTAAAGTGGGTAGATGCCAGCCGGGGAATAACGGGGTCATAAGCAAGATTTAGGTGATTAAGTATAGGGATTATTTTATCACTTTTAACCACCCAAAGAAGGCTTAACTTAGTGGCATTCTACTCTGCCCCCTTGATTGAAGTAATAAAAATTGTAGTCTATATGAAAGAGAAGCTAACGATGATACTAATTTTTGATGGTAATTTATGAAAAAAATAAAAAGAAAGAGTGGTGATATATTGGAAATAGTGCTTGCTGATGGAAGTCTTTCATATGCAAGAGTTTTAGAGGAACCTTTGATTGATTTTTTTGATTGTAATTCGAAAGATGTACTGGATGTAAATCAAATTATGTTAAAGCCTATAGTTTTTAAACTTTGGGTCGCCAGTTATGCTATTCATTCAGGACGATGGCGCATAATTGGAAATGTCCCGATAGAATCTAAAGATAATAATTATCAATTTTACAGGCAGGATCCAATCAATAAGAAACTATATATTATGTCGAATGGAGTGCACCAGCCTGCTACGTTAGATGATTGTATTAATTTAGAGTGTGCAGCATCGTGGGATCCTGAACATATAGAGGATCGACTTATAGATTATTATTCCGGTAAGCCGAATAAATGGGTCGAATCTTTGAGAATATCCTAAACACCTTTTTTGACTGCACGACAGTAGTAGTTCTCCAATAATTCTGTTGGTTTTTAGGTGTGCTTTTAGTTTTCTAAAAATCACCTATCATACTCCAAGATTATTTAAATCAAGTACTCTTACTCTTTGATTGTGATTGATAATGCTACCAAGTAAGCTTAATAATTAGGTTGAGAACATGAATAACGATCTAGCGAAAATATCAAAGTACTTTAGTTATCTTCTTCGTCATAAGCCTGAAGAAATAGGCCTTAGATTAGATGATCAAGGGTGGGCACTTGTTGATGAATTAATAGAGAAAACGAATGATTTTGAGCTTTCCAAGGAGTTGATTGATGTAGTTGTTGAAACTAATGATAAACAGCGTTTTGAGCTTAGTGGTGACAAATTGAAAATCAAGGCGAATCAAGGGCACTCAATTAATATTGATTTAGATTTAAAGCCTATAACGCCCCCACAATTTTTATTGCATGGTACTGCGGAGCGATTTTTAGATTCTATAAAAAAAGATGGGCTCCAAAAACAAAAAAGACATCATGTTCATTTATCAGAATCAATAGCTGTTGCAGAAAGTGTAGGTAAGCGATATGGAAAACTAGTGTTACTAAGAGTCGCAGCGCAAGAGATGGCTGATGCAGGATTCGATTTTTATAGAACAGCAAATAATGTATGGCTAGTAGATACTGTTCCTGCTGAGTATATCAATGAAATGTAAGTAGCAAGATACTGTTACTCTATTTGAGCGAACTATAGATAATGCTGTATTAATAAATTTACCGATGGCTGTGCCCAGTTGAGTATTCACCGTATGGATGACGAAATATTTATTGCAAGATATGTGGCTGACAAACTTGATGCTAAAGATTTGGTTCAGTTTGCAGATAATAAACTGAAACAAGGCATATTCTCTGAATGTTTGCTAAATATTTTAGATGAAGAACCAAAGTACTGGGGTTCAGTTTCAGTTTTGTTTGAGAAAGCGGTTAACGAATTAGGTTATAAAATCCCTTCATTCGAAGAAGCTATTTGGATATTAATTAAATACCATATCACTTTAATAAGCCAAGGTTGTATCAGTCCAACAAAACAATTTAGAGAAATGCTTAATGATATTGACCGATTTGATCTTTATAAAGGTAGTAAAGAAGATATCGGAGACAATATTGGGATCTCTAAGATGTACAGTCTGTATCATGAACAATCTGATAGCATCGTGAAAGCTAATCAGGGGATTTACATGGAAAGTTTAACGTGGATGAAAATATATTGTTCAGACTAATAAAAGATCAGCTAGCGAGACGACTTTTGCATCATTTCAGGCAGGAATGCATCGCCGATTAACCCGTCAGACATGTGGCCTATGTTTGGTCCTGCAAATTTGTCTAAGGCGTTATTGAGTGATGATAAGTCGGTATTAACCGCGCCACTTTATCCAGGCATGTTGTCCCGTATTAAGTCTCGCTTAGATCAGACATTACCCATTGGTAACGAAATATGAAGGGTGCTGCGTGCCGTTGGTGCAAGCTTGCATTGTGCATCACGACGGTACGATTCTTAACGTTGGGTGCAAATTTATGTTGAATAAGGTGTGCATTAAGGAAGGCGTGGACGTTAGGTAATATTGTGCGTAAGCAGGAGCAAGTCTGATTTGTTAACGAAGTTGGGTGCGAAGTTTGTTGTTAATTCTTCGAGTGAGAGTTTCAAGAAAGACTTGTTCAAGGCGATTGATGCCACGGGTGCAACGGGTTTCAATACGTATGGCTCTGTGGATAACAAGCAGGCCCATTTTATTAGGGAAAGGGTTATGGTGGGTTAGATTTTTCACCGACCCTGCTTAACCGTGCATTTGGTATGACATGGAATGTGGGTGGTTGGTCTTCTTGTAATTTAGGATGCGTTTTCTGGGTAAGTTAAAGCCTGCAAGAGTGGGTGAGTTGTATAAGCGCGTAGCTGATGAGATTAATACGACGTTTGCGATTGAGTCTACTCAAGAGCTGACGTTTGAAGAAGTTCTGACCCCTGAGATTATTGAAAAATATAATGCTAAGACGACGGGTGGGAAGTATATTTTGAATCCTAATAAGGGTTAGTTGAATAAGTACAGCACAGGGCGAGCTCTCATAAATCGTAATAAAATTGAGAGAGCAAATAGACTGCTTTAGGACTGATTTATTGATTTTTTACGAGGATGAAGGAAAAGTTGTTAGTGATTTAGTACTATTATATGTGGCAGCTATCGTATTTACATAGTGCCGATTTTCATACTTTGTTAAGGTTTCATCAAACATGGAACAATAAGTCGATTTATTAACAGGGAGTTGAAATGTCAAATATACATATAATAAAAGATAAAATTAATAATAATGCCTAGGTAATGGACGTTTTTTCAAGCGAATACTTAATTAATGCTTGGGAGAAGAGTACGGGTAAGGAAATATCTCAAGTTGTTGGTAATGGTGCAAGAATAGGAGCGAATTATGCATCTGCGGTACTGGACATCGATACTGCGAGAAGATTAATTAATGATTTCAACATGGATGGTAGAGTAGTACTTAAAACGGTTAAAAATAAGCAATATGTCATCTTTAAAAATCATGCTGGAAATCGTTCGATATTCACAGGAACACGGTATTTAGCAGATAATCCAAAAGTAGTTGATATGGCTATTGGGAAAGCTGGGGTTAGGGGATCTGTTATATCCGGTGCTCGGTTGACCATTTTTCTTATAGTTCCTATTAATATACTGAATCATATTTTGTCAGATCAAAAAAGTATGTCGAAACTTATTGGAAGTACGGCAATAGATCTTGTGAAAGTTGGTGTTGCTTCAGCACTTGTCGGGTTGGCGGCCACTGCTACAGCAACACTTACAACTCTGGTTGCAGGACCTATTGTAGTCGCTATTGTAGTAGGTTTGGCAGCAAGTTATGCTCTTGATGTTTTAGACGAAAAATTTGGCCTTACGCGAGCTCTTGTTAAGGCTTTTAATGATGCCTATGATAATACAGTTGGAGAATTTGGACGACAAATTCATCAGGCGGAGAAAAGAATGAAGTGGCAGTTGATGAATGGCGAATCTGTTGGCCAGGGTATGTTTTATTAAATAATGAATAAGATAACAGCGAATATAGTACTAGGTTTTTTTGATGTTGCCGCAATACTTGCTTGTGTATATGCATTTTTTGAATGGAATACATTATATGAAAACATGCATAGCGGCGCACAGGTAATATCGTACCAAGCTTATTTTGGTGTGTATTTTATGACATCAATGTTACCTGTTATACATGTAATCTCATTGTTTAAATTTAAGTTGGTATCAGGTCGGATCGTTAACTACTCCTTGGTTAGTGTATTTGTACTGCTCTTAGTGTTGGTGGTTTTAATTGAGCATTACCTTAGGCTTGATTTAGACTTGAAAGACTATCTGTATTGTTCTGAGAAAAGTAATTTTATGACATTTTCTGAATTTAAGGTTTATATTAAAGAGGGTGTTTCGTGTTCAAAAATATAAATCTAATTATTATAGTACTATTATTCACTCTTAATTCTCATGCAGAGTCCTCGACTAGAGAAAAAGTATCACTAACGTTGACTTGTAATATTAATTTTAGTGATGCTAAGGCGCTAGAAAATAATATTAATACAGATGAGATACGATTGAGTGCAGCAAAGCATAAACGAGGGGGGGCAAAATTAATTCATCAAACTAATGAATACGAATTCTGGGTGATGACTCATGGCGTCCAAACGATAGGGAATGAAAGGTTTATCAACAGTTTTCAGGTTGCTGTTAAGCATAAGAAAAGTAAAATATTTTCACATGCATTAAGTGATAGAAGTTTTTCTTCTGTTAATCAGCCTAAATATGCTCGAATAAGCTTGGTTGAGTATTACCCAGATAGTCTGCTTGAACAAAATGAAATTCTGTTCGAATGTGAGAGTACAGCCATTAACTGCGTAAAGGAATGAGCTTTTCTCAAGAAAATATAGAAAAAGTTTATCTGTTGGTTTACTTACCCAACTTCAGAGGCTGTAAAAAAAACTATGTAACTGCCCGTTTTAAATATGAGGAGCTAACTGCTCCTCAAACTCAATCATAAAACGATTTGACGCAGGTTTCCAATCTCTAATTGGCATTGTCCATTTTTTAGATGCGGCTTCTGCCAAGGCAGTCAAAGGGGTCAGGCAATCAAGGGCCAGAGTACTCGATCCAAAAGCAGCGATAAAGGCTTCGTCTGAACTAATGTATATGGCCGCAAAATCTGTTGCTAATAAATCAGTCGTTCCTATAGACGGGAATGAATTTCAGTCTAAATGGCTAAAAATGTTAGGTAGTAAAATTTAATGAAATATAAATTAGCATTAATATGGACAATCATTTGGATCATTTTCTGTATATTATTTATTGACTTCTTACCAACTCATCCGCATTTAAAATATTCTGTATTGTTATCTCCATTTATATTAATAACTACATTACTAAATCCGATGGAGTTATTAGATGGTCACTTACCCAGAGATCTCTATGTCGGATTATTATATTGGTTAATAATTATATTTATAGTGGTGTTACCAAAAGAAGTAATAGAAAAAGTTAAATTAATAGATCGTTTTTGAATATTTCACCGTTAATTATGCGCAATAAATTATTGTTATAACCTCCCCCCTTATCTTAGCCGTATTTACTCTATAAATACGGCGTCTTTTCATTGATAAGTCTCGCTCGTAAACTAAAATTAAGACAATGCTGAAAATTTATTATGACTCTTCTCGTACAAAGTGAGTTATACCTAGTATTGCTGCATGTCAATGCAGCCTGCATAGTGCATCACGACGGTACGATTCTTAATGTTAGGTATGGTTGAGACGATGCGTATGGAAGACCACACGGCATTTGTTCATACGGCGGTGGCATCCAGCTTGGGTATTATGTTAAATAAGGTCTGCATGAAAGAAGGCGTGCAATTAGTTAATATTGTGCGTAAGCAAGAGCAGGTCGATTTGTTAACGAAGCTTGGTTCGAATACTGTGTATAACCAAATAATTTAGCTACATCAGTGCACTAATCTATAGCTATAGGCTATATTGAAGCACTATAAAAATCATGAATAAGGACCAGTCATGAAACTAGCATTAATACTACTCATGTTGAGCGTCGCCTCGGCATCTGCCGAAGAGCCTATTATTGGCTTATTAACATTGCCAGAGGTATTGGGTAATGGTCCATGTGATGATTTTTCACCAGAAGAAGTTACACTTTATTCGGGCATGGATAAAAAATTAATTTCTGGAGTCATTAAGGTCGATAAACTTTGGACTTTCCCAAAGTCTGGTGGGTGCGAAGGGTTAACTGTGAATACCCATATGCTGAATGGTAATAATATTCGTCCATTATTGACTAAAGAATATAGATACGAAAGACCTGCAGTAATTATTTTAGAAACACAGAGTGACTGGTTCAGATTAAAAATATCTTCTGGTTCTGCATGGATTAAAAACACTAAAACTGGAAGATATATTTCGCTTGAAAATTTATTGAAGAATAAAATGTCATACATTGATTCGAAGTCTGGTATTAAGATATTTCGTGAATCTACTATTGATGATTCGATTGGTGTTGTATCAAATAGTGATTCTTTGAATGTGGTAAAAACAATAAATGTTGAGAATAAATACTGGCACCATATTCAAGTTATGGACAGTTCAATTTGTGAGTCAGATGGACCACCAAAAGTTTTGTACGAAGGCTGGGTGCCGGCACATACTGCTACGGGAAAATTAACAACTTGGTTTTATTCTCGCGGTTGTTAGTCCTATTTTGATGCGACGAGTTTCAATACCTATTATTCAGTGGATAATAAGCAGGTGCCCACTTTATCAGTGGAAGGGTTATGGTGGCTCGCTTTTCCCCGACGTTGCTTAACCGCGCAGTTGGTATGACGTGGAGTGTGGGTGAGTTGTATAAGCGTGTGGCCGATGAGATTAATAACACGTTTGCGATTGAGTCGACCCAAGAGCTGACGTTTGAGGAAGTTCTTACCCCTGAGGTTATTGAGAAATATAATGCTAAGACTACGGGTGGGAAGTATATATTGAACCCTAATAAGGGTTAAAGGGAATAGCGACGAACACTTCTGTATTTGGTTCGAAGACAAATTACGTAACTTCGGAATTAGATAAAAATATTATTCACTTTTTACTCTAGAGTATAAAGCTCTTAAGATGGATGTTTATGTGGTTCTAGATTAATAATTCTGGAAATTAACGTTGTGTAAGTTGACTCGAATCAACAGTCGTATTTAGTCAAATGACTCGAATTACCATTCCTTACTAATTGTCTAATTCTATATGGTTATAGTGCAAAAGATAACAATAACTATCGAACTGGATCAATTATGATGAATCTTAAAAGCAACTTAATTATATTAACAACCAGCAGCTTATTAATCGCCTGCGGTGCAGATGATAGCACCAAGAAATATCAATCTAGCTCTCAAAAAAATCATTCTGAAGTAAATTGTTTTTGGGGCGGTCCATATAGCATTGATAATCCAGATTCAAATTTTGCATACCCAGATACAGGTGCAACTTACTGGCATGCAAAGTATGAATTACCAGAGGGCGCAAGTTTAAAACTTTCCGGTGATTTCCCATACGCACGATATATGTCATTCAATAGTTATCGAGACGATGCTTCTCCTGCATTTGCTTTAAAAGATCAGCAAATTATTGCTAATGAAGGGGCAGTTAATCCGTTTATTCAAGGTGCTCAGCGTAATAGCGATAGTCGTGGCTATGAGATAAACCTTGTAGCAGGTGAAGCACCCTCTTTGCCATTAGAAAATACACTCTATGATTATGCTCAAGAAGGTGGAAAGTCTACATTATTATATCGCGTTTATGTTCCTAACGAAGGCAAAAGTGCAACAGGCGGTACAGATTTACCCACAGCAGAGCTCACTTTAAGTACGGGTGAAATTTTAAAGGGGCAGGAAGCTTGTGATAGCTTGAAATCAGATAGTGAATTGGTAAATATTCCATTTGTTCCTGAAGCTACATACGCAAATCTACGCCAATTTAATCCCGCGAAAGAAGACCCAATTTGGCGTGCCGTTTATAATGTAACTTTTAGTTTGAAGTGTGCATTTTTAGGTCAGTGTGATGGTTCACCAGAACGCCAAGTTGGTTGGTTTGCTAATCTTGATAACCAATATGTTGGAACATACCTAGATCGCAGCATAAAACCTGTTGCCGTCATTAGGGGAAAGATTCCACAAGTACCTTCAACTCTGAATGGCGATGAAGTTTTTGATGATAGCCAAGCACAAGTTCGTTATTGGTCAATATGCCAAAACGAATACTATTCACAAAAAGTAACTGCATGTCTTTATGATGAACAAGTAACGATTAACCCTGATGGTTATTTTACTATTGTTACTAGTTTAGATTCTGATCGTCCAGAAAATGCTACCGATGAGTGCGGTGTGGGCTTTTTACCTTGGTCCGCTAAAGGCGATGGTTTTTCTATTCTTCCAGGTAGAGCAGATAATGAAAATGATGCTCTATTATTAATGCGTAATATGTTGCCAACTAATGGTTTTGAACAAGCGATTCAAAATACGTCAACTCCTGGTGATGAAGCTGCAATACTTGGAGACTTCTTACCTTCTATTGAGTATTTTACTCAGGAGGAATTCGAAGCTTTAGGTTGTGATTCTTATACCGCAATGCCGCAGTAAATAGGCTCTAGGTATTATATTAAACATGACCCCGATGCAAATTTTGATAAGCTATCGGGGTCATCTTAAACCAGCATTTAAATGCTTTAAAAAACTGACTTTCTGACTGATATCCTAATAAAAACGCAACGTCTTTTGCGGATAAACTCTGATCAATTAAAAAATCATTAGCGAGTTTTTTCCGAGTCGATAATAATATTCCATGAAAACTATTACCTTCTAGCCGCAAGCGTCTTTGTAATGTGCTTACACTCATATTTAATACCAATGCAACCTGCTCCCTTGTGGGCTCTATTATACTCAATGTCGTCGTTAAAATATGCTGGCAGCGTTCGCTATAATTTGAATTTGGGAATTCTTTATCCAAAATGTTTTGCATAGGACTAATGCAGAATTCATTCTTTTCTGAAGCAGCTGTCTGAATCATTGGATATTCCAAGAAGTTTTTCTCTGATATTTCAGGTGCTATATTAAAAAAATTCTTATAAATTTCATTGATATTTTCTGATATTAATTCAGCTTGATAGCTATGTCGCAATGACAGGCCAAGACGTATCGGTATTAACGGATGATATGCTTGCAATATTCGCTGCACAGCTAACATTGCCCCGTCCATTTGATGAATGCTAATGTTCTCTGGAGTACTAGGACTGAAAACAATGCGAACTGTATTTTTAGATGGTACTAATCGCACCTGAACGGCTTCTGTTGCTACTTTAAAATAACGTACAACTAGGCGTAATAAAATATCAAAAGGAACAATGTTATTATTTAGACTAAACGGGTCTAAACATTGTTTTACACCGCGATAAAGTGGTAAGTAGTGCAATTCTATAAGTTCAATAATTCTTAGGCCAAGGAATTCATCCTGTAATATTTCAGCGGCTAAGTTTATATCTCTAGTAACAACATCCAGCGGTAAACGATCACCCCATCCTCCGTGTTGTGAAGCAAGATCAATATCAATTAATTGAGACATTATGACTGGAACTTCAGACGCTCGATTCTGTTTTATCAAATACAAAGCGAGTGCTTTCCGATTTGAAATAACAGTACTTTTGTGAACACTAAATATATCATCAGGCACGCTAATTAATACTCGCTCAAGGATTAAACTGTATAAGGTAATAGAAAATTAAGAACAGTGTCAAAGGATATATTCCGATATTTTATTAAATTATGGTCATGATTTATTTTTGTGATTTTTTCGTAAACTTTGCTATTTATTTTTAGCATGCGCTAAGTATTCCGTCAGGTATATGGCCAATGATTGATCTTACAAGCTTGTCTAAAGCGTCATTGAATGATAATAAGTCGGTATTAGCCGCGCTACTTTTTCTAGGCATGTTGTCTCGTATTAAGCCTCGGTTAAAGAAGACGCTAGCCATTGGTAAAGAAATGTGAATATTGTGCGTAAGCAAGAGCAGATCGATTTGTTAACGGAGTTTGGTGCGAAGTATGTTGTTAATTCTTCGAGTGAGAGTTTCAAGAAAGACTTGTTCAAGGCGATTGATGCCACGGGTGCAACGCTGGCGTTTGACGCGATCGGCGGTGGTGAGTTGGCGGGTGATATTCTAGCGACTATGGAAGTGGTCGGCAGTAAAGAGGCGACGGGTTTCAATACGTATGGCTCTGTGGATAACAAGCAGGTGTGCATCACCTTGATTAGTTTAATGAGCGCTTACAAGCAATCCGCTTAAATTTTGGATTCGCTCAACAATAGATAAGTCGAAGATTATTAGTTATGTAATTTTTCAATTAAATAATCAAGAAATAACCTAATATTTGGGTTTGGGTAGGGGGTCTGCTTATATATCGCATATATATGACCACTAGAGTTTTCATTAAGTAATGGTTCCCAATCTTTAAGACAAACAACAAGCTTTCCATTTTTGATAAAATCAGCAACAATCCAATTGGATAGTTGAACGACACCAAGTCCGTGCAAAGCAGCTTCCAATAATGGTGTCCCTCCTTTTGACTTTAAATTTCCATTAACTAGTACTTTAAGATTTCGGTGAGATTTTTTGAAATGCCAATAGGTTCTTTGTCGCTGCTGATTTAGCAATAAACAATTATGCGAAGATAGGTCCTGAGGCTCTTGGATATGATTGTGTTTCAATAGATAATCGGGTGATGCACAAATAACAGTATGGTTAGAGAGTAGCTTACGTGATTTTAAGCTAGAATCTTCAGCTGTTCCTATACGAATAGCTAAATCAATATTTTCTCTTCCAAGGTCAGCCACTTTATTATCTAATTCTATTTCAATGTTGATTTTAGGATATTTTTCCAAAAATTCAGGAATAATTGGGCAGATATTTAATCGTCCAAAACTCTCAAGTGTGGATATTCTTAAACTTCCATCTGGCTCCATATTTTTATTAGACAGTGACTTGAGCAAATAATCACTGTCAGCAATCAGTTTATTCGAACCGCTTAAAAATATATGTCCTTTATCTGTTAATAATAGCTGCCGAGTGCTTCGCTTTAGTAGTGTTACACCCAACTCAGATTCGAGATTATCAATACATCTAGTTACTGATGACGGAGCCATATTTAATACTTTTGCTGCTTTAGAGAAACTACCTAACTCAACCACTTTTATAAAAATACGTGTTGATTTTAACATATTTATCTTTGCGTTCTTTGCAAGAATGTAAAGCATATTTTACATCTTCTCTAGTTTTACGCAAAGAGTAAAATGAGTGTTCCCAAACATTAATAGAGAGAACAATATGTCAAGAATACCCTTTGAAAATATACCCGCGAACTTAATGAGCTGCATGATGCAAACAGAGAAATACATCAAGAGTTTAAACATCATTGATGAATCTTTTATGGAGGTAATAAGATACAGAGTATCTATGATTAATCAGTGCGCCTATTGCGTTGATATGCACTTTAAAGAAGCGGTTGCTGCTGGTGAAAGTGAATTACGTGTTTATTCGTCATCTGTATGGAAAGAAACGAATTTCTATAATGATACAGAACAAGCATTATTAGCATGGACTGAGTCTGTAACTATGCTAAATGACACGGCTGCTCAAAGGCAGCAATCGTTTACTAACCTAAGTAAGTATTTCTCCCAAGATGATATTGCAAACTTAACCTTATCCATCGTACAAATTAATTCTTGGGTTCGTTTGGCAAAACCTTTTGGGTTTGAAGCTGGATCTTATCAAGTCGGACAATATTAATGTATAAACTGGTATATTAGCTGTAACAACCGCCCATCAATAATCCTAAGGCGGATCAAGGGGTCCGGATCAAGTACTCTGACCCCTTGATTGGACAAAATGTTTGAAGAGTATCCAACAGAATCTCTTGCAGCTTGGCATAAGCGGCTAGGGCTTGGCCCCCAGTAAATCTTGGGCTAAGAGATCATCAAGGTAGTCATTAGATTGCTTACGTTCACTATAACGATCCAATAAAAACTCCCCTTGATCCCGCGTCAAAAGAGTAAAACGCACCAGCTCTTCCATTACATCAATAATGCGGTCTCTGTAGGCTGAGTCTTTCATGGATCCGTTGTCGTTAAATTCTTGGTACGCTTTAGGCACGGATGATTGGTTGGGGATTGTCAGCATTCGCATCCAGCGCCCAAGAATGCGCATGTTGTTCACGGCATTAAAGCTTTGCGAGCCCCCCGATACTTGCATAACCGCTAGCGTTTTACCTTGTGTCGGTCTTACCGCACCTGCTGTTAATGGTATCCAGTCTATTTGAGTTTTCATCGCACCCGATAGGTTGCCGTGGATCTCAGGGGATGACCAAACCTGGCCTTCAGACCAGATCACAAGCTCTCGCAGCTCCTGAACCTTTGGGTGATCGGCTGATTCATTATGATCAAATAAAGGCAGGCCTTTCGGGTTAAAGAAGCGTACTTCAGCGCCCATTTTGGTCAGTAGTTGGCCGGCTTCTTCGGCCGCTAGGCGGCTAAATGAGCGCTCGCGTAATGATCCGTACAATACCAATATGCGGGGTTTATGCTGGCTTGTTTGAGTGTCGTTAGGCAGAGTTATGTGTGCGCTGCTAGTAAGGGATGAAATGTTTGTCATTAGAATGTCCTCGAATAATTTACTGTATTACCTACTAAGACGCACGGGGTCTGTAAAAGACGAAAAATTGATGAAATAAATTATAATAAAACGTTATTAGGGTTTTTAAAGGCCGACATAACGTAGAAATTAGATGCTAAACTGGATGTCCTTCTACTTGCCTTCTGCTTAAGTTATTTAGGATTTATTGAGTTAAAAGATATGACCATAGAAAAAATCTGGAGCGAATACCGTTTATCGTTAAAAGCGTTTCTGCATTCAAAGGTGTCTAACGACAGTGATGTGGATGACTTGCTGCAGGATATATTGATAAAAAGTTATGAAAACCTAGGGAAGCTCAAGTCTGGAGATAAAATCAAACCGTGGATATTTCAAATTGCTAATCATACCATCATCGATTTTTATCGTAGAAATGGAAAAAATAAAACGTTAACGGAAGACGACCTTTGGTATGAAGATGAGGGGCCAGATATCAAAGCAGAACTGTCACATTGTATTGATCCCTTTGTAAATGCATTGTCTGAAGCCAGTTCGCAGTTATTAATGGCCACTGATATCAATGGCGAATCTCAAAAGGCGTTAGCTGAATCAATGGGAATCAGTTACTCCACGTTAAAGTCTCGCGTTCAAAAGGCTCGAATGGAGCTGAGAAGTGTCTTTGAAGAATGCTGTCATATGAAGTTGGATGCGCAGGGCAACTTAATGGATTATGAAGTGCGCTAGACTGGAAGCATTCTGAATATATAAAAGCACAGAAAGATTTTTTCTGTGCTTGGTTTAACCCCCCCTTTATTTTATTCACTAAATACTGGAAAGTTAGGCAATTGCTGAAGTTGAAACTCGTCATGAGCAGGTACTATATAAAGCTCAGGTTTTTGTTTCTTTAATTGATGTATTTTATTTACCACCTTCAAACTTTTTTCAGTATTAGAGTCGGCTCCAACTAGGGTATCAATAATCCAAGGTCTAGGCTTATTTTCTATAACACCTTTTAGTGCCCATGTGGCATCACCAATAAAGAAATATTGTTTCCCATTTTCTAGCGAAATGAATAGGCCTAAATGGCCTTCTGTATGACCCGTTAAGTCAACCAGTACTGCAGACCCATCACCGTAAATATCATAACTTTTATCAAATCCCATAAAGGCGTTATTTTGTAGTTTTAGGTTATGCCATTGCAAATCTTGACGGTCAAATTGAGAAGCAATAAATCCGGGAGGATGACCTTCTCTAGCTTCTAATAAACTTTCTGCTTGTATCCAGATAGGAGTATTTTCAAAATCTTCTAGTCCGCTGGCATGGTCCCAATGCATATGGCTAGGAATAATCGCCATTAATTTTTGAATTGGATAACCGTATTCTTCAAGTTGTTCTCTGGCAGGGCTCACATTTTTAATGCTCAAAACTTGTGATTCAAATAGGCTGAGTACTTCAATTTGTGATTTTACTTCTTTTCCTATACCACTATCCCACAAGAAATCCCCTTTAGGGTGCTTAATGAGTACCGCTGTATGTACAAGGTTTCTAACAGTAAACCAACTTCCTCCCGATACGATCAGCGCTTCAGGTGAACCATTCGATTCAGCTGTTTTAATGACTGAAAAACTAAGCGTATTGGTGGGCGAATCAAACGACAGTGCTTTTGTGGGCATTAGTAATAATGATATTGAATATAAAAATAGACTTAAATATTTAAAAGAACATAGAAGGTAATGCATAAAAATTAAGCCTGTAAGATAGTTGGGTTAAACAGAGTATAATGAAAAGGAAGTCTATTCATTATACTTTATATACCTAGTTTTATTATCGGCGGATTTTAATAGCTAATGCGACTAATTTTTAACATACGTTCGATCAAGGGGTCCGATCAGGGCGATCAAGGGGTCAGAGTACTTGATCCCGCGACTGCAGTGGTTACCCAATAATCCTGTTGGTTTTTTAGGTGTGCTTTTAGTTTTATAAAAATAACCTGAACTTCCCCAGGATTATTTAAATCAAGAACTCTGCCCCCTTGATTGTGATTGAGAAGTGTATTTGACGAATGCTGTCGTATGAAGTTGGATGCGCAGGGCAACCTAATGGATTATGAAGTGCGCGAAAGAATACGTAGCGGTTAACTAGCGGCACTTGTTCATACGACGGCAATAAAGACGTAACGGTTATTCGAAAAAACACAGTTTGTTTTTATCCAAATCTCTCACATACCCAGAGAAACGAGGTCCTCTTTGACTGGGCTCACCTTCACTAGTGCCTCCTAGTTCAATAGCCTTTTTATAAAGGCGTTTTACTTCTTCGGTAGAGCCTACAGAAAAACCAATCATTGTGCCATTTCCATTCGTGGCGGGCTCTTCATCAAAGGGGATCGCTATGGCAAAGGCAAAATCTTCACACTGCCAGAAGGTCATCCTGTCGGTTGCGAATACTTGGTTAAGTTCTGTTTGTTCGAAAAGGGAATCGTAGAATTTAATCGCCGCTTCCATGTTGTTTGTTCCTAAAACGCTATAGCTCATTTTCATAAAGTCATGTCTCTTACGTGTGCTTAGGCTTAGTAAAGCTTTGGCGTGAATGTTTAGTCAGCGTAAAGTATATCGAGGCCAATAATGGCCAGCAATGGCGTTAACCGTATAGCGGCTATGCGTAAATGCATTCGCTCATCCATAGTTCACTGACTCAGTTCTTCGGCCAAATAATCAAATACGATTCGGAGTCGGCGGCTGGTTTTTAATTCTCTGTGGGCAACCAGCCAGGTCTCGGTTTCAAAGGCTGGAAGTGTGGGTAATACTCTTTCAACTGAAGATTCTGCATCACCGATATGGGCTGTCATAAAACCAATGCCGATGCCTTGTTTTACCATTTCCCACTGTACTAGGTGATTGGCAACAATGACGGGGAAGTTATTCAGATTTAGCTGAAAACCAAATTTATTAAGGTACGAAATAATACGGTTTGAGTGATCAACGCCAAGAAAAATAGCGTTATTTAAATCTTGTGGAGACTGTCGGTGCTTAAGAGTTTTTATATAGCGTTTAGAGGCGTATAGATGGCCTAGAGTATTTTGAACACGCTTGGCGATCAGTTCCTGTTGTGTGGGGCGATAGTTGCGAATTGCAATATCGGCTTCGCGGCGCGACAAATCGCTGGTATCGCTGGAGGCAATTATTTCTATTTCAATTTTTGGCCATTTGTTGCGTATTTTTTCTATTATTGCCGGAAGCGTATAGGCCGCAATCATTTCTGTCGCACTGATACAAACACTGCCTTCAACCGTCTCGGCATGACCTGACGCTAATAATGATAAGTTGGTTGCAGCACTTCCCATCGCTTGTACTTGTGCCATTAAGTCAATGCCACTTTGTGTGAGTACTAGCCCTGAATTTGTTCTTTCAAATAATAAAACCCCGAGCTCTGCTTCTAACGCTGCGACTTGTCGCCCAACTGTGGGTTGGGTCATATCCAGTGCTCGGGCAGCCGCTGATAGAGAGCCTTCTTCAGCCGTCACAAGAAATGCCCGTGCTTGATTCCAATCGAATTTTATCGCGCGTCTATCCATGCTTTTGTGTATGCCTTGTGATGTTTTTTGAGTGTGCTTTTATTGGCTCAGTATCGATATTATCAGTGTTTATGTAAAGGTGGGTGGCTGCATGGATGCATTGCTTGTGAGTTTCATAACACATTTACGCTTATTGAAACATTCATTTTCATTCGAATAATGAGGAATGTTACATAACGGGTTAAGATACGCAGTATTATTTATCTTCACGAACTCTGGTATATACCACTATGACAACTAAGCTACCTGAGAACACGGCCCCAGCGGTTTCGACCCTCGATGATCTTGCCAAATTGGCAAACTATTCCCTTATGGATACGCTTAACTGCGATCCTCACGCGACCGAAGACGGTATCGACCATCGTTCGCGCCAAGTCTTTTCAGGGCATTATGTGCCGGTTCAGCCTACGCCGATCGCGGATCCTGAATACATAACGCACAGTAAGTCGTTTTTTTCTGAGTTGGGTTTTGCTGACAGCTTGGCGGAGTCGTCTGATTTTATGCGTCTGTTTTCTGGGGATATTACTCAGGTTCCTGAGCCGATGCGTAAAGTGGGCTGGGCAACGGGTTATGCGCTGTCTATTTACGGCACGGAATACATTCAGCAGTGTCCGTTCCAAACAGGTAATGGTTATGGCGACGGTCGTGCGGTGTCTGTGCTTGAGGCGGTGATTAATGGTCAGCGCTGGGAAATGCAGTTGAAAGGAGGCGGTCGTACGCCTTATTGCCGTGGTGCGGACGGTCGTGCGGTTTTACGTTCGAGCATTCGAGAGTTCTTGGCCCAAGAGCACATGCACGCTTTGGGTGTGCCGACATCTCGTTCGTTGAGTTTGTACGTTTCAAAGTCAGAGACAGTGCAGCGACCTTGGTATTCGGAAGGTTCGCGTGCCGAGAATCCTGATCGGATGGTGTCTGAAGCGGTCGCTATTTCGACACGGGTTGCACCGTCGTTTTTACGCGTGGGCCAGCTTGAATTGTTTGCGCGTCGTACTCGTAATAATGAGCACCCGCAGGCCATGGAAGAGCTTGAGAAAATTGTGCTGCACTTGATTGATCGTGAATACGCTGGCGTTATCGATCCGCAGCTTGGCCTTGCTGAAAAAGTGGTGGTGCTGGCGAGAGAATTTCGAGATCGTCTTATATCCTTGATCGCCAATTGGATTCGTGTGGGTTTTTGCCAAGGTAATTTCAATAGTGATAATTGCGCGGCGGGTGGTTTTACGCTTGATTATGGCCCGTTTGGTTTTTGCGATGTGTTTAATCCGTATTATCAGCCATGGACGGGCGGCGGTCGTCACTTCTCATTTTTGAATCAGCCTAATGCGGCAGAAAGTAACTTTGTTATGTTCTGTTCGGCTCTGCGACCTTTACTTGTCTCGGATAAAAAGTGTTTAGAAGCGTTTGAAGAAATAGAAAGCGAATTTCAGAATGTTATGCGCATGCACATGAAAAAAATGTGGGCGGCTAAATTGGGTTTGGTTTTGAAAGACGGTGTGGATGATTTTGACTATGAGTTATTCTCTGAACTGCAAAAACTGATGATACAAACTCCTGTCGATTATACGATGTTTTTCCGCGAGCTTTCGTCGATCCCTGATGATATTGAGCCATTGAAGAAAAGTTTTTATAACGGCTCAGCTAACAGTGCACAAAGTATTGAAGAAATGGATAAGCGCTGGGAAAAGTGGTTAGAAAAATGGAAGTCGTTGCTAAGTGGTTCTCGTGAAGAGCTTTCTAAGCAGATGAAGCTCGTCAATCCCAAGTATATTTTGCGCGAATGGTTTGTTAAACCAGCTTATCAACAAGCGCAAATGGGGGATTATTCTTTAATTAAAGAACTTCAAGACATTATGACGAATCCTTATGCCGAACAGTCGCAAGAAATAGACAGCAAATACTATCGTTTGAAGCCCGCTGAGTTTTTTGCGATGGGCGGGGTGTCTCATTTGAGTTGTTCGTCGTAGCTTAATTTTTCAAAGCTCTATGTGGTTTTTTTACTTGGGACTTTTATGTGGTCTCATGTATGCAAATTATATTAGTTGTTCATCACAATTCTGTGATGAAGCTACTTTAGACAATTGCTTAATATGTTATGTTTCTGATTAATAGGGTTTTATGATACACGGAATAAATACATGAAAATACTGATGTGGCTTGGCATTATTTTTCTGGCCTTACCGATTGCAGCAGCATTAATTTTTGCTGCTTTTTCATTTTATGTAAATAGCCCAAGCACGCATAACGCGACTGCTTATGATAGTGACGTAAGTAATCAATACTATCGGCAAGGCGATAAAGTGATTTACGTTTTAAGTGGCAATTTCTTTCAGGTTGGAGGAAAAGACATTGAGGAAGCAGACCCAGAAACGTTTGAAGTGATCGATCAGTCTTACGCAAAAGATATCAACAATCTTTATTACGATGGCAAGCCTGTTGTGGGGGCTAACCCCAGTTCGGTTCTTCCGGTTACATCTGAATTTAATTCAGACAGTGCTAATTCGGGTTATCTTATTAGTGATGGTAAAGTTTTTTGTTATGGCGAACTTATTGAAGGCGCTGATCCAGAATCCTTCTCTTATCTTTTAGGCGCTTACGCCATGGATAAAACTCACCTGTATTATTACATTGATGTAAAAATTCCACGGGAAACGACCCCTGCAGCATTACCTAATGGCAACGATCGCTATATTAGGCATGGAAAGCAAATACTTTATAACGGGGTGGTTATTAGTCAGCAAGCCGACGAGTTTAAAATTATCGATGATGAATATGCGATAGATTCTACTTCTGTTTACTCTCATGGTGAAATTGTTGAAGGCATGGTGGCTGAGGGTTTTACGGTTATCTCTCCTTATTACAGAAAAGATAAGAACCAAGCGTATTATTTCAATACGCCGATTCCAGAGAGTGATCCAAATACCTTCAAAGTATTCAATGATGATATTTCAAAAGATCAAAATAACCTTTATTACAATGGTTATATCGTCGCGAATAAAAAGCTCTCTGAAGTTACTCGATCGGTTGCCGATGAGCTGAAAAAAATCTGGAAATGGAAGTCACTGCATTTAGAGGCAACGACTGTCATTCTGGTTCCTAGTGACGATATTGAAAGGATCACTAACGACTTTTATGCCTACGATAATGAGGTTTATGGTAGAAATAAAAAACTAGCAGATATTAAGCCTGCTGATGTTATTGTTCTTGACCAAAATGAGAGCGTTTATGTCCGTATAGCGGATGAAATATTTTATCATGGCAATCTTATTATGGGGGCAGATGCAGAGACTTTTACGGTTATTTCCGATCGTTTTTCAAAAGATGCTAAGCATGTATATTGGAGTGAATACAAGGTCGTTGATGCAGACCCTGTGACATTTAAATATGAAGAAAACGTATATGCGGATGAGAACGAAGAGGGTGAATATAGCCTACGCTATGACTCAGTTGTGGATGATAGGCAATAGTCTGAAGATAAAAGATATTTCTATTAAGTTATCAGGGCATAGTGCCAAAAAGACTTATTCAAAAACGCTATGATCTACAATTTCTTTTTCAATCAGTTGATTTAAAATAACCTTACTTTTTTCGCGTAAAAAATCTCTTAATAGACGAATGGCAGGAGTGATGGATTGTCTGCTTGGGCAGACGATCCATAGCTCTGTTGCTCTAGGCTGAAACTCGGGCATAACGCTGACGACGTTTCCTGAGAGTAAATCAACCGACATATCTAAGCACGATTTAACGGCGAGTCCTTTGCCGGCAACACACCAGCGTCTTACTAAGTCCCCGTCGTTGGATGCATGGCTGCCGGTCATTTTTATCTTATATTCTGAATTTTTCTCTTTGGTGCTGTTACATTTAGAGTATTTGGGATCTAAAGAAAACGTCCACGTATCGTTAATAATGTCGTGCAGCTGATAAAAAAGACCGTTGTGTGACAGTAGGTCATTGGGATGCTTAGGGACTCCATGTGTGTCTAGATAACTTTGAGAAGCGCATAGCAGCCCAGGAACATTACAGATTTTAAAACCATACAGACTGGCATCATTGGGTGAGCCATAACGAAGTGCAACATCTACAGAGTCGCGGTAAAAGTCGATATTACTATCACTAACATTCACTCTTAAACTGACTTTTGGATGAATATCTAAAAATTCATCCAGCCAAGGTGAGACGATATTGCGCCCTAGGTCAGAAGGAAGGGCTATGCGTAGTTCTCCATCAACAATGTCTAAATCGCCCTTCATCGTTTGCTTCGCTTGCTCCAGCATCAGTAAGGCTTGCTCGCATTGAGGAATATACCTTTCACCCGCACTAGAGACTCTAAGTTGTCGGGTTGTTCGAACAAACAATTCAGCCCCTAAAGTGCGTTCTACGCGCTTGAGCGCTGCACTTGCGGTGGCCGTGCGTATATCCAAACTCTCTGCTGCGGCCGTAATGCTTTTGAATTCAGCGACTTTTAGGACGACGTGAAGATCTTCTAATAACATATTTTCAAATTTTATTTGATAATGAATCAATGATTATGCTGTTTATTCGATGTTATTCAAGACTTACTATTACAACTACTGAGTACGATCACTAAATTAATCAATATCAGACAACGAGAGAACGTTTATATGACAACTATGAAAGCTATTGGCTACACACAATCGTTACCTATTAATGACGCTGAATCTTTAAAGGATATTGAATTATCGATACCTGTGGCTTCTGGTCGTGATTTACTGATTAAAGTGAAGGCCATTGCTGTAAATCCAGTGGATTACAAAATCCGCCAAAATGTTGCAGCTGAAAAAGGTGAGTTCAAAGTCATTGGTTGGGATGCTGTCGGTGAAGTGATGGCGGTAGGTGAAGCGGCAACACAGTTTAAACCAGGCGATCAGGTTTATTATGCGGGTGATCTAAATCGTCAAGGTTGCAATGCAGAGTATCAACTGGTGGATGAACGCATTGTCGGCACTAAACCGAAGAGCCTATCTGATTCTGAGGCAGCTGCGTTACCACTGACATCGATTACAGCGTGGGAATTATTGTTTGAGCATTTAGCAATACAACAACAAAGCCCAGGTTCTACACAAAAATCTGATGAAGTTATTCTGGTGACGGGTGCTGCGGGTGGTGTGGGTTCTATTCTAATTCAGATAGCCAAAGCGATTACCGGTGCGACAGTGATTGCTACGGCGTCACGTGAAAGTTCACAAGCGTGGGTCAAAAAGCTAGGTGCAGATTATGTGGTTGATCATACCAAACCACTGCAAGCACAGATTGATGCATTGATAGAAAAAGAAGGACTTCATCAGGTCAGTCATATTGCGAGCTTGAATAGCACGGATTCTTATTTTGAAAGTTATACCGAGTTGTTAAAACCTTTTGGCAAAATAGCGATGATTGATGATCCTAGTAAGCCGCTTGATATTATGAAACTTAAGCCAAAGAGTCAGTCGTTACATATTGAGTTTATGTTTGCTCGATCGATGTTTCAGGCTACTGATATGGATGAACAGAGCCATCTGCTTAATCGTGTATCGGATTTGATCGATCAGGGTTACATCAAAACAACCGTCGGACAGAATTTAGGAACGGTTAATGCTGAAAATTTAAAATCTGCACACCAAACACTCGAATCTGGCCGATCAATTGGAAAAATTGTTTTAGAAGGTTTTTAAAACGAATTTACTGATTTTATTTTTAGGAATTAAACATGGCTACACTAACGATCGTTGCAAACATCAAAGCAAATGCCGACAAAATTGATTTGGTAAAGGCAGAGCTTTTAAAGCTCATAGACGTTACACGCGCTGAAGAGGGCTGTATCAATTATGATTTACATCAAGACAATGAGAATCCAAGGCATTTCATGCTATATGAAAATTGGGAATCACGAGAACTATGGAAAACACATATATCTAATCAACATTTAGCCGACTACATGGCCGCAACGGAAGGAGCGGTTGAAGACTTTGCCCTGAATGAAATGACAATGATGGTAACAGAATAATCGTTGTCTTTTAAAAAAGAGTATTGCTCATTATTAATCTATTCGTTTAATGGATTTATGATGAGTAATTACATTCACTTTGTTTTGTTCTTTTTTATCTGTATGTCATTGCCAGTATTTTTTCATCATATCCTATCCTATTTTTGAGAGTACCGAAAATTGTAAGAGTGCTTGAAAATAATCATAAGACGCGCACAAAGCTAATTAACGACAGATTACGATCTGTTAGCACCTGATTGAAATGAAAAACCGAACGCTGTAATACTGTTGTCATAAAGCCATTCTACAGTAAGTCATCTTTTATGGATTACAGAGATGAGACATTACAATGACAGGCCTTTCTCAAGATCAGACACAAACCTCACTAGCGTATATTGGCTCACTTACAAAACCTGTAGAATCAAAGCTTATTGCTTGCTTCACTAAAGACCCTGATGAAATCTATCGCGCTCAGGTTTTTCGCGCCAGCGTATTCAATCTTTCTGAAATAAGCCACGACAAAGATCCCTTCGATGATATTTGTTTACACTTGATTGTTAAAGATAGCCTTTCAAATAGCATTGTTGGTTATAGCCGGATTATCACCAGTGACCTAGTGTCTTCATCTGATGAATATTATAGTGCCAGTGAATTTGATATCACGCCGATCATTAAACCTAATTTTCGCTACATGGAAATCGGTCGTACCAGTGTCGATCCTAACTACAGAAGTGGTGCGGTTATTGGATTGATTTGGTCTCAGATAGGCCAGTTTATGAATGAGCATCGCATTGATTATCTTATGGGGTGTGCAAGTATTTCTATGCAAGATGGCGGCGCGAAAGCCATCGCGGTGGTTAATTATTTACGAGAGAATCATTTTACCGATTCGAACTCTCGGACGACGCCTAAAATACCTCTTCCACAATTTGATATCAATATTGATGGTAAACAACACGTGCCAGCTTTGTTAAAAACGTATTTGCGGATGGGGGCAAAGGTGTGCGGCGAAGCTTTTTTAGATCATGATTTTAACGTTGCTGATGTTGTGATTCTGCTGGCTAAAAAAGACATTAAACCTCGCTATTTACGTCACTTTTCTTAGGGGCATTCACTATAGATATTTATAACGAAATAGTTAGGCCCGCTGTACGTCTGTTGGGTTCGCTTTTTTATTTGGTGCTTATAATCATTGTTGTGCCTATTTTATTTAGTCCCGTGCTGAGGCAATGTGCTAAACGTAGAGAGATTGCTAGCTTTTTGTACCGTAAATTCTATCAGGCTTTAAATGTACAGCTGGTCATTAAAGGGGTGCCGACTGATGCGCCTGCATTATGGGTGTGTAATCATATCTCTTGGCTCGATATTTTACTGTTAGCAGGCAGCCATACGGTTGATTTTATTGCTAAAGTTGAAGTTGGCAAGTGGCCCGTTATCGGGGCTGTTGTTAAAAAAACGGGCACCATTCTTATTCCACGAGAAAACAAGTTTAAAACTTATCGCTCATTACCCAAGCTACAGCATCGGCTTAGATCAGGGTCTTCTATTATCGTATTTCCAGAAGGCACAACGACAACAGGACGATCAACCTTGCCTTTTAAACCCATGTTGTATCAGGCAGCCATCCGTGAAAAGTCTATGATTCAGCCTATCGCCTTGCAGTATTTTGACGCTGAAGGTGAAATAACCGAGGCTGTTGCTTTCGTGGGTGACGACAGTTTCGTAAACAGCTTTAAACGTTTACTTAATCAGCCTAGAATAACGGCAGTTATGCATTTCTTGCCTGCATTATCTGCTTCTGATTATCACAGGAAGCAGCTTGCAGTTCTTAATCAAAAAGCGATTAATAATACGCTTATACTGCAGACTAGTAAGGTAGTCTTTACAGGCATAACCCTACCCCAGTCATAATGGCTACAACAGAGTATTATGAAAAAAGAGCTAACTCTGATGATCTTATTATTGATGCTAAGCCTTTCTGTTATGGCGAAGTCATTGAAGACGCAGATTCAGTAATATTTAAAAGAGAAAATGACTTATTTTTGGATGAAAACTTTAAGGGTAACTCGAAAAAATATACTTATTATTTATAATGCCCGGTTACAGAAGTAGATTAAAGCTGGCTTTATGTGTATGTATGATGGCATCATATTTATATGAAATCTCAGGCATATTATCCGAAAAATTATTTTTAATTTTTTGTATTAATAGCGATTCTTCTCTTAGTTATCATAAAACATTGATTCGTATGATTTCTGCCTATCACTAATTATGTAGATGAGTTCTTATTATTTTTTTATTCTTTCTGTTTCTTATAAATGTTAGTAAGAATGGTTTTACTTTGTTATCCTGTATTATCATTAGGTTCTAATCTAGATAGCAGTTGTGGTACTCAGTCTAGTTGAAATTAAATGCGTTACTGATAATGATAGGGGGTTTTATGCGGATGGATATGACCCTTAGGTTTAACATTGTAGATTATTAAATAATAATTATTTTTCTGGATTGAATAGACGGGTGAGGGTTGTGAAGGAAGATCTTATCGAAGGAATGATTACCATAGAAGAGTTTTCAAATAATGAAGGAGTTGCTGTTGAAGAAGTTATACAAATGATTAGAGATGGCTTCTATGAAGGTAGGGTGGTTGAAGATCAGTGGTATATTAGGACTGCAGAGAGAAGACGCATAGAAAATAAACTTAGTGAAAAAGCTTCAGTGAGTTTCTTGTTCCGAATTCCAATAGCTTTGGTGCTTTCTATATGCATAGGTTTTTTGTTCTCGTTTTTTAAATCACACGATATTTCATTATTTGAAGGCGCTAGAGGAATAGCCGCTTTCTATTACTTTATTATTATGACACCGATAGCTTTTGTTGTTATTGTTTTTACTTCGAGTTGGCGCTTTTATTTGATTTATTCATTACTTGTTGCTTTTTCATTAATGTATTTTTTTTGTATATTTTAATTTTTTTATCGAAATTATTATTAATGGGTATGCGTCGTTTTATTTTATGAAATAAAAGATATTGTTAATAATTTGGAATATCATCTGGCTCGCTATATGCATCCTGTTTAATGACTACTTGCCAAGCTACTCTAATTTAAAATACTCGGCTTTATTTCCCCCTTTTGTATTGTTGATAACTTTAATAGGAAGCTCCATTTTATTTGATTGTGGATTACCTAAAAACCTTTATTTTTGGCTTATATTTTGGTTAGGGTTAAACGTCACTCTTCTCATGCAAAAAGGAATATTTTAAGATAAGGTTAGCTCTCTAAGTGAAAACTATTAATAATGATCTATTCTTAACAAACTAATCATATTCTAGGAGTATTCCATGTCTTACATCGATGGTTTTGTAGCCGCCGTTCCTACCGAAAATAAACAAAAATATATTGAACATGCCAAGCTTTCGGGTGTGGTATTTAAAGATCATGGAGCGTTATCGATCATTGAGGCGTGGGGTGATGATACGCCTGAAGGTGAGGTTACGTCTTTTCCTATGGCGGTTAAATGTGCCGATAATGAAACAGTCGTTTTCTCTACGGTCGTTTGGCCTTCGAAAGAAGTTCGCGATGCTGGTTGGGCGGCGATAATGGAAGACCCTAGAATGCACTCCGAAGATAACCCGATGCCTTTTGATGGTCAGCGTTTGATTTATGGTGGTTTCCAAATTTTGAATTTGGATGAATAACGATAAATCATTCAAGAAAGTACGCGTAGACTGTTAAGCCATGATTTAGTGCCGTTTGCGCGTGATTGCACTAAATTGTTGATAATGGACGTGCGGTTACAAAGCTGCGATTAAAGCGGCTCTTGATGATGCGGGTATTGAGTTTTATGAGAGTTTTTATAAAAGGCCTATGTATTTATGAGTAAACAGCCCCAGGCTATGTTAGAAATTCCTAATATTATTCAATTTTATCTTGCCCGAATTCGTGAGCGGCTTTGGGTAAAACCTTTAATGAGTTGTGTGCTTTCAATAGGTGCGGTACTACTTTCAGGGATTGCAGATGATATTGATGTTGGCATTAAACTGCCGCAAGTCAGCGCTGAGTCTTTAGAAGTTCTGCTTACTATTATGTCTTCAAGTATGTTGGTTATTGCGACGTTTGCCGTGGGTGCAATGTTATCGGCCTACGCCTCTGCGAGTGGTACTGCGACGCCTCGAGCTTTTCCATTAGTGGTGGCTGATGATGTTTCTCAAATTGCATTGTCGACCTTCATCGGTGCTTTCATTTTTAGTATTGTTGGTTTGGTGGCTCAGCTCAATGGTTATTATAAAAGTTCAGGCAAGTTGGTACTTTTTATTATTACCTTGTTTGTATTTGCGATTGTCGTTTTGGCTTTTGTACGCTGGGTAGACCGAATTGCTCGTCTAGGGCGCTTGGGGCATACCGTCGCTAAGGTCGAAACAGCGGCCGATGCGGCCTTGCAGGAGTGGGCGCACCTGCCTCGAATGGGTGCGACTAGAGTTGATAGCGATGAAGCCGGTTACGAGATTTTCTCGAACAATGTGGGCTATGTTCAAAACATCAATTTCGCTAAATTGCAGCGTTTAGCTGAACAAGAAGCGGGGTTTATTACGGTATGTGCTGAACCAGGAATGTTTGTAACCCCTAATTTACCACTGGCTCGTTTTTCTGGTGATGATGGTGAAAAAGAATGCGCCTGCGAAAGGCAAATAATGGCTGCATTTGTGATTGGCCCTGAAAGAACGTTTGAGTCTGATCCGCGTTTTGGCATGGTTGTTATGTCTGAAATATCGAGTAGAGCTTTATCGGCAGCGGTTAATGATCCGGGTACTGCTATCAATATTATAGGTTCATTGGTTCGAATGCTGGTGAGGTGGTCAGAGGTCTGCCAGAGTAATGGCCGTGCTAAAGTTACCTTTGATCGAGTAGGTATGCATGAACTTGATATTGATGATTTGTTTACCGACGCCTTTGCGGCGACTGCACGAGATGGCGCGGGTTCTGTAGAGGTCGGCATTCGGCTGCAAAAAGCGTTTGTAGCCTTATCGAATACGGGTGATGAAGAAATGGCTAAAGCCGCTCGTCGCTTATCGGGCTTAGCGCTGCGTTATGCTGAGAAAGCATTGATACTTGACGAAGAGATCGACGCCGTTCGTGCTTATGCTGAACGTGATACTGGTATGGCTGATTAGTTATTGAAATTATTCAGACCAATACCAGCTGGTCACGTTATACCGATAGGCATCTGAATAATCACTGTTGAGTTTTTTAACCCAGTGCTCAGATCCTTGTGAAGAAGGATCAAATAAAACACAGCGATTATAAAAAGGTGCAATGCTAATCGGCTTATCTTTACCGCTAAAAACCAATTCTCCTCCTGCATGTTTGTTCCAGCTTTTATTTAAATAAAGCAACATGCATACTTCTCTTCCTGGGGAGTCATCAGCATGTTGCTCCACAAAATCAGCGGTCCCTAAACGAAAGTAGTTTGTATTAATTTCAGGATCTTCGACATTTATGTCTGTTATTGTTGTATGAAATATTCTGGACAACAAGGCCATGAATTCATCACTTCGTAAAAATAATAAGAAATCATGGGCGGTGTTTGTATCGACAGTGTTTTTATCGATAGTGTTTTTATCGATGGTACTTGAATAAGTGGTATCGCGAGTATGTGCTTCCGGTTGCCAAGTATCTCTTTGCACAAAGCGTTGGTCGTTGTCAGTTTGATTCCATTGAGCATCGTCGACGTACAATGCAGAGTAGGTATGTCTTTGAGTTTTCCAGTGATGCTTTTGCTGTAAGGCCTTTATTATATTATCGAGCTTGGCTTCATTAAATAAGTTATCAATAACAATGTGATTTGGACAGCTGCTCAATAATGATTTTCGATAGGCAGAGATTGCGACATTGTTAATTTTTTCATCGTTTAACCACATTGTAATGACCTGTTTGTCTCTATTGCACTTGTATCTAAAGTATTTAAATCTGCCGCATTTGAATCTACAGCATTTAAAATAATAATTCCTATTATTTCAGCATCCTTTTTGACAATAGAGTATAAGGACGTCAGTTTTTTTGCGATACTATGAGCCGGATAGATGAAGCAAGTAATATAAATAGAGTAATATAAATAGAGTGTAATGGAACCTATAATGACAAAGAAAATCGTGAAGTTTGAATATGAAAAAGAAACTAAAAATAGTGTGCGTTATAAAGAAGTGCCTGATGAAGGCACCGCCCCTATTGTAGGGTCTTTATATGTACAAAAATGGTTTGCTGGTGATAGTAAAACCATAGAAGTGACGATTGATAAGAAAGACTAACTTAATACGCGCCTTCACTATAAATTAGTTCATAGCTATGGCTGTAAATTTCTAAAATATTACCAAATGGATCTTCCATGTAAATCATGCGGTATGGTTTTTTTCCTGGGTAATAATAGCGTGGTTTTTCCATGCGTTTTTTACCACCGGCGGCGACAATTCTTTCGGCCAGTTCTTCTACATTAGGATCTTGAACGCAAAAATGGAAGATGCCTGTTTTCCAGTACTCAAAATTATTCTCTGGATTTTCTTGGTTTTTAAATTCGAATATCTCTACACCAATGCGATCGCCTGTTGATAGGTGAGCGATTTTAAATTTCTCCCAGTTGTTGCCAAATACTTCGGTGCACATTTCACCGATTGGGCTATTGTCTTCTGTAATTTCTGTGGGAGCCATAATTAAATACCAGCCCATGACTTCGGTATAAAATTTAACCGCGGCTTCTAGGTCGGGTACTGAGATGCCGATGTGTGAGAAGTTGCGTGGGTAAGGTGTGTTCATGTGTTCTTCCTCTAGGTCTATGCTTGACTGTGCGTGCTTGTTTATTAACTTGTATACAGAATACAAAACGTTCAGTATTAATAGAAATTATCATTTATTATCTGGTTGAGTACATTTTGTAATGATTAATCCCGTTTGGTTGCGCAGTTTTTGTATTTTGGTTGATGTTGGGCATTTCACGCGCACGGCAGAAAAGCTGCATATGACTCAATCTGGTGTAAGTCAACATGTGCGTAAGTTAGAAGATCAGTTGGGCCAGCCTTTGCTCGTGCGTGAAGGCAAAGGGTTCACGCTTACCAGTGCTGGTAGTCGTTTGTATAAAGAGGGCCAAGCGGTACTTTTATCATTGACTGATTTAGAGAAACGAGTGGGATTAGATCCTACTCATGAGGGCATTGTTAAAATTGCGTCGCCGGGCAGTATTGGGTCGAAGCTTTATCCGCACTTTTTGGCTCTGCAAAAGCAGTATCCTAAGTTGATTATTGAATATCGTTTTGCCCCAAATACTGAGGTTGAGCACTGGATTGCTGAGCATAAAATTGATTTGGGTTTTATGACATGTTTAGCGACATCGGCAGAGGTGAATCTTAAAGCGATTGCACAGGAAGAATTGTTGTTGGTGACACCGTCTTGTGTGCTGGAGCCAGATTGGGATCAGTTAATGGCCTTGGGCTTTATCGATCATCCTGATGGTGCTTATCATGCAGGTCAGTTATTGAGTGCTAACTTCTTGCAGTTTCAAAATAGCGATCAGTTCAAACGATCTGGTTTCTCGAATCAAATTAATTTAATTTTAGAGCCTGTTAGTATGGGTTTGGGTTTTACGGTATTACCCCGTCATGCGGTAGGGGCGTTTAAGAATGCTCAGAATCTGAAAGTGCATCGCTTAGATAATACGGTTAGCGAAACCTTATACGTTGGTACGCACACTAATAAATTTATACCAAGCTGCGTTAATACGGTGGTTCTTGAGGCTGAGAAGGCTTTAAGAGTCGAATGCGTTTGAAAATACTGAGTTTTCATCGCTTCTCATGCGGCTGACTTCATAGACTTGGCGCAAAACCCAGAGCAAGTGACGACGCAATGCTAGGTAGTGTTTGTGTGATGGCGAGTTTTCGTCTTGTAGGTAGCAGAAGAAAAATAATGAGAGTTGTATTATTGTGAGAGCTAGGTATTAACGTGTGAACATTAAACAGGGTGTTAAAAGGAGTCTTTCATGACTGGAGAAACGAATTTAAGTAAGTTGCTCGCATCAATGTCCCCCAAGATCATGTCTGGTGAATATGTTTTTTGCTGTATTGAAGGGGATTATCAAAATACACAAGATTTGAATCCTTTGGCAACGTATCGTGAAGTAGAAGGCTTAACGGTGGTTATTACTAAAGAGATAGCCCTCGCACGCGAGCTTTCTTTTGAATCGGTGTTTAAAGGAATTACTCTGACGGTTCATTCCAGTCTTGATGCTGTTGGTTTGACCGCGGCTATTGCGACCAAACTGACAGAGTATGGAATCAGTGCGAATGTTATTGCGGCTTATTATCACGATCATATTTTTGTGCCATCTGATAAAGCGGAGCTAGCGCTTAAAGCATTGGCTGAGTTTTGTAGTGAATAATTTCCGGCATTCTTTTTAGCACTTATTTAAACAGGTATTAGAGTATCGAATTATATAAGGATATTGATCATGATTAATGTACTGGTTACTTTAGAGGTTAAAAATTTCACGCTGTTATCTGAGTTTGAGACTAAAGCGGTTCAATTTATGCGCTCACACAGCGGACGTATAGTGAAAGCCTTTGAGACGAAAAGAAATGCTGATAACTCTGGCCAAGAAATTCACTTATTAGAATTTCCTTCGATGGATGCCTTTGATGCGTACCGTTCTGATCCTGTTTTATTGCAGTATGCTGCACTGCGGAATGAGGCGATTGAGTCCACAAGCGTTATTATTTCAGAGACAAATAAAGAGTATTCATAATGCTCTTTTTTAATATGCCATATTAGTTATCTAAATCCGTAATACTGTGGCTCGGTCTATCGTTTTCTAAAAAACAGGTAATTGTTTGTCAATTTCACTTTGTCTTCAATGACAGCTTGATAGCTTGTTGGTAGTATCGAGTGACTAAATGTAGTTCATATCAATATAGATGAAAGGATGACAAAGGCATGAAATTAGAAACTCAAGCAATCCACGCTGGCTTTGAAGACGATCCAACAACACGCGCGGTTGCGGTTCCTATTTATCAAACAACTTCTTACAGCTTCCGCGATACTCAACACGGTGCTGACCTGTTCGACCTTAAAGAGCCAGGTAATATTTATACCCGTATCATGAACCCAACGAACGGTGTGCTTGAGCAGCGTGTGGCGGAGATGGAAGGTGGTATTGCAGGGTTGGCTTTTGCGTCTGGTATGGCCGCGATTACGGCCGCGATTCAAACGGTTGCTCGCGCTGGCGATAACATCATTAGTGTTAGTCAGTTATACGGTGGTACTTATAATTTCTTCGCACATACGTTACCTCAGCAAGGTGTTGAAGTGCGCATGGCTCAGGGCGACGATATTGCCGCCCTTGAAGCATTGATCGACGATAATACTAAAGCGTTGTTCTGCGAATCTATTGGTAACCCAGCGGGTAACATTGTTGATATTCAAGCCTTGGCGGATATGGCGCATAAGCATGGCATTCCTGTGATGGTTGATAATACCGTTGCTACGCCTATTTTGTGCCGTCCTATCGAGCACGGCGCTGATATCGTGATTCACTCGTTAACCAAATACATTGGTGGGCACGGTACGTCTGTTGGCGGTGCGATTGTTGATTCGGGTAAATTCCCTTGGAAAGATAACCCTCGTTTCCCTGCGTTTAATGAGCCTGATCCGTCTTATCACGGCGTGGTTTATGCCGAAGCTTTTGGCCCAGCGGCGTTTATTGGTCGTGCGCGTGTTGTGCCTTTGCGTAATATGGGTGCTGCGATTTCGCCGTTTAACGCGTTCTTGATTCTTCAGGGTCTTGAAACGTTAAGCCTGCGTATGGAACGTCATACTGAGAACGCACTGAAAGTGGCTAAGTACTTAGAAGCTCACGATATGGTTGCTTGGGTTAACTATGCCGGCTTGGAAGGTGATAAGTACTACGAGCTGGCTAAGAAGGTTGTTGATGGAAAGCCATCGGCGATTTTGAGCTTTGGCATTAAAGGTGGTGAAGCAAACGGTGCTAAGTTCATCGATGCGCTACAGCTGATTAAGCGTCTAGTGAACATTGGTGATGCGAAGTCATTGGCGTGTCACCCAGCCAGTACGACTCACCGTCAGTTAGACGATGAAGAGTTGAAATCTGCGGGTGTTAGCCGTGAGATGGTTCGTATCTCGGTTGGTATTGAGCATGTTGATGACATTATTGCTGATATTGAACAGGCGTTAGCCGCGGCTAAATAATCAGCTTAATAGTCTGCTTAGCTAAATAGCCGCTTGTAAAATCGGCTATTGAAAAAAACAGTGAGCTGATAATATAGCGCTCTCGATGGTTGAATGGTTCTAGTTGAACGGGTCAGCGGTCGATAGCGCTATTTTTTTGCGTAAAATATTCATAACGTTATGGGATTCACTATGTCATTTGGGCAGCTTATTGCACTGGCTAGTTTTATATTTTCGGCGGGCACCATTGCTTTGACCTACTGGGTTGGAGTAAGCCAAGAAACCGTGGAAGTGTGTGTGCCGTTTATTACTGGCTGTACCGATATTACTCATACGGGACTTGCAGGGGATGCGGGTTTTATCTTTCGGGGAGGAATGATCAGTGCAAGTGTTCTGATTTTGGTCTGGTGGCATTGTATGCGGGTATGGTTGCAGCCGACTATTCAAACGCGTGGCGGTCGTATTAATCTAAACCTGATGACTTTTTTTGGCATGTTAGCCGGTCTAGGCTTGGTGGTGAGTACGGCGACGTTAGGTTCTACCAAAGAACTCAGTTCGTTCAGTGTGCATGTCCGTGGGGCGAATATCTTTTTTGAAGGTATGTTATTGGCTTTGTCGTTTCATTATTACCTAATGTGGCGTGGGCGCAAAAATGGATTATTAAATGTGCCGTCATTTGGTATTAAGTCTGTTTTGTTTGTTTTAATTTGGATTGTGCTGGTGGCGTTTGTCGCTAACTCGATTGGCGAAAATATGAAGAGCGGTACTAAAATTGCCGAGTGGTGGGCAACATTGTTTATCTGTCTGTATTTATTGAGCGCTTTTTGGGATTGGAAAAAGATTAGGTTGCAGTTAGCGCAAGGCTAACGCGGTAAGTGTGTTCGAGATATTATTATGACAGCACCTGTTGCAGAAAAAAAGGCGCTTTACGCTAGCGCCATCATCAATTTGATGATGGCGCTTAGTGGTTGGTTGGCTTACCACTATTCAAATTCCCAAGCTATTCTTTTGGATGGCAACTATTCGTTTATTGCTTTTTTTGTCACCCTCATTGCGATTCGTATTTCGTTGATTAAATCTAAGTTAACCGAGACCTTCCCTTTTGGTCAGTATGTTTACGAGGCATTATTTTCGTTTGGTAAGGGGCTGATGGTGATCGGCATTTTGCTGGTGGCGTTGATTATGAGTATTTCTAGAATTTCTCATTACCTTAATGATGCGCCAGTGGATGTGTTGAATACCAGTACGGTATTAATTTATACGATTGTGATGCTTTTGATGTGTGTGCCTTTGGCGTGGTACTGCCAGCACGAGAATAAGAAGGTGAATAACTCGAGTATGATTTTGCGGGCCGAATACATTGGTTCGAAGACAGACGCGATTATGTCTTTTTCGACGGGCTTGGTGCTTTTTTCGATAGGTTTCTTAGATATCAATGGGCGCTTTGGCTTTCTTTATTATACCGGAGATGCCATTTTAGTGATTTTTTTGGTGTTCTTTTTAGTCAAAGACCCAATTGCCTTAGCGCGGGACTCGTTTGTTGAAATGGCAGGCGGCACCTTGCAAGACAAGAGTGAGAAGCAGAAAATTGAAACGATTTTGAGTGATACTCTTACTTTCGATCTGATTAAGAGCAGTTATATTTCTAAGACGGGCAGTAACTATTTTGTTGTTGCGTATGTCAGTGCTCAGGATATTGATAATATTGGGTTTGAGCAGTTGGAACAGTTGAAGCAACAAACACTCGCCGCGTTAAAGCAGAGCTATCGCTTTGTAATGTTTGAGATCGCGCTGGCGTAGAGAAAAATGATACGGTTAGTTTTAAATATGGTTAGGTGAAGTCATTGAGTGAAGATAACGAATCCCATTTAGTACCGGGGCGTGAGTGTGGTGAGTGTACGGTCTGCTGTGTGAATCTTTTGATTAAAGATAAAAACTTTGAAAAAGCAGCCGATGTTGCCTGTACTCACATGGTAGAAAAAGGTGGCTGCACTATTTATAACGATCGGCCTTCGGTATGTCGCGACTGGCATTGTGCATGGCGTTTTATGGCTCAGTTAGGAGATGATTGGCGTCCTGATCGCTCTGGCATTTTGCTACGTTCTGATGAAAATGGCATTATCTTTCAGCCAATCAGAGACCCTAAAAAAGTGTTAACCAGTGCCCGCGCCATTGAGTTAATTGCAGGGGGCGTGGCGCAAGATATTTCCATGTCGATGTCGGTTCCAACGCGTAAGGGATTTTTAAGTCATGGTATGGCGTTGAATGAGCCCTTGCAGAAAGTGGTAGAGTCTAGAAGCCTTGCGGCCATTCAGAATAAGATGATTGATCTTATTAAGTTTTCAAAAAAACAAAAGACAGATGCAATTATTGCTACGGACCGTCAAATATGAATGCCAACCCTGCATTATTATCATTATCAGACATTGCCAGCGAAGCACACGCGAAAATTCAGCAGGATTTTGTCGATATCAATCCAGTGATTGGTGTGATGCAAGGAATGCGTAAAATGGGCATTCCCGCAGACGTATTAACCATTGATTGCCTCGTTACGAATAAGCGTATCCTGGTTATTTTACATGATGGTCACCCCGGAATTATGCGTTACCAGAATACGTTTATAGATCAAGATCCGAGTGATGATTATGTTGATGTGGTCGCTAAGGACGTGACGAGTGATACGGTGTACGGCTGGATTAAAGACTATTTTTCGATTGCTAAATGATCGAATAAACCTGTATTTCTTTGTTGGACTAATATTAGGAATATGAGTATCTTCCCTTCAGCCTTTCATCTGTTGAAAGTTGCCCGAACTTAAAGGTTTAAACTCCGATGTTAGATCAAGTAACCGATTTATTGGTTAAATTTAGTACCCGTGTTCAGGCTGAGTTTTCTCAGCCAGAAGCCTATATCCAACTTGGTATTATTTTAGTTATTTATGGCATTTCTATTATTGTTTCTAACAGAATTAGAAAGTACGTTCCTTTTTTTAACCATAAAAATGCGTCTGAAGGGCATTTTACTCTTCAGCGAAAAATTATTGGTCAGTTAGGCGCTTATATTGCGCCAGTTTTAGCGGTACTGTCGTTAAAGATATTCATTGAGGTCAGTAACGAAGCGGCGGCCCATTTGTGGATTGCTAAGACTGCGATGACTGCGGGTATTCTGTTTATTTTCCATTCTTTGATTCGTGACTTTGTCGGTAATCAATTTGTGGCCGCCGTTTTACGCTGGGTCGGCATGCCGATTATTTTCTTACATCTTTTAGATGTATTGGTTGGCTTGATTGAGATTTTAGAGTCGATTTCATTAACGGTCGGTAATATTGAAATTTCCGCTTATGGTATTGCACGGGTGGCGATCTTTGGCTCGCTATTATTTTGGATTGGTCGCGCGACTAATAAAACTGGCACCGAAATCATTCGTAAGCAAGAGAAACTTGATTTACGCACCCGTGAAGTGGCCGCTAAGTTATTTGAAGTCAGCACCTTTACGTTAATTGCGTTATTACTGTTGCAGGTTATGGGCATTAATTTAACCGCCTTAGCGGTGTTTGGTGGTGCGATTGGTGTGGGTATTGGTCTGGGTTTACAGGCGATTGCTTCTAACTTTATTTCAGGCTTTATCATTTTATTAGATCGCTCTGTTTCGATTGGCGATTATATTGAGCTAGAAGATGGTACTTCGGGTGTGGTTCGCGAGCTGAGTATGCGCGCGACGACGCTTGAAACCTTTGATGGTAAAGACATTGTTGTTCCCAATGAGAAATTCATTGTGGGGACGTTTATTAACTGGACTCATAAAGATAAGAGCCAGCGTTACCGGGTTGATTTTTCGGTGGCGTATCATTCTGATATTCGCAAGCTCGTTGAGATTATTAAAGAGGTCGTTTCAGATCATCCGCAGGTATTCAGTGGCGAAAGTGTGCCTCTGGAACAGCGTCCCGATTGTGAAATTGATAGTTTTGGTGATTCGGGCATTAATATGTTCGTTGAGTTTTGGATGGATGGCATTGACGATGGTAAAAACCGCGTCGGTGGTGATTTGATGTTGATGATTTTAGAAGCCTTGCAGCAACACGGTTTCGAGATTCCTTTCCCTCAGCGCGAAGTGCGTGTATTGCATGAGCGTGGTGATTAGCTCTGTTAAAGTGCCTAAATGAACTCACTCCTTCTTAGAAAGTGAGTTCATTATTTTATTATGCTTCTTGTGCTGCTATTTCTGGGTATCGTTTTTCCCAACCATCAATTAATGCAGACTGATCAATGTCGTTAGGGTGAAAGTCACGCTGAAAAAACTTTCTCACGCCTTTTACATTCGCGCGTAATATTCCTTTTTTGCCCCAGAAAAAACGAGTGGCGCCAGCCCATTCTTTTAGGCTTGGCATGTGCTTGGTTTTCCATAGCATGCGCATTTGAAAAAAAGCGATGCGCGAGAAGAGGGTTATCATGGCAATCACCATAACGCGGCGACGCATCCATTCTTTGTTCACCTTTAGTCGGTAAATATCAAAGGCCACGGATTTATGTTCGATTTCTTCAACGGCATGCCATAACAGCATTTGACGAAGAACCTCGGGGGCTTGGTCGAATACTTCAGGATTTTCTAATAAAAACTCAGCAAGACTCGCGGTGAAGTGTTCCATGGCAACGGTTAGGGCAAGTTGGCGCTCTGGACCAAGGCGTGTCTTTAGCATGTTGATGCGCTTATCCATGTTCTCCGTCACTAAGCTCATTGGAATGCCGAGTTTTTCTATGGCCTCATTGAGGTCATCGTGGCAGCGCCCGTGATGTGCTTCTTGTCCTATAAAGCCTTTAATATCGGCAGTCATAGCAGGGTCGGAAATGGATTTTTGATAGTGCCGTACCGAATGTATAAAAAAGCGTTCGCCTTCAGGAAACATCGCGGAGAGCGCGTAAAAGAAGGTGCTGATTAATGAATTGTCTTCGATAGCGAACTGATGCATTTGCATGTTCTTTGTATCAAATTGCATGCGACGGGGCTTAATGGCGGCTTTGGTTGATGTGCTAGTTGGTTTATGAGCGGATATCGTCATGATTCAATTCCTTCTTATTATTTTCAATTAACCTACTCACTATGGCATATTGAATTTGCCGTCAGGAGGTTAATTGAGGTCAATATCAAGAATATTAATTAAAATCCTTCTAATACTATTTCCCAATCGCTTGGGGTGTTAAATAGCCTACGGCTTTCATGATGGTTCCTTGGTGTATCGGATATAACCTTGAGATTATCTGAAATAAGGGGGATATTTAAGGCTGGATGTAAAGCTGAGTTAATCATTTATTAGAAGCGTATTACAAGGAGTTAGAATGATTGTTATTTATGGAATTAAAGAGAACCTAAACCCGATTAAAGCTGATATGTCGAACGTGATTCATGACTGTTTAATGAGTGTTTTAGGGATGCCAGAAGATAAGCGAGCGCATCGTTTTATGCCGATGGAAAAAGAAGATTTTTATTATCCGGGTGGTCGCAGCGATGCGTACACAGTTATTGAGATCAATATGATGGAAGGCCGTGAGGTCGAGACGATCAAAGCGTTAATTAAAGCGCTATTTAGTCAAATTGAACGTCGCTTGAATATTGCCCCTGTGGATATAGAGATCATTATTAAAGAGCAGCCTGCTCACTGTTGGGGCTTTCGCGGGATGACAGGCTGTGAGGCGAGAGACTTAACCTATAAGGTAAATGTCTAAGGGCAGTAATTGATTAAGGGTTAGAGTGATAAAAATGAGTGACATGGAATTGTACTTAGAGGCGACAGAGTATATCGACTGGCAGCAGCCTGATGTCTTGAAGAAGGCTCAGAGTTTAGCCGCTGGCTTGCTCACTGATGAGGCCGTTGCAAAAGCATGCTTTGAATTTGTACGTGATGAGATTAAGCACAGCTGGGATTATCAAATGAACCCTGTGACCTGTAAGGCGTCAGATGTTTTGCTTCATGGCACGGGCTATTGTTATGCCCAGAGCCATTTGCTGGCGGCGTTACTTCGTGCGAATAAAATTCCTGCGGGTTTATGTTATCAGCGATTGACCATTAGAGATGATCAGCCGCCTTTTTGTCTGCATGGACTTAATGCTGTGTATCTCAAACAGTATGGCTGGTATCGTATTGATCCTCGTGGTAATAAAGAGGGGGTGGATGCGCAATTTATACCGCCTGTAGAGCAGTTGGCTTTTCCTATTCTTCGTGAAGATGAAGCTGATCTTCCAGAGATCTGGTCTGAACCATTGACCGTTGTTGTGGGCGTATTAAAACGGTATTCGGATTTCTTAGAAGTGGCCAATAATCTTCCAGATATAGCATTATGGAAGTAATAAAGTAAGTGATTATAAATCGATTAAGGACAATTAAATAATGATGAAAACAGTACTCATTTTACTCGTAACGACCCTGTTTATTACTGGTTGCACCTCCGGCGGCTCAACGCGATCTGAGAGTATTCCTGTTAGCAGCCAATATTATCCAAAAACAAATTATGTTGAGCTAATTTTTGGATCGTATAATGGCAATAAAAAGTATGAGCAAATATCATTTATTGAAGTGACAGGGGGAAGACATTCTAAAACGGATGATTTAATGAATGCACTTCGTCAAAAAGCAAAGTCGGTAGGGGCAGATGCCGTTATAGATGTTCGTAAAGGACGTATAGTACGTAAAGAGAGTAATACGACACTACTGGTTTTGAGTATCGCAGCGGGTGAGGATAGCTCTCACACTTCACAAGAGTATCGTTCTGATACCTTACAAGGCTTAGCCATTAAATACCTTGATTAAGCGAGTATTTAGAGAGCGACTCTTCTAATTAATGAGTAGGAAACTTTTAATAGAAGCTGAATAGTGGGCTAAAACCTGCCCACTATTCCCACTATGACTTAGGCCCACTATGAGTTAATCCCTATGAAATAGCCAATCTCTACTATACTTTTTAAGGTCTATTGATCGTTAGAGAATCACTTATGGTTGCACTCCTTTCGTCTGTTTTAATGCTGATTGTATTGTTAATACAGCCCTGTAAGGCTGAAGAGTACCATTTTGCTGCGATTTCTAATCTTTATGAGCAAGAGGTTGGGGAAATTATACTGACTGATGTTTATCGCCGTGCGGGCCTTGAGATGAAGGTGACCCGGATGCCAGGCCAGCGTGCGATTAGGGAAGCGACCAGCGGTCGGGTTGATGGCGAGATTATGCGTATTTGGTCTTATGGAATAGAGCATCCTGAATTGGTGCGTGTGCCAACATCGTATTATTTTTTGGAGACAATGGCGTTTTTTAAAGAAGGCAGTGGTGTAGAAGTTAATTCGATAGACGATTTAGATCAATACTCGGTGTTGAAAGTGCGTGGCGTTAAACATAGCAACTCGATTACCAAAGGGCTGACGAATGTTTATGACTATGATAGTACTGAAGAAATGTTAAGGGCTTTGGATGAAGGGCGTAATAACGTTGCTATTACTCACAGAGCTGATGGAAATTTTGCCATTAAGAAGCATGGCCTAAAAGATATCGATTCTTCTGAATATCCGATGTTTTCTTTTCCGCTTTATCATTATGTTTTTAAAGAGAAAAGGCATTTAGTCGACAAAATAAATCGCATTTTTGTAGATATGAAAGCGTCAGGTGAGTTGGATATTTTAATCCGAAACGCTGAAAAACAGGTATTTGAGGCTAATGGCTTGGTTTATCAGCCGTCTGAATAAATTCAATCAGACTATTTTTAGGCTCACCTGCCGCTTGAACACGTGTTTGATCACTGCTTAATTCAGTAAGCTCAGTGAGAGTAACAAGCGACAGGATTTGCAGCAAGCGACTACGCTTTACTGACTCTTTCTAGCAGTTCAATCGACGCATCGACTTCTACTTTGCGAATCGCAACACTTTCAATATTGCAGCCAACTGGTATGCCCTTTTCATCAGCAAACGCTTTTAGTTCGCGGTAGCTTTGCTCAGACACATCGACAGAACGTTGCAGGATATCGTTCGAATGTATTAAGTCATTTTCTAACCACTTAGGAATACTAATCCCCAGCCATTTCATAAACTGTAAGGTTTTGGCCGACCCGCATGGGGTAAGGGTAAACAAAATCGGAACCAATGGAATGTTGTGCTCTTTACCGTAGTAGTAATAATCGGATAAGAAGTTTTTAGAGGCATTCACGTCGTAAACGCCCTGAGAGACAAAGAACTTACAGCCTTGTGCAATCTTCTCGAATACGCGTAAGTGTTCGTCTCCCTTGGTTTGGTGGCGTTCTGGGATCACTACGCCGCCTAACAATACATCATTTTGAGTGCGCGCTTTGATTTTATAAGCATCATTGATTGAAACGGTTACTTCTTGAGACTTTGACGCCGCCCCAACAAAGATCGATAAAACTTCGCTGGACTCGGCTTGAGTCAAAAAATCAGACAACTCTGTTTCGGAATACTTGCCGACTGCGCGGTAAATGATTTTAGGAATTTTGAGGTTGGTAAGATGCTGCTGACTATAATCGTAACAGTCTAACGTTTCCATAAAAGGAAAAGGGCGCTCTTCATCGGTACGCGACTTTTCATCTTGAATATCATAAAGCACTAAGCCATCGACGCTCAGGTTTTGCAGACGCTCAACTTGGCGCGCAGAAATTTCGGCTACTTTTTCTTCGCTGGTGCCTTTTTTGGGTGGCGTGATGCCATAAAGAACAATATCGCTCTCGCGATTTTTGATTTTTGAAATAAGGTTATCAGTTGGCATAATGGCAATTCGGTCGTCTATTTTGCGATTAATATACCATTGCTGCTGGATTAAATCAGTGTTGAATTAAATCTAAGGGGGTTAAAAGAGTTGGCTAAAGGTGATTCCCCAAGCGCTGCCATCGCTGATTTTGTCGGTTTTTTTGTTCTTGTAATTGATGTTGAGATATTTAATGCCCAGTGCGCTGCCTGTTCCGGTAAAGTGGAAAAGATACTCGGCGTAGGCACCAAAGGCATTATGGTATTTGGCATTATCGGCCGTTTCACGGCTGGTGAATACTGGATCTAAGTGAGCGGTTACTCCGCCGCCAAAGCAATGGCGACCATTCCAGTAATGGCTAAATATATCGATTGGTTTGCGCGTGAAAGATAAAACACTTTGGCTACCGGTATCGGCTTTGGCGGTGACCAGATCAAACAGGTAGCCAGCTTTGATTCCTACATCCATGCGCTTTTCAAACATAAGGTGCGCGATGCCCAAGGCTATGTAGACACCTGATCCCGCTCGAATACTATCGACATCGCCGTTTTCAAATTGGATTTTTTCTAGAGTAGAACCGCCGAGAAGGGCTTCGAGACTGAAGAATGGGCGGGTATCGGTGTATTCTCGATCAGAGAAGGCGTCTTCGTAATAAAAGCCCTCTTCTGAAACCGCTTCCGCATAGCAATACAGACTTGGCAGTAAGCACAATACAACGGCTAACGATCTTAAAGGTCGTTTAGCCAATGCTATTTTCATCGAACTCTTCTTGTACAATAGGTTTTTTAATGAGTCTGGCGAACAGAATGCCGACTTCAAATAATAACCACATAGGAACGGCTAGTATGGTCTGTGATATCACATCCGGAGGGGTAACAAACATTCCCACAACAAAACAGCCCAAGAAAACATAAGGACGTTTAGCACTGAGACTTTGTACGGTTGTAAAACCCATTAGTACCATAAGAAAAGTCGCGATTGGAATTTCAAAGGCGATACCAAAAGCAAAGAACATCTTTAAAATAAAGTTCAGGATGTTATCAATGTCGGGCATCAAGGTGACGCCTTGTGGACCTACCGAAGTAAAGAACGAGAAGGCCAATGGTAAAACAACGTAGTACGCAAAAGCGATACCCGCATAAAACAGTAGGATGCTTGAAATGAGCAGGGGTATGGCAAACTTCTTTTCATGCTGGTACAAACCGGGTGCGATGAACGACCAGATTTGATGCAGAATAAACGGCACCGATAAAAAGATAGCGAGCACGATGGTCAGTTTGAAAGGCACCAAAAAGGGTGATGCCACTCCGGTTGCGACCATGCTGCCATCGGCGGGTAAGATTGATGAAAGCGGTTCGACTAACACTAAGTAGAGGTCGTTAGCAAAATAAAACAACCCTAAGAATATGAGCAAAACCGAGAGCACTATTTTGAGCAGGCGATTACGCAGCTCAATTAAGTGAGTCATCAAGGGTTGTTCTGCCGCCGAGGCGTTTTCTGTTGATTGGGTCATGTCGCTCGAGTCTTATTTTTTGTCAGCTGAAGGGGGATTTTCAGCAGAGCCTTTTTTGTCAGCATTTTTGGCTAAGGCACTTTTTAATACATCATCTTTTTTTGTTGCGCTTTCTTCTTCATCAAGAAAGGTTGCGTACGGGTCTTTGAGCTTTTCTTTAAGCTCGTCAGTACGCACTTGACGCTCTAGGTCGTCTTGGATGTTACCCATGGTGCGACGAATCTTACCAATGAATAAACCCACATTGCGGGCAGCAACAGGCAGCCGTTCAGGGCCTAAAACCAATAGACCCAGAATACCCACTACCATTAACTCTAAAAAACCAATATCAAACACGTAATGTGCTCCGAATTATTTCTTTTATTGGTCTTTTTGCTTTTCAGCAGCCGATTTTTCAGTCGTGCTTTCAAACGTTGCATCTTTCTCATCGTGAACGATGGATGCTTGTTGTGCAGCATCTTTTTCTTCGTCGGCTTTTTTAGGGTCTTCGTTAATGGCATTTTTAAAGCCTTTAACTGCTCCACCTAAATCGCCACCAAGATTACGTAGTTTCTTAGTTCCGAAGATTAAGATAACGATAACGAATACGATCAATAACTGCCAAATGCTAATACCACCTAACATGATACTTTCCTCTATTTATTAAAATGTTTTAAAAACCTGGAAGCTTTGAGCCACCAAGAATATGAAAATGCATGTGAAAAACTTCTTGGCCACCTTTTGCACCGGTATTGGTAATGGTGCGGTAACCTTCAAGATTTTCTTGTTTTGCTAACTTCGCCACGGTGAGCATCATTTTACCCATCAGAGCCTCATCTTCTGGCTGCAGGTCATCTAGATTCACGATGTGTTTCTTCGGAATCAGTAGAAGGTGAGTATCAGCCTTGGGTGCGATATCACGAAAGGCTAAGAAGTCATCGTCTTCGTAGACAGTTTGAGAAGGAATGTCTCCTGCTACTATCTTACAAAATAAACAATCAGTCATATTTAAATTCCTTCTACTCGCCATCTATTTTGTCTGGCGAGACGCTTTTTCTTCTAAACCTGACAAACCAAAGCGACGTTTTAGTTCTTCAACGACCGCTTCAGGTCGTTCACCTAGCTGAGCCAGTGCGACTAAACTATGAAACCATAAATCAGCGGTTTCGTAGATAACATCTGAATTATCACCACTGCGTTCTGCGTCTTTCGCGGCAATGATGGTTTCAGTCGCTTCTTCGCCGACCTTTTCTAAAATCTTGTTTAAGCCTTTATTGTATAGACTCGCAACATACGAACTGTCTGCTGCAGCGCCTTTACGCTCTTCTAGGATATCCCCTAGGGTCTCAAATACGGATGTATCGTTTACTGAGTCGCTCATACTAAGCTCTTAATAATAAAGGAAATTAATAAATATCTTTGGGATCTTTTAGTACTGGATCAACCGATTGCCATTCACCTTGATCTGAATCACCATTATGCACCCGATAGAAGCAGCTTTCACGCCCTGTGTGACACGCGATTCCGCCAATCTGTTCAACCTGAAGTACGATCACGTCGGCATCACAGTCTAGGCGTGCTTCGTGCAACGTTTGTACGTGGCCAGAAGACTCGCCTTTGCGCCATAGCTGTTGGCGTGAGCGTGAGTAATAGATCGCTCGATTCTCTTTGATCGTCAGGGTCAATGCTTCACGATTCATCCAAGCCATCATCAAAATGCGGCCTGTTTGGTAATCTTGGGCAATCGCGGGTACTAAGCCGTCGCTGTCCCACTTTATTTCGTCCTGCCAGTTGCTCATGGCTTATTACTCATTGAGGTTTTTAACTTGGTAAAATATGCGATGAATCTTACCTTAATCTGACTCTAGAAGGTACTATTGAGCTTAGGTAATGTGAACTCTGGTAATGTGCACCTAGTCTGTGAAATTAGCGAATGCTGTGCTGGTGGCTGTTTGAGTGAATATTACCTTGATTGGAACGAAGATAATAAACATAAAAATGAATAAGAGCCCCCCAATGACGAATTCCCCAGAGCTGTCTTGTCGATGTGAGTGCGAGCAATCACGCGTAAATGTGGCTAAGTCACCGATGCTGCGCTTTCATTGCCACTGCACCATTTGCCAAAATCTTTATAAACGTCCCTTTTCTGATGTGACGGTGATGTGGGCGAAAGATGCCAAGTTGACGCAGAGTGAGCAGGTTGAATTTAAACGACCTGGTTGGTTATTAAAGCGAGGGGTTTGCACACAATGTCAGCAGCCTATATTCGCGACCATGACCTTATTTCCTGGGATTAAACTGGCCTTTGTACCGGCTAATCGTTATGACAATCAAGCAGCGTTGCCAACGGCTAAAGCGCATATTTTTTATCATCGCAGTCAGTCAGAGTTAGATGATGGTATTACCAAGGTGGCGGGGTTTATTAAAAGCGAATGTGTGGTGAGTTGGCTGATATTGAAATCAGCCGTTATTCAGTTGTTTGCGCGTTAAGTACTAAGGGCTAAGCTCGAAGCTTTTAACCTCGGATCAATAACCACAGTGCGCCAAAAGCGGCGAGTGACATGCCGAGGGATTCTGGCATTGCCAGTGCGGCTGCTTGCCACCACAGAACGCCACCTGAAACCATCGTTACGAGGGCCAGTTTCTGCTGTTTGTTTTGTTGGCGTTGTTTAGCGAATTCTTGATTCATCAAGGTTAGCTGATCAGTAATCTGTGCTTGGCTACTATCCAGTTGGCTTAATTTACTTAAGCTGCTGTGAATTAAACCTGGAATCTGTGGGCCTTTTTCAATCCAATTCGGTAGCTGACGCTTTAATTCGCGCAGTGCGCCTTGAGGGCCAAAGCGTTCTTTGATCCAGCGTTCCATATACGGCTTGGCGGTATTCCATAAATCAAGTTCTGGATACAGCTGACGGCCTAAGCCTTCGATGTTTAATAATGTCTTTTGCAATAATACTAACTGCGGCTGCACTTCCATATTAAAACGGCGAGCAACGCGGAACAGTTGTAATAACACTTGGCCAAATGAAATTTCAGCAATCGGTTTTTCAAAAATAGGTTCGCAGACGCTGCGAATGGCCGACTCTAATTCATGCACTTTGGTATTTGAAGGTACCCAGCCGCTATCAATGTGCAGCTGTGCCACTTGGTAATAATCTTGGTTGAAGAAGGCTAATAAGTTACGCGCTAAATAATGCTGGTCTTGTTCGTTGAGTGTGCCAACGATGCCGCAATCGATGGCGATGTATTTTGGTTTTTCTGGGCTGCCGTGAGCAACAAAGATATTGCCTGGGTGCATGTCGGCGTGGAAGAAGCTATCACGGAATACTTGGGTAAAGAAAATCTCTACGCCACGCTCAGCCAATACTTTCATATTGGTATTTTGGGCTTTTAGGGCTTCGATGTCGGCGACGGGTATACCGTAAATACGTTCACTGACCATGACGTTTGTACGGGTAAATTCCCAATAAACTTCGGGTACATAAATTAGGTCTGAGCCTTCAAAGTTGCGTCTTAGTTGGGTTGCGTTAGAGGCTTCAATGGCGAGGTTTAATTCTGCATGAATGGTATTGCTGTAATCATCGACAACTTCGACAGGCTTTAAACGACGTCCTTCGGAGGAATACTTTTCAACTAAACGAGCCATTTGATCAAGCAAGATAATATCGCGATCAATGGTTTTATAAATACCCGGGCGAACGACTTTAACAACCACGTCGGTGCCGTCGTGCAAGGTTGCTGGGTGCACCTGGGCTATCGAAGCTGATGCCATTGGAATAGGGTCGAATTGTGCAAATAGGGTATCAACGCTTTCGTCTAATTCACTTTCGATCAGGCTTACCGCAATGTCACTGGCGAAGGGTGGTACATCGTCTTGTAATTTAATCAGTTCGTTAACGATGTCGTCTGGAATGAGATCGGGGCGGGTCGATAATATTTGGCCAAATTTAACGAAAATAGGGCCAAGTGCTTCTAGTGCTAAGCGTAAACGTTCACCACGGGATAACTTTTTAGGCACCGGCGCTAAACGCCATGGGGCTAACCAGAGTGCAATACGCAAGAGCAGTGGAAATTGTTCAGTCGGAATTAAGTCATCTAAGCGGTAGCGAGTAAATATGTAGAGGATTTTCCACAGGCGCCAAATATTAGCCACAGCCTATTTTCCTTGTTCTTGAGTTTGGTTACGTTTGGATATGAGCTGTTTGAGGTGTTCTAAATGTGCTTCGGCGCGATCGGTTGCTAACCGCAGTTCGCTGACTTGGCTAGTGAAGTGCTCTGCTAATGGCTTGGGTGCCAATAGTTGTACTTCGTCTTCTAGGTATTCTTTGCTGCTGGTGGCGAGCGTTTGGCCGCTGTCTTTGCCCCATTTAAGCAAGCTACGAAAGCCTTTGCCTATTTGGTGGGCTATTAATCCGCCTGTCATTGGGCTGATTAGGGCTTCCCAGTCGATATCCAGTTGCTGAATGATTTTGGCTAGATCTAATACTAGGGCACTGTTGCCGCTGATATCGACATCGCCGTTCATTAGCGCATCGGCTTTATCACTGGCGAGTGCAACGGCTAATAATTCACTGATGCTACCAAACACGGTGGTATCGCAGAGGTCTTCATCACACAGGCTTAAATGAAAGCCGTGTGGCTGAAGGGTGACTACAAGAATGAGCCAATCATCGCTTTGAATACGAATGCGTTTGCCTTCAAACTTTTCTAGCGCTTTCAGCAGTGCTGGATCGTGAGCGAGCACGGCATTGAGGCTGGATTCTATACTCGCGCACAGGGCGCTATCGATGCTTGGGCTAATCATAATTGTGTATCTGGCCTAATGTTAGACTTTTATGCCACGGTGAAGAGCAACCATTCCGCCCGTCATATTGTGATAGCTAACGCGGTTGAAGCCTGCGTCTTGCATCATGCCTTTTAGGGTTTCTTGGTCTGGGTGCATACGAATCGATTCGGCTAGGTATTTGTACGATTCTGAATCGTTGGTGACTAGCTTGCCCATTAACGGTAAGGCTGTGAACGAGTATAAATCGTACGCTTTTTTCAATAATGGGTTATTGGTTTGAGAGAACTCTAATACCAATAAACGACCGCCCGGTTTTAATACACGGAACATAGAGCGCAATGCTTCGTCTTTATCGGTGACGTTACGAAGGCCGAAAGCGATGGTAATAACATCGAAGGTATTATCTTCAAACGGTAAATATTGCGCATTGGCTTGTACGTATTCGATATTGCCAACGTAACCTTGATTGGTTAAACGCTCGCGGCCAACTTCTAGCATTGATGAGTTGATATCGGCTAAGACAACTTTGCCTGCCGGGCCAACGATCTTGCTGAATTTTTTAGTGAGGTCGCCGGTACCGCCTGCTAGGTCGAGTACTTTGTTGCCTGGGCGAACACCTGACATGTCGATGGTGAAGCGTTTCCATAGGCGATGTACACCGAATGACATAAGGTCATTCATCACATCATATTTGGCCGCTACTGAGTGAAAAACATCAGCCACCATGGCTTGCTTTTCTTCTGTAGGGACGTCTTTGTAACCAAAATGGGTAGTATTATTTGTGTTATTCGCCATGTTAAAACCTCGAGCCTAGAGCTAAAGCAAAATCGTGCTTTTTAATTGCTTCGCATTCTACAGCTTAACCAGCAAATTGGCTAATTTGCACCTATGCAACAGATCAAGGTAAGGCAATAATATTGCTTAGTTTGAAATTTATTAATTAAAACAAAATTGAGCAGGTATTAAGGGTATGTGGATAACAATGAATAAAGCCGCAACGGTTGTTTTTTGGCTATTGGCGTTGGCAAGTTACATTATGCAGTGGCCGGGGCTATTGTCTTATTTACCGCTAGCGGGATTAATTGTGGCAGGTGCGCATGTCTTGGAAACGGCTTTCTTTTGGTTTGCGTTAAAAGCTAAAAGCGATAACCCCGGTAAGGATGCTGCATTGATTATGGTTTTTGGTATTTTTCATATGCAGCGTTTTATGGCTAAGGCTTAAGCTAGAGTAATCTCTATGCGGTTAACCGATTCGTCTTCGTTTTCGGTTAACACCTGCAGTGAGTCTATGCGATAAAGCTGGCGTTCAAATGCGCCAATGCCTGACTCTCTGAGTAACCCCGTCACTTCTACCCATTCTTGGTAGAGAGAGACTCCGCCAAAACATTCTACTAGCGCTTCGTGATCGGCCAATTTGTCTGCAAGACTGCTATCTAATAGTAAGATGGATGGCTGCTTGTCGCCTCCTTGGTCCCAGTCGATATCATCGACTAAATAGCTAAAACTTTCGGTGACCACTAAGAAGCCTTCAATGGTGGTAGGCAGTTCGTGGTCACGCAGTTGTTTTTCGCAGGCGTTATCCACAGAGTAGATAGTTGAAGAGATTGGGCTGTTCATAGAGGGTCTTATGATGCGTTCGGTGGATAAAAATTCGTTATGGGGTTCAGTATAGGGGAGGGAAGCGGGTATACCTATTCTTAAGTACTGCTTAAATTAATCGCTGCACATCATTGATGAGTGATTTTATACATGGCGATACTGTGGGGTTGTTAAGTTACCCACTGTTTCTGTGGATAACTCATGGGATAGCCTTGGGGTAGATGGCGCTATCGCTCTGATTTCATACGCTCGTTTTAAATTGTGCGATTTACGATCAAAATCTAACAAGTGCCTGTTATTCAACCACTTACGAGGGGGTATGAATTTAAAGTAGGGTTTTGACGCAGATTGACAGTAATTATAAGGCTGTATTACTTATGCCCAGTTTCTGTGGATAAAACGTGGGATAAGGTTTGGGTAATCGTCTCTGAGAGCGATGTTCGCTGATATTCTTGAGGTTGGTTGTTATTCGACCACTGAATAACTTTCACAATAGGCGCTCGTATTAGAAGCTGGATAGCGTAAAAGTAAAGTTTATAAGCTCGAAGTGAATGAGCTTATAAATTTAAAGCAGAGGACTCTTGGTACAGTTTCATCAATTTATCAGTGATCACTGATTTAATACCACTACGCTCTAATCCCGATAATGAATCTAATTTGTTCAAACGTAGACGGTGCAGGTGTAAACAAGGCAGTTGATCGTTGAATTCACGTAGATCACCTTTCATTAATACAGGTAAGAACGGATCATCAGAATGACTGCGGCGTAAAATTTGGCGCATGCCTTCTTGGAAAGGAATGGGCACTGAGCGGACATTCTTATCTTTATGAGAGATAACCAGATACAAACCTTGTTTCCCAATCAGATTACCTGGAATGATGTGTAAGCCTGTGGCTTGAACGGCATCATCTTTAAGGTGATGAAAGGTATCATGGAAGGCATAAGGGTCAGGTAAAATGACCATCTGGCGTCCAGCGTCTTCAGGAAAGAAAATGCTGTAATTAGTGTACAACTGCTCAACAGTATTTGAAAACACACACAGTTTATTTTCAAACTTTTGTACAAAGCTCATCGCCTGCTGATGCTTGTTGATCTTGTTCAGATCCCAAATTAAATCAGAATTCTGTTGTTGATTTGCTGCAATGCTCATAAGTGCACCTCTAACGCTAATTTTGGTACTCAGTATCAGTGACAGACGATTGACTAGTGTAGAAGCAACGGACTAAATTATTGGCTATCTGGTGGAAAGTAATCGTTTCTGCATTTTGTTATTATTACTGATTATTTTTCAAGATACTGTGATGAGCCTAGCGGTTAAAGTGTTAACTAGCAAGCATTCTTACACCTGTTAACAGTTCAGTTAAACGACTTAACAAAAGCCACGGATCGTTACCATCGCCTTTAATGGCGCGGTCTGTCAGCTCGGCTGTTTGTAGGCATTCAAACAGCTCTGCTTGGCTTAAGCGTGATAGGGCTGATTTGAAAGGAGGTTGTTGTTTCGGCCAGATGTTTTGTGATTTAAAGCCGTCGGTTAGGCGCTGTGGCCCATACGATTGCAGGCTAATCAGTTGGCGGATTTTGCGGACTAGTGCGCCGAGTATCATGATGGCTTCATGACCTTCAGCTTTTAGGTGGCTTAATATGCGTGATGCATCACCAATATTACCGAGCAAGCAGCTATCAGCCAAGGTGAAGGCGTCATAGCGTGCGCTATCGGCGGTTGCTTCTTCGATTAGCTCGATGCTGATTTGCTGGGTTCCCATCATGCGCATCTTTTCAATTTCTTGGACGCCTGCTAATAAGTTGCCTTCGATACGTTGTGCAAACAATGCCACGGCATCTTGGCTAGCACTCATCCCAGCGGCTTGAATTCGGCGTTGTAACCATCCAGGAAGCTGGTTGCGGTCAATCGGCCAGATAGCAATAAATACCCCGGCCGCTTCGAGTGCTTTAAACCACTTGGTCTTTTGGGTGGCCGCATCTAGACGAGGCGTAACAATTAATACGACATTATCAGGATTTGGGTTGGCGGCGACTTCTAATAAGGCTTTGCCCTTGTCGCTCGGTTTGCCGTTAGGAATGCGAACTTCAATCAGGCGTCGGCTAGCAAATAGCGACATGGCGTTGACTTGGTCGAGCAGGTCGCCCCAATCAAAGCCCGCTTCGGCGTGTAAAAGCTCGCGCTCTTCGATGCCGTGTTTTTTGCTGGCTAGGCGAATTTGGTCGCAGGTTTCCTGCACCATGAGTGGTTCGTCACCCGAGATGATGTAAAAAGGGGCTAGTTGCTTTTGTAGGTGGGCGCCTAGCTGTTCCGTTTTTAATTTCATCTAGTGTTCCTGTTGAATGAGGTGATCAACAAGAGCCCTTTGTAGTAGGGCTCTGTTAATGGGATCAGTTTAACTGGGTTTTTTCAAGACGATTCATAAGTTTGCGTATCAAATCGTTTTCCAGCTCTTGGCGTTGAGTTTTCTCTTCGCTTTGAGTCGCAATCACGCTATTAATATCGTTACTAAAGATTCGTCGACCACTGATACTCCACTCGGTATCGGTGCCTTCTTCTAGCTGAACAAGACGAACCTTAAGCTCGGCATTTAATTCGTATTCAGCGGCTTGCCCAAGGCTGTTAACCGATAAGGTGAGTCGTTTAATGCTAATAGGGGCAAGAACCAGGCGCACATTGGCACTGGAGTCGGTTGGGAATACCACCCCATTAAAGACCAGTTGCTGCTTTAAGCGTTGCGTAAAGCGATTGTTTGCTTGGCTTTCAAGTGTCATAACGCGCACACTCGCAGGCAGTTGCGTCATTCCACGCAATTGCCAGCCGCAAGCGGTGGTTGCTAATATCACAAGGGCAATCAGCAGCTGCTTCATACGATGATTCTCTTATCTTTATTAAAGTGCTTTATTTAAAGCACTTGAGTTAAGGTGATTGAGTTTAGTTAGCAACAATGTTCACAAGCTTGCCAGGAATTACAATCACTTTACGGATCGTACTTTCACCCACAAACTTAATCACGTTTTCGTCTGCTCGAGCGATCGCCTCTGCGTCTTCCTTGCTTACATTCGCAGGCAGTTCTAATTTTGCGCGAACCTTGCCGTTTACCTGAACAACCATTTCGATGCTGTCTTTCACCAAAGCGGCTTCGTCGACTTCAGGCCATTGTGCATCTAATACAGAATCTGTGTGGCCAAAGGCAACCCACAATTCATCGGAGATGTGCGGGGTGATTGGAGAAAGCATTAATACGATGGCTTCGACACCTTCGCGAGCAACCGCACGGCTTTGTTCGTTATTCTTACCAAGCTTGTTCAGTGTATTCAACAATTCCATGATTGCCGCAATCGCGGTATTGTAGGTCTGACGTTGCCCCATATCGGTGGTTACTTTGGCGATGGTTTCGTGAATCTTACGACGCGCTGCTTTGTCTTCTTTATCTAAAGCTTCCAGGTCCAGTGCAACGGCTTCGCCAGAGGTTAGCTCGAAGCTTAAACGCCATAGACGCTCAAGAAATTTCTTCGCACCTTGTACACCTGCATCGGACCATTCTAGTGTTTGCTCCGGTGGCGCTGCGAACATAGTATATAGACGCACAGTATCAGCGCCGTATAAATCAATCGCTTCTTGCGGATCAACACCGTTGTTTTTCGACTTTGACATCTTGCTCATGCCAGAGAAGGTTAGTTCTCTGCCAGTCGCGGTTTCTGTCACGCGAGCAATGCCGCCTTTTTCGTCACGTTCAATGGTGACGTCGCTTGGGTTAACCCATTCTTTTGCGCCATTTTCCGTGGTGTAGTAATACGCATCGGCTAATACCATGCCTTGGCATAATAAGCTTTTGAACGGTTCATCACTTTCAACTAAGCCTGCATCACGCAATAGCTTGTGGAAGAAACGTGCATATAGAAGGTGCAAGATCGCGTGTTCGATACCACCAATATACTGATCCACAGGAAGCCAGTAATTAGCTTCTTCTGGCTCAAGCATTTTGTCATGGCTTTGTGGCGTACAGTAACGCGCGTAATACCAAGACGATTCCATAAAGGTATCGAAGGTATCGGTTTCGCGGAATGCTGTTTCGCCATCTAGGGTGATGTCAGAGAATTCTGGGTTGTTCTTGATCGGCGAGTTAATGCCATCCATGACAACGTCAGTTGGCAGTTCTACTGGCAACATGTCGGCTGGAGTGGTTACTGATGTGCCATCTTGCTTCTGGATCATTGGAATTGGGCTGCCCCAATAACGCTGACGGCTTACGCCCCAGTCACGTAGACGGTAGTTAACTTTGATTTCGCCTTTACCATTGGTTTCTAACCAGTGGGCAATGGTTTTGAAGGCTTTGTTGGTGGGTAGACCGTCGAATTCTCCAGAGTTAACCAAGATACCTTTTTCGGTATAAGCGCCTTGTGTTAAATCAACAGCAGATAGATCGATTGCTGCACTTTCTGTTTCACCCTTCTCTTTACCTTTAGCCTTCTTTGGCTTCGGTGCGATGACTTGCTTGATGTCTAAGTCATACTTGGTTGCAAATTCCCAGTCACGCTGATCGTGTGCAGGAACGGCCATAACCGCGCCAGTGCCATAATCCATCAATACGAAGTTAGCGATCCATACAGGTACTTCATCACCGGTAATTGGGTGAATCGCTTTGATGCCGGTATCGATGCCTTTTTTCTCAATCGTCGCTACGTCAGCTTCTGCTGTGCTAGATTTCTTGCACTCTTCGATGAACGCTTGAATGTCAGAATTACTTTCAGCAGCTTGAGCGGCTAGCGGGTGAGCTGCTGCAACAGCAACATAACTTACACCCATAACCGTGTCTGGGCGGGTGGTGTAAATTTCTAATTTTTCTGAAGAGTCTTTAAGACCGAAGTGCATCTGCACACCTTCAGAGCGACCGATCCAGTTCTTCTGCATCGCTTTTACTTGCTCTGGCCATTCGTCTAGCTGATCAAGGTCGCTCAATAATTCTTCAGCATACGCGGTGATGCGAATGAACCACTGCGGAATGTCTTTCTTCACCACTGGCGTATCACAGCGCCAGCAGCCGCCATCGATCACTTGCTCGTTAGCTAATACGGTTTGGTCGTTTGGACACCAGTTAACTGCGGATACCTTTTTATAGGCCATGTCTTTTTCGACAAGCTGAGTGAAAAACCACTGTTCCCAGCGGTAGTACTCAGGATCACAGGTGGCGAATTCACGGTCCCAGTCGTAACCAAAGCCCAAGCTCTTAAGCTGGGTCTTCATGTAGGCAACGTTTTCTTTGGTCCATTTTGCTGGCGCTGTCTTGTGCTTAATCGCTGCGTTTTCAGCGGGTAAACCAAACGCATCCCAGCCCATTGGCTGCATGACGTTTTTGCCTTGCATACGCTGATAACGAGATACTACGTCACCAATGGTGTAGTTGCGCACGTGGCCCATGTGCAGTCGACCACTTGGGTAAGGGAACATGGATAGGCAATAGAATTTCTCTTTGCTGGCATCATGTACCGCTTTAAAAACTTGGTTTTGTTCCCAGTGTTGCTGTAGCTTGCCTTCGATTTGCTTTGGCTGATAGCTTTCTAACATTGGAGCGGTGGTATTAGTCGACTGAGGCATAGTGATATCTTGTAGTTCTGAGTTTAAATCTGGGTTCAAATAAGGGCGTCAGTTTACCCTAAGCAGGAGGTCTGGGGTAGCCTTGTGATAATGGAGGAGTGCTTTGTTGAATCTTACAATAGGAGGAATCGGGTAATAGAAGGCCAAGATTGATGAACATATGTCAATAAGAGTGCTAGTATTTAAAAGAGAAAATTATCATTGGTTGTGCAGCGTGCTAGGTGGTTGGATTGAAGTATAAGTTTAAGCGTTTTGCTGCCGCAATAGTTGTCTATATCTTAGGCGTACTTCTTATTGCTTCTGTGAGTTATATTCAAGAGAGAGAGCGATTCTTAGCAGATATCGATCAGAGGCTTTTGGCTGCTGCCAGTAATATTCCTGCTATTTTGCCTGAAAACTTCCATGATGTTGCTCGTAACCCTAAAGCGATTTCTTATGAGCAAGATCAGCATAACCTAGAACTAATGACCCTTCATACTACTAGTGGTGATTTAACCTACTTATACACCTACGTCATGGTGGATGGGGCTATCTATTTTACCGCCTGTAATTACACCGTCGATGATATTGAAAAGAATCAGGTAGTGACCTATTGGACGGGATACCCAGAAGGTGCACCAGAATACTTTGACGCTATGACGGCGGATGAGCCTATTTATGTTACTGCCGGTGATAACTGGGGGCTGTTTAGAACCATTTTAATGCCGATGACTTCTCCTGCTGGTTATCCCTATGTTGCGGCGGCGGATATGGATATTACTGTTATTGAAAATACGCTTAAACATGCGTTTCTTTCGGTGATTGGTATGAGTATCGTTTTATTGGCAATCGCCGCACCTTTGATTTTTGCCTATCGCAGTACTTTTCTTGAAATGAATACCGAACTGGTGACGCTGAATAAACAATTGCGCAGTGATATTAATCAAGCTTTGATCTTAGAAGCGGAGCTTAAAGAAGCAACGTTATAATGCGAATAGGGCCAATAAGATAAAAGGCCAGTTCTTATCCAATATGAGTCATGAGTTAAGAACCCCTATTAATGGTATTAGTGGTATGAATCAACTGTTGATTGATACGGGCCTGGACGAGGAGCAACAAGAATATGTTGATATGTCTAACCTCAGTGCTCAGGTACTTTTGGATACGGTTAATCAAATATTAGACGTTGCTGCCATTGAAGCGGGTGGTCTGAAGTTACAGCTAGAAAAGAGTGAAAACGGAAGATTATCTTGAATGATATTGTTGTCTTGTTTGCTTCTTCGGCGGCTAAAAATCAGCTGGATCTTGTTCTGAGTATTGCTGATGGCGTGCCTGCTGAGATAGAAATTGATCCGGTTAATCTTAGAAAGGTATTCATAAACCTAATTGGTAATGCGATTAAATTTACGCAACAGGGTGGCATTTGTATAGAAATATCGTGGCACAATGGGCAGCTTAAAGGCAGGGTGCAAGATACCGGGATGGGCATTCCAGATTGTTCAATCAATCGTATTTTTGAAGCCTTTCAGCAAGTCGATAACTCCTATACTCGTGAATTCTCAGGAACTGGACTCGGTTTGCCAATTTCGCAGCAAATCTGTGAAATGATGGGCGGTAAGCTCTCTCTGATTCTGTCTAATGATCAGGGATCTATTTTTGAGTTTTATGTTCAGGCTGCCGCTGTTGGCAGCGAGGTTATTTGTCCGTTTAGACTTCAGTCTGAGCAGTCTGTATGTGTGTTTACCGACTCAGATATCCTAAATAAATGGTTCTCGGTAGAGCTCAATCAACCCATGATTAAGGCAATATCTGAAATACAAAACCCAGCATTAACTTTAGACGCATATGATTATATTTTTGTGGATGCAAATACGACTAATGATGCGTTGCTATTAATGGCCGATAAACTCGACCTTGAGCAACAAAAACTGGTGTATTTGTCTTGGGTAGGTAAAGAGCTGCCAGAGTCATTAAAGGAAAAAGTGCAGCTGTTACGCAAACCAATACTCATAAGTACGCTGATTACATTATTGTGCAATAAAATTAAAAATTAATTAATGAAATCATAGACCTAGATCAGGTTATTAAGAGATTACTTACGGCTTTTGTCATTTTATTTTGCAAATCCTCTGTATATTTTGATACTGCTTGATTATTAAAACTAATTGGTAGGAAAGGCTTTATGCAGCGCATCGCATTGTTTGTTTTTGGATTTATGTTGAATTTTGGTTTGATAGTGCACAGCTATGCATCGCCAACCGATACCGAAATACTTGTCGCAGAAATGACGATGATTCAACAAGATCCAGATTTATTACAAAAAGCGGTTATCGCAGGAAAGGATCGCGCTATTTTATGTGGTAGCTGTCATGGTAAAAATGGCAATAGTGTTCGTGAGTATATCCCTAATTTAGCCAGTCAAAATGCTGCATACTTATTTAATCAATTCGAAAGTTTTGCTAATGGTGAGCGTAAAGACTACGTGATGAGCCGTTTGGCTAAGAATTTGACACGGTTAGATCGAGTCAATATTGCGCTGTATTTTTCTCAGATGCCTGTCGAAGCAAGAGAAGTACCTGTTCCTAGCAGTGCAGAGGGGAAAAAAATCTATCAAGGTTTGTGTTTTGCTTGTCATGAACAAGATGGTCATGGCAATGGCAGTTATCCTAGAATTGCAGGTCAGCCTTATAAGTATCTTCAAAAAACGATGGAAGGCTTTGCCGGCGCTGATCAGCGTCGTGTTAACTCGCCAATGGCTGCTATCGTGAAGAATTTAAATAAGCAGCAATTATTAGATGTTGCTGCATATGTCGCCAGCATGCCTTAGACTGAAGATATGAAACAATTAATAGATCCGTTTGGCCGTAAGATTGAATACCTCAGAATCTCTGTGACAGATCGCTGTGACTTGCGTTGCAGTTATTGCATGAGTGAAGATGTTGAGTTTTTACCCCGCCAGGATATTTTATCTTTTGAAGAAATACTTCGATTAGCCAAGAGCTTTGCTCAATTAGGTGTTAGCAAAATTCGCCTAACTGGTGGTGAGCCACTCATGCGGAAAAAACTGCCTGAGTTGATCGCTGGTATTAAGGCGATTGGCGGTATTGAAGAAGTATTAATGACCACCAATGGCACGTTGTTAACTCAATATGCCAAACCTTTGTTTGAGGCGGGTTTGACGCGTCTTAATATTAGTCTGGATACATTGAAAGCCGATCGTTTTCACAAATTGACCCGTCGTGACCGCTTGCAGGCGGTTTTAGAGGGGATTGCGGAAGCAAAGAAATATGCTTTTGAAGGCATTAAATTAAATGCTGTTGTCATGAAAGGAATGAATGACGATGAAATTATTGCTTTAACCGATTTTGCGATTACCAATGAGATTGATATTACTTTCATTGAAGAAATGCCTTTGGGTGAAGTGGGCTATGATCGTAGTATGACATTCTTATCCAGCGCAGAAATAAGAACGGTGATAGAGCAAAAATACACATTGCTTGATTCGACTTATAAAACCGGTGGCCCTGCAGTTTATGCTGGGATAGAGAATAAGAAAACCAAAGTTGGCTTTATCTCTCCGCATAGTAATAACTTCTGCTCTTCCTGCAATCGAGTTCGAATCACGGCGGTTGGGCGCTTATTATTGTGTTTGGGTAATGAAAATAGCCAAGATCTACGCACTTTTATGCGAGCGGGTTGTGATGATAATAAGTTAACCGATAAGTTAATTGAAGCGTTACGTTTAAAGCCTGAAAAACATGATTTTGATTTAGCAGAAGAAGTTCAAATATTGAGGTTTATGTCGCATACAGGTGGCTAAGCTGTCAGTTAATAAACGTGATGGGATATTGAAAAAATATAATAAATATGGCTGAAAAAACACTACCGGATCAAATTGCTGATTTACTCATTGCACTTGTCTTTACTGAGAAGTTAACGGCAGGAAATAAGTTGCCTCCTGAACGGCAGTTGGCTGAGTATTTGGGGGTGGATCGCACTTCTTTACGCATAGCGCTGAAAATTCTTACACGCATGAACGTTGTGCATACCCTGCAAGGCTCTGGCATTACAGTGCTGGATTATAAGGTACATTGCGGTTTTGATTTGTTGGCCGATGTTTACCAGATTGAAACATTAGAATTAGGCGGTGAGTATTTATTGTCGGCTTTGGATTTATTTAGCCATGCGATGCCCGTAGCATTACGACTTTCTATTCAACGAAGTGAAAATACCTCCAAAAGTGTACAAGGCAATGTGTTGAGTATTGTACATAAAATGCATCAGAGTTTACAAAGCACTGATAGTTTTCGTGAGCTTGCCCAGTTAGAAATAGAACTGATTGATACATTATTAGAATCGACTCAAAATATTTTTGTTCAATTAACAGGCAGTAGTTCTAGAGAAATTCGCCAGGCGTTGGTGGAAAAGAATTATGAGTTAATCGATGTAAAAGCACACCTGGATTGGATGGTGGCAATGATGATGCGCATTGCCGGTGGGGTTGCTGATATGGATGAGATGATGAAGCTGTATGCGGCTCATATCGAAGAAACCTCTCAGCCTTTGAAGGATTATTTATCCACACTGCCACCCAAACCGCAATTAATGTCGTCTCCGTTACGTAATGGTAGAAATATTATGGATTTGGATGAGATTATGGGAAAAAACAAGTAGAGAAGCTTTTAGCCTTAAGACCGTCTTCTATAAAAACCAAATGTAAGAATAAGCAGAGTAGCAATAAATAAAGGCCATAGCCCTATCAACATGAAAGGGGTAGATCCTTGGCGTGTTTCAGCAAGAGCCGTTAGTGTTGCTCTTTGTTGGGTGGGTAATTGCTTAACAATCTCACCTTTATGATTTACGAGTGCTGTGATGCCAGTATTCGTCGAACGTAATAAATACCGTTGTGTTTCTAAAGCGCGCATCTGAGCAATGGCCATGTGTTGTTTAGGCCCTAGGGAGTCACCAAACCAAGCATCATTACTGATCGTTATTAACATGTCTGATTGACTGGCCATGTCGGCAACAAATTCTGGATACACAATCTCGTAGCAAATGAAGGGCGCAATTAAGAAAAGCGTATTGTCTTTTTCTAGTTTTAATAACGGCTGGTCTTTATCACCTTGCTTAAAGCTCGACATGGGCAGATCAAAAAATGGCAGTAGACCACGAATAGCTTGTTCTAAAGGAATGTATTCACCAAAGGGAACCAGTTTTTGTTTGTGATATAAACCTTCACCCATGCCCAGCGCTAAAATACTGTTGTGGTACTCACCTCTAAAAGGCCCTTCTGTATAGCGAAAAGGAATGCCCGTAATTAGCGTTGTTTTATTATTTAATGCTTCTCCATTAATGGTATCAAGGTAGGCTTGGAATTGATCTTTTAGCACAGTAATCGCTGTTTCTGGCCATAGTACTAAGTCACTATCCCAGTGCTGGCGAGTTTGATCTAAATACGCGTTAACGGTGGGTATGCGCTGTTGAGGTAGCCACTTAATTTCTTGAGGAATATTGCCTTGTACCGCACTGACCTTCAGCTCACCGGTGACTTCTGTCCAGTTTATACTTTGTAATAATAACCCTATTGGCCACAGTGCTAAGAACGCTAGATAGTTGGGCTGTTGCTTACGGATAGAAAAATACAGAGCTGCTGCGGTGAGTGCGGTAAAAAATGACAGACCATAAACACTTAAAATAGGAGCCCAGCCATTAAGCCAAGTATGAAGTTGTGCATCGCCTGCAAATAACCAAGGGAAGCCAGTCATGAACCAGCTTCGGAACCATTCATAGGCAAACCACAGAGCAGAAAACGCTAGTATTGAAACAAGTGGTTGAGTAGAAGCTCGGTTATAAAAGCGCTGAAAGAAATACATAAACAACGCGGGAAAGGTCGCTAAAAAAGCGGCAAATATTCCAACCATTAATATGGCGAGTATTGCAGGGGTGCCTCCGTGATCGTGCATGCTGACGTAGATCCACGATACACCGACCGAGAACTTGCCAAAGCCAAATAACCAAGTGCGAATGGCCGCTTCTTTCGCTGAGCTGTTATGCAGGCTAAAGAGTAAACCCATAAGGGAGATGATGACGATAGGCCAAAGAAAAAAAGGCGCGATGGCAAGGGGGAAAATCAACCCAGATAACAGTGCGATTAAGCGTGGCTGATCCATGAGTTTATGAATGAGAAACATACAAATCCTTGAGGTCAAAAACAAAAAAGAAAGCGCTAGGCTTTCTTTTTGATTATTCAGTTTAACCCAGTGATATTAATCAACCGGGGTTACTTCCATTAAGTTGATTCGTCGGCCGGTGCCATTCACAACTTTAAAGCGCCAATCATTAATGGTAATCGCTTCGTCACATTCGGGCACGCGACCAAAGTGCTGAATAACAATACCGCCAATGGTATCAAATTCTTTATCATCAAACTTGGTATCGAAGTGTTGATTGAAATCGTCGATCGGGGTAAGCGCTTTCACCATACGCACATCGTTATCAAGAACTTTAATAAAGCTGTCATCGTCTTCTTGATCGTGCTCATCTTCGATTTCGCCAACGATTTGCTCAAGAACGTCTTCAATCGTGACGATGCCGGCAATACCACCAAATTCATCGGCAACAATGGCCATGTGGTTGCGAGTTGCGCGGAATTCTTTTAATAGAATGTTAAGGCGCTTACTTTCAGGAACAAAAGCGGCTGCACGCAAAAGATCTTTAACGTTAAAATCTTCACGATCCTCATTCAGAATTAGAGGGATCAAATCTTTTGCTAATAATACCCCAAGCACTTCATCTTGATCTTCACCCAATACAGGGAAGCGAGAGTGAGCAGACTCGATAATAGAAGGAAGGAATTCTTTTAGGGATTCTTCTGCCTTGATGCACACCATTTGAGAGCGAGGTACCATGATGTCACGCACTTGCATGTCAGAAACTTGTAATGCGCCTTCTAAGATAGAAAGAGTTTCGGTATCGACGACATTACGTTCAGCAGCTTCCCGTAATATTTCTTTTAGATCTTGACGGTCATTAGGATCGTCGGAAAACAAGGTGGATAGCTTGTCTAGCCAAGTTTTAGATTGGCTACTCAGTCGCTCTTCGCTCATGGGGGGGGATAGATCTCTCAAAAATAGTTTCAATGCTTACTTTATAAGGTCGAAACCTTAAAAAGCAAGCGTATGGTGATTTATTATACTCTCTCAACCATCAAGCTACCAATAGAATAGCCTGCCCCAAATGAGCAAATAAGACCTTTATCACCTGATTTGAAGTCATCTTTGTATTTATGGAAGGCGATTACAGAGCCAGAAGAAGCCGTATTGGCAAATTCGTCGAGTACAACAGGCGCTTCTTCCAGTGTGGGTAGGCGACCTAATAGCTTTTTCGCAGCAAAGTTATTCATGTTGATATTAGCTTGATGTAGCCACATGCGCTTCAGCTCGTCTGCTTGCAGACCACTTTCCTCTAGCTGCTCAGAAATGAACGTGACGATTAGAGGAAGTAGTTCTTTAAATACTTTACGACCTTGCTGTTGAAAGAAAGGGCGGTCTTCTGGCAAGTCATCAAAGCAATAGTCAGCATAAGACGCATCACTGCGAATGTTGTCGGAATATTGAGTCATTTGCTTGGTGCCGAGAATACGGAAAGCACTATTGCTTGTACAGGTTGCTTCCGGCTCAAGGATTGCTGCCGTCGCGACATCACCAAAAATAAAGTGGCTATCGCGATTTTTAAAGTTTAAACCAGGTGTTGTAAATTCGGGGTTGATGAATAGCACGCACTTAGCAATACCTGCCGCTAAAGCTGCATAAGCGTTAATCATACCAAAGGTAGCGGATGAACAGGCGATGCCCATGTCGTAGGCGCTGCCTTTAATGCCTAAGTCTCGCTGAATCTCTACAGAAATACCAGGGTAGTCACGCTGGCGGAAAGTACTAGAAACAACAATTAAGTCGATGTCTTCAGCTGTTTTACCCGCTTCTGCCATGGCTTGTTTAGCGGCCGCAATGCCCATTGTCACCATTTCAGGGGTTTTGCCTTCGCCTGTCATTGGAAAGGTCGGGTGCATAATCGCAGGGTCAATAATGCCGTCTTTATACATAGCATAACGGGATTTAATGCCTGAGGCTTTTTCAATGAATTCTGGACTAGAGCCTACTAAAGCTTCTACTTCACCAGATTCAATTTCAGCGGCATGCTGTTCGTTAAAGTTCTCAACATATTGATTGAATGCTTTTACCAACTCTTCGTTGCTAATTGTATGAGGAGGTATAAATAAGCCGGTACCTGAAATAACGAATTGCGACATGTGCTGTAACCTGAATAAATTGATCGGTAATAATGTGCTCTATGCTATCAAAACTATTTGGGTGGGTCTTGTACGACTGGCGCGATAAGAGCACTAATTATTCGTTTTTATAAATATTATTTTAAAAATACGAAACATGACAGCAATATCATTCGCTGAGCAAGGAGAGAAGGGGGCGCCAGTAAGAGGTTCTGGCGCTTTTTATCGCGATTAAAGCCTACGATAAGTTAGAAAGCTTAGGGTGAGCTTTCGGGTTGCGACGTACGATTAAGGCAACCTTGCCTATTTTTTGAATCAATTCAGAACCGGTCTCTTTTATGATGTCGTCAATAGCCTGAGCGCGCATATCGCGTTCGCCTATAGAGACTCTTACTTTAATTAACTCGTGATCATCTAGTGCACGGTTTAATTCTTCCAATACTGTTTCCGATAAACCATTACCGGCTATGGTCACAACTGGGTTCAGATTATGGCCAATAGAGCGCATTGCTTTCTTTTGTTCAGCAGAAATTGCCATCAGATTCGCTTGCCTAACTTAATTAAGTGGTAAACTCTGATTATATAGCAATAAATTCGAATTTGCCGCTTAAAGCGGTAATCTGTAGAAAACCAATTGAGAAAATATAAATATGGCGCGTTCAAAGTCGAGTAATGATTGGATGGATGAGCATTTTAATGATCATTATGTAATGAAGGCCAAAGAAGAGGGATATCGCTCTCGCGCCTGTTATAAACTGATGGAGATCGACGATAAAGATAAGTTGATGAAACCAGGAATGACCGTGGTTGATTTGGGATCAGCGCCGGGTGGATGGTCACAAGTTGCGGCAAAACGAGTTGGGGATCATGGTTTGGTGGTTGCCTCTGATATCTTACCGATGGATGGCATTGCAGGAGTCACCTTCTTACAAGGGGATTTTACTGAAGAGGTGGTATTTGATGAGTTGATGCGAGTGATTGGTAATCGCCCTGTAGACCTTGTAATTTCAGATATGGCCCCCAATATGAGTGGTATGAGTGCAGTTGATCAGCCAAGTGCGATGTATTTGGTAGAACTTGCATTGGATATGGCCCGACAGGTTTTAAAACCGGGTGGCAATTACGCGGCTAAGGTTTTTCAAGGTGAAGGCTTTGATGAATACTTAAAAGACATGCGCTCATCCTTTCAGAAAGTAGTAACCCGCAAGCCGGAGTCATCTCGAGCTCGTTCTCGAGAAGTTTACTTGGTTGCAAAAGGCTTTAAAGGCTAATCAGCTTTTTGCTCAAGACACTGCTAGGGTAAAGAAAGGTATAAATGACATCTGATTCTCTATTAACGGCGTAGATGTACTAGAGATAAGATTAAAAGCTGCGTAAGCTAGAGTGCTTACGCTATATATAAAATTAGAGGTATGCCTGTTATGGCAAAGAATTTAGTGCTTTGGGCCATCATCGCTGCGGTATTGATGACGGTTTTTAATAATTTTCAAAATGTCAGCCAAACCAAAGAACTCAAATATTCTGAATTCATCAGCAGTGTGCGCAGCGGTCAGGTCGAGCGCGTTAGCATTGCTGGGCAGAATATCGAAGGTGTATTGAGTGATGGTGAGAGCTTCTCCTCTATATTGCCGGCTTATGATGATAAGTTAATCGATGATCTATTGAATAATAATGTGCAAGTCGAAGGTAAAAAGCCGGAGCAGCAGAGTATCTGGACTCAGTTGCTGGTCGCTTCTTTTCCAATACTTGTAATTATTGCCGTATTTATGTTCTTTATGCGCCAGATGCAGGGTGGGGCTGGTGGCGGAAAGGGCGGCCCCATGTCCTTTGGTAAGAGCAAGGCGAAGCTATTAAGCGATGACCAAATTAAAACGACCTTTGAGGATGTTGCCGGTTGTGATGAAGCCAAAGAAGACGTTAAAGAACTGGTCGACTTTTTGGTTGATCCTGGTAAATATCAACGCTTAGGTGGTCGAATTCCTCGTGGTGTTTTATTAGAAGGTCCACCAGGAACGGGTAAGACATTGTTGGCCAAAGCCATTGCCGGTGAAGCAAAAGTTCCTTTTTTCTCGATTTCCGGCTCTGATTTCGTAGAGATGTTTGTCGGTGTGGGTGCATCTCGTGTGCGCGACATGTTTGAGCAAGCTAAAAAACAAGCGCCTTGCATCATCTTTATTGATGAGATTGATGCGGTAGGTCGTCATCGTGGGGGCGGTCATGGCGGCGGCAACGATGAGCGCGAGCAAACATTGAACCAGTTGTTGGTAGAAATGGATGGTTTTGAGGCGAATGATGGTGTGATCGTTATTGCTGCGACAAACCGCTCGGATGTATTGGATAAAGCCTTGTTGCGACCGGGTCGTTTTGACCGTCAGGTTGTGGTTGGTTTGCCAGATGTGCGTGGTCGTGAACAAATTCTTAAAGTACATATGCGTAAAGTACCCATTGCTGACGATGTGAAAGCGTCTGTTCTTGCTCGTGGTACGCCGGGTTTCTCGGGTGCAGATCTAGCCAACTTGGTTAACGAGTCGGCTCTATTCTCTGCCCGTGCAGCTAAAAGCTTGGTGACTATGGATGAGTTTGAGAAAGCAAAAGATAAAATCATGATGGGTGCTGAGCGCAAGACCATGGTGATGACGGAAAAAGAAAAAGAAAGTACGGCTTACCATGAAGCAGGTCATGCGATTGTGGGTTATTTGTCGGAAGAGCACGATCCGGTTCACAAAGTAACCATTATTCCTCGTGGCCGTGCTTTGGGTGTCACCTTCTTTTTACCTGAGGCGGACAGTATTAGCTCTAGTCGCCGTAAAATTCTGGGTGACATCGCTACCTTATATGGCGGTAGAATTGCAGAAGAGATGTTGTACGGTAAAGACGGTGTGAGTACGGGGGCTTCTCAGGACATTAAAGTCGCAACGTATTTTGCCCGAGGAATGGTTGTCAATTATGGTTTGTCGGATGCATTAGGTCCATTGGATTATGATTCTCGTGATTCGGATGGTATTGGCTCTCGCCATGTGTCTGATGAGACTGCCCGTTTAATTGATCAAGAAATTAAACGTATTACCGATGAGTGTTATGTGAAAGCAGAAAAAATATTGGAAGAAAATCGCGACATTCTTGAGTCAATGAAAGATGCATTGATGGAGTATGAAACGATTGATTCTGAGCAGGTTAAAGATTTAATGAATCGTCAGCCTGTTCGTTTGCCGGCTTCTTGGAATGATAAAAACGATGGTTCGCCAAGCACCCCTGTTGAAGAGACAGATTTGGGTGAGCAAGGTGATAGTGATGATGCGGCTGGCGATAAAGTCGACGTATAGTTTGGGTCATTAATCGTTTAAAATAACGGGCTTCGGCCCGTTTTTTTATGGCGTTTATTTAGCCATGATGCGTTTAATGCTGATGCATGACACGTTTGTTTTGGTGCCTCTCTAAGTTTTTGTGTGATGAATATTGATGCGTATGAAAGATAGCTTTTTAGCCTGCGGAAAACGCAATGGCGCAATTCAGCAGTTGGATTTAACCCGCTGTAATATCATGGGTATCCTAAACGTTACCCCTGATTCGTTCTCTGATGGCGGTAGTTATAACCGTCTTGATAAAGCATTATTTCATGCAGAAAAAATGATTCAGCAAGGCGCAGCATTGATTGATGTGGGCGGCGAATCCACTCGCCCGGGTGCGGCGAAAGTTTCATTGCAGGAAGAGCTTGATCGTGTTGTTCCGGTGGTTGAGGCTATTCACAGAAATTTAGAGACGATTATCTCGGTTGATACTAGTACGCCACAGGTCATTACTCAGGCCGCGGCCGTCGGCGCTGGGTTGATTAATGATGTGAGGGCGCTGCAGCGAGAAGGCGCACTTGAGGCCGCTGCCGCTACTAACTTACCTATCTGTTTGATGCATATGCAGGGACAGCCCGATACGATGCAGCAAGCCCCTAGTTATGACGATGTAGTGGGCGATATTCATGGTTTCTTAGAAGAGAGAGTTGCCGCATGTGCCTTGGTGGGTATTGGAAAAGAGCGTTTAATTCTTGATCCGGGCTTTGGCTTTGGTAAGGCTTTAGAGCATAATTACCAACTATTAAATCAATTAGAGACATTTCATCAATTGGGTTTGCCGTTATTGGTGGGGATTTCACGTAAAACAATGATTGGTCGAGTATTGCATGATCGGCCTGCAGATCAGCGCATGATTGGCAGTATTGCCGCCGCAGTCATTGCGGCAATGAAAGGGACCGCGATTATGCGGGTGCATGATGTCGCTGAAACTTACGATGCATTAAAAATAGTAGAGGCTACGCTGGCTTAGGTCTTTCGATTCACTCAGCGTAGTACTAACAAAAAATAAAGATCCAAGGAATGAGTAAGCATGGGTAGAAAATATTTTGGAACAGATGGTATTCGCGGTGCAGTAGGCACTTATCCAATCACGCCTGAATTTGTCATGAAGCTAGGTTGGGCGGCAGGTAAGGTTTTTGCTCAGCAAGGAAAAAGCAAGATATTAATCGGTAAAGATACGCGTATATCGGGCTATATGTTTGAATCAGCACTTGAAGCTGGGTTAACCGCAGCAGGTGTTGATAGCGGCTTGTTAGGGCCAATGCCCACTCCGGGTATTGCGTATTTAACGCGTACTTTCCATGCTGACGCGGGCATAGTGATCAGTGCTTCTCATAATCCGTATCATGATAATGGTATTAAATTCTTCTCAGCTGACGGCACCAAGTTAGAAGACGAAATTGAGTTAGAAATTGAGCGTTATCTTGATGAGCCGATGACGACCGTATCTTCAGATGAATTGGGTAAAGCCTTTCGTATCAATGATGCGGCAGGGCGGTATATCGAATTCTGTAAAAGTACGGTGCGCCGCTTAAAATTAAAGGGCAAGCGCATTGTGCTTGATTGTGCTCATGGTGCAACGTATCAGATTGCACCAGCAGTTTTTAAAGAAATGGGCGCTGAAATCATTACTATTGGTGCGAGCCCTGATGGATTGAACATCAATAAAGATATCGGCTCAACCTCACCGAAGCAGTTGCAGCAAAAAGTTGTAGAAACACGTGCAGATCTGGGTATTGGTTTTGATGGCGATGGCGATCGTGTGGTGATGGTTGATGAGAAAGGCGAGATTGTTGATGGTGATGAATTGCTCTTTATCATGGCGATGCATGCTCGCAGTCGCAAACGTTTAGGTGGTGGTGTTGTCGGTACCTTGATGAGTAATCTTGGTTTAGAGTTGGCGCTGAAAAAAGAGAAAATCGACTTTGTCCGCGCTAATGTTGGCGATCGCTATGTGATGCAGCAGTTAAAAGAACATAACTGGCGCTTTGGTGGTGAATCATCAGGTCACTTATTATGCCTGGATTCTACCTCGACGGGTGATGGCGTTGTTGCTGCGTTGCAAGTCATGATGGCACTACAAGATTCAGGCAAGACTTTGTATGAGTTGAAGTCGGGAATGACTAAATGTCCACAAACAATGATCAATGTTCGCCGTAATAAAGACGTTGATGTGACAAAAGACAAAACAATTCTGGCTGCTGCCGCTGCCGTTGAAGAAGAATTGGATGGTCGAGGACGAGTATTGTTACGTCCTTCTGGAACAGAGCCGGTTGTGCGCGTTATGGTTGAAGGCGAGAATGGCGACCTAGTTGCGACGAAAGCGAAGCAATTAGCTGAAATTGTTGAAAAAATCATATCTTAATGACGATTATAGCCATCTAGCTCTTGAGTCAGATGGCTATCTTCGCTACTATCTCGCCCTGTTTTATATCGTGAGGTGATTATGCGTCGTCTATTGGTGGCTGGTAACTGGAAAATGAATGCCAGTAAGGTCATGTTAAATGAATTGTTAGCTGGCATTACTGCAAATGCTCCGCAGCAAACCGACGTCGTTGTCTTTCCGCCGGCTCCTTATTTATTAATGGCCGCTGATAAATTACAAGGCAGTACAGTTCAATTTGGTGGTCAAAACCTAAACGCTAACGCAAGTGGCGCGTTTACCGGTGAAGTGTCGGCCAATATGTTAGTAGACTGTGGTTGTGATGCTGTATTAATCGGGCATTCAGAGCGCCGTACACTATATGCAGAAACAGATGCTGATGTATTAGCGAAAACAGAAGCAGCTTTGGCAGCTGGCCTAACACCTTATGTGTGTATTGGCGAAACGCTAGAAGAACGCGAAGCGAATAAGACTGAAGCGGTCATCGAACAACAAATTAATGCCGTGTTGAATGGTTTAACGGTTCAGCAGCTGGCAAAATGTGTATTTGCTTACGAGCCTGTTTGGGCAATTGGTACTGGAAAGACAGCTTCTCCAGAACAAGCGCAGCAAGTACACGCATTTATTCGCAGCTTGTTAGCCGCGAAAGATGAAGAATTAGCATTGAATAGTCATGTTCTCTATGGCGGAAGTGTGAAAGCGAGTAATGCGAAAGAATTATTTGCACAGCAGGATATTGATGGTGGCTTAGTGGGCGGTGCTTCACTTCAAGCTGAAGAATTTTTAGGAATCTGTAACCCAGCGTAATGTTGGGAACGCAATAGGTAGAGAATAATGGAAAAGATTACCCTAGTAGTACATATCTTATTAGCCTTTGGTGTTATCGGCTTAGTAATGATTCAACAAGGAAAAGGCGCTGATGCGGGTGCGTCTTTTGGTGGTGGTTCTTCGCAAACAGTATTTGGTGGTCAGGGTTCAGGCAATTTCTTAAGCCGTATGACTGCAATTTTTGCGACGATTTTCTTTGTGACGTCTATGGTTCTTGCGGTTGTTGCTAGTAATAAAGCAAAAGGCATTAATGATCTTGGTGTTCCGATGCAAGAAATGTCAGAAACCCTTGAGCAAGATGCGCCGATTGTGGAAGAATATGCACCGACAACAGATGCGCCTGACGTAGATGTTTCGATCGATGATGTGCCGGTGCTAGAAGTGCCTGCTGAATAAGCATCGAAGAGTAGTTTTGCGGATGTGGTGAAATTGGTAGACACGCCACCTTGAGGGGGTGGTGGGCTTACGCCCGTGGGAGTTCGAGTCTCCCCATCCGCACCAATTCGCTTTTTTAGTCGATCAAGCATATAATTGCCTGAGATTAGAAAAGCAAAGCAAGAAGCCCCTCGTTAGGGGCTTTTTGTTAGGCGTTATTTTATGAATGGCGCCGAATAGAGAAAGTTAATGACCGCGTAGTGCGATTTAACTTTCTTGTCTGCAATGTGTTACGCGGACTGGGCACATGTTGCCCAGTTTTTGTTTCTGGCATTTGAATATTGTAGATATTTTATGAAATGTACAAAAATTTAAAGGTTACTAAGCTTGGCTAGTAAAGAAGAAGAATTACGCGAAATGATTGCTCCGGCGATTGAAGCGATGGACTTGACCCTTTGGGGTTTAGAGTATTCCGCTCAAGGTCGCCATAGTGTTTTGCGCATCTACATCGATAATGAGAACGGTGTAAGCGTTGATGATTGTGCCTCTGTCAGCAGGCAGGTGAGTGCGATCATGGACGTAGAAGATCCTATTAGCCAGGAATATACCCTGGAAGTGTCATCACCGGGTATGGATCGCCCGTTGTTTACTCTGGAACAGTTTAGAAAATACATTAATGAGTGGGCTGATATCCGATTACGTATGCCGTTCGATGGTCGTCGTAAGTTTAAGGGTGTCATTATCAATATCGAAGATCAGGATGTCGTGCTGCAGGTTGACCAACACGAATATTTACTGCCCATCGATATGATTGAAAAAGCACACGTTATTCCCCAATTCAAGGACTAAGGCAGAGAGCGAGGCTAGAAATGAGTAAAGAAATACTTCTGGTCGCGGAAGCGGTTTCAAACGAAAAAGGCGTTAATAAAGAAGTTATCTTTAGCGCTATTGAATCCGCATTAGCAGCGGCGACGAAAAAACGTTATGAAGACGAAGAAGCAACTATTACTGTAAACATTGATCGCCGCACGGGTGATTATGTGACTTTCCGTAGCTGGTTAGTTGTAAGCAACGATGTAGTACCTGGCTTAGGCGATGAATTAACTCTTGAAGAAGCGTTAGAGATCGACGAAAACTTGAAGCCTGGTGACGTTTATGAAACTGAAGTCGAGAATATTGGCTTTGGTCGAATTGGCGCACAAGCTGCTAAGCAAATCATTGTACAGAAAGTACGTGAAGCTGAGCGCGCTATGGTTGTTGAGCAATATGAAGATCGTGTTGGTGAGCTTGTTAGCGGTAGCGTTAAGAAAGTAACTCGTGACAATGTGATTGTTGATTTGGGTAATAACGCTGAAGGCTTGTTGCCAAAAGATCAGCTTATTGGTCGTGAAATTGTACGTATGGGAGATCGTGTACGTGCTGTTTTAGATTGTATTCGCCCAGAAAATCGTGGACCTCAATTGATGCTGAGCCGTACTGTGCCAGCAATGATCATTGAGCTGTTCCGCATAGAAGTGCCTGAAATCACCGAAGAAGTGATTGAAATTAAAGGCGCTGCTCGTGATCCCGGTTCTCGTGCCAAGATTGCTGTGAAAACTAACGATGGCCGCATGGATCCTGTTGGAGCTTGTGTGGGAATGCGTGGTTCTCGTGTGCAGGCGGTAACGAACGAATTGGGTGGTAATGAGCGTATTGATATCGTGCTTTGGGATGATAACCCAGCACAACTTGTTATCAATGCAATGGCTCCTGCTGAAGTTAGTTCTATCATCGTTGATGAAGATTCTAACTCGATGGATGTCGCTGTCGCTGCCGACAATTTAGCGCAAGCGATTGGTCGTGGTGGACAGAATGTACGTTTGGCCTCCGAGCTTACGGGCTGGGAAATCAACGTAATGACGGAAGCTGCGGCAGCAGAAAAGCAGAATGAAGAGTCGGGGACCATCATTGATGAGTTTACCCAACAGCTGGATATCGATGAAGACTTTGCAGAATTATTGGTCGAAGAAGGTTTCACTACGCTAGAAGAAGTTGCTTATGTTCCAATCGCTGAAATGATCGCCATTGATGGCCTTGATGAAGAGATTGCTACAGAGCTTCAAAATCGCGCTAAAGATGTGCTGCTAACACAAGCGATTGCTTCCGAAGAAAAATTGGAAGAAGCAGAGCCTGCTGAAGACTTGCTCGCTATGGAGGGTATGGATAAACACCTTGCTCTTGTATTAGCAAGCCAGGGCATTTCCACTATGGAAGATCTAGCAGAGCAAGCCATCGACGATATTATTGACATCGAAGGCATGACAGAAGAAAAAGCGGCCGAGTTAATCATGACCGCACGTAAGCCTTGGTTTGAAGGCGCTGAGTAATAGATTCACTCGGCCTAGGAGAGATGCATGACCGATACAACAGTTCAAGAGTTCGCTGATGTGGTAGGGACCGATTCCGATCGTCTACTATCACAAATGAAAGAAGCGGGCTTACCTCAGACTAACGCAAATGATGCAGTAAGTGCTGAGCAAAAAGAGGCCCTACTGGGTCACTTGAAGAAAAATCACGGTGAAGCTGGTGAAGCTGAACCGAAAAAGATTAGCCTTAAGCGTAAAACAATTAGTACGCTGAAAACCGGGCAAGGCGGCAAGAAAGATGTTGCTGTTGAAGTTCGTAAAAAGCGCACTTTTGTAAAGCCTGATGCTGAAGAAGTAGCAGCGGCCGTTGAAGAAAAAGTAACGGCTGTTAAAGCAACTAAAGCTGAAGCGGCTGAAGCTAATAAGGCGGCTGAAGCTGCATTGTTAGAGGCTAAGAAAGCGGCTGAAGCTCTAGAAGCTAAAGCGGCAGCTGATGCCGCTAAAAAAGCAAAAGAAGCGGCAGAAGCTAAAAAGATTAAGCCAGCAGCTAAGCATAAGATTTCTCAGAAATCCCAGTCAGAAGCAAAAGCTCGTGGTGGCGTAAGCTCCACTGCTCGTGTTGCTGCTAAAGCTAAAGTTGCGGCTAAACCAAAAGCTGAAGCGAAGCCGAAAGCTGAAGCTAAGCCAAAAGCGACCGCTAAGCCTAAGCTAAGTGCTAAGCCAGCAACGCGCGATACCCGTAATAAAAAGCCAACTGCAACAGCAGCGGCTAAGAAAGTTGCGCCTACTAAAGAAGAGCTTGCTCAGAAGCAAGCGACTGCAGAAGCTGCAACTCAGCGTGATGGCGCAGATCGCAATAAGAAGCGCACTTCAGCACCAGGTAATGCTCCTCGAGCACCAGGTAGTGCTCCTCGCGGTGCGGGTGCTCCTCGTCAGTTCCGTACTGAAGATGGATCAGCTAACCAACGCGGTCGTCGTAAGAAGCTTAAGGGCAAAGCAGCGCGTACTGCACAAGCGCAAGCTGATAACGAGCACTCCTTTACTAAGCCTACTGCTCCGGTTATTCATGAAGTTGAATTACCAGAAGCAATTACCGCGGGTGATCTTGCCGCTAAGATGGCCATTAAGGCTGGCGATGTAATTAAAGCGTTAATGGGTATGGGCGTAATGGCTACCATTAACCAAACTTTGGACCAAGATACTGCAACACTTGTTGTTGAAGAAATGGGTCACAAAGTAACTAAGTTAATTTCAGATAACGCACTTGAAGAAGACGTATTTGAATCTGTAACTTACGACGCTGATGAAGAAGCTCGTGCGCCAGTTGTGACTGTAATGGGACACGTTGACCACGGTAAAACTTCTTTACTGGATTATATTCGTTCAAGTCGTGTAGCGACTGGCGAAGCCGGTGGTATCACACAGCATATTGGTGCTTATCACGTAGAAACAGGTCATGGCATGATCTCTTTCTTAGATACACCAGGACACGCCGCATTTACTTCAATGCGTTCACGTGGTGCTCAGTGTACTGACGTTGTTATTCTAGTTGTTGCTGCTGATGATGGTGTAATGCCTCAGACGAAAGAAGCTGTTCAGCACGCGAAAGCGGCAGGCGTTCCTATCGTTGTTGCAATTAACAAGATGGATAAAGAATCTGCCGATCCAGATCGTGTTAAAAACGAATTGGGTGCATGTGACGTTATTCCTGAAGATTGGGGCGGCGACGTTCCTTTCATTCCTGTATCGGCGCATACCGGTGAAGGTGTTACTGAATTATTAGACGCTGTATTGTTGCAAGCTGAATTGCTTGAGCTTAAAGCAGTTTTTGAAGGCCCAGGTCAGGGTGTTGTTGTTGAGTCACGTCTTGATAAAGGCCGTGGTCCAGTTGCAACCTTGCTTGTTCAGAACGGTACTCTTGAAAAAGGTGATATTGTTCTTGCAGGTAATTGCTATGGTCGTGCTCGTGCATTATTGGACGAGAATGGTCAGCCAACGGAATCTGCAGGTCCATCAATTCCTGTTGAGATCTTAGGTCTTAATGGTACTCCAGACGCAGGTGCTGCTTTTATCGTTGTTGAAAGCGAGAAGAAAGCACGTGAAGTTGCAGAACACCGTGAAGCTAAGCGTAAAGAAGGTATTCAACAGCGTCAGCAGAAAGCGAAATTGGATGCCTTGTTTAATAACATGGGTGGCAGTGAGCAATCGAACTTAAACATCGTTCTTAAGACCGACGTTCGTGGTTCTCTTGAGGCATTGATTGCTTCGCTTCAAGGTCTTGCGACTGAAGAAGTGAAAGTGAACATCGTATCTTCTGGTGTTGGTGGTATTAGCGAAACTGACGCAACATTAGCCTTGGCTTCTGATGCGGTTATCTTTGGCTTTAACGTTCGTGCGGATGCATCGGCGAAACGCGTTATTGAAGATAACGCTCTAGACTTACGCTATTACAGTATCATCTATGATTTGATTGATGATATTAAAGCAGCAATGTCTGGCCTATTGGCTCCTGAATTGCGCGAAGAAATTTTGGGTGTTGCAGAAGTACGTGAAGTATTTAAGTCGCCTAAGTTTGGTTTGATCGCTGGTTCCATGGTTGTTGATGGTGTTATCCATCGTAGCAAGAGAATCCGTGTTCTTCGTGAGAGTGTTGTAATCTATGAAGGCGAATTAGAATCTCTACGTCGCTTTAAAGATGACGTTCAAGAAGTTCGCCAAGGTATGGAATGTGGTATCGGTGTTAAGAACTATCAAGATGTTCGCGCGGGTGACCAGATCGAAGTGTATATTGTGAATGAAATCGCACGTACGCTTTAATCAGCTGACTACTAAGTTGGTTCATTAGTTAATACGAAAAACGTCGCTTTATGCGGCGTTTTTTCGCTATGCTGACTGCATAAGTTAGCGATAAGATATTTAGGGGCGAGATAATGCCAAAAGATTTTAGCCGTACAACGCGCTTGGGCGAACAGATCCAGCGAGATCTAGCGCAATTGATCCAGTTCGATATGAAGGATCCGCGCTTAGGCATGGTGACTTTAAATGCTGTTAAGGTTGCTAAAGACCTGGGTTATGCCGATATTTATTTCACCGTAATGGGTGCAAAAGGCGATAATGACGAAGCTGATGAAGCAGCGATTCAAAAGCAGGCGAGCAAGATTTTGAATGATGCAGCGGGTTTTTTACGCGGTGAACTTTCACGTCAAATGACAACTCGTATTACGCCGTTATTGCGTTTTCATTATGATGAGTCTTTGTTGCGTGGACACCACATGACAAACTTAATCAATAAAGTAGTTGCTGAAGATAATGCTCGTTCGGGCAATAAGTCAGACGATAGCGAGTAATTAATTAAAAAAATGGCTCGTATAAAAAAAGGCCGTGATATTAGCGGTATTATTGTGCTCAATAAACCATTGGGCCTTTCTTCAAATCAAGTTCTGCAAAAAATCAAATGGCTGTTGGGTGCCAAAAAAGCTGGGCATACCGGTGCTTTAGACCCAATGGCGTCGGGTGTTTTACCGTTGTGTTTTGGTGATGCCACAAAGTTTTCGCAAATTTTGCTCGATTCAACCAAGGGTTATATCACAACCTGCAAATTAGGCGAGATACGCTCAACAGGCGATCAAGATGGTGAGCTTGTTGCGACGGCACCGATACCTGAGTTTGACGCTGAATCGATTGAAACAATTCTGAAAAATTTCCGTGGTTTAATCACTCAAGTACCACCTATGTATTCTGCGCTTAAGCATGAAGGTCGTCCTTTGTATGAGTTAGCTCGCAAGGGTGTTGAGCTAGATTTAAAGGCGTTAAAGCAGCGTGAAGTTACGATTCATTCGTTGAAGCTCCTGGCTATTCGCAAAGATTTGGGTGAAATTGATTTAGAAGTCGTTTGCTCTAAGGGCACTTATATTCGTAGCTTGGTAGAAGATATTGGTAATGAAGTTGGTTGCGGTGCTTACGTGAGTAAGTTACATCGTAATGAGGCAGGGCCATTTTCAGAAGCGCAAATGATTGATTACCAAACACTTTTGGATCTTGAAGATGATTACCCGCAAGTTTCTGAGCGTCATAAGGTAATGGATGAGATGTTAATTCACTCTTCTGAAGCCATTCCTGACTGGCCGAAAATTGAGCTAACCTTGCACGAAGGGCACAAAATTTTACATGGGCAGAGAGTCAAAACTAGCTTCCCGCTCACGCCTCAAGTACAATTATGGGTTAATAGCCCTGATGGGGTGGTCTTTGTCGGCGTTGGTGATATTACTGACAACGGTACATTGATACCAAAGCGCGTTTTCCAGGTGACTCTTCCAGAAGAGTAGTCACAGTGGTTAATGAGCCTGAACAATTTCTGGCTAGTGTTTGTTTTGATTCCGATCAAAATGAGTGCAGCATCCTACTGTTAATATGCACGGTAGCGATGTGTGGCCAACTTAACCGCATATTATGGAGAAATGATCATGGCATTAACTGCTGAAAATAAAGCGGCAATCGTTGCTGAATACCAAACTGCTGAAGGCGATACTGGTTCACCAGAAGTCCAAGTTGCTTTGTTGACTCACAACATTGTTGGTTTACAGGATCACTTTAAAGTGAATCATAAAGATCACCACTCTCGTCGTGGTTTGATTCGCATGGTAAACCAACGTCGTAAGTTGTTGGATTACTTGAAGGGTAAAGACGCAACTCGTTACACTTCTTTGATCAAGCGTTTAGGTCTACGTCGTTAAGATGTAGTCCTTAATAGAAGCCCTTCGGGGCTTCTATTTTTTTATATAGAAAATTTTATTATTAACACTGTACTGTCAGTTCTTAGCTACTTCTAACCATTTGCCTTTCAGCTTCCTTTTAATAAAAAGGAAAATTATGCGAAAAGGGCCAATGCTTAGAAGTGCTAACAGAGCAGTCATTTAAGGATTGAAAGAATGAGCAATATCCCTACAGCGATTACCAAAACGTTCCAGTTTGGTGAAGATACTGTAACTCTAGAAACTGGTCGTATCGCACGTCAGGCTTCTGGTGCTGTTTTAGTTACTATTGGTAAAACTCAAGTATTAACCACAGTGGTTGGTGCTAAATCTATGAAGCCAGGACAAGACTTTTTCCCATTGTCTGTTCACTACATGGAAAAAACCTATGCCGCAGGTCGTATCCCTGGTGGTTACCTGAAGCGTGAAGGTCGTCCTTCTGAAAAAGAAACACTAACGTCACGTCTTATCGACCGTCCAATTCGTCCATTATTCCCTAAGGGTTTCATGAACGAAGTGCAGGTTGTTTGTACTGTTATTTCTGCAGACAAAAACGTTGATCCAGATATTGCCGCAATGATCGGTACTTCTGCTGCTATCTCTATTTCTGGTATTCCTTTCAGCGGTCCAATCGGCGCAGCACGCGTTGGTTTTGACGAAGAAAAGGGTTATGTATTAAACCCAAGCTATGAAGCACTAGAAACTTCATTGCTAGATATGGTTGTTGCGGGTACCAAAGACGCTGTATTGATGGTTGAATCTGAAGCAGACGAGCTGACTGAAGATGAAATGTTGGGCGCTGTTTTGTTCGCTCACCAAGAATTCCAGTGTGTTGTTGATGCGGTTGCTGATTTTGCTGCAACTGTTAACACGCCTGTTTGGGAATGGACTGCACCTGAAGTTGACACGGCTTTGTTTGATGCTGTTTCAGCTCAAGCTGCTGCAGCTATTGGTGACGCATATCTTACGACTGATAAGATGGAACGTTATGGCAAGATCGATGCAGCTAAGCAAGCAGCGGTTGAAGCTTTATGTGGTGAAGAAGAAGGTAAGCCATCTGCGGATGATGTTGCTGGTATGATTGCCAAGCTGCAAAAAAATATCGTTCGTCAGCGCAGTGTTGCTGGTGAGCCTCGCATCGATGGTCGTGATAACGATACTGTTCGTGCAATTACTGTTGAAACTGGCGTTCTAGATAACGTTCACGGTTCTGCTCTGTTCACTCGTGGTGAGACTCAAGCAATCGTTGCTGCTACGCTAGGTTCTGGTCGTGACGCTCAGATGGTTGATACTTTATTCGGCCGTGTTGAAGATCCATTTATGTTCCAATACAACTTCCCTCCATACTCTGTAGGTGAAGCGGGTCGTATGGGTGGCGTTGGTCGTCGTGAAATTGGTCACGGTCGTCTAGCGCGTCGTGGTATCCAAGCAATGATGCCTAAGCACGAAGATTTCCCTTACTCAATCCGTGTTGTATCTGAAATTACAGAATCTAACGGTTCTTCTTCTATGGCTTCTGTTTGTGGTGCTTCTATGGCATTGATGGCAGCGGGCGTACCGATGAAAGCTCCAGTTGCGGGTATCGCAATGGGTCTTATTAAAGAAGACAACGGTTTTGCTGTATTGACTGATATCTTGGGTGATGAAGATCACTTGGGCGACATGGACTTTAAAGTAGCGGGTACTGATCAAGGTATTACTGCTTTGCAGATGGATATCAAGATTCAAGGTATCACTGAAGAAATCATGGATATCGCATTGCAGAAAGCAAATGCGGCTCGTATGACGATTCTTGAGTCTATGAATAAGTGTATCGCAACACCTGTCTGCTGAGATGGCTGATAACGCTCCAACTATGAGCACGATCAAAATCGATCCAGACAAGATCCGTGACGTAATTGGTAAAGGTGGCGCGACTATCCGTTCAATCACTGAACAGACTGGCGCAGACATCGATATCGATGATCAAGGTAACATCAAGATCTTCGCAGCTGGTAAAGAAGCATCTGATGCGGCTAAAGCTATGATCGAAGGCATTACTGCTGAAGCTGAAGTTGGCAAGATCTACCGTGGTAAAGTTATGAAGCTAGCCGATTTCGGTGCTTTCGTTAACATTATCCCAGGTAAAGACGGTTTGGTTCACATCTCTCAGATTTCTGAAGAGCGTGTAGAAAACGTTTCTGATTACTTGAAAGAAGGCCAAGAGATCAATGTAAACGTTCTAGACGTTGATCCTAAGGGTCGTATCAAGTTGACCATGAAGGGTGTTGAGCAAGACGCTTAATCTCTGATTGATTGTTTGAT
>CAWKOX010000013.1:0-175196 GCA_963851095.1 uncultured Gammaproteobacteria bacterium | reverse complement strand
ATTCGTGTGAGCACTTAGCCAAGATTGGCTGAGAATATCGTTTAAGGAGGTGATCCAGCCCCAGGTTCCCCTAGGGCTACCTTGTTACGACTTCACCCCAGTCATGAATCACTCCGTGGTAAACGCCCCCCCGAAGGTTAAGCTATCTACTTCTGGAGCAACCCACTCCCATGGTGTGACGGGCGGTGTGTACAAGGCCCGGGAACGTATTCACCGTGACATTCTGATTCACGATTACTAGCGATTCCGACTTCATGGAGTCGAGTTGCAGACTCCAATCCGGACTACGACATGCTTTATGGGATTAGCTCCACCTCGCGGCTTGGCAACCCTTTGTACATGCCATTGTAGCACGTGTGTAGCCCTACTCGTAAGGGCCATGATGACTTGACGTCGTCCCCGCCTTCCTCCGGTTTGTCACCGGCAGTCTCCTTAGAGTCCCCAACTAAATGATGGTAACTAAGGACAAGGGTTGCGCTCGTTACGGGACTTAACCCAACATTTCACAACACGAGCTGACGACAGCCATGCAGCACCTGTCTCAGTGTTCCCGAAGGCACCAAGCTATCTCTAGCAAGTTCACTGGATGTCAAGAGTAGGTAAGGTTCTTCGCGTTGCTTCGAATTAAACCACATGCTCCACCGCTTGTGCGGGCCCCCGTCAATTCATTTGAGTTTTAATCTTGCGACCGTACTCCCCAGGCGGTCTACTTATCGCGTTAGCTGCGCCACTAAAGGATCAAGTCCTCCAACGGCTAGTAGACATCGTTTACGGCGTGGACTACCGGGGTATCTAATCCCGTTTGCTCCCCACGCTTTCGCACCTCAGTGTCAGTATCGAGCCAGTCAGTCGCCTTCGCCACTGGTGTTCCTTCCCATCTCTACGCATTTCACCGCTACACAGGAAATTCCACTAACCTCTCTCGTACTCTAGTGAGTCAGTTTTGAATGCAGTTCCAAGGTTGAGCCCTGGGCTTTCACATCCAACTTAACAAACCACCTACGCGCGCTTTACGCCCAGTAATTCCGATTAACGCTTGCACCTTTAGTATTACCGCGGCTGCTGGCACTAAATTAGCCGGTGCTTCTTCTGCGAGTAACGTCACAGCCAGCAATTATTAGCTACTGACCTTTCCTCCTCGCTGAAAGTGCTTTACAACCCGAAGGCCTTCTTCACACACGCGGCATGGCTGCATCAGGCTTTCGCCCATTGTGCAATATTCCCCACTGCTGCCTCCCGTAGGAGTCTGGGCCGTGTCTCAGTCCCAGTGTGGCTGATCATCCTCTCAGACCAGCTAGAGATCGTCGCCTTGGTAGGCCTTTACCCCACCAACTAGCTAATCTCACTCAGGCTCATCGAATAGCGCAAGGCCCGAAGGTCCCCTGCTTTCCCCCGTAGGATATATGCGGTATTAATCATCGTTTCCAATGGCTATCCCCCACTACTCGGTAGATTCCTAAGCATTACTCACCCGTCCGCCGCTCGACGCCTAGTAGCAAGCTACTTTCGTTTCCGCTCGACTTGCATGTGTTAAGCCTGCCGCCAGCGTTCAATCTGAGCCATGATCAAACTCTTCAGTTTAAAATCTTACTCAAAATAAAAACTAACTTTTATACTCACCTAATTAAAGTAGAGTTCGTGAGTTCTTATCTTGTTTTATGCTTTGATGTTATTAGCAGACCCTAATAAAAGAGAAGGCTGAATAACTGTCTCGGCTCAATCAAGGTAAGCACCCACACGAATTATCTGAATATGTTTTTAAAGAACGTTTCCGACTTCAGCTAACCAACTAGGCTTTACTCGAAGTGGGCGCACATTATATATTGTGCGATTTTGAAGTCAAGGATTATTTTCATTTAACTTTCAGAGAAAGTAGAAGAAAAACAACATCTTATCTTCAGTACTTAAAGTGACTTAAGAAGTCTCTTTAAGCAGGCTGCGTATCTTAATGATCCCAGCCAGAGAGTCAAGCGTTTATTTCCAGAAGATTTTCAAAAAATCCTTTAAAAACAAGACCTTATCTCAACTCAATCATAACTTCCCGAAGGCCGTTCTGTCTGAGCAGGCGGCGAATAATACGCTTATCCACAGCCCCGTCAACTGCTTTCTGTAAAAAGACTGCAAAACAATGAAATTAATTCTAAAACCGTTCATTTTGCTTAGAAATCGTACTAATTTTGATTCAGGGCTAGAAAAGAGTCGGCAATAAAACCCTATGAACGACTAAAGTAGCCCTTAAGCGCTTTCCAAGAGAAACGCTGCCCTAACAACAATAGGGCTACCGAAGCATATAAGGTAGGTTCAAACCAATTAGAACGGATCTGAAGTAAATAATGAACTGCACATAAAATTGTTATCAGGTAGACAAGTTTATGTAGCGACTTCCAGCTTCGCTTCAATCTTCGCTGCCACCCCTTAGTAGAGGTAATCGCCAAAGGAATAAGGAGAAGCCATGCAATAAAGCCCAGTGTTAAATAAGGACGCTCTATTAATTCACTACCAATGTCACCCCACTCCCATGCGAGTAAGAAGATGGCATACGAGAGTAGATGCAATGTTGCATAGAACATTACGAACAAGCCAAGCATGCGCCGGTGGACAACCAACCATTTCCAGCCAAACCAACTTTTTAAAGGAGTAACCGCTAACGTTAATAGCAGACTATTAAATGCCCATTGGCCCGTAAACCACGTAATTGCTTTACCAGGCTCTGGCCCTAAAATATCGTAATTGCCCATCTGCAGCGCAACGATTTGAGCAAGAATATAAGCAAAAGGCGTAAACAGTGCAGAGAATATAAGACATCGTCTAATAAATACTGTCATTAATAGTTCTTCCTTAAGTCCATCCCTTTATAGAGATGCGCTACCTGTTCCCCATAGCCATTAAACATCTGCGTTTCTATTCGATTGGCATTAAATAAACCTGACGGCAGGCGACGCTCCTTTGCCTGGCTCCAGCGTGGGTGGCTGACTTCGGGATTCACATTGGCATAAAACCCATATTCACGAGGTGCAATTGCCTGCCACGTATTAATAGGCGGAGTTTCGGTAAAGCGAATTTTCACAACAGACTTAATACTCTTAAAGCCATATTTCCAAGGGACCACTAGGCGAAGTGGCGCACCATTTTGCTTAGGAAGAACCTCCCCGTATAAGCCAACCGCCATTAAGGTTAAAGGATTCATCGCTTCATCTATTCGCAACGCTTCTACATAAGGCCAATCGATTGTAGAAAACCGTGAGCGCTGACCAATCATCTGCTTCGGTGCTTCTAGTGTTGTAAACTCAACATACTTTGCGGTGGATAAAGGCTTAAATCGCTTAATAAGATCGGCAAGCGGAAAACCAATCCAGGGAATGACCATCGACCAGGCCTCCACACAACGCAATCGATAAATGCGCTCTTCTAGCGGCATAGGCTTTAAAATATCTTCTAAATTGAAACTTCCCTGCGTCTCACATTCACCCTCAATGGTTACCGACCAAGGATCGGTAATTAAAGACCCCGCATTACGCGCCGGGTCGTCTTTGCCCGTACCAAATTCATAGAAATTATTATAAGACGTAACATCTCGATAAGGCGTTAACTTCTCTCCTTTACCAAATGGGGTTTCTATTGCACCAGCAACTTGCTGACTCAACCAATCTGGACCAAATCGAGGCGGCCTTCCCGCATGAGACTCTAACGAATTGGCCGCAGATGATAATCCCATCGCCGCTAACGCTAACCCACTTTTCTGCATGAATTTTCGTCGATTCAAATAGGCTGAATGCGAAGTAATTTCGGATGATGGAATATCAACAGCTGTCTTTATTATCATAGAAGACTCATCATTATTTATAGAGGGTTAATAATAGTTATACGTAGCGAATACACATATAGACACCTAATCGCCGAAAAAATTCATAACGACTTAATCTGCCTTTATAGAAGAGACCAATATGACAGGCACAAAAAAGGCCTCTTGCGAGACCTTCTAAAACAAACATAAACCTTTACTCTTAAGATTTACGGCCTTTCCAATATTTCATGCCACTAACAGCAGGGCCAGATAATGCATAACCCATAAAGATACATAGTAAAACTTTAGCCGGATCCATTGAAACCACAACAAACGCCATCACTACCGCAAGCATCGCAACAAAAGGCACCTTGCCTTTAAGGTCTAAACCTTTAAAGCTGTGGTACTGGAAGTTACTCACCATTAATAGACCTGCAAAAGGAACAAGCAATGCCATTATCCACGCAACATCTTCACCTGTCGCACCCATTTCACTGAATGCCCAAACCGTACCAGCAACCATTGCCGCCGCCGCTGGACTTGCTAGGCCAGTGAAATAATTCTTATCCGCTGTATCAATCTGAGTATTAAAGCGCGCTAAACGCAATGCGGCGCCTGCAACATAAATAAAGGCCGCAACCCAACCCAACTTACCTAAATCTTGAAGCGCCCAACTAAAAGCTACCAAAGCAGGTGCTACACCAAACGAAACCATATCGGCCAAGCTATCGTACTCGGCACCAAAGTCACTTTGTGTATTGGTTAAACGCGCAACGCGTCCATCCAAACCATCTAAAATCATCGCAATAAAAATCGCGATCGATGCATTTGCAAACAAGCCATTCATACTGGCAACAACAGCATAAAAACCGAAGAACAAAGCACCTGTTGTAAACAGATTCGGCAACAAATAAATGCCTTTATTGCGAGGCTTAGGATCAGTATCCACATCGCAGTTATTCATATTAGTAGTGCCTTCTTGAATATCTTCTTTCAAGTCAGCAGTCTTATTATCTTGATCGTTCATAAAATTAACTCTTACCTATCTCTATAATAAATAGATGCTATTTGCCATTGTCATAAGTTTATCGGCTAAGCGCTACTGCATCTTTAGAGCGCTGGTACATCGCTAGCGTATTATAGATATACCATGTCACATCTCTATCTTACTGAGATGAACACAGAATCGCTAGCTATTCCCACATTACCGTCTGCCAAAGTGCTGATATTAGCGGCTCATTCAAACGCTTGCTTTGAGCACAAAGCCCGACAGCAAAGGGTTCCAATGCAGGTTCAACATCAATAATCCTCACCTTATTCATCAAAGGACTATTTTTAAGCACTAAGTCCGGTACGACTCCAACACCACACCCTAGGCTCACCATGCTAACAATCGCCTCATGTCCCGATACTTGCGCATAAATATTTTGTTTCAAACGCTTCTGTTTAAACCAGCGATCTACCCGTGTTCGAGCCAAGCCTGACTCAGACAATACCAAAGGTACCTTTTCCCAATTAATCGTTTCTTCTAGTAATTCTGGCACCGACTGATTCGAAACCGGCGCGATAAATAGAAGCGGTGCAGGGGTAATGGTCTTAAACGTTAAATTAGCCGCCAACTGATCTGGGCGAGCGGCAATCACCATATCAACGTCCCCCGACTGCACATGCGCAATAGATTCAGCCGCATCACCGGTTTTTAATCGAATATCAACCAGTGGGTGCTGCGCTCGAAATCGGCCAAGTAATTCCGACAAGAAGCTGTAGCTCGCAGTTACCGAGCAATAAATACTCAATTGCCCTTGTAATTCACTCGCTTGGCGCTGCATCGAAAGCTTTAATTGATGCCAAAGCTCTAATACCTGCTCTGCATGCTGGCGAAACAATTCGCCCTCTTCTGTTAAGCGTAAGCGTGTCCCTTCGCGATCGAATAACAAACTGCCAACACTCTCTTCCATACGCTTTAAACGTCGACTTAATGTAGAAGAGCTGCAGTGAACGAACTGGCTAACCACACCTAGATGCTGATGCTCTGCCAACTGAACAAATACTTCTAAATCTTTATATTCCATAACAAAACCTACCGGCAGAATAATAGAAAGTACGCTTTATTCCACTTGTTGAATAATAAATAGCCCTTGTTGCATTATATGCAATGATAAAAAGCAATTATAGCATTTTACGCAACGAGCAACTTAGCCTAGAATGCACGCCATCGAATATTACATTCGCCCAAATTATTATTAACATTTATAGATTGGAGAGACTCATGTCTAACAACTATTTCAACACGCTAAACTTGCGTGAACAGCTTGATCAACTTGGCCGTTGTCGTTTCATGGACCGTAGCGAATTCGCTGACGGCTGTGAAGCGCTTAAAGGCAAAAAAATTGTAATCGTTGGTTGTGGTGCTCAAGGCCTTAACCAAGGTTTGAACATGCGCGATTCTGGCCTAGACATTTCTTATGCTCTACGCGGCGCAGCTATCGCTGAAAAGCGTGCTTCTTTCGTAAACGCTTCTGAAAATGGCTTCACTGTTGGTACTTACGAAGACTTGATTCCTCAAGCTGATCTAGTACTTAACTTGACTCCTGATAAGCAGCACACTGCTGTTGTTACAGCCGTTATGCCTTTAATGAAGCAAAACTCTGCACTTGCTTACTCTCACGGCTTTAACGTTGTTGAAGAAGGCATGCAGATCCGCGAAGACATCACTGTAATCATGGTTGCTCCTAAGTGCCCTGGTTCTGAAGTACGTGAAGAATATAAGCGTGGCTTCGGTGTTCCGACTCTTCTTGCTGTTCACCCAGAAAACGATCCACGTGGCGAAGGCTGGGATCTTGCTAAAGCTTACGCTTCTGCTACTGGTGGTGACCGTGCTGGTTGTCTTGAATCTTCTTTCGTTGCTGAAGTTAAATCTGACCTTATGGGTGAGCAAACTATCCTTTGTGGTATGTTGCAGACTGGCGCAATCTTGGGCTATGAAAAAATGGTTGCTGACGGCATCGACGGCCCATATGCAGCTAAATTGATTCAATTCGGTTGGGAAACTGTAACTGAAGCATTGAAGATTGGCGGCATCACTAACATGATGGATCGTCTATCTAACCCTGCTAAAATCGTTGCTTTTGATATGGCTGACGAACTTAAAGACCTTATGCGTCCGTTGTTCCGCAAGCATCAAGACGACATCATCACGGGTCACTTCTCTAAGACTATGATGGAAGATTGGGCTAACGACGACGTTAACCTTCTAAAATGGCGTGAAGAAACAGCTGAAACCGGCTTCGAAAAAGCTCCAGCTTGTGACACTCCAATCGACGAACAAGAATTCTTCGACAAAGGCATCATGCTTGTTGCTATGGTTAAAGCTGGCGTTGAGCTTGCTTTCGAAGCGATGGTTGAGTCTGGTATCGTTGAAGAGTCTGCATACTACGAGTCTCTACATGAAACTCCATTAATCGCTAACACCATCGCTCGTAAGAAGCTTTACGAAATGAACGTTGTGATTTCTGATACTGCAGAATACGGTTGCTACTTGTTCGCACACGCTGCAGTACCTCTATTGGCTGAGAAGTTCATGCCAAACATCACTACTGAAGTGATTGGTAAAGGCTTAAACCTAACCTCTAACTCTGTTGATAACGCTCGTCTAGTTGAAGTAAATGACGAAATCCGTAATCACCCAGTTGAATATGTTGGTGAAGAGCTACGTGGCTACATGACTGACATGAAGCGCATTGTAGAAGCTTCTAAGTAGTTATTAGCTAAAGCGTTTCGTTTTATGAATTGAGTAAATTCGATTCAAAAAAATGCCCCTATTGAGCAATCAATAGGGGCATTTTTGTTTGTACTGAAACTTTAGAAATTACTCTACAGTTTCAACCTCAAAGCTATGAGTAATCTCTACTCCGCCTTTTTCCAACATAATCGATGCTGAACAGTACTTTTCAGCAGATAAAGCCACAGCCTTCTCAACGGCAACTTCGCGTAGCTTACGACCCTGCACTTTAAAGTGAATATGAATCTTAGTAAAAACTGAAGGAACGGCATCGGCACGCTCAGCTTCAATCTCAGCAATACAATCTACGACATCCTGACGCTGCTTCTTTAAAATGCTCATCACATCAAAACTAGTGCAACCACCCATGCCTAAAAGCAGTAATTCCATTGGGCGTACGCCCTGATTTTTACCACCATGATCTTCTGGTCCATCCATAATGACCGTATGGCCAGTACCAGACTCACCAATAAACTTGACGTCGCCGCCCCACTTAATTGTCGCTTTCATTTAATATCTCCATCGAATGGCGCAAGGTTACCATAGCAAAGCTAGTTAGAATAATATGAGTATCAATTCTGTGGCCTATTTACTCGTAGTATTCAATTAGTTTGTTAGAATAGACTGGTGCAATAGCTCATACTGCTGCAGTATAATCAAATTACAATTATATATTTATGACTTCGCTATTATTTTTTAATGAGCAATTTTGCTCTTTTTACCGCAAATGGGTAACCGATTTATGAGCCTTTATGGAACGAGTACAAAAGCTGAGTACATCGAACTTTTTTTAGAACATGCTCACCGCCGCCGTTATCCAGCTCGTAGCACCCTAATTTATGCGGGCGATCAAAGCGACTCATTATTTTTACTAATAAAAGGTTCTGTGACCGTCATTATTGAAGACGACGACGGACGAGAAATGATTATGGCTTATCTTAACGAAGGCGACTTCTTCGGCGAGATGGGTTTATTCGATGTAAAAGCAAAAGCACGCACCGCGTGGGTTAAAGCTAAAGTCGACTGTGAAGTAGCCGAAATCAGTTACACCAAGTTTTTAGAGCTAGTGAAAGGCGATCCAAGATTGCTGTTCACAATCTTTGAGCAAATGTCATTACGTTTACGCAATACAACGCGCAAAGCAGGCGACTTAGCATTTTTAGACGTCACCGGACGCGTAGCACGTACTTTATTAGAGCTCTCGCAAGAACCTGATGCCATGACACATCCAGACGGCATGCAGATTAAAATTACTCGCCAAGAAATCGGCCGTATTGTGGGTTGCTCCCGTGAGATGGTCGGTCGAGTACTAAAAGCCTTAGAAGAACAGGGCTTGGTAGACGTTGCAGGCAAAACAATGGTTGTCCATGGCACACGCCGCGCCGCGACTCTTCCGCGTAGAGACACCTAAATAATAAACTAGGCAAACTAATCTCACCTGTTCTAGACTTGGGTTAGTATTTCTGGAGCATGTTATATGAGTGACCAAGCTTTATTCAACGACGAACCCTTGTTCAGTGGCGGCGACGAACCCTCGCTATCAAGCTCAGATAAAACTTGGAAAGTATTGATCGTCGATGATGAACCTGACGTCCATAAAGTCACCCGAATGGTACTTCATAACTTTGTCTTCGATGGCCTAAAGCTTGAATTAATCAGCGCTTATAGCGGCCAAGAAGCCAAGGATGTCATGGCTTCTCGTGACGACATCGCCCTAGCAATGCTCGATGTGGTCATGGAGGATGATCATGCAGGCTTAGAAGTCGCACATTATATTCGTGAAGAACTCAAAAATCGCTATACCCGCTTAGTGCTCAGAACAGGCCAGCCTGGACAAGCTCCCGAAAATGAAGTTATTCGTAACTACGACATCAATGACTACAAAGATAAAACCGAGCTAACCACAACAAAACTGAATACCTTGTTGTATGCAACGCTGCGTAGCTATCGCGACATTTGCACGCTTAACGAGAATAGAAAAGGCCTCGAGAAAGTCATCAAGGCATCCACTGAAATCTTCAGTTCGGACACCCTCAATAAATTCGCCTCCGCGGTCCTCTCTCAAGTAACTAACTTGCTGGGCCTTGAGCAAAGCGCACTGTATTGCTCATCAATCACACAAGATACACAACTCAACATAGAGACTCGTACCTTCAGAGTACTCGCCTCAACTGGCGACATGCAGACCAATGATTCAATAACACACCTTGAAGATCTTCCTGAAAAGGTACGCGAGGGTTTCAAGAAAGTACTGCAGAATCAGGAATCTTATTATCACGATGATTATTATATCGGCTACTTTTCTTCTCAAAAGGGCAGTGAAAGCCTGCTGTATGTCACCTTCCACCATGAACTGAGTGCACTGGATAAACAGCTACTAGAGATCTATGCTGCCAATGTTGCCATCACCTACGAGAATTTACTCATGCGTGATGATATACAAGAAACTCAAAAAGAATTGGTTTACATGCTAGGCGAAGCCGTAGAGCAGCGATCAAAAGAAACAGGAGCCCATGTAAAGCGCGTCGCTCAAATATCTCAGTTACTCGCAATTGCATACGGGCTAACCGAAGAAGAAGCTAAGTTAATAAAACTCGCATCTCCCTTGCACGATGTCGGCAAAGTAGGCATCCCTGATAGCATTTTAAATAAACCTGGAAAACACACCTCTGAAGAATGGGGAATCATGCAAACACATGCCCTTATAGGCGAAGAAATTTTAGCGAAATCCGATAAACGTATTTTACAGCTAGGCTCTATCATTGCCGGGCAGCATCACGAGAAATGGAATGGTAAAGGCTATCCGCGTGGCTTAAAAGGCGAAGAAATACACATTGCGGGGCGCATCACTGCTTTAGCAGACGTATTCGATGCACTAGGCAGTAAGCGTTGCTATAAAGACGCCTGGCCAGTTGCCGATATTATAGCGGTCATTAAAGAAGAGCGTGGTGAACAGTTTGATCCTACTCTGGTTGATTTGTTCGAGGAGAATATTGATGCATTAGTGGCAATCAGAGAAAAATTTCCAGATGGCCATTGATCATTAACCTCAGAGCAAACATCGAGCTTTAAAAATCGCGGCTATATAAAAGCAGCCTCACAAAAAAGACTGCTTTTGACGTTCTAATGAACACTGCACGATATCCGCTTTAGAGCATTCGCTTCAAACAACCGTTACTAAAAAAACAACTCAGCCAATTTATCTCCCGGATACTCCGCGCGCATAAACGCTTCACCCACTAAAAACGCATTCACTTGCTTGGCGCGCATCGCCGCGACATCATCACGACTTAAAATACCACTTTCCGTAACCACCATTCGATCTTCTGGAATTCTTTCCAGCAAGCTGTAAGTATTTTCCAAACTAACTTCAAAGGTATGCAAGTCACGGTTATTAATACCGACTAAAGGCGTATCTAATTTTAACGCTGACGTCAGTTCTTCATCGTTATGCACTTCCACCAAAACATCCATGCCTAACTCAGTCGCGAGACCGGAAAAATCCTGTAACTGCATGTCACTCAAAGAAGATGCGATCAGCAAAATACAATCTGCATTAATCACTTTCGCTTCATAAACCTGATACGGATCGACCAAAAAGTCTTTACGAATCACCGGAATCGAACACGCACCTCGACCCTGCTGTAAGTACGCCTCACTGCCTTGAAAGTAATCCTTATCGGTTAAGATCGACAAACATGCAGCGCCCGATTTTTCATAAGATTCAGCAATACGCGCCGGATCAAAGTCTTCTCGAAAAACACCCTTACTCGGAGATGCTTTTTTAATTTCAGCAATCACCGCAGGCAAACCTGCATCCACTTTCGCCTGCATCGCCTTATAAAAACCACGGGCTTCTGGTTGGTCAAACGCACGGGCTTTCATTTCAGCCAAAGGCATCGCAGCGCTGCGCTGCTGAACTTCAATCGCCTTAGTATCAAGGATCTTTTTTAAAATCGTTGGGGTATTCATCAATCGTATTCCTGTCCTAAGCTTATGCTTGGTCGTCTGCTAAATAACGGGTAAAAGTAACCAGCTCTGATAGTTTTCCAAGTGCAAGGCCAGAATAAATAGCGTCTTGTGCCATCTCTACACCCTGCGTTAAGCTGCTGGCAATATTAGCCGCATAAATTGCCGCCCCCGCATTCAAGGCGATAATATCCGCCGCTTTATTACCCGCTTCAGTTTCACGCTTACCTAAAGCATCTTTAATTAACTGATAGCTTTGTTCTGCACTGTCGACGGTTAATCCGATTAAGCTACGACTCTCAATCCCCACATCTTCTGGCTTTATTTTATATTCTGTAATTTGACCATCTTTTAATTCAGCAACAGACGTTTCAGCCGCCAAGCTTATTTCATCTAAGCCATCGCTAGAATGAACAACCAAAACATGCTCACTGCCTAAGCGCTGCAATACTTCCGCCAATGGGCGGCACAACGCTGCATTAAACACACCAATGACTTGATTTTTAACCCCAGCCGGATTCGTAAGCGGGCCAAGCATATTAAAAATAGTACGTTGAGCAAGTTCTTTACGCGGGCCAATCGCATGCTTCATAGCACTATGATGCGCAGGGGCAAACATAAAGCCTACGCCTATTTCATTCACGCAACGTGCAACTTGTTCAGTGGTTAGGCTTAAAGATACACCTGCAAATTCCAAAACATCGGCACTGCCCGTACTGGAAGAAACGCTGCGGTTACCATGTTTAGCCACTTTACCACCCGACGCGGCAACCACGAAAGACGACGCTGTAGAAACGTTGAATAAGTTAGAACCATCACCGCCCGTTCCGCAGGTATCAACCGCGTTTTCATCATCGACTTTTACGCCCGATGCTAATTCACGCATCACTGTCGCTGCACCGGTAATTTCATCAATGGTCTCGCCTTTCATGCGTAAACCCACCAAGAAACCACCAATCTGAGCAGGAGTCGCCTCACCACCCATAATTTGATTCATTACCGCAACCATCTCTTCCGTCGTCAGGTTCTGACGTTCAATGACTTTAGCTAACCCTTGTTGAATATTCATAGTGAATGTCCTTTATTCTTCAATCATCAATCGCGGCTAGCTATTTGCTGCGCTTCAAAAAATTATTTAATAAGTCATGACCTTGCACAGTTAAAATCGACTCTGGGTGAAATTGCACCCCTTCGATATCCAACTCTTTATGGCGCACACCCATAATCTCTTCCATACTGCCGTCTTGGTTTTCGGTCCAAGAAGTAATTTCTAAGCAGTCTGGCAAGGTCTTTTTATCAATCACCAAAGAATGATAACGCGTTGCAATCATTGGGTTATTTAACCCTTTAAAAACGCCACCATCAGCATGAACAATTGGCGAAGTCTTGCCGTGCATCACTTGGCCAGCGCGCACAATGTCACCACCAAATACTTGGCCAATACTTTGATGGCCCAAGCAAATACCTAAAATAGGTAATTTACCGGCGAAGTGACGGATCGCTTCCACAGAAATACCCGCTTCATTTGGTGTACAAGGCCCTGGTGAAATCACCAAGTGATCGGGGTTCAATGCCTCGATCTGCTCAATAGTAATTTCATCGTTGCGATAAACCTGAACATCCGCACCTAGCTCGGCAAAATATTGCACCACGTTGTAGGTGAAGGAATCGTAATTATCAATCATCAGTAACATAATAAATTCCTCCTATTGGTCCAAGCCAGATTCAGCCATCGCCACTGCACGAAATAACGCGCGGCCTTTGTTTAACGTTTCTTTCCACTCTAAGCGTGGTACAGAATCGGCAACGACCCCAGCACCCGCTTGAATGTTTAAAACACCGTCTTTAATCACCGCGGTACGAATCGCAATCGCGGTATCCATATTGCCATTCCAGCTTAGGTAACCGACTGCGCCGCCATAAACACCGCGCTTAACAGGTTCCATTTGATCGATAATTTCCATCGCGCGAATTTTAGGTGCGCCACTTAAGGTACCGGCTGGGTGAACTGCACGCAGAACATCCATCGCGGTAATATCGTCTTTCACTTTACCCGTCACATTCGAAACAATATGCATCACATGGCTATAACGCTCTACCACCATCTGATCACTCACTTCCACCGTGCCGACTTTCGATACTCGGCCGGCATCGTTACGACCTAAATCGATCAGCATTAAATGCTCAGCAATCTCTTTAGGGTCCGATAATAATTCTTTTTCTAATGCCAAATCTTCTTCCGGTGTTTTACCACGATAACGCGTGCCCGCAATCGGACGAACTGTTACTTCACCGTCTTCTAAGCGCGCTAAAATTTCTGGCGAAGAACCTACAATATGAAAATCATCTAAATCCATAAAGTACATATAAGGCGACGGATTCAATGTGCGTAATGCACGATAAACCTGAATCGGCTCACCACCAAAAGGCACCTTCATACGCTGTGAAATCACACACTGCATAATGTCGCCAGATAAAATATATTCTTTAATATCTTCAACCGACTGTTGAAATTCTTGCTCACCAAAGCCCGATTTAAAGTCGCTTTCATCAACAACTTTTGGTTCAGCCAGCGCTTGCCCAATAGAGCCTTGATACGGCTGACGCAATTTGATGCGCAGCTCTTCTAAGCGTGCTTCGGCATTTTCTAAAGCGTTTTCTTTTTCTGGATCAGCCAAAACAATCAAATAAATTTTGCCGCTAAGATTATCAAATACTACGACTTCTTCCGATACCATCAACAGAATATCGGGCGTGCCTAATTCATCCGGTGGACAGCTGTTTTGTAAACGTTTTTCGATATAGCGAACGGTATCGTAACCAAAATAGCCGACTAAGCCGCCATCGAAAATCGGCATATTTTCCAATACAGGAACATTATATTTGGCTTGCAGCTGTTCGATGTAATCCAAAGGATCTTCTACTTCTTGCTCTGAAGTTTTCTGGCCATCAATAAAGTGTCGAACCGTAAGACCTTCAATCTTAATAACTTCTGAGCAAGGTAAGCCAATCATGGAGTAACGACCCCATTTTTCGCCACCTTGAACAGATTCAAGTAAATAAGAATAAGGCCCGGAAGCGAGCTTAAGATAAGTCGATAATGGCGTATCTAAATCGGCCATTACTTCACGTGCAACAGGAATACGATTGTAGCCTTGTTGCGTTAATGTTTTAAATTTTTCGGGAGTCATGACCTAGTCCGTCAAGCAAATCAAATGCGATGGTTTATAAAAAGTAAATTAAAGACGAAATTGAACCGAGTCGGTTCTTAGACTCTCACCATCGTTTGGAGAAAAGATGTCCTTGTTGATTTGGACAAGTGAACTGAAAGGACACGAAAGTGCTCCTAGCAAGAAGTTTTAAAAGTTTCTCAACTATACCGAGTTGACTGGTTTGAGTCTAGCTCTTACGCCAATCAACCCGCGGCCAATTTCTTTGCCTCGCTAATTCTGCCAACGGCTGATTTGGGTTTAAAACAACCGGTTGCCTTACCGCTTCCAGTAACGGTAAATCCGCATGACTATCACTGTAAAAAACAGCCTCAGAAAGATCAAACCCTTGCTGCACAGCAAACTCTTTGGCCATATCGACCTTACCTTTCCCATAACAAAGCGGTTTGGTTAGCCCCATAATTTTGCCATCTTTAATATTAAATCGATTGCCAATGACAAAATCCAAGCCCAATGCATCGGCATATGCTTGTGCCATCACCTCATCTTGACCGGTAATTAAGATTAATCGCGTACCTTGGCGGCGGTAAGCAAATAGCAAAGAAGCAGCCTGTGGATAAATGTACAAATGACCTCTTTGCTCAAAGAAATTACTAATGTGCTGACGATACTCATTCAGGCTCATACCCTTAGTGCGAGTACGATAATAAGTGGATAACCGCCAATGGCTAACCTTGCCTTTTTTATAAGCACGATACAGTGACGCTAATGCTTGCAAAGCCTCTAAAATCGCCCATCGATCAAAACGCACACGCCATTTAATCCACAGGCTGCTCGCGTCTTTGTTGATCAACGAGTCGTCTAAATCAAAAAATACATAACGGGCCTGATAAACTTGCAATGTCTTTTCCACAGGCATAAACGGGTCTCTAACCAAGTTATAAAATTAATGAAAACCAACGATATCAACACTACCCAAACTAACACAAGGTTATTAATTTAGCCTCTTTCTCAAGACTGCAAATGTTTATTTTCACCATTTTTGAATTTAGGGGTTGAAAAGAAAGTGTATTTGCCACATGTTTTATATGAGCGCAGGCAATTTTTGCCTACTTGGGAAATCAATAAACATTGCCTTAGGTAATTTATTTGACTTATCTCATAGCGTTTTTGCAATCCATGGACCATTATTATTATTCGTACACTTATAAGGATTCGCCATGAAAGGTTTGGAAATTAGCTTCCGTGATATCGAACACTCTGACGGTATTGAACAATTAATCCGTGAAAAAGCCGGCAAAATATCCAGCATCTACGACTCTATCACCGGTATTAGAGCGGTTGTAGCAATGCCACACAACCACAGCAACAAGGGCAAGCTAGCCCACGTATCTCTTGAAATAGGCCTACCTGGCGAAACGGTCGCGATTACCAACGATAATCACGACAACAAAGCGCATGAAGATATGTATATTGCCGTAAAAGATGCCTTTGACGTAGCACAGCGAAAAGTACGTAAGATTCATGAAAAGCGTCATGATTTAAAGCGTCGCGCAGGCGCAGCAGCCACCCCAGAAATCGCTGAATGATATTCAACGCCTTGCCAATAATAAACTATTAGCAAAAGACGGCTCACCCACGTGAGCCAACTAAACTCGTTCTAAGACGAGCTATACTTTAGCCGAGCATTCCTCGGCTAATTTCTTTTATAAAGCCCGACTTCTTATTAAGCTCTCTTTAAATTCTCATCAGGCTCTCTGTTTAAACGGTTACTCAGCCGGATTTTTAATCACCCCGCTAAGCAATCGACTTCTCTATAAGTATCCACCCAATAATACCGCCAGCAATCCTGGGCGTACTAACGATGCATATAACTCCCCCATAACTTCTGGATCTTCTATAAAACCCTGTCGAACCCAGCGAGTAATCACCATAAACGAAGCACCTGCTAAATAATCAACAACGTAAGGCAATAAACCTGCACGGTTCTTTATTCCATGAGCATCCATAAATCGCTCAACAACACGCGCCACGTAATTCTTAAACTGCCCAAGCATTAAGCTATCAATGTCATCTTGCATTAATAAATGAGCAAACTCGGCATTATCTGACCATTGACGAAACATAATAGACGCGATTACAGGGTCAGCATCTTTGCTCTTAGTTATATAACCATCGATCTCGGCATAGAACTTTTCAAACATCTCATCAATATAGGCAATCAATAAGTCATCTTTGGAGTGGAAATGTAAATAGAACGTTGGTCGAGCCACCCCAGACTGCTCTGCAATATGAGCCACTGAAATTTTGCTATAGGGGCAATCCTTCATAAGAGTAAGCAAAGCATCAATTAATAAACGGCGTGATCGTTCAACCCGCTTATCCAATTCTTTCTCAGCCATTTTGACGATATCCTTATTATTTTTATGAACATATTATGTAATAGATAAAAGATAATAGACAGGTATCTAAAACTGTACACTTAAGTTTTTAACAACTTCTGCGCCGTCCTTAGACTTTTTACGCCATATAAATAATCCGCACAAAAAAGCCGAATCATTTCTGATTCGGCTTTTTATCATCACTTTTTAATAATTAAAAATTATTAAAACTGATCTGCTTCCATTGCATACAAGCAATCAGCGCCGCCTTTAACAGCTTCGCTCAAAGAGATGTATCTTGGTAATAAACGCTTAGTGAAGAAACGAGCAGTTGCTAGCTTATTCGCGTAGTAAGGTTCAGTACCTTCTTGTGGCAATGCTTTTTCAGCCATCATTGCATACATGTATGCAAAAGACGTGTAACCAAATACCTGAAGGTATTCAACCGAAGAAGCACCTAGCTCGTTAGCATTTGTCTGTGCCTGACCCATAATCCAGTCAGTCAACTCAGTCAGGTTAGCAACAGCGGCTTTAAGCGGAGTAATGAACTCAGCCATGGCTGGGTTGCCTTCTTGGCTTGCGCAGTACTGAGCAATTTCTTCAGCATAAAGCTTGTAAAATGCGCCACCATTAGCTGCGATTTTACGAGCGATAAGATCCAAAGACTGAATGCCGTTAGTCCCTTCATAAATCTGAGTAATACGTAAATCACGTACGTGCTGCTCTTGGCCCCATTCACGAATGAAACCGTGACCACCAAATACTTGCTGGCCAGCCACTGCAGATTCTAATGCAAGGTCTGTTAAGAAAGACTTAACCACTGGCGTTAGCAAAGCGATCATAGATTCTGCGTATTTTTTGGTTTCAGCATCATCAGAGAACTTAGATAGATCCAACCACTTAGACGCATACATAGAGAAAGCACGAGAGCCTTCCGTATTAGCACGCATGGTCATTAACATACGACGTACATCAGGGTGTACGATAATTGGATCAGCAGATTTTTCTGGGAATTGCTTACCAGTAGGCGCACGCGACTGTAAACGGTCATTCGCATACGTTACGGCATTCTGGTAAGAGTTCTCAGCAACACCAAGACCTTGAATACCAACGGCAACACGCTCGTAGTTCATCATGGTAAACATGGCGTTTAAGCCTTTGTTCTCATCACCAATCAACCAACCTTTAGCACCATCAAAGTTCATTACACACGTTGCAGAACCTTTAATACCCATTTTGTGCTCAATAGAACCACAGTTAACTGGGTTACGATCGCCTAAAGAACCATCTTCATTTACTAGGAACTTAGGCACTAGGAATAAAGAAATACCTTTAGGGCCGGCAGGTGCATCTGGAAGCTTAGCGAGTACAAGGTGGATGATGTTCTCCGCCATGTCATGCTCGCCCCAAGTAATGAAAATCTTGGTACCCGAAATTGCAAAAGAACCGTCTGCTTGTGGCTCGGCTTTGGTACGAATAATACCCAAGTCCGTACCGCAATGAGGTTCAGTCAAATCCATCGCACCCGGCCATTGGCCTGAGTACATGTTTGGAAGATATTTTTCTTTTAGCTCTTGGCTGCCGTGTGCGTTAAGCGACAAACATGCACCGGCTGTCAACATTGGCGCAAGACCAAAAGAGATGTTAGAACCCTGAATCATTTCTTCAACTTGGCCCACAAGCATCTTAGGCATGCCCATGCCGCCAAATTCAGGATTACCGCCAAGGCCGCCCCAGCCGCCTTCACTGTATGTTTGGTAAGCTTCTTTAAAACCTGGAGGGGCTGTTACTTCGCCGTCTTTCCATTTAGAACCGACTTCATCGCCTTCGCGGTTAAGAGGGGCTAATACGTTACCGGCAATTTTGCCCGCTTCTTCAAGGATCGCGTCCGCTGTTTCAGGATCAACAACTTCAGACAAACGAGCATTTTCAGCCCACATGCTTGGTGCATCAAATACTTCATTTAGTAGGAAGCGCATATCGCGCAGGGGAGCTGTATACTCAGGCATGTAACCATTCCTCATTTAATAAAATTTAGCGACTTACCACCCGCTAGATAAACTAAGCGAATACCAACCACTGTGCTCAATAAAGCGTGCTCAAAGAGCAGTTCGGTAAATTAACTGCGCAGTATTTTAAACCATCTAGCGCCACAGTCGACCTTAGAGAATCAATAATCGGTCAAATAAGACGAATTAATCGGTCAATTTGAATTATTTTCGATCAAATACAAAAAAAGCCGCACTAAAAAGTGCGGCTTTTTTGATTTTGCGTGATGAATCACGCAATCGACTTAGAACGCGAAGTGTTCTTCATCTAGAGACATCAAGCTATCTGCGCCAGCAACCATGCCAATAGCATGAGTTGCAGTACGTGGAAGAATACGCTGGAAGTAGAAACGGGCAGTTTTCACTTTAGCGCCGTAGAAATCTTCTTCAGTCGTACCAGCAGCCAAGTTAGTCTGAGCAACTTTAGCCATCTTAGCCCACAAGTAAGCAAGCGTTACATAACCAGAGTACATTAGGTAATCAACAGACGCTGAACCTACTTCATCACGGTTTTGCATAGAGGTCATACCAACTTTCATCGTTAGATCGCCCCACTCTTTGTTCAACTTAGCCAATGGCTCGATGAACTCTTTCATGTCAGCATTATCAGCATTTTCTTTGCAGAAGCCGTGAACTAGCTTAGTGAACTGCTTCAAAGAAGCACCTTGAGTCATAAGCACTTTACGACCTAATAGATCAAGTGCCTGAATGCCCGTCGTTCCTTCGTACAACATAGAGATACGCGTATCACGAACGATTTGCTCCATGCCCCATTCAGCGATGAAACCGTGACCACCGAATACCTGAACACCGTGGTTAGCGGCTTCAAAACCAGTCTCGGTCAAGAAGGCTTTAGCGATTGGCGTTAGGAAGCCCAACATTTCATCAGCCGCTTTACGCTCTTCTTCAGTATTACCGTTGTGTACCAAATCAGCGTTCATAGCGGTTAGGTATACTAGTGCACGACCACCTTCAGCAAATGCTTTCTGAGTAAGAAGCATTTTACGAACGTCTGGGTGAACGATGATTGGATCAGCCACTTTTTCAGGCGCCTTAGGACCTGTCAAAGAACGCATAGCCAAACGGTCTTTCGCGTAAGCTAGTGCACCCTGGAAAGAACCTTCAGCAGCAGCAACACCCTGTAGAGCAGTACCGATACGTGCCGTGTTCATAAAGGTGAACATGCAGTTCAAGCCTTTGTTTTCTGGTCCAATCAACCAACCTTTAGCGCCATCGAAGTTCATGACACAAGTAGCATTACCATGAATACCCATTTTGTGTTCTAAAGAACCACACTCAACCGGGTTACGCTCACCTGGAGTACCGTCTTCGTTCACTACGAACTTAGGTACGATGAACAAAGAAATACCTTTAGTACCCGCTGGAGCGCCAGGTAGGCGAGCTAGAACGATGTGGATGATGTTATCAGCCATGTCGTGCTCACCGGCAGAGATAAAGATCTTAGTACCAGTAATGGCATAAGAACCGTCTGCATTTGGCTCAGCTTTAGTTTTCAAAATACCTAGATCAGAACCACAAGCGGGTTCAGTAAGACACATAGTACCTGTCCACTCACCAGAGATAAGTTGAGTCAGGTAAGTTTGCTTCTGATCTTCAGTACCCCAAGCTTCTAAAGTATTTTTAGCGCCGTGAGATAGACCTGGGTACATGCCCCAAGACCAGTTAGCCGTACCAACCATTTCAGAAACGATCGTGCCTAGAGATTCTGGAAGGCCCTGACCGCCGTATTCAACGTCAGAAGACAAAGAAGCCCAACCGTTATCGACATACTGACGATACGCTTCTTTAAAACCTGTTGGCGTAGTAACAGAAGCATCTTCGTTACGAGTACAGCCTTCGATGTCACCACCACGGTTGATAGGAGCAAGAACGTTTTCACAGAACTTAGCACCTTCAGTGATGATCGCATCTACCATATCGGGTGTTGCTACATCAGCATACACAGGCAAGTTTGCATAGTGAGCTGGGAAGTCTAGCAATTCATCAGCGATGAACTTCATTTCACGTAGGGGAGCTTTATACTCTGGCATCTGGAAAGCCTCTTTGTCTTATGTTTATGAGCGGTAAAATCCGCTTATCGATTAACAACAAATAATTGCGATTACAATACGAGCAATCATCAAATTCAAACACTTGTTTGAAACATACGTTTACGGACTTATTTTGTCAAGCGAGCAAGTTAAATAGCATAGAAAAAATACAGAGTCTGAGCGCTGTTTTGAGGGATGTATCTAATTAAAGTCAAGAAAGGCAGGAGGTAATACTAAACAACAGCATCCAATAATTGTCCAGACGCGTTGCGGGTATCACTTTGACTAATGGACACTAAAATTTCATTGATTTTAGCAATCCGTTCATTAGCCACCTGAAAGCCTGTTTGGTTGCTATCGGCTTGTGATTCTATTGCAGAATCTTGCTGAGAGGCTTGAGACGTTGATTGAGAAACATTCTGAGTAATGCCTGAACGCTTCTGTTGATCGTCTGCTAATACAGCATCAGAGCTATCCTGTTGAGATCCGTTGTCACCCTGGGTGGCTAATTCAGCACGCGCTTGATTAGCTTGCTGTGCTGCGAGAGCCGCAACTTTTCGATCTTGAGCAGAAGGCTCAGCAGGCGCTAAAGCTGCACGCTGAACCAATTGCATTTTTTGCAGGGTCGCCACTGGATCTCCTGGAATTACACTGACGTCAATTGAAACCTCACCTCCGACCGCATAATTCACTCCGTCTGGGCCACGCTGATAAGTGTAACTCGCCGAACCTGCATATTGTCCCCCCACAGCACTATGAGCATTTTCATGGGCATGAACTTCGGCCTCTCTTTGCGACAGTGTTCTGATCAATTCCAAGTCTTGCTTTTGCTGCTGCTCTTGAATTCGCTCTTGCTGCTTAGATTCATTGTCAGCACCCTCTGAACGGTTACCCGCTTTAGCCTGAGCAGCCGATGCGTCATTTGCTTGAGAGTTCTGTTCTGCGCCAGCACTTTCCCCTTTATTAGCCTGAGCTTGAGCAGGAGAAATATCGGGCCGACCGCTGTTCTCGGGAGCTGTTGATGGTTGAGCACGCTGTTCAGGGACTGCACGAGAGAGTGAGACAGAAGTAACCGCTTCAACAGGAGCAAAGCTTGTAGAGCCTGCAGTTTCTGCAACGCGCGTCACGAGTCCACCTTGTGTTGGCGTTACCGGCAACACACTATTGGCTAACATTCCTGAGCTTGTTGGAATTTGCATACGACCCTTGGTTACCTCAATACGTATTAGTTAAGCTTGTATATCTAACAGTGAACCGATCTGTTTTTCGCTGGTTTCTAGCACCTTGGCATTCGCCGCAACACCCTGTTCACCTTCTTTCAATTTCAATAAAGCATCTGTAGTTTCAACTGTGCCTTGAGCGGGGCGAGCTGTCGTCGCTTCAACGACTTGCTGCGCCGCTTGCTTAACTTGCTCGGTACTTTGCTGAACACCCGCACTAGCAATGCTAAATGAAGAACCTGACGTAGAACCTAGATTCATAACCACTACCTCGTCTGTTTGAATGGCTTAGCACTATTATCACTGTATACATTTTAAACAGCAATACGCAAAGAGGCCAGCAATATGCTGACCTCTTTTAGACTGTATTGTTATATAGTCCTATCTCAAGCGTCTGTAATCCACAAGGTTACTTCACTGCACTGTAGAACATGTCACTCTCAGCAGACTTAGCAGAGCTAGCAACCAGCAGATCATCTAACTCTTGCGGAGGCTGCGTAACCTTATGATCAGAATTGATACCCAACTTGCGGAAAAGCGCTTGGTCTTTATTCGCAGCAGGGTTTGGCGTGGTTAACAAACACTCGCCATAAAAAATAGAGTTCGCACCCGCAAAGAAACACATAGACTGCATTTCTTCGGACATTTCTTCACGACCTGCACTTAGGCGAACATGTGACTTCGGCATCATGATACGAGCAACCGCGATGGTACGAATGAACTCAAAAGGATCTAAATCTCCTTCTGTTTCTAGCGGCGTGCCTTCTACTTTCACCAACTGGTTAATCGGCACAGAATCTGGGTGTTGCGGTAAGTTGGCCAACTGGCGAAGTAAGCCAATACGGTCCTTCTTTTTTTCACCCATACCAATAATGCCACCCGAACATACTTTCATACCCGAATCGCGTACGTTTTGCAGAGTATCTAAACGATCAGAGTATGTGCGCGTCGTAATGATTTCGCCATAATACTCAGGTGAAGTATCCAAGTTATGGTTGTAATAATCCAAACCAGCTTCGGCTAATTGTGCCGATTTTTCTTGGTCTAACATTCCAAGAGTCATACAGGTTTCCATGCCCAAATTTTTTACGCCTTCGACCATTGCTAATACATAAGGCATGTCTTTAGCACGAGGAGAGCGCCAAGCAGCCCCCATACAGAAGCGATCAGAACCCGCAGCCTTAGCAGCTTTGGCTTTTTCAATCACAGCTTCGACTTCCATCAGCTTTTCTTTTTCAAGCTTGGTATCGTAGCGCGCACTTTGTGGGCAGTACGCACAATCTTCAGGGCAAGCACCGGTTTTAATCGATAACAAGGTGCTCACCTGCACCTGGTTTGGGTCGAAATATTGGCGATGCACGGTTTGAGCCTTGAATAATAAATCATTCATTGGCAGTGCAAATAGATCAGCGACTTCTTGCTGCTGCCAGTCATGGCGCAAACTACCCAACATTTCGTTCATTTGACTCTTACCTTTTATCCCAAGCAACTGTTAAAATATTTAGCAATTGGATTACTGAACGCATAATAGCTAGACACATGGATTGGTCAACTTGGATAGATAAAAAGGTATACTCACGGTTAAAATTTGCACTACCGCATTTTTTTAATAAAACCTGTGAGCTCTGCTTAGAGACAAACTCTTCTAATGAGTTTATTTGCACGCCCTGCAGAAACGCCCTGCCTAATGTAAAGAGCCGCTGCCAAATCTGTGCGATTCCGATGCCAAACCCTGGCTATTGCGGCCAGTGCCTAAGCAAAAAACCCGCCTTTGATTATAGTCATAGCAGTTTTACCTACGCAGCGCCTATTGATATCTGGCTACAGCGTTTAAAAAGCAGCCGTCGAATAGAGTGGGCACAAAAGCTAGCCCGCCTAATGCTATTACAACAACCCGATAATTTGACCGATGTGGATGCGTTCACCTTTGTGCCTTCTACCCGCTGGAGCTTAATGAAGCGAGGCTATAACCCCGCAGAAGTGATTGCACGAGAGCTAGGAAAGCAACTAAACAAGCCCATTATTGCAAAACTAGCGACTCGCAGTCATAGCCGCGAGCAAAAAGAGTTAAACCGCCACCAGCGCATCAACAATGTCGGTTTGCACTTTCATCCAACCCGTAAAACCTTAGCCGATGAACACATTATGCTCATTGATGATGTGATGACGACGGGCAGTACCGCACACTCCATGGCCCTTATTCTGAAAGACGCAGGCGCAAGCCAAGTAGGAATATGGTGCCTAGCTCGCACTCCTAAGCATTAACCCCTCTATTTACTGCGATTCATAGCCAGCTCAGTTATACTGCGGCGAATTCATTTCGTCTGATAATTTTCGCACCCTTAACGAGCAGCGGCTAAATATGACAAGTTTAGAAACACCTTCTTTACACCCTTATCAAAGCCTTAGCCCAGATGCGGTCATTGATGCGGTTGAAAGCGTTGGGTTATTGACCGACATGCGCCAATACCCGCTGAACAGCTATGAGAACCGCGTTTACCAAGTCGGTATCGAAGAAGCTACCCCTATTATTGTTAAGTTCTACCGCCCTAATCGCTGGTCGAAAGAAGCCATATTAGAAGAGCATCAATTTCTTGCTGAATTGGCGGAAGAAGATCTGCCCGTTGTGGCTCCTTTAGAATTCAACGGCCAAACCCTATTTGAATATCAAGAATTCTATTTTTCGATTTCTCCTCGAAAAAGCGGCCAATCTCCCGAGATCGCCAATCGCGACCAGTTAGAGTACCTGGGTCGTTGGCTGGCGCGTATGCATCAGGTTGGACGAGACTATCGCTTTAAAGATCGCCCTATCTGGAATGGCCAAGCCGACTTAGGTCGTAGCGATAGCAAAACCATCATAGAACAAAGTTGTGAGACGGTTTTAAACTCTGGGTTATTAAACGAAGATTTCCGCCCTGCTTATGAATCGCTATGCCGTGACCTGAATGAATTGGTCAAACAGCAATACCAGCCAGCGCTTAGCGATACACTGCGTATTCATGGCGACTGCCATGTTGGCAACTTACTTTGGCGCGACGAACAACTTTATGTGGTCGATTTTGATGACTGTGTTCAAGGCCCAGCCATGCAAGATATTTGGATGCTACTGAGTGGTGATCGTGCAGAGCAACTGCAGCAGTTAGAGTCTATCCGCCAAGGCTATGAGATTTTCCAGCCATTCCCTTACCATCAATTGAAATGGATTGAATGCCTGCGTACAATTCGCTTGATCAAGCATACGGCCTGGGTTGTTGAGCGCTGGTCTGACCCTGCATTTCCACTTGCTTTCCCATGGTTTACCGGTATCCGCTATTGGTCAGAGCACGTTTTATCTTTGCGAGAGCAACTAGCCGCACTGCAAGAAGAACCTTTATATATTCCCAATTAAAAACACATTGCGTTTTTTAACTTATTTTAATAGAAGGAAAATATCATGAAAAAATTATTGTTAACGAGCTTAATCACACTCGCCGCCTCTCCAAGTTTCGCAGATGATCACTCTACTGCGGCTGAGAAGGGTTTATACATTGGCGCAGGTGTTAGCTATAACAACTTAGATTTTGGTTCAGTTATTAAAGGTGCCAATAATGAGTCTGCTTCAGGCATTCAACTGTTCGCAGGTGTCCCTGTTGAAAATACCATCAAGGATTTTGATACCTTTGCTGAAGTAGGTTTTTTCCGTACCAGTACCTTCAATTTTGGTCCCGGTGCGAAAGAACGCGTCACCGGTATTTCTGGCTCGGTTGTTTTGCAAAGAAACTTGAACGAAGTTGATCCTAACCTTTATGGTTTGGCACGCCTTGGTTTAGAACTAGGAGATGACGATGGTATCTTCATGGGCGTAGGTGCAGGTTACCGCATCACACCAAAAGTAGACGTTCGTGCTGAATTTGTAAATAAAGACTTAATTTCATCGTATCAAGCTAACGCACTGATTCGCTTCTAATCAGCGCATAATCGTTAGTAGAAAAACAATGTAGAAAAACAAATAACACAACGCTCGATTAAACGAGCAGTTGTGTTATTTGATCAATATAGACATCCGCTTGGCAATCATTACGCGTATCGGTAATCGACATGCCATGATTATAACCGTACGTTACCGCAACCGTTTTAACACCTGCTGCTGTCGCCGATTTAATATCGGAAATAGAATCGCCGACCATAATGGCTTGTTCTGCATTCACCGATAAGTTGTCTAACGCCGTTAATACAGGCAGAGGATGCGGCTTTTTAAATTCCAAATCATCGCCACATAAAACATCCGCAAAATAATGATCAATACCTAACGCTTGCAATAAGGGTACGGTAAAACGTCGGGGTTTATTGGTAATCAAACCCAGTATTATCCCCTCTGCAGCTAAAGCCGACAAAACAGACAAAACCCCATCGTATAATCCGGTTGCCGCGGTTAAGCGCTCAGCATAGACACGCTCAAAAATTGCGTAGGCCGAGGTATACGTTTCATCATCGTATTCATTCGGATACTGAGCAAGATGCACCGCATCGCCACGATCATCATCAGCCAATGCTCGCTTTACCAACGCCGCCGCACCATTACCTACCCAACGATTCACTTTGATCTCTCCCGCAGGCGCTTGCCCAAGACTGCGAAGCATTTCATCAATCGCAGAGGCTAAATCAGGAACGCTATCAATTAACGTTCCATCAAGATCAAATAACACTGCACGGATTGCCTGAGTATTTAGCTCAGTCACGGCTTTAGAAAAAACAGAATACTCACTCATAATAGATCGCAACCCGAATGAATAATCGTTATTACGCTAATGCTAATTCAGCACGCATCTCATCAATGACCGCTTTATAATCTGGCTTACCAAAAATGGCCGAACCTGCAACAAACGTATCAGCGCCGGCTTCTGCACACGCACGAATATTATCGACCTTAACGCCACCATCAACTTCTAAGCGAATGTCATAGCCTGAATCATCAATCATTTTGCGCGCTTCTTTTAACTTCTCAAGAGTATGAGGAATAAAAGACTGCCCGCCAAAACCAGGGTTAACCGACATTAGCAAAACCATATCCAACTTATCCATAACATGCGTCATGTGATGCAGCGGTGTTGCAGGATTAAATACCAAGCCCGCTTTACAGCCACCGTCTTTAATAAGCTGCAAGCTGCGATCAATATGGTCAGACGCTTCAGGATGGAAAGTGATGTAAGTCGCGCCTGCTTTAATAAACTCGGCAATCATGTGATCAACCGGCTTAACCATTAAATGCACATCAATATCAGCCGTCACGCCATGCTTGCGCAAAGCAGAACAGACCATTGGCCCAATCGTTAAATTTGGAACATAGTGATTATCCATAACATCAAAGTGAACAATATCTGCACCAGAAGCCAATACGTTATCCACTTCTTCACCTAAACGGGCGAAGTCAGCAGCTAAGATAGAAGGAGCAATTTTGTAATCAGGCATATAGATCTCAATGTTGAACGGGGTTAAATGGCAGTAATAACCGCATTTTAGATGGAAAATCGGATAAAAGTAAGGAACATCTTTTGCTTCTTAACTAGGCTATTAACTAAGACGAATTAAAAAGGTCTCTCTTAGAGAGTACGGAAGACACCAATGCTCAGCCGATTGCTTCACCCAATAGACCACCAGCAAGATTGTAAGCCACCTCAAAAAGGCCCTAAGAAAGGCTCTAAGAAAGTTGCTTTATTACTTATCTGCCTCAGCAGTTTATGCACACTGCCGTCATTTTTGTGGGCAGAGGATAGCGATGATGCAGGTGAGCAAGCAGAAACCGAAGCGACGATAGAGCAGGAGACTGCAGCAGGTTCCGATTCAGTCGATGAAAAAATTGCCCCAATACAGAATACTCAACGCCATTTGCCCAACGTTCCACAAAAGCGCACCCAGGCTCTCATTCATCACCTAGAACTCATGGAGCGCCAAGATGAAATAGTGCAATTAAACGCTGCTGAAGAAGTCTTCTATGGGTTTTATTTGCCCGAAGCAACCGGAGCACCTCAGGGCGCGGTCCTGATTTTGCACGATAACCAGCAGCATGGTCACTGGCCTAAACTCATTGCACCATTACGCGAAAGTCTGCCTCAAAACGGCTGGACGACCTTCTCAATCGAGCTGCCAGAATTGCCCGTAAGTCAGCGTATTATGCGAGACCCCACTCCTGTAGTGCTAACGGGGAAAAGTGAAAGCAAAGATGGCGAAGAAAACTCTTCTACCGCTTTAACGCCCATCACCACAGACCAAGAAGGAGATGCCCTTCTAACAGAAGAAGCCACAGATAGTGACGCGCCTGATTTTTCTAAACAACCTCAAGAACAAGAACAAGACGATACTAGCCGAGAACCCTCTCTTCCTAGACTGGCAAAGTTACCCGATTTACCCACTGACACTCCTCTCGCAGCGATAGCGTTAGAGGTGTCGGCCGAAGATCCATTGGAACGTTACCAAGTTCGCAACCGACAACGTATTATTGCCGCTATCGATTACCTGCATAGCAAAGGGCAATTCAATCTTGTAATACTCGGCTATGGCACGGGCGCCGCATGGGCAATCGATTATGTCGAACAAATCAGTCAAGCCGATACCGCACAAACTAAAAGAAATAGAAAAGCAGATAACAAAGGCCTAACCCTAGTCACCATTGATGCAAGGCCCAGCATTAATCGCTTCGCTGACATGAATCAGCAATTAAAAAAAATGAGCATACCTTATTTGGATATTATCCAGCCTAGTAAATTCCTTGAAATGAAATATGGCAAAGCAAGAGAGGCCATCATGAATCGCAATCAGAATCCTAATTATCAGCAAATAATAAGTGCTGACATCCGTTATGACCAAGATCAAAACAGCCCAATTATTAGGCGTATTCGAGGCTGGATTAAAGCCAAAGCAGGCGGCACTTTAGTCAAGATAACTCGCTAGAAAGGGCGATTAATCAGCTGATAAGGATCGCCAATTCCTAAAACGGCTTCCAGCTCTTCATTCGTTAACCAAACATCATCAGGCAAGCCAAGGCGGCGTGATAACTGCAAAGCACCGTGAGCCCAAGTACACTTATTCGCGAACAGCATGCCCTCACTATTTAATGTGCCTCCCTGATTGATATAACCCAATGCTAATGTTCTAGCAGGACCAAGATCCAGCGGTCGACAACACGATAAAATGGCCTCACCGTGTCCATGAAATAAGAACAGTCGCTGCTTAATAGTATGAGAAAACAACGCGTTTTGTAATTGTGAATCGGCTTGTATCTCGCTCTCCCATTCGTCTCTTGGAGAACGAAAGCGACCGGGTTCTAACATGTAAATTAAACTGTGCGCTTGTTTATTGTTGGCAAGACGGTCGCTCAGTAATAAGGCTTGCTGTAACTGAAAACTGCCAACCGCAATTATCTGCACATCGGCCTGACAATGACCGCGTAAACAAATAGCGCCTTGCTCAACTAATGCTTGCGCTTGCTCTGGCGTTAACATCACAGGCACTTTTGATTTGGCGACAACCATATTCCAAATCGAGCCCATATCGCCATAACAAGCTTTAAGCGTCGCCATTGCGCTATTAGCATCGGCGGGATATACAACCCGAGCCATGTCGCTCATTTCATTTAACAATGCTTCACTCAGCGTAGGATCTTGATGACTTTGTTCATTTTTGCCATTCTCCCAAACATGCGAGGTCGCAATTAATGGCACCGATAACCAGCCCGCGGGCTCCGAATTTTCTTTTTGATGACGAGAAAAAATTAAAGCCTGACGAATTGCGCCTAGCATTTTCACCGCAAAAGCTTCGTAAGATACAACAAGGTTGAGCCCCTGTCGGTTTGCCAAACAAGCAGAGATAACCGCTTCTTCATTCAACGCGGTAATGACCTTTCCGGTAATCGATTCTGCAACACCCAACTCAGGCCGCGTCACGCGATGCTTTAATAACTCTAGGGTTTTACCAAAGCGATTAGACTGTAATTCATCCGGATTGCCGACCCGAATGCGCAATTTAGAATTCACCTCCGCAAGATCAACAAAATAATCATCCAGCCCCTGAGCAGGTGAATAATAGCGTCCTAGTTTTTGCCAGTTAGGTTCTGGTCGCGTGATAGTGACTTCCACAGGACTATACGGTTTTATGGGTTGAGTTAATAACCGCGCCGCTTGCTGCCATATTTTTTGAGGATGAAATAAAACCTGCGCCCCCTGATTAAATAAAGCGCACGCTTGCTCATCATGGCGAGGGTTGCTCATCAGCGGCAAGCCATGCGCCGCATTGGTTCCTGCACCAGGAAAGCCAAATCCTTTTTCAGTTTCGGCAATGCAATAAGGTAGCGCAACGGGGTATTCTGCAGACCCTAGTTTCACCGCTTCTGCGGCTTTCGTTAACAGCCTTTCCATATGAACAATGGCCCAAAGAAATGCAGCAGGGTCACGACCATCAATGCAAATAGGATCAAACCCCTGATGCGCCAAGTGCTCAGCAAACCAAGCGGTATCCCCCTGCTGTGCCGCCATGGTTCGTTGTTCTATACGACGGCCATTCGCAATCATAATCGGGCAGACCAAACCGTTATCTTCTGCACGCCACCAGCGAGCGGCCCAATCACTACCACGCTGCTCTTCAAAAGCGCCATCACTTAAAAAGGCTACCAGGCGCTCACCCGGAAGCGACTGATGAACATAGTGCAAAGCGGCAAACCCTAGATAGCCGCCTTCAATACTTGCACCATTCGTATTCACATTAACGTGACTGCCTAATGGCGAAGCGGGCTTTCCGCGAGGCGATACTTCAAAACTATAAAAGGCTCTGACAAATGCGGTTAAACCTTCATCGGTTAACGGAAATTTTTTTTGACGTTCAGGCTTGGCTTGTTGCGTTAATAGCTGGAGCGCATCAATCGCAGCAACACAATGCCCCTGACCCATAAGCCAATCTCTGTGCTGCCCAGTTAAGGTATTCGCCCCTATAAATCCGGCAAACGCAGGCACCATATTGAGTGATCCACCGGTATGTCCTTGCGGATCTTGCTTAAAGCTTTCACTCGTCAATGTGCGGCCATCAAGATGCACGTCTTTACTGTACGTCATGTGCGCCACTAACCACATCGCCTGATTGGTGATGATGTCCAATGCCTGCAAGCATTGATAAAAAGCGTCTAAACTTTCAATTTTATGTTCAGCTAATAAATACTCGGCCAATTCTTTAATGCGCTGCTGAGTGTCAGCATTATGCTGAATAACACCCCGCCCTTGCGCCCAAATTTCACGCTCACTTTTTTTAGCATTCATGCTCGATTCCTTGTGATCCTTATTGATATCTCGAATTGGTTATCCATAACCCTACTGCTCTTGCGTTTATTGAGGTTACCTATACTGCTACTAGCTCTTATCATTATCATTACCAAAAAAACATAATGTAGCTTAGTCTTAGGCGAGCGGCCTTGCCTTGTGTTAGATCAAGGTTTAACGATTGAAGACCACGAGCAGTCAGTACTGATTTCATAAGGCACTTTCCGTTATAATCCGCCACACCCTAATGACGCGATGTGATCCATGACTGATAATCCAGAGGCATTAAATAACTGCATCAAAAACATGCTGCCTGACGCTTACCTTAGTAAGCAAAGCCTGCCTCAATGTACTGACATAAAGCTTTGGCTCGTCGATCCTATCCCAATGCAGCGTCGCTTCAGTCAGGACGAAATTTTAGCCATTCAAGCCTACCCCGCTTACTGGGCTTTTTGCTGGGCGAGCGGCCAAGTACTAGCGCGATATATTTTAGATAATCCAGAGCTGGTTCGTAATAAACGGGTTATGGATTTTGGCGCAGGTTCAGGGGTGGTTGCGATCGCCTGTGCGATGGCGGGTGCTAAGCAGGTCATCGCCTGCGATATCGATCCTGATGCTTTATTATCTTGCCAAGAAAATGCGACCTTGAATAACGTGGACTATGAACTGCATGGCGACTTATTCGAGTTCGACCAAGAGCTTGATCTGCTCATCGCCGCCGATGTGTTATACGACAAGGCCAACCTGCCTTTATTAAATATCTTCTTAGAGAAAGCCCCCGAAGTACTGGTTGCTGATTCTCGGGTTAAAAACTTTGATTTCCCGCCTTATCAAGCAATTGGACGTATTGATTCCTTTACCGTGCCGGATTTGGATGAGCTTGATGAGTTCCGATTAGTAAATCTATACAGCGCTAGTCGAATATAGGATCGATTTAATAGATCAAAGACGTCTCTAAAACGCGTATCTAACCGTTCAAAAAACATTCATTTAGGGCTATGATGAATAAGTGCAAGAAAGATTGGTTCACCAGATTTTGCACACCCTAGGTCGCTAAATACTTGTCACACGGGAAGCAGCAATGGCACCAATATCATCCGCAGGTAGTTATTCAATACCTGCAGCCCAGCCACCTCGTAGTCAAGCTGAGCGCTCTGCTCCAGCTGCTAATGTTAAAGAGATAGTTGAAGACATTAAGGTTGAAAAAAACCTTCAACAAGAAAGTCCGCTTCAACGGGTAAATGATGATCAAGGCCGCAGGTCTTCTGAACAAGAAAATGCGATAAGTGAAAACAATCCGTCACCTACCGTGACGCAAGCAGAAAATGAAACATCTGTTGGTGAGCAGCAAAAAATTGAGGCCGCACAGCAAGAGGCACAACGAGCTGAGTTTGATCAGCAGGCTGGCATTGTCCGCGAAACAGAGCCTAACGGTGTGCGACCTCCTTCTAATAATATCAATCAAGCTTTTAATACCAACCAAGCTTCCACTGATACGGCTAAAGCGCAAAAAGTTGATTCGGTACAAGTTCTTCAGGTAGATAACCCCGCCATTGATGTCTTTGTTCAATTACAAAACATCAATAATCCTCCAAGACAAGGACAAGAAGTGAACCGCTTCGCTTAAACCCAATTTCACCATAATTCCCGCATTAGAATATACGATTTCCAACTTCGATCGATGAAGTAAATCACTCACTCCTAGAAATACTACTTTTCCTCAGAAAAAGTTAAAAATGATAACTCGGTCTAATAACAAATCATTACGTTAATGATATAGTTATAATCATCAGTTATAAGTATATTAGATAATTGTCACCTGTATAGGTGATACCTTCATATGTGACGCTAAAAAACAATAACGAGCAACCATGAGCCTGAAACTTTGCAATATACCCACGAATAAAGAAAACCGTGATACCAAATTCGTCGGGACGATTAAATGCCAATTTAAACTTCCAGGTCTTGTACGCACAGATATAGAAATAAAACGACAGACAATCGAAAAACGCTTAAACCAGCGTTTCAAAGAGAATCATATTCTGTGCTCTGCCTCACGATCACCACTATCGCTGAACATTAACAAAGAAACAGAGCACGTTCATTTCATCGTTGATATAAGGGTTTACCATATCAGCGAAGAGAGTAATGCTGAGTTAGCCGCCGCACGCTGGTTTGCTAAGGTAGGCCGAATGATACCGAAAATAATCTTAGGCAGCTCAACCTGGGCAGCAGAATATGCAGGGCTGAGTACTAATATTATTCCGTCTTATTTATTCGCATTAGAAGACGCCCTAGGGTTATACGAAACTCAAGAAGTTTCAGCTTGATAGCCAAAATGTTACAGGCCCATCATTAATCAAAGCCACTTTCATATCGGCACCAAACTGTCCGGTGCCGACTGAGATTCCTTGGTTTTTCGCCTTACTAACAAACTCTTCATATAACGCTTCTGCCACCGCTGGCACAGCCGCGGTTGAAAAACCTGGGCGAAGGCCTTTTTTAGTCTCTGCCGCCAAGGTAAATTGCGAAACAATCAATAAACTGCCATTCACTTGCTGAACATTAAGATTCATCTTATCGTCATCATCTGAAAATATTCGATAATGACTCACCTTATGTAATAACTTATCCACATCAACAGAGCTGTCTTCTTTCTCTACACCAAGTAGAACAACCAACCCTGAGTTGATGCTGGAGACTGTTTCTCCGGCAATCGTTACACTGGCTTCCGTAACTCTTTGTATTAATGCCTTCATTTTCACTCTACCAATAACAATTTTTAAACTGAGACTTAGTTCTAAAGCGATTATAAAGAAGATTGAGTTTGTATGCCCGTACTGTCATTATGCACAATGAATAAAAAAATCGTCCTCCGTGGATTAATTCCCCTGCTTTTTTGCTTTCCCATATCTGGTTATACGACCGATATTTTTATCACTGTTGATGAAAACGGCAATCGTATTTTCTCTGATGTTCCTAGCAAGCAATCACGCACACATACCATCAAAGAGATCAGTACGATCCCTGCGATCAAGGTGCAAAAAACAACGGCAACAGCGATTAATGATCAGGATGTTGACGTTCAATACCAGCAGCTCTCGATTATCGGTCCATCGACTAAAAGCCATATCAGTCGAGATAAGCTAGGCAATTTTGTGGTATCCGCACAAGTAAGCCCAAGTCTTTCTGATAACGACGAAGCCATATTGCTATTGAATGGCGAAGAGATCAGTGCAGGCAAACAATTAAACTGGCAAATCAACAGCGCCGATAGAGGCGCACATGAGCTGCAAGTTGTTATTCGTTCAAGAAGTAATCAACAGCAGAAAATCAGCAGCGCCATCGTCACGGTATACGTGAAGCGTTAATCGCTACCCATAGCTGGTTAACGTTTAACCAGCTATTCTTGCCAACTCCCTTTTCAGAAGCTCGCCTTACCCGCCCTATCGCACCAATACAAAGCACTCAAGCACCATTAGTGCACCGCATGCGTGCACATATGTAACTCAATGCTCTAAAAGTGTCCAAAATAAGACTATAATCAGCGTAGAAAGCATCAGATGCGTGCAAACTCAATAGTGGTTTAGTTTTTGCATTGCCAACAAGATTAATCAGTACAATTAATCACTCTCTGCTAAGCAAAAGGAAAGGTTTAAAAATGATTGCGTCGGCCGTACTCAACCAGCAGCTACTAGAATACCTGAATACTGGCATTTTATTGCTCGATGTCGACCTGTCCGTTATCTATATGAACCCCGCTGCAGAAGTATTATTACAAGTCAGTGGTCGACAAGGGCTTGGCGAACATTTCTATGACCTAGCTTGGGAATCTGAAGCCGATAAGCTAGCTTTGCAAGAATCAATATCAACCGGCTATACCTTTACCAAACGCGAAACCGAAGTGGTGCTGCACAGCGCACAAACCATTACCGTCGATTATAGCGTTAGCCCAATTCTGCACCCTGAAAGTCATACCCCCTGTTTGTTGATCGAAATTCAAGGACGAGATCGCTTAATGCGAATTTCCCGTGAAGAGCAGATTATCTCTAAGCAAGAGACAACCCGTGAGCTGGTTCGCGGTATGGCCCATGAAATTAAAAATCCTCTCGGTGGTATTCGAGGTGCTGCACAATTATTGTCACGCGCACTACCGGATGCCTCATTGGATGAATATACCAACATCATCATTGAAGAAGCCGATCGCTTGCGCGACTTGGTCGACCGCTTACTCGGTTCGCATCAGCTACCAAAACAAGAAGCGACGAATATTCACGAAGTCATCGAACGCGTTTGCCAATTGGTTGAAGTCGACCAGCTGGGTGATATCAAAATCATTCGTGATTACGATCCTTCGATTCCAGAATTTATTAGTGATAAATCTCAACTGATACAAGCCATTCTGAATTTGTGCCGCAATGCGGTTCAAGCAATGGTCGAGGCTGGTATTGAACAGCCAACACTCACTTTACGTACACGCACAAAAAGCCAATTTACTATTGGTCACCTACGCCATCGTTTAGTCGCGCATATTTCTATTACTGATAATGGCCCCGGTATTCCCGACAATTTGAAAGAGAATTTATTTTATCCGATGGTCAGTGGCCGTGCAGAAGGCACAGGTTTAGGTCTCTCTATCGCCCAATCTTTGATAAACCAGCACAATGGGATTATCGAATATGAGAGCGAAACTGGCCGTACACAATTCTCTATTTTCTTACCACTTACATACGCTTAGGACGAATCAATATGAATACTGTTTGGATTATTGATGATGATAAATCAATTCGCTGGGTACTCGAAAAAGCACTAGAGCAAGCTAACATTCCTTGCCGTGTATTTGAAAGTGCTGAAACCATTATGGGTTTATTAGAGAAAGAAAAACCCGCAGCGATCATGACAGATATTCGCATGCCGGGGATTGATGGTCTTGAGCTACTCGCTCAGGTTAATGAAGCTCACCCCGAGCTTCCTGTGATTATTATGACGGCGCATTCAGACTTGGATAGCGCGGTGAACTCTTATCAAAGTGGTGCTTTTGAATATCTTCCTAAGCCATTTGATGTTGATGATGCCGTTACTCTTATTCAGCGAGCCATTGCGCATTACGAAGAACAGCAAGCTTCCAAAAATACCGTTGAAGAGCTGCCGAATAATACTGAGATTATCGGTGAAGCACCGGCCATGCAGGAAGTTTTTCGTGCCATTGGTCGCTTATCCCAATCCAATATCACCGTATTAATTAATGGTGAATCCGGAACCGGTAAAGAATTGGTTGCTCACGCATTGCATAAGCACAGTCCTAGAGCGAGTGAGAATTTCATTGCTCTCAACATGGCAGCGATCCCAAAAGATTTAATTGAGTCGGAATTGTTTGGTCACGAAAAAGGCTCCTTTACCGGTGCCGGTGGTCAGCGTCGCGGCCGTTTTGAACAAGCCAATGGCGGTACATTATTTCTTGATGAAATTGGTGACATGCCAGCGGATACTCAAACTCGCTTATTACGCGTTTTAGCCGATAGTGAATTCTATCGTGTTGGTGGCACAACCCCAGTTAAAGTGAATGTTCGTATTATTGCAGCGACGCACCAAGACTTAGAAGGGTTAGTAAAAGAAGGCCGTTTCCGTGAAGATTTATTTCATCGCTTAAATGTTATTCGTATTCACATTCCAAGATTGGCAGATCGTCGAGAAGATATTCCTCGCTTATTAAAACACTTCTTAAATTCAGCCGCTGAAGAGCTTGATGTTGAAGTTAAAATTTTAAAACCTGAAACTTCAGATTATTTATCCAAGCTCGACTGGCCCGGCAACGTTCGTCAGTTAGAAAACACCTGCCGCTGGATTACGGTTATGGCTTCTGGTCGAGAAGTTCATATCAATGATTTGCCTCCTGAGTTATTAGATCAAGAAGCAACCGCGCCAGCATCAGGCAACTGGGAACAAGCATTACAGTATTGGGCTGATCAACAACTGACACAAGGCACGCCTGCCCTGTTAGATGTTGCTGTCCCACTGTTTGAACGCATTATGATAGAGACGGCACTTAAACATACCGCAGGGCGTCGCCGTGATGCTGCAATTCTATTAGGTTGGGGCCGAAATACTTTAACGCGTAAGATTAAAGAGTTAAATATGGACAGCGAAGAAGCCCATGAAGAAGAAACAGAAAACTAACGTATCCGCGTTCTGTTTTTGATCAGCGCACAATCTCGCGCCAATAAATCACACGGTCATTTCCTCGGAACTGGCCGAATGTGATTTTACCAAACGGGTTATCCGCATAATCAGCATCGCCATCGTTTTCTATGTTTAGCCATGGCAAATTATTAATCGTATCGTACTCATAGATCACCGATCCTGCATTACCTAAACCGGCGGCATCAAATGAAATTTCCCCTACACCAGAACTGATATTCGAACTCAAAGTTGCAAACGTTTCACCGGTTGATAAGTTCCCTGTCCACGATCCTGTTTGTGGAGTAAGCGGGGGATCGGTATCCAATAGAACCGTGCAGGAGTCATCCGTATTTAAAACAAAATCTGTTCCGTCATAATACTCTGTTCGCACCGCCATATTTAAGTCAAAGGTTTCTGGCCCAAAAATATTACCCAGTTTTAACTGGCCAAAACGAATATCTAAGCTGTTCGCGGTATCAAGATTTTTTGCATTACAGTTGCCAAGCCCAGAGCAATCCGTACTGGTATCTGCCCGCATATCCAGTGCATTTAAAACACTGACATTACCATCGTTATCCGCTAATAAAATGCCCACATCAAGATCTTGATAAGGACCATCGGGTAACCCTGAAAGTGCGCGTATAAACGTACCACCATCAGAGTAAAGGTATTCGCCATTGCTCCAGCTGGTTGAACTAAAACCACTCAAGCGGGTTTGATGTCCCCCTCCATCATTATTATTTTCTGCTACCAGCGAGATACTCGCTTTCGCAAAATCACCGTTATAATTAACGACTAGCCCACCACCAAAGCGCTGCGCCTGCACGGTATAACTAATATCAATTTTACTGTCTGTTTGATCCATATAACTAAAACCACTGCAGCTATCACTGGTACTACTGGACGTTACAATGAAATGATCAGGATAAAATCGGCCAACAGTCGGTAGCGTAAAGGGGGCTATGGTTTCGCCATAATAGGCACTCGGCGTGGCCGTTATCGAGAATACGCCGACTTCAGAAATTGATTGATTATTCATTTGAATCGCACCACCGTCTGCACTACCAAAAGTAGCGGAGTTAATGGCTAAGCTGCCAGCACTTCCCGCAGACGGTATAGGAGAGACCAGTCCATGAGTTAGCGCAATGCTGCCTTGGTAATCATCGGCAGTGCCTCCACCAATGCATTGCGCTTCTGAGCTCAATACAAAAGGGGCACCCGCTGCCACAAACTTAGAACAGGTTTCGTTGACCATGCCTGTTGCACAAGAGGCATTAGCATCGGCGATAGAAAGATTAATCAAATCAGGTTTTACGACAAAGTCAGAACTGCTCGCGACTAGCTCAGAAAATTCGGCAATACTGCCATCATAAGGTGCGTCATCGTGCTTAAAATTAATCCCCAACACATTACCCGCATTTGGATAGCCAATATCCACATCGGCAATACCACTATTAAACGTTAATATTAAATTATTAGCAGCTGGTTCAGATTGATCGCTAATGGCCTGACTATCTAAGAGCAAATTAGTTGTCACGGCATCCGCGCCAGAGACTGAATCTATATTCACGCTATACCAAGCTTTTAGATCTTTAGCTCCCGCAAAGCCGGTTAAGGTTTGGCACGCCAAGCCGGTATCGTCCTCACCAATTGCCGTTAACCGTAAACTGGTATTTCCACCGCATGTAAAAGATGAAGGAGCAGTAATCGTAAACCCTTCTGTTCTAAAATCGGTTGGGGTGAGCGATGTGCTCGCGACGCCCTCAACCGCATCCTCGACGCTAACGTACAACGTCGCATTTTCATTTTGATGAAATAAATAGGCATCTTTTGTACCTAGCTCAGTACCATCAAATACTAAAGAATTAATGGTAGGCGTGGATACCTGCGTGGCATAAAACTCACTCAATGCATTTTCGTTAGTCGTTAAATCAACCGTGCCTGCATAGTCTTCTTTTGGTGATGTGCCATCATCACACATCGCTTGAATGGATATTTTTGAGCGAGTACCTGGGCATGCTAAGGCATAGTCTGGTTGTTCGATATTGAAACTGCCCAGTGTGCAACTCGCACTTTCACAAAGGTCACCATAGTTCAAATTGGCGGCGGCTGAAGGGTTATAAAATATTTTGGTATCATCTCCGATATCAATATCGGCAGCTGTAATGGCGCCAAAATATTGCGAGTCAGTATCTAGAGCAACATTATTTTCTGCATAAATTACACCACTAAAGGTTATCTCTCTCTCTGTAATAATTGAGTTGTAAGCATACAGAAGCAGCAGACTTGCATCGCCTTGAGTATCAGCACCGGGGGAATTGATTATAGAATTTCTAGCAAGGCTGAATGTATTATTGATATAAACCCTAGCAGTTCCTCCCGTTATGGTGATATCGAGTCCATTGCCTGCAGTAAAGTTATTTATCCAATATGTTCCCGCTGTTAAGTTAAGCGTTGCATCATTACCGATTGTTAGATTATCAATATAATAATTGCTGTAACCGGATACGGCATTTATAGTTGAGTTATCTCCAGCGGATACGTTTTTATAGTCATTCTCAGTATCACCAATACTGCCACTGGTATTATTATTAATCGTTACATTATTAGTATTGCTCGCCGTATTAGGGAAGCTAGCGGGTACTGTTGGCTCTACTGCTAGACCATTCGCTTGGCATTCAACCGAAACACAGCTTCGCTTAAAAGAACCACCGGTGAGTGAAACATTGCCGGCATACAAAGAGTCTGTTGGACTGAAGAATAACTGCGCGTTTTCTCCAAAATTTATATCCCCTCCTGTATGGCTATTTAAGCCATCAGGAAAACTACTGACACATAAGTTGAAAGATGGGCAAGGACGTGTTTTCTCCATTAGCTCAAGGGCTTGATTCGCTGTTAGCGCCTGATCAAAAACATTAACCTCATCAATACTGCCATTAAAATATCGCCCGCCAGCTCCTTGATCGGCTGCAATTTGTAAAGGGAGTGAATTAGTAATGGCCTCTTCGGGATAGACATCACTTCCGGCTTCAACGCCATTAATAAAAATTGTTTGTGTCAGTGTCGCAAAACTAATCACTACATGCGTCCACTCTCCAGGCACAATACTTGTAGTAGAGTTAAGCTGCCTAACTATACTTAAAGCGGCCGTTGCCGTTGTTTTCCACCACCAGTTTATTTTTCCTGAAGCTGTGACATGAAATTCGAAATTATCATCTTTAGAAACAATGGTTTTTAAACCAGAGCTTGGTAACGAATCTATTTTTATCCATACTCCAACTGAGAAGTTACTCGATAAATCAAATAATGGATCATCTGCGATTTCAACATAATCATTTATCCCATCAAATGTTCCATAATTACACGTCCCTATATTGGATCCTAATGCCGGTGCTAAATCTGAAGTATTTGCATTAAAGTATGACTGCCCGCTCAATCCATTCGTACTTGAATCGGCAACTTCACCTGCACTACCATCCCAACTTGTTTCATCAAATCGATACTCTGCAATTGACGCAGGCAACGCTAATAACTCGTTACGGAAAAATAAATCAAAACTGACTTCAACACTGACGGAGTTGTACGAATATTGAATAAAATCAGTATTATTAATTTCTAATCCAATCGTTGCACTTTGACCATTCGATGTATTGTTATTGTAGCGATAACGAATGTCTCCATTTTCATAGAGCACTACTTGAAAATCATATCGCAAGTTACCTGCATAGGACCTTACATTACTCCAATTTACGATGAACTTTCTATTGGGTGCAGTTCCTAAAGTACCGTATGTAACAGATGAACTGGCATCATCCACTAAATCGTCCCAGTATACGGCTAAAAAATTATCACCACTTGAGGTGGGTAGTGAGTTATTGCTAAAAACTCTATGCATCCTCTCGGTAGGTAAAAATTTTATAATACCATTGGTAAAAATGGTTAGTGCTGGATAACTCACTGAGTCGAACTGAAAAGGGAAGTCTAAGACAATGACTTGTTTGTCATCGTCATTTGGATAACTTGTATCTAAGTTGTCCCATACAACCGTATTAACCGTATCAGGAACTTCTAGCGGGGTACCTTCTAATTCTGTCATGGTATATGAAGCATTCACGAAGAAAGATAAAACAAGTGAAGCTAGTAAAAATACCAACCGAATAGATTGAATCATTTTAATCGTACCTCAACGGTTCTTTCTGCTGTGGCATTATGACAACGACCGATACTTACAATCGTGCAGTAAGTATCTCCATTAGCAGAAAAACTTGTACAGTTTGTTAACGCACTGCATTGATTAAGCCCAGATACAGTAAAATTATAAGTTACATCTGCGCCGCCACTGCATATGCAAGATAGTGCCGTCAGCGTATCTTCAGCCCTTAATTGTGCACCACTTTCTGCTGCATAAAATGCCCGTGTAGACAATACATTCTGACTGTAAGACTGGCTACTGGATGCGCCTAACTGATTCACTGCAATCGCAATTAAACTCATAATAACGATGATAAATAATGCAACCGGTAAACCAAGCCCACCTTGCTTAGCATTCAATACTTTTTGTGAATTATTAAGGTACATTGCGTAATTGCACCTCTTGGCTAATGTCTATAAATTCAGTCGTCGAATTTGGTCGAGCAATAACGACCGTCATTCTCACAACCGCATTTCTTTGCAACTGCGCAGGCTGAATATTAAACGATAAACTATTGGGTTTTAGTGAATCCGCAATCAATATCTTGTTCGTACCTACTGTAGGAATGTTGCTACTGCTATCTGAATGAAAGCCATAATTCTGGTAACGCCAAAGACGGCCATTTGCATCATCACAAAAGCTAATAGGTTGGCTCACTAAATAAAAACGTTTTCTAGGTGAGTCTGTCGGAAACCGATAGCCTGGCGCAGAAGTAAATGTTATCCGTTGCAAGTCGGCATTGGGAATGCCAACGGCACTTGCCGTCGCGGTCATAGTCGAAATAGATTGATTGCCATCATAAACCGACCCTAAGCTATCAGGGTATACAGCAGCATATCCAGCTTCAGTACCGTCGCCGTTTACAAATTTAATGCTATCAAAACCGATTGCCGCACTCGCGGTGGGAATCGAAATATATTCTGAGCTATAAAGAATGGGCACCATTTCAATGCACTCAGCCCCACCATCAGGGAACCTTCGAACACTATTAGGCAGCGCACGCCGAACCTCACGCATTACTTTTTCTACAGCAATCGTTGCACTACTGGCTAATGCTTGTCGCTCGGTAGTATCAACCAAGCCTTGAGCCGAAAAAGCAATAAACTTAACGCTGCCCGCTGCAAGAATTCCCAATACAACGATCACCATCACCAGCTCTATTAGCGTAAAACCCCTCACCACTTTTTTAATCATAAATCCGCCCGCATCGCTGCAAATACCAGGCTTTGGTTAGTGGGTGTCGTAACCGTTAGGGTAATAAGTTTAGTATTCGTAGAACTTGCACCCAAATGGTCGTCACACGATACAACAATGCTGATACTATAGCCGCTATAACTCGACGTTGTAGTGCCATCTAAAAAGGTGGCCGTTTCTGTTAGGCCATTATAATCATCCACATCATCAAATAAGCTACGGCTTGATTCTCCGGTTTCCGCTCCGGCGATGCTGCAATTTCCCACCCCCCCACCGCCTAATGGAGAATTTTCTTGATAGCGCATAGATAGCATTTCATCGAGATAGGCCTGTGATAACTGAGTCGCTTTACTTTGCCACATGGGATCAGCACTTCTACCGACGCCCGTAAATAAACTGGTCGACAATGCACTTAAGGCAATGCCTAAGACAACAATGGTTATCACCAGCTCGATCAAACTGAAACCTTTTACGCGCTGAATGTTTGAGCGCTGAATGTTCAAGCCGTTATTATCTGAGCGGTACATTTTTGAGTTCAGATGCAGAGCGCTAGAGTGTGCAACTTCCTTCATAAATATATCCTGATGAACTAATACAAAGTTCTCTATCCACATTAGAGTCAATACAGACTCGTAAGTTTTGGGCGGGAACGCGGTTACCATTACCATCAAAGGTTACTGTTAATGCTGAAGACGATAAGGTCGAGCAACTTGAAGTAAAGTCTGTGCCAAATCGAACTTGCTCATCGTCGCGCCCAACTTCGGCCTCATAAGTGATCGGCCCAGACGTAACAACTAACTGCCAACTTCCTGAAGTTCCCGTGACATTAAGCTGTGTATGGCCCGTACTAAGAACAGATGATCGTGAGAGTGCTGTTTGCTGCGCCAGCCGAGCTGAAGCAATGAGTTGGTTCACAATGACAGTCGTTGAAAAACTTTGTGAAGAAGGAAAGCGACTAATCGCAAAAGCTGAGAGAATACCCAGCAAGATGATTACTGTAATGAGTTCTATTAGAGTAAAACCTTGTTGGGTAGTTTTCATTCTATGAGCAGATACTTAGCACCCAGAGACAGTCGCAGTAATCGTTGGTGTGCTCGTAGTTGCTGCCGTATAAACAACCTGACAGTTTGTTTGCAAAGAGTATGTGACAGTAGTCGCGGCCTCGACTCCTATATAATCAGTACCAGCACCCGTGGCACTAGAACTGACTTGAGCTGCCTGACCAATACCATCTGCGTCAGGCGTTGGATAAAACTGGGTCATTGTAATGGCCTGCCCTTCTAGCGAAACAGAATCATCATGAGCACCAGCATCAACAAGAGCTTGCGCATGAGCAATATTAGCAGCAGCTTTAATCGTTCCAGCCAAGCCATTAATACTCGCCGTTCTAGCATTGCCCCCTAAGTCTGCAAATCGTGGTAATGCAAAAGCAGAGAGTACCCCTAAGATCACGATCACCATGATCAGCTCAATCAGCGTAAAGCCCGCTTGTTTATTTAATTGTTTCATCAATCGCTCCTACTTTTAATTTTTTAAAAGTCATCAAAATAAGGTAATAACTTGGCCTGTTGCCAGGTCATAATGTATTCGCAGACCATCCTGATTTAGACGATAGCGATAACGGCAGATACCGTTTTCTAATTGAGCTGAATAATGTGAATCACGATGACTCGCCTTCTTATTATCAAGCTCAACTTCCAGCCCAACTGTTGGCGCCGAATCTTTTAACAAAGCAATCCATAGCCTTTTACAACTAGCGCTATTCGAACCTAGTTGCGTATTATTTTTTTCTTTACCGGATACATCTTCTTCTAAACCCTCGGGGTTTGAAACATCTATACCTAAAGCATCCGTAGCTAAAACATCTATCGGCCATCCTAGTTGATTCATTAATAACGGCTGGTCACCGTCAATTTTCAGTAAGGATTGCGATTTTTTTATTCCTTTAGTCATCCAAAGACTGTGCGTTAAATTAACCGCTAACTGTAAATTGCTGGCGGTTAGCTGTACGTTTCTTTGATGCCCTTTACCCTGCATACTATTAATATTAGGAATAAACACAGCTATTAAAACAGCAATAATAAATACTGTAATCATGAGCTCTAGAAGACTAAAGCCGTATGCTGAAATACTTCTATTACTATAAATTCTAGTCAAAGATATTGAATTTTTCCTTCTGCAGTTACGAATAGACACAATTTTCTTGTTAGTCACTATTTCACACCCATGGCACCACTGAGCTCCCATATGGGTAAGAATACACCAAGCGCTAAGATCAGAACTAATATGCCTAAAAAGACTAACAAAATAGGCTCAATAGAATCCGCGAGCTGTTTCAACTCATAATCGATTTCTTCTTCATAAAAATCGGCAACATCATTTAATAAAGTATCAATTGAACCTGTTTCTTCGCCTACCGACATCATTTGTAAAACCAAGGGAGTGAACAGGCCGGTTGCTGCTGCCGTACTGGTTAATCGCTCTCCTCGCTCAACACCGCGATACATATCTTCTATTGCAGTACCGATTGATTTATTACCCACACTTTCTGCAACAATAGAAAGCCCTTTCAAAATGGGTACCCCAGAAGAAAGCATCATGGCAAACGATCGAGAAAATCTGGATAACGCAATTCGCTTAAAAAGAGAGCCAAACAAAGGCAAGTTCAATTTTTTGGTATCCCACCAAAGTAGCCCTTCAGGTGTTTTGACATAGCGACGCCACGCAACAACCGAACCGATGACCACAATTAGCATCACCCACCAATAATTAATCGTGAATTCTGATGATGCTACCAGTATGCGAGTCGTAATTGGCAGGTCAGCCCCCAACTTTTCAAACACACTGGAAAAACTGGGAATCACCAGAATGTTAATAACGGTTATCGCTAAAAACATAGCCGACATAACAAATATGGGGTAGCGAGTAGCGGACTTAATTCTTTTCTTCGTTTCACGTTCGAGCTCTAAGTGCGCCGTTAATTTTTGAAAAGCTAAATCGAGGCGACCAGTATTTTCACCCACATGAATCATACTGACAAAAATGGGAGAGAAAATTTTAGGGAATTGGCGAAATGCCGTTGCCAGCTCAGAGCCTGAAACTAAGTAATCAGCAATGGTATTTAGAACTTCAGCCAAGCGTACATTGTCACTCGATTCAGCTAACCCATTGAGTGCCCGGATAATAGGAATGCCCGCTTTCGTTAATGCATATAACTGGCGTGTTAATAACACCTGATCATCTAAAGTAATTTTCTTTTTAAGGGCAAAAGAAAACTCAATACCTTTTGATTCTAATGTTTTCTCTGCCAAGCTTGTCAGCACAATTTTCTTTAACTGTAGCTCACTCATTGCAGCCGAATGATTAGCCGCTTCAACTTGGCCATTCACTTGCTGCCCATCACTGCTACGACCAACATATTCAAAAGTGGGCATATCAGCCTCCGTCGCCTAAGCTAGCACTAACACGGAATACTTCATCTAAGGAAGTAATACCTGCACGAGCATAATCTAGAGCACACAATGCCAAGGGTCTGAATCTTGGATGTGCTTTTGCAGCCGCGGCAAAATCATCGGCCGAGTTACGACGTAATGCGGCAATCATAGCCTCATCCATTTCTAATAATTCATAAATACCAATTCGACCGCTATAGCCGGTATTATTACACTGATGACAACCCCGCCCTTTCTTATAGCTGGCTAACAAAGAGTCTTCATCCATAGACATTAACCAAGCGCGTTCTTGGTCATCTGCGTCATAACTTTCTTGGCAATGATCGCATAAACGCTTAACCAGTCGCTGCGCCATAACGGCTCGTAGTGAAGAAGCGACTAGATAATTATCAATCCCCATATCCAATAAGCGCATGGCTGTCGAAACCGAATCATTGGTATGAAGTGTTGATAGCACCATGTGACCCGTCATTGCGGCTCTCAAACCTATCTCTGCAGTTTCATGGTCACGCATTTCACCCACTAAAATAACATCGGGATCTTGTCGTAAGGCCGCACGCAATACGGTAGAAAACTCCAGCCCTACTTTCGGGTTGACTTGAACCTGATTAATCCGAGGTAAACGGTATTCGATAGGATCTTCGGCGGTAATAATTTTTCTTTCGGTTGTATTCAATAAAGTAAGTGCGCCATAGAGCGTTGTTGTTTTACCACTCCCTGTTGGCCCTGTTACCAGTACCATTCCATGAGGGCGTTCTATTAAATACTTGAACCGCTCTTGAATATCTGTAGGCATGCCCAGAGATTCCAAGTCGAGTATGCCGCCACTTTGATCTAATAAGCGCATAACGACCGACTCGCCAAACTGAACCGGCATCGTCGATAAACGTACATCAATACTTTTATTTTTTACACGAATATTAAAGCGACCATCTTGCGGAATTCGTTTTTCTGAAATATCCAGACCCGACATGATTTTTAAACGCGATACCAGAGCGGATGCAATTCTGCGCTCTTTCATTACTTGTTCTTGCAGATCGCCATCAATTCTCATCCGAATTCTAAGCTGTGATTCTTCCGGTTCAATATGAATATCAGACGCCTTTACCTGTACGGCATCTTCAAAAATACTTTGTAATAACCGAACAACAGGAGCTTCACTACTGTCGCTGCTAGAAGCTAGTTCAGTGATATCAAAATCACTTTCCGATAATTCACCTTCTAATTCCCCGGCAATTGACGCAATTTCATCCTGACGACGATAAATACTATCTAGTGTCGGTAATAGATTTTCTTCTGATATAAAAGCAGGCAATACTGGGCGCTTTAACTGTCGCTGCAAATCATCAATGACCATCAAATCAGTAGGGTCTGACATGCCCACAAGCACACCATCTGGCTGCTCGGCTAAAACGATACAGCGATAACGCCTAGCATAAGTTTCTGGCAGTATTCTTACGACATCTGCGACAACACGATAGCGATTAAGATCGACATAAGGATAATGAAAATAGTCAGACAAACAGGTCAATAAGGCTTCTTCTGATACAAACTCAAGGTCCGTTAATACCTTACCGATTTTTTTACCGGTACGTTTCTGCTCCGCCAATGCATCCATTAATTGTGCATCGGTTATAAAACCCTTCTCTACTAATAGGTCGCCTATGCGAACTTTCTTTTGAGCATCGGCCTTATTATTCATATATAGCAACCTCACTCGGATTCATTTTTTCTAAACGCGAAGTGATCCATTTTTTTTGTCGATAGGTTAATAACGTTGATGTAAGCAAGTTTTGATACATTGCGATTGTTTTATCCTTTTTTCCGAGCTTAGAATAATTTAGCGCCATGGCGAGTTGCCACTTAGTTTCATTAGGTTGTTGCTTAATTAACTCAGCATAATATCTATTAGAGAGCTCATAAAAAGAGTACATTTGTAAGCTAGGTGCGATCAGTTCGAACCAACTTAAACTTGTATTATTAGCCTGCTCGGTCGCGAGTGTATAAATTTCATTACCGAGTCCTTGCTGCATAAGAATTCTTACTTTTAACCTGAGATACTCTTCTTTAGGCTCTTCACTCAGCGCTAGATTTATCCACGTTAAAGCAACTTCGCTGTATTTTTGTTTATAAGCTCTTAATGCCAGCTGATAATGTTTAAAACCGGTATTTTTAACCGTGGTGATATTGGCTTCTTCCGACAATGAATTATCGACAGAGATTGTTGATATTTGATTTAACACTTCATGCTGCACAGGTTCTTTATTTACAGATTCTTTATTTACAGATTCTTTATTTACAGATTCTTGCTTTAAAAGTTTATGTGCAGCAGTCTCATGCTGTAAAAAATCAGATACTAAGGGTTCTGTATTTTCTACCCACTGTTCTGGTGAAACCATGGGGGCAGCATTGGGCAAGGTTTCAGGCAGCTCGCTTTTCATAGAAGATGCTTTTAATACCGGTGCCATAGTGTGAGTTATTTCAGGGACAACGATTCTTGTAAGTTCGGGGGCAATAGTTTTTGTTAGCTCAGAAGCATTACTTTTTGTTTCCGCGGGAGCAACAACATCATAGCCGCTCACTTCAAGTAATGCTGAATTTTTATAAAATACTTGCACAGAAATAATAATTAACAAAAATACAATCAGCGCGAGAAAAGAAAAATGTATCCACTTATTTCTTTCTACCGTCTCTGTTGCCATTAACGGTTGCAGCGGCATTCCTTTGTAAGGCTGCGAGTTATTAGTTTCTAATTGGCGTAAAACATCATTAACTAAACTCATAAATCGCCACCCAGGAAACTAAAAGAGTGATGAGCATCAATTCTCGCCAATATAGGGTTTTATTACTTATCGCCTTGGCTCCCTCGGTATCATTCACCGCCGCGCGAACATGCGCTTCTGAAACATGAGCCTCGCCGCCACCAAAGGCGCAAAGCAATGCCTTTTGTGCAATGATATTAATCAACCGGGGAATCCCTTCCGTTGCCTTCACCATCAGCTTCAAGGCTTTTTTCTCGAACAATGGCATACCCCGATAACCCGCCATCACCATTCGCTGCTGTATATAATGCTGCAGGCTAGCATCATCCATAGGATTCAATTCAGCACTGTAAGTAATACGCTGTTTTAATTGACGAAACCGATGCTGAGCTAACAGCGTATTAAGCTCCGGCTGCCCAAACAATACGATCTGAATTAAGCTACGGCTTTCCGCCTCTAGGTTTGAAATTAAACGCAAAGCTTCCAAGCTATCTTCAGGGAGACACTGCGCCTCATCAACCACTAGAACAACAGGACGCCCTTGCTGTGCTAGCGTTAATAATCGCTTTTGAATCTTATCTTGTACTTGATGAATATCGACATTTTGCATTTCAAGACTCAGCTCATGCCCAATAGCACGCCATAGCGCTTCAGGTGATAATGCTGGGTTTGGAATATAAACCGAAACAATATCTTCTTCTTGCAAGCTATTTAATAAACGTCGACATAGCAGTGTTTTACCCGTACCCACTTCGCCGGTAATTTTAATAAAACCTTCACCAGCCTGAAGTGCATAACTTAATACATTGAAGCATTCTAACTGTGGTTTGATTTCCACATAGAAATCGGTATTAGGCGCCAATGAAAAAGGCGGCTGGTTAAAACCATAGTAATTTTGAAAGCTAGAAATTATATTAAGAGGCGCCATTGTCATAATTTTCGCCCTGAATTTAGCCCAGAAAAGCGGTCATTAATACGCTCCATTTCTTCGTAGTGGAAGCGGCTATCAACGACTCTAGGCTGGATCAAAATCACTAACTCACTTTGAACTATTGTTTCTCTATTTTGACCAAAAAGAGTACCTATAACCGGAAGGTCTCTCAGATAGGGAATACCCGATGAAGTTGTTCTTTTTTGATTCTGCATCAGGCCACCAATAACAACAACCTGACCACTTTTAGCACGAATGATAGAGTCTGTTTCTCGAACCGTACTAAACGCTAAAGGCACGGTTAGATTTCCTGTGCTGAGTTCTACACTTTTTAGACGTTCACTCACTTCGGTAATCGTTGGGTGTACGTGCAAAATAACATCCTCACCTTCGCTTATCTGGGGTGTTACATCCAATGCAATACCAGAGAAGAACGGGGTGAATATGACTTCAGGAAAGCTCGTCGTACTGCTTCCCGTACTCGTCGTTGGCGATTTAATTTCTGTTACAAAATATTCATCGTTGCCGACTTTGATCACGGCCTTCTGGTTATTAACCGTTGCGATTCTGGGGCTTGATAATACTTTGACAGTACCCTGTGTTTCTAATAGCTGAATCACACCAGAAAAATCGTCATAATTCATATTAATATTAAAAACCCCACCAATATTATCAGCGTTTGTTAATAACTCTGATGCCATTGAACCCACAGTATCCCTTGTCGTCGTATCGATAGTCCCCTTTCGTCCTGCGCCAAAAGTATTCCATTGAATTCCTGACTGAAACCCATCATTTAATGAAACTTCAAGTATTTTTGCTTCTATTAAAACCTGCTTACCGACACTCAGCTCGGCTCTTTCTAAAAAGGTTTCAATATCTCTAATAGTGCTTGGCATTCCTTTAACAATCACCATTCCTGATTGCGGATCAACAACAATTGTGGCATCAGTTTTACCTTGAATCATCATATTCAAAGTAATCCTCAACTGCCCCCAAAAATCAGTATTAGAACTGGTATTTACTTGCGTTGAATTAATAGCAGACGTGGAAGAAGAGGTAGAATTGGAACCCTCTGAATTATCACTGGTTTCACTTGAGGTAACCTGGCCACTGCTGACCCACATACCTGATGAACCTGAACGGCTAACATTTAAGTAATTGATAGGAAAAATGCGCGTTTGTACTGTGCGCGGATATACCTGTATACCATAGCTAGAAATGGCATAGTCATAGCCATAAACATCTCTTACGGCTTCTAGAGCTTCTAGAATTGTGACGTTTTTTAGATTAAACGTTACAGAACCTTCAAGTCCTTCATGAAGAATCATATTAAAATCAGTACCATGAACAAGGCTCATCAAGAACGATTTAATTTCTGTATTCTTGGCAGAAATATCGAATCGACCTTCCTCCACGATCAGTTCAGGCTCCGGCGGAAGCAGCTGTTCTATAAATGCCTGCTCGTCATTTTCAGAACGTTCTGCCACATCTTTCTCATGCCAAACCAATAAGGGTTCATCGGTTTCTGGGGCTTCTTTAGTTTGATTGTTTGTAGCGCACGAAGCCATTACAAACGACAAAACCAAAATAGTTAATGCTCTATTTTTCACGATTATATTCCTTCGTCGAAGTGGTCATAGTCAAAACAATGCTACGCCCCTTGTACTTAATCTTGACCGTTGAATCAGTGATTTCGATAACTTTAGCACCAGCAATTATTTGGTCTTCTACGACTAATGTATCGTTGATGATTGCAAGCTTACGATTCTCGGACTTTAAAATTTGCTGTAAATCTAACCTTGGCATTGTCGACGTTCGCTCAACACTTCGACTCATCCAACCGGGTGGTTTCATTGGATCTTGAGCAAAAACCTGCGTAAACGATGTAGACAAAAAAAGAAACAGCAGCACTATTAATTTATACACCTAGCACCTCCTGACTCATGCTTAATGTATATACTCGAAGACTTAATCTGCCTTTCGGATATACCGTGCTTTCATACCTTAGATCTTGCCAAAACAGTTGCCAGGGCAAACTATCAAGTCGCTTTAAATATGAAACAGCACTGTCATACGTCGCTTCTAGTTCTATCTCAAAGGTATGGCGATAAATCAAAGCCTCGTTATTGTCCGTATCATTATCTAAAGCATCCGAAGCACCTGATGCATTTGTCAGATTTCTCCCTTCAATACTCATCGCCTCTTCAGGTAAGTTACTCAACGATATAAGCTTTAACTGTTTATCTTGAGTTAATACTTTCTCTAACAGCCCCACCATCTGCCTAGGGGCGACTAAAGACTGTGTTAATAAATCAATCTTATTCTGCGAAGCCTGGCTTTCCTCCAGTAATTTTTTTAACTGCACCTCTAATGCAAGGTTTGGATTATCTGTCTCTCTATTCTTTGTTTTCTCTATTTGCTCAGTTAATAGAGTATTAGTTCTAACTAGCTGACTTTCTTCTTCTATCAACTGAATACTGTTTAAAACTAAAGGCTCTATCATCAACATGTAACCAAGCAGACTCAATACCACCACAAATGTCGATAAAACTATTTTTTGCTCTCTCGCCGAGATCTTTTCATAAGCGGTGATCGCCTCTATAAAAGGCTTTTTTTGCCACCAAGTCATAAGTTTCTTCCTAAGGACAAAGCTTGTTCTGGAGCGCTTTCATCACGACGCTGTTTTTGGGTTGATAAAAAGAACTCGCTCCATGGCGTATCGTTCTTTGTAATGTTTATCTGTTTGAAAGATTTACCCTTGTAAGCATCTTTAGAACCAAGCCCCATAATATAATGCGATACCTTATCCGGAGTCTTAGCAAAGCCGGTTAGCTGTACATCCCGCCCTTGATTAATGATTTCAATTTTCGACAACCAAATGCCATTCACTCTTTGCTGAGACAGCTGTTCGACTAACGCCGTAAAACTGCTTTTTCCACTAATAGAATCTTGCCGTAAAAACGTAATGGCTCTTTTTTTTCTCTGGATTAACTCCTTTTCTTTATTAATCTTTTCTTGAAGATTGCCATCAATGCTAATTTTAGGAAATTGCTCTGAAAGCTTATTAATTTGATTATTTAATAATTCTTGTTCTTGGTGTAGTTGCGCGACATGATTTGATGAATACGTTTGAAATATAAACATCGCTGTCGAAATCCCCATGAGGCTAACCAGAGTAATTAAACCAACCTTCCCAAATAGTAAAATTTCAGGTGAGAGTTTCGGTGGCTGAAACCGAGGGAGATAAAGGTTAATACTGTGTTTAATTGGCAACATAGGCTAACGCTCCTCCTAAGGCCGTAACAGTGCTGTTCATTTCTTCAATACTATCTGCAATGTTTATATCTGCATGCTTCAATTTTTCTAATATATTAGGTTGCTCAACATTAGCGGTTAATGCTGGCTGCATCGCATCGACTAAATGCGTTAAATCTACATTCCCACTCATTAACCATAACTGAGTGATTTGCCCCATTCCCAGCTGACTCTCGTAGTAATCTAATGACCGCTGAACTTCCAAAACTAAACTTTGAACTTGCTGTTCATTTACCTTGGCCTTTGGAGCAAACCCAACATACTCCTGCTCATTTATGACTAAATCCTGTTCGGTGCCTTCTTCGAGCTGTAACTCAGATATTTCAACGTCATCGGTTAATATAAAATCAGAGTCCATCTCATCTTCGACAATCATTTCTTCCAAGTTAATTTCATTGCGCTTTGCATCATCGCTATGTTCATTAAGCCCAGTATTTACAGTTTTTTCTGGGGTCTCTTCAATATGCTGTATATCTAAAGCCTCAATACCCACCTCAATGGTTCTTGTTAGGTATAAAGCGCCTGCCTGATATAAGCGTATAGTGCCGTGTTTAGGCCCTAATTTTAATAACGCAATGCCTTGACCTACCGAGCTGGCAGCCAACACATTCAATAAACTTATCTCTGGAACCGTAATCATCTCAATCGATAGGTGTAAGTCCTTCGCCCACTGCACTCTAGCGCTTATGGTTTCGTTTTTGCTCGCAATTACATGTGCCATCGACATTCGGCCACGATAAGCATCTGCAGGTAAACGAATCGCTTGAATGGCCGTTTCGGTAATAGGCTGAGCTAATAAGTCACCAATTCTGAAATTCAATCGCAGCCGTTAATTCTTCATCTGGTACATCAGGGGCTTCTGCCAATAACAGCTCATAATCATCGTCATCCAAAACAAGTACCGTAGGCATTTCATGGCTGACGTATTTCTTAATCCACGACGCTAGAGCCTCAATTCCTTGCTCTTGATCATAAGCAACCGCATCAACAACCCCTTCATCAGAATAGATGACGGCGCTGGGGGCTAAAGCCGACAGGTTAATGCCTACCCAATGCTTGGTTTTTATATTGTTAAATGGCCAGCGAAATTTCACCCACCAACTCCTATATCGATTTAAATCTTTAATAACTCTGATTCAAGTTTAGTAGAGAAATAACAAAATGCGCTGAAGACTCATGTCTAAATAACAAATACCTGTAAATAAATAAGTGTTCAGTTAATAAATAGAGGATTTACCATCAATACCGCTTTCAATTGCCCACCAGCTTTCTATAATCAGCCATTACTGAGGAGTCATCATGTTTAACATCGTTTTATTTGAACCAGAAATACCACCAAACACAGGCAACATCATTCGCCTATGTGCTAATACTGGCTGCCAGCTGCACCTGATCAAACCGCTGGGTTTTGATATGGAAGAAAAAGCACTGCGCCGTGCAGGGCTGGATTACCATGAATGGGCGAATGTGCGCATTCATGAAAACTACACCGACTTTTTAGAGAAAGAAAAACCAGAAACAATTTACGCTCTAACGACCAAAGGCAAAACGACTCACTCAGAAGCACAGTTTAAAGACGGTGATTTTTTGATGTTTGGCCCAGAAACTCGCGGTTTACCAGAAGATGTACGTGAAAGTATTCCGTTTGAGCAGTGGTTACGTCTGCCAATGAAAGAGAGCAGCCGCAGTATGAATTTATCGAATACCGTTGCCGTGATGATTTTTGAAGCGTGGCGCCAGAATGGCTATGCGGGTGGGAGTTAGTAACTTCTCACGTCTAACTTACCAGTAGCCTTCAAGCAACAGGCATAAAAAAACCGAATTCATGCATTAAATTACAAGCATGTCTTCGGTTTTTTATTAAGCGTAATAAATCAGCAGTGAAGCTCTATATTACAACCCTATTACTGAACAGTCTCTTCAGCAGCAGGTGCTTGCTGAGCTTGAGCTTGCTGATACAAGGCTTCGAAGTTAATCGGCGCTAGCATCAAGGCTGGGAAGCTACCTTTAATGACCAACTGGTCGATTGTTTCACGAACGTATGGGAATAAGATATTCGGGCAGAATGCACCTAACATGTGCTTAAGCTGTTCGCCTTCAATACCTTTAATATGGAAAATACCGCCTAAAACTACTTCTACTAAGAAAGCTGTTTCGCCATCATTCTCTGCAGTTGCTGTTACTTTAACGTCTACTTCATAAGTATCGTCAGCCAACTTGCGAGAGCGGCTATTTAAATCTAGCTTAACTTCTGGCTTCCACTGCTTTTGGAATGACTCTGGAGCATTTGGAGATTCGAACGATGAATCTTTTACGTAAAAACGCTGTAGAGAAAATTGACCCTGTTCTTGTGCTTGCTCTTTTGCTTGTTCTTGATCAGCCATGATATGTCCTTAATTTTATTATTTGTTGTATCAGCACAACCTTCTGGCTATGCTTTGTAAATGTATTAGCCCCATTATTGGCGACCATTATATCTGTAATCTCGTAACGATTAATTGATCTCAGATCGATTATTTAGTTACTACAGGAAGGTTTTGATTACCCCATTCCATCATACCGCCGCTTAAGCGGAATACTTGGAAACCCTTCTGCTTCAACGTTTTACCCGCCATCCCAACACTTTGGCCAGACTTGCATACTAATACAATGGGGTGTTCTTTCGAAGATTCAAGTTCTGCCATGCGCTCAGTCAACGACGCGTAAGGAATATTGATCGCATTGGCTAAGTGACCCGCATCAAAATCTTTCTTATCACGAATATCCAAAACAACGGCATCTTGCTTGTTGATCATCTGAGTCGCTTGCGCCGTACTAATGCTCGTACCACTTCGCTGGTTGTTATCCCATAAGAAGGCTGCTAAAAATACGCCCCATACACTGGCTAACATCCAATTATTGTTGATAAAGTCGAAAACTTGTTCCATAACCTGTTTACTGCCTATTTGGTTGACTGATAAGAGGATCAAGGCCGCAGTATAACCAGCCGAAGCGCGAAAAAGAATAGAAAATGACGCAAGGCCACAGATTCGCTAGAATAGGCACAATATTTTTTGCTTACTCACGTTAATTTATCGTTGGGCTATTGCTCAGCGATTAGATAGAGCTATTCCTATTATGAGCCAGACCCGCACACCGACTGCACTAATCATTCTTGATGGCTGGGGCCATGGAGAAGAATCCGAACATAATGCTATCGCCAATGCACACACCCCAAACTGGGATGCACTGTTGAAAACATACCCAAACGCTTTGTTACAAACGTCGGGGAATGCGGTAGGTTTACCAGAAGGACAAATGGGCAACTCTGAAGTGGGCCACATGAACTTAGGGGCGGGCCGCATCGTTTATCAAAACTTTACCCGTATTAATAAAGACGTGGCCGACGGCGAGTTCTTTAATAATGCCGTATTATGCAACGCTATCGATAAAGCAAAAGCCAATGGCGGTGCCGTTCACCTTGCGGGTCTATTGTCTCCGGGTGGCGTACACAGTCATGAAGAGCAAATCTTTGCAGCCTGCGAAATGGCCGTTAAGCGTGGTATCACAAAATTATACGTACACGGTATTCTAGATGGCCGCGACGTTCCACCGCGCAGCGCAGAGCCCTCTATTAAAGCCCTACAAGCCAAATTAGACGAATTAGGCACAGGTTCCATCGCTACTCTAACCGGGCGTTATTACGCCATGGACCGTGACAACCGCTGGGAACGCATTGAACCTGCTTATGTTGCGATGACTGAGGCAAAAGCAGCAAACCATGCAGACACCGGCATTGCCGCGCTAGAAGCGGCTTATGCCCGTGATGAAGACGATGAATTTGTTGGTGCTACCGTCATCGGCGAAGGTGGAAAAGTTGAAGATGGCGATAGCATCATCTTTATGAACTTCCGCCCTGACCGCGCCCGTGAAATCACCCGCGCTTTTGTTGAACCTGACTTCACTGGTTTCGAGCGTAATGTTATTCCTAAGCTAGCCGATTATGTAATGTTAACAGAGTACGCTGCCGACATTCCCGCAAGCTGTGCTTATCCACCTGCTTCTTTGGTTAATGGTATTGGCGAATACGTGTCTGATTTAGGTTTAACCCAATTACGCATTGCCGAAACTGAAAAATACGCTCACGTAACCTTCTTCTTCTCGGGCGGCCGTGAAGATTTATACCCCGGTGAAGAACGCATTCTTGTACCTTCTCCAGATGTAGCAACTTACGATCTACAGCCTGAAATGAACGCCCCTGAGCTAACCGACAAATTAGTCGCGGCGATTAAAAGTGGCAAGCACGACTTAATCGTTTGTAACTACGCCAACGGTGATATGGTAGGACATACCGGTGTTTATTCTGCGGCGGTCAAAGCGGCCGAGTGTATTGATGAATGCTTGAAGCGCATCACCGATGCCATTTTAGAAGTAAATGGTGAGTGTTTAATCACCGCGGATCACGGCAATGCCGAGCAAATGATCAACCCCGAAACGGGTGGCCCATTAACGTCTCATACCACAGGCCCGGTTGACCTGGTTTATGTGCACGCTAATAACGATGGCCGCACGATTAAAGCAGGCAGCCTATGTGATGTATCGCCAACACTATTAGCCATGATGAATCTAGAGCAGCCGACTGAAATGTCGGGTTCTAACCTTATCAACAAATAGATCGAGTCGATAACATGATCCGGATTTTCTTTCTTTTTTGCCTCTTTATTAGTTCGCTGACGCAAGTCAGCATGGCCGATGAACAGGCAGACCTTGCCAAGCTGCAAGAAGAGATTAAAAAGCTGCAGTCTTGGTTAAAAGAGACAGAATCCGAACACGACAAACTCAGCGAAGCGTTACGAAAATCCGATGAAAACATTGGTGCAACCACTAAAAAAATCAACAATATCCGCTCTCAATTAAATACAGAGCGCGCCCGCCTAAAAAAGCTGAAAGCGGAGCAAAGCCAGCTCCGCTTCCTTAAATCTGAGCAAAAGCAGCAACTTGCCAAACAGCTTACCGGCGCTCAAAAGCTCGGCAATCAGGGCTCGATTAAAGTGTTACTCAATCAAGACGACCCCCAGCAAATTAGCCGCATGTTGAAGTACTACGAGTATTTCAATAAAGCGCGAATGGAAAGCATTCAAACACTGATCGTCAATTTGAAACGCTTAAACAATATCGAAAATGAAATTTTAGCTCAGCAAAACCAATTAATTAAAACAGAGAATTCGCTGCTTAAGAAAAACAAACAGCTGAATAACGAAAAGAAGCAGCATAAGAAATTACTGGCCAGCTTAGAGCTTCAACGCCAGCAAAAAAGCAATGATTTAAGCCAAAAGCAAAAAGATCAAAAGCGCTTACAGCAACTGATTACCGAAGTGGCGACCCTGCTTGATAACAGCGTGCGCAAAAACGATGCCCGCCCCATTCGCTCATTAAAAGGCAAGCTTCCTAGACCGACTAAAGGCAGCATCGTTAAAGCCTTCGGCAATAATAATGCACAAGCACGCAGCAAGTGGCAGGGCTGGTTAATGAAAGGCTACGAAGGCTCAGCCATTACCGCTATTCATCATGGCCGCATTGTCTTTAGCGACTGGCTACGAGGATTTGGGCTATTATTGATCGTTGATCACGGTGATGGGTATTTAAGTTTGTACGCACGCAATCAAAGCCTATTAAAATCTGTCGGCGATTGGGTGTATCAGGGCGAAAATATTGCTACCTTAGGCAGCTCTGGTGGTTTTAAGGAACCTCGCTTGTATTTTGAAATCAGACACAATGGTAAACCACAAGATCCTGCGGCTTGGCTTAAACGATAGCGTCAATAAAAAACAGGCAAGGGAAATACATTTATATGGGAATTAGAATGTTCAAATACGTCGCTTATAGTGCCTTATTAATCGGCAGCCAGTTATTATCGGCTCACGTACTCGCCACAGAAGAACCTGAAACTTCAGATATTTCGGCCGTTCAAGAAAGCCAATTGCCTCTGCACGAACTGCGTAATTTTACTGAAATTTTCGACCGCATTCGTAGTTCGTATGTCGAACCTGTCGATGATAAAACTCTGTTGCAATACGCTATTGATGGCATGCTAAGCAACCTCGACCCTCACTCTGATTATTTATTACCTGAAGATTTTAGCGAACTGCAAGAACATACCACGGGTAAGTTTGGCGGCTTAGGCATTGAAGTCGGCATTGAAGATGGATTAATCAAAGTCGTTACCCCGATTGATGATACCCCTGCGAAAAAAGCCGGCATTAAATCGGGAGATTTAATTGTCTCCCTTGATGGCGAACCCGTGCGTGAAATGTCACTCACCAATGCCATTGATAAAATGCGGGGCGAACCCGGCACCGATATTGAACTCACCATTCGTCGCGCCGGAGAACCAGAGCTATTAGACTTCACGGTTACCCGCGCAGAAATTAAAGTCGCGAGTGTTCGTGGTGAAAGCCTAGGTGACGGCATTGGTTATCTTCGTATTACTCAGTTCCAAGATAAAAGTGGCCGCGAACTGATTGAGGCCATTGCTAAACTGCAAACCGTTGCCAAAGACAATAATGAGCAATTTAATGGCTTAATTTTAGATTTACGTAATAACCCTGGCGGCGTTTTAGATGCTGCGGTTGAAGTCTCTGACGCATTTTTGAATACGGGCCTTATCGTCTATACCGAAGGTCGCATTGCAGAGTCTGACTTCCGCTACTCTGCGAGCGAAGAAACCATTGCCGAAGATATTCCGTTAATTGTATTAATTAACGGTGGCTCTGCTTCCGCGTCTGAAATTGTTGCTGGTGCCCTACAAGATCATAAGCGCGCAGTGATTGTGGGCACGCAGTCGTTTGGTAAAGGCTCTGTGCAAAGTGTGCTGCCAATTGGCGGCGACAAAGCGATTAAGCTAACCACCGCCCGTTATTTCACGCCAAAGGGGCGCTCGATACAAGCGCAAGGCATTCACCCAGACGTTTTTGTTGAACAAAGTGAAGTCACAACTTACGAACAAAGCTACTACAAAGAAAGCGACCTATCTGGACACCTATCAAACGGTAACGATGAAAGCGAAGGTAATAGTGGGGATAATAGCGAAGCGGCCATCGAAAATGATCATCAGGTCTCTGACGACTTATTAAGCAAAGATTTTCAACTGTACCAAGCGTATACGCTGCTAAAAGGCTGGAGTGTGTTTCAGCACCACGCAAAGCCCGCACTGAAGCAAATCAAGCCTTCAACTGAAGTTCAGGCAGACGACATGGAAGCACAAGCCTTGCCTACCCATGATTAATAACCTCACAACATGCTTACTGCTAATGGTCTTGAGTGGGTTAACCCAAGCTCAAGACCCTAGCAATCAATTAACGGCACAGGTGAGCGCACAACTGGTCGTCATCATCGATGACATTGGCAATAGCTACCCCCTAGGTAATGCTATGGTTGAATTGGACGCGCCACTGACGCTCGCGTTTTTGCCACATACTCCCCACGCCAAAACGCTAGCCAACAAAGCTAACCTTTTGCATAAAGATGTCATCCTTCATGCACCGATGGAAAATACCGTTAAAGCAGCACTAGGCCCGGGGGCATTAACAAAAGCATTAACAGAAACCGAATTTAAACTCACACTGAAAAAGGCCATTGCTTCCATCCCTCACGTTAAAGGCATTAATAACCACATGGGTAGTGAATTAACTCAAAATAAGCAATCCATGCAATGGGTCATGGAAACCCTTAAAGGAGAGGATTTATTCTTTGTCGACAGCCTCACGTCGCCAAAATCGGTTGCTTATCAGCAAGCCGTTAAATACCAATTACCCGCACTGCGTCGCCATATATTTTTGGATAACGATAAAAGCACAAAAGCGCTCACCAAGCAGTGGAACAAAGCGATTAGAATTGCTCATAAAACAGGACGCGCCATTGTGATTGGCCACCCCTATCAAGAGTCTCATGCTTTTCTCGCACAACAGATCCCTAAACTGGCCGCACAAAATGTTGAGGTGATTTCGGCGTCTGAATTATTACTACAACAGGCGTGGCACGGGTTCGAGCAATCTGCAATCCAAGACAATAAAGCTAATCGCTATCTTTTACACAATACTCTCGATACAAACATTAACGACACTAGCATCAGTAACACCCACATCAACGATGCGCTGATTTCACAAACCCCTGTTAACTCTTCACACTAATTTACCTAAACCCGCTATAACTATTCAATAACAAGTCGCCCTAGGCAATCACTGCATGACTTACAAGACTCTTTAATGAGTACTGCGTAAGAAGAGGATAGAATGAAATGAAACCTTAACGGAGGGTTCATTCCTATGACTTCCATTAATACCAGTAATAGCTATATCGATACGGGTAATAAACTCAGCCAAACGTATAGCCAAGTCAGTAGCGGAAAGCGCATAAACAGTGCTGCAGACGATCCTGCAGGTCTTGCCATCGCTACCCGCTTCTCTAGCCAAATATCAGGCAACCAGCAGGCTCAGCGTAATGGCCTAGATGCAAAATCGCTTATTGAAACCGAAGATGGCGCCCTCGCTCAAATTTCCAGTGGCATTGAAAGACTACAAGAACTCGCCGTACAACAAGGTAACGGTATTCTTAATGATACCGACCGTGCAGCCCTTGCCAAAGAAGCCTCTCAAATTAGTGAGCAGATTAATCAAGTCTTAGAGCAAAGCTCGTTTAATGATAAAAAGTTATTTCAAACGAGTGATAATGCACAAGGGTCAAGCTTTCAACTCGGCGACAAAGCTGGAGATATTGTATCTCTCACCGCCAATGTCACGGCTGACCCGATTAAAGAAGCGCTAGAACAATTAGATTTCTCTAATCCCGATTCAGGGGATAACTTAACTAATATAGATGCACTTCAGCAGCAAGTCACAGAGCGCCGCTCGGAACTAGGCGCTGTCAATAATCGTATTGATAGCAGCGTCACACAATTGGCCAACGAAGAAGAGCAAACACTGGCCGCAAGGAGTCGGGTAGAAGATGCCGATGTTGCAGAACTCGTCAGCCAAATGGTGATTGAACAGGTTAAGCAGCAGGTGCAAACCGCTGTGCAAGGCCAGGCAAATGCCAGTGCAGAAGATACTCTACGCTTATTGTCGTAGTAACCTTCAATCAATATCAACAAGCAAACCAATATCTGATAAGATATTTCTATTAATCTACACATTTCTATTGTAGAAATGTGTAGATGGTTTATTACCTATTATTCAAAGTAACTCATCTGAATTCTTCGACATTTAAGCTAAAGACACATGAAAATATTTACCAATGCAAAATATAGTAGTGATGAACTTGCACTAATTGAAACAGAGCATCGAAAGTCTTATCTTAGGTTATTTAAAAGCACTCTCATTGTACAAGCATTATTTCCTTTGTTTCTAAGCTACGTATTTTATTCTTTAATATCAGATGTATTATTATTCGGCTGGCTATTATCAATATTATTACTCACGGCCTTGCGAGGTTATTTAACATTCTTTTGGTATAAAACTGACTACAGCAAGCAAAAAACGCAGTTATTCGAGTATTTATCACTACTACTCTCTTGCATTGCGGGCTGTCTTTGGGGCATGACTGTATTCATCATGGATTTCAATCAATACCCAGAAGCATCTGTCTTTCTCAACATAATCGTTTTTGGTCTCACCGCAGGTTCAGTTGGAATTGGTAGCTATTGGTTTGAATATTTTCTCATTTATAACCTTAGTGTTTTTTCAATTTACATCATTGCTTACAGCATTGGGATACCTGAACCTTATTATTTATTAGTTATATCATTGTCATTATTTTTCGTTTTCATGACGCAGATAGCTATCGTTTTTCATAGAGGAAATGCGCAAAACATATGGTTGAGTAAACGTAACGAAAAACTAGCAGAAAACCTTTCAGAAAAGAAAGATCAAGCGGAAGAATTTGCGGCCTCACGTACTCGATTTTTAGCCTCTGCAAGCCACGACCTTCGACAACCACTACAAGCACTGAATTTTTTCTTATCGGCTTTGCAACCGAAAATAAGCTCACACAAAGGCAAAGAGATATTCTCCAAATTAGAAAACTGTACTGATGGCATGAACGAACTACTCGATTCGATTTTAGACATATCAAAGCTAGATGCAAAAACCTTATCTTTTAATAAAAAACCCTGTAATTTAAATGATATTTTAAATAATTTAACGCAGCAATTTAGAGATCAGGCTAATCAAAAAAACTTAACATTGAACTGTCAAGAAACCACAAAATACACTGATACCGATGCAGTTCTTTTACAAAGAATATTGAGTAACTTAATCTCAAACGCTATCAACTATACAAAAGAAGGCGGAGTAACAATATCAATCACTGAAGGCAGAGAGAACCTATCAATTCACATTAGTGACACAGGGTTAGGTCTAGAAGAGTCCGAAAAAATAAAAATTTTTGAAGAGTTCTATCAGCTCAGTAACCCTGAAAGAGATAAGAAAAAAGGACTAGGGCTCGGTCTCTCTATCGTAAAAGGATTATGTATATTGATGGACATTCCTCTCGAAATACAATCGAAGAAAGGGGAAGGTAGCTGCTTCAGCATTACACTCCCACTATGCGAGAAACCAGCACAAGTTGATAGAGAAATTAATATAGTTAACCATAGTCACTTTGGCCTTAAAAAAGTGCTTATTGTTGACGATGAGATTAGTATTAGAGAAAGCTTAAGCGAATTATTAAGCCAATGGGGTTGTGAAGTGATTACTGCCGAATCGGAAGACAATGCCTGCCACACAATCGAATCAACAACATTTATTCCCGACTTAATTATTGCAGATTACCGACTTAGAGATAATAAAACGGGAGTCGAAGCAGTAAACAAAATAAAAAAACGCTTAAATAATAGTGTATTGCCTGCAATCATTATAAGTGGCGATACTGAGCCCGCACGCTTAAAGGAAGTCGCCAATAGCGGTTATGAACTTCTCCATAAACCTGTCAAACCCGCTCAGCTGCGAATGCTCATGCAACGAAAATTGAGTTAATTACGCAAATATCACCCAACTGAATTACCCTCAGGGGATTATTTATTATCGTTAATCAAGGAAACTATGGAGTTATATCAAGTGCTACTAAATTAAATTTTTATTCCACGATGTAACCGTCACTCTTGACGATCAAATAATTGCAGCAGGAAACGCCTTACGCAACAGCAGTCAGCTTGAAGGCATACCAAGTAGATTTAATCGTTAAACAAATACTTCATTTTATGATGTATTATTGCCCGAAGCTTGACTGGTTTTATTGGCTTATGCAGCATCATTAAACCACTCGCCTCTATTTCTTTTATTCTCTCTGGAGCAGTATCTCCACTAATCACTAGAGCCACAGCATGCTCCACTAGAGAATCTTGAACTTGATTAATAGCATCAATGCCAGTTTTATTATCACGTAAACGATAATCAGAAATGATTAAATTAGGTTGCCACAAAGGTAGCAATTTAATCTGAGCACAAGCTTCATCCGCAGAATCAAAAGCCGACACTTTACAGCCCCAGCTTTCTAACATCTGAGTTAAACTAAAGCAAATATCTTCTTCATCATCAATAATTAAAACATCAACACCTTGCAGGTTTCTTGATATATTTTTAGTTTCAACATGCTTTATTAAGGCCTTTTCTCCCAACGGAATATGTATTGTAAAGCAACTTCCATGATTGGTATCAGAGCGTAGTTGTAAAGGCCAATCTTGTAATACACACAAACGCTTAACAATGGCCAAACCTAAACCTAAACCTTTATTGCGATCGCGTTCAGGATTATTTAATTGATAAAACTCTACAAAAATAGCTATTTGCTCTTCAGTAGGGATGCCGATCCCTGTATCAGAAATACTAATACTAATATGTTCTGATTCAGCCGTTGCTATCATTTCAACATGTCCAGAATCAGTATAGCGAATCGCATTCGCCAAAATATTTGCCAGCACTCTTTCTAACAAAATAGGATCTGAAAACGCAACACAATGATTAGCATCTATCGTTAGTTTAAGGCTTTTTTCATTTGCAGAATCTTCATATTCATTTTTAAGTTTTTTAAATAGCCCGTCCAATGCCAAATGCTTAGGCCGAGGCATCACAACTTCAGCATCTAACTTTGAAACATCGAGCAAGCTGTTGAGTAATTCCGACATACCATCAACACTCGCCTCTAGTCGTTCAAATAAAATGCCATCTTCAGTGTTTTTATTTTTAGACTTTAGGGTACTAACAAACAAATTTATCGCTTGTAAAGGTTGACGAATATCGTGACTGGCAGCAGCAATAAACTGTGATTTTTCTGAATTTGCACGCTCAGCATCAATACGAGACTGAATTGTTTCAGACTCAAGCTTAATTGAATTAATTAGTGACTTGTTAATATGACGAGCAAATGAAAATGAAGACACCCATAAAAATAACAGAACAGCATAGATAACACCTACACTTTCAACATCCATCACTGCTACTTTTATTGACAGTGATAATAGAGGAATCGTAAGAAATATAATATATTTTGGCAAATAATAAGCAACGGCATATGCTGTTGTGCCTGTTAACGATATTGCCATAACAATCATAGTATATAAGTAAATACTGCTATTGCTCTGCAAAAGTAACCAGGGTGCAGATGCAACATAAAAACTATATATTATTAGAGGAAAATAACTCAGTTTTTTCCACGTTGAAAAAGAAAATGCTTCGTAATTTTTATAAAAGTAGTAATAGATAACGCTAACGCTAATCGCAAAAAAAACATCAAGAGAGAACCAAGCCAAAGTAACATCTACAGAAAACTGCATTTTGAATATAAAATACATAAAAGGAGACGTAGTAAAAACACCTCCAACAAAGTGTGGCAACATTTCCTTCATATATAGATTGAAGCGTTTAACTTCAACAACTTCTGGGTTTATATTTTTATCAAGCAATGATAACAACACAATTTAAACCTCTATGAGAAAAATCTTCAAATCTATTAAAATAAATTAATACGTTCGGCATAGCGCACACATTCTAAACGATTTTTCACCTGAAAAGATGTGAATAGCGTTTTAACATGTGTCTTAATCGTGTTTTTACTTAAGTTTAATACCGTGGCCATTTCATCATTAGAATAGCCTTGCCTCATCAGTTTTAAAATATCAAATTGACGCTGGCCTAACTTATAAGCAGAAAGTATTTTATGCTGGTCATGAATGGGTTTTCTTTCAGGCAAGCTTTCCATAGCGGCTAAAATATTAATCGGTACATAGACCTCGCCTAGCATTACCTTTTCAATAATATCTAAGATTTTTTTACAACTATAGGTCTTAGGAATAAAACCAGCAGCACCACCTTTCAGTGCCTCACGAATATCCCAAATATCTTCTGATGCTGAAAGCACTACGAAAGGAATAAAAAGCTCTCGTTCATTCAAGCCTTCAATGAACGCTAAGCCATTTAAACCCGGCATATTCAAATCAATCAATATAAGATCAATGTCAGGATTCTTATTAATAAGCATCAAAGCCTGTTCAGAATCATTAGCACTAATAATTTGGAAACCTTGAGCATGCTGAAGAAATACTGCACTTAAACCTTCTGCAAAAAGCATGTGGTCATCAAGATGAAGTATTTTCATAAGATATCCTTATCTAAACGGTCAGTCATATTAAATTGACTTCTAATCCAAGCGCATTTCAATGCCTGCATCACTCATGTGCTGCTTCGCTTCTTGCACAGTATGCTCACCAAAATGAAATATACTCGCAGCCAATACCGCATCAGCATGACCCAATAAAACACCTTCAGCCAAATGCTCAAGGTTTCCCACACCGCCAGACGCAATAACAGGAATATTCACAGCATCACTGACCGCGCGAGTCACGCCTAGATCAAAGCCGGTTTTCACACCATCACGATCCATACTGGTTAACAGTATTTCACCCGCGCCGTAATCGGCCATTTTAATCGCCCACTCAACCGCATCAATACCGGTTGGCTTACGGCCACCATGGGTGAAAATTTCCCACTTATTATCGACATCACCCAGCTCACCAGAACCGGCAACACGCTTTGCATCAATCGCCACCACAATGCACTGCGCACCGAATTTCTCAGAAGCTTCACGTACAAAGCCAGGATTAAACACAGCCGCAGAGTTGATCGATACTTTATCGGCACCCGCATTAAGCATGCGGCGAATGTCAGCAATTTCACGAATACCACCACCCACAGTCAGTGGAATAAATACGTGTTCAGCAATGGCTTCCACCATTTTTACCGTCGTGCCACGAGCTTCATGCGTTGCGGTAATATCTAGAAAGGTAATCTCGTCAGCGCCTTGCTCATCGTAACGCTTAGCAACCTCAACGGGGTCGCCCGCATCACGAATACCCACAAAGTTAACACCCTTTACGACTCGCCCTTGATCTACATCGAGACAAGGAATAATACGCTTTGCTAATGCCATAATGATTGTCCAATTATCTGGAGGGCTTATTAAGCCTGACCATCCCAGCTTAAAAAGTTCTGCAATAACTGCAGGCCGTTTTTGTGACTCTTCTCTGGGTGAAACTGCACCGCAAAGACATTATCCTGCCCCATCGCCGCAGCGAAAGGCTTACCGTAATGACCAACCCCTTTAACTTGGCTCTGATCGTCAGCAGTTACAAAATACGAGTGCACAAAATAGAAACGGCTCTGGTCTTTAATATCTTGCCAAAGAGGATGGGCAATTTGTTCAACCTGATTCCAACCCATGTGCGGCACTTTTAAACGCTCATTAGTACCGTCTTTCAGCGCATCGCCTAAAAGGTTGTCACCGAAGTAACTTACCTGGCCAGAAAACATGTTCATACAATCAATGCCGCCGTTCTCTTCAGAACGCGTCATCATGGCCTGCAGCCCCACACAAATACCTAACAACGGTTTTGTCTTCGCCACTTCAGCTACAACTTGATCAATTTCTTGGCGTTGAATTTCGCTCATGCAATCACGGATCGCGCCAACACCGGGCAAAACTACGTGATCAGCCGCTAAAATTTGGGCAGGGTCGGAAGTCACTAAAATATGACTATCTGGAGCTACTTTTTGCAAAGCGCCATGAGCGCTGTGCAAATTCCCCATTCCATAATCAATGACCGCACAGGTTTTACTGATTACTTTACTCATCGGTTACAGAACGCCCTTAGTAGACGGCATTTGACCTGCCATACGAGGATCTTCTGTAAGCGCCATACGCAATGCACGACCAAAGGCTTTAAAAATTGTTTCTGCCTGATGGTGTGCGTTAAAGCCTTTAAGATTATCAATATGCAGTGTCACACCGGCGTGATTCACGAAGCCATGGAAAAACTCCCAGAACAGCTGAGTATCAAAGCGACCGATATTACCGCGGGTAAAATCACACTTAAAATCTAGACTTGGGCGACCCGAAAAGTCGATAACGACACGCGATAACGCTTCATCTAGAGGCACATAAGAATGTCCATAACGCACAATACCACGCTTATCGCCAACGGCTTTTGCAAAAGCCTGACCCAGCGTAATGCCGATATCTTCAACCGTGTGGTGATCATCGATGTGATTATCGCCTTCGCAAAAAACGTCCAAATCGATCAAGCCATGACGGGAAATCTGATCCATCATATGGTCAAGAAAGGGAACGCCTGTCTCGAACTTTGCTTCACCCGTACCATCTAAATTGATACTTACTTTAACTTTTGTTTCTGAGGTATTACGCTCAATACTTGCCTTGCGGCTGGCATTTGCCATGGAAGACTCCAAAAAAGATCTCGCCAAACGGGAAAAAAGCCATTATAAAGCAAAGCACAGCAATAGCACAGAATAGAGACTCTTATGCCAGTACATCTTGAACACATCACCCAGCCTACTCAGCAAGATTGGATTGATTTAGGCAAAATTTACACAGACGCCCCTCAAGAATGGTTAACCGATCCGAGTGATATCCAAGCATCGCTACAAGAACTACTCGATCAAGGTGAATGGCTTATTGCAGGCCGCTTTAATGCTCGTTTATTAGGAGCACTCAAAGCAACAAAAAATGGAAATATTATTAATCTGCGTCATTTATGTGTTCGTAATGTCACCATCAAGCGTGGCGTCGCCCACCAAATGCTGCACCACATGAATAAATGGGCTGATGAAAACGGCTACATTCTTGTTGCCAAAGATGTTCCTGATGAGCTTGCAACCTCACTACTCAGCCGAGACTTCGCTCAGGACAGTCCCAATTTCATACGCAATCCGAAGTAAGTGCCAACATTGTTCCCTACCCGGAACAATAAATTGTATTTTTACCCTCTAACCCTAACAAGGTACTTGAGTCATACTTCTGTAACATTTGGAACGATAGCCAAAAAAACGGCTAAACTTAAATTAAAAGAGAGAGGGGAAAGAGCATGAAGTTCATCGCGACCTTACTGATATCATTGTTGAGCTTTTTCCACCTAGCTCATGCTGCAACGCCAACTGAAACGGTTGAGTATGCCACTGAATCTGTTATATCAGAACTCCAAAAAATCCCTGCAGAAGGCCGTAATTCTGACGAAGTTAAACGTTTGGTTGAAAGCTATATTTTGCCAGCGATTGATCAAGAACGTATCGCAAAACTAGCGCTAGGTAAGCATTGGAGAAAAGCCAGCAAAGATCAGCGCAGTGCGTTTATTGAAACCTTTAGAGACTTACAAGTACGCACTTATACCGGCGCTTTTAAAGCCTTCGATGGCCAGAAGTTTGAATTTCAAGCAGCGCGCTTTAACAAGTCTGGTAAAAAAGCCATCGTTAAAGGCTATATGATTCAACCTAGTGGCCAGCAAATTCCGTTAGACTTCAAATTGTTCGTGAATAAGCAACAAGAATGGAAAATATACGACGCCGTTATTGCAGGTTTGGGCATGGTAACAACGTATCGCCAGCAGCTGAGCCAAGAATTGCAAAATAAAAGCTTGGACGAAATCATTGCCAGTATGTCTGGAGACGTTCAAACCGCTCAACGCTAACCCCCCTCTAACTGCCATTAAAGCCTCGACTTCCCACGGGGCTTTTTTTTATTAAATTATCCCCCCTATCAGCAATAAAACAGCTAAACTCTAGAATACTTATCATTTATTTTATGAGGTTCGCGGAATTAGCATGCCGGCTATCGTTATTTGTTTAATCTATTTTTCCGTCTATATGCTCTCGGCACCCAATACTGCATCGGCGGAATATACAAATAAAGAAACCTCTAAAATTCAATATCTATTTCAACTAACCAAGTTTATTCACTGGTCCGATACCTTACCTCGAGATACTCCCATCAAGCTATGCTTGCTTCCCAATACACCTCAGCAAGATAGTTGGCAGAAAATCAACCTAAAACGAAGTCAGGGGCGAGAAATCCGAATACATTACCTCAGCGAAGAAAACGACCTTCCAACCTGTACAATACTATTTGCGCACAAAGGTATGCCTAATAGCTTTATCCAGAAGAACTACTATACTTTAGTCTCAAATCGCATCCTCTCGATTGGTGAAAGAGAAAACTTCGCTAAAGATGGTGGGGTTGTTGAACTAGCAATCACCAACGAAAATACTCTAGACCTTAAAATCAATCTTAAAACCGCAACAGAAGCAGGGCTTTCTATTGATGCTAATTTAATTGAAATGGCATCAGCTGTGTTTGAACAAGGGCATCCTTAAAAAATGAAGTCACTAAATGCCCCAACAGTTCGCACCAAACTGGTTATTATTGCGGTTGCAACCAGCAGCATTATTCTTTTAATAGCAACAACCGCTTTTGTATCGTTGGAACTATTTTTTGGTCATAAAGACCTAAATTCCAAGGTTTCGATTATTGGACAAGTCATTGCTGATCGCTCAACCGCAGCACTCACTTTTCGTGACGAAAAACTGCTTCGCGACAATTTAGCCTCCCTAACCCTTGATGAAAGTATTGTTAAGTCCTGTATTTATGATGCTGATAAAGTACTCGCAGCAAGCATCTCCCCAAAAAAAGAAGCAGAAAGCTGCCCAAGAATGATGGGGACATTAAAAACTAATGAATCCTATTATGTAGAACAATACTTCCCAATCAAGCTCGATAACAATGTCATTGGTACTCTCTACATCGCTTGTCATAATGGAAACATCATCAGTCGATTGAAGCATATTAGCTTTTTTGCTTTATTAATCTTGATCGCTTCAATCATTATTGCGCTTTTATTAGCAAAACGCTTACAGCTAATCGTCACCAGCCCGCTACGCTTATTAGCATCGACCATTAATAACATTATCCAGCGTAATGACTTTTCCATACGGGCTAAAAAACATTACCACGATGAACTCGGCAGTCTGGTTGATATATTCAATGACCTACTCAGTAAAATTGAAGACGAACATATCTCCCTCAAGAGTAGCGAAGAAAAATTCAGAAAACTGACCTCTCTTTCACCAGTGGGAATCTTCCAAATAAACCCAGCGGGTGAAATCACGTATGTGAACCAACGCTGGCGCGAAATCAATAACATCAAACATCAAGAACCTGATTTACAAACTTGGTTCTCGAACATACATCCTGAAGATGATTCGTCCCTAAATAAGCTGTGGCATAGGCTCGTAACTGAACACGAAGATATGGCATGTGAAGTACGGTTAATCGCTGCGAATGGCAGTATTACCTGGGTTTACATCCAAGCAACCTCTCTTCACTCCAAGGAAGGAAAACTGCTTGGTTTCTTGGGTTCAGTCTCTGATATTTCTGAATTAAAGAAAGCTCAGATTCAAATGGAAAACCTAGCATTTTACGACCCTTTAACCGGACTTGCCAACCGTCGCCTATTCAAAAATAGACTGGTTAAAGCCGTAAAAAGCGTGCAAAGAAACAATTCGTCCATAGCCCTTATGTTTTTAGATCTCGACCAGTTCAAGCGCATTAACGATACGCTCGGGCATGATATTGGCGATGCTCTATTAAAAGAAATAGCCCGCCGCCTTGATCTTAACGTACGCGAAAACGATACCGTTTCACGCATCGGTGGAGATGAATTTACCATTCTACTAACCGACATTAAAAATACCAACGACGTACGCATCGTCGCCGATAAGATTCTGCTCTCTCTGTCTCGTCCCTTCATGCTAAATGGCCAAGAAATTATTAGCACGGTGAGCATTGGCATCACCATGACACCCGATGATTCTGTCGAACCAAATACCTTGATGAAAAATGCCGATCTCGCCATGTATCGAGCAAAAGAATTGGGCCGAAATAACTTTCAATTCTTCTCTGAAGACATGAATACGTCTATCTTGCACAACCTAGAAATTGAAAAAGAACTCAACGTAGCCATTAAGCGCAATCAGTTTGTCTTGGTTTATCAGCCTAAAATTTGTCTTGCCGACAATAGCATCAGCGGAGTAGAAACGTTAGTACGCTGGCGCCACCCTGAAAAAGGCATTATTCCTCCTGATTCGTTTATTCCGATTGCCGAAGAAACCGGCCAAATTATAAAAATTGGGGCCTGGGTTTTAGAGCATAGCTGCCACGAGATGGGGGCTCTTATTCGTGAAGGCTTAATGCCACCAAAATCTAAGGTCGCCGTTAATCTATCAGCCAGACAGTTTGCTGACCCAGGTCTGCTGCAAACGGTTTTGGACATTCTAGCTCAATCTAAAATTGACCCACTAAATCTAGAGTTAGAGATTACCGAAAGCATCATTATGGACGATGTTGAAGCCGCGATTGGCACTATGGATACGATTAAAAGCAAAGGTATCCATTTAGCCATTGATGACTTTGGTACCGGCTATTCATCACTGGCTTATTTAAAACGCTTTCCGATTGATGTACTCAAAGTTGACCGCTCTTTTGTCAGTGACATCCCCGAAGACAAAACCGATATGGCCATTACTTCAGCCGTGATCGCGATGGCGCACAAACTGAGCATGAAAGTGGTTGCCGAAGGCATTGAAACCCAAGAGCAATTAGCATTTTTAAGAGAAAACAACTGTGATGACGGCCAAGGTTACTTACTCAGTCGCCCACTGACACTGCCTCAGCTGCATCACTTCTTGGTTAACCATCACAAACAGGCTGAAAAACTTAGACTTGCACAAAAGTAAGTAGGTCGTAAATATGAACAGGCCCCCTTATACTAGCGGCCTGTTCACTTTCATTAGATTACTTCATGCCTGCTGCCGATAAAAAAACATCCTCAACCGCCAAGCAATTCAGCCAAGCCGTTCTTAATTGGTTCGACGAATTTGGTCGCAAGCACCTACCTTGGCAACAAGACATCTCACCCTACAAGGTTTGGATTTCAGAAGTCATGCTGCAGCAGACTCAAGTCGCTACCGTTATTCCTTACTTCGAACGCTTTATGGCAGAATTCCCCACCGTTCACGACTTAGCCAATGCCGAGCAAGACAAGGTCCTTCACCTTTGGACAGGCTTAGGCTACTACGCACGCGCCCGCAATTTACACGCCTGTGCAAAAAAAGTAAGCACTGACTTCGCGGGAGAATTCCCACAATCCGTAGAAGGCCTCACCGAGCTGCCTGGCATCGGCCGCTCAACCGCAGGTGCCATTGCCTCTATTAGTATGGGCATCAACGCCGCGATTTTAGATGGCAACGTAAAGCGCGTATTGTGTCGTTACTACGCAGTTGAAGGCTGGCCAGGAACAAGCGCCGTACAAAAAGAGCTATGGCTCATTGCCGAACGCCTAACCCCAAATACTCGCTGCAATGACTATACCCAAGCCATGATGGATATGGGCGCTACCTTATGCACCCGCAGCAAACCACAATGCGGAATCTGCCCACTCGCCCCCGACTGCCAAGCGCATGCCCAAGGCAACCCTAAAGACTACCCCAATTCAAAGCCTAAAAAAGATAAGCCCGAAAAACACATACAGCTGATCATGATTCGAGATCCAGAGGGTAATATGCTGTTAGAACAACGCCCCCAGCATGGTATCTGGGGCGGACTGTGGAGTTTTCCTGAACTCGCAATGGAAGAAGATAGTTTGCAGCGTACACAAGCGCTATTTGGCGATCTAGTGACCGAGCAAGAGACTTGGCCCAGCTTCCGCCATACATTCAGCCATTATCACCTGCACATCAACCCAGTATTGATCCAGCTGAGCAAACGCCCTGATAACATAGGGGAATCAGCCCAGCACTGGTACAATCCCCAGCAGCCCTCCGAGTTAGGTTTAGCAGCCCCCGTAAAAACCCTGCTAAACAACATTCGTTTAGAACAAATTAAATAGAACCGATACAAAAGAACAGATAAAAGGTACTCCCATATGTCTCGCACCGTACTTTGCCGCAAATACAACAAAGAGCTACCCGCTCTGACATCAGCGCCTTTCCCAGGTCCTGCCGGAATCGATATTCTCGAAAATGTTTCACAGCAAGCTTGGGCCGAATGGACGGAACACCAAACCCGCCTCATTAACGAAAAGCACCTCAACATGATGGATCTACAAGCCCGAAAGTACCTAACAGAGCAGCGTAGCAAGTTCTTAAGTGGCGAAGATTTCGACAAAGCCGATGGCTATGTTCCTGAAAACAAAGAATAAAGTTAAATTAATTTGTTAAAAGTGCTTGACCCAAGTCTCGATAACAGGTTTAATGCGCCCACTCAACGAACACTTACCAGCTGGTAACGCAGTTCATAGAGTCGCCCGGATAGCTCAGTCGGTAGAGCAGAGGATTGAAAATCCTCGTGTCGGCAGTTCGATTCTGTCTCCGGGCACCACTTATTCCAAGAAGCCTGTACTGAAAAGTACGGGCTTTTTTATTTGCAGGGAGCAAATAATGAAAAAGCAATGGATAGCGCTATTTCTTCTCAGTTTTACTCTAACTGCTTGCATCGGCAATAACGATAGTCATAAAGCCAGCGATAAAGACAACCGTGTCGCCCTACCCGATATCAATCCAAATCTTTCTACCGAATCTCCTGAAGGGATCTGGATACTGCATATGGATATTGAAGCAAACGAAACTTATGCAAATGGAAGTTATACAAGAACAAACCAAGATAACTACTTTATTCGTCAAATAATTAAAATTGTGAAGGGAAAAAATCCAACTGAATTCCAATTTGCAGCAGCCTGTGATGCATCATATCTGCCAACTAATAATCACTTTTCTAAAGATTTTGGAGCACTTAGCTCAGAGATCACTTCGACATTTAAAGAAATACAATCAGCTTACAATCTCGAAAGTACCAACCTCACCTATTCAATTTTTAATTTAACAAACACAGACCTACCAACAGAGTGGAATTTATCAGGCTCTAAGCTTCTACCAATACTGGTCACCCCTAATTCGGATAACATTGCGAATTTTGAATACATGCTCCAACCTTTTAATTTTGAATTCCCATATCTACTTACAATGAACGATACAGGAACAAAAAAAGGGGAGTTAAATTTGATCGACAATCGAGAGCTTAGCGGAAGCCTTCGTTTTGAGGCCTTCAGTAATGAGCCTGCAATAATGAATTATCAAAGAGATATGCTCATTACAGGCGTTAAGCTTAGCGACTCGCAAAAGTTTACAAGCGCAGATGAAATTAACTTTGAAATGTTTTTTAACAGGAGTGAAATAGATATCAGTGACACCTCTAACAACTTAGGTTGTCTTCGTACAGCCGAGTGGCAATCAAAAGTTGTTACTCGTGAAAATGATACAAGTGAGCAGGTAATATTCTCGAAAAACTTGGCAACGTTGCAATTTTTACCTTCTGATACTTTTTCACAAGAAGATACAAGATCACCCTATTTAAAAATCATCCATAACAATAATACGCATAAAAGTCTGCTTAGCCTCACCAACCCAGAACTTCTTGGAATAGGTAGTACTGCATACGACTATACCAATCTCTGCTTAGAGACTGAGTCAAGCAACTGCCAGAGTGCCATCAACTTCGACATGCAATTAGACATCAAAAGTAAAAACGGTATTTCAGCCAAAGCCTATATTATTAATCATGATGCCGAAGAAGTTCGTGCTGAGTTCTCATTCTCTATCCAGCCCTAAAGATCAATAAAAACATTCACTTGAAGCTGATTATTACGGATAAAAATAATGAACAAGCAATGGATAGCGCTATTTCTTCTCAGTTTTACTCTATCTGCCTGTATCGGCAATAACGATAGTCATAAAGCCAGCGATAAAGACAACCGCGTCGCCCTACCCGATATCAATCCAAATCTTTCTAGCGAATCTCCTGAAGGGATCTGGATGCTGCATATGGATATTGATATGAATGAAACCGCAATAGGTTCATTTGGCCAAAGGGATGTAGATGATAGTTATTTCATTCGCCAACTTGTGACAATTCAAGGCATCGCTGACAGCACTAAATATGAAATCAATTCATACTGTGGCTACCTACCGGGCCCTAACAGCAATAGTACAATTTTATCGACACTCTCTGATTCGATGATTCCATATGAATGGGAATTCAGCGAAGATCAATTACGTAATGTTTCAACACACGATGATCACTTTAACCAATATTGGAAGATGTTTTATCCAGAGCTGCTCTGGCAGAGCCAAGAAGAAGGCCAACTCAGCTTCAAACAGAACCTAACCATTACTGGTAATATCTCTCATAAGATATTAGTAAATTACGACCCCTCTGATCTATATAATTCTGCCCCTTATGTAATTATTCCATTGAGTGGCGCTCATGATATTGAATATAACAAAATCATGAAAATTAGCGGAGTAAAAATTAGCGACTCTATACATATCGACGATGCACCTGAACTTGTTTACACACTAAATATTCAATCTGAAGATTTGAGTCTATCTAATACAACAAGCCAACTCTTTTGCCTTAAATCAAATGAAAAGACATCAAAAATCACTACGACTTCTTCAGAAAAAAATAGTATAGAGACTCAATTTATTCAAGCCTTAAATATAGGTATTAATTCCTCATCCGAAGAAGAAACTTTATATTTTGGAGTTAGAAAGTATCTTCAAGCCGATCTCAAATCACTTTATCTCGACCAGCCTAAATCAAACTCCTACCACTCGATGAGTACGTGTCCCAAAAAAAATCTAGATGAAAACTGTCAAAATCCGGTAAAATTTGATCTAACACTGGATTCGCAAAGTAAGAATAACCTCTCAACCAAAGCCAACATTGTCGGCCATGATGGTGAAGAGATAAGAGCTAATTTTTCCTTGTTTATTCAGCCTTAGAGTAAGCACAACCTCCAGCTTTTTGCACCGTTATAAGTCATGTCAAGCTGGTAATAGTTCATCATAGGTTCGTTCAGTATTTTTTCTCAGTAAGACCCTTAGTAATAAATTTTAAAACTGTAATAACACTTGTAACCTAAACTCATCAATCACTTAAGCCTCCCTTACCAACAGCATTAGAAAAGCACTAGACTGTTCACGCCTAATTTCCTAAGCCCTACGTTACATCAAGCATTACAAGACGCATCGCATGTAAAAGTGATCAATAATCGAAAAAAACTCAGCCAATCTCCTGTCATTAAAGACAATAAAACCGCTACTTAAGTAGTGGTTTTTTCACACCCTACTTTAGGAGGGTTATCCCCCCCCTTCCCCGCTGATAAGGTAGCGCAAAAATAAAAACAATAAACAGAATTGTTTCTCAAGTACTCATCATCTGTAGTTATGACAATGGAGATTCAGCGCATGGAAGTTAAAAGCAAACTCGTCGCAAATTTCATAAATATAAAAAATGTTTCAGTCCCGCAGCTATTAGAAATGCACAAAATTTTCATTCAGTACTACCACAATGCTGACCTGAAAAACTTTGTGAATGATATGGGGGCTAAAACAGGTGTTATCGTTCTAGAAGACAAACTCGAAAAAAGAATTGTTGGCTTCAGTACTTGGACAGAATTAGAACTGATCGCGTCTGGTAAAAAATCCATTGGTATCTTCAGTGGCGATACCGTCATTGAGAAAAAATACTGGGGAAATAAAGCTCTGCAAACGTGCTTTGTGAAGCAGCTATTAAAGACAAAACTAAAGAAACCTAAAACTCCAATATTTTGGTTATTAATATCAAAAGGTTACAAAACCTATTTATTGCTGACCAACAACTTCCCTAAGCATTACCCAAGTCATGATAAAAACAATATTAGGCTAGAAGCCGTTGTCGATGAATACTGCCAAAAGCTCTACCCAAGTGCATACAATGAAACTCATCGACTGCTAGATTTTGGTGGCGAGTACCAGCACCTAAAAGACGATGTTGCCGCCATAACAACAGACATGACTGAAAATCACCCTGACATTCGTCACTTCGAAAAACTAAATCCTTCTTGGAGACAAGGCACTGAGCTGCCCTGCGTTGGCGAAGTATCGGTCAATATGGTTTGGCAATTCATGAAGAAAAACGTCTTATCTTTCAAAAAACCGAAGAGTAAAGCTCTACGTTTGGAAGCATCATGAAATTTGTTAGAGGCTACCTGATGAAGTCTAATTTAATCAGTCGATTATTACATCAAGCGTCTTATCGTTTATCAAAAACTGGATGCAATAACTTGTCTGAGGCAAGTTTAGATGTTGAAACTGCGCAAAAAAATATTTTAAATAAAATTCTTAATACCATTGATGGTTCACTAAGCGCTCATCAACAAAACATAGAAAAGAATACTTCACTGCAAGAATTTCAGCAGCAGGTGCCTATCACTGATTACCACTATTGGCAGACACTCATACAAAAACAACAAGAAGATAATAAACCTGTTTTAACCAAGCATGAGTGCCAGCGTTATCAGCCGACTAGTGGCTCGACCTCTAAAATAAAATGGATTCCTTATACCCAAGAGTTCTTGAATGAACTCGATAATGCTATCTCTCCATGGATTGGTGACATGTATGAAAAATACCCAGGTATTTTAAAGGGAAAGCATTATTGGTCACTGTCGTGGGTACCCAGCGATTTAAGAAATAAACTGACCACCAGTATTAATAATGATTTACAACTATTACCTTGGTGGAAACGATTATTCATGGCGGGCACCATGGCCGTCCCGGAGTCTATTTCTCTTGCCGAAACATCTGATGAGTCATTCTTTGCAACTGCCGCTTATCTATTAAGCTGCAGCGATCTTAGCTTCATCTCTGTCTGGAGCCCGACATTTGCGTTAAGCCTGTTAGAATTCATGCAAACACATAAGGTTGATCTGCAATACACCTTAAACAAAGGTAAGTGGCCACAGCACTTGTCTGGCCTAATCAACATTAACTGCCCAAAAAATACTCGCTCAGCAAGAATACTCGCAAAATGGGATGGTGAAATGGATGCCAACTTTACTCAATCCATCTGGCCAAACTTAGCATTAATAAGCGCGTGGGATACCTCTTCTTCAAAGATATGGGCAGCAAAGTTGCATGCGTTATTTCCTCACTGCGACTTTCAAGGAAAAGGTTTATGGGCAACGGAAGGGGTTATTAGTATCCCCTTTAAAGGCAAGTATCCATTAGCAATCAATAGTCACTTTTATGAATTTGAAGATTTATCCAATGGAAAAATTTATACCAGCTGGCAGTTAGAAGAAGGACAAAATGTACGCCCAATTATCAGCTCCAGTAACGGCCTGCTACGCTATGCAATGAAAGACCAATTAAAAGTCACTTCATTCATTAACCAGTGCCCCTGTTTTGAATTTATTGGCCGAATCGATGGTACGGATCTCGTTGGAGAAAAAATTTCTCCAGAGGTGGCTATACAACTAATTAACCACTTCAATCAAGTTGATACAGTAACCCCAATTACCTTGATTGCTCTTCCCGCTAAAAAAGCGCATGAAAAACCACGCTACGCCTTATTATGCAGTGAGCAATCCTCGCTCATTGAAGGCTATGTAGAACAAACTGAAAGCAGCCTTTCAAAAAGACTAGAAGAACAGCTTTGCGAACATTTCCACTATAAGCTTGCTCGTGAACTAGGCCAACTTGATAGCGCCAGAGTGATGATCAAAAAAGATGCCTTAAACGTTTATGCTCAGCATAAAATGGATCAAGGCATGGTGAAAGGGAATATAAAAGTTGAGCCGCTGATAACTTGGGAAAATAGTAACTTCTTATTTGAAACCAATTCATCAACTAACTCTAAATTAGCAGCCGTATCATGAGCCAGCGTTTTAACATTCGCCCTGCCACTCACAATGATTCTGAAGCGTTAATTACCCTAATTAATAGCACTCCGCAGCCAGGTAGCATTCGTTTAAACTTTGAACGCACACCTGACTTTTTTCATGCAACAGAAACCACAACCAGTGAACCCGATGTTTGGTTAATGGAAGATACACAAGAACAGCGTTTGGTTGCCTCATTCAGTATTGGTAAACGTTTCGTTTATATCAATGGTAAAAAACAACTAACCCGCTATGGCAACGACCTGCGTATTCATGAGGATTATAAAGGCGGCAGAACTCTCTTTAGGTTATTTAAAAAATACCGCGAGTTAATGCAGAATGAATGGATGCAAACGGTAATTTTAGAGGAGAATACCGCATCAATCGATACCGTTGGCAGTGGCCGTTTGACACTGCCTAACTATCACCCTGCTGGTAAGCTGGTCACCCACATGATTGCCCTTAACCAAAACACAGGGAGAAAAAAAGGGGCGCCAATAGAACATAAAATCCGCAGAGCGAGCAGTAATGACATAGAGTTATTGCAAGCATTCTTCGACAAGCATTCATCAGAGAAACAATTCTATCCTTGTTATGATTTTTCAAAAATAGACAGCAACGATCAGTATTATCGTAACCTCAATTTAAGTAATTATTATTTATGCTTCAACAAGCAAGAGCTAGTTGCCGTTGCTGGTACTTGGGATCAAAAATCGTTTAAGCAAACGCGCTTCCTGTCGTACCACGGTAATATGAAGGTACTGCGTCATATTAATAATATCAGCAGTAAAATTCTGGGTGGTTTGAATTTACCCAGCCCTGGGAGTTTAGGTAATTACATCAGCCTTCACTCAATTTTATGCAAAGACAACGAACCAGCGTTCCTAAAAAGTCTTATTACTGAAATTATGACTGAACATAAAAAAACGCAGTATGACGCTCTCATCCTAGGATTAGACGAGCAAGATCAACTGCATGACGCCGTAAAAAATCTAAAACGCCACAGCCTTGTCAGTAACCACTACCTTAGCAAGCTACGGCGACCAGCCTGATGTTTTAAATCATCCATCAGCACCGCCTCTTATTTACCTAGAACCCAGTCGACTATAGGCCACTATCATGAAAGCATCCAAAGATTATATATCCATGTGGTTTGATGTCAGAAAAGAGTTAGGCATAAGCGATAGCATGAGTATTGGGCCAATGAATAAAGATAACGGCCATACCCAGTGGCATACGTTCTCTCATAGCGAAATGGACGGCATTGGCGGCGTGGCAACTATTTTACGCAAGCAAGGATACCCCTGCGAACAACTACCGGTGTCAGGAGAAAAAGCCGAACCCAGTTCTTGGCAGCTCTATAAACTGAATAAGCTAGAAAAGATAAAGAATAAAACGCTTAAAATCCAAGTGCCACCCAAGACGATTCAGTGGAAGAAAACCTACCCTTGCAGTAATAATAATTCAGCTGAAATAGTGAATACATTTTTTGATAAAGAGAGCACATTACAACTCAAACGAAATGCCAAAAAGAACCGAGTCGCTTTCAGCACCTTTCTTATGTGGGCACTGAACAAATCGATTGCTGACAATTTATTAGAGGGTACACAAAACTACTACTGGTTTTATCCCGTCAATTTACGTGGGGCTATTACTCGTGATAGCGATACCAGTAACTACTCTTCAGGCATCAACATCTGCCTCAACAATCACATTACGCCGAAAGCGCTGCAGCAAGAAATAAAAGAACGCATCAAGCTAAAAGAACACTGGAGCACATGGAAGCTTGCACACATAGGCAAGATCGTTGGCAAGCCAGGCATTCGATACATTTATAACAGCATCAGTAAAAAGAATTTCTATGCGGGGTCTTTCAGTTACCTTGGCCCTTGGCCATTAAAAACAGATAGCAACCCACAAGAAAATGAAAACGAAGTATGGGTGAGCTGCGGCATTGGTACTAAAAATTATCCGGTATCAACAGGCATTATGGAGTGGCACGGGCAATTAACGCTCGGTTTAAAGTTACACCCTTGGATCTGCCAAAATATCGCCTTGACTGAAAAGTGTTTAAGCGACTGGAAACATAATTTACTAGAAGATAAAAATCATAATGACTGCATTTAGTTCTAATATAAAAACCGGTGCTGTTTTTATATTGATAACCGCCGCGACTATTTTTTTGTTAACCGACAATAAACCGTTACCCGAAAAGAGTCTGGTTAAAATCACTACTCCAGAAGTGCCGTATACGGTTGCAAAGTCAGCGGAAGTGTCTATCCCTATTTTTAGTCGAGGCAAGGTTTCTCCAGCTCAGATTCGACATATAACCAGCGAAGTACCTGGACTAGTCACCTTTGTTAACGACAAACTTATAAAAGGCGGTTTTGTTGAGAAAGACGAGCTGGTTATTCAACTCGACCAACAACCGTTTATTCTAGATATCGCACAAAAGCAATCGTCACTCGACCAAGCAAAATTGCATTATTATGAAACCAAAGCCAAAGCCCGAGTCGCCAAGAAAGGGGCCGGAAAAAATGCCTCCGACTACGCCCTCTTTGTTCCACAATTACGCTATGCCAATAGCCAAGTTGAAGCAGCCAGTGCCGCGCTAGACTATGCAAAAAAACAACTGGATAAAACCTCGATAAAAGCACCGATAAGCGGCAAGGTGATCATCGCTAATATTCACGCGGGTGAATACCTACAAACAACACAAGAATTGGCCAAACTGTACGGAACCGAAAGCGTCGAAGTAAGGCTGCCTCTAAACGACCACCAAATAGCGCTATTAGGGCTAGATTTTTCACACCTGCAGCCCGACTCGGTAGTACTACCACCTACGGTAGCAATCAAAAATTTCCAAGATGACAGCATTATTTGGCAAGGTGTAATCACTCGCACAGAAGGCGAAAGAGATAAAAATCAATTACTTTATGTCATTGCGACCATCAACAATAACGATATGGCGAATGCCTTGCTTAAGCCTTTACTGCCGGGTTCATTTATTGAGGCCACCATTATAGGACGCAATAAAACGGAATTGCATATTCTGCCAAGAGAAAGCTTACAAGCAGAAGACAAACTCTGGACCATTAGCAAAGAAGACCGCCTATCGCGTAGATCAGTCGAGGTTCTCTATCGAGGCAAAGATCAGGTGTATGTCGCCTCTGGCATCATGCTCGGAGAACGTATTGTGACGGGGTCTTTTAGCAATTTAGTCGATGGTTTACTGGTCGAACCTAAGTCTCAAGATCACACCGATTCAGTACCACAGGTGACGACCCCTGTTATGGTCGAGGCTTTATAATGAAGTACTCCATCAAGTGGTTCGTCAATAATCCGGTCGCGGCCAATCTATTTATGTTTTCTATTTTTGTACTGGGTATTCTGACCATTCCCAGTACGCGTATGGAATTAATACCGAACGTTTCTTTAGAGCGTATTGGTATTCAAACCTTACTGCCTGGCGCAACGGTCGAAACCGTTGAGGCAACTATTTGCAAGCCCATAGAAAAGCGTATTTACGACATTCCTGGCACCCTTGATCTTACCTCTACCGCTTACGAAGGCATTTGTTCTATTACACTCGATGTCGCTGATGGCTTTGTGACTAAAAATATTTTAGACGAAGTTAAGAACCGCATTCAAAGCGCGAACATATTGCCGTTGGATGCTGGCCTGCCTGAAATCAAAGAACTAAATGTTCGCAATCGCGTTGCAAAACTTATTTTAAGTGGCGACTCGCATTACGCCGACCTTGCTAAAACCATGCGTAATGTACGTCAAGAGCTGCTTGAATTCGATAACATTAGCATCATCGATTTGGAAGACATTAAGCAATCAAAAATTGAAATTAACATTCCTTCGCATAACTTAGAAAAATATGACGTTACCTTCTCGCAAGTTAATACACTCATTCAGCAGCAATCTGGTCAACTTCCTGGCGGCTTATTAAAAACTCAAGAGGGCAATGTATTAATCACTTCCGATGAAAAAAGAGAAACCACTGAAGGTTTTAATAACATTGTTATATTGTCTAATAGCGAAGGCGCTGAAGTAAAATTAAAAGACATCGCCAGTATTACCGATAATCGCTACAGTCATGAAAATCAAGCCAGCTTTGATAATAAGCCTGCGGTATCCATCGATATTTATCGCATTGGCGATCAAAACATTATGGATATTGCTAAAAGCTTAAACAACTACATCGATCAAGTTCAACTGCCCGACAATATGCAGCTGCATATATGGCAAGATGACTCTAAGCATTTTAAAAGCCGTATCGATCTTTTATTAGATAATGCCTTTACTGGCTTATTATTATTGTTTGTTGTTTTACTGTTATTTTTGAATGCGCGCTTATCTTTTTGGGTTAGCCTTGGCATTCCTTTTTCATTTTTTGGCAGTTTATTTTTCATGCCATTCTTTGATGTCTCTATTAATGTTATTTCCCTGTTCGCATTCATTCTTGTCTTAGGTATCGTTGTCGATGATGCCGTTGTTGTAGGGGAATCAGTGCATCAGCAAAACCAACTGGGAAACTACGGTCGCTCTGGTGCATTAGAAGGTACATACCAAGTCTACAAACCGATATTTTTCGCGATCGCTACCAGCATAGTGGCATTTTTACCGCTGTTATTCTTACCTGGGCCTGAGGGTAAGTTAATGCAGGCAATTCCTATCGTTGTTATTTTAACCTTGATATTTTCTTTATTAGAATCGATTTATATCTTGCCTGCTCACTTGTCTGGCGCTAAATCAAAAAAATCTAAAGCAGAACAATCTAATAACGACAGCACTAAAAATCCTAACCCATTAACAAACATTCAAAACGCATTTAGCCATGCTCTCGATTATTTTATTAATACGATTTATCAGCCAATGCTCATTCGTTCACTGCATAACAAAGGCTTAGTTGTTATCGGCTTTAGTTTAATCTTCATTATTTTTATGGTTGTCGTCTCGACCGGCTGGATGCGAGTCGCACTATTCTCGGCAATCGAGGCTGATGTCGTGATTGCCAATGTGAGTTTTCCGGAAGGCTCGCCTAGATATAAAACGAAAGCTGCGATTGATCAACTCGTTACCGCGGCCAATCAACTTAAAAATGAAACCCAGCAAGAAACACAGCCAACAATCTTGCATATCTATTCAGTCATTGGACCTAAGAATAAAATATCCAACCAAGACCTAAATAAAGACCTCGATCATACCGCTCAAGTCACATTGGAGTTATCAACAGGCAATGCTCGCCAATATAGTGGCCAAGAACTGGTACGCCGCTGGCGTGAGCTAACAGGCACGATTTCCGATATCGAAGATATACAATTCAGTGCGAGTTTGAATCCGGCTAAGCCCGATATTAATATTGAGTTTTCAGGCTACGATCTCGCTCAACTCACCAGCGCTGCCGATCAGTTAAAAGAAGTGCTAGCAGAGTTTGAGGGCAGCTATGATATTCGCGACTCAATTAGCAGTGCTAAGCAGCAAGCCAATATCCAATTAAAAGATAACGCCATTGCCCTTGATCTTTCTTTACAGCAGGTGCTCTCGCAAGTGCATAATGCCTACCAGGGTGCTGACGTTCAAAACATTCAAACACAAGACGATGAGATTAATGTCTGGCTAGGTTTGCCAGAAGATGAACGCTCTTCCATGTGGTTCCTAGAGAACCTTCCAATCAAGCTGCCGAATAATCAGTATGTGAGTTTATCAACCATTGCCAATATTGAATATCAGCCTGCCCGTAATCACATTAAACGTTACGACCAACAGCGCATTGTCTCGGTTAGTGCGTATATTAACAGCCAGAAAAATTCTGCTTCTCAAATCAAAAGCGCTCTAAAGGAACACCAGCTGGATCAAATCGTTAATGACCATCCAGGTATTCGTTGGAGCACCGCAGGCCAGCAAAAGAGCATCGCGTCTTTCTTGAACATTTTAAGTAAGGGTTACCTTATCGCCATTCTGGCTATGTACTTGATGATGGCCGTGCTCTTTGCTTCTTATAGCCAACCTTTATTAGTACTCTTTGCGATTCCCTTCGGATTACTTGGCTCACTGGTCGGCCACCTTCTTTTGGATTTAGAGCTCACCCTTTGGTCATTTGTCGGCATGGTCGCGGTCAGTGGCGTTGTGGTGAACGATAACCTCGTGCTAATGAACTACATCAACCAACAGCGAGAAGAAGGTCACGCAGTCTTTGTCGCAGTCTGCGATGCCGGTAAAAAACGTTTCCGCCCAATTCTTTTAACCTCTTTAACAACCTTTGTCGGCCTAACACCATTGATTTTAGAAACCAGCATCCAAGCTCAGTTTTTAATTCCGATGGCGGTATCTCTCGCTTTTGGTGTTTTGTTTGCGACCTTCATTAGCTTGCTACTGGTTCCTGCCAGTTATTTATTATTAGACCAGTGGTTAATTAGCTTAACCAACCTTTCTAATAAAATTCGCCGTAAAAACATCATTACAGACTCTGTTGAACTGGCTTATCAACAAGGATTTCAGCAAGGCAGTAATAAGAAAAATAAAACAAGCCCCTACCAAGATGATGTTCTTTCTTCAAGCTGGGAAGCTGGCTGGCAAGACGCAAAAAATAATAAAGAAGGATTTTCTGTATGACTTATCAACGTCCACTTTCTACAATTGAACGCTACTACGTAAGCTGTGATAGCGTTAAAAATGGCCAGCGGTTCACTCCCTGTATGAATCAGATGGTCGTCGAAGGCAATGCCGATATCGATGTCGATGCCTTTCGCCGCGCGATCACAAAAGCCTCATACGCTAATCCAGGCAGCCGAGTGATATTAAAAGGCCATCTTGGTTTTAGCCGTTGGGTTGATAGTGAGTACAGCACACCGCTTCGTGTTATCGAAAGCAACTGGGATGGCCTAAGCAATGACGATGCCGATTTTTTACTCGCCCCTCTTAACGTACGTACCGGCCCTAGCAGTGAAGTTCTGGTTGTCATCAATAAGAACCTGAATAAGTCATTTGTTTTGTTTAGAACCCATCATGGCGCGATGGATGGTCGCGGTACACTTCATTTTGCTAACGATGTATTCCGCTGTTTACGCGGCGAGAAAGCAGTGGGCGAGAACAGCAGTATTACCGATATGGAACTGGCCAAATCAGTGAACAACCACACAATGGCCTCCGATCTTGGCAATGATGTCGCAGCGCCTACCGGCCAACCATCAAAAATAACCGAAGAACAGAAGCAGATGACGTCTCGCTGGGTGCGTCGAACGCTCGTGGGAAAACATAAAGGTGTATTAGCAAAAGTGGCGCTAGAAACCGCTCGCTTCAGCCGTTTACACGGTGAAGATACTGTACGCTTCCAGATTCCTGTAGATATGAGACCTCATCAAGAAGGGCTAAACTCTACGGGTAATCTAACCGGCGGTATTGTGGTAAATGTTAACCGTGATACCGATGCAGCGCAGTGGAGTCAAGATATTAAAGCGCAGCTAGCCGATAAAAGAGAAGCCGACATCCCTCGCTTCTTCCGTTTTTTTCCTTTTCACCTATTAAACTGGGTTCCACAAAAAACGATTTTCAATAGCAACAGTCGACTGGTTGATAAACGTCGAAAAAATGGACAATTTCGAACCAGCGGTGTTATCTCAAATTTGGGGCTGTTAAACATTGAAATGCTTAGCGGGCCGGGGTTTGAAGCGAGTAAATGTTATTTTATTCCGCCTGAGTTTGATACCACAGCACTCTTTATTACCCTTGCAGGACACCCCGAAGGTATTGAAATTATTATGCGAGCGCCAATTGAACTTGATGGTGGCCGAGTTGAGGATTTAATGGATTTTGTCATTCATAATATTTTAGAGAGCGAGAAAAAAATCACTCAATTTGACACTCAACTTGTTGTGAAAAATGATTCAGAAATAATGACGAGACAAAAACAGACAGTTGCAAGTTAATGGAGTTTTATAGAAAAAATCCCTAGAAAAAATTGATCTAAATCAAACTTATTTTTTCTTATTTTCTGAGTGAAAATAAGTTTGAGAAAACTTACTCGCTTATTTTGATACAGGTCAATAAACCCAACTAACGGCATGTGACAAATTGTCGCACTAGGTAGATAGTACTTGTGGTCATATTCAAAACACCGCAAGTAAGGTCTAAAAGTGAAATCACTAGCCCATCATTTTTTAAACATTAAATGTGTTTTTCTGACACTAATGCTTTTAGTGTCTAGTGCTGTATTCTCTGCTGGCTTAAACGTTAGCCCTGTAAAACCAGCAGAACCCTTTATTGAAGCGGCTTTCCCTGATGCAACGTCTATCGGTACTAAATCTGAAGTTCTAGAAGAAGGCGATCTGGCTTTCTGGACGATCAAAAAAGAAGACGAGGTACTGGGTTATGCTTTTGAAACTGACGATATTGCATTAATTCCTGCCTACTCAGGCGAGCCAGTAAATAGCTTAGTACTTATGGATACCGAAGGAAAAATCGTATCCGTACATGTATTAGAACATCACGAACCTATCTTGCTTATTGGTATTCCAGAACACAAACTCCATACGTTTACTGATCAATACTCAGGTTTCATGTCAACTGATCTAGTGAAAATCGGTGGTCAGGGCGAAAATAACAGTATTCACATTGATGGGCTATCCGGCGCAACCGTAACCGTTATGGTGGTGAACCTGGGCATTATGCGTTCTGCCAAAGAAGTCGCTAAACACCTAGGCATTATTGAAGTTTTAGAAGAAGACGTACTACCGATTGCGAACATTAAGCAAGACGTTTACCAGCCATCCAATTGGACTCAACTAACTGGCGACGGCTCTATTCGTCGCATGCTGCTTAAAAATAATCAAGTTGAAGACTCCTTTATAGGCACCGATGGTGAGCTAGATACACCTCTTTCAAAAGAAGAAGGTGATGCCTCTTTCATTGACCTTTATTACACCCAATTAAATATCCCAACGATTGGCCGTAATTTACTAGGTGATAGTGAATACGAATGGCTACAAGGCCAATTAAAAGAAGGTGAGCATGCCTTAGCGTTAATGAGTAATGGCTTTTCTTTTAAAGGCTCTGGCTATGTACGTGGAGGAATCTTCGACCGTATCCAGATTCATCAAGGCGATAATGTTTTTAGCTTCCGCGATTTGGATCAATATCGTGTTAATGATATTTATGCCGACGGCGCTCCTCGCTTTGAAGAAATGTCGATTTTTATTATTCGAGATCATCACAAATTTAACCCGGGTGCTGAATGGGAAGTTGAATTATTAGTTCGTCGCCAAACAGGGCCACTAGACAGTATTTTTAGCAGCTTCAAAACTCACTATCAGCCCATAGAAACGTACCTTGATCGCCCTTTTGTTGAAGCTAAACAAAGCATCACCGATCTACCTATGTGGCAGCAGGTTTGGATTGCCAAGCAAATCCCTGTGACCATTTTAATCATTAGTATGATTTTGATTATTATCGTTATTTTCTTGCAAGACTGGCTGGTAAAGTTCCCTCGCTTTCTACATACCTTCCGCCGTGCTTTCTTAATCTATACCGTACTGTTTGTTGGTTGGTATTCTCTTGGCCAAGTGTCCGTCGTAAACGTATTGACGTTTATGAAAGCCTTAATGACAGAATTTCACTGGGAAACCTTTTTACTAGACCCCATCATCTTCTGCCTTTGGATGTTCATCGCAATCACCATTCTGTTGTGGGGACGCGGTATCTTTTGCGGCTGGCTATGCCCTTTTGGAGCCTTACAAGAATTGGTTGGTGAGCTTGCGGTTAAATTAAAAATTCCTCAATACGTTGTGCCTTTTGCGATCCACGAACGCTTATGGGCTATTAAATATTTAATCCTGTTTGCTCTATTCGGCTTGTCTTTAGAATCTCTGCAAACGGCAGAGGTATATGCAGAAGTTGAGCCATTTAAAACTGTTTTCCTCTTAAGCTTTGATCGCGACTGGCCTTTCATCTTATACGCAAGCGCCTTGATTTTAATGTCTGTATTCAGTCGCAAAGTGTATTGCCGTTATATTTGTCCACTCGGTGCTGCCATCGCAGTCCCTTCAGGTGTTCGCTTATTTGACTGGTTGAAGCGTCGTAAAGAATGTGGAGATCCTTGCCAGCTGTGCGCTGTTGAATGTGAGATTGGGGCTATCGAACCCAATGGTGAGATCAATTTACGCGAATGCCACCACTGCTTGGATTGCCAAGTGACTTATCAAAATGAGAACAAGTGCCCACCACTGATTCTTAAGCAGAAAAAACTTAAACGCGCTAAACAAAAAGCGACTCCGGCCGAGCCTATTCGCATTGTTGAATAACCTTTAAGTAACGTTATAAATTGTTTTAATAAAACCTAAAAGAAGAAGGGAATATCATGGATAAGAATGAACATCCAATTGACTCTCAATTAGAGAATCAGGTAGAAAGCCAAGTAGAGACAGCTGAAGCAACCAGCCTAGAAACTAAAATGGAAATCAGCCGTCGTGGCTTTCTAGGTGCGGGCGCATTAGCTGCTGGTGCTGGCGCAATTCCAATGACTGCTGCGATGTTTGCGGCGTCTGCTAAAGCACAAGCTGCTGAAGCCGGTGGAAATAAAGCATTTGTTCACCCTGGTGAACTAGACGAATATTATGGTTTCTGGAGTGGCGGTCACTCGGGTGAAGTTCGCATCCTAGGTGTTCCATCCATGCGTGAACTAATGCGTATTCCTGTATTCAACATCGATAGCGCTACAGGCTGGGGTTTAACCGACGAATCAAAACGCATTCGTGGCGATGGCGATCATCTTCTTGCCGGTGACTCGCATCACCCTCACATGAGTATGCAAGACGGTCACTACGACGGTAAGTATGTTTTCATTAATGATAAAGCCAACTCTCGTGTTGCGCGTATTCGTTGTGATGTAATGAAAACCGATAAAATTCATTACTATTCCTAACGTACAAGCTGTTCATGGTCTTCGTGTACAAAAAGTACCTTATACTAAGTACGTTATTTGTAATGGAGAGTTCGAAATTCCATTAAATAACGACGGTAAAGCATCTCTTGAAGATGTTAGCACCTACCGCTCTATTTTCAGCGTTGTTGATGCTGAAAAGATGGAAGTTGCTTTTCAGGTAATCGTTGACGGTAACCTAGATAATACCGACGCTGATTACGACGGTAAATATTTCGCATCGACTTGTTATAACTCTGAAATGGGTATGACTTTAGGCGAAATGGTTTCTTCTGAGCGTGACCACGCTTGTTGTTTTAGCTTAGCTCGTTGTGAAGCGGCTGTTAAAGCAGGTAAATTCAAAACTTACAATGGCAATAACGTTCCTGTTTTAGATGGCCGTAAAGGTTCAGAACTTACGCGTTATATTCCTGTACCTAAGTCTCCACATGGTGTTAATACATCTCCTAGCTGGTGAATACTTTGCTGTTAACGGTAAAGCTTTCTCCAACCGTTTCCGTTATTGCGATTGATAAGTTAGATGATCTTATTCGCTGACAAAATTAAGCCCCGCGATACGATTGTTGCTGAACCAGAACTCGGTTTAGGGCCACTACACACGGCTTTTGATAACAAAGGGTAATGCGTATACGACCTTGTTCTTAGATAGCCAGATTGCCAAGTGGAATGTAAAAGACGCCATTGCCGCTTACCAAGGTGAAAAAGTTAACTACCTTCGTCAAAAGCTAGATGTTCACTACCAACCAGGACACAACCATACAACAATGGGTGAGTCTCGTGACGCTGATGGTAAATGGTTAGTGGTACTGTGTAAGTTCTCGAAAGATAGATTCTTACCCGTTGGCCCATTACGCCCAGAGAACGATCAGTTGATTGATATTTCGGGCGACGAGATGAAGCTGGTACACGATGGCCCAACGTTCGCAGAACCACATGACTGCTCTATTGGTTCACCGTAGCAAAATTAAACCTAAGAAAATATGGACTCGTGATGATCCAATGTTTGCAGAAACGGTTGCGATGGCGAAGCGCGATGGCGTAAACGTAGAAACAGATAACAAGGTTATTCGTGATGGTAATAAAGTTCGTGTTTACATGACCTCTGTTGCGCCTATGTTTGGCTTGTCTGAGTTTAAAGTTAAAGAAGGCAACGAAGTAACGGTTGTTGTGACTAACCTTGATAACATTGAAGACGTAACCCACGGTTTCTGTATGACTAACCATGGTGTTCAGATGGAAGTAGGTCCACAAGCTACTTCTTCGATCACCTTTACTGCCAGTAAACCAGGTGTTCAGTGGTATTACTGCAACTGGTTCTGCCACGCTCTTCACATGGAAATGCGCGGCCGTATGTTGGTTGAAGCTAAATAATTAGCGCTTTGTTGTGGGTCTAGATGACCCACCTCAAGAAACATTTATTTAGTCCTAAAAAAGAGCCTAGTATTTTAAACACTGGGCTTTTTTTATGGTAATTTAATAATTACCGTTAATGATTAACTGCTTAAGTGAGAATGTGGTTGAAGTCACTCAAGACACTGCTTTTTTTTATAAGCCTGCTCGTATTTTTTCCTAGCGCCAATGCTAAAACCTGGCAGGTCACCCCACAAGATTCTTTACAAAAAACGTTAGATTCAGCGCAAGCTGGCGACCATGTAAAGCTGCAGTCTGGTCAGTATTTTGGGAATTTTGTAATCAACAATAGCATTATGATATCCGGTATCGATGCCACCATCGATGCTCAAGGAACAGGTCATGGGATCTTAATTAATGCCAAAGATGTGACCATTGATTCTTTACGCATCGTCAACTGGGGAGACGATCTTACAGAGCAAAATGCGGGCATTTATTCTGATGAAAATTCTAATGGCATCGTTATTAAGAACTGCTCATCTTGAAGGCGATACTTTTGGTATCTGGCTTGAGGGTGGCGAGCATAATAAAATTTTAAATAATACCGTAATTGGTAACGACTCTCTACGCTCGGCCGATAGAGGCAACGGTATTCAAATTTCTAATATGAAAAATACCGAAGTACGCGGTAATGATATTAGCAAAACCCGTGATGGTTTGTACGTAATTTCTAGTACCAATAATACCCTCGCACAAAATACCGTACACGACTTACGTTACGGCATTCACTACATGTATTCTTACCATAATAAAATTCTGGATAACTACGCTTATAATACACGAGCGGGTTACGCCATGATGAATTCACGTCATTTAGAAATTCGCGGTAATGTGACTGAAAACAGCCTAGATTATGGTTTTTTGATTAACTTTATTATCTATTCTACGTTTGAAGATAACGTCATAAAAAATGTATGGACCCCTGCAGACAAAAAAGTTTTAGGCCGTGATGGCAAAGGATTATTCATTTATAACTCGGGCTACAATACCCTTCGAAATAATCATATTGAACATGCTGAAATTGGTATTCATTTAACCGCAGGTTCTGAAGGTGTAAAAATATCGGGCAATACCTTTATCGATAATCAGATTCAAGTGAAATACGTTTCTAATAAGCTACAAGAATGGAGCCAAGAAGCCGATGGTATTCATACCGGTAACTACTGGAGTAATTACCAAGGTTGGGATATGGATGGTGATGGCCGTGGGGATGTGCCTTTTGAACCCAACGACGGTATCGATAAGTTATTTTGGAAATACCCTGAAGCACGATTTTTGATGGATAGCCCAGCGGTTTTATTATTGCGCTGGGTGCAGCAACAATTTCCGGTATTAAAAGCACCAGGGGTAAAAGATTCTTACCCTCTTATGAAACCGAATCCGATTAAGTCACAACCCTTTAGCCTAAAGACTAAGGCAGAAATCTCGCTATGAATGATATCGCTGTAGAATTAACAGACGTCTGCAAATACTATCCTAACGTCAATGCCCTGCACCCATTGAGCATGTCAGTGAAAGCGGGTGAAGTCTTAGGTTTATTCGGCCATAACGGGGCCGGAAAAAGCACCTTAATGAAATTGATCTTAGGTGTTTTAAAGCCTAGTGGTGGAAAAATTTCTGCACTGGGTCACTGCCCTCGCAGTCATCAAGCTCACGATTACCGCACCTTATTTGGCTATTTACCTGAAAATGTCAGCTTCTATGAGCATTTAACGGGTCGAGAAGTGCTGCACTATTTGGCCAAACTCAAAGGCCACAATAAAGCGCAAGCAAATCGTTTATTAGAAGAAGTCAATTTAGCGCCTGCTGCAGATCGTGCAGTCAAAACCTATTCCAAAGGCATGCGTCAACGCTTGGGGTTAGCACAAGCTTTTTTGGGCGAGCCTAAGTTATTAATTTTAGATGAACCTACCGTCGGCTTAGACCCCGTTGCTACCCAAGACTTTTATCTTACCGTTGATCGATTAAAGTCTGGGGGCTGTGCCGTTATTTTATGCTCGCATGTTTTACCCGGTGTTGAGAGTCACATTGATCGCGCGATGATTTTGAGCAAAGGTCGCAAGCTGGCTTTAGGACCGTTAAGCGAGTTGCGCGCGGCGGCAAACCTTCCCATTGAAATATCGGTGACAGGCTTGTCTCGCCCAGATATTGAACAAAGAACCAATGGCCTAATCAGCGAATCTGATTGGCTCAATTCAGTTCCTTCCATGACTTCAGCCGTTCATATTGATAGCGCGCTGTCTCATCGCTTTAATACTTCGGCAGAGAAAAAACTCACTATTATTAAAAATTTATCCACAGACGATAACCTACAAGATTTACACATTAAGCTGCCGTCTTTAGAAGATTTGTATCGCTACTATTTATCGAATTTCAATCAGTCAGCGGTTTAAGACTTAGGATTATAAGTAATATGAATAAAATATTAATCGTTGCACAAAAAGAATTTCGTGATGGTCTACGCAATCGCTGGACCGGAGCTATCACGATTATTTTTATTTTAATGTCATTAGGCTTAGCCTACTTTGGCTCTGCTACTGCGGGTGTTTTAGGTTTTTCGTCGTTAGAATCAACCTTGGTTAGCCTTGCCAGCTTATGCGTAATGCTCATTCCGCTAATTGCTTTGATGCTGGCGTATAACTCGTTTGTCGGCGAATTAGAGCAAGGAACGTTATTGCTATTAATGACCTATCCCTTGAGTAGCGCACAACTATTACTCGGTAAATTTACCGGCCAAGCTGCCATCATTACACTCGCATCGGTATTGGGTTTTGGCTTACCCGCTATCATTATTTGCTTAGTCAGCGATGTTGATGTGGCCAATGTATTAATCGCCTTCAGTCAATTTATTGTACTCGCCAGTTTGCTGGGCTGGGTGTTTATTGCCTTGGCTTATATCATCAGTATTTCTGTTGCCGAAAAGTCTAAAGCCGCAGGGCTTGCTCTGATTGTTTGGTTTTTATTCGTATTGGTTTTTGACTTAGTTCTCATGGCCATTCTTGTCGCAAGTGAAGGCAATATTAATGAAACCCTTGTGCCTTTTTTATTGTGGATTAACCCAACGGATGTATTCCGTATTTTGGTCTATACCATTATTGGCGCAGAGAGTTATTCAGGGGTATTACAAATTGCCGAGCACGGTGCTGATGGAACCCTCTATTTACTAGCCGTTATGCTGCTTTGGGTGGCTATGCCATTAGCCTGCTCTTGGTGGATATTTAATAAAAAAGAGTTATCAGAATGATGAATCAATTCGCTATCGCTATGAAAAAAACAGCAACGCTCACTGGGCTTTTATCGCTAACGCTTTTCTCACTATTAATGGTGGGCTGTGGCCAAGAGGAAAAAGTCGCTATTGCAGCTCCCGAACCGGTGATCATTCAAAATGGTGAGGAGTGTGATTTATGTGGCATGTACATCAATCGCTTTCCAGGGCCTAAAGGGCAAGTCTTTGAGCGAGGCGGATTACCTGCTAAGCGCTTTTGTTCAACGCGCGATATGTTTGCTTACGCATTGCAACCAGAACACCAGCATAGAATAGAACACATGTATGTTCATGATGTTGCAACCGCAGCATGGGATGAGCAAGAGAAAGCCCAGTACATTGATGCAAAAACAGCCATCTATGTATCGGGACATCGTTTGAAAGGCGCTATGGGGCCTGCGTTAGCATCCTTCTCTAAGCAGGCTGATGCCGAGAAATTCGCCGCCGAATTTGGTGGCGAGTTACTGAAGTTTTCAGACATCGATATTGATGCGCTTAGCCAAATGAGCCATCAGGCGATGCATCACTAATTAATGATTAGAAATTAGTGATTAGAAACTTCTTAGCACGATTAATTCGTTGGCAAAGCCAACATGTCGGCTAATCAAGGTACTTAGTGTGTTGTGACATTAGCTTTAATAATACTTCTTTGGATATCGTTATTGCTACTGAATGAAACTTACTTCGAACGCTCAATACCGTACTTTTCCCATAACTTTGTAAGAGTCCCTGACTGATATAAGGTTTCTAACATGCCATTAATTTCATCGACCGAAGGGCGAATACCAGGTCTCACCAAGACAGCGTGTTGATATTCCTGGTCCATTTTTTCTGAAATAAGTAGTTTCTTTTTATGCTCGGGGTTGTTTGTTAAATAACGTTTTAGATAGGCCTTCGTTATTACCGCGATATCTCCACGTTCTTTTAGTAACAACGTGATATTTTTCAAATTATCATATGAAAAGTTCATGTGATAATGCTTCATCAAATAGTCTTCGGTCGCATTAAAGCCTGAGAATCCATAATGGAAACCTAAAATTCCCATCATTCGCTTGCCAGTAAAATCATCAAAGTATTCTTGACCACGGCCTAGCTTATTTAACGCAACATAGACCTCACCACCTTTTTGATAGCTATTGGATACGTCAATATCGATATTGCTCCAACCCCACTCTTTATTTTCATAGAAAATAACATCATAGTGGCCATCCTTATAAAACTGATAACGGCGCTTAGGAGGAATTTGTATGGCTTCGAAAAGCATATTTTTCTTGTGATTGGTTTAAAGCTGAGATCAAATCAATCGTCATACCAGAAGTCTGTAGCTCATTATTGGTATCTTGGCTGGTTTCCACGAAAGGAGCAAAAGGATACATACCAACGTTAACTACAATCCTCTCCTCAGCCATTACGCTAATAGAGAGTATCATCGTCATTAAAATAATTAGTTTTCCCATAACTTTACAACCTATTTTATACCTAAAATAACAATCATTATTAACGCATAAATTGCTCAGGGAAGCCTTTGGTCTGCATCATCGCCATAAAATCCATTGTGAGGGCAATAGCCACATGCACGGCCACACCACCCCAAATCGATTTAGAACGTAACGCTAATACCCCTAATAAAAATCCAAATGATATTGCACCAAACGACTCTAACCATAATTTAGGAAAGTGCAGCATTAAGTACGGCAAGCACATTACCGCAATCGATAAACTGCCAAATGGAATGCGAAGACCATTTACTAGAAATCCCCGAAAGAAAAATTCCACCGCAATAAACTGCAGAATATAAATACATTCCCAAAGAATTAAGTCTAGCCAACTTTTATGGGCTAAATTGTAAAAAGGATAATGGTTAGCAAAGTCTTCTCGAAAACTGACTAAAAAAGCAAAAAACATAATGGGTAAAGCTAATAGCACATACCCTAAGCAATGCTGTTTAATGCTGCCTAGTTGCCAGCCGTAATTTTTTAAGCTTTGTTTTAAAACTAACTTAATCGTCAACATGGGGATGATTAAGAAACATAAAACATTCCAAAACCCCCACCAGATATACCCTATTAACTCGCGATAAGGATGACCTCTAAATTCACGAGACCATTGCTGATTTTTAATATCAAACCAGCCTTCTAGCATACGAATGCTTTCTAATAATACGCTGGAATATTTTAAATAGTTGACCATGAGTAAGCAGACACAGGCCACCATAATCACCAGCCAGACGCGTTTACGTTCAACATCGTCATTGAGCTGTGCACGCTCTACTTTAGCGTCATGATCTATGGCAGAGAGCGCAGTGAGTATTTGTTTAGGATTTAAAACAGTAAATATGCGACTGAATAATCCTGTTTGCATCCTTGCGTTAGAGTGCACGATTATCCACCCGTGACTGGCGGCATAAAGGCAACTTCATCACCATCGTTAACAATGGTATCCGCGCTACAGAAGTTTTGATTAACCGCAATGCGAATACTATCATCTTGCAAAGCAACCATGCCTTTCGCGATTAATATCTGCTGTAGCTCTGCGACTGTTTTACCAGCATGTTCAGTCTCTAATTTGAGTTCTGCTTGGCCAATGGTGTCTTTTAGTCGCGCAAAAAATAATACATTAATCACGGTTACTTCCCTTCTTCTGCAGGTGCATTCCAGTCGCCACTTTTGCCACCGGTTTTTTGTAATAGTTTAATATCACCAATCGTCATACCTTTATCGACCGCTTTACACATATCATAAATGGTCAATGCCGCAATGGAGGCCGCGGTTAACGCTTCCATTTCTATTCCGGTGCGATCGGCGACTTTACAGCGAACTTCAATACGCAGTTCTGTTTCACTGATCGCTTGAATATCCACTTTTGCCCCTGCAATCATTAATGGATGACACATTGGAATCAGTTCCCATGTTTTTTTCGCCGCTTGAATTCCGGCAATACGCGCCGTGGCCAGCACATCCCCTTTCTTATGCTTACCTTCGGTAATCATGGTTAAAGTATTCGGCAACATAGTAACAATGGCTTGTGCCACAGCTTCTCTTTTAGTGACATCTTTTTCGCTGACATCGACCATTCGAGCTTGGCCTTTTTCATCTAAATGAGTTAAATCCATTTTTATTTCCAACGTAATGTTTAATTCTTTAAATTTAAAAACTGGGCTGATTATCTGCTAACAAGTTCTCTATTGTGCTGAGCTCTTCAGGATCATTGGCATTATTAAAACTGTATTCACTCTCTAGCGCTTGGTGAACAGATACACTATCCATAGAGCGCAATAAGCGCTGTAAGGCATTTTTATTTTCAGCTAAACACTGCTCAAAAATTGGCAGCATGCTTTTATGATACAAACCGTGCAAAGGCTGTAAGCCCTGATGAGAAAATATAATCGCCTGCTTTTTAAGGCCTGCCTCGTTAGTCTGTAAGCAGGTAATTAATTGCGCCATGACCGCAGAGGTCATTAACGGAGTATCACATGGCATGACGAGTAACCAATCATGCTTGGCATGTCTCAAGCCTGCTGCAATTCCTGCCATTGGGCCTTGATAGCTTGTCATCTCATGATCTGAAATGCATTCTAACTGGTAGTTCAGATACAGCTCTCGATTACGATTGCAGCTGATGCTGAGGTCATCCACCAGCGGCGTTAAGCATTCAATGGCATACTCAACCAACGGCTTCTGAGCTAAAGAAATTAATCCTTTATCGCGCCCGGCCATGCGGCGACCTTCACCACCCGCCAGGATCAATCCACTTAATTCTCTATTAGCCGCAATCATTAGCCGTGTCCATGGGCCGTAGTTAACGCATAAAACGTGATATCGTCACCCTCGGTAATTATTTCACCCGCTGGCACACAAGCAAAGCCGTCGCTCCAGCTCGAAGACGATAATACGCCAGAGCTTTGGTTGTTAAAGATTTCAATGTCGCCATCATTAAAACGCGCACGCAAAAACTCGGTGCGAGCAATGGACTTTTTAGTTGCAAAAGCAGCCTTACCTTTTAATATCATTAAAGGCTGCGCATCAGCGCCCTGAATAGCCCATAAAAAATTACGGGCCAACTGATAAAAAGTAACGACAACAGCCGCAGGGTTTCCAGGCAAACCCATAACAGGGGTTTTATTAAACTGACCCAGAGCAAAAGGTTTTCCGGGTTTAATAGCCAAGCGCCACATTTCAAGTTCGCCACCACTGGAGATAGCCGCTTTAATATGATCTTCCTCACCCACCGATACTCCGCCACTGGTAATAATGACATCGGCTTGAGCACTTGCTTGCGTTAATACTTCTTGCGTATCACTGAGTGTATCAGCCGCAAAAAATGGCCCCACAACTTCCATACCCATACGCTGTAATAGACCGATTAGGGTAAAGCTATTGGTATTATAAATTTTTCCTGGGGTTAATACTGACCCCGGCTCGACCAGTTCATCTCCGGATGAAATCACTGCGACTTTAAGCTTTTTATATACCGTCACTTGGCCAAATCCCATCGACGCCAAAACACCTAAGTCTTCTGCTCGTAGAATTCGCCCTGGCTGAAACAAGGTTTGACCCACAGCAATGTCTTGTCCTGCAGGTCGAATATTTTGCTGAAGTTTTGTACTGATCAATTCAGCAGAAAAAATTACCTGACCATTTTCTGCAATCTCACACTGCTCTTGCATCACAACCATATCGGCATTCTCTGGCACGGCTGCACCAGTAAAAATTCGCGCACAGGTATTTTCTAATAGCCGTTCAGGTGCATCGCCCGCGGTAATGCGCTGTGAAATTTGCATTTCGATCTTGCCGTTAGCAGCTACTTGCTGCTGACAATCTGCTAAACGCAAGGCATAACCATCCATCGCGCTGTTATCAAACCCCGGCACATTAATCTGCGAGGTGATGGTTTCGGCCAATACTCGCGTTAATGCAGCCTGAATCGTGATGGTTTCAGTTTCTGCTAGCGTACCGTACTGCTGCGCTCGCTGCGCTAATACAGATTGAGCATCGTCTAATGGTACAAGCCCTTTTACTAAGGCGGGGGAATCACAAGATGACATGGCTTCTCTCTATTCTCTTTAAGCTTATTTGTTGTCTGCTCGATAATAGCGGCGTACTAAACGGCTAAGAGCTTGGCGCCACGGCTTGGGTTTGATGCCAAAGTTATGCTTAATTAATTTGCTGTCTAAGATGCTCTCACTAGGCTGGCATTGATCATCATCCAGCTCTTCTAGCATCACATGAGCTAAGTCTTCATATTGTCGGGCTTCTGCTAATAGCACTTCAGCAAAAGCATATTCCGTTGTACTTTCTACGCTGCAATAGTGATACGTGCCCCATAGTGATTCGTCACAGTCAATTTGTTGCAATAATGCATGTATAACCAAAGCGATATCATCGGCAGGGGTTGGCGCTATTCGAATCAGGTTATCAAGAATGAGGCGCCCTTCATTTCGCGCCTTAGCCAATAACTGCACGGCAAAATCACCGGTTAATAAGCTAAAGGGTTGGTTCACGCGTATAATTAGGTGTCTTAGTTGATCACGAGCCAAGTTCTCTAATGCAATCAAACGGGCATCGCCCGTCATTTCATCGTGCTCAAGACTGCCAACTTCGTTGTAGTCAAAAACCTTGGCGGACGATAATAAAACCATTGGGATATCTTGTTTTATCAACAATTCAATCCACGCTTGTAGATGCTCATTAGTTTCTGGTGTATCCCCAGCCGTTGCTAAGATCGCTAACGGTGTAGAGGATCCGCCAGAGAGTACAGTAAGCTGCTCTCGACTGTCTAAACGGCGAGAACTGTAAGGAAGTGCTAACTCACTGGCCAAGTCAGCCAAACACTGGCCAACAGGAAACTCAGCCCCAATAATAAACCAATGTCGATTAGTCCCGCTAAAACTCATGCCGCCTACTCCCAATCAATCTAACCATTTGTTGAATTTATTATAACGCACCCATTTGATTAATAATGCTTAATTCATTAACTGTACAACCGTTTTCAGACTGATTGACTATACTTCAATTAACTTAATCTTTTGTGACCAAGATCAGATGCTAAAGCAGTTTGTTTTTCTTTTCATGTTACTCACTCTATCCTTTTTTGGCTTCTCCAATCAATTGGTGTCCAACGAAGGACTCTGAGCGTCATTTTGGAACGGCTCAGTATCTTGCAAGTGATGAGTACTTGTCTCTTGATGAGATCCGCCAAAGCGACCCACTGGACTGGCAAAGTATCGAGATTGAGGATGCCAGCTTTGGCTTTGATTCACGCCATTTCTGGCTCCAGATTCCACTACTCAATATACAAAGCTCAACCTCACCTTGGTTTTTACGCAGCAAGTACCCACTATTAGATACCATCGATGTTTACTTGCTCGCAGATGAAGAACTTGTACAAGAATTTCATACTGGCGATTCCCTTCCCTTCCAGCAACGACCGATTGAGCAGCCAAATTTTGTTTTTCCGCTAGACATTAAGACCGACAAAACCTACTCAATTTATCTTCATGTACAAACCAACAGCTCGCTTCAACTAGCGCTCTCTCTACAAACAGAGAGTAATTTCTGGCAAGGCATTGCCGCTGAAAGCGTCGCGACCTCTGCTTTTTATTCTATTTTGCTGAGTATGTTGCTGTATAACTTCGTAATCTTCTTCATCGTGCGAGCACGTAGCTATTTATTTTATGTTTTATATCTAGCGTCATTTACTCTGTTCATGGCAAGCATTCACGGCTGGGGGTATCAATACTTATGGCCAAACAGCCCAAAAATTCACGAACTGTCTGTCGTCTTTTTAATCGGTCCTGTCATTATTTTTAGTGCCTTATTTAGCTCTACATTTTTGAGACTCGCCACAATACGACCGGCACTGAACCGACTGATTCTATCGTTTGTTTGGATCGCAGGGATATATTCGGTTGCGACCCTCATATTGCCCTACACAGTAATGATTAAAATAGGGGCGGCCCTTGCGATTCTAGCCGCTAGCATCGCAATGCTTTCCACCGTTCAAGAATGGTTGCGCAGCCGTAGTCGAGAAATTCTTCTATTTATCATTGCATGGTCAACCGTTCTTATTGGTTTCTTACTTTATAGTGGGCAAAAATTCGGCATTCTGCCAATTAATACCATCACGGAACACGCGATTGAAATAGGCGCTATTCTGGAAGTAATATTACTTGCATTAGGGTTAGCCGATCGCATAAACAGTGAGCGAAGAATCCGCTTAGAAACCCAAGAGCGTATGCTTGAAGTTCAAATTCAAGCCAATAAAGAATTAGATGATAAAGTCCGAGAAAGAACCGAAGAGTTAGAGTTATTAAACGACCACTTACAAGTTGCTTCGATTACCGACTCGTTAACGCAAGTTAAAAATCGTCATTACTTTGATAAGAAATTACCTTCTGAATATCGCCGAGCGTATCGAGATAAGTACGCAATTTCACTATTAATCATCGATATCGATCACTTTAAATCTTTTAACGATAACTATGGCCATCAAGCAGGCGATGCCGTTTTACAGGCAGTGGCAATGAGCGTTCAAGATGTTGTTATGCGTCCTAGCGATGCGGTCTCTCGCTATGGCGGTGAAGAGTTCACCATTTTATTACCCAATACTCCCAAAGAAGGGGCTTACTTAGTCGCCGAACGTGTGAGAAAACAAATCGAAAGCTATAGAAGTTAAATGGGAAGACCAAGTATTTTCTGTCACCGCAAGCCTTGGTCTAGCCAGCTGTATTCCTTCTCACCATGAAGGCGAAGGTCTACTACTGAAAGAAGCGGATGATTATTTATACGTGGCTAAAGATCATGGCCGTAACCGTGTCATTTATGAAGACAATGACCCAACTGCAAAGAAAGACTAATACGGCTGAATCATTACCCAAAGAATGAATGGGCAATGATTATTTGGCCTTACAATAAGTTCAATAGCGCCTTACAGCCATAGGCAACCACTGCAAGACTAGAAACGCCCACCAAGTATAAACTCAACGCATTGAGCCACTGGCTCTTAAAGGCTATTTTCTCTAGAACAGCTTTCATTAGTAACCATCCTTCATGGAAGTTTTTCCACTAAACGTACGATAGGCATAAATGTTATACCCAATGATGACAGGGATAAATATCAGAATCCCGACCAAGGTAAAGTACACGGTTTTATCCGGTGCAATGGCCTGCCAAATAGTGAGTCGGCCAGGAATGATATAAGGGAAAACCCCAGCCACTAACCCTGCAAACGCTGTCATAAATAAACCTGCTGCATACGCTAAAGGTTTCAAACCCGGATCGGTTTTCTCCCGTAGTAACATCCATAAACGTAAGGCAAAAAATAGACTTAATAGCGGCAAAGGTAATAACACCAAACTATTAGGAAAGTTTAACCAGCGCTCTGCAATCAGTGGCTGATCTACCAACATCCAAATACTCACCACTGCAAAAAATGCCAACATTAAAAACAGTAGCTTTTGTGCCAGTTTTTTAGCCACAACTTGCAAGCTTGATTCGGTTTTTCGCACTAACCAACAGGCACCCAATAAACCATAACCACTTAATAATGCAAAACCGGTGGTGATTGAAAAAGGTGTCCACCAATCAACCGGATCAGCGAGTGTTTTTCCACTCGACATATCCCCTACCAACGCCCCAAGAATAAGCCCTTGGCAAAACGTGGCAATAATAGAGCCTAACGAGAAACTTAAATCCCAAAAAGACTGACTGCGATCAGACTTAAAACGAAACTCAAACGCAATGCCTCTAAAGATCAATGCCACCAGCATTAGAATAATTGGTATGTATAAATTCGATAATACAAACGCATAGACCGAAGGAAACGCGACAAATAACACCACGCCACCAAACACTAACCACGTCTGATTACTGTCCCAGATGTGCGATAAGCTTTTCATCGCGATGGCTTTATTATCGCTATTTTTTAAGAACGGTGAGAGTATGCCGACCCCTAATGAAAAACCATCGAGCAATACATAAACCAAAATACCAAAGCCAATTAACAATAAGTAGACCAATGCAATATCCATTATTTATCTCCTTTATTTTCTGGCTGTTGATTATTTTTATTTAGACCGTCTTTTTTCAATAGCTCGGCCAATTCTTGTCCGTACCCTTCATCAACTTGAGCTGGGTTTAAGGTCGCTGGCAGATCGTCATTATCATCTAATAAAGGATTAATCAGTGATGCTTGTACCTCATCCAAACTGGGCGGCCCTTTTAGAATAAGCTTGCGCATAAAATAGAGATAAGTAAAAAACAAGCTGGTATACACCACAACAAACAACCCGAGGGTAAACGCAACGGTTTCTGCAGGTAGTGGAGAAATCACATCCGCCGTTCTTACCAACCCTTGCACCAACCAAGGCTGACGCCCAACTTCTACTACGTACCAACCGGCCAGCGTCGCAATCACGCCCGCAGGGATCATCGCGACTGAGAGATATAACAAAGGTTTAAAATCAAATAGGCGTTTTTTATAACGTGCTACTGCACCTGCGAGTCCAAGTAATAACATCAATCCGCCTAACGCCAACATAATGCGGAAGGCAAAAAATACCACTGCAACCTGTGGGCGGTCTTTTTCTTCTACTTTATCTAAGCCTGGAATTTCACCATTAAGTTCATGCGTAATTAATAAGCTTGCCGCTTTAGGAATAGAAATTTCAAAATGGTTGGTTTCATTCTTTTGATCAGGAATCGCAAACAGGCGTAATGCAGCGCCTTTTTCTGTTTCCCAAAGCCCTTCCATTGCCGCCAATTTAACCGGCTGGTGATGAGCTACATTTAAACCATGAAAATCACCCACTAATATTTGTACTGGCGCTAAAATTAAGATCGCTATCATCGCGGTTGAGAAACCAATTTTAGCGAATTCTTGATACTTTCCTTTTAACAGGTAATACGCATTCACACCGGCAAATAATAACGATGCCGATAAAAACGTAGCCAATAACATATGGGCTAAGCGATATGGAAATGAAGGGTTAAAAATAACCTCTAGCCAGCTGGTCACTTGAAATTGACCATTGATAATTTCGTAACCTGCGGGTGTATGCATCCAAGAGTTTGCCGCTAAAATCCAAAAGGATGACATCACAGTACCTAAAGCGACGGTACAGGTTGCCATAAAGTGAATTTTCGGCGATACCCGATTCCAACCAAATAACATAATACCGAGAAAACCAGCCTCTAAGAAAAATGCAGTTAATACTTCATACGCTAATAAGGGGGATAATACCGGCCCTACAATTTCCGAAAACTGACTAAAGTTGGTACCAAACTCATACGATAGCACCACCCCTGAAACCACCCCCATGCCAAAGGTGATGGCAAAAGGTTTCATCCAAAATTTCACTTGTTGCAAGTACGCCAGATTCTGCGTCTTTAACCACATACCCTCCATAAACGCTAAGTACAGCGACAGACCAATGGTGATGGTCGGGAATATAATGTGATAGCTGATGGTAAACGCAAACTGCATGCGGGATAACATCGCGGTATCGGGGAGTGAGGCGAAAAGATCAAACATAGTCGCGGCCTTGTAAGTTATCGACTGGGGGGCTTACTTGAGAGTACTGTTCATTCTTGTGAACTTATAGTTTTATATAACCATACTCATTCTCTATTTAGCATAGCGGCTTTCGTGCCAACTCACTAAAGTCTAGCTAACAGGGCAAAGAGCACCGGTATTGGTTTAAAAATAGCAAAGTTCAGCTCTCAAGGTGTAAACTATCTAGACAGCTAGACCCGCTACCGTAAAGAGAGTTTACAGCTATGCTCATTTCCCTGTTCTCCGCCAGCTTGTGGATAACCATATTATCCGCCTCTGCCACTGCAGGCTGGCTTTGGTTCAAACGCAAAGAAGAACCTGCACTGATTGCCCTGGCCGCCTTTTGCCTATCAATGGCCATTTGGTGTTTTGGCCATATTGCCGCGCTTGAAGGCTATCCCCAAGTTGCTCGCAGTCTTTTATTGGCCAACCCCTTGCTGCCTACCACCTTTTTACACTTTGTTTTACTCTGGCTACGGGGCAGTATTCCTATTGCCGATAAGAGCTATCGCTTAACGCCCATAATGTACTTGTTTGCGATTGCGGTCATTTTACTCAGCATTTGGGGAGAAAGTGGTCATATCGAAGCGTGGAATGTCTTTCCTAGTTTTTTCCACATAGACTCAATCGGCTGGCTTAATCTGCTATACACCATTACCGTCGGTATCATTGCCCATATTTTATTGCTTTATGGTTATCGCAATAACCAAGGTAATAAACGTCGCTCAATCATTGCCATGTTTGCGGTGGGGGCTTGGGGATTTTCACTGGCGACCAGCTTTATTTTGCCGTCATTGGAGATCAACTTCTTCCCCTACCCCATGCTTGCGCTACCCAGCTATGTTGTCCTCGTAGTCTATGCCGTCGTTCGTTATCGTTTAGTCGAAGTAAACCGCTGGGTCAGCCAAGCGATTCAATGGTTGGCAGTACTCAGTATTTCGATGTTGCTTATGAGTCTACTGCTGGCATTTATCGCTCCTGTCGCCATGACCGAGCTTGCGACCGTGCCGACACTGCAATTATTTATTTACTCGAGTATTTTATTATTATTAGCGTGGCTACTTTATGGCCCGGCCAAACAGTTTTCAGACCGCCTTATTTATCCTGGCGCAAGTATTGATGAGGTCACGCTAAACCAGTGGTTGCAGCAGTTGAATAAAGCTACCTCATGGCAAACACTCGCCCTGACGATTGAGAATATCTGGCAACAGCATTCGCCACAAACTAAAACGATTAGTCACAACGAGCTAATTGGCGTGAGAATTATCAACGCGTCGGGGGATATCTATTTTCAATCACAAGCAACGGCCTTGTTCGAATGCATCAAATGCGGAGAGTGGGACTGTCGATTATCCGGTTGGGATGACATTCCTCCCACACAACAACATACCGCAGAATTATTAGCTGCCTTAATTCCCAACGCCTGTACGTCATTAGAACGCTCAATACAGTTGGCCAAAATAGAAGCTCGCGCAGAACGCGAACGCATTCAACAGCAGCACCTGATAGAACTTGGTGGACTCACCGCGGCTATTGCCCACGAGCTTAGAAATCCGCTGAACATTATTAATATGGCATCGGCTCATACCGACGAGAAAATAAAAAAGCATATTCGTAATCAGGTAGCCCGTGCTGAGCATATGATTCGAGATACTCTGTCTTATGCCGGTCAGATTGAAATAAAAACAACGTCACAAGATTTAGTCCCTATTGCGCAACAAGTGATTCAGCAGATCAATAGCCTCTTTTCTGTATCAATTTTATTGCGCAGCGAAGCACAATTAATCGGCCAGTATGATAGCGAACGCATTCAACAAATTTTGATTAACTTATTGGAAAATGCTGCCTCCTTTACTGCTACGAGTGCCGAGGGAGAGATCGAATTAGAGCTGAGCCAAACTGCCCATGAAACACGAATTCAAGTACACAATAATGGCCCTGAAGTGGCCGCTGACATGCTGCCTCATTTGTTTGAACCTTTTGTCACCCAGCGCAGTGGCGGCAGCGGCTTAGGTTTGTCGATTGTGCGCCGGATTGTCGATGCGCATCACGGTGATATTCACCACAGTAATCAGCTGGGCTGGCCGGTATCGTTTGTCATCCGTCTTCCTCTCTTAATTAATGATGCCGCTAATGGCTTAGATAACGGCCTAGACAACAGGCAAGATAATTAATATGACCCTTATTACGGACCTTAATATGCCTCTTACTACGAGAAGCAAAATATTATTAATTGATGACGAAGTGGCTTTCTGTGAATTATGCGCACTCTGGTTAGAGCAAGCAGGTTATCAAGTTGCATGCGCCCATGATGCAGCAAGTGGCCTAGCGTTATTTAAAGATGCTAATAGTAATGAGCCTCAACAAAAGGGGTTTGACCTCGTCATTCATGATCTATCACTGCCTCCGACTTTCAAACCTGAAGAGAGTTTAGAGAATTTAAAATATTACAATGATGTTCCAGTATTGGTTTTAACCGCACATAGCGATCGAGCCTTGGCGTTAAAGGCGATTGAATATGGTGCTTGGGATTTTATTAATAAACCCATCGACCCTGATTTATTGCAGCTGATTATTCAACGCGCATTAGAAAAGCACAGTTTATTAAAACAAATTAAAACCTTAGAAAATGAATTGGTCCTGCAAGATGAACTACCCAGCATTCCGACGTTTGGTCTAATCGGAAAAAGCAGTGCGATTGAATCCATTCGTGAACTAATTCAACGTATTTCAAAAACCCAAGTACCCGTTTTAATTCAAGGACCAAGTGGCACAGGCAAAGAAATTATTGCCCACGCCATTCATAATAATAGTGAGCGTAATCCGCACAAGCTGGTCTCAGTACACTGCGGCGCAATACCGGCAGAGTTATTAGAGAGTGAATTGTTCGGTTACAAAAAAGGCGCCTTTACTGGGGCCGATAGTGACCGTAAAGGCTTATTAGCCAGCGCTGACCAAGGCACGCTTTTCTTAGATGAAATTGGCGAAATGCCATTATCAATGCAGGTAAAATTATTACGTGTTTTACAAGATGGCAGTTACTACCCGGTTGGCAGTCGTAAATTAGAAAACCTAAATGCTCGCTTAGTCTGCGCAACTAACAGAGATTTGGCCACAGAAGTTGAACAAGGTCATTTTCGTGAAGACCTTTATTACAGAATTAAAGGCCTTACTATTAGCACGAGCAGCTTAGAAAATAGAAAAGAAGATATTGGTGTATTGATCGATCATTTTTTAATACGCTACAACCACCAGCATAAAACCAACATAAGCCTCAATAAAGAAGTCTGCTGCTGGTTTATGAATACCCCATGGCCAGGTAATGTCAGAGAACTAAAAAACACCCTAGAAAGCGCAGCGGCAATTTGTTTAAGCGATCAACTGAGCTTGCAAGAAATCGCCTTAATTCGTGGCCACGACGCGATAAAGGATATTCAAAATACATCAGATTTTAACTCCAACCTTGGCACGTCCGAAAAAACCCTAGAACAACACGTCAGTGAACTTGAAATTAACCTCATTACTCAAACGCTAACAAAGTTTCAAGGTAATAAAACCCATACCGCTCAAGCATTGGGAATTACCCGCCAGGGATTAATTAATAAAATTAAACGATACGAGTTAACATGATAAAACGAACCTACGTCCCTTTTTCCAAGCGTTTAAAAATCGCCACCAACTTATGCTTGGTGATTATTGTGGTCGAGATTATTAATCAATTTACCGGTGGATTTTTTCGCTCATTTGGCATATTTCCCCGCAACATTAATAGCTTAAGTGGTATTTTATTTGCGCCTTTTCTGCATGGCGGCATCGTTCACTTATTCAGTAATCTTATGCCTTTGTTCGTTTTCACGCTGTTATTATTAAGCCATGGGCGCAGACGGTTTATTTATGTTTTCTCAGCTACGGCTTTATTCGGTGGATTATTGGTCTGGTTTTTTGGCCGCAGTGCTTATCACATTGGTATGAGCGGGGTTATTTATGGGTTGTTTGGCTATCTTGTTGTGGCAGGATTTATAAGCCGAGAGTTTAAGCTGTTTATGATAAGCTGTTTGGTTGCCTTTGCGTACGGCGGTCTTCTTTATGGTGTACTACCGACCCTTCCTCAAGTTTCATTTGAGTCGCATTTATTTGGTTTGCTGGTCGGTATTGTTATGGCTTTTATTTTAGGCAGAGACCCTAGTCGTAAAGCTTAGGTCTATTTTTTTGCCAGATAAATTGTATGACGGCTGCCTTTACCGTTATGCGCTCTCACGGTTTTGGTTTCGACACTAAACTTGGCTTTTTTAAGCTGAGTGGTAAATTTAGGATCATGCCAAGCCGACCATACGGCTAATACACCTTTAGGTTTTAGCGTTTGCCTAATGGCCGCTAAACTATCAAGTGAATATAAACTATTGTTATCACCATGAGTAAAGCCTTCTGGGCCGTTATCTACATCTAATAAAATAGCGTCAAACTCAGGCTGCTTAGCTTTAAACAATCCAGCCACATCACCCACATGAACAATCACGCGACTGTCATCCAATGGACGGCCTGCACACTCGCCTAACGGGCCTTTATTCCACTCAATTACATCAGGGACTAATTCGGCCACAACGACCTTAGAGCTTGGCTTGGTCGCCTTCAATGCAGCGGCCAAGGTAAATCCCATGCCCATACCACCCACCAATACTTTGGCATTTTCTGTGTTTTTTACATGAGCACAGCCAAGATCCGACAACGCTAATTCTGAGCTGTGCATGCGGCTATTCATTAACTCGCCACGAACACCCTTTAAATGAATAGAAAATTCTTTATCACGCTGAGTTAACTCTAGCTCACCACCATTATTCGGTATTTTTGCTAGGCCTAGTAGAGTCCATGGGGTCATAACATTTCCAGATTAGTATCAGCTGAGATGAGATTCTTTTGCGTTTCATCACTTTAACATATTCACTCGGCATTGCCGTTTTGAATTGCATATTCGTATAGCGCAAGATCCACCTCTGGGGTTTTTACGATATCTTTTAGTTTGAAACCACAGGATTCATAATACGTTCTAAGACCGTTATTATGTGCAACACAATCTAAGCGCACATAACGCTTGCCGTCCAAGGTCGCCTTGGTTTTCAGCGCCTCTATTATTTTTCGGCCGACTTCGAGGTTAGAGTATTTTCGATCAACCGCGAGTTTATGAATGTACAGCGCTTCGGCTAAATCATGTTGCCACAAGGGCTCTGGTGCAGACCTTATTTCTAATACTGCTGCCATCTGATCATTAATATCTATCGCAGAGAAAAACCCTAGATCAATTGAAGACTCTATCGCGGGTCGTATGGATTCTAACCATTCAAGTGGCCACTGTAAGATGTTTTTTGATAACAGCCACTGGGCATTGCCATAAAGTATGGCATAAACAGATTCAAATTCTGGAGAGGTAACGGGTCGAATATCCATATACTTTTAGTCTTCCCTAAGTCATCACATCTGGTTAAGTGCTCTTTGCCACTGACGAGCCCAACTATTTTAAATCTTTCTATTACACCAAGACCTGCCGTGTATTAGCGATATAATGATGAACCGCCTTTTCTACTTTTTCGTCGATCATTTCTTCAGGCCGGCGATCATTCGGGCAGGCCATTCGTGGGGTTGTGCCAAACAATCGGCAAATCAATGGACGCTCGCCATACACAGTACAGCCATTAGGGCCAAGGTGCACACAACGCAGGTCGTTTAATGCTTCTTCATGCTCTGCGTCTGATTTAACAGGCAAGCGCGACATTTCTTCTGAGGAGGTCGTGACGGGCCCACAACAATCATGACAACCTTTTACACACTCAAACGAGGGGATTTGCTCGCGCAAACGCACAATAATGTCTCGATTTTCATACATACAATGCTTCCTTTGATGACAATATACTGTATCGCGCTAAGTGATTCATTATAACCCTCTCTCCCTAGCTTCTGCAGATATCCTTGTCGCTATTATTTAATTTATACCAATAAAAAAGCTTTCGTATCCGTTAACCCTGTCTTAACCCGTACTTTGTTATGATTTTTGTATTAATCCAGATTTAGACTTAGAAATTTATACTTAGTTAGGAACATGCCATCATGAAAGACTCTATGCGTATCGGCGGGTTATTGCTATTAGCTTCACTATTAGCAGCCTGCCAACAAGGCAATACACCAGCCAATAAGGCCATGGTGCCAGACGTATCTTATATTCCCGTCACGACTAATCTGCATAAAATAAACCATGAAATGCCTGCTAGAGTCGTTGCCTCTCAAGTCGCTGAAGTACGCCCGCAGGTGAGTGGTATTGTTCACCAGCGCCTGTTTGAAGAAGGCAGTATGGTCAAGAAAGGACAACTGCTGTATCAAATCAATCCGGCGCCTTTTCAATCGGTCTATAACGAAGCCAAAGCGAATTTAAACAGTGCAAAAGCATCATTAGAAACCGCAACGTTAAAAGACAAACGATACGCCAACTTGCTTGGGCAGAAAGGCATCTCGCAACAAGACGCCGATGATGCTCGCGCAGCCTACCTTGAAGCACAAGCCAGTATTGAGAAATACCAAGCGGCATTAGAAACCGCAGCCATTAACCTTGAATTCACCAAGATTAAGGCTTCAATTTCTGGACATATCGGTATTTCGAATGTGACTCAAGGCGCTTTAGTGACCGCTGGCCAAGCTTCGCCACTCGCCACCATTCATACGCTTGACCCTATTTATGTTGATATGAAAAAAAGCAGCGCCGAACTGCTCAAGTTACGCACGCTATTACGCAGTGACAATATTAAGCCTGGATCAACAGATGTCACGCTGACTCTGGGAGATGGCAGCCAATACGAGTCGCTTGGGCAGTTAAAAATGCAAGAAGTTGCGGTTGATACCGCGACAGGCAGTATTACCTTACGCGCTGAATTCTCCAACCCAGACAATTTATTATTACCTGGTATGTTTGTTCGTACCACAGTGAATGAAGCCATTGATGAACACGCTATTTTAGTACCACAGCAAGGGATTTATCATAATGCCAACGGCAGCGCTTATGCTTACATTATTAATGACAACAATCTTATAGAGAAGCGCTCAGTAGAAACGATTAATGCGGTTGATAGTAACTGGCTAATCGCTAGCGGTTTAGCCGTTAACGACAAGCTGTTAGTAGAAGGCACTGTAAAAGTGCGTCCAGGTAGTGAAGTAAAACCCATCGAGATAACGCTTTCTACGTCTTCCGAGCCTGTTAACAAAGGGGGCTTATAGCCATGTTTGCACGCTTCTTTATTGATCGTCCTGTCTTTGCTTGGGTCATTTCAATCATCATTATGCTAGCGGGCCTAGCCTCTATTTTTTCGCTACCGGTCGCTCAGTATCCTAGTATCGCCCCACCCGTTATTAGCGTAAAAACGAATTACACTGGCGCCGATGCAGAAACCGTTGAAAACAGTGTTACTCAGATATTAGAACAACAACTAACGGGATTGGATGGTTTATTGTATTTTTCTTCTTCCAGTTCTTCCGACGGCGCTGCATCGGTAAAAATCACCTTTGAAGAAGGTACCGATCCCGATTATGCACAGGTTCAAGTACAAAACAAAGTCGCGCAAATCAATTCTCGCTTACCGGAGTCTGTTCAAACTCAAGGGATAACCGTCACTAAATCGAATAGCGATTTTTTGCTTGTGACTGCGCTGTACGATACCACCAACGAAGCAACAGCATTTGATATTGCCGATTACATTGCTTCTAATATACAAGACAGCCTTGCCCGAATTGAGGGCGTGGGTGACATTCGTGTTTTTGGTTCGCGCTACGCAATGCGCATTTGGTTAGACCCAGGAAAACTTGCCAACTACAACCTCATGCCTTCTGATATTTCGACCGCTCTGCGTGGCCAAAATGTTCAAATTCCTGCGGGAAAAATTGGTGCAGTACCCGCATTGGCAAATCAAGAACTAAACGCAACCGTGTCTGCACAATCCATGATGTCGACACCTGAAGAGTTTCGTAACATCATCATTAAATACAATTCGTCTGGGGCAAATGTTCGTCTTAGCGATGTAGCTCGTATTGAAATTGGCAGTGAAAATTATTACGCCATTCCTCGCCTAAATGGTCACCCAGCATCGGGGATTGCCGTTATGTTATCTCCTGGGGCTAACGCTTTAGATACTGCGACTCGCGTAAAAGAAAAAGTCGCTGAGCTGGCGACTAATTTACCCGACGGCTACGAATATAATTTCCCTCGTGACAGCACCGATTTTATTAAAATTTCGATTGATGAAGTGGTTAAAACCTTAGCAGAAGCCATTGTTTTAGTCGTGCTGGTGATGTGGTTATTTTTACAGAACTGGCGCGCAACTTTAATTCCAGCCATTGCCGTACCTATTGTGTTATTAGGAACATTTGGCGTGCTGTCAGCGTTTGGTTTCTCAATTAATACCCTAACGATGTTTGGTATTGTGCTTTCTATTGGTCTGCTGGTTGATGATGCGATTGTGGTGGTCGAGAACGTAGAGCGTTTGATGCACGAAAAAAATCTTTCTCCCCGCGATGCTACGATTGAATCAATGTCTGAAATAAGTAGCGCTCTTGTTGGCATCGGAATCGTACTTTCTGCGGTATTTTTACCCATGGCCTTTTTTGGTGGTTCAACCGGGGTTATCTACCAACAATTTTCCATCGCTATTGTCGCGTCCATGGTGCTTTCTGTGATTGTTGCGCTAACCCTGACACCCACACTATGTGCCAGTTTATTAGTTCATACCAAGCCAAAATCTCACACAGCTATCCACGTAGAAAAGACAGGTTTTTTCGCAGGTTTTAACCGTCTCTTTGATCGATTTACCGAATCGTATACGCGTTTTGTTAAAACCATTTTGAATCGAAAGGTTCGCTGGGTAATATTTTATGGTGTTATTGTTGCCATCCTCGCAGTTTTAATAATGCGTATGCCAACGGGGTTTTTACCACAAGAAGACCAAGGCAGTGCCATGTTCCAAATCAACCTACCTGCGGGCGCATCGATCAAGCGAACCCGTGCAGCAGCTGAACAAGTTGAACAGTACTTAGCTGAAAATGAATCTGAAACCGTTAATAGAACCTTCTCAATTGCAGGTTTCAACTTCTCTGGTAGCGGTCAAAATGCGGGGATGGGTTTCTTGGGTTTAAAGCCTTGGGATGAACGCCCTAATGACGATCAAAGTGTCGATGCTTTGGTTAATCGCATGAATAAAAATCTTTCTAATATTCCAGATGCGCGAATTTTTGCACTATCGCCTCCAGTGATTCGTGGCTTGGGCCAAAGCAACGGCTTTAGTTTTGAACTGCAAGCAGCCACAGGCACCAGCCGCGAAGAGTTAGCACAGCTAAAAGATGAACTCATCGCAAAGGCACGAGAAAGTAAATTACTGGCAGGTATTCGAGAAGGTGCCCTAGGTGAAACGCCTCAGTTAAAGATCGATATAGACAACGGTAAAGCAACTGCTTTGGGGTTATCGCTACCCGATGTTGCCAATACACTAACCTCTGCCTGGGCCGGTCGTTATGTGAATGACTTTATTGATAACGGTCGAGTGAAAAAAGTGTACATCGCCAGTGATGCGCAATTCCGCTCAAAGCCCGATGATTTAAATCAGTGGCATGTGCGTGGCACCAATAGCGCAGGTGAAACGACCATGACTCCGTTTTCGGCCTTTAGTAGTTCTTCTTGGTCTAATGCACCACAAAGTTTGTCACGCTTCAACGGTATCGCATCGTTTGGCATTAATGGCGCTGCTGCTAATGGTATTAGTTCTGGCCAAGCCATGGCAGAAATGGAACGCTTAACCGAAGAAGTTGGACAAGGTAAGCTAAGCTATTCTTGGAGTGGTTTATCCTTTCAGGAAAAATTATCCAGTGGCCAATCCACCCTGCTATATGCTATTTCCATCTTGGTGGTTTTCTTAGCCCTGGCGGCGTTATATGAAAGCTGGTCGGTCCCCTTATCGGTCATTATGGTTATACCGCTAGGCATTGTTGGCGCTGCTCTTGCCGCGACAATGAGAGGGTTGGAAAATGATATATATTTCCAAGTTGCATTATTAACAACCATTGGTCTCGCGTCTAAAAACGCTATTTTAATTGTTGAGTTTGCCGAGGCTTCTTATCAACGCGGAATGTCACTGGTCGACTCTGCCGTACACGCTGCAAAATTGCGTTTACGCCCTATTATAATGACCTCATTGGCATTCGTATTTGGTATTTTACCTTTGGCCATTTCGTCAGGCGCGGGGGCCAATAGCCGCATTTCGATTGGTACGGGTATTATTGGTGGTACATTAACGGCTACGATTTTAGGTATTCTATTAGTGCCGCTATTCTTTGTGTTGGTACGAGGGTTATTTCCTAAAAAACGCCCAGTGTATGATGATGAGTCAAATTAATAACGGAATCTTTGTCATAACATAAAGGACAAAAAGAGATTATTCGCTAATGATAAATGTACTGCTGGTTGAAGACGATATAGATCTTGCCGCCACAATTGTTGATTACCTCGATATTGAATCAATTACTTGTGACCATGCCAGTAATGGATTGATGGGCCTAGAGTTAATCCAGCGTAATCATTACCAAATGGTGATGCTGGATATTAATATGCCTAAGATGGATGGTTTAACACTTTGCAATACCGTGCGAGAGAGAGGCTTGGATATTCCAATACTCATGCTGACAGCACGGGATAGCTTAGAAAATAAACTGCAAGGGTTTGAAGCCGGTAGTGATGATTATTTGGTGAAACCTTTCGCGATGAAAGAACTGGTGGCGAGAGTTCAGGTATTGTCTAAGCGCCGCAGTGGTGAAGTAAAGCGCTTGGTGCTAGGCGATTTAATACTCGACTTAAATCAACGTACCGCACAATCACAGCAACGAACCTTAAAGCTCTCTCCGATTGCGTTTAAGTTATTAGAAGTGTTGGTACGTGCAAGCCCTCTACCCGTGAGTCGTCAACATATCATGCAAGCAATTTGGGGCGACGAGCAACCTGATAGCAATAGTTTAAAAGTGCATATTCATCACGTGCGCAAACAACTGAATGCCTCTAAACACAGTCCGTTATTAAAACTAGACACTATTTCAGGAATCGGTTTCGCCATTAAAGCAGCTGATCAAGGCGACTTGGAAATAGTAGGGAATAAAAATAATGAAAATTAGACCTAGTCTGAGGCTGTACTTTTTTATCAGTATTGTATTGCTCGGTTCAACAATGACCATTGGATTTTCTTTATTAAGCGTAAATTACTTTATCAGTGGTTTAGATAAAGGCATTAAAAGCGTTATGCGCGAACTTGCGAAATCTCCTGACGTTGCCGATGGTAATCCCCAGCATTTATTGGGTTTCACTATCGCCAGTCGCTGGCAAGATACACCCAGTATTATTCAAACACGCTTTGAAACGCCACCCATAATGGTCGGAGAATTACAGAAAATTAAAGATCAAGATTCTGTTTTCCTCATGCCTGAAAATATATATTTTATTCTTTTATATACCAACCCAGAGGGTGAAAAACGCTATATATCCCGTGTAATGCTAGACAAAGATCGCCCTGCCACCTCAATATCAGGACAACCGATAAAGCACTTTTACTGGATATTTTTTACCGCCCTTGCAGCCATTGCACTGTTCGCATTTTTACTCACGATGATTATGAGTAAAATAGCCAGACCAGTAGAATCATTAAAGAACTGGGCAAAATCATTAAACCAAGACAATATAAAAAAACCGCTTCCTGACTTCACTTATAATGAGCTAAATGTTTTAGCGTCTCTAATACAAGATAGCTTAACGTCTGCACAAAAAAGTTTAAATCGAGAACAGCATTTTTTAAGTTATGCGAGCCATGAATTACGCACACCTATTTCTGTTATCCGCAGCAACGTCGATTTATTAAAACGTTTGAGCGAGAAGCACCCGTTAAGTGATAAGCAAGAGGTCACCTTACAGCGGATTGAACGTGCGGGTTTAACCATGAGTGATCTAACTGATACCTTACTCTGGTTAAGCCGTGAGGGAGAACAAGCAACTGCGCCCGAGTCGATTAATTTACACAAAAAAATTAAGCAATTGTGTAATGAATTGAGCTATTTACTCAATGCAAAAGAAGTCGAAGTTAAAATATCTGGTGATACTTGCAACCACCCCATCACTGCAACGGCTTGCCATATTGTATTAAGTAACTTGATTCGCAACGCCTATCAACATACTCAACAAGGGCAAGTGACCATCACGCAGCAAGGCAGTCGCATTACGATAATTAATAGCACCAGTGACTCTAGCAGTCGCACCCTAGCTGAAGTCGAAACAGATACAAAACAAACCGCACTAGGTTATGGCTTAGGGTTACAGCTCAGCGAAAAAATCATTAATCGCCAAGGTTGGTTGTACCAAGTTAAAGAATGCCAAGGGCATTACCACGTAACGGTTGATTTCGATAATTTTGCCAGAAATCATTCACCTATGGCATAGTGATGAATAAGATTTGATTAGATTTTTATAAACGCTAAACAGAACAAACAAATAGAACAAAAAAAGCAAAGAGGAACACGATGAACAATTCTTTATCTCCATTATTCCAGCCTATTACACTTGGCCCACTGTCGTTAAAAAATCGTATTGTTATGGCCCCAATGACGCGTACCTTCTCTCCGGGCGGTGTACCCAATGATTTAGTGGTCGCGTATTACGCTCTTCGCGCCGAAAACGAAGTCGGTTTAATTATCACAGAAGGCACAACGGTTGGTCATAAAGCCGCTAATGGTTATCCTCGAGTTCCTGCTATTCATGGCGAAGCATCTCTGGCTGGATGGAAAAAAGTGGTTGATGCCGTACACGCTAAAGGCGGAAAAATCGCCCCACAACTATGGCATGTCGGTTCGGTACGTAAAGAAGGGGTTGAGCCAGATCCGTCTGTTCCTGGCTACAGCCCTTCTGGTTTATTTATGCCAGGCAAACCAAATGGCATTGCGATGTCTCAGCAAGATATCGATGAAGTCGTTGAAGCGTTTGCACAAGCTGCTGCCGATGCCAAAGACATTGGTTTTGATGCGGTAGAAGTTCATGGCGCTCACGGTTATTTGATCGATCAGTTCTTCTGGGAAGGTACTAATGTTCGTGACGACAGCTACGGTGGCGATCTTGTCGCCCGTACTAAGTTTGCGGTTGAGATCGTTCGTGCGATTCGTGCTCGTGTGGGTGAAGACTTCCCTATAATATTCCGTTTCTCTCAATGGAAGCAGCAAGATTACGATGCTCGTTTAGTAGAAACTCCTGAAGAGTTAAAAGCCTTCTTAACGCCTCTAGTAGATGCCGGTGTGGATATATTCCATTGCAGTACACGTCGCTATTGGGAAAAAGAATTTGAAAACTCAGCCACGGATTCTGAATTAAACCTTGCTGGCTGGACTAAGAAGTTAACCGGAAAGCCTGTCATTACTGTGGGTAGTGTGGGGTTGAATACCAGCTTTGTGGGGGCTGAACACGGTATGGCAATGTCGGCTCAAGCGGGTATTGAAACCAGTTCTATTACTCAGCTTGCTGAACGTGTTGCAAAAAATGAATTTGAATTGGTGGCAGTAGGCCGCGCGTTAATTCAAGACCCTGAGTGGGTAATTAAAGTACGTAAAAATCGCTTGGATGATCTGCAGGATTATTCAAAAGATAGTTTGGCGCAGTTGGTTTAATAAAGAAAATCGCTCGTTAATAATTACGTGTGACCGTTGACTAGGCTCCGTTAAGGTATTGATTTTTAAATTAACGGAGCCTTTCAAACATATTCCTAAGCAGCTTGCGTTAGCCAATAAAAACCTATACTGATAGCAAACATTGCAATAATTTTTCGCACCCAATTGAAAATTCGTACAGATTTCTCTTGTAATTTTTTCTGTATCAACCCAAAACTTAACCCAAAAGCCACCATCGAGAATAAAACACCTGCACTGAATAATACCAGATAAGAAATCGACTCTAGCAAGCGGGTTTGCATCATTGCTGGGATAATAGCTAGCGCTGGCGCGCTACCTGCTAATCCGTGCAATACACCCACCATGATAGGCGTATGTGCTTCCTTAATTTCTTTAGGGCTATGCATCGTTTTTCCACTATCTTGAGTATGTTCAGCGAGATGCAAGTGAGTATGCTCTATAGCCCCGTCAGAATGTTCATGCGTATGTTTTTTGAGGATGATATTTTCTTTATGGAATTGCCAAAAACATGCGAGCCCCAACGCAATTAAAAGTACTCCGACACTGGATTCAGCAATTTGCTGAACGGTCTCTGGTAAAGCGATGCCTAACCCAAAAAATAACAGGCCTAAAATTATTAATACACTTCCATGACCGATAGCCCAGCTAGCACTGAACTTTAACGTGCGTTTAAAATCTGGTTTACGATTACTTAAGGCTGATACGGCCATAACATGATCAGCATCTAAGGCATGCAATAACCCCAAGCCTAAACCTGTCATTAACAGGGTAAATATTTCCATCGTCATAATTAAAAATCCTATAATTTATATATTAATGCCATCAGCTAATTCTGGTTTAAATAAACAACTGATCACACTCGGGTTGGAAGGGAAAAATAAATGTAAGTAACTCGCATTTAAATTCTTGTCACGATATACCGCTTCTCCGGGTGCGGGATGATGCTGACGTCGCCCATAAGAAAGTGGTTCTGGCATATTAAAACTACGCGAGCGGTGGTGTGCATGTGCTCGTATCTCGCCCTCAGGAAAAATCGCCGTTTGCATACCTTGGCAGCCACGCTTTCCTTTCATTGCCCCTTCACCGGCAAGAATATTTGCCATTGGATATGTCTCGTTATTCAAGTCAGTAAGGCTTTCTAGACAATATAATAACCCGCCGCACTCGGCTAATATCGGTTTTTCAGCCGCTGCAAATTCCTTAATGCTGTTAAGCATCACTGACATTATTCGCCAATTTTTTTGTATGTAGTTCGGGGTAACCACCTGGTAACCACAGTGCATCTGCTTGCGGAATGGACGAATCATGCAATGGAGAGAAAAACTTCAGGTCGGCGCCAAGCTTCTGTAAAACCAATAGATTAGCTTGATAGATAAAACTAAAAGCTTCATCTTTTGCGATGGCGATCGTTGTACCTTGTAGGTGAGTTTCTAATAGGGGTAACTGGCTAGGTTTGAACTCAACATTGTCAAAACGTTGAAGAATATTTTCTAACCCTGCAGCCACCAGCCAATCAGCACCTGCTTCAAAACGCTGCTCTAACTCATCACGCATTTCACTCGCTTGCACTAATCCAAGGTGACGCTCCGGTAGTGCAATACTCTCGGATTTAGGCAAGGTTGCCAATAGAGGTAAACTTTCAGGTAAGGCTTCTTCTATGAGCTGACGATGGCGTTCAGTGCTGCAGCTATTTGCAATCAAGCCTGCTACTTTCACATCTGACCGGTGGTTGGCTAATCCCATAGCCATTACGGCAGCCGTTTGCGCCATGGCTTTCACATCCATTACGATTGCCATAGGAATATTGAAGGTGGCTGCTAAATCGGCACTAGAAGGATTACCATCAAACATCCCCATCGCACCTTCTACAATAATTAGGTCGGCTTCTTTAGCGGCTTGGTAAAACTGATAACGACAGTAATTTTCTCCTGCCATCCACAAATCTAATTGTTCAACGTGCTCACCAGAAGCTTGAGCCAATATTTGCGGGTCTAAATAATCAGGACCTGTTTTAAATACCTTTACCACTTTACCTTGACGCTTGAGCATTCTAGCCAGTGCGGCCGTCACCGTTGTCTTGCCTTGCCCTGAAGCTGGAGCTGTTAAAAATAACGCGGGGCAAAAGACTGAATCCTGATTATTTAAAGCGTTCATTAGAATTCAATACCTTCTTGCGCTTTAACCCCTAGGCGAAAGGCATGTCTATCCTCTTGAACGGTCGAAATTGTATCTGCAATGTCTTGTAAAGGGGTGGCCATGGTACGACCCGTAATCATTACGTTTTGCATTTTAGGGCGTGCTTGCAAAGCTTTCACTACAGGTTCTACATTTAGGTAACCATACTTAAACATATAGCTCATTTCATCGAACAATAAAAAGTCATAAGATTCATCTTGCAACAATTGTGCTGCTAGCTCCCAAGCTTTTTCCGCCGCTGCAATGTCTTGGCTCTTATCTTGTGTTTCCCAAGTAAAGCCATGCCCCATCACATGCCAGTCAACTAAAGGATGATCTTGAAAAAATCGCTGCTCACCCGTTTCATTTTGGCCTTTAATAAATTGTATAACCGCGCATTTTTTACCATAACCCAACGATCGAGCCATGGTTCCTAGCGCTGAACTGCTTTTACCTTTACCGTTACCTTTTAAGAGAATCAAGATGCCTCGTTCTTCTTGAGCCGCGGCAATCCTTGCATCAACAATTGCTTTCTTTTTTGCCATTCGTTGCTGATGCTTTTCGTCATGATCAGTCATTCGTATTCCCCAATCGCCATTTATCTAGGCTTGCTTATCTAAGCTGGCTTATCTAATTTGATTAATCCAAACTCATTATGTATTACTATTGCGTATAAAATTAAACCCCATATATTACCAGAATATATGGGGTTTATTATGAAGCTTAATGATTAATCATGATCTAGAGTCAATTAAACTACAGGTAATTCAACTAATCGCCAATAATGATCTAACATTCTTACCAATTGTTCAAAGCCTTCATCAAGCTTTTCTTTAACAATGTAGCCTGCGACATGATGCTTATACGCCTTGATTTTATCCTCATCATCTTTACTCGTCGTCAGTACAAAAATAACACTCGACTCTAACTGTGGATTATTACGAATAGTATCGAGCAATTCCAAACCGCCCATTCTTGGCATATTTAGATCTAACAAGATCAAATAAGGTTGCTCTATCCTTCCCTTTAACAAGATCTCTAAGGCCTCAATTCCATCTTTAGCTCGCACAATAGGATTGGCAATTTTCATGCGTTGAAAAGCACGCTGTACACTCATCGCATCTATATCGTCATCTTCAACGAGCAATATAGAAGCAGGTTTAAATTTTTTATTATTCACGGGTTATCCTTTACTGGTGAAATCTTTTGGCCATGTAAATGAAAATATTACCCCACGTTCCTCTGCAGAAACAATAGTGATTTTTTGGCCATGGTAATCAAGCATCCGCTTAATGATCGACAGCCCCATTCCACTTCCTTCTACTTCATCTCGTGGCCTTAAAGTTTTAAACATTTCAAAAATTTGATCATGATGCTGAGTGGCAATTGGCGGCCCATCATTTTCACAAAAGAATTCATAAAAGTTGTCCTTCTCAATCATGGTAATGGTAATAACACCTTCGGTTTTATCGTGGTGTTTAATCGCATTGCCAATTAAGTTTCTAAAAATCACTTCCAGTGGTGTCGACAAGGTCGTCATAGTGGGTAGTGGATTGGGTAAATTTAATACAAAGCCTTCAGGAGGATCGAGTAATTGAAAAATCATTTGAACACTTTCGTTCACATCAATTTTTTCTATATCTCCTAAATGATTACCTACCCGTGAATAGATTAATAGGTCGTCTAGCAGTTTTTCTAAACGTGCCGTTCTGCTTTGTAGTAGCTTTAAATGTGTCTTAGTTTCGTCACCGGCTGATTCTTCAATATCTTCATAAATCCAGCTGGCTAGCTGCATAATCCCACGTAAAGGAGCTTTTAAATCATGTGAGGCAACATAAGCAAATTCATTTAAATCTTTATTACTGCGTTTTAATTCATCTGTAATGCTGACATATTCAGTCATGTTGATAATCGTTGCTAATATTTTGGTTCCACCTTCGCCATTAAAATGCGCTAGTCCTATTTCAGCAGGAAATTCATCACCATTACTTTTCAATCCAGAGACATTACGATCAATGCCCATACGACGATTCTCTTGATGCTTATAAAACCCCTCTCGATGCTTTGAATGCGCGGAACTGAACCGGTGTGGAACGAGCATATCGATAGACTGCTCAAGCATTTGTTCTTTTGAATAACCAAATAGAGCCAGTGCATGTGGATTAACCTCTTCAATTAGCCCCTTATCATTTGTGATAATCATTCCACACGGCGCAGCTTCTATCACATGACGAAAATATTCTTCATTAACAAGCGCTCTCCTTGTCATTTCATCCACTAATATTAATGATCTTTTATCACGCCCTGTTAAGATTATAAAAATAAAAATCAGTAACACATCAATTACAATGCCACCAATCAGTACATAGGTCGACTGGTTGGTTTTCATTTCTTCATCGAATATAGATGCAGTTTGAATATTAAATGTCCACGTTCGACTGTACATTTCTATGGTTATTTTTTTACTACGACTGGGAGATTTTTCTGTAGTTACTCCGTCTTCTTTTAACTCATCATAAAGTAGTTCGTCACCATCATAAATACTGAATCTAATATGGCGGTTATCATCTTGTATATCTTTTTGATTGAATGTTCCTGATATTAACTTATGCATGATAAAAGGCGCATAGACATGCCCAATAAAATGCTGCCTTTTCAGCTCTGTCGTCGTAATATCATGACTATTATAAAGAGGTACAAACTGTAAAAATCCAGGAGTTTGCTTTTCATCCTGAACCAACGTAATTGGCCCAGTTATCTGAGTCTGTGAGGTGTCTCTGGCTTTTTTCGCAGCATTAATTCTATGTTGTTCAAAAGCGATATCTAGGCCGACCGCCTGCTCATTACCATCCAATGGCTCAATATAGGTTATTGGCCAGTTTTCTACAGCGCCATGATAAGGGTGTATTTTAAAGTCTGGCCTAAGTGCCCTTTGTTCTTTTATAAAGCTGTCTTTCTCTTCAGGCCTTATGTGATAAATTACACCTATGCCATTGATGCCAGGATACATCGAGGTTATTTTCAAGGCCTTTGAAAATCGTAACCAATCGTCTACATCAATTTTTTTTCGTTGTGTTTGAATGGCTACGGCACCTGTTTTTAAAGCATTCTCATAGCGTTTCATTCGTTCAATGATTTGTGTCACCAGCTGATTAGATAAAAAATCAAAACGCTGTTCGATTCTTTTTTCAATTTGTGATGTAGAGACTTGCCATGCTGCAATGGTTAATACGAAAGAAGTGAATATGACCGCCCAATGTAAACGCCCAAAGCTAAACTTTATGTTCATCTTCATTTTCACTCATCAGATCAACATAAATAACGTTATTGTTTAAATATTCATTTTCAATATCTTTTCGCCTTTTAGGTTTTGAATAAAAATAACCTTGCACATGGGTAATATTAAATATATTACACAGCGATACTTGATAGGGTGTTTCCACACCTTCAGCAACAATTTCAAGTCCTAAAATTGAGGCCATAGATACCAAGCCTTCGACTAGGGCTATATTTTTTATATCCGTTTCATCAACGGGTATTAAGCTTTTATCAATTTTCATTACCGAGATGGGGTAATTCCTAAGGTGGGACACGGATGAATAACCTGTACCAAAGTCATCGAGTGATAATCGGCACTTCAATTGATCAATCGCCATTAGTGCACTACGCGCTTCTTCCGTCTCTTTTAATAATGCGGTTTCAGTCACTTCGATATCAATTAATTCAGCAGGAACTTTATGCTTAATCAAACTGCTATTTAATTTTTCAACAAAATTACGATCGCATAGTTGATGAGCCGATACATTGATGGCCATCGTGAGTACTTGGTTGTATTTTCTATTCCATCGCGCGAGTGTCGAGATGGCTTCTTCCATCACCCACTCTCCAATGGGTACTATCAATCGAGTTTCTTCAGCGACATCGATGAATTGATCCGGTGTGCGCAACTCATCACCCACCTGCCAACGAATCAACGCTTCAAAACCGACTATCTGATTATTCTCTGGATTTATGACGGGCTGATAAAATAATCGTAACTGCTGCTCTACTAGGGCAACTCTTAATTCTGCTTCCGTTTTAATACGAAGATAAAATTTCTTTTGCATTTCCTCTTCAAAGAAACATATTTGATTTCTGCCGTTATTCTTTGCTCGGTACATCGCGATATCGGCATGTTTAAAGAGTACTTCGCTGGTTTTTCCATTTTCAGGGAATATTGCAATGCCGACACTGACCGTTGTTTGCAAAAACGCAGAGGCAATTTCGAAGGGTTTGTGTAAAACCGTGACAATACGCCTTGCGACCTGTCCTGCTTGGTCACTGCTGCTTAAGTCATTCAACATGATGCCAAACTCATCGCCCCCTAAGCGAGCAAAGGTTTCATTTCCTCGTAAACAGCTTTTAATTCTAAGTACGACTTTTTTTAATAACAGGTCACCCACATCATGTCCAAAGCTGTCATTGACTACTTTGAAGTTGTCGAGATCAAATAATAAAAGGGCTGTTTGTTGCTGACTACGAGTATTAAACGTGAGGACTTGTTTTAAGGATTCGTCAAAGTAGTAACGATTAGCCAACCCCGTTAATGAATCGGTTTCGGCGAGCAATTTGACTTTTTTGTAGGTATTGTAGAGTTTCTTTTCTAATTCAAAGCGAGTAGAAGCATGTATTAATGCTCTCCTTAGCCGAGCTGAGGATATTTCTGATTTGAGTAAGAAATCTTGAGCGCCTGCTCTTATACAGGCTAATGATAACTCCTCATCCTCTGACGAACTCATCATTACAATGGCAATACTGTTGTCTTTCGTTTCGTTTCTTAGTTCTAGGATCATTTCAATGCCATTACGCTGTGGCAATTGATAGTCGAGCAATACCATGTCGTAGCTATTCGCCGCGTACATCTCTAGCCCTTGGTCGACCGTGACGGCTTCACTGATATGAGCATTCAAATCACTCCTGTTCAGCGCCCGAACTACCATTTCGCGATCAAGTTGATCATCATCGACTAACAGTATTTTCATTTTATTCCATAACCTTAGTTCTCAGCACCATACTCTTTTGAACCACATTCTTATTAAGAACATAGCAGTAGGTGCACACTCACTTTAAAAGTGTTTAAACTTAAATAGACAGCAAAATATTACAACTAAGGACATCGAAGGGTGAGTGGTAGCGAGCATCGTTTAAATCCCCTTCCAATAGACAAACACATATTACGTCCTTGCTTTGTGTTGGTAACTATTAGAGTAGGTGAATATTTCTCTTTATTCCAGCTTTCAGCAATTAGCTACATGCCTATTGCACTGAAACAAAAAAGCCCCTATCACTTAAGTGACAGAGGCTTTTTAAGATGATTCATAGAGTGAAGCATCATCGGATATGTTTTGCTAATGATGCTTTAAAACGGAATATCATCGTCAAAGTTATCAAAGTTATTAGCCGGCTGCGGCGCTGCTTGTTGCGCTGGCTGACTTTGTGGCTGGCTTGGAGCTTGGCCATATCCTTGTTGGGCTGGCTGCTGTGGTGCGTAGTTCTGCTGCGGCTGCTGTGCTGGTTGACCTTGCTGCGGAGCAAAACCACCTTGCTGCTGCGGCTGGGCAGGACGCTGTGCCGGCTGGCCTTGCTGTGGAGCAAATCCACCCTGTGGTGCTTGTTGAGCAGGCTGCTGAGCAAAGCCACTTTGAGGCTGTGCCATCGCTGCAGACGGTGACTGTGCCATTGGCTGGTTGTTAGCAAAGTTCTGGCCTGCATTCATACCCGAATCTTGACGACCGTCTAACATCATCATGTCGTTTACAACAATCTCAGTAGAGTAGCGCTTTATGCCGTCTTTTTCGTATTCATTAGTACGCAGCTTGCCTTCAAAATAAGCTTTAGAGCCTTTCTTTAGGTATTGGCCAATAATCTCTGCCAGCTTGCCAAATGCCGTCATACGGTGCCATTCAGTTTTTTCAACTTTCTGGCCCGAGTTCTTATCGTTGTAGCTTTCGTCTGTTGCTACGCTAACTGTTACGACCGCACTACCGCTCGGTAGATATTTCATTTCCGGATCACGCCCAAGCGTACCGATGATTTGTACTTTGTTTACACTGCGGCCCATTTTATTCTCCCAATGAGTTGACGGCTGCCATCGCTTGTTGATAATCAAAAACGCTGGCGTCTACTTTTAAATATATGGCGTGCTCTTCTGCTATTAAAATAGCATCGGCAACCCCTCTAAGATTAATCAAGGCATCCAAATAAAGTGAATGTTGTACATCACTATGTCCTTGATTCAAAATGTCTACTCGCACGCTATTAAGGTGTGCGGGTTTTGGTGTCACGATTACCAATAAGGCCCACCCAAAAACGGCAGATGCCAGTATAAGGAATAGTCCTTCAATACCGAAATGGTTATTTAACCAACCGCCGATTATTCCACCGGCAAAGGCGCCCAAAAACTGCAAGGTGGAGTATATCCCCATCGCACTGCCTTTCGCGCCAGCCGGAGCCACCTTACTTAACCAAGATGGCAATGTTGCTTCCATAATATTGAATGCCCAGAAGAATACTCCTAGCGCAATAGCCCAAGGCCAAACGCCTGCGGCCTGTGACATTAAAATGAGCGCAAGTATCATAATCCCTAGAGCGGCAATCACGATACCCTTCATCTGTCTTTTCTTCTCGGCGATTATGACAAAAGGCACCATCAAGACAAATGCTATTAACAATACTGGTAAATACAACCATGCATGCTGGTCAAGGGTTAAACCTGCCTGAACTAACTGCTGGGGAATTGAAACAAACATAGCAACCATTAAAGCATGCAGTATGAATATTCCAATATTAAGTGGCCATAACTGTCCGTTGCCTAACTGCTTAAATACTTCGCTAATAATGGCGCTGCCATCACGATGCTTTTTCCTCGCGGGTGTTGGCACCGCAGTTAACATCAATGCAATTCCGGCTAATGACAGTATGCCCGTTACGATAAATATAAGCTGTAAACCACCAAAGCTAACCAGTACTGGGCCTAAGACGAGTGCGACTGAAAATGACAAGCCTATAGAAGCCCCAATAGAGGCCATAGCCTTCATTCGATGCTCTTCACGCGTCAGATCTGAAACCAGCGCCATGACAGCACTTGCGATAGCACCACAGCCTTGCAGAAATCGACCAAAGATAATGCCATAGATAGTATCTGCGTTAGCTGCTACAAAACTACCTAAAGCAAATATGAGTAAACCAATGACAATGATTGGCTTGCGGCCAAAATAATCAGACAGTGCCCCGGCGGGGATCTGCAATAATGCTTGGCTTAAGCCATAAGCGCCGATTGCTAAACCGATCAGCTCTGGCGTTGCGCCTTCAAAACCAGCCCCGGCAATCGCCATCACAGGCAACACCATGAACAACCCCAGCATGCGAAGGGCATATAAGGAGGCCAGCGAGGCAATGGCTCGTTTTTCGGTGCTGGATATATTGGTCACTGTAGACATTGGCATCATTGAAAATAAATTAGGAAGCCATTCTAGCAGATTAGAAGCGCCGATTTGCACTATAATTTAAACTGTATTCACCCTACTCTGCTTTAGTCTCAAATGCATATATGGCCAGCCTTTACTCAAAACCATTGCGAGCATCGGTACTTTCATACCAAAAATTGTTGACTTTTTAACACTAAAATGTGACTTCGGGCACTGTAATCCTATGGCAATTTAAGACAAATAGCGTAAACTTATTGCAATTCAGGCTGGACGCCACACAATTTACAAGGAAAGTAAGATGGATAGCACAACTTCAACCTCTCGCCGCATCATTCTCTTTGGTCAACAGAACCTTCAAAACTCAATTCTAATTGGTTTTATTCATCAGCGCACAACGATTGATTGTCAACTAATCAGTACTTCCGAATGGAAAGATGAATGGAGTGAATTTGAAGGCCAGACCCTTGCCCTGATTGATTCTGATTCAGCTCGCCCTGAACGCCAGCAAGAGTTGCTAGAGCAAATTTTTGCTCAAAACACCGATATCCAAGTCGCTTTCTTTAATACAAACAATACCAGTTCAGTTGAACGTCTCATTGCTTGGCCGATGGTCAACGGTATTTTCTATAAGGAAACATCCCAGCAGCAGTTAGTGAAAGGCATAATGGGGATATTTGAAGGCGAGTTTTGGCTTTCACGTCGCTTAATTGCACAGTACTTAGAACGTACACGCATTAAACCTCGCAAAGTTACTCACAATGCCAGCTTACTTACTCGACGCGAAAAGCAAATTCTTAGCTTAACTGCGACAGGGGCCACGAATACTGAAATTGCGAAGAATTTGAATGTCAGTATGCATACCGTTAAAACTCACATCTACAACTTGTTCAAAAAGATTGATGTCTCTAACCGAATCCAAGCGGTTAATTGGGCAAAAGACAACTTAGAAGACATTGTTCTGGAAACCGCTGTTTAATTCCTTTACCCCTTGCTCAGTTGCTTTACAATTCTGGCTTATTGATTAATAAAGTCAGAATTGTTTAATGGATAAAATTATAGTTCAGGGCGCTCGCACCCATAATCTCAAGAATGTTGATATTGAGATTCCTCGCGACAAACTCATCGTCATTACTGGCTTGAGTGGCTCAGGAAAATCATCATTAGCATTTGATACTCTTTATGCAGAGGGTCAGCGTCGCTATGTTGAATCTCTCTCGACGTATGCTCGTCAGTTCTTATCCATGATGGAAAAGCCTGATGTTGATCATATCGAAGGGTTATCACCTGCCATCTCTATTGAACAGAAATCGACTTCTCACAACCCTCGCTCTACCGTGGGTACAGTGACTGAGATTTATGATTATTTAAGATTGCTGTTTGCTCGAGTGGGCACACCCAAATGCCCTGAACATGATGTGGCCCTTGAAGCACAGACCATCAGCCAGATGGTTGACCAAATCATTGAACTGCCAGAAGAAAGTAAGCAGATGATTTTGGCGCCGGTTATTCGAGAGCGCAAAGGCGAACATCTACATATCCTAGACAACCTCCGTGCCCAAGGCTTTATTCGAGTTCGTATTGATGGTTTGGTTTGTGATTTAGATGATACTCCTGAACTGGATAAGAAAAAGAAGCACACCATTGAAGTTGTGGTAGACCGCTTTAAAATTCGCCCTGAAATTGCGCAGCGTCTAGCTGAATCATTAGAGACTTGCGTTGGCCTTAGTGGCGGACTTGTACTGGTTGTGCCGATGGATGACGATGACAGTGAGGGGTTATTATTTTCCTCACAATTCTCTTGCCCACACTGTGGTTATAGTCTGTCAGAATTAGAACCTCGCTTATTCTCGTTCAATAACCCTGCGGGCGCTTGCGGCACCTGTGATGGCCTTGGTGTTAAACAATACTTTGATCAAAGTTTAGTGGTTGCAGAACCCAGCCTCTCCATCTCTGAAGGGGCTATTCGAGGCTGGGATCGTCGTAGCATTTATTATTTCCAAATGCTGAACTCAGTCGCTGAACACTATGGCTTCGATATCGACAAGCCTTTCGACAAGCTAACTAAAAAGCAACAACACTTAATTTTGCAAGGCAGCGGCGAAGACGAAATAAGCTTCAACTACGTTAATAGCCGCGGCGATACCGTATTAAAGACCCATATCTTTGAAGGGGTATTGCCAAACCTTGACCGCCGTTTTCACGATACCGATTCACAAATGGTGCGTGAAGAGCTGACTAAGTATCTTAGCGTACAACCGTGCCCAACTTGCGAAGGCTCTCGCCTAAGAACGGAAGCCCGTCATGTATTTATTGGTGATAAAACGATTCACCAATGTACGGCGTTACCGATTGATGAAGCGCAGGCGTATTTTACTCAACTTGAATTTGTTGGGCAGAAAGCTCAAATCGCAGAAAAGATTCTTAAAGAGATTCGTGATCGCTTGCAGTTTCTGGTTAACGTAGGTTTAGAATACTTAAGCCTAAATCGAAGTTCTGATACCTTATCGGGTGGTGAAGCACAGCGTATCCGCCTTGCTTCTCAAATTGGCGCTGGCTTAGTCGGCGTAATGTATATTTTGGATGAGCCATCCATTGGTTTGCATCAGCGCGATAACGATCGTCTATTACAAACCTTGGTTCACTTACGCGATATTGGTAATACCGTCATCGTGGTTGAGCACGATGAAGATGCAATTCGTAGCGCCGATTATCTTATTGATATTGGTCCTGGCGCTGGGGTTCATGGTGGCGAGATTGTTGCCCAAGGCAGCCCAGCAGAAGTTTTTAATAACAAGAACTCCATCACTGGTCAGTTTATGACGGGCGTTAGAAAAATTGATATCCCTAAAGAACGCAGCGTATATGACCCAGAACGATTGTTAACGCTGACAGGCGCAACAGGTAATAACCTGGATAACGTTGAACTCAATATTCCCCTTGGCTTATTAACCTGCGTGACAGGGGTTTCAGGCTCCGGTAAATCAACACTGATTAACCGCACGCTTTATCCTCTAGCGGCAACCGCACTAAATGGTGCAACGACGTTAAAAGCAGCGCCTTACGAAACCATCGCAGGCATGGATCAACTGGATAAAGTCGTCGATATCGATCAAAGCCCCATTGGCCGCACACCTCGTTCGAATCCTGCGACATACACCGGTATTTTCACTCCAATACGTGAGTTATTTGCAGGCACACAAGAAGCCCGTAGCCGTGGTTACAAAGTAGGTCGCTTTTCGTTTAATGTTAAAGGGGGTCGCTGTGAAGCTTGCCAAGGTGACGGAGTTATTAAGGTTGAGATGCATTTCTTAGCGGATGTGTATGTCCCTTGTGATATTTGTAAAGGACAGCGTTATAACCGTGAGACCTTGGATATTCGCTACAAAGGAAAAAATATACACGAATGTTTATCGCTAACAGTAGAAGATGCACGTGAGTTCTTTGATGCTATACCCGCTATTTCACGCAAACTGCAGACCTTAATTGATGTAGGCCTTTCTTATATAACATTAGGGCAGGCAGCGACAACACTCTCGGGCGGTGAAGCGCAACGCGTTAAGTTGGCCAAAGAACTTTCTAAGCGTGATACCGGCAATACCTTGTACATTTTGGATGAGCCGACAACCGGTTTGCATTTTGCCGATATTCAGCAATTATTAGCCGTATTACATCGCTTACGTGACCACGGCAATACTGTTGTTGTTATCGAGCATAATCTAGATGTTATTAAGACAGCTGACTGGATAATTGACCTTGGGCCAGAAGGCGGCTCGAAAGGTGGATACATTATTGCCGAGGGCACGCCAGAACTAGTTGCCGAGCAAAAGCAGTCTCATACAGCGACGTTCCTTAAGCCTTTATTAGAACGTGGCTACTAGACTTAAGTCAGTTAGAAGTCACGCCCATTCGATAAGATAAATTTTGTGATTGTTGAATGTGTCTTTTTTGGGTATTCCAGAAAAGGCACGTGACCACATTCGTTAAAATTAACCATCTTAAAATCTGGATACAGATTCATTACTCGATCCAAAATAGATAAATCAACGAAAACATCCTCCGCTCCATTAATCGCCAATACCGGACAAGATAAAGATGCCAAATCATTACTCAGTAAATGAAACTCTTGCTGTATATGAGTAAGCACCTTATAGAGCTGAGTTTGATGCTTCTGCAGATCACGCATTCTAAGTTCTAATAATGCATCTGGCATATAAGGAGGTTGGTGAAACAAAGAAGAAAATAAAGCCTTGAATTCATCTAGATTATTAAAAACAAGTAACTGCTTAAACTCACTGAATTTATGCCAATAAGATTGGCCAAATAATTGCTCCCACCCAGTTAGTGAAGCAACAACCAAAGAATTAACTTTAGCAGGGTACAAGGCCGAAAATCGGCAAGCAATATTAGCTCCCATTGAATGTGCGACCAAACAGGCTGATTCAATATTTCGATACACAAAGAAGCGCTTTATATAATTAGACAATTCAGTTAACGAATAACCACCATCACTTGCCTCATGCCCCACAGCTAACCCAGGGACATCGATAGCAATAACTCGATATTGGCGACTAAGAAGCTGCATCAGACCTCGCCATTGAGTTTTATTACCGACCGTTCCATGTATAAAGAAAACACACTGAGCCATTGCTGGGCCAGCTTCGATATAACTAAAAGTATCTTGCTCTATGACTTCTCTATGAGACTTGAACTCACTAAAGTAGCTAGCCAACTGATGCTTTATGACATAAGCATTGTCTCGCTTTAACATTAATACTTCCTTTACTAGCAATCCATAGTAAGTATTACTTGAGAGAATGGATGTTCTATTATTGATGCAGATATACACATAAATTTTGGGCAAAAAAAAGCCCAGCATAAGCTGGGCTTTTTATAACGAAGATTTTACTCTTCGCCAGCTTCTGTTGCTTCAACAACGTCTTCTGCTTCAACAGCAGGACGGTCTACTAATTCAACGTAAGCCATAGGTGCATTATCACCAGAACGGAAGCCACATTTCATAATGCGAATGTAGCCACCCGGACGTGCTTCATAACGAGGACCCAACTCATTAAACAACTTACCAACAGCTTCTTTACTGCGAGTACGTGCAAAGGCCAAACGGCGATTTGCAACGGAGTCAACTTTAGCCAATGTAATCAACGGCTCAGCAACACCACGTAACTCTTTTGCTTTTGGCAAAGTCGTCTTAATGATTTCATGCTCGAACAAAGACACAGCCATGTTTTTAAACATTGCCTGGCGGTGCGAACTGGTGCGATTAAAGTGGCGACCACTTTTACGATGACGCATGATTAATTTCCTTTACTAACTGAACGCTCTGCGAGGTTTAATCCCAAAGGACTAAGCCAGCACTTTGTCGTCGTTTCGAAGACTTGCTGGCGGCCAATTTTCTAGGTGCATACCTAGGGAAAGACCACGTGATGCAAGAACGTCTTTAATTTCAGTCAGAGATTTCTTACCCAAATTAGGAGTCTTCAACAGCTCAACTTCAGTGCGCTGTATCAAATCACCAATGTAGTAAATATTCTCGGCCTTTAGGCAGTTCGCAGAACGTACGGTTAATTCTAAATCATCAACTGGACGTAGAAGGATCGGATCAATTTCCTCTTCTTCTTTCTGCTGCTCAACTACTTCCTCATTTTCCAGGTCAACAAATATTGCTAATTGTTGCTGCAGGATTGTAGCAGAACGACGAATCGCTTCTTCTGGATCGATAGTGCCATTGGTTTCCAATTCGATAACCAACTTGTCTAGATCAGTACGTTGTTCTACACGTGCATTATCTACACTGTAAGAAATACGCTGAACAGGACTATAAGTTGCATCGATTTGCAATTTGCCAATTGCCTTCGTTTCTTCATCGTTTTGGTTGCGAGACTCTACAGTCTCATAACCACGACCTGAAGTGATTTTTAACGTCATCTTCAGTTCAGTGCCAGCCGCTAAATGAGCAATTACATGCTCAGGATTAGCGATCTCAACACCGTGATCCAGTTGAATATCGGCAGCGGTAACTGCACCTGCTCCAGATTTAACTAGAGTCAGAGTCGCTTCATCACGTTCGTGAAGTTTGACTGCAACACCCTTAAGGTTTAACAAGATTTCAATTACGTCTTCTTGCACACCTTCGATCGTGCTGTACTCATGAAGTACACCGTCGATCTCTACCTCTACAATTGCCGCCCCTGGCATGGAGGACAGCAAGATTCGACGCAAAGCATTGCCAAGTGTATGACCGAAACCGCGCTCCAGTGGCTCTAAAGTCACCTTAGCATGTGTCTTGCTCATTTCTTCAACTTGAATATGACGCGGTGTCAAAAATTCGTTTACTGCGCGCTGCATAGCTGCCCCTTACGATGCTCTATTATTTAGAGTAAAGTTCCACAATTAGGTTTTCGTTGATCTCTGCTGGTAAATCAGCGCGCTCAGGAACAGATTTAAATGTTCCTTCCATCTTAGTAGCGTTCGCATCGATCCAAGAAGAATCTCCACGATTGCCAGCAAGAGCAAGTGCACTTTTAATACGATCTTGGTTCTTTGCTTTTTCACGAACAGCGACAACGTCACCGCTTTTAACCATGAAAGAAGCAACATTAACGACAGTGCCGTTAACCGTAATCGCTTTATGTGATACCAACTGACGAGATTCTGCACGAGTTGAACCAAAGCCCATACGATAAACAACGTTATCTAGACGAGATTCAAGCAACTGAAGCAGGTTTTCACCTGTTGCGCCTTTACGACGTGCAGCTTCTTTGTAATATCCGCGGAATTGCTTTTCAAGAACACCGTATAAACGACGAACTTTCTGCTTTTCACGCAATTGTAGACCGTAGTCAGATAAACGACCACGTCCTGCGCCGTGTACGCCAGGCTTAGTTTCTAGCTTACACTTGGAGTCTAATGCGCGAACGCCGCTCTTCAAGAATAAGTCAGTGCCTTCGCGACGAGACAGTTTACATTTAGGACCAATATAACGTGCCACTATTCTGTCTCCTTATACACGACGTTTCTTAGGCGGACGACAACCATTATGAGGAATCGGCGTCACGTCTGTGATGTTGTTAATCTTGTAACCACATGCATTCAATGCACGTACCGCAGATTCACGACCTGGACCAGGACCCTTAACTTCAACATCAAGGTTCTTCAATCCATATTCTTTAGCAGCTTCACCAGCTCGCTCTGCAGCAACCTGCGCAGCGAATGGAGTGCTTTTACGTGAACCACGAAAACCAGACCCACCTGCGGTTGCCCATGAAAGAGCATTACCTTGGCGATCGGTAAGAGTTACGATGGTATTGTTAAAAGAGGCATGAATGTGGGCGATACCGTCCGCAACCTGCTTTTTAACTTTCTTCTTAGTACGAGAATTTCCTGGCTTAGCCATATTCTACATTCCTACTTTTAATATCAACACTGCAACCTAAACAATGACAATGCAGCTACACTAAAAGCCAATCCGTAATTACTTACGAATTGGTTTGCGAGGACCCTTACGGGTACGAGCATTTGTTTTAGTGCGTTGGCCACGAACTGGAAGACCGCGACGGTGGCGTATGCCACGGAAGCAACCCATGTCCATCAATCGCTTGATGTTCATTTGTTTTTCACGACGAAGATCACCTTCAACCGTCAATTGACCTACTTCATTACGAAGTTCATCAAGTTGGGCTTCAGATAGATCAGCAATTTTAATCGTTTCAGCAATTCCAGTACTAGCACATAACTGCTTCGCGGTAGAACGACCTACGCCAAATACGTAAGTCAGAGAGATAACCGCGTGCTTGTTATCAGGAATGTTGACACCGGCGATTCGGGCCATGTCTAACTCCAATCAGTTTTTGCTTATAAAGGGCGCAAGATAATATATGTGCCTGACATAAAATGCAAGCAACATATTCTTAAACACCACCAATGGTCAAAACTATTATTAGCCTTGACGTTGTTTATGCTTAGGATCTGCAGTACAGATCACTCGCACACTACCGTTACGACGAATCGTCTTACAATTACGGCAGATTTTTTTTACAGAAGCACGTACTTTCATGACGATCTCCTATCAATTCAGTCTGTTAGCGCGCAGCGCCACCAGAACCGAAATTCTTTAAATTTGATTTCTTCATCACCGACTCATACTGATGAGACATCAAATGCGATTGCACCTGGGACATAAAGTCCATCACCACCACTACAACAATCAATAAAGAAGTACCACCGAAGTAGAAGGGTACATCAGCCAAGACGACAAGCATCTGTGGCATTAAGCACACTGCTGCGATATACAAGGAGCCAAACAAAGTTAACTTACCCAATACACCATCGATATAGTTGGCAGTTTGTATTCCCGGACGAATCCCTGGAATAAAAGCGCCTGACTTTTTCAAGTTCTCTGCAACATCTTTCGGGTTAAACATCAACGCCGTATAGAAGTAACAGAAGAAGATGATACCGGCTGCAAACAGAACGATATATAGCGGTTGACTAGGGCCTAACGCTAAAGATACATTCTGCAACCACTCCATCCCTTCACTCTGACCAAACCACTGTCCGATTGAAGCGGGGAATAATAACAGACTTGAAGCAAAAATAGCAGGAATAACACCGGCCATATTCAATTTCAATGGTAAATGGCTTGTCTGTGCTGCAAATACCTTACGGCCTTGCTGGCGTTTTGCGTAATTAATGGTGATGCGACGCTGTCCTCGTTCAACGAAAACAACAAACGCAACAACCATTACCGCAACAATCGCAACTCCTAACAGCACAAGGATGTTTAAGTCCCCTTGACGCGCTGATTCAAAACTTTGACCGATCGCACCAGGCAAGCCTGCAACGATACCTGCGAAAATCAGTATAGAAATGCCGTTACCAATGCCACGCTCGGTGATTTGTTCACCCAACCACATCAGGAATACAGCACCACATACAAATGACGGAATAGCACCCAGATAGAAATCCATGCCAGAGCTAAAGGTAATACCCTGCCCCGCAAGACCGACTGACACACCAGTTGCCTGGATAGTAGCCAGCAATACCGTGCCGTAGCGCGTATATTGCGTAATCTTGCGGCGACCAGCTTCACCTTCTTTCTTCAGCTGTTCTAGCTGGGGGCTCACTGCCGTTAGCAATTGCATAATAATAGAAGCAGAAATGTAAGGCATGATGCCAAGCGCAAGAATACTCATGCGCTCCAATGCACCACCCGAAAACATATTAAACATACTCAAGATCGTGCCTTGATTCTGTTCAAACATCTGCGCTAATTGATCAGGGTTAATTCCTGGTACAGGAATATGTGCCCCAATTCGATATACGATAATCGCTAAGAATACAAAGCGAATCCGAGCCCATAGCTCGGTTAATCCACTTTGCATACCTTGCGGTAGTGAGCCTTTAGCCATTTAGTCCTCGATCTTCCCACCGGCAGCTTCAATAGCAGCCTGAGCACCTTTAGTTACTTTCAAACCTTTGATAGTAACAGCTTGTTTGATTTCACCTGACAAGATTACGCGAGCACGCTTAATCTTATCGCCGATGATATCTGCAGCCTTAAGAGCTGCTAAATCTACGATGTCGCCTTCAACTTTAGTCAATTCGTTTAAACGAACCTCAGCGGTATACTGAGCTTGACGTGAAGTAAAACCAAATTTTGGCAAACGACGTTGTAAAGGCATTTGACCACCTTCAAAACCAGGTGCAACTTTACCACCTGAACGCGATTTTTGTCCTTTATGGCCACGGCCGCCAGTCTTACCAAGACCAGAACCGATACCACGACCTACACGCTTACGTGCAGTCTTAGCACCTTTACCAGGGCTGAGTTCATTAAGACGCATCTTATTATCCCTCTACCTTAAGCATGTATTGAACCTTGTTGATCATGCCACGTACTGACGGAGTATCTTCCAACTCTACAGTGTGACCAATCTTACGAAGGCCTAGACCTTTAATGGTCGCGCGATGCTTCGGCAATTTGCCGATTGAGCTACGCAATTGTGTTACCTTAACGGTTTTCTTAGCCATGATGTCTTACCCCAGAATATCTTCTACGGATTTACCACGCTTGGCTGCAATCTGTTCAGGTGACTTCATTTGATTCAAGCCATTGAAAGTTGCGCGAACAACGTTAACTGGGTTTGTAGACCCGTAACATTTTGCCAATACGTTTTTAACACCACACATTTCTAAAACTGCACGCATTGCACCACCGGCAATAATACCAGTACCTTCTGATGCTGGTTGCATGTAAACCTTAGAACCGCCGTGGCGTGCTTTAATTGGATACTGAAGAGTCGTACCATCTAGTTCTACCTGGATGATATTACGCTTAGCTGAATCCATTGCTTTCTGGATAGCAGTTGGCACTTCGCGTGCTTTACCACGACCAAAACCAACCTTACCATTTCCGTCGCCAACTACAGTCAAAGCAGTGAAGCCGAATATACGACCCCCTTTTACTACTTTTGCAACTCGGTTCACTTGAACCAGTTTTTCCTGCAGATCGCTTTCGTTACGCTCATTGCGTTCATTATTTGCCATTGTCTCTACCCCTTAGAATTCCAAGCCGCCTTCACGGGCTGCATCAGCCAGGGCCTTAACGCGACCATGGTATTGGAAACCAGAACGGTCGAAGGCAACCTTAGTGACACCAGCAGCTTTAGCGCGTTCAGCGATAAGCTGGCCGACTTTAGTTGCTGCTTCAACGTTACCAGTAGCAGTTGTACGCAGATCCGCTTCAACAGTAGAGGCTGTAGCTAACACTTCAGCACCACTGGAAGAAAGAATCTGAGCATAAATGTGTCTGGGTGTACGATTTACACACAGACGTACTGTACCCTTCTCGCGAATACGCATACGAGTTTTACGGGCACGGCGTAAACGAGCTGTTTTCTTCTCATTCATGAGCCTAGACCTTATTTCTTCTTAGCTTCTTTGCGACGCACATTTTCGTCAGCATAACGAACACCTTTACCTTTATAAGGCTCTGGTGGACGGTATCCACGAATTTCTGCGGCTACTTGACCAACCTGTTGCTTATCAACACCTGAAATTACGATCTCTGTTTGAGATGGTACTTCAGCTGTAACGCCTTCAGGTAACTCATAATCCACTGGATGTGAGAAACCTAAACTCAGATTGACGACTTTTCCAGAAGTTTTGGCACGATAACCAACGCCCTGAAGAATTAGCTTCTTCTGGTAGCCTTGAGTTACGCCAACAACCATATTGTTCACTAAAGAACGGAAAGTACCAGCCATAGCCATGGCCGCTTTATCACCGTTTTTTGGAGCGAAAACAATAGTGTTTTCTTCTTGTTTAATTTCTACAGATGAATGGATATTCATCTCTAGAGTGCCCTTGCCGCCTTTAATCGCGATTTTGGACTCCGCTAGTGTTACTTCAACACCAGCCGGGATAGCTACGGGAGCTTTTGCAATACGTGACATTGTAAATCCCCTTAGAAGACGGTAGCAATAACTTCGCCGCCGATGCCTTGAGCACGAGCTGCACGATCAGTCATTACACCTTTCGAAGTGGATACGATGGCAACACCAAGACCAGCTTCTACTTTTGGTAGAACAGCTGTGCCTTTATATTGACGTAAACCAGGACGACTAACACGTTTGATAGTCTCAATTACTGGCTTACCTTCGTAGTATTTAAGGTCAATATTAAGGCTTGGTTTAACATCGCCTTCAACTGCAAACGCAGTAATATAACCTTCATCTTGTAGCAACTGGGCTACAGATACTTTTAACTTAGAAGACGGCATACTCACACTCGCATGTCCAGCCAATTGGCCGTTGCGAATACGAGTTAGCATGTCCGCTAAGGGATCTTGCATACTCATTTAAAATTCCTCTGTTGTACAGCGCCCTAAAAAGTGTAAGAAAGAGTGCCATTACGACACTCTTCTCGCACTAATCGGAATTGCTTACCAACTAGCTTTTTTCAGGCCAGGAACGTTACCTTTCATGCCTTCTTCACGTAGTTTAATACGAGAAAGCTTGAATTTACGGTATACGCCATGTGGACGACCTGTGATTTGGCAGCGGTTACGTAAACGGCTCTTTGAAGAATCACGTGGAAGCTTTTGCAATTGAATTTGCGCAGCCCAACGATCTTCATCAGAAGAATCAACGTTTAAGATAATCGCCTTCAGTGCAGCGCGTTTCTCAGCGTGTTTAGCTACTAGCTTCTCACGTTTCGCTTCGCGCTGTTTCATACTGATCTTAGCCATGAGACTTACCCTTAGTTACGGAACGGGAAGTTCAATGCTTTCAATAAAGCATGACCTTCTTCGTTCGTATTAGCTGTAGTAGTGATAGTGATATCCATACCGCGAATCTTATCGACTTTGTCGTATTCGATTTCTGGAAAGATAATCTGTTCTTTCACGCCCATGCTGTAGTTACCACGGCCGTCGAATGATTTACCATTCAAGCCACGGAAGTCACGTACACGAGGAAGCGAGATGTCGATTAGACGATCAAGGAATTCCCACATACGATCTGCGCGCATGGTTACTTTACAGCCAATTGGGTAGCCATCACGTACTTTAAAGCTTGCAACAGACTTGCGAGCCTTAGTAACAACTGCTTTTTGACCTGACATTGCTTCCATATCGGAAACGGCGTTATCAAGAAGTTTCTTATCGCCTAACGCTTCACCAACACCCATATTCAGGGTGATTTTAGTAACGCGTGGCACTTCCATAACGTTTTTGTAACCAAACTCTTCAGTCAACTTGGCTACAACATCTGATTTGTACAGTTCTTTCAAACGTGACATATCTGCTTCTCCTAGTTGCTTTAAGCGATTACTTCGCCGGTTGATTTGAAAACACGCACTTTAGTCTCGCCTTCAACTTTAAAGCCAACACGGTCGGCTTTTTCAGTTTTAGGATTCCAGATTGCAACGTTAGAAACTTGAATTCCAGCTTCTTTTTCAACGATGCCACCTGGTTGCTGTAGCTGCGGGTTAGGCTTTTGGTGTTTTTTCACCATGTTAATGCCGGTAATGATAACACGATTGTCGGCAAGTACTTTAACTACTTTGCCTCGTTTACCATTATCTTTTCCAGCAATAACAATTACTTCGTCATCTCTACGAATTTTTAACATGCTATCTCTACCCCTATAACACTTCTGGTGCTAGGGAAATGATCTTCATGAACTTCTCAGATCGAAGTTCACGAGTCACTGGCCCAAAAATACGGGTACCGATAGGTGCATCTGAGGCATTTAACAATACTGCAGAATTCGTATCGAAGCGGATGATAGAACCATCCGGACGACGAACACCTTTACGTGTACGAACAACAACCGCTGTAAGTACTTGACCCTTCTTAACTTTACCGCGTGGAATTGCTTCCTTAACGGATACCTTAATAAGGTCGCCTATGCGGGCATAGCGACGGTGTGAACCGCCTAAAACCTTAATACACATTACACGTTTGGCGCCGCTGTTATCAGCAACATCCAGCATTGATTGTGTTTGGATCATGCCATTTGCTCCTAGTAACTGCGCTAAACCTTAACGGCGCGCTCATCAACAGTAACCAACGTCCAAGTCTTTGTTTTAGACAATGGACGAGATTCCTTAACAGTAACCACGTCACCGATTTGGCATTCGTTGTTCGCGTCGTGTGCGTGTACTTTCGTAGAACGCTTCACGAATTTCTTGTAGATCGGGTGCTGAACACGACGCTCTACAAGAACAGTGATGGTTTGATCCATCTTATCGCTTACAACCTTACCAGTAAGGGTGCGTGCAGTAGTTTGTTCACTCATGATTATTCACCTGCCTTCTGAGCTAGCACGGTTTTTACGCGAGCTATGTTACGACGCGTCTGCTTGATTAGATGAGATTGACCCAACTGACCAGTAGACTTCTGCATGCGCAACTTAAATTGATCGCTCAACAGCTCTTCTAGCTGAGTTTGTAACTCAGCTACTGTCTTATCTTTTAAATCGATCGCCGTCATCACATCACCGTCCGTTTAACGAATGTCGTAGCAATAGGCAATTTAGCCGCTGCAAGTTCGAAAGCTTCACGAGCTAACTCTTCACTTACACCTTCCATTTCGTATAAAACACGACCTGGTTGGATCTGGCATACCCAGTATTCTACGTTACCCTTACCTTTACCCTGACGAACCTCAAGAGGCTTGCTGGTAATCGGCTTATCAGGAAAAATGCGAATCCAGATTTTCCCGCCACGCTTGATTTTACGAGTCATTGTACGACGCGCAGCTTCAATTTGACGAGCTGTAATGCGACCTCGGCCAGTAGCCTTAAGGCCATACTCACCGAAGCTCACTTTACTTCCGCGAGCCAGGCCACGGTTGCGGCCTTTCATCATCTTGCGGAACTTTGTACGTTTTGGCATCAACATGGTTAAAAACCCCTATGAACGGCCGCCTTTCTTTTTGCCTTGGTTTTTAGCACGGTTTCGAACTTCTTCGATACCACCCAAGACTTCACCTTTGAAGATCCATACTTTTACGCCGATAACGCCGTAAGTAGTATGTGCTTCGCAAGTACCATAATCGATGTCCGCACGTAGTGTGTGCAAAGGAACACGTCCTTCACGATACCACTCAGAACGAGCGATCTCAGCACCACCTAAACGACCACCAACTTGAATCTTGATACCTTCAGCACCGCCACGCATAGCATTCTGAACGGCGCGCTTCATAGCACGACGGAACATAATACGACGCTCTAGCTGGCTAGCAACGCTTTGCGCTACTAATTTAGCATCAAGATCTGGTTTGCGGATCTCTTCAATATTGATGTGTACCGGAATACCCATCATATCAGTGATTTCTTTACGTAGTTTTTCTACGTCTTCGCCTTTCTTACCAATCACGATACCTGGACGGGCAGTGTGAATAGTAACTTTCGCATTTTGCGAAGGACGTTCGATAACTACTTTGCTTACTGAAGCTTTAACAAGACGTTTCTCAATAAGAGTACGTACTTGGATATCAGTTAACAAATTATCTGCATATTTGTCGCTTCCGGCATACCAAACACTATTATGGTCTTTGGTGATACCGAGACGAATACCAGTAGGATGTACTTTCTGACCCATCTTCGGCTCCCTATTTCTCAGACACTTTAACAGTGATGTGACAAGAACGCTTCAATATACGATCAGCACGACCCTTGGCACGCGGACGAATGCGTTTCATGGTAGTACCTTCGTCAACGAAAACAGTTGAAACATTCAACTCATCTACGTCAGCGCCTTCGTTATGCTCAGCGTTAGCGATGGCAGATTCCAACACTTTTTTCATTAAGTCAGCACCTTTTTTAGGGCTAAACTCAAGAATAGTTAACGCTTCAGAAACATTTTTTCCGCGGATTTGATCCGCAACTAGACGTGCCTTTTGGGCAGACAGTTGAGCTCCACGTAATATAGCGGCTACTTCAGACATACAATTAACCCCTTTATTATCGTTTAGCTTTCTTATCTGCAACGTGACCTTTATAGGTACGTGTCACAGAAAATTCGCCTAGTTTATGTCCAACCATGTCTTCAGTTACGAAAACAGGCACGTGTTGACGACCGTTATGTACGGCAATGGTCAGTCCTACGAACTCCGGAAAGATCGTAGAGCGTCGAGACCAGGTTTTAATCGGACGTTTCTCGCCCGATTCTAACGCTGACTCTACCTTTGTCATCAAGTGGTGGTCTATAAAAGGACCTTTTTTTAATGAACGTGGCACAGCTCAATCCTCTTTTAAATTTACTTCGCTGAACGACGACGTACGATGAGTTTATCAGTACGTTTGTTCGAACGAGTCTTATAACCCTTGGTAGGCATGCCCCACGGAGATACTGGGTGACGACCACCCGATGTACGACCTTCACCACCACCATGTGGGTGATCAACTGGGTTCATAACAACACCACGAACCGTTGGACGTACGCCTCTCCAGCGTGAAGCACCTGCTTTACCAAGCTGGCGCAAGCTGTGTTCGCTATTCCCTACTTCACCTAAAGTAGCGCGACATTCGGATAATACTTTACGCATTTCTCCAGAACGAAGACGCAAGGTGCAGTAAGTACCTTCACGAGCAACAAGCTGAGCAGATGTACCAGCAGAACGAGCGATTTGAGCACCTTTACCAGGCTTCAATTCGATGCAGTGTATTACACTACCTACTGGAACATTACGTAATGGCATAGAGCTACCTACTTTAATAGGAGCATCTTCACCAGAACGTACTTCATCACCTGCTGAAAGACCTTTAGGAGCGATAATGTAGCGACGCTCACCGTCTAGGTATTTCAACAATGCAATGTTAGCACTGCGATTTGGATCGTATTCTAAACGCTCAACAACAGCTGGGATGCCGTCTTTGTTACGTCTAAAATCGACTAAACGATAGTGTTGCTTATGACCACCACCGATGTGACGAGTAGTAATTCGACCGTTATTGTTACGACCGCCACTCTTGCTTTTCTTCTCTAGCAAACCAGCAAATGGCTTACCTTTGTGAAGTTCAGCGTTAACTACCTTAACCAGATGACGACGGCCAGCTGAAGTCGGTTTAGTTTTTACTAATGCCATTACCTTAGCTCCTTATTCTGCGTCAGCGAAGTCAATGTCCTGACCGGCTGCCAATGTAACGTATGCTTTACGCACGTCGTTACGCTTGCCCATGCCGCGTGCAGTACGCTTAGTTTTGCCTTTTTGATTCAAGACCTGAACATTTTCAACTTTAACGTCAAACAATGCTTCTACAGCTTTCTTGATTTCAGGCTTTGTAGCATCTGGTGCTACCACGAAGGTATATTGACCTTGCTCTGCGATAACTGTCGCTTTCTCAGAGATACGTGGGCCCATTAATACTTTATAGATACGTTCCTGGTTCATCCTAAGTTCTCCTCTAATTTCTTAAGAGCAGAGACTGTCACCAATACTTTATCAAAGGCAACTAGACTTACCGGATCAACTGCACCCGCTTCAGTAACAGCAACGTGTGGAACGTTACGAGAAGCTAAGTAAAGTTTTTCATCCAGATCTTCAGCAATGATCAGCACGTTGCTCAACTGCAACTCAGCCATCTTTGCAACGAAGTCTTTAGTTTTGTGAGAATCCATAGTGAATTCTTCAGCAACAACCAAACGCTCTTGACGAACTAATTCAGAAAGAATGCTCTGCATCGCTGCGCGATACATCTTTTTGTTAACTTTTTGCTCGAAGCTACGTGGGCTAGCGGCGAATGTAACACCACCCTTGCGCCAGATAGGACCACGAGATGTACCAGCACGAGCTCGGCCAGTACCTTTTTGACGCCATGGTTTAGCACCACCGCCGCTTACAGCTGCGCGGTTTTTCTGGGCTTTTGTACCTTGACGAGCAGTAGACAGGTATGCCGTAACAACCTGATGTACTAAGGATTCATTGTATTCGCGACCGAAAGCAACTTCGGAAACAGATACAGTGGCACCACTGTTTGTTGTCAGTTCCATAGTTGTTCTCCTAGCGCTTAACTTTAACAGCTGGTTTAACGATCAGATCACCGCCGGTAGCGCCGGGTACTGCACCTTTAACCAACAACAAGCCACGTTCAGCATCAACACGAACGATCTCTAGATTTTGAGTAGTTACCTGCTCAGAACCCATGTGACCTGCCATTTTCTTACCTTTCCAAACACGACCAGGAGTTTGACACTGACCGATTGAACCAGGTGCACGGTGAGACAATGAGTTACCGTGAGTAGCATCTTGCATTTGGAAATTCCAACGCTTAACACCACCTTGAAAACCTTTACCTTTAGAGGTACCGGTTACATCAACTTTTTGACCGTCTTCGAAACGAGAAACAGTAAGCTCAGCGCCTACAGTAAACTCTTCTTCCGTACGGAATTCCAAAAGACCACGACCTGCTTGAACACCCGCTTTAGCGAAGTGACCAGCGGCTGGCTTTGAAACGCGAGAAGCTTTCTTCTCACCATAAGTAACCTGAATAGCTTGGTAGCCATCAGTTTCTTGAGTTTTTATCTGTGTAACTAACTGAGATGGAACCTCAATTACTGTTACTGGGATAGCTTGACCATCCTCAGAAAAAACTCGGGTCATGCCAGCTTTCTTGCCGACTAAACCTATAGTCATAACATTTTCCTCTAGTGTACGGGGCTAAAACCCGCTATGGCCGCTCTAATCAATCACAATGATGTCAATGAGCGTTACACAAGAACTGTGTGTGATTAAAAACCAAGTATAAATACCTAATTATTAACCTAAGCTAATTTGAACTTCCACGCCGGCAGCCAAATCAAGCTTCATTAACGCATCAACTGTCTTCTCAGTTGGCTCAACAATGTCAAGCATGCGCTTATGTGTACGGATTTCATACTGATCACGAGCGTCTTTGTTGACGTGTGGTGAAACCAATACAGTAAAACGCTCTTTACGAGTAGGTAGTGGGATAGGACCACGAACCTGAGCGCCTGTACGTTTAGCAGTTTCAACAATCTCCTGAGTCGAAGAATCGATCAGACGATGGTCAAACGCTTTCAAACGGATACGGATACTTTGATTTTGCATTCGTTCCAGTCTCCAATTAATGTTAGATGCAGCCGAACACCCTTCGAAAAGGGAGGCGAATTGTATGCTTCTGTTCAAAAAGTGTCAAGCGCACAAAAAGAAAGGCCTTCTTCCCAACTTGGGAAGAAGGCCTTTCTTGCTATAAAGCCTTAAATAATCAATAACTTACGTATATTAATTATTTTCAGCCGATGTTGGATTTTAATAATAAAATCCAACACTTACCAGTAAAGACGCTATTAAGCGATTACTTTACCAACAACACCAGCGCCTACAGTACGACCACCTTCACGGATAGCGAAACGTAGACCTTCATCCATCGCGATTGGTGCGATTAGAGTTACAGTCAAGTTTACGTTATCACCAGGCATTACCATCTCAACGCCTTCAGGTAGTTCACAAGCACCTGTTACGTCGGTAGTACGGAAGTAGAACTGTGGACGGTAACCTTTGAAGAAAGGAGTGTGACGTCCGCCTTCATCTTTACCCAATACATAAACTTCTGCAGAGAATGTAGTGTGTGGAGTGATTGAACCAGGCTTAGCCAATACTTGACCACGCTGAACATCTTCACGCTTAGTACCACGTAGAAGAATACCGCAGTTCTCACCAGCACGACCTTCGTCTAGGATCTTACGGAACATTTCTACACCAGTACACGTAGTAGAAGTAGTCTCTTTAAGACCAATAATTTCTACTTCGTTACCTGTGTTGATAATACCGCGCTCGATACGACCAGTTACAACAGTACCACGACCTTGAATAGAGAAAACGTCTTCGATTGGCATAATGAAATCGCCATCTACTGCACGCTCTGGCTCAGGAATGTAAGAATCTAGAGATTCTAGAAGCTTCTTAACCGCTGTAGTACCCATTTCGTTAGCATCTTCGCCGTTCAATGCCATAAGAGCAGAACCTGCGACGATTGGCGTATCATCACCTGGGAATTCGTATTCAGAAAGAAGCTCACGAAGCTCCATTTCTACTAGCTCAAGCATCTCTTCGTATTCTTCAGAATCAGCGCCGCCACAATCTTCTGCAAGAAGGTCAGCTTTGTTCAAGAATACAACGATGTATGGAACACCAACTTGACGAGAAAGTAGGATGTGCTCACGAGTCTGAGGCATTGGGCCGTCAGTCGCGCCACATACCAAGATAGCGCCATCCATCTGTGCAGCACCTGTGATCATGTTTTTAACATAATCGGCGTGACCTGGGCAATCTACGTGTGCGTAGTGACGATCAGGAGTTTCATACTCAACGTGAGACGTTGCGATGGTGATACCACGCTCACGCTCTTCTGGTGCGTTATCGATGTTTGCGAAATCTACCATTTCGCCACCGAAAACTTCTGCAGCAACACGTGTAAGTGCAGCTGTTAGAGTTGTTTTACCATGGTCAACGTGGCCAATTGTGCCAACGTTTACGTGGGTTTTATTACGTTCAAATTGCGCTTTTGCCATGATAGCGGCCCCTATAATTTTAAATTAATTAATATTCATTATTGCTTCAGTCACACTAGAAGGTGCTGCCGCATAACTTTCAAATTCCATACTGTAAGTCGCACGACCTTGAGATGCTGATCGCAAATCAGTTGCGTACCCAAACATCTCAGCCAACGGCACAGATGCATTGATAACCTTACCCGCTGGAATGTCTTCCATTCCCTGAATAATGCCACGTCGACGATTTAAATCACCAATAACATCACCCATATAGTCTTCTGGGGTAACCACTTCAACTTTCATCATAGGCTCCATAAGAAGAGGGTCTCCCTCCTTAGCTAACAACCTAGTTGCTTGTGAAGCAGCAATTTTAAATGACATTTCATTGGAGTCAACATCGTGGAACGAACCATCAAACAAGGTTGCCTTTAGACCCAGCAAAGGATATCCAGCAAGAATACCGTTTTGCATCTGCTCAGCAATACCTTTTTCAATCGCAGGGATGAACTCACGAGGGATTGAACCACCTGCAATTTCATTCACGAACTCTAGGCCATCATCCTCACCCTGAGCAGGCTCAAAGCGAATTACTACGTGACCATACTGTCCGCGACCACCAGACTGCTTTGCGAATTTATGATCAATAACGACCATTGATGAAATCTTTTCGCGATAAGCAACCTGCGGCTTACCCACATTGCAATCAACACTAAACTCACGGCGCATTCGATCGATAATAATATCAAGGTGAAGCTCACCCATACCCGAAATAATCGTCTGACCTGTCTCTTCGTCTGTTTCCACACGGAAAGAGGGATCCTCTGCCGCTAGTTTACCCAGCGCAACACCCATTTTTTCTTGGTCAGGTTGTGATTTCGGTTCTACTGCAATCGAGATAACTGGCTCAGGAAATTCCATACGCTCAAGCGTAATAATTTCTTTCATATCGCACAAAGTGTCACCCGTAGTAACATCCTTCATGCCAATGGCTGCAGCAATATCTCCTGCGCGGATCTCTTTGATTTCCTCGCGGTCATTTGCATGCATCTGAACCATACGCCCCATCCGTTCGCGTCGACCTTTAACCGGATTAAATACGCCATCACCCTGTTTAACAATACCAGAGTAAACGCGCATAAAGGTTAGAGTTCCTACAAAAGGATCGGTTGCAATTTTAAATGCTAAAGCAGCGAAAGGTGCATCATCATCAGCGGGGCGAGTAGCGACTGTCTCATCCTTATCGCTTAACACACCTTCAATAGGCTTTACATCTTGTGGTGATGGCAAGTATTCGATAACCGCATCCAATACCGCCTGAACGCCTTTATTTTTAAAAGCAGAACCACAAGCAACAAGAACGACTTCACCAGCAAGGGTTTGCTGACGCAATGCGAACTTTAATTCTTCTTCTGACAGATCACCCTCTTCGAGGTATTTTTCCATCAACTCATCAGACGCTTCAGCCGCAGCATCCAACAAGTTTTCGCGCCATTCATTGGCAGTATCCACCATATCAGTTGGTATCTCTTCATACTTGAAGGACATACCTTGATCGGCTTCATTCCACATAATGGCTTTCATCTTGACCAGATCAACCACACCTTTGAAATCTTCTTCAGTGCCAATGTTAATCTGCATCGGAACCGCATTAGCACCAAGACGTTCTTTAAGTTGATTAACAACCATAAAAAAGTCTGCACCCGTGCGATCCATTTTGTTTACGAATACCAAACGTGGTACTTCGTACTTATTAGCCTGCCGCCATACAGTCTCAGTTTGAGGCTGTACACCAGAAGATCCACAAAGAACAACCACTGCACCATCAAGTACTCTCAACGAACGCTCAACTTCAATAGTGAAGTCAACGTGCCCAGGAGTATCGATAATATTGATGCGATGCTGATCAAACTGCTTTGACATACCCGACCAAAAGCATGTAGTAGCAGCGGAGGTGATAGTGATACCACGTTCCTGCTCCTGCTCCATCCAGTCCATTGTTGCTGCACCATCATGCACCTCACCTAATTTGTGAGATACACCAGTGTAGAACAATACACGCTCAGTCGTCGTTGTCTTACCAGCATCAACGTGCGCAACAATACCAATGTTACGATATCGAGCAAGTTCAGTAGTACGGGCCACAGGGTTGTCCTTAAGCTAATTAGAAACGGTAGTGAGAGAAAGCTTTGTTAGCTTCTGCCATACGGTGAACATCTTCACGCTTCTTAACAGCTGAACCTTTACCTTCTGCAGCATCAATCATTTCGTTAGCTAGACGCTGAGCCATGGATTTTTCACCACGTGAACGAGCAGCATCAACCAACCAACGCATTGAAAGAGCCATACGACGAGCAGGACGTACTTCAACAGGTACTTGATAAGTAGCACCACCTACACGGCGGCTTTTAACTTCGACAGCTGGCTGGATGCTTTCCAATGCCTTGTCAAAAACTTCTAATGCATTGTCATTGCCTTTTGCAGCAATCGCATCTAGTGCACCATACACAACGCCTTCGGCGATGGATTTTTTACCACTAACCATAACGATGTTAATGAATTTAGCTAGTGTTACATTACCAAACTTTGGATCTGGCAATATGTCGCGTTTTGCAGCGACGCGTCTTCTAGGCATGATAAGCCCTCATTTAATTTAGGTCTTCAGGTCAGTCTGAGATCTTAACAATAGATTAAAATGACTCAGCCTTACTCTTATCTTAAATACTTCTCACATTAGTCAAAAGACTAACTGAAACTTACTTAGGACGCTTCGCACCGTACTTAGAACGGCCTTGGCGACGATCAGAAACACCAGACGTATCCAATGCACCACGAACTGTGTGGTAACGAACACCCGGTAAATCTTTTACTCGACCACCGCGGATTAATACCACGCTGTGCTCTTGTAAATTGTGACCTTCACCACCGATGTAGGAAGATACTTCAAAGCCATTGGTCAAACGTACACGACACACTTTACGAAGCGCTGAGTTAGGCTTCTTAGGTGTGGTGGTGTATACACGAGTACAAACACCACGACGTTGAGGACATGCTTGCAATGCACGTACGTCACTCTTCGCCACTTGACGCTTACGAGGCTTACGAACCAACTGGTTAATAGTAGCCATTTGTAAACTCCACTAGTTTATATATGCACCAAGACCATCCTGGCGCATAAAAGGGGGCCGAGAGCATAATGCCCTAGCCTTATAAGGTCAAGAGTTATTGATTAGAAATCGAACGATACAGCGATTTCTAATCAAGCTCCTGACCACGTTTATCAAAAAAGGGAGATTGGTTACCCAATCTCCCTTTTTAATCACACGAGTAACAAAACTTATTTATCGCTAAACGCTTCTGTTAAACGCGCTTCAACTTCGTCAGCACTTGCAGACATGCCGCCAGCTGCTTTCAGTTTGTCAGCTTCACGCTCATCGCGCTTACGCTTACGTTCTTTGTGGTATGCCAAGCCCGTACCTGCAGGAATCAAACGACCTACAACAACGTTCTCTTTCAGACCGCGCAGACTATCAACCTTACCCGTTACCGACCCTTCGGTTAATACGCGAGTAGTTTCTTGGAACGAGGCTGCAGAGATGAAAGACTCCGTTGCCAAAGAAGCTTTGGTGATACCTAATAATGCACGCTGACCTTTTGCTACCACTTTATCTTCGCCATTCAACGCATCATTCTGTTCAAGGAAAGCCGTATACTCTACTTGCTCTCCAGGAATGAAGGTTGAGTCACCAGATTGATCAATAACAACCTTACGTAACATCTGACGAACGATAACTTCGATGTGCTTATCGTTAATACCAACACCCTGCAGACGGTATACTTCCTGCACTTCGTTAGTAATATAAACTGCCAATTGGCCAACACCTAGAAGACGTAGAATGTCGTGTGGGTTCATTGGGCCATCAGAGATAACCTCACCCTTCTCAACCTTTTCACCTTCAAAGATGTTCAAGTGACGCCACTTAGGAATCAACTCTTCATAAACATCAGAGCCATCAGTTGGAGTAATCACTAAACGCTTCTTGCCTTTAGTTTCTTTACCAAAACTTACTGCACCTGAGATTTCGGCCAAAATTGCTGGTTCTTTAGGCTTACGCGCTTCGAACAAGTCAGCAACTCGTGGCAGACCACCGGTAATATCTTTGTTACCAGAAGACTCTTGAGGAATACGGGCAATTGCATCACCAATACTCACTTCAGCACCATCTTCATGGTTTACCAAGGCGTTAGGCGGTAACAAATATTGTGCAGGTGTATTAGCACCTGGCAACATTACGTCTTCACCCGCATCATCAACCAACTTAACCATTGGACGGATGTCTTTACCTGCAGCAGGACGAACCGCTGGATCGATCACTTCAATGTTAGATAGACCGGTTAATTCATCAACCTGACGGTTAATAGTAATACCTTCTTCCATTCCAACGAACTGAATGCGACCTTTCACCTCAGTAATAATTGGGTGGGTGTGTGGATCCCAGCTTGCCACTTTCTGACCAGCTTCAACCGCATCACCGTCTTTCAATGAGATTACCGCACCATAAGGAAGCTTATACAGCTCACGCTCACGGCCATGCTCATCGGCAAGAGTAATCGAACCAGAACGAGATACAGCAACTAGCTCGCCAGATTCTTTCGTTACAGTCTTCATATTGTGAAGACGAACCTTACCCTTGTTTTTAACTTGTACGCTATCCGCAGCTGACTGACGAGATGCCGCACCACCAATGTGGAACGTACGCATCGTCAACTGTGTACCTGGCTCACCGATTGACTGTGCAGCGATAACACCAACAGCTTCACCTGCGTTAACCAAGTGGCCACGACCTAGGTCACGACCATAGCAGCTTGCACAAATACCCTGACGGGTTTCGCACGTAATGGCAGAACGAACGTATACTTCGTCGATCCCCATCGCTTCAATTTTTTCTACCCATTGCTCATCGATTAATGTACCACGAGCAACAGCCAACTCTTCTTCAGTACCAGGCTTGAATACGTCTTTAGCAACAGTACGACCCAAGATACGAGTACCTAGAGGTACTACTACGTCACCGCCTTCAATTAACGGTGTCATTTCAATACCGTGCTCAGTACCACAATCGCTCTCAGTAACAACCAAGTCTTGCGCTACATCTACTAAACGACGAGTCAAATAACCAGAGTTTGCTGTCTTCAATGCTGTATCGGCTAGACCTTTACGAGCACCGTGAGTCGAGGTGAAGTACTGCTGTACGTTCAAACCTTCACGGAAGTTAGCAACAATCGGTGTTTCAATAATCGAACCATCCGGCTTGGCCATCAGACCACGCATACCTGCCAACTGACGAATCTGAGCTGGGCTACCACGAGCACCAGAGTCAGCCATCATGTATACAGAGTTGAATGACTCTTGTTCCATGTCAGTAGGATTGCCATCTTTATCGATAACAAGCTCTGTACTCAAGTTGTCCATCATCGCCTTCGCAACTACTTCGTTAGCGCGAGACCAAATATCAACAACCTTGTTGTACTTTTCGCCCTGAGTTACAAGACCAGAAGCAAACTGACTTTCAATTTCTTTTACTTCTGCATCCGCTTCACCAACAATGGTGGCTTTCGCAGCAGGAATAACGAAATCGTTAACACCAATCGAAACACCAGAAATCGTTGCATACTGGAAACCGGTATACATGATCTGGTCGGCAAAGATAACCGTATCTTTCAAACCAACGCGACGATAAGCCGTGTTAAGTAAGTTAGAAATCGCTTTCTTCTTCATTGGCTGGTTAACTAAGTCATAAGACAGACCGTCTGGCACGATGCGGAATAACAATGCACGTCCAATTGTTGTATCAACAACTTTAGTCTCGGTATGACTATCACCTTCGTGATCATTAACAACTTCAGTAATACGCACCTTAACTTTGGCTTGTAAATCAGCCATGCCGCTGCCATAAGCGCGCGTCACTTCGTCAAGGTTCGCCAAGAACATGCCTTCGCCTTTAGCGGCTACACGTTCACGAGTCATCCAGTAAAGACCCAATACAACGTCCTGCGAAGGAACGATAATTGGCTCACCGTTGGCTGGCGATAGTACGTTGTTCGTTGCCATCATCAAGGCACGAGCTTCAAGCTGAGCTTCAATTGTTAACGGTACGTGTACCGCCATTTGGTCACCATCGAAATCGGCGTTATATGCCGCACAAACCAATGGGTGCAATTGAATCGCTTTACCTTCAATCAAGGTAGGCTCGAACGCTTGAATACCCAATCTGTGCAATGTTGGTGCACGGTTTAACATGATTGGATGTTCACGAATTACTTCAGCAAGGATATCCCAAACTTCAGCTGTTTCGCGCTCAACCATCTTCTTAGCAGCTTTAATCGTCGTCGCTAGACCACGGTGCTCAAGCTTGCTGAAGATGAATGGCTTAAATAATTCCAATGCCATCTTCTTAGGAAGACCACACTGATGTAAGCGTAATTTAGGACCAACGGTAATTACCGAACGACCTGAATAGTCAACACGCTTACCAAGTAAGTTCTGACGGAAACGACCTTGCTTACCCTTGATCATATCAGCAAGAGATTTAAGCGGACGCTTGTTAGAACCTGTAATAGCACGACCACGACGACCGTTATCTAGTAACGCATCAACAGACTCTTGCAACATACGCTTTTCGTTACGTACGATGATGTCTGGAGCACTTAGCTCTAGAAGACGCTTCAAACGGTTGTTACGGTTAATCACTCGACGATACAAATCGTTCAAGTCAGAAGTCGCAAAACGGCCACCATCCAGTGGTACCAACGGACGAAGATCCGGTGGAAGAACTGGTAGAACCGTCATAATCATCCACTGCGGGTTATTACCTGAGTTGTAGAATGCTTCCAACAACTTAAGACGCTTGGACAATTTCTTAATTTTAGTTTCAGAGTTTGTTGCCGGAATTTCTTCACGCAAACGCTGAATCTCTTCATCTAAGATGATGTGAGATAATAAGCCTTGAATTGCTTCAGCACCCATCTTAGCTTCAAATTCGTCGCCGAATTCTTCAATCGCTTCGTAGTACTGTTCGTCATTCAATAGCTGACCGACTTCAAGAGTCGTCATGCCTGGCTCAGTAACAACGAAGGATTCATAATAAAGAATACGCTCGATGTCACGTAACGTCATATCCAGCATCAAACCAATACGCGACGGTAATGATTTAAGGAACCAGATGTGTGCTACTGGGCTCGCTAGGTCGATATGACCCATACGATCACGACGAACTTTGGATTGTGTAACTTCAACGCCACACTTCTCACAAATTACGCCACGGTGCTTCAGACGCTTGTACTTACCGCACAAACATTCAAAGTCTTTAATAGGGCCGAAAATACGCGCACAAAACAAACCATCACGCTCAGGTTTGAATGTACGATAGTTGATGGTCTCTGGCTTTTTAACTTCACCATAAGACCAAGAACGGATCATATCTGGCGATGCCAAGCCAATGCGGATCGCATCAAACTCGTCAGCATTCGACTGATTTCGAAGAAAATTGACTAAGTCTTTCATGTTCTTTTTTTGCTCCGTTAGCAGTTAAGCGGCTAATTAACTAGCCGCCTGCACTGATCCGATTACTCGTTAATCAACTCGATGTCGATACCTAGCGAACGAATCTCTTTAACTAATACGTTAAAGGATTCCGGCATACCAGGCTCCATACGATGATCGCCGTCTACGATGTTTTTATACATCTTAGTACGACCCGCAACGTCATCCGATTTCACTGTTAACATTTCTTGAAGAGTATAAGCAGCACCGTATGCTTCTAGTGCCCATACTTCCATCTCCCCGAAACGCTGACCACCGAACTGAGCTTTACCACCAAGTGGTTGCTGAGTTACTAGGCTGTAAGAACCAGTAGAACGAGCGTGCATCTTATCGTCAACCAAGTGGTTCAACTTAAGCATGTACATATAACCAACGGTCACTGGACGATCAAAAGAGTTACCAGTACGGCCATCAAACAAGGTCATTTGACCTGATTCAGGCTGATCGGCCAAGCGAAGCATACGCTTGATTTCAACTTCTTTTGCACCATCGAATGCCTGCGTACCCATAGGTACACCGCCACGTAGGTTATGAGAAAGTTCTAAAATTTCTTCATCGCTGAAGCTATTTAAGTTTTCTTTCGTGTACGTATCATCACCGTTATAAATTTCTTCAAGCAGTGCACGAATGTCGGCAACAGCACGCTGTTGTTTCAACATTTTGTCAATCTTCTCACCTAAGCCTTTAGCCGCTAGACCCAAGTGAATTTCCATCACCTGACCAACGTTCATTCGCGAAGGTACACCCAGCGGGTTCAAGACGATATCAACAGGGGTACCCTGTGCATCGTATGGCATATCTTCAACCGGCATAACCGCTGAGATAACACCCTTGTTACCGTGACGTCCAGCCATCTTATCACCCGGCTGGATTTTCCGTTTAATCGCTAAGTAAACCTTAACAATCTTCAGAACGCCTGGTGCTAGATCATCACCGCTTTGCAATTTACGCTTTTTATCTTCGAACTTTTCGTCCAATTCTGTAGCGCGATCTGCTAGCTGCTGCTCTGCTTGCTCAATAAGCTCTGCTAATGCTTCGTCTTGTGGACGAATGCGGAACCAATCATCTGCAACGAGAGTTTCTAAGTATTCAGCTGTTAACGTATCGCCTTTAGCCAAACCTGTTGCTGCGTTAACTTTCGCACCCACTAGGGCACGCTGTAAACGCTCAAAGGTTGCACCTTGAACAATACGTAATTCTTCGTTCAAATCTTTGCGTACTTCGTCCAGCTGCATTTGCTCAATTTCACGAGCTCGCTGGTCTTTTTCAACACCGTCACGAGTGAAGACTTGTACGTCAATGATGGTACCTGTGGTGCCGGTCTTAACACGTAAAGAAGTATCTTTAACGTCTGAAGCCTTTTCACCAAAAATGGCACGTAATAGTTTTTCTTCTGGCGTAAGCTGCGTTTCACCTTTAGGTGTTACTTTACCTACTAGAATATCACCGGCTTTAACTTCAGCACCGATGTAAACAATACCAGACTCATCCAACTTACCTAATGCAGACTCACCTACGTTTGGAATATCTGAAGTAACTTCTTCAGCACCTAACTTAGTATCACGAGCGACACAGGTTAATTCTTGAATGTGAATCGTGGTTAGACGATCTTCCTGAGCAACACGCTCTGAAAGTAAGATCGAATCCTCGAAGTTGTAACCATTCCACGGCATAAATGCGATGCGGAAGTTCTGACCAAGGGCTAGCTCACCTAAATCGATAGATGGACCGTCTGCCATAATGTCACCGCGAACAACCATATCGCCTGCTTTTACAAGCGGCTTCTGGTTGATACAGGTGTTCTGGTTAGAACGTGTGTATTTGGTTAAGTTGTAGATATCCACACCTGCATCACCAGCAGGAGTTTCGTCGTCGTTTACTTTCACAACGATGCGACTTGCATCTACAGACTCAATCACACCACCGCGCGTAGCAACCGCACACACACCTGAATCTCGAGCAACAGAGCTCTCAATACCGGTACCTACAAGAGGCTTCTGAGCAATTAACGTAGGCACTGCCTGACGTTGCATGTTCGATCCCATCAATGCTCGGTTAGCATCATCGTGCTCTAAGAACGGAATCAACGAGGCAGCGATCGAAACCATCTGCTGTGCCGATACGTCCATTAATGTTACCGAGGCCGGTGACATCATGGTCGATTCGTTCTTATGACGAACAGGAATCAAGTCGCCTAATAAATTATTACTTTCGTCAACCGGTACAGAAGCCTGAGCAATAACGTGATCAGCTTCTTCAATTGCAGAAATATAAATAACTTCTTCAGTTACTAAGCCTTCTTTAACAATACGGAATGGTGTTTCCAAGAAACCGTAGTTGTTAGTACGAGCATAAGTAGCCAATGAGTTAATCAGACCAATGTTTGGTCCTTCAGGTGTTTCAATTGGACATACACGACCATAGTGAGTCGCGTGAACATCTCGCACCTCAAAACCAGCACGCTCACGAGTCAAACCACCTGGGCCTAATGCAGAAATACGACGTTTGTGCGTCACTTCTGATAGCGGGTTGTTTTGATCCATAAACTGAGACAACTGAGAAGAGCCAAAGAACTCTTTCATTGCAGCTGCAACAGGTTTTGCATTAATCAAATCTTGTGGCATTAAGCCTTCAGACTCAGCCATTGATAGACGTTCACGAACGGCACGCTCAACACGTACAAGACCAACACGGAATTGGTTCTCTGCCATTTCACCAACAGAACGAATACGACGGTTACCCAAGTGGTCGATATCGTCCACTTCACCTTGACCATTACGAATATTGATCAGAGTTTTAAGTACCGCAATGATGTCATCTTTGCCTAATGTACCCGCGCCTGTCGTCTCTTCACGACCAATGCGACGGTTGAACTTCATACGACCTACAGCGGATAAGTCATAACGCTCTTCAGAGAAGAACAAGTTCTCAAATAAAGCTTCTGCTGATTCTTTCGTTGGTGGCTCACCTGGGCGCATCATGCGATAGATTTCAACAAGCGCTTCCAAACGATTTCGAGTTGGATCGATACGCAAGGTATCGGATACAAATGATCCACAATCTAATTCGTTGGTATAAATAGTATCGAAACTTTCGATATTTGCTGCGCGTAGCGTCTCTAGTACTTCTTCCGTCAACTCTGCATTACATTCTGCAATGACTTCGCCTGTTGCTGCATCAATGATGTCTTTTGCAAGTGCTTTGCCATACAAGTATTCAGACGGTACAGGTAGTTCTTCTACGCCGGCTTTTTCTAATTGACGAATGTGACGAGCCGTAATACGACGCCCACTTTCTACAATAACGTTATCTTTGTCATCTTTGATATCAAACGCTGCGGTTTCACCACGTAGACGCGAAGGAATCAATTTCAGTTTTGCTTCTTCCGAAGACAAAGTATAAGTATCGTTGTCGAAGAACATCTCCAATACTTCTTGAGTGCTGTAATCTAGAGCACGCAACAAGATAGTTGCAGGTAACTTACGACGACGGTCGATACGTACATAAACAAGGTCTTTTGGATCGAACTCAAAGTCCAACCAAGAACCACGATAAGGAATTACTCGAGCGTTGTATAACAACTTACCAGAGGAATGCGTCTTACCTTTGTCATGATCATAGAACACGCCAGGGGAACGGTGTAACTGAGATACGATTACGCGCTCAGTACCATTAATGATAAAAGTACCATTGTCAGTCATCAGAGGCATTTCGCCCATGTAGACTTCCTGTTCCTTAATATCTTTAATAGCTTTTGTTGAAGAGTCTTTATCATAAATGATCAAGCGTACTTTAACGCGCAAAGGCGCCGCAAAAGTAACGCCACGCGACATACATTCTTTTTCATCGAATGTCGGCGTGCCTAAACGGTAGCTCACATATTCTAATGCCGCATTGCCCGAATAACTTACGATCGGGAATACAGATCTAAATGCTGCATTAAGACCAATATCGTCAGAACCTTCTTGCTGAACTAACTGCAAGAACTTGCGATATGAATCGATTTGGATTGCCAATAAAAAAGGCACATCCATTACGGTTGGTAATTTACCGAAATCCTTACGGATTCGTTTCTTCTCAGTATATGAGTAAGCCATCAGTTATCCCCAGACTGTCCGCTCAATGGGTTTTATGCCCATGATCAAGGATATATCCATGTGATTAGAATCACAGCAGCCCGCAGGCCATTAACTTTCTTCCAAAACGCGAAAAAGGCCGACAGGAAATTCCCGCCAGCCATTTTCTACTACCCAACTCTATAGAGAGTTAAATAGCATTGCAACAAGTTGAAATTACTTAATTTCAACAAGTGCGCCAGCTTCTTCAAGCGTAGCTTTAGCTTCGTCAGCTTCTTCTTTAGATACGCCTTCCTTAATTGGAGCAGGAGTACCTTCAACAAGACCTTTAGCTTCTTTCAAGCCTAAGCCTGTGATGCCACGAACAGCTTTAATTACAGCAACTTTCTTATCGCCAGCGCCAGTCAAGATAACGTCAAACTCAGTTTGAGCTTCAGCCGCACCAGCGTCAGCGCCAGCAGCAGGACCAGCCGCAGCAGCTGCTGCAGAAACGCCAAATTTTTCTTCCATTGCTTCAATCAATACAACAACGTCTGATACAGACATTTCAGCGATGGCATTAAGGATATCTTCTTGAGATACAGACATGAGTCTATTCCTATCAATGTTGGGCATATGCCCAATTAATCTTTTATAAACAACTTAATTTCTATTTGCCTAGCAAAGTAGAAAATTAAGCTGCTTGCTCTTCTTTCTGATCGCGAATGGCCGCAATAGTGCGCGCCAATTTGCCAGCAGCTGCTTCTTTGATCGTGCCCATAAGGATAGAGATTGCTTCGTCGTAAGTAGGCAATGTAGCCAACTTAGCGATATCAGTAACCTGTCCTTCGAAGGCAGCGGCTTTCAACTCAAAATCAGCATTTGTCTTAGCGAACTTACTCAGGATGCGGGCAGCCGCGCCTGGATGTTCGTTAGAGAATGCAATCAAAGTTGGGCCAACAAAGGTGTCTGTTAGACACTCAAAGTCTGTACCTTCTACTGCGCGACGAGCCAATGTGTTACGTACGACTTTAATCCATACGCCAGCATCACGGGCTTCTTTACGCAGAGCAGTCATAGCTTCAACGGTTACGCCACGAGAATCCGCAACAACACCAGATAAAGCTTCTTTAGCAGCAGTCTGGACTTCAGCAACGATCGCTTGTTTTTCTACAAGTCCTAAAGCCACAATGAACTCCTAACTTTCAATGAACCCCAAAGGGTTCTTTTAATTCGGTGGGTTGTCAATAACAAGCAAGCTTGAAATCAACAGGGGCCGCACCATTTGCGTAGGCGGTAATTAAGCAAATGACTCGTCAGCAGAGCCTTTTAGCCATTTGCACCTACGGTCTTCAATGACCCGAACAAGTAAACTTGCTCGAACCCCAAAGAATTAGATGGATAACGCGCCGAAATCGACCGTTAAACCAGGACCCATAGTCGTAGACAGAGTCACTTTTTTCAAATAAGCACCTTTGGCAGAAGAAGGCTTAGCTTTCTTCAAATCAACCAATAGAGCTTCTAAGTTTTCTTTGATCTTATCTGCAGTAAAATCAGCTTTGCCGATTGTGCTGTGAATAATACCATTCTTGTCGTTTCTGTAACGAATCTGACCCGCTTTTGCATTATTTACAGCAGTTGCTACATCAGGAGTTACCGTGCCAACTTTAGGGTTAGGCATAAGACCACGAGGACCCAAAACCTGGCCAAGCTGACCAACAACACGCATTGCGTCTGGAGATGCGATCACAACGTCAAAGTTAAGGTCGCCGCCTTTCATTTGAGCAGCAAGATCGTCCATACCTACAACGTCTGCACCAGCTGCAAGTGCTGCTTCAGCATTTGCACCTTGAGTGAAAACTGCAACGCGTACAGTTTTACCAGTACCGTGTGGTAGCACAGTAGAGCTACGAACGTTCTGGTCAGATTTACGTGCATCGATACCCAAGTTAACTGCAACATCTAGCGCTTCAGTGAACTTAACATTTGATACTTCAGCCAATAGTGCAACAGCTTCTTCTACAGAATAAACCTTGCCAGCTTCAACTTTTTCAGCGATTAGCTTTTGACGCTTAGAGATTTTAGCCATTATTCAACACCTTCCACATTAATGCCCATGGAGCGAGCAGAACCCGCGATAGTGCGAACAGCTGCATCTAGATCTGCTGCAGTTAAATCAGCTTCTTTTGTTTTTGCAATCTCTTCTAACTGAGCGCGAGTTACAGAACCCACCTTCTCAGTATTAGGACGACCAGAACCAGACGTAATGCCTGCAGCTTTTCTTAATAAGAAAGCAGCTGGCGGAGTCTTAACTTCAAATGTGAAGCTACGATCGCTATATACAGAAATGATTACAGGAACTGGTGATCCAGCTTCCATGCTCTGAGTTTGAGCATTGAACGCCTTACAGAATTCCATGATATTTAGACCGTGTTGACCTAGTGCAGGACCAACAGGTGGACTTGGATTTGCTTTACCAGCTGCTACTTGCAACTTGATATAAGCTTCTACTTTCTTAGCCATATCTTACTCCGATTGGGTATAACGCTAGTCACTAGCTTCCCGGTTATACAAGTCTCGATTAATCGAGTCTCAAAATTATACGCTTTTCTCAACCTGCACAAATTCAAGCTCAACAGGAGTATTACGACCAAAGATCGTTACTGCTACTTTCAAGCGTGACTTGGCATAATCGACAGTTTCAACAACACCATTAAAGTCAGCAAACGGACCATCAATCACGCGAATGATTTCGCCTGGTTCGAAAACTGTCTTCTGTGTTGGAGCTTGAGCACCATCCTGAACACGCTGCAAAATTGCATCCGCTTCACGAGTAGTAATTGGCGCAGGCTTATCAGCTGTCCCACCAATAAAACCCAAAACACGCGGAGTCTGCTTAACCAGATGCCACGTATCATCATTCATTTCCATCTCTACCAGCACATACCCTGGATAGAATTTGCGCTCACTTTTGCGCTTCTTGCCATCGCGCATTTCGATGACTTCTTCAGTTGGAACTAATATCTCACCAAACTGATCTTGCATATCATGCAATTCGATTCTTTCGTTCAAACCACTCAGGACACGTTTTTCGTAGCCTGAATAGGCGTGTACTACATACCAACGTTTTGACATTACGCTTCCTCAGACTAGCCTAAAAGCAAAGAGATTAACCAGCTGAGTAGTGAATCAACACCCCACAATACCAGCGACATAAGAACAACGACTACAACAACAATCATTGTCGTCTGTGTGGTTTCTTGGCGAGTTGGCCAAACAACTTTGCGACGTTCAAGATTTGCAGACTTCAAGAACTGCAAGAAAGCATTACCTTGACTAGATGCCAATGCGAAGCCCGCACTAACCAACATAAGAACAACCACACCCAATACACGGTATAGAAGAGGCTCATTGGCATAAAGATAATTACCAACGACCGCTGCAGCCAAAAAGGCGACCGCCAAAATCCATTTAATAATATCTAATGGCGATTTCTGCGTATTACTATCTGCACTCATTATGCTTTCCCTAAAGCCAAAAATGGCAGCCGAAGCTACCATTTTAAGAATTTGGCAGGCCACGAGGGACTCGAACCCCCAACATTCGGTTTTGGAGACCGACGCTCTACCAGTTGAACTAGTGGCCTTTATTTGGTTTAGGGCGCAGAAATATACAGCACCCTAATTCCTTAATCAAGCATTTATTTGCTTAATTAACATTTACTACTACTCCTCTTTCGAGGGGCTGCAATTATGCCATTTTCTTTCAGTTAAGCAACAGCTTATCTTCAATAGATTGAGTTATTTTTATGAAATTTTCTCTGCCACACGATTTGATAAATATTACTACTATAAATAGAAGCTATAAGCTTTCGCACTTATCCCTCACATCTGCCATTAGATGAGCTCTACATCCTAGTTTCATCCCAACCAATTACTCACTACTCTGATTATTGAACCTACCCTCAATTCCAAAGAATCCACTACTTTATTCACCCATATTTTGAAGTTTTACTGGCCATTAGAAGGATATTCACTCAAAATACCGCGCCTATTTTACAAATTTTTATCTATTTGATTAAAATTTATGCCAAGAACAGGCTGAAAGCCTGTAGAATGGCGCACGATTTTTTTAAAAACCATAGCTTATTGAGCAACTTATGACTGATCTATCAAAATATAGAAATATCGGTATCTTCGCACACGTTGATGCCGGTAAAACTACCACTACAGAGCGTATCCTTAAGCTGACTGGTAAAATCCACAAAACTGGTGAAATTCATGATGGCGAATCAACGACCGACTTCATGGAACAGGAAGCTGAGCGCGGTATTACCATTCAGTCTGCTGCGATTACTTGCTTCTGGAAAGATCACCGTTTCAACGTAATCGATACTCCTGGACACGTTGACTTCACAGTTGAAGTATACCGTTCTTTAAAAGTACTAGATGGCGGCATCGGTGTTTTCTGTGGTTCTGGTGGTGTTGAGCCTCAGTCAGAAACTAACTGGCGCTATGCTGATGAATCTGGCGTTTCTCGTTTAATCTTCGTAAACAAACTAGACCGCCTAGGTGCTGATTTCTTCCGCGTTACTGATCAAGTTCAAAAAGTTCTTGGTGCTACTCCACTAATCATGACTCTTCCTATTGGTGCTGAAGATGACTTCGTTGGTGTTGTTGATGTTCTAACCAAGAAAGCTTATATCTGGGATGATACTGGCCTACCAGAAAACTACGTAATCGAAGACGTTCCAGCCGATATGGTTGATGACGTAGACATGTACCATGAACAGTTAATCGAAACTGCTGTTGAGCAAGACGATGACTTAATGATGGCTTACATGGATGGCGAACAGCCAACTATCGATCAAGTTAAAGCTTGTATCCGTAAAGGTACTCGCGAACTTGCCTTCTTCCCAACTTACTGTGGTTCTGCATTTAAGAACAAAGGTATGCAGCTAGTTCTTGATGCTGTTGTTGATTACCTTCCGAGCCCAACAGATGTTATCCCACAAGATCTAACCGATGAACTGGGTGAGCCAACAGGTGAAGTTGCAACGGTTTCTGTTGACGAGCCTTTCCGTGCACTTGCATTTAAGATCATGGACGACCGTTTTGGCGCCCTAACTTTCGTTCGTATTTACTCAGGTAAATTGAAGAAAGGCGATACTGTGCTTAACTCGTTCACAGGTAAAGACTGAGCGTATTGGCCGTATGTGTGAAATGGAAGCTGATGACGTATTGAATTAGACTCTGCACAAGCTGGCGACATTATCGCTATCGTTGGTATGAAAAACGTTCAAACGGGTCATACTCTTTGTGATCCTAAACACGAATGTACTCTTGAAGCCATGGTATTCCCTGAGCCAGTAATCTCTATCTCTGTTACACCTAAAGATAAAGGTGGTGCTGAGAAAATGGGTATCGCTATCGGTAAGATGGTTGCAGAAGATCCAACATTCTTGGTTCACACTGACGAAGAAACAGGTCAAACCATTCTACGCGGCATGGGTGAATTACACCTAGACATTAAAGTAGACATCCTTGATGCGTACTTATGGTGTTGACCTTGAAGTAGGTGAGCCACAAGTTGCATACCGTGAAACAATTAACCAAGAAGTTGAAGACTCTTACACGCACAAGAAACAATCTGGTGGTTCTGGTCAATACGGTAAGATCGATTACCGCATCAAGCCTGGCGAACAGGGTTCTGGCTTCACATTCACTTCGACAGTTGTTGGCGGTAACGTTCCTAAGGAATTCTTCCCAGCAATTGAGAAGGGCTTCAAAGGCATGATGGATACTGGTGTTCTTGCTGGCTTCCCTGTTCTTGATGTTGAAATTGAAGTATTCGACGGTGGCTTCCACGCAGTTGACTCCTCTGCTGTTGCATTTGAAATCGCCGCTAAAGGTGCTTTCCGTCAGTCTATTCCTAAGGCTAAACCACAACTTCTTGAACCAATCATGAAAGTTGACGTGTTTACTCCTGAAGATCACGTTGGTGATGTTATTGGTGACCTTAACCGTCGTCGCGGCATGATCGCTGGTCAAGAAGCAGGTGCTTCTGGCGTTCGCATTAAAGCAGACGTTCCACTATCTGAAATGTTTGGTTACATCGGATCTCTACGTACTATGACTTCTGGTCGTGGTCAGTTCTCGATGGAATTCGCACACTACTCGGCTTGCCCTAACTCAGTTGCTGAGAAAGTAATCGCTGAAGAAAAAGAGCGTGCTGCTAAGAAGTAATTTGATTACTTTTTAGAGCATTAAAAAAACCCCATCAGTGCAAACTGATGGGGTTTTTTATTGTCTGCAGAAAAAGGAGAGGATGATTCAGCACGAATGCACAGAGATACCTCCCTCTTTTTTATCTTTCATCCTAGTGATGAATGGCACTTCCTAGCAGGCATAAAAAAAGGCCGCTAAAGCGACCTTCTTTTGAGCTGGGTAAGAATCGATTAAGCGATTACTTTACCAACAACACCAGCGCCTACAGTACGACCACCTTCACGGATAGCGAAACGTAGACCTTCATCCATCGCGATTGGTGCGATTAGAGTTACAGTCAAGTTTACGTTATCACCAGGCATTACCATCTCAACGCCTTCAGGTAGTTCACAAGCACCTGTTACGTCGGTAGTACGGAAGTAGAACTGTGGACGGTAACCTTTGAAGAAAGGAGTGTGACGTCCGCCTTCATCTTTACCCAATACATAAACTTCTGCAGAGAATGTAGTGTGTGGAGTGATTGAACCAGGCTTAGCCAATACTTGACCACGCTGAACATCTTCACGCTTAGTACCACGTAGAAGAATACCGCAGTTCTCACCAGCACGACCTTCGTCTAGGATCTTACGGAACATTTCTACACCAGTACACGTAGTAGAAGTAGTCTCTTTAAGACCAATAATTTCTACTTCGTTACCTGTGTTGATAATACCGCGCTCGATACGACCAGTTACAACAGTACCACGACCTTGAATAGAGAAAACGTCTTCGATTGGCATAATGAAATCGCCATCTACTGCACGCTCTGGCTCAGGAATGTAAGAATCTAGAGATTCTAGAAGCTTCTTAACCGCTGTAGTACCCATTTCGTTAGCATCTTCGCCGTTCAATGCCATAAGAGCAGAACCTGCGACGATTGGCGTATCATCACCTGGGAATTCGTATTCAGAAAGAAGCTCACGAAGCTCCATTTCTACTAGCTCAAGCATCTCTTCGTATTCTTCAGAATCAGCGCCGCCACAATCTTCTGCAAGAAGGTCAGCTTTGTTCAAGAATACAACGATGTATGGAACACCAACTTGACGAGAAAGTAGGATGTGCTCACGAGTCTGAGGCATTGGGCCGTCAGTCGCGCCACATACCAAGATAGCGCCATCCATCTGTGCAGCACCTGTGATCATGTTTTTAACATAATCGGCGTGACCTGGGCAATCTACGTGTGCGTAGTGACGATCAGGAGTTTCATACTCAACGTGAGACGTTGCGATGGTGATACCACGCTCACGCTCTTCTGGTGCGTTATCGATGTTTGCGAAATCTACCATTTCGCCACCGAAAACTTCTGCAGCAACACGTGTAAGTGCAGCTGTTAGAGTTGTTTTACCATGGTCAACGTGGCCAATTGTGCCAACGTTTACGTGGGTTTTATTACGTTCAAATTGCGCTTTTGCCATGACCTTATTATCTCTCGTTGAGGTATGAATATATTTTTTCGAACACACAACAAAAAGGCAGGCATAAGCCTACCTTCTATATTGAATACTGGTGCTGATAGGCAGATTCGAACTGCCGACCTCATCCTTACCAAGGATGCACTCTACCAACTGAGCTATATCAGCAACAAATCTTTCTAAATTGGAGCGGGTGGAGGGAATCGAACCCTCATCATCAGCTTGGAAGGCTGAGGTTCTACCATTGTACCACACCCGCAACTCAGCTTTTCGATACAACGTACTGACGTTGTATCGACTACCCGACATTGTCGTGTAGTCTGAATAGTGGTGGTGGGGGAAGGATTCGAACCTTCGAAGCTTGCGCGTCAGATTTACAGTCTGATCCCTTTGGCCACTCGGGAACCCCACCAGGAATGACGCGCATTATGTCAGGATCTGAGACTCTGTCAATAGTTTTTCCGTTATTTATTAAAAACTTACGACTTTTATGTGTTTTTATTTATGAATGCGAACAATCAGTAAGTATCCATTGCAATGCCTGCCCTTCACCAACAACACGTTTTCTCATTGCTTCTGTTAACTCCGTTACCTGCGGAAATTCAAGCCAGAGCTCTTTCTCGCCTCTAGAGACATCTTTAACAACAACATTATAGTCGAGAGCCCTAACCTTCTTAGCCAAGTTCTTTGCAGAGGCTTCATTACGGAATAATCCTAATGATATACCTTCAGCTAACTCTCCTTGCGTTATGATATAACTATCGAACCCTCTACCCTGTAGCTCTCGCAGCAACTGTAAAGACTGTTGTCGGTTAGCTTGTGGTGGAATATGAACCCAGTGCTCCGTACTAGTACCGGTAGTTAATCTTCTCAACTCCGATTGAAACCCTAGCGCTTCGGCACGAACCTTAAGGTGCTTGGCATCTATACGATCGGCAAGAGGGCCTACACTATAACAACGATTAGCTGCAGCTTTAGTCGTCTTAGTCGTCATGTCTTTATAATCGATATCTGAGCTGTCTAGCTCGGAAAGTAAAACCAATGCCTCCCCTTTCTGTTCTGGCTCATTAATACGCTCCATATTGGTTCCTGCTTGATCACGCCAGAACCAAACCATTACGATTAGATTTAAAATTACTAAACTTAAGAATACCCAACGCATTTAATTTCTCACCTGCCATAGTCCTTTTAAAACAAGATCTTCATCGACGACTCCAGCCTCAAAAAATTTTGCTAACAATTCACCATCTCCACCTGTGAAGAATACTTCAAAGTAAGGGTATTCTTCTGCAACCTGCTTCACTAAAGCGATTAATTGTTTGATAACACCGTACTCTACACATTGTTTAGTATTATTTCCTAACATCCTAGATTTAGTGAACTCATTAATACTATTTATATCATCAGTATATTCTATAACTTGCTCTGTATTAGCAAACAAAGCTCTCTGAGCCATTAATACCCCAGGAACAATATATCCACCCAAATGTGCACCTTTAGTACTTAAGACATCTATCGTTAATGCACTGCCAGCATCAACGACAATCACTCCGTTGTTCTTAATTACTCTTCGATTGCTGTTAAAGGCAGCAATCAAAGCAAGCCAGCGATCGATTCCCATACGCTCAGGATGCAGGTAACTATTAACGACCCCATTCTGCGCTTTCTTGCTCTGTACGATACTTATTGATTTGAAATCAGCCGAAGCTAATAAAGCTGATAACTCAGCTGTTTTATTAACTGCCGCTAACCATACATCAACTTCAACGCGCTCTATGTTGGAGATAAATATTGAAAAATCATCCAAGCCACCATAGAAAGTCTGTGCTTCATCTTCACAGTACTCTGCTTTGATTAATCGCCACTTAATTCTTGTATTACCCACATCAATCAATAGGTTCATGTTTTAACCGTAAACTCAATTCACCTGCATTAATAGACACTAGCCCCTCTTCTGTTTGCATCAAGAGCTCACCTTTAGAATTTACCCCTTTGCATATACCTGACCGCGTTCTATTGGGTAAAATCAAATCGACTTCTCTATTTAAAAAGGCATCTCGCTCAGTCCAATAATTTTTAAACGATTCAAAACCACGTTTATCGAATTGCTCTATGGACTCAATTAGATGATTAATCATCGTTGCTGCGATTGCATTACGACTAACCCCCCCTAAATGCTCTGATAATTGCGCCCAAGGCTGATCAATATTTTCGGCATCATATTCAGAGAGCTTTACGTTTAACCCGATACCAATAACAACCTGACAATGACCGCTGTATTCACCACTCACTTCGAGTAGAATCCCGGCTAATTTTTTGCTATCTAAATAAACGTCATTTGGCCACTTCAGCTTGGCATTCTTCACCCCGAGTTCTGATAATGCTTTTTCAACTGCAATTGCAATCACTAAGCTCAACCCTTCTAAACTGCTAATTCCACCACTGAAAGACCAAAGCATGGATAGGTAGATATTTTTACCGAAAGGACTCACCCATGTACGTCCTCTTCTGCCACGGCCGCTCTCTTGCTTCTCTGCCAATACAGCATACCGTTTTCCCATATGGTCAGAGGCTTTATTTAATAAATAGCTATTCGTTGAATCCGTATTAAGCAGTACCTCTAAGTAATCTAGACGCCCTTGTACTTTATTTACAATGGCTGGCTGATCCAGTAACTCTATAGCGTCACTTAATCGATAACCTTTACCCTTAACGGATGATAGTGGGATATTCAAAGATTCTAGCTTTTTAAGCTGCTTCCAAACAGCTGCACGGGTAACTCCAAGCTGGGTACCAAGCTCTTCCCCAGAATGAAAATTCCCATCAGCGAGGATGGCTAATAAATTACGAAGCATAGCAGTGCCTGAATTGTGTGTTAGCTCTATGGTAATACAGCTTGGTAAACCTTTCATTCTTTTGTGGTTTACATGGGTGGTGTAATGGGAATTGTTGGGGGGTGTTGAGTTTAGGGGCTACGAGGGGAGCAGTGCTTCTGTTTTGGTTTTTACTTGTTTAGAACCAACCAATAGAGTCTTGGCACAGATCAATGCGTTTATCCAAAGCCCTTCTGCAGCTGGGAGCTGCAGAGAGCCCTCATGGATGGGTTTACGCCGTGGCATTGGATGAATGTACGGGTGCTGGACTTGGGTGGTGCTTGGGTTCATGGGATAAGCTTACAGAAGGCACTAGCATTTTCTCCAGACGAAAAAAAACCCTAACAGGGTAACCTGTTAGGGTTTTTAGAATAAGAGCTTGACGATGACCTACTCTCACATGGGGAAGCCCCACACTACCATCGGCGCTACTGCGTTTCACTTCTGAGTTCGGGATGGGTTCAGGTGGTTCCACAGCGCTATTGTCGTCAAGCAAACCTTGATGCTTTGTGTTTGTCTTACTGTCTACGACCAACTTGTTAGGGTTAGGAGACTGCAGCACTTAGCAAATAGGGTCGGATACATGTTTGATTTTATCTTAGTGTTAATTCTCAATTAAATGTTGTTTCTCAGTTTGATCTACAACACCAACTTCTTTTGCGAAGTTTTGGTGTTATATGGTCAAGCCTCACGGGCAATTAGTACAAGTTAGCTCAACGCCTCACAACGCTTACACACCTTGCCTATCAACCAGGTAGTCTTCCTGGGCCCTTTAGGAGACTCGAAGTCTCAGAGATATCTCATCTTGAAGGGGGCTTCCCGCTTAGATGCTTTCAGCGGTTATCCTGTCCGAACGTAGCTACCGGGCAATGCTATTGGCATAACAACCCGAACACCAGCGGTTCGTCCACTCCGGTCCTCTCGTACTAGGAGCAGCTCTTCTCAAATATCTAACGCCCACGGCAGATAGGGACCGAACTGTCTCACGACGTTCTAAACCCAGCTCGCGTACCACTTTAAATGGCGAACAGCCATACCCTTGGGACCGGCTTCAGCCCCAGGATGTGATGAGCCGACATCGAGGTGCCAAACACCGCCGTCGATGTGAACTCTTGGGCGGTATCAGCCTGTTATCCCCGGAGTACCTTTTATCCGTTGAGCGATGGCCCTTCCATACAGAACCACCGGATCACTATGACCTACTTTCGTACCTGCTCGACGTGTCTGTCTCGCAGTCAAGCTAGCTTATGCCATTGCACTAACCGCATGATGTCCGACCATGCTTAGCTAACCTTCGTGCTCCTCCGTTACTCTTTGGGAGGAGACCGCCCCAGTCAAACTACCCACCACACAGTGTCCTCGATCCAGATAATGGACCTGAGTTAGAACCCCAAATTGACCAGGCTGGTATTTCAAGGTCGGCTCCATGGTAACTGGCGTCACCACTTCAAAGCCTCCCAGCTATCCTACACAAGCCAATTCAAAGTTCACTGTGAAGCTGTAGTAAAGGTTCACGGGGTCTTTCCGTCTAGCCGCGGGTATACGGCATCTTAACCGCAATTTCAATTTCACTGAGTCTCGGGTGGAGACAGTGTGGCCATCGTTACGCCATTCGTGCAGGTCGGAACTTACCCGACAAGGAATTTCGCTACCTTAGGACCGTTATAGTTACGGCCGCCGTTTACTGGGGCTTCGATCAACAGCTTCGCCGAAGCTAACCGCATCAATTAACCTTCCAGCACCGGGCAGGCGTCACACCCTATACGTCCTCTTACGAGTTTGCAGAGTGCTGTGTTTTTAATAAACAGTCGCAGCCACCTAGTATCTTCGACCGACGGTCGCTTAGGGAGCAAGTCCCATCACAACCACCGGCGTACCTTCTCCCGAAGTTACGGTACCATTTTGCCTAGTTCCTTCACCCGAGTTCTCTCAAGCGCCTTGGTATTCTCTACCTATCCACCTGTGTCGGTTTGGGGTACGGTTTCTTTATGTCTGAAGCTTAGAAGATTTTCTTGGAAGCATGGCATCATCGACTTCGGAGATCGTAATCTCACCGTCATCGGCTCTCGGCCTTAAGATCCCGGATTTGCCTAAGATCTCAGCCTACCACCTTAAACCAGGACAACCAACGCCTGGCTCGATTAGCCTTCTCCGTCCCTCCATCGCAACATAAACAAGTACAGGAATATTAACCTGTTTTCCATCGACTACGCTTTTCAGCCTCGCCTTAGGGGCCGACTCACCCTGCCCTGATTAGCATGGGACAGGAAACCTTGGATTTCCGGCGGGGGAGTTTTTCACTCCCCTTATCGTTACTCATGTCAGCATTCGCACTTCTGATACCTCCAGCCTGGTTCACACCTTGACCTTCAACAGCTTACAGAACGCTCCTCTACCATGCATAGTAAACTATGCATCCGTAGCTTCGGTGTACAGTTTGAGCCCCGTTATATCTTCCGCGCAGGCCGACTCGACTAGTGAGCTATTACGCTTTCTTTAAAGGATGGCTGCTTCTAAGCCAACCTCCTAGCTGTTTTAGCCTTCCCACATCGTTTCCCACTTA
>CAWKOX010000012.1:0-98541 GCA_963851095.1 uncultured Gammaproteobacteria bacterium | reverse complement strand
TAGTCTTCTAAAATAGTTTTTAATTCAGCTAATTCAGCCAACATATCTTTAATTAATACACGATCTAGATGGGCGGCGGTTTCATCACCTGATTGGTCATTCAGCTTCTGCCGAGCGCCGACGATGGTATAGCCTTTTAGATATAATAAACTGCGAATTTCACGGACAAGGATAACGTCTTCTCGTTGATAATAGCGGCGATTACCACGACGTTTGATGGGTTTTAATTGTGTAAACTCCTGCTCCCAATAACGCAGAACATGAGGTTTAACATCACATAGATCACTGACTTCACCAATACTGAAGTAGCGCTTGGATGGTATAGGTGGCAGCTCGTTAGAGTGACTCGCTTCCAGCATAAGCCTCTACTCGGATTTTTAATTTTTGTCCGGGCTTAAAGGTAACAACGCGACGTGCGGAGATAGGGATCTCTTCCCCCGTTTTCGGGTTACGTCCTGGACGTTGACTTTTGTCACGCAGGTCAAAGTTGCCAAAGCCTGACAACTTCACTTGCTCGTTATGCGTTAAGGAGTGGCGAATCTCATCGAAAAAGAGATCCACCATTTCTTTCGCTTCACGTTTATTCAAACCCAGGTCTTCAAACAGGCGTTCCGCCATTTCTGCCTTGGTAAGAGCTCGCATATTAGCCTCTCAATTGTGCATCAATCCTATCAGCCAAGTGAGCGAGTACATTATCAACGGCTTCGTTCACTTCTTCTTCATTCAGAGTGCGCGAAGGATGCTGCCACGTCAAGCCCAAAGCCAAGCTTTTTCTATCTGGATCAATGCCTTTACCCTGATAAATGTCAAAAAGATTTAACTTTGTGAGGTAGTCCCCTGCTTTTTCACGAATTAACGACATTACATCGGCTACTGGCGTGACATCGGTAACCACCAATGCAAGGTCACGACGCATTTCTGGGAACTTGGAAAGTGGCTTAAATGCAGGAACTTCTACCTGACGTACTGCTTTTAAGCTAATTTCTAATAAATACACGGCTTGCTTCAAACCTAGTGGTTTAGACAAACTAGGGTGTAATGCACCAATCCAACCTACCGCTACACCATCAAGTTCGATGCGAGCCGTTTGACCAGGTTGCAATGATGGATGTTCTGCAGGCACAAATGAATAACGGGCTTGGCTACCAGTACGAGCAATTAGGCTTTCAAAATCGCCTTTTAGGTCGAAGAAATCAACATTCTGATCGCTTTCAGACCAGCTTTGCTCAGTGCGAGTGCCTGTTAGTAACATCGCTAGCTTAGGATCCTGTACTAAACTTTCGTCTAGATTACTTGGATCCTTACCTGGCTGAGGCACAAAGCTTAAACCCGTTTCAAACAAACGAACACGAGGCTGCTGACGCTTAATGTTATGAACAGCAGTCTGTACCAGACCTGCCCACAAATTCGTGCGCATTACTGATAGATCAGCTGAGATCGGGTTAGCTAGCGCTAACGGAGCAACTTCTGGATCTAATAATTTTTGCGTAGCGGGATCAACAAAGCTGTACGTAACCGCTTCTTGATAACCACGCCCTACAAGCTGACGACGAACGTCTTTCATTGCTAGTTCGTTTTCAGGCACTGGCAATAACGGTGTTGCGGCCATTGGCGTGCGTACAGGTAAACGGTTATAACCGTAAATACGTGCAAGCTCTTCGATTAGATCGGCTTCAATCGCCATGTCGAAACGGTAGCTTGGAGCAATTACTTTCCAACCAGCATCCATTTTTGATAGCTGCATACCCAAGCGCGTTAGAATTTCTTCAACTTCGCTCGCTTCAATCGTTAGACCCAACATCTTTTCAATGTGAGCTTCTACCAATACGATTTCTGCACAGCTTGGTAAATCAGCTTCAGAAGTTTTCTCAACCACTGGACCCGCTTCACCACCAACGATCTCTAATAATAGAGCCGTTGCACGCTCAATAGCGTTACGCTGCAATTCAAAATCAACACCACGCTCGAAGCGATGTGAAGAGTCTGTGTGCAAGCCGTAGTTACGTGCTTTACCCGCAATCGAAATCGGATTGAAATAAGCCGATTCTAACAGGATATCTTGAGTTGTTTCTGCCCCTTCTTTTCCACAGGAGACGCCTGATTCAGCGCCGCCCATCACACCGGCCATCGCCAGTGCTTTGCTATTATCAGCGATCACAAGAACATCGCTGTTTAGCTTAATTTCTTGGTCGTCTAAAAGAACCAAAGTTTCGTCTTGCTCAGCTTTACGAACAACAATGCCGCCATCTAGCTTAGCTAGATCGAAGGCATGCATTGGCTGGCCAAGTTCTAGCAAAATGAAGTTCGTTACATCAACCACTGGATCGATTGAACGAATACCACTGCGACGCAATTTTTCTTGCATCCAAAGTGGACTAGCCGCGTTGATATTAATGCCTTTGATTACACGACCCACATAACGTGGGCAGGCATCAGGGGCTTGTAGCTGAACGTCGATCGTAGTATCAATCGTTGGTGCAACCGCTTCGATGACTGGAGCAGTCACGTCTACTTTGTTTAATACACCCACTTCACGCGACAAACCGGCAATGCTTAAGCAGTCACCACGGTTTGGCGTAAGATCTACGTCGATGATTTTGTCATCACGGCCATCTTTGCTTAAACCAAGATATTCGCGCATGCAAACACCTAGTGGCGCATCGGAAGGCAAATCCCACAAGCCATCTGACTTGTCGGAAATACCCATTTCTTCTTCTGCGCACAACATGCCGAAAGATTCTACGCCGCGTAGCTTGGCTTTTTTGATTTTAAAGCCCTTGCCATCTTCACTAGGCAATACTGCACCGATTTTTGCGAAAGGAATTACCATGCCTTCGCGAACGTTCGGTGCGCCACAGACGATCTGAAATTCTTCTGTGCCGTCAGTTACCTTACAAACATTCAGTTTGTCGGCTTCTGGGTGCTTTTCAAAGCTTAATATTTGCGCAACAACGATTCCGCTAAACTCGCCTGCTGCGGCTTCAATTGCGTCTACTTCCAAACCGGCCATGGTGATTTGGTCGACTAATTCTTGTGTTTCAAGAGCTGGGTTTGCCCACTCTCGTAACCATAATTCACTGAACTGCATGTTATTTACCTACTAAATAAGTTCTTTGATTTAAAAAAATGACTTCTAGTTATCTAAACTGTTGTAAAAAACGAAGGTCATTTTCAAAGAACAAACGCAAATCATTTACGCCATAGCGCAACATTGCTAAACGCTCTACACCCATACCAAAAGCGAAGCCAGAATACTTTTCAGCATCGACGCCAGACTCTTTAAATACTTTAGGGTGAACCATGCCGCAGCCCATCACTTCTAACCAACCTGTGTGGCTACAAACGCGACAGCCTTTGCCAGAACACATCACACATTCCATATCCACTTCCGCCGAAGGCTCAGTGAATGGGAAGTAAGACGGACGGAAACGAACGGCTAAATCTTTTTCGAAGAATACTTTCAAGAACTGCTGAACCGTCCCTTTAAGATCGGCAAAACTCACGTCTTTATCGACTAATAAACCTTCAACCTGATGGAACATAGGTGTGTGGGTAATATCAGAATCACAACGATAAACACGACCTGGGCAGATTACACGAATCGGTGGCTCTTGAGTTTCCATGGTACGAACTTGCACAGGAGATGTGTGCGTGCGTAGCAAGGTATTGGCATTAAAATAGAACGTATCATGCATCGCACGCGCTGGGTGATGCGATGGAATATTCAAGGCTTCGAAGTTGTGGAAATCGTCTTCAACTTCAGGTCCTTCGGCAACGTTATAACCGACGTTAGTAAAGAAAGCTTCGATGCGTTCAAGCGTACGCGTAACAGGGTGCAAACCACCACGCTGTTCGTTACGGCCCGACAAGGTCACATCAATTTGTTCTGCTGCCAATTTTTCAGCCAACGCAATGGTCTGTAAATCGGTCTTACGCACATTGATTGCAGTCTGTACGGTTACTTTGCCTTCGTTAATTAAAGCACCCGCTTTTGGGCGCTCTTCATTGGATAATTTACCCAACGTTTTTAACAATGAGGTAATCGTGCCTTTCTTACCAAGGTATTCTACTTGTACCTGGTATAACGCATTTTCTTCACTAGCACTGGTAACTTTGGCAAGCGCTTCATTAACCAGCGCGTCGAGGTTTTCCATCGTTTACTCCGTAAAAACCTAAATTAAAACAACTATTCTATCTTCTCAGAATGAAAGCATGATTGGGTATTTATTCCACCAGAAGGGTTGCACAAATACCCAATAATGCTTTTAGCTCACTCAAAATCATAGCTACTGAATAATTAGAAACTCTTAATTCTAATCACTATATAAAATACAAAAAAATAAGGGAGTGGCAAAGCCACTCCCTTATTTTAACAAGCCAACTGTTATTGCTGGCTTGTCTAAAAATGATCATGCGCTAGAAACTCTAGCTCATTGCATTCTTATTAAAGGCTAGCTTTAGCTTTTTCTACTAGAGCCGCAAAAGCGCCTTTTTCGTTAACAGCTAGGTCAGCCAAGATCTTACGGTCAACTTCAACAGAAGCCAACTTAAGACCATTGATGAAACGGCTGTAAGACAAACCATTTACACGTGCACCAGCGTTAATACGAGCAATCCACAACTGACGGAACTGACGCTTTCTTTGGCGACGGTCACGGTATGCATATTGACCCGCTTTAATTACCGCTTGCTTAGCAACACGGAAAACACGGCTACGAGCACCGTAGTAACCCTTAGCTTGCTTTAAAATCTTTTTGTGACGCTTACGCGCCTGTACACCACGTTTTACACGAGCCATGAGACTCTCCTACAAATTATACCAAGGGTTTATTAAAGGTTCGGCAACATGCGCTTTACAGTTGCTACATCTGAGGCGTGAACCATCAGGTTAGCTCGTAAATGACGCTTACGCTTAGTGCTTTTCTTGGTCAAGATGTGGGCACGGTGTGCTTGACGGTGTTTAAAGCCGTTAGCCGTTTTCTTGAAGCGCTTCGCAGCACCACTTTTAGTCTTAATCTTAGGCATTTTAATTTACCACTTCGCATTGTTAATAAACAGCAGCAGGTAGAACGTACAAAACCCCAGCCTCGTATTGCTACGAATGCTAGGGAATCGAGATTCATTTTAGAACCTAACTACTTCTTTTTGACGGGGGCAAGCACCATAATCATTTGACGACCTTCCATCTTTGGACGCTGTTCAACGGTGCCATATGCCTCGAGATCTTTCTCAAGACGCAACATTAACTGCATACCCAGGTGTTGGTGAGCCATCTCACGACCACGGAAGCGTAAAGAACACTTCGCTTTGTCCCCGTTTTCTAGAAAGCGTACCAGGTTGCGTAGTTTTACCTGATAATCGCCATCTTCAGTCCCAGGACGGAATTTAATTTCCTTAACCTGAGTCTGTACTTGCTTCTTTTTAGCAGCATTACGCTGCTTCTTTTCTTCGTATAGCTTTTGGCCATAGTCCATAATTTTACAGACTATCGGATCTCCATCAGAAATCTGAACCAAATCCAAGCCAGCTTCTTGAGCGGCTACAAGTGCATCAGCAATACTCACAACGCCGGCCTGATCGCCAGATGCGTCGATTAATCGTACTTCTTTTGCTTTGATATTGTCATTGATCGATGGGCGCTCAGCACGAGCACCACGCTTATTATCACGTCTGATATTCAATTACTCCGTTTCAACTCGGCCGCGGCGGGCGACATCTTTCGCTAATAGCTCTTTAAAGGCGTCTAGGGTCATTGTTCCTAGATCATCTCCTTTACGAGTACGCACTGCTACCGTGTTGGATTCGATTTCTTTATCCCCTACCACAATTAGGTAAGGCACTTTGTGTAAAGTATGCTCGCGGATTTTAAAGCCTATCTTCTCATTTCTCAAGTCCGCAGAGGCTCTAAACCCATCTATTTTCAAAGATTCTTCAATTTTCGTGCAATATTCACCCTGATTATCCGTAATATTCAGAATTGCGACCTGCTGTGGCGCTAACCAAGCAGGGAATGCACCCGCATAATGCTCAATCAAAATACCGATAAAGCGTTCGAAAGAACCTAAAATTGCACGGTGTAACATTACCGGTGTCTTACGCTCATTATCTTCATCAACATATTGTGCACCTAATCGCTCAGGCAACATGAAATCTAGCTGGATTGTACCACACTGCCATACACGATTTAGACAATCGCGTAATGAGAATTCAATCTTAGGTCCATAGAACGCACCTTCACCTGGCTGCAATTCCCAATCTAGACCAGCATCATTCAATGCATCTTCCAATGCCGCTTCTGCTGCATCCCATTGAGCGTCATCACCGATACGGCCTTCTGGGCGAGTCGATAGCTTCATTTCAATGTTATCAAAGCCAAAATCTTTGTAGACATCAAGCGTTAACTTGATAAAGTCAGAGGCTTCTTTGCGAATCTGTTTTTCAGTAGCAAAAATGTGTGCATCATCTTGAGTAAAGCCACGCACACGCATAATGCCGTGTAATGCACCAGAAGGCTCATTACGGTGACAGCAACCAAACTCAGCCAAACGTAACGGCAAATCACGGTAGCTCTTCAAACCTTGGTTAAAGACTTGAATGTGACAAGGACAGTTCATCGGTTTTACTGCGTAAGTACGCTTTTCCGATTCGGTAACAAACATGCCATCAGCATAATGTTCCCAGTGCCCAGATTTTTCCCACAATACGCGATCAACAACTTGAGGTGTTTTAATCTCTTGATAACCAGCATCGTTTTGCACTTTGCGCATATATTGCTCAAGTGCTTGATAAATGGTCCAGCCATTTGGATGCCAAAATACCATACCTGGCGCTTCTTCTTGCAAGTGGAAAAGATCCAATTGCTTCGCCAGTTTACGGTGATCACGTTTTTCAGCTTCTTCTAAACGATGCAGATACGCTTTTAAATCTTTCTTGTCATTCCAAGCCGTGCCGTAAATACGCTGCAACTGTTTATTCTGGGAATCACCACGCCAGTAAGCACCCGATACGCGCATTAGCTTAAAGATACGCATCGATTTAGTACTAGGAACGTGTGGGCCACGACACATATCGATGTATTCTTCGTGATGATACAAACCTACGGCTGTTTCACCCTTAGCAATCAAGTCGTCAATTAACTCAACTTTATAGTCTTCTTCACGATCAACAAAGATTTGGCGCGCGTCTTTAATAGGCGTCATCACTTTATTAACAAGGTAATCTTTTTTGACCAGTTCTTTCATGCGCTTTTCAATCGCAGTCAAATCTTCTGGCGTGAAAGGACGCTCATAATCGATGTCGTAGTAATAACCATCTTCGATCACAGGGCCGATGGCCATTTTAGCGGTTGGGTAAAGTTGTTTAACGGCATGACCAATTAAGTGGGCAAATGAGTGACGAATCACTTCAAGGCCTTCTGAATCACGACCGGTGATCAACGAAATATCGGAGTCATCTTCAATCAATTCACAAGCATCAACTAACGTACCGTTGATACGACCACAAACTGTTGCTTTAGCTAGGCCAGGGCCAATGTCTTCGGCCACTTGCATTAGGGTTACAGCTTCATCGAACTCGCGCTTGGAACCATCAGGGAGGGTAATTACAGGCATCAATATATCCTTTCACAGTGGTGACCCCTACCAAAGGTCACATGACGTGCATAAAAAATTAGACGTAGGAGATTACAGCTCGGTTAGTCAAGTGTAAAGACCTCAAGCCCCTTATAAATGGGTATAAGCTATTAATTTAGTTAACTTTCTTTCACTAAGCGCTTAATCCAACAGCCGCTTTTGGAAGCGCAATGGGGTTTCACCTAACCATTGCTTAAAAGCGCGAGTAAAAGCACTTTGCTCTGAATAGCCTAACAACAAAGCAATTTCCGACAAAGTTAAGCGCCCTTCTTTTAAATACTGTTGCGCTAACTGCTGCCGTGTTTTTTTCAACAATTCTTTAAACACTAGCTGCCGTTCTTCGAGTCGACGATGCAAAGTACGGGATGACATTTTCATATAACCCGCAACTTCATCGATAGTTGGCTTACCATCTTGCATGGCACGTAATACGTATTTATAAAACTGTTGCTCGAAATGATCACCGTTAGGTAAGACATCTAACAGTGCGTGCGCTTGCTGATCTAATAATGCTCTTAATGCTGGGTCAGCCTTTTCAACCTTTAAGGTCAGCATTGATACTGGGAAAGAGACGTAGGTATTTTTACACTCGAATTCTACATCGCAGCCAAGCAGGTTCGAATACGGAGTAATGTCTTTTGGTTTTGTATGAACAAAGCCAATCCGAGTCGGCTTTAGATCTTCATCACCCACCAGCATTCTGACGTAGCTGGCCATGCTGGAGATTAATACTTCATCAGACTCGCGAGTGGAGTAGCCATAATCAAATGGCCAAGAAAAAGTCACGAGATTCCCTTGAGCTTGAGTGAATGCTTCATTGCCTTCATATAGAAGACGCTGAAAACGCTCAAAACGTTGCAAGGCTTCGGCCAAATACTCACACGACAAACTCAAGTAGCCAAGAACACCACAATGACTCGGCTGTATGTAAGCACCGACCTCTAAACCTATATAGGGTTTTTGATACAACTTGGCGATGACTTCCAAGGCGTGCCACCAATCGGTGAAAGGCATGCGAGAATTAGCATTATACTGGGAAAGTTTGGTTCGCAGAGCAGCAATTTCAGAGTCGTTATTTTTAAGCGGGTTGTCGTCTAGATAACTCAACAATAGATTCGCTAAGTCTCCCGCGACATTAAAATTCACTAGCATATGCTTTTCTCAAACCAAGCAGAGTATTCATATTTAAAACAGTACTATTGCCTTATTGGCGGGAAATGTCAAAAATGAGCTTTGAAATGTCAATATTCATAGTCAAAGTCACGACATAATGAGCTTACTCAAAAGTAGCTCAGAAGAAATTCTACAAGAGCTCAAAGGTATAGACGTAATACACAGATATCTACAGAGATAGATAGATACATAGATAACACACAGTTAAAACCCAAATAACAAAAGCTCAATTAAGAGCTGGAGAGACTGATGGAAGATTTAATACGTGCAATTGGCTTTATTCTAGCTGCTGGGGCCGTTTTCATGGCCGTGATGGCACTGGAAGCTTGGTATTTACACCGCAAGAATGGTGATACAAATTATCGCCTTGGCGAGACAATTGCTAACCTAACGACCGGCGCTTCTTATAAAATTGTCGATGGCATCGCCATTGCGCTTTTTATTACCGCCTTCTCAGACATGATCAACCCTTATGGATTCGGTTGGAATCCTGAACCATCAATTTGGGCTTTTGCAATTTTATTTGTACTCGCAGACCTATGCATGTACTTCAACCATTTAGCCATGCATAAGTTTCGCTGGTTCTGGGCGACCCATGTTACCCACCACTCTTCAGAGCATATGAATTTTTCTACCGCACTGCGCCAAAACTTTTTAAATGCCTTAAACGGCAATTGGTTATTGATGTGGGTTCCGCTGTCACTAATCGGTTTTGATAAAGATTGGATTCTTATCGCCATTGAAACCAACTTACTGTATCAATTTTTCTGCCATACCGAAGCTGTTGGTCGTTTAGGCTGGATTGAAAAAGTATTCAACACCCCCTCTCATCATCGAGTACACCACGGCAGCAACCCAGCACAAATTGATCGCAATTTTGGCGGCGTATTTATTATTTGGGATAAACTATTCGGAACCTTTCGTGACGAGCGCGAAGCGGGTGAAATTAAATACGGCGTGACACGTATGCCTGCTAAGCCATTAAATCCGTTTTATATTCAAACTTACGAACTGGTTTCTATTATTAAAGACATTTGGAAGTACAAGGATCTAAGAATTTTGTATAAGCACCCAGAGTGGGTATCTGAAAAGTATAAAGAAAAATAAACAGTGAAATAAGCCGTAAAATAAACCAACCAGCAAATACAAAAAAGCCAGAGCATTTCAATTAAGAAACGGTCTGGCTTTTTTTACACCCAAGCAAGTTCAAATAAACTTAGCTCATATAAAGTATTAACGCATCATCGGAGGCATACCGCCGCCACCGCCGGTCATTCCACCCATAGCGCGCATCATTTTCTTCATGCCGCCTTTGGCTGTCATCTTCTTCATCATCTTTTGCATCTGCTTATGCTGCTTCAACAAACGATTGATATCTTGAATCTGAGTACCCGAACCACGCGCAATACGCTTTTTACGAGAGCCGTTAATCTTATCTGGGAAATGACGTTCTAATGGCGTCATTGAGCAAATAATAGAATCCATCTGTTTAAATTGGCTTTCTGCTGCATCCGTTTGTTTGGCCATGTTCGCCATACCACTCATGCCTGGAAGCTTATCTAACATAGAAGTGATACCGCCCATGTTATTCATCTGACGCAGCTGATCACGGAAATCTTCTAAATCAAAGCCTTTACCCGCTTTTAATTTTTGCGTTAATTTGTCGGCTTTCTTCTTATCGATTTTGCGCTCAGCATCTTCGACAAGGGTCATGATATCACCCAAGTCTAAAATACGAGAGGCAACACGATCTGGGTGGAAAGGCTCTAGCGCCTCTGTTTTCTCACCCATACCCATGAATTTAATCGGCTTGCCCGTTACGTGACGAACAGAAAGCGCAGCACCACCACGCGCATCACCATCGGCTTTGGTTAATACCACACCGGTAAGCGGTAATGCATCGTTAAAGGCTTTCGCCGTATTCGCCGCATCTTGACCCGTCATGGCATCTACAACGAATAAGGTTTCTTGAGGAGAGATGGCACCATGAAGATCTTTAATCTCAGCCATCATCTCTTCATCGATAGCTAAACGACCGGCGGTATCAACGATCAATACATCGGCAAATTGCGTCTTTGCTGCTTGAATGGCGGCGTTAGCAATATCAATGGGCTTTTGGCTAACATCAGAAGGGAAGAACATTGCTCCCACTTCGGTCGATAAGGTTTCAAGCTGCTTGATAGCAGCAGGACGATATACGTCGGCCGATACCATCATCACTTTTTTCTTATCGCGCTCTTTTAAGAAGCGAGCCAGTTTTGCAGCGGTGGTGGTTTTACCCGCCCCTTGCAACCCCGCCATCATGATAATTGCCGGTGGCTGCACGGCTAGGTTAAGGCCTTCGTTGGCCTCCCCCATCACATCGCGCAATTCATCATTTACAATTTTAAGGAAAGCTTGGCCTGGATTTAGGCTAGTCATTACCTCGGAACCGATCGCGCGCTCTTTTACGCGGTCTGTAAATGCTTTAACCGCAGGTAAAGCTACATCGGCTTCCAATAACGCCATACGCACTTCGCGCATCGTGTCTTTAATATTTTCTTCGGTCAGCTTGGCCTGGCCAGTAATGCTCTTTAAGGCACCACCCAGGCGGTCGGTTAAACTATCAAACATGGGCTTATGTCAATCACTGCTAAATAAAGTCATCGATTGTACAAATATCGGCACAACATAGCTAGCCGAGCTTGGCGTTATCTCTTGGTTGTGAGAAACTTTTGCCTTAATCGACACCTTCTCATCATTTTCAAAGGAATAATCAGGCATGAGCGGAACCTACAGCGCAGCCTTTTTTGCTTTACCTGCTGCACTTTTATATTTCTTCGGCGCCTATCGACAGTGGCAAACTTTAAATAATAAAAAAGAAGCCAATAAAACCTTAGTGCTCACATTAGGGACCATCGCCGGTATCCTTCACGCATTAGTCCTAGCAGGCTCTGTTGTTTTGCATCAAGGGTTTAATTTTGGCTTCTTTAATGTCGGCATCTTAATCTCACTGGTCATCAGCTTATTAGTGATCAGTAGCAGTTTTAGTAAACCACTGGAAAACTTATTAATTGCTGTCTTCCCAATGGCAGCGTTAATTTTATTAGTGGATACCATTACGCCCAACTCAGACAAAATTTCGCAATTAACCGGTGGACTGGGATGGCATATTATTTTATCGATCTTGGCGTACAGCATTTTAATCATCGCTGCGATTCAAGCTATTTTGCTTTATATGCAAAACAAACAGCTAAAAAGCCACAATACATCAGGCTTGGTGAAGGCGCTTCCCCCATTACAGACCATGGATGCCCTATTGTTTGAAATGATTTGGATTGGAATGGTCTTGTTAACCGCAGCTTTTGTGATCGGCTGGCCGTATATTATTGACATTCAAGGGCAGCATTTATTGCATAAAACAGCCCTTAGCATCATGTCTTGGTTAGTCTATGCAACCTTGTTATTTGGCCGCTTCAACTTTGGCTGGAGAGGCATAACCGCAAGCCGTTGGACCCTTGCAGGCACGGGTTTCTTAATTTTGGCTTATTTTGGCTCTAAATTTGTACTGGAATTAGTACTCTAAGGCGATTTTTTGGTATCCTTGCGTTCCCAAAATAACGCAAGGAACTCGTCTTGAACGACGTCCCCCTCAGTATCCTCTTTGGCATACTGGTCTTACTCATTATAATGTCTGGATTTTTCTCCAGCTCTGAAACGGGCATGATGTCTCTCAACCGCTATCGGTTGCGTCACATGGCGAAAAATAAGCACAAAGGCGCAATGCGTGCTTCTAGCCTATTAGAAAAGCCAGATCGCTTAATCGGTACTATTTTAACCGGTAATAACCTTGTTAATTTCGCAGCGGCTGCATTGGCCACTATTATCAGTCAGCGCTTATGGCCTAATAATCCGGATTTAGCCGTATTTGTGAATACTATTCTGTTCACCTTAGTCGTATTGATTTTTGCTGAACTGACACCCAAAACATTAGCGGCTATTCACCCTGAAAAAGTCGCCTTTCCTGCGTCTCGTATCTTGGTAGGTATGCAATGGTTGCTGACCCCCTTTGTTTGGTTTGTGAATACCATCGCCAACGCGCTATTAAAGCTAGTAAGAGTTGATATCAATGCGACCCCTGACAATCTAAGTACAGAAGAATTACGCACGGTTGTTCATGAAGCCGGAACCATGATTCCTAAGCGCCACCAACGCATGCTAATCAGTATTCTTGATTTAGAGAAAATGGCCGTAAACGACATTATGGTACCGCGCAGTGAAATCGTAGCGATCAATTTAGAAGACGATATTGCAGACATTACTGATATGCTACGCACCACCCAACATACCCGCCTCCCTGTTTACCGTGACGATATTAACTCAGTGGTCGGCATGCTGCATACGCGTAATGCGAGCCGTTTTTTGACTAACCCTAATTTCAATAAAAACGATATTTTACAAGAATGCCGCGAGCCTTACTTCATTCCAGAAAGCACACCGCTGCATACACAGCTGTTTAACTTCCAAAAGCAGCAAAGACGCATTGCACTGGTCGTTGATGAATACGGTGATGTTCAAGGGATTTGTACCCTTGAAGATATTCTAGAAGAAATCGTAGGTGAGTTTACAACCGATACGGCGGCTCTTGAGAACCCTGATTTTAAGCGTTTAAATGATGGCAGCACCTTGGTCGATGGCACCGCCTATATTCGCGACATCAACAAAGCCTTAGGCTGGGACTTTAATACCGACGGTCCAAAAACCTTCAGCGGTTTGATTGTAGAGTATCTAGAAACGATTCCAGATGGCCCTGCTTGCTTAACCCTTGAAAACAAACGCATCGAGATTCTTAAAGTTGAAGATAATCTGGTGAAGCTTTCTCGGGTATTTGATAAGTAATTCTTTCCTAAGCTATTTCTAAAATAGCACTAAAACGGTGTTGATTCCCCATACAACACCGTTTTGGCTCATACCTAACTTTTCGTCACGCCTAGTTTTAACTTACGTCTAATAAAGTGCTACAATCGCCGCCATTCTTTTATCGACAAATTAAGCCTGTAGCAACATGACTGATCAAGCATCCCAAAGCAGAAAGATACTGGTAACCAGCGCACTCCCTTACGCCAATGGTTCAATCCACCTTGGCCACCTATTGGAATACATCCAAACCGATATTTGGGTACGCTTCCAAAAAGCACGCGGACATCAATGTACCTATGTTTGTGCCGATGATGCACACGGTACAGCCATCATGTTGCGCGCCGAAAAAGAAGGCTTAACATCAGAGCAGCAAATCGCTAACGTTAAAGCCGAACACGAAGCTGACTTTGCCGGCTTCCAAGTGAAATTCGATAATTTTCACTCGACACACTCTGAAGAAAACCGCCTATTAAGTGAAGAGATCTATAAAGCCTGCCGCGATAAAGGTCATATTGCAGTACGTAAAATTAAACAGCTTTATGATCCAGTAAAAGAATTATTCCTAGCCGACCGTTACGTAAAAGGCCAATGCCCTAAATGTAACGCCGAAGACCAGTATGGCGATAACTGCGAAAGCTGTGGCGCAACGTATACTCCGGCTGAATTAATCAAACCTTTCTCGACTATTTCGGGCGCAACCCCGGTTGAAAAAGAATCAGAGCATTATTTTTTCAAGCTTCCTGATTTCCAAGAATTTCTACAAGACTGGACTCGCTCAGGCACACTACAAGAAGAAGTCGCCAACAAGCTAGCCGAATGGCTAGACTCTGGCCTACAAGAATGGGATATCAGCCGTGATGCGCCTTACTTTGGTTTTGAAATTCCAGATGCACCGGGCAAATACTTTTATGTTTGGTTAGACGCACCGATTGGCTACATGGCTAGCTTTAAAAATCTTTGTGATAGCGAAGAAGGTAAAGCGCAAGGTTTAGACTTTGAAGAATACTGGAAGCTAGGCGCAGACGGCGAGAATAGCACAGAAGTTTACCACTTCATCGGTAAAGACATCATCAACTTCCACGCCCTATTCTGGCCAGCAATGTTGACCGCTGCCGATTACCGCACACCCACCGCGGTATTCGCCCACGGTTTTGTTACCGTAAACGGCGAAAAAATGTCTAAGTCTCGTGGCACGTTTATTAAAGGCCGCACCTTCTTAAATCATTTAGACCCAACGTATTTACGTTACTACTTTGCTGCAAAACTGAGCAATAAAGTAGACGACTTCGATTTAAATCTAGAAGACTTCGTACAACGCGTAAACAGCGACTTGGTTAACAAGCTGGTTAATATTGCTAGCCGTACTGGCAACTTTGTAGTCAAAGCCGACGGTAAATTAAGCGCAACCTGTATTGAAGAAGAAATGGTACAGCACTTCATCGACCAAGGTGATGTGATTGCTGAACTGTATGAAAATCGCGAATTTAGCAAAGCCATGAAAGAAATCATGACCCTTGCTGATCGTGCCAACGAATACATTCAAGAAAAAGCGCCGTGGGCGATGAATAAAGAAGAAGGCCGCCAGCAAGAAGTCGTCGAAGTTTGCTCGGTTGCGCTTAACTTATTCCGCCAATTAATTACCTACCTAGCCCCTGTTTTGCCTGATATTGCAGAAAAAACGAAAGCTTTCTTGAACCTAGACACTTTAAATTGGGCTGCACGTACCAATATATTAGTCGATCACGAGATCAACAAGTTTAAGCCAATGCTAGGTCGCGCTGAAATGAAACATGTTGAAGCCATCTTGGAAGAAACCAAAGATGACTTGCGCAAAGAAGCAATTTTAAACGGCGAAGCGCCTGCAGAAGTGGCAGCAGAAGCTACGCCACAAGCAGAAGAAAAAAAGCTGAGCAACAAAGAACGTAGAAAGCTTGAAAAAGAGCGCCGCGCTGCTGAACAGTTAGCTAACGCACCAAAACTGCGTGAAGACGGTAACGAAGTCATCGCTGACGAAATTCAGTTTGAAGACTTCGCCAAAGTTGATCTGCGTATCGCAAAAATTGTAAAAGCCGACCACGTAGAAGGCGCTGATAAATTATTGCAGCTCACCTTAGACATTGGTAATGGCGAAACTCGTAACGTATTTTCAGGCATCAAAGCGGCTTACCAGCCCGAAGATCTTGAAGGTAAGCTAACGATCGTGGTTGCTAACCTAGCACCGCGAAAAATGAAATTTGGCATGTCGGAAGGCATGGTACTCGCAGCAGGCCCCGGTGGCAGCGACTTGTGGATTTTAGAACCACACGCTGGAGCACAGCCTGGCATGCGCGTACTTTAATACCAACTTAAATAAGAGAATGAAAAAAAGATGAGCACAGAAAACACGTTGTCGCACCGGATTATTTAAAAGACTTATCCTCTTTAATGCTAGAAGACGGTAACATTGCCACTTCAAATGTTTGGTATCACGGTACAACCTCTAGTCTGGTGAAAGCTATTAAAAACAAAGGCCTTCACGGTGGCGGTGATGCGGCTTGGATCAAGCGTACCCAAGGCACTTTGCAAACCGTTGGTAACCGTACTTTTGAAAGCAAAGATCCTGTTTTCTTAACCCAAAGTAAAGAATTGGCGTATTTCTGGGCACAGCAGCGTGTCCATTCACGCAACATCTACTTCAAGAAAGATGAAACGCCCGTTGTTTTAAAGGTGACTCTTAACGAAGAAGACAACGCTAAAGTAAATCCTGATGCTGGCGGTGCTGCTTTGATTATGGAACCCGGCAATGAATACATCATTTATGTTAAAGACCTATTCACCGCGAATGGCCAAGACCTAGATGACTTTGATCAGACAAAAGCAGACCGTATGATTTACCTTACGCGCTTAGGTTTAGCGTATACCAACGATTACATTCCTGGAAAATTCATCGAAGTGGTCGCAGAAGACTCTTAACCGAGAATTAGCTCATCAGTAAATTTTCAATAAAACCAGTCTTAGCAAATATGCTAGACTGGTTTTTTTATGCCTAGGTTTTAGCGCCCATGATATTCGTCCGCCTCTCCCTGATTATAACTGCCCTTCTTCTATCTTGTTTTAGCTACGCCCAGACCAGTATCTGGCAAGTGAGCAATGGTAAAAACACGGTTTATCTCGGTGGCACCTTCCACATGTTAAAACCCAGTGATTACCCTTTACCTCAAGAATTTGAGCACATTTATAAAAAGGTAAACTGGCTAGTCTTTGAAACGGATGTTTCCAAATTGAATAGTACTGAGTTTGAAACGAAATTCATAAAGACTATGAGTCTACCTAGCGGGCAGATACTGGCCGATCAATTATCGCCTCAGGCTTACTCAGGCCTCATTCATTACGCTGCCAAAAATGGTATAGATACCGGCCACTGGCAGCGCTTTAAACCTCAAATGGTCTGCTTAATAATCAGCCTGCAAGAGCTGAATAAATTAGGATTAACGGCCCAAGGTGTTGAAGAATACCTAGGGGATAAAGCCCTACTAGATGGCAAGACGATAACAGAACTTGAGACCATCGACGAACAAATCCACTATATCGCAACCATGGGCCAAGGAAACGAAACCGCATTAATCCTGCAAACATTAGAAGATATCAAAACCCTACCCAATGACTTAGAGACTATGAGTACTGCTTGGCGTCTTGGTGATGTACAAAGCTTATTTAATACAGGCATACAACCCATGATGGAAAACTACCCTGAGGTTTATCGTAGCCTTCTGGTAGAGCGTAATAATAATTGGCTGCCCAAAGTAGAACAGCTTATTAAACAGCCAGACGAGAAGTTTATACTGGTAGGAGCCCTACACTTAATTGGTGAAGATGGGTTATTACAGCAACTCGCCCAACGTGGTTATCAGGTGCAACCGTTTAGTCTTCAAAACTAGGCCTTAACACTAGGCTTTAATCGACATACCCTAGACAATTTCTGACACTAATGTTGAGCATTATGATTGACTCCCTTTGCCAACAAACTAACATGTTAAAAAATAGATTTAAGCCCAGATTCTTAGTCTGGGTAAACTACTCAAAAGAGACCTATATGAAGTCGATTATTACTCTGTTCACTGCCTTCTTTTTAATGTTTGCCATGGTAAGCGAAGCTGATGCTAAACGCTTTGGCGGCGGTGGCTTTGGTAAATCTTTTAAAACATCACCGTTTGCTTCTAAAAAAGCAGCACCGGCTAAAAAAGACCAACAGCAAAATCAAGCGGGTCAAAAGAAAGGCGGTATGATGGGTGGTTTAATGGGCGGCCTACTTGCGGGTGGTTTGTTTGCAGCACTACTGGGTAGCGGAGCGTTTGAAGATATTCAGATGATGGATATCATCATCATGGCGCTACTTGCCTTTTTAGCATTCAAGTTATTCAAAGGTTTTATCGGCGCTCGACATCAAGCACAACCCAGAATGGCCGCAGAGGGTAATAGCACTCAGCGCCACAACTTTGAAATGCCACGCGATGCGGGTGCTGCAGGAACATCTTCCTTGCAAGACGTTCCTGCAACGCAAGCAACAGGCTTCAATCAAGACGAAGTGCCTTTCAACCTACCTACTGACTTTGATCAACAAGCCTTTATCGAGGGTTCTTTAAGCCATTACCGCACAGTCCAAGAATCTTGGAACAAGGGTGAACTAGAAGTTATTGAAGAGTATGTTAGCCCTGAATTGTTTACCGCACTGTCTCAGCAGCGTAATAAGCTAATGGTGCCACCGCAGACTGAGATTTTAGATCTAACTGCAGAAATTGTGCGTGCTGACCAAGCAGGAGATTCTGCTGAAATTAGCATTCTATTCCGCGGTGTATGCAAAGATGAGCTAGAAAAGTCACAAGATGGGATCTTTGATATCTGGCACTTACAGCGCGATTTAAGCACTGAAAATGCAGACTGGGTTATTGTTGGCATCGAAGCCGAATAACGCTGTTAATTGGATTGTATCGATTATCAAAACCGCTCTTGTGAGCGGTTTTTTTTGCTTTAGAATAATGACCCCTTAGTTTCCATAATAAAAAGAAGGAATGACCATGACCCCTACTATTGAAACAACCATGACCGCCGCTTATTGGTGCGTACTTATTGCCATTATTATGCCTATATTATTCGCTGGCCTAGCAAAATTCACCAGTGGCTTCAGACCAAAAGATAATCATAACCCGCGTACTTATCTAGCAACATTATCGGGTTGGCAGCAGCGTGCAAATTGGGCACAGCAGAATACATTCGAATCGATTCCAGGCTTTATGGCAGCGGTTGTTATTGCGCATCAGATGGGTGGGAACCAAGATAATATCGACATGCTAGCGATCAGCTACATCGTGCTTCGCGTCGTTTATGGCGCGCTTTATATCGCCGATATTGCACTGCTTCGAACGGTTGCATGGGCTTTAGGCGTAGCGTGCATTATCGGTTTATTTTTCACTTAAAGGACGGCTTATTTTTATTTAAAAAATACGTTAATTTTTCCTTTTTTCCGTTCGCATCCAGCTTACCTGTGCATACATGATAACGGCTGCAGCAACAGAGCCTATCGGAAAAAAGGGAAATATTACAAGGCAATAAAACCAAACAATCGCTTGCTGCCATAAGCCGGGCTCAGCAATTGACCGCTTCAGTAAAAAACTTAGGATGATACTTGGGATAGTAATCGTAAAAAAGATAGCTGAAAATCCTAATAGAAAGTTCATATTTTCAGATACTCCCTCACTAGGCGCTGCCGCATTAAAAATACCCAGCATGACCCCCATAAACAGTGCACCAAAAATAGCAAATAGGGTAATCACGTTAACCGCTGTTTTAGCCGCATTAAGCTTTTCTTGAAGCGCGTCACTCTCTTGCTGAGATAAATTTACTGAAGACATAAGTACAACCTATTACCCTATTGATATTAAGCCATCATCTCAAATTAATAAGATGCTTACTATGACTCATTAGAGGCTCACTATAACTAATCAATACAGCCATAATTATTTCAAAAAAAAAGGAAAGCGAACCGAATTCACTTTCCTTTTTCATGAGAAGCGCTTACTAAAAAACGCTAGTATTTATATTCAAAAAATATCTAGGGGTGCCTATTAAAGCGTCGCAGCCAATTCACTGGCAAGCTTGATACAGCGCTTAGCATCCAGCTCTCCAGCAAACTCAGCACCGCCAACTAAGTGCAGATTAAAGCTCTTGCCCATATCAGCATCTAGTTCAGTATGAAGTTTGTTGACAGATACCTGACCCGCACACAATACAACATGGTCAACATCAAGAATGCGCGTTTCAACTTTCTTATTCTCATCTTTCCCAGTCGTGATGGTTACGTGTAAACCTTCATCGTCTACTTTATCGTAAGAAACGCCACCAATGGTTTCAACGCCTTTCATTTTTACAACCGCGCGATGAACCCAACCCGATGTTTTATTCAAGCCTTTACCAAAGCTCGACGTCTTACGCTGCAGCATGTAAACCTTACGTGGAGATTCTTCAATTTCCATTGGTTTTAAGCCACCGCGAGTTTCATTGCTGCCATCGACGCCCCACTCTTTCATCCAAAGCTCTTTGTTCAACGTCAAAGATGGCCCCTGGTGCGTTAAGTATTCACACATGTCATAACCAATGCCACCCGCGCCCATAACCGCAACACGCTTGCCTAGCTCCAAACCTTTATCCAGAACTTGCTGATAGGTCACAACTTTCTCGTGATCAACACCTGGCATATTTGGAACACGCGGTGCAACACCTGAAGAGATTACAACTTCATCAAAGCCCTCAGCTTTTAATTGTGCGGCAGTAACATAAGTATTCAGTTTTAAGTTGATATTCAAAACATCAATTTGCTTTAGGTAATAACGAATCGTTTCACGGAACTCTTCTTTACCCGGAATTTTACTCGCATAATTGAACTGACCACCAATCACGTCACGGGCTTCAAACAATGTAACCTTATGGCCACGCTGCGCTGCAACAGTGGCACACGCAAGCCCTGAAGGACCCGCACCAACAACGGCAACTTTTTTAGCCTTAGCAACGGGAGTATAAAGCAATTTAGTCTCATGACCTGCACGAGGGTTCACCAAACAGCTCGCACGCTTCATTTGGAACGTGTGATCAAGACAGGCTTGGTTACAGGCGATACAGGTATTAATTTCGTCTGCACGGCCTGCTGCCGCTTTATTAACCCATTCAGAATCGGCTAAGAATGGGCGCGCCATTGAGACCATGTCTGCTTTGCCTGAAGCAATAATGTCTTCAGCAACATCCGGCATATTAATGCGGTTAGAGGCTACCACAGGAATACTCAATTCTGTCTTAACACGGCCAGTAATGTTGGCAAACGCCGCACGAGGTACTGAGGTTACGATGGTAGGAACGCGCGCTTCATGCCAGCCAATCCCCGTATTAATAATGTTAATGCCGGCTTTTTCTAATTCTTTTGCTAGCTCGATCACTTCTTCAATTTCAGAGGCATCTTCAACCAAATCCAGCATCGACAGACGGAACATCAAGATGAAATCGCTGCCAACTTCTTCACGAATCTGACGTACAACTTCAATAGGAAAACGCATACGATTTTCGTAAGAGCCGCCCCATTCATCCGTACGTTTGTTCGTGCGCTTATTTAGCATTTGAGTAATGAAGTAACCTTCACTGCCCATAATTTCAATACCATCATAATTCGCTTTTTTCGCTAACTTAGCGCAACGAACATAATGACCAATGGTCTTGGTAATTTGCTTAGAAGAAAGCTCTTTCGGCTTAAAAGGTGTAATAGGTGATTTAACCGCCGATGGCGCAACGTTTAATGGTGTATAACCATAACGACCCGCATGAAGAATCTGCAATAAAATCTTACCGTCTTCATCATGAACGGCCTTGGTTACTTTCTTATGGAAGTGAACCTGCCAGTTGTGCATTAACTTAGAGCCAAACGGAAGCAAATCACCCGCACGGTTTGGAGAAAAACCACCGGTTACTAGCAAGCCACAACCACCACGGGCACGTTCTGCGAAATACGCTGCCATTTCTTCAAAATGCCAAGGACGATCTTCCAAGCCAACGTGCATAGATCCCATGATCACACGGTTTTTTAAAGTAGTGAAACCAAGATCTAACGGTTCCATAACGTGTGGGTAATGTGGGTTTTGAGCCTGTGTCATTCTGCTAACCTTTGTGACGATGTCGGTGTAATAACTCTAAATATAGTTAATTTTTTTATATTAGAGTCATCATAATTGGGAGCTTTAATTTATGCATCCAATATAGGCTGGAACAGTCCGCAGGTAAATGACCAATCATTGCAAATAAGTAACTTTTTATGACATTTTGTATTGTTGCGTGCAAAAAAGACTATGCCTTTTAATGAACTATCTAACGGATGCAGACTCAATAATAATTATTGATAGAACTTAAGGAATTCGCATGATTAAAACTTCAACCACATTCTTGCTGCGGTCACTGCCAAGTCTAGTTTTGTTACTTAGTACAACTATCAACGCCTATGCAGATCAGGAAAATACTAACCTTAATGCAATCAGCTCAGCCTCTGAGTCAGTCGTAAAAAATTCCAATGCTACTCATCGTTCACCTAATAACATTGCCCGTAATCAATACCGTCACCCAGCAGACACTTTAGCCTTCTTCGGTTTAAAAGCGGATATGACAGTGGTTGAAATATGGCCCGGCGGTGGCTGGTACAGCGAGATTTTGGCACCGGTATTAAAAGATCATGGTCAATATTACGCTGCCGGATTTTCTTTAATTGCAGAACGCACACCGGATTGGCGTAAAAATTATCAAAGAAAATTTGAAGAAAAACTTAAACAAAACCCTGAAGTTTATGGCAAAACCATCGTCACTGATCTATCCATACCTGAGCGCACAGAAATTGCTCCTGCCGGCACAGCCGATCTGGTACTCACCTTTCGTAATGTTCATAACTGGATGAAAGGTGAGTACGCACAAGATGTGTTTAACTCCATGTATAAAGCGCTAAAACCCGGTGGCCTATTAGGTGTGGTAGAGCATAGAGCTAAGCCAAACACGAGCTTGGAAGACATGATTAGTTCGGGCTATGTTACCGAAGCCCATGTCATAAAATTGGCTAAGACTGCTGGCTTTCAACTAGAAGCCAGATCAGAAATAAATGCGAATGCAGAAGACAGTAGCCAGCATCCTAAAGGTGTCTGGACACTTCCCCCGTCACTACGTTTAGGTGACAAAGACCGTGCAAAGTATTTGGCGATTGGCGAAAGTGATCGTATGACGTTGAGGTTTGTGAAGCCTTGATTTATAGCTAACGTCTATATATTCAGCAGTTTGAAATACAACTTTTAAATTGCTGAATAAAGTTCTCCATATATTCCTTTAAGCACTTCGCTCTGGCGCTTAATAACCTTCCACTTGGCCACACAGTATAAAGATCACGTTTCGGCCCCTGCCAAGAGGGTAGTATCTGAATTAAGGTTCCTGCATCAATCAAACTTTCCACTTCACTCGTCGGTAATAAAGAGATACCTAAATGATCACACACTAATTGTGTCGCCAGTTTTATATCATTAACTTGTGTGGCAAAACGAGGACGTATTTCTTGTTTAATCTTTGTTGTAGAATTAGTCATATTCCATTTAGCCAGTGTATTTGTGCCGATTAAACGATGCGCCTCTAGTTCATCAAGAGTGAAGGGATTACTGTTAGACGCTAAATATTCTGGCGTAGCAACCAGCACTGTTTTTAACGAGCCTAAACGTTTCTGATACAAGATTGAAGATGCTTGCGGGCCGATTCGTAACGCAAGATCAGCCCCAGAAGACAACATACTTTCGACACTATTACTGAGTATCAGCTCAAGCTTTATATCAGGATACGCTTTAATAAAGCCCGACCACATCGGCTGTAATAAACCTGTCGATATATTACTCGGTGCCAATACGGTTAATGGGCCTGCTAATACATTCATCTCACCACTGAGCTGCTGCTGAGTTTGCTCCAACTGCTCCACAAGACCCGCATAAGCCTGATAGAAAACTTCCCCATCAGCAGTCAAGGAAAATTGGCGGGCTGAACGATGAATTAGTTGCCGCTTTACAGACATCTCTAAACGCTGCAAACGCCGAGTGACCGTTGCCGCAGGTAAGCCCAATTTTTTTGCAGCGGATGCCAAACCCTGCTGCTGAACGATGTGGACAAATAAAACAATGTCGTCATACATAATTTCATATCTGGAATTAATTATTGATTAATTCAGCATATATTTCATATACGGAAGTGTCTATCTTTAGATTCCCTTCTCTAATCTTGGAAAATAATGATGTCAGACTCTAATACAACATCTCAACCCAGTCTCTGGATCAGCGCCGGTCTAAAAGTTTCAGAAAATAAATCGGCTGAGCACGCTAAAAAAGAACTTAACGTTTTGCAACGCCAAACAATTAAAGAGAAAGGTTGTATCTTTTTTGACGTTTTACAACACAGAGATGATCCAAACTTATTTACCCTGTGGGAAGAATGGATTGATGAAGCAGCATTACAAGAACACTTTAATCAGGTTCATACAAAAGACTATTTAGCCCAATCACTCACTGAAGTGGCCTACATTGAAAAGCTGGTGAAACTTACATGATTCATCGCATTCTGTTTTCATTAATCATGTCATTACAGCTGTCATTTATCATGACCGCTTGGGTCACATGGATCAATCTAGGCTGGTCTACAGACTTTTATCAGCAATGGTTTCATGCATTTCTATTAGCGTGGCCCGCAGCAGGACTCATTTCATTATTGACAGCCCCCGAGATCCACAAACTTTCGACGCTATTGAGCCATAAGATTAATGTTAAAAATAAAATTGAAAAAAGTACTCTAACTAAAGGTAAAAGATGATGAGCCTACAAAGAATTAACTATACGGCTTTAGGAGAAGTACTAGGGCCTTATACCCACAGTGTTATTCATCATAATACTCTGTACACATCAGGGCTCACTGCCTTTGGCAGCTCTGCGCAAACAGAAGGGATTGAAGAACAAACCCGTGCTATTTTCACTCAGCTAATTCACATATGCGAAACTCACCATGTAACGCTTCAGGACCTAATAAAGGTAACGATATTTGTAAGTGATTCTAGTGAAATTCATGTATTAAAAGAGACTCTATTTGATCTATATGGCAGCGCTATTCCCGCCAGTTCATTAATTAAAGTCGATGCACTCTTTTCAACTGATTTAAAAATTGAAATTGAAGCGATTATTGGCTTAAGCGCCCTCTAATTTTCCGACTAAAACTATCAACAACAATATTCAACAAGGCAGAAATTACAATCAAAAATAGTGCTCGGTCGTATCGAATATCCTCGAAGGCCGAGTCAATATAGAAGCCTAAAGTCGTAATGCCTAAAATGCCTAAGATAGCACTTTCACGAATAATCACTTCCCAGCGATATAACAGCAAACTTAAAAAGTGCGGATATATCCGAGGCGTCACCTCATAACAGTATTGGTTTAAGCCTTTGCTCGAATCAGCTCGTAAGGTTAATTGCTGACTGTGGCGCATTAACAAATAACTGATCAATCCTGCATTATGTAGAGCCAGCGCTAGCACTGCAGGAATCCCTGATGGACCAAAGAGCAATAAAAAGACAAACGCAAAAATTATCTCGGGCACAGAGCGTAATACTAATAAAAACGTGCGCGCACAGCCTCGTATTAATGATAAGTTTTTAGGAAAAAATACTTGGCTTGCCCAAGGGTAAAACAGCAATACCAATAATCCCGTTAAAACCAATGCCAATTGCGATAACAGTAACGTCTGCCACAGCGCCGGTAAGGCGATATCCAATAACTGGTGCTGATACCAATGAATAGATGCTCCAACATCCCCTAGCCAAAAGTGCTTTTGGCCAAATATCTTGAGTCACAAACTGCACCAAAGAACTGCCATAAATCTGCGGTGAATCGGGTAATGCGATAAATGCTAATACTAAATAACACGGAATCAATAGATAGGCGGGCAGCCATCGACTGCTTAGCCACCAACGAATACTGGCAATTAAAATAAAGAATGACAATAACAAGCCTGCGGCTTCATTATACTGGCCTTGCTTAAATGCAGTTTCCAAATAGAAACCTAACGTCGGCAAACCGATAAAGCCTAAAATCGTACTTGAACGTAACGCGCACTCAAAACGATAACGGGTATAGCTCACCATCTGAGGCCACGCCTGAGGCAGCCAGCTGAACAAGTATTGACTGCAACGATCGGCCTGGGGCGAAATAGCAGAATTAGGAACGGGGCTTTGCTGCTCGATTATTTCTGCAAACATTTTGGCAAAAATACCGGTAAATGGAACCAAGATCGCAAGTACCCCTGTGGTTGCCGATAAACCATAGACCTGCATAAAAATCAGGCCCCAAAACAATTCATGCACTGAACGAATTGACGCTGAAAAAATACGGACACTTCTAGAATGAAAAAATAACGCGAGTATCAATCCTAAAAAAGCAGCACCGGATACTGCGATTAAGGCAAACGCAACGGTGATCATCACACTATCGGCGAGCAGTGTCAGCTCAGGAAAGCTCGGCTGTATGATGCCCTGCCCCATACGTGATAATTCTTGCCAAGGATCGACCTGATAAATCACTAAATCAGCAAAAGGTAAGCACAGTAATCCCACAATAATGAAGGTGACCGATAAATTACGATGTGATTTAAATAGAAAGCTGAATAAAGAACTGAATAAAGAACTGAATAAAATGCGCAGTCGTTGGCCCATAAAGCAACTTACTCGTACAAGGAGTCAAGTAGACCCGCTTGATACTTATTTTTAATCAACTCTTTGGCAGGAGAATCAAAAATAATTTTACCGGCTTTAATGCCAATAATACGATTAAAATTATTCAAGGCTTGCTGACGATTGTGCAAGGCAATAACCACCGTTTGATGACGCTTAAATATAAGTTCAATAATCATCTGAGCTTGCACAGGGTCTAAACTCGAAACCACCTCATCACCCAAAAAAATATCTTGCTGGCGATAAAAGGCACGGCCAATTCCAATACGCTGTCGTTGTCCACCGGAAAGCTGCTTTACCGATTTCCACAAGTGCTGCTCAGGATCAAGACCAAGCAAACGCGCTATTTCAGAAACCTCGTGCTTATGTTTAGCAAAAGGCTTAATCAGATTCAGTACGTTATACAAGGGGTTATGCTGCTCTAGCTGCCCCATGTAGATATTATGATAGCCCGACAGCATATCAACCAAACCATGCTCTTGCGGACACCAAGCAATGTGATCAGGGCACTGCTGATGCAGTGCATTCAACAAGCTGGTTTTGCCACCACCGGAAGGCCCGAGGATAGCAATTTTTTCACCAGCATTAATACTCACTGTTATATTTTGCAAGCGAGTATCAAGCTGGTAGTTTTCCAGCTTGAGCTGATTTTCGATTTTAGACTCAGCTTCGATTTTAGACTGAGTATCAGCTTTTAATTGAGTGTCGAGCTTGGCCATAGGGTTAATCAATCAAGCCGATCGCACGAGCGGTATTTTCAATCGGTGCATAATCAGCATTCGAAGCAGGAATAAAAGACTGACGAGGGAAGCTGGCCAATAAATCAGGATCGTTCATTTCTAACAAGGTTTTACGCACTATGTTTTTAAACTCACTACCAAAGCGCTGATCAACATCGTTACGAATCGTCCACTGATAGTCTGGGTAAGTCGGTGTCGTCCAAATAACCGACACTTTATGGGTATCGACTTTTCCTTCGGCTAATTCTTTTTCCCAGACTTTAAAGTTTACCGCACCAACCTGATAAGCACCGGATTGAACTTGTGAAATAGTACGACTGTGGTCGCCAGAGAATCCAACACGAGAAAATACATCATTCGGTGCAGCCTTAAATTCTTCACGCAAATAAAATTCTGGCATCAAGCGACCCGAAGTGGAACCTTTAGAACCAAACGTAAACGTCATATCTTGAGTATTAAATGCTTTGAATGCATCAGACAAATCGGCATTCGCTTTCAGACCCGTTGAGTGATGCGCAATAATGTAGCTTTTAAATGACTGATCTTCAAAACCTTGAGCAATGGCTTCAGAACCCGGTACTAATGTACGCGCACGAACCCCCGACAAACCTCCGAACCAAGCCAATTGCACCTGATCATTTCGAAAGGCCGTTACAGCAGCGGCGTAAGACTTAACTGGAATATATTTAACCGGCACATCCAATTTTTCTGACAAATAAACAGCCACTTTATTAAAGCGCTGCTGCAATCGTGACTCATCGGCATCTGGAATTGCCGTGAAAACGAAGGTTGGCTTATTTTCGTTTGATTGAGTTTCAGCCTGAACGATGGTCGCAGTTAAGCCTGTCATTAATAAACTGAAGGCTGTAGCCCATATTGTAAATTGTTTTTTCATTGTCTTTTCCTGTGCTCTTTATTCAATCGTTGTTATCGGTTTTTTAATTCTGTTTAAAGTTAATTTTAGATTTTTAAAGTTCAATTTATGCTGATTAAACAGCAGAGAGTGCCTGTATATACGCTTCGACTTCTGCGGCACTGCCACGAAAGATGATACGCTCTTTACGCTTTGCTAATAAATAATCATACTGAGGGTCATAATACTCTCTCAGCAATACTCGAATCCACTCGCGGTGCAAACTGTTATCGCCATTTTTATGAGCTTCTAACGCGTGATCTAGCATCGTAGTTAATTCTTGATGGCGAACACCGCCTAAGCGCTTACGGATATTAAACATCGACTTTTGCAGTTCTTGTGCAAACAGTTCAAAAGCACTTAACTCACTGTCATAAGGCTTGCCTTCTAAACTGACTCGATCTGAACCGGGTGCGCAAAAAGCCTCCCACTCTGCTAATTTTTGTAAGATGTAATTACGAAAGGAGTGCTCAACCCGAGCTTCTAAATCTGCTTCGACCACGATAATGGGGGAAGCATGCATCGCGGCTCTTAACTTCTCAGGTAATGCACAACGACCAATTAAATGACTTTCGTCTTCTAATAAAATCGGACAATTAGGCGCTTTATGATGCTGACGCAAAAAATTAATCGAGAGGGAATTTTCAAAATCAATTTGACTCGGCTGACCCGCTGCCCGTTTACCAAACGCACTGCCTCGGTGATTCGCTAAACCTTCAAGGTCAATGGTATTGTCAAACTTCAATAACAAGTCAGTTTTTGCTGCACCGGTTTGTCCCGCGACAATATAGAATTTTTCTTGTCGTTCAGGATTGGTTGCATACTCACAAATACTATCAAGACGATCGATTAAAAAACGACGCATCGCTTTATAACCGCCCTTCACTAGCGGGTAGTCATGCCCCGCTTCTTTCAGCCATGCTTGAGTAGTGTGTGAACGTAAACCGCCACGAAAGCAGTATAAATAGCCGTTAGGGTTTTGTTTTACAAAATCAATCCATAACGCCATACGTTCGTCTTTTGTATTACCCGAGACTAAACGATGACCCAATTTAATCGCCGCTTCTTGACCATCACGCTTATAGGAGGTACCGACTTTTGCGCGCTCGATGTCGGTCATCAGCGGCAAACTTTGCACGTACGGAAACGCACCTTTCTTAAACTCGATTGGCGCACGAGTATCGAACATCGGGGTATCGGTTAAGAATAACGCTTCATAATCATCCGTATCAAGACGCTGACTTTCTATGGTCATCGTTTAAAGTACCTCGACTAACGTCGTTGTGCTGCTTTTATGCTCAAACAGCTCGCCGATTGGCTGAGCGTATAAACCTTCACGGTTTAATAACTCGGCTAGCTCAGTTTCGGACTCAGGCGTCACCGCGATCAATAAACCACCGCTGGTTTGTGGATCACATAATAAGTTGCGCTGCTCTTCACTCATGGGTGCAAGCTTGTGCCCATAAGAGTCGAAATTTCGTAATGTTCCCCCGGGCACACAACCCATTTCTAAATAGTCTTTTACCGGCTCTAAAAAAGGAATCGCAGAAAAATTAATTTTAGCGGTTACGCCACTGCCTTCACACATTTCAATTAAGTGACCCATTAAGGCAAAACCCGTCACATCGGTCATTGCCGTGACACCCGTAATATCAGCAACCTCGGCACCTATTTTATTTAACTGGCACATTACCTCTACGGCTAGGCCTTCATGCTCAGGTTTTAGCTTCTTCTGCTTTTGCGCGGTGGTTAAAATGCCCACACCCAGCTTCTTCGTCAGATACAATTTACAGCCTGGTATCGCGGTATTGTTTTGCTTTAACTTCTCTTTGGCGACTTGGCCCGTCACGGCTAAGCCAAAAATTGGCTCTGGAGAATCAATGCTATGGCCACCAGCCAACATGATGCCTGCGTCCATGCAGGCTTGGCGTCCGCCATCGACAACTTGTTGAGCAACATCTGCCGGTAATACGTTAATCGGCCAGCCTAGAATGGCAATGGCCATCAAGGGCTTGCCGCCCATGGCATAAATATCACTGATCGCGTTGGTCGCAGCAATACGGCCAAAATCAAACGCGTCATCGGCGATCGGCATAAAAAAGTCAGTAGTACTTAAAACCACCTGCCCATTGCCCATGTCATAAGCCGCTGCGTCATCTTTGCTGCTATTGCCTACCAACAAGTTGGGGTCCATCTTCACATCTAACTTGGAAGCTACAATCGTTTCCAAAACTTGTGGTGATATCTTGCAACCGCAGCCTGCGCCATGGCTGTATTCAGTAAGCTTAATCGCAGAAGAAGTCGCAGTATTCGTGGACATATGAGAAGGCCTAAAAATCAAAAATAAAATGAAGAAAAATTATCTGCTGAATGATACGGATTTCAGCCCAAAAAGTCACAATTTCTAGCCTTCAAAGGTAATTTAGATCAAATTATCCCTTCGCGATCACTGCTAATATAACCCCTATATGTTCGTGGCATTGGCTAATACATTCATTCATAGAAAGGGGCAGATGATGATAGAAGACTCGATTCCTAGAGCCATCATACAGCGTGATAAAAAATCTTACGCCATTGTGCCTAAAATCCCCGTCGGTATTATTACCCCAGAACAGCTGGATAAAATTTCTGCAGTCGCGAAGAAGTACGACATTCCTGCCATTAAAATAACCTCTGGGCAAAGAATCGCGTTAGTCGGTATCGAAGAAGATAAACTTGAGGATATTTGGCACGAACTGGATATGCCCAGAGGCCAAGTAAAGCCCGGTGAAAGAAGCCTACATTACGTGCAAGCCTGCCCAGGTATTGCCGCCTGCAAATACGGGGTTCAAGATGCGATTGGTATGGGCCAAGAAATGGATACGGTATTTTCGAATATCAACTTACCCGCCAAGGTCAAAGTCGGTATCTCTGGCTGTTCATTTTCTTGCGGCGAAAGCATGGTGAGAGACATAGGTTTACTGGGTAAAAAAAGTGGCTGGTCTTTGGTTATTGGTGGTAATGCTGCTCGTCGTCCGCGTATTGGCGATATGGTGGCTGAACGCTTATCGAAAGAACAAGTGATTGCATTAACACAGCGTTTTCTAGATTTTTATTGCCAGCATGGAAAAGAGAAAGAGCGAACCGCTCGCTTTTGCGAACGCCTCGGCTTAGAAAAAATTAAACTAGCTATTTCAAATGAAGATGAATGGCTGAATCACTCAGCCAACTATGAAAAATGGGACACTGATTAATAGCATTTAACAAGAATAGCCAGACAAGACTTTATCAATGCCCTTCTTTGGGGTTTTGGTGAGTTTTTGAATGAGTTCAAAAGGAATGTCGAATAAGCCATACCGCTCACCGATATTTTCCAGCATTTTCATCCACACTTTCGCCGTCATTTCTGAATCGTATAATGCTCGGTGAAATCCACCGCTACTTTCAATGTTACTGAAGCTTACAAGTTCACCCAATTTATGGCTATGAGCGTCTTGAAAAATACGCCTTGAAAGTAATAACGAACAAGAAAAATCACCAGAATAAGAACGATTAATGCGTGCAAGTTCGGCGTCTAAAAAGCGCTTATCAAACGATGCATTGTGAGCAATTAAGTTATCACTGCCAATAAAATCAGCAAAACGATCCATAACCGACTCACAGCAATCCGCATCGACCAGCATCTCGTTTGATATACCGGTGTAGTCTTCAATAAATGCACTGACCCGCCGCCCAGGGTTCATCAGCTCTTGGAAACGCTCTGTTACTTCACCATTTACTAAGCGCACAGCACCGATTTCAATGGCGCGATCGCCAACGTCGGGGGATAGCCCAGTCGTTTCAAAATCGAGGATCACTAGACTATCTGCTCTATGACTCACGCTTAATACCCGCCTGAATGCTGTCATCTAAATGAACGTTTTTAATATTCGGCAGACTGGCAATATTACGCATAATCTCGACCCCTTCAGTTTCGTAATTTTCAATCATTTCTGAAGTCACTTTATACGGTGAACCTAAAGACAAACCTAACTTGCCCTTAGTTAATTTCACTCCCTGCAAAATATCAGCGCCGCCCACTAAACTCAAAGGTAAGATAACATCTCCTGGGCGAAGGTAAGCTTGCAGATATTTAGGATTAAAATATTTTAAGGTAATATCGCCATTGTCTTCGACATACGAACGAGAGCCTTCAGGAAAAATTAAGAAAGGCTCATGCATCACCTGTTTAAATAAATCATAGTCACGTTTATCAAGTTCCGCCGCCACGTTTACCGCATTACATTCGCACAAGTAACCTATTAATTCAGCTTGTTCATCACTGTCTAAAACTTCATCTAACCAAGATAAACTGTTATTAAGCTTTACCTGCTCGGTCTCTAAGTTTTGATAATGCTGAATGAGCTGCATAAAGTCACGATAGCTAAACTGTTCAATCAGTTTAAGCCCTGCATTCGGCATTTTGATTAAGAACTGGGTGCGGCGAGCACTTTTTTGCAAAGCGGCCGCCAAACCATCTTCGTTTACTTTAGTCGTACGCTGAGACGGCAAGGTTAAAAACATATTGCCGACGTTACTTGCCCCACTTTTTAAAAATAAGCTCGAAAACATACGGGGACCAACCACGGTATTATTGTTTTCAGCGAGGTTATCAAAACCTAAACGACGTAATGCACTACGAACAAAATAAGGTCCTAAATAGCCTTCATGATGACCAATGATAAAAACACGATGGCCATGGGCTTTTAATACAGACGCTTCGTATAAATGACGCACACTATGACTTGATTCGATTTGTCGCTTGGAGTCGTTTTTAAACGACGTTCGCTTACCATCCTCGTCGACTAAAATAATATCTTGAATGTAGCGGGCTTCTAAAATACCAAAAAGCTTATGCCACAAAGCACGATCAGGTAATACGGGCGATAAAGAACGCTTGAATGAAAAAGGGGTCGCTAATAAGCGTTCAATCGGGCTTTTATTAAACTCTTTAAAATACGAGTGCTGCAGCATCTGATTTTTACGCGCGACGAGCTTATCGACAACTTCTGGGAAATGCTGCTTAAAGTCCAAACCTTGCTGTGTTGCATGGCCAATCAGCTCATCCATGTGCTGAACTAACTTTTCGTTATAAGGAGATTTCCGAAAGGCGTAAAATTTTGTCCGTATAAAATCGATCATGCCTTTAAAATTAGTCACCACACCGGCGGTATGCAGACTTTGCTTAATAATTTCTGGTGCGGGTATTTTCATCAACCAATTGATTAAGCTGCGTTTTATAATATCGATCCAACCCGCAAGCTTTGAGAATATAGCCATCATCAAGGTTGTAAATTTTGAAAATAAGTCGCGTTTGTCGATTGAGGATAACGACTTTTCTAGGCGGTCTTTATTTTGCTGCAGAAATTGCAGAGCTTCCGCTTGCGTAAAGGCTTTGTTCTTTAAGCCTTGCATTAGGGATTCGTCAGCAGACTTTTCATCTTTGACTGATGAGTCATCAGCAGGTCGCTCTTCTGTATCTTTACTCATGTCTACGCTGTTTCCGTTAAATCAAGCATAAATATGCTGCCCTATCTTACCTTGCTATAAATATCAGGTCATTACCTGAGTCAACAATCGTGCTCATTTTCACTTCTAGCCCTAATTTTTTCCTCAATAATGTCTCTTATGTTGTAGCATTGCAGGGCAGACTTATAAATAAAGAGAAAATATATGTTCAGCCATTTATGGGCTTCGATAAAGACAAAGGTGAGCGATAAAGGCTTTTGGGGGTCAAATTTAATAACGCTTACTTTCATGCTGATTATTATTATCGCCGTCTCAAGTTATCAACAGCGTAATATGCATTCAGGGCAAGCGCTCAGTTTAGAAGGTGTTCAGTATAGCGAAGGCCCTACCTTGGTCTATTTTTGGGGAAGCTGGTGCTCGATTTGCCTTACAACGTCCCCCTTCGTCAGTACATTAGCGCTTGAGTCTGAGTACAATATTATCTCTATTGCGTTGTCTTCTGGAGACGCTCAGCAGGTAACACGCTATTTGAACGCACATGACTATCATTTCGAAGCTATTGATGACGATAGCGGAGAAATAAGCCAATCTTGGGGTGTCGCGGTCACCCCAAGTATCTTTATTATTGATACTCAAGGTGACATTCGCTTTATAAGCACAGGCATGACCAGCTTATGGGGGATGAAGCTGAGGTTATGGCTGGCTTCTTTATAGTTTTAGAAAACACGTATCCTAAAAAGGAACGTCGTCATCAAAATTATTTCCGGTTGAGGTAAAGTCAGATACATCAAAGCTATTACCTCCGCTATTATTACCACTATTGCCACCACCAAAGCCCGCATCCGCACTTTCAATGCGCCATGCTTGTAAGCTAGTAAAGCACTTCTCTGGTTTACCTTGAGCGGCCCAGAGACGACCAGACAAGTTAAAATGCGCAATAATTTCTTGTCCTAGCTGATACTGATCCATCAAAGAACACTTATCTTTTAATAGTTCTAGCGCAACATAACTAGGGTACGAAGGGTTTTCACCTTCGCCACTGAGCTTGATAACAAACTCACGTTTAGTAAAACCATTCTGGCCAAACGACTGGGTTTCTCCAATTGAGTGAATGATTCCCTGAACTTCAAAACTTTTAGACATGCGATTTACCTTTTACGCTTTTCTTATTTCATATTCATTTTTAAAACAAAAAAACCTGACATTAGCACTGGGCTAAAATCAGGTTTTATTTAAAACAGCCTAACTAAAAACTTAGCGGCGTTTTGTAAAAGTCGTTTTTTGACGTACTTTTTGCTTACGTGCCTGGCGTTCATACTTCTCTTTTTCTTGGCCATCCAGGTGCTTCACAGGCTTAGTTTCTACACCTGCAAGCGTTGATAAATCATCCGCTTCTTTTTGCTTCAATTCAATCCAAGTGCCAACAGGTACTTGTTTTGGCATAAAAATGCAGCCATAACGTACGCGCTTAAGGCGACTTACCGTTACACCTTGAGAGTCCCATAGACGGCGCACTTCGCGTTTTTTACCTTCCATTAATACTACGTGATACCACTGGTTTGAACCATCACCATCAAAGTATTGAACATCGGTAAACTTGGCCATGCCGTCTTCTAACATTACGCCGGTCTTTAGGTTTTTGATCATTTCTTCGGTAACTTCGCCACGAACACGCACAGCGTATTCACGATCGATTCCAGAAGAAGGATGCATTAATTTGTTCGCCAATTCGCCATCGGTTGTGAACAATAACAAACCACTGGTATTGATATCCAAACGACCAACGTTTACCCAACGCTCGCCTTTTAGTTTTGGCAGCTTATCAAATACCGTTGGACGACCTTCTGGGTCGTGCTGAGTACATACTTCGCCCTCTGGCTTATTGTACGCAAGAATTCGACGGGTTTTACCTGTCCCTTCTAGCTTGACTTCTTTGCCATCAACATGAATTTTATCAAGATGACTGGCACGTTGACCTAACTCAGCAATCTCGCCATTCACTTTAATGCGACCGTCTGCAATCCAGCGTTCAATTTCACGACGTGAACCTAGACCTGCAACCGCCAATAATTTTTGTAAGCGCTCATTCTCATTCATAGTGCTTATGTAACCTTTCTCTTTGTACAGTTATATTTGACGAATAATTACCATCAGTCGTCAAACAAGGAATTTTTCTTTGTGCTGATATCAGCCACGGTTGAACGGCTTGATGAAGTGTTATCTTCTAAGCTTAGTTCGTTTTCTAGCGCTTCTTCTGCAAGGCGCTCTTTTTCCAGTAGCTCTTTTTCAAGCCGTTCTTGTTCTAATAATTCTTTTTCTGCTTGGGCTTCTGCCAGCAATGCTTCATCTTCATAAGACTCTGACTCTGACTCTGAATCATTGTCACTAGCAGACGACCAGCTATCAGCAGTTTTATCAGACACAGACGGCTCGACCGTGATTGTCTCAGTCTCTGCTGCCCCATTTTCTCGCGCTTGTCGCTCAGCTTCTTCTTGCATCAGTTGCTGCATTAAGCGTTCTTGCTGTTGAATCAAGGTTAGGCTTTCTGAAGACTCGTCTTCTTCAGTTGGTGCTTCAGAAGATGGGGCTTCAGCGGCATGATCAACCTCTGGCGTCTCTTCAACGTTAGACGTGCCCGCCAAACGTGCTTGGTGATCGGCAATTTTATCCGCTAGGTCAGCCACCGACAGCCCATTTTCCGTTTCGGATGACAAACGCTGCTGGGCTTTATTGGCCATCTCAGCAAAGGACGGCTGTGGCGATGAACCTGCTACCGGTACTGAAGATTGGGCGTATTTATCCGCTAACTTTCTCTCTGTTGCGGCTTCTTCCGCTAAACGTTCTTCGGCCGCTTTAGCTTCTCGTTCTGCCTCACGCTCGGCTGCCAGTTCTTCTTCGCTTGGCTTATTGAAGACATTATCTTCAACCTGCTGAACCAGACGCTGCGCCTCTTCTAGCTCTAATTCGGTTTCCGCGAGCACTTCTTCGCCGCGTATTTCAACGTCGCCTTCGTTCTCAAAATCATATTCCCGAGTCACTGATGCTTTCTTCTCGGCATTGATAAGATCAAGATTTTGATTGGCGTCATCGATTTCGCGTATCTCATCGAGACTCGGTAATTCATCCAGGCTTTTAAGGCTAAAATAATCTAAAAATTCTTTGGTTGTCGCGTACATTGCGGGTCGACCAGGCACATCGCGATGGCCAACGACTCGAACCCACTCTCGATCAAGCAAGGTGCGAATAATCTGGCTACTTACGGCAACCCCTCGCACATCTTCAATATCACCACGGGTAATCGGCTGGCGGTACGCAATCAATGACATGGTTTCTAATAACGCTCGTGAGTACCGTTGCGGTTTTTCATCCCACAAACGAGTTACCCAAGGCGCGACGTCTTTACGCACCTGAAAACGATAACCGGAAGCCACTTCGACTAGCTCAATACCGCGCTCTGAAAAGTCTTCTATTAAGCTATCTAATGCCTTTTTAATCGCTGGGCTTTTAGGTTTATCAAATTCGTCAAACAATAACTGCAAGCGTTCTATCGAGAGCACTTCGCCACTGGCCATTAAGGCAGCCTCAAGAATCTGTTTTAGCTTGGTCATTTCCATATTTATTGCGTAACCCTATCAATTTCGTCAGAGTCAAAATCCGATTTATAATCGTCGCTCAGTAAGCTCGATTCAATATGCCCTGGCCCATCAACGCGCGCTTTGACATGAATAGGCCCCAACACGTCATGCTGCACTATGTCTAATAGCGATTCTTTAATCAGTTCGAGCATGGCAAGAAACGTAACAACAACCCCAAGACGACCTTCTTCTGGCGTGAATAAATCACTAAAATTCACGAAATGTCCGCCTTTTAAGGTGGCCAAAATATTCGACATCCGCTCACGGGTTGAAAGCACTTCTTTGGCTACTTCGTGCTTTTCGAACATTTGCGCACGACGCATAATAGCGCCCATCGCCAGCATCAGTTCCTTCATATCAACATCAGGATGAGCACGTTGTTGAATTTTTTCAGGGGCATCCACTTGGGCTATAAAGTTGTCTCGCCCCATGCGAGGTAGCTCTTCCATATCTTCGGCCGCTTTTTTAAAGCGTTCGTATTCTTGCAAGCGTCGTATTAACTCTGCGCGAGGATCACCTTCTTCCTCTTCTTCGCCTTCTTTACTACGCGGTAACAGCATTCGACTCTTAATTTCCGCGAGCATGGCGGCCATCACCAAGTATTCACCGACCATCTCTAATTGCATGGTCTGCATGATGTCGATATAGCCCATATACTGGGTGGTAATTTCAGCCACATTCACTTCAAGAATGTCGAGGTTTTGCTTGCGAATTAAATACAGCAATAAATCGAGTGGGCCTTCGAACTGCTCTAAGATAATTTCTAATGCATCGGGCGGTATGTATAAATCCATCGGCAGCTGAGTCATCGGCTGCCCTTGAATTAAAGCGAATGGCATTTCATGTTGGCGCGCAGCCGGTATTTTTTTCAATGGGCCTTTTATGACTGGCTTAGAACTAACAGAGTCTTTATCCACAGGCAGCGCGACTTCTAGCTGTGTATTCTCAGCACCTATCGTCACGTTTGATGGTAAAGAATCTGCTTCGCTCGTCATACTATTTTATTTAATCCCAAAGATGCCGACGGCCTGGCGCACTCTCTCGATCATCTGTTGGCTTTGTACGCGTGCTTTAACTGCACCTTTTTGCAATTCTTCTTCAATATCTTGTGGACGCGTTAACAAGTCATTGTAACGCTCACGTGCATCGCCGATTTCTTCATTGATTAGAGTAAATAAGCGTTTTTTCGCATCACCCCAACCGATTCCATCAGCAAATGCCTGACGCATCTCTGCCGTTTGTTCTTCATTAGCAAACGCATTCCAAATTTGGAAAACCGTTGAATCATCAGGATCTTTTGCTTCACCCGGCTCTAATAGGTTGGTTTGGATCTTATTAATGTGCTTTTGCAGCTGTTTTTCAGTTAAGAATAATGGAATGGTATTGCCATAACTCTTACTCATTTTACGACCGTCTAAGCCTTGTAAAATAGCAACATCATCACTAACTTCGTATTCAGGTAAAGTGAAGATAGGCTGTTTTTTGCTGGCATAAATATGATTAAAGCGCTGAGCGATATCACGGGCCATTTCAATGTGTTGAATCTGATCTTTGCCAACGGGTACTTTATTAGCACCAAACATAAGAATATCAGCGGCCATCAATACTGGGTAATTGAACAACCCCATGGTGATTGCTTTATCTGCGTCTTCACCATTTTCAAGATTCACATCAACCGCGCCTTTGTAGGCATGCGCACGATTCATCAAGCCTTTACTGCATACACAGGTTAGCATCCAAGTAAGCTCTGGAATTTCACGAATATCAGATTGACGATAAAACATCGTATTATCAGTATCTAAACCGAGAGCTAACCAAGTCGCGGCAATTTCCGTCGTCGATTGGTGAACAAGTTTAGGGTCTTGGCACTTGATCAAAGCATGGTAATCAGCCAAGAAAAAGAAAGAATCGATGTCGCTATTCTGACTCGCTTCAATCGCGGGACGAATGGCGCCAACATAGTTACCAAGATGCGGAGTACCCGTGGTGGTAATTCCGGTTAAAACGCGTTGATTGCTCATCAAATGCTCACTTATACATGGATACTGATACGCCCTGTTAGAATCTAAGTTTTGACTCTAACTTTTTAACTCTAACTTAAGTGGAGCTAAAAGTGGCTATACTAAAACCCGCCATCATACCTAAATTACGCGTTTAAATTAAGCGTTAAATTCGTACGGTCAGTGATGCAGTGAGCATTTTCAAATGCACAATTACGATCTAAATTGCAGTAAGCACTTTACAGACAAAATGCTACCAACGATCTAGCTTGTATTTAGTCTAAAAAAGCCGAGGCATCGCCCACACCTTGGCGTAGTAATACGACTTCTTCGTCCGTTAAATCGAGTACCGTCGTCGCTTCTAGTCCACAATAACCACCATCAATCACTAGGTCTAAACTGTGCTCGAGTGTTTGACGAATGTCATAAGGATCAGACAGAGGCAGTTCGTCGCCCGGCATGATCAAAGACGTCGACATCAAAGGTTCATTCACTTCTTCTAAAATGGCCAAGATAATCGCATTATCGGGAACGCGCATACCAATGGTTTTCTTTTTCGGCTGAATTAAGCGCCTAGGTACTTCTTTAGTCGCATTCAAAATAAAGGTGAATGCACCTGGGGTATGTTGTTTTAACTGACGGTACGTTGCGTTATCGACTTTGGCATAGTTAGACAATTCTGAAAGGTCACGACACAAGAGCGTGTAGTTATGTTTATCATCTAACTGGCGCAAGGCGCGCATACGTTCCATGGCAGATTTATCACCAATCGGACAGACCAATACATACGCACAGTCTGTTGGTAATACCGCTAATCCGCCCTTTTGAATAATTTCAGCCGCCTGTTTAACCAAACGTGCTTGCGGGTTTTCTGGGTGTATCTGGAAGAATTGACTCACGATTGATCCTTTATCTTAATTATCAAAATTCACTGTTTAGCCGCTTTTACTTAAGCCGCTTTATTAGCCACATATTGCGATGCAGCTGCAGAAAACACAACATCAGTCGAACTGTTTAACGCCGTTTCAGCGGAGTCTTGAATAACGCCTATGACAAAGCCAATCGCAACAACCTGCATAGCAATATCATCACTGATGCCAAACAAGCCGCACGCTAGTGGGATTAATAGCAATGACCCACCCGCTACACCAGACGCTCCGCATGCAGAAATAGACGCGACCACACTTAACAGAATAGCGGTACCGAAGTCAATTTGCATACCTAAAGTATGCGCTGCGGCCAGCGTTAAGACCGTAATGGTAATCGCTGCCCCTGCCATATTCACCGTTGCCCCTAATGGAATGGAGATGGAATACACATCTTTATCCAGCCCTAGCTTTTCACACAATGCCATATTGACGGGAATATTCGCAGCCGAACTGCGGGTAAAAAAGGCCGTAATGCCAGACTCACGCAAACAGATAAAGACCAGCGGGTAAGGGTTTTTACGGGTAAGTGCAAAAACAATGATGGGATTAATCACAAGCGCAATCACCAGCATGGCAGATAATAAAACCGCCACTAAGTGACCGTATTCACCCATTGTGGTAAAGCCTGTTGTCGCAACGGTATTAGCCACCAGCCCTAAAATACCTATAGGCGCGAGTCGTATCACTAATTTTACGATGGTTGAAATGGCCTGTGAAATATCAAACATAAACAGCTTGCTGCTCTCACTGCTTTTTTTCATCGCAAACCCCAATCCGATGCCCCACGCCAGTATGCCAATAAAATTACCTTGTGCGATGGCATCAATAGGATTCACGACAATCTTAAATAACAGAGTATTTAATACCTCCATCAAGCCTTGTGGTGGGTTTGCGGTCGCGCCCGCGAGATCTAAAGTTAGTATGCTTGGGAATAAAAAACTCAATACAACCGCGACAAACGCCGCCATTAAGGTTCCGAAAAAATAAAGTCCAACGATGGGTTTTAAGCTGACATCGCTACTTACCTTTTGATTGGCAATAGCAGATGCCACTAAAACAAAGACCAAAATCGGCGCCACGGCTTTTAATGCCGAAACAAATAGGGTGCCCAAAATGGATAAAGACTGCGCAAAATCAGGAGCAATAACCGCTAATAGGCAACCCGTAATAATGCCAACAACAATTTGCGAGACCAGTCCTATTGAACTTAATTTCAGTAGTACACGGTTATTTAACAGGCTCATCACTCATCCACCTTGGGGAAAATAAGATAAAAGCATGGGTTTTAACAATATACGCAAAAAATGTCTATCTTTATGCCGGAATAGCGCTCAATACATGCCCTAGCTCATCAGACGAAGGGAAAGTAGGCATCACACCTAAATCTAAACCAAATTTATTCGGTCCATGAAAATCACTGCCGCACGAACCTAACAAACCTTCATCTTGAGCAATCTTTTTCAATTGACCCGATTGGTTTTTATCCATTAAGCCACAGCAAATTTCCATCGCTTGCCCTCCAGCATGCTGAAAAGCAGCGATACAATCTAACAACTTAGTACGCGTTAACTTGTAATGGTGAGGATGCGCTAATACCGCTTGCCCGCCACTTTCGACGATCCACTTAACCACAGTTTCCATGCTAGGCCAGCCTGATTTCACGTCACCGACCTTACCTGCGCCTAGATATTTCTTAAACGCCGTTTGGCGATCGGGCACCATGCCTTGCTCAACTAGGTATTGTGCAAAGTGTGGGCGCCCAACTTCACCACCGGCCAAGGCTTCTACCGCGGCGAAATCTATCTTCTTTTGTATTTTCTTTTCTACGCGCTCTGCAATCGTAATGGCACGAGCACGGCGAACCTCTGTTTGTGAGCGTTCGGCCTCAATCATGACAGGGTGTGCTGGATCCATGCCTAAGCCCACGACATGTATTCCCATACCCACGCCATTGTGACGACAACTCAATTCCAGGAATTAAGCGTAAACCCCGCTCTTTAGCGTAATCTGCTACCTGACGGTAACCCACCATGGTATCGTGATCTGTAATCGCTAATGTTTCTATATTTCGACCAATTGCACGATCAATGAGCACCTCAGGATCTAAGGCTCCATCGGATGCTGTGGTGTGACAATGAAGGTCTATTTGCGAAGCCATAAAAATTCCTCAATAATAGCCTCCCATTGTATGCCCTAGGATATTGATCCACAAATGAAGTTACTTCTTGATTTTTTACCCATTGTTATCTTTTTCATCGTTTATAAGTTTGCGCCTGAGACGATTGAAGCCATCAGTCCATTCTTAAATGCCGATCAAATCCAACAACTCAGCGATATGCCTGCGATGGTTTTAGCAACCGCCGTTCTCATTCCTGCAACCATGTTGCAAATTTTGTATACCAAGATGTCGACCGGCAAGGTCGAAACCATGCACCTAGTCACCCTTGCACTTGTGGTAATCATGGGTGGGGCTACGGTGATATTACAAGATAAGACGTTTATTCAATGGAAGCCGACCGTTGTGAATTGGTTGTTTGCTGCCGCGTTTTTTGGCAGTCGTTATATCGGCAATAAAACCATATTAGAACGCATGATGGGCCAAAATTTGACGCTACCGGCTAATGCTTGGAACAACTTAAATTATGCCTGGGTCGCATTTTTTGCCTTTAGTGGTACCGCTAATCTGTACGTTGCTTATAATTTCTCGGAAGATGTATGGGTCAACTTTAAATTATTCGGTTTATTAGGATTAACAATTCTATTTATTATTGCCCAATCATTTTATTTGTACCGATTTATGACGCCAGAAGACGCAACGCAAGAAATCTCAGACAAAGGCGAGGAGAAATAACATGTGGTACGCCATTATTAGCCAAGACGTAGAAAACAGCCTAGACAAGCGCCTATCCGTTCGTCCTGCACACCTTGAACGCTTAAAAGTGCTTCAAGCCGAAGGCCGCTTATTGATCGCCGGGCCGCACCCTGCTATTGATAGCGAAGATCCTGGCACGGATGGTTTTACGGGCAGTTTAGTGGTGGCAGAGTTCAATTCCCTTGTTGCCGCACAAGCATGGGCCGATGAAGATCCTTATATCGAAGCCGGTGTTTACCAAAGCGTCGTAGTAAAACCCTTTAAGAAAGTGCTACCTTAACGGGTAGCATTGACTGAAAGAACGAATTTCATAAACGAATTACGATAAGATAGACAAGAAAAAGGTGGTACCCGTGAAACAGTTATTTTGCATGCTTTTATTAACCCTACTGACGGCAACCAGTTACGCAGCGGTTGAAAAACGTTACGTGAGTGACAAGTTATGGCTGCAATTACGTTCAGGACCTGGTGGTGAGTTTCGTATTTTAAAAGCGCTTCCAAGTGGTGAGCATTTAATTTACCACGAGCAAACAGAAGATAAGAACTATACAAAAGTCACGACCGATAAAGGCGTAGAAGGCTGGGTACTAACCCGCTATTTAGAAGATGAGCCGGTTGCCAAAGAAAAACTTATTTTGTCTCAGCGTGAATTGGTTAAGGTTAAAGCTGAATTAGACACTCTCAAGCAGCAAACCGAAACGCTGAGTGCAGAGAAGTCTTCTTTGTCGGGCGATCACTCTAGTTTGATCCGTGAAAAGAAATCGCTGGAAAAAGAATTGAAGCGTATTACTGACATCTCCGCAAACGCCTTGCAATTGGACAGCAAAAATACTCATCTAACCAAACGTAATAAAGAGCTAGAAATTTTAGTAGAAACATTAACCGCCGATAATACTCGTTTAAAAGATAATAAAGAGCGCACGTATTTAATCATTGGTGGTGGCTTAATTGTATTTGGTATTGTGCTTGGTTTAGCCATACCCGCTATGCGTGGTGGCCGTAAATCTGCGGGCTGGTCGTAAAGCCCCACGCAGGTTGCTTTTTTCACATTAAGAAACACCGCTTTATTTAAAGGTGTACTGCTTTTTTCACTTTAACCGTGACTAGGCAGTGCACTTGCTTCAGATCTCCATTATGATGTTTCTCAACAGTTAAACATCAATAATAAATCATCGGAGATCTGAACAATGCGTTCTATCAGCTTGGCTCTTGGCCTACTACTTTCCCTTTCTTTTTCTACTCAAGCCGACGTTAGTGCAACCCCTATCGCTGCTGCAGATGTAAAAAAACAAACCATCGAAAAAACCATTGATCTCGTGATTGATACCAGCATGGGTAAAATTGAAGTTGAACTTAACGCAGAGCTTGCCCCTATTTCTGTTGCTAACTTTATGCAATACGTTGAAAGTGGCTTTTACAACGGCACCATCTTTCACCGCGTGATTAATAATTTTATGGTTCAAGGTGGTGGTTTTGATAAATTTATGCAGAAGAAAACAACCTTACCAGCGATTAAAAACGAAGCTAAAAACGGTCTAAAAAATGATCGTGGTACTTTAGCGATGGCACGTACTGGTATTGTTGATAGTGCGACTAGCCAATTCTTTATTAACCATAAAGATAATGACTTTTTAAATCACGGTGGTCGTGACTATGGTTATGCCGTTTTTGGTAAAGTCACCAAAGGTATGGACGTTGTCGATGCCATTGCACGTGTTCAGACTAAGTCTGGCGATGTTCCGGTTAACCCTGTAGCCATCAAGAATATTCAGTTAAAAGAAGCGCCAGCGGCTATTCAGGCGCAGTAAAAGCACCTAGCCCGCGCTTTGGCTATTGACTATTGGCTATTAGAACACTAGGCTCAATGACAGATTCAGTTCACCCTTACTCACATTTGTGTGCGTTAGGTCGTCATTAGAGCCTTTTTATCCCTCTATATTTCAATTAAACCTTATCTCCCATACCACTCTGTAAACGCTCAGGCTAAAATAGCGATCTTATTTTCATTCTGTCGTGAGCTGCCCGTTGAAAAAATCATCACCTGCTTTTAATAAGACTGCTTCAGCGTCTGATTCACATACTCCAGAAGCCGTGACTCAGGCCTCGCTTCGCCAAGCCAACCTTAACTGGGACGCCCAAGGCCAGCCCAAATCTGAAGAGTTTGATGATTTTTATTTCAATACCGACAGTGGCATCGATGAAAGTCGCTACGTATTTATTAACCCAAGTAAGCTGACGCAAAGATGGCAAGATCACAATGGCACTTTTACCGTATTAGAAACGGGCTTCGGTACGGGTCTGAATTTTATTTTAACCTGGTTTGAGTGGATTAATTTTCAGCGCAGCCAGTCTTCGCCTGCTACAAAATGAGCAAGCGAGTAATCACTTACATTTTATAAGTATCGAAAAATTTCCTTTAGACAAAGCCCAAATAGCCCAAGCCTTGGCCTTATTTCCTCAATTAAGTGATTTAACCGACCAGCTCATTGCAGAATACCCCTTGCTCATTAAAGGGTTTCATAGCTTACAGTTTAAAGATCAAAACTTAACTCTGACCTTAATTTTTGATGATGTAGCCGCTGCCTTACCCCAACTGAATGGCCCTATAGATGCGTGGTATTTAGATGGTTTTGCACCCGCTAAAAATCCAGATATGTGGACCGATTCTCTCTACTCTTCTATGGCGCGTTTAAGCCGTGAAAAGACCAGCCTCGCAACTTTCACGGCGGCGGGCGATGTGCGCCGCGGATTAACAGCATCAGGCTTTAAACTGCAAAAAGTTACCGGCTTTGGCATGAAGCGTGAAATGATGCATGGCATCTTTATTCAAAGTCAGGGGCCACTTGAGAATCCGTTGAACCACATCAAGCCTTGGCTAAAACCCGCAGCTAAGCCAGTTGAACACATTGCGATTATTGGCGCGGGCATTGCTGGCTGCACTACCGCTTATGCGCTAGCAAGACGCGGCATAGAAGTCACAATTATTGATCAACATGGTATCGCTACCGAAGCTTCAGGCAACCCTCAAGGAGCCATGTACGCCAAGCTAGCCGCCGGAGAAGCAACCCATAGCGATATTTATGTGCAAGGTTACCTACAGTCATTACGCTGGCTGTATCAACAACTTGAGCCGGGAGATGGCTGGGATAATTGTGGATTAATTCAATTGGCAAGCACCGAAAAAGAAGCCAAGCGCCAGCAAAAGTTTATTGAAAATACTCACTATCCTAAACAGCTATTGCACAGTGTAAGCCGCGAAGAAGCGTCTGATATTAGCGGATTAACGATGAACTAATGGAGGCTTATTTTTCCCTGAAGCAGGCTGGGTTAGCCCTCTACGACTCTGCCAGCAATTGGTAAAACATCCGCTAATTTCAGTTGAGAAAAAGGCCATTACTTCATTGGTTAAACAAGGGGATCATTGGTTGCTGACTGATGATTCTGCCTCTGGTACTTCCGACAGCGACGGTCGCCACTATAACCAATATAGCCACGTCATTATTGCCTGTGCTAACCAAAGCCAAAAGCTATTGCCTCATTGTTACCTTCCTACAAAGTCGATTCGGGGTCAGCTGACTTACTTAAATAAACAGGAAGGCGATAAAAGAGGCATCCATCTAAAAACTGTTTTATGCGGAAAAGGCTATATCGCCCCTGCCGAAAATGGAAAATACTGTTTGGGTGCTAGCTACAACATTAAAGATGATGAAACGGCATTACGCCTTAAAGACCAGCAAAAGAACTTTGAATACCTTGATGACTTTGGAGAAGAATTTCAGCAACTGCATCAAACATTAAAGTCGACAGAATCTAAGGAGTCTACAGAAAGCTTACTACCTGGGCGTACAGGATTTCGCTGCACAACCCCAGATTATTTACCCATGACAGGCCCACTCATGGATGATGATGCGTTTGATCAGGACTTCACCGCTATCCGTAAGAATCTTGCTCGCTACCCCAGACAAGCGGCCAAGTTTCATTCCGGACTGTATTTAAACATTGGTCATGGGTCTCGGGGTTTAACGTCTGCGCCCTTATGTGCAGAGCTTATTGCGGCATATATCTGTGAAGAGAATTTTCCATTAGCAAAAGATCATGCAGAAGCCCTACTCCCTGGGCGTTTTTACATCAGAGAGATGGTGAGAAATAAGCGTTAAGCCGTATTCTTTTTATCTGGGTCATTATCAGAGGGCGTAATACTGTGCATCATACTGCGCTTTGAACGTACTCGAATGGCACGCATTTCTTCTTGAAGCAATTTACACTGAGCGCGTACCAGCGCTAACTCAGTTTGCATTTTATCGATATTGACGAGCGCTGAAGAGAGCGTGCGCTTTAAACGCTGACGTGAGATGTCATTCATACAGCCCCTCCATTACTTAGATTTAATATTCGAGCGTTCAATCGCAGATTAAGATGTTTTCCAATCTCGTCTATTAACAATTTGGCAGCTTTGGTTAATAGGGTCAAATAATAGGGTTAAATGACCGGCTTTTAATTGTTCTTTAACCTGAGAGATTTTATCTTCTAAGCTGTATTCAAATTCACCATAATCGGTTCCATCACGACTGACGAATTCCCCAATGATCCCTGCTAGAGCATCTGCAGATAATCCTTGGTATGGAATTTCAATAACTCCAGCTTCTTCATCATCGTATTCGGGTGGCGCATTATGAAAATCAGACATGGTTGCCCTTATGAGTGGTATACGGAAAGGTATTTTAAACGGCGCGGTTTAAACGCGCGATAAACGATAAACAGACATGCTATCGACGATGAGAGAAATTAGATTCTCGTTCCCACTCGCACACCATTTTTAACTCACTATCGTGAGGGTTATGGCCTGTTTCAGAGCTTTCCCAAGAGAAGGTATGCTTGCCCGACAGTTCAGTTTCAAGGTGCACAGTCGCACTCGACCAATACATAGAGCGTAACATCGCTTCAAAACGACTGATCCAACGCTCCCATTCGTACTCGATAGAATTATACGACGCAGCAAAGTGTATGAGTTGCGTATGATAAGTACCAGAAAATACGTCTGGGCCAGGCATAGAAAACATTTCACGGGATAGAAAAGGCCAGTCGTCATCAAGGCTAGAAGGCAGTTCCTGAATGGCCGACCAATTCGTGCGGCGACGACGATACGCTTCAAGCTCTCCCCCTGCAGGGATATCTCGAATAATACCGTAAACTATCGATTCTTGATCATACGATGACATGGCTAAAGAACCACCTAAAACATGAAATTATGTAAGCGAATCAGCATCATAAGTTATTTTTGTAGAATAAAAAATGCCGACTGATTAAATAATATCGTTAAATATTATTAATGAGCCGGCCAAGGGACCTAATCACTATGAAAACTGTTTAAAAGATACTCACAAGGTAAGCAATCGCTCTTTTAAAACATGATGTTAGTTATGACAAGTACCTAGCAAGAACGTTCAAATTTTTTCTTCGGTAAACCATAAAATGCAATAACCGCCGCGATCAATGCAATGGCTGCGGCACTGATAAACACAAACTGTGAGCCTTGAATTGCCCAAGTTACTCCAGCTAAATAAGCCCCCAATGCGCCCCCTAAGCCAAACCCTAGCCCACTATAAAGTGCTTGCCCTTGTAAACGCTGCTTGCCAGGAAAAAAGAGACCGATATAACTAATGGAAACAACATGCAATAACGCAAAACTAAAAGCATGCAGGCATTGTGCAAAGATCAACAAGGTTAGATTACTGGCAAAATAAGCGGTAATCGCCCAGCGCAGAGTCGTAAGTAATAACGACAGAATGACCAGTTCTCGCCATGACCAGCGGCGCATGAAAAAGGATATTTTCCAAAACAGTACAATCTCCGCGAGCACGCCTAAAGACCACAATAAACCAATCATGCTATTGCTGTAGTCAAATTGCTGCAGGTGCATGGTAAAAAATACGTAATAAGGGCCGTGCGTTATTTGCAATAAGACATTGATGATTAAAAAGCTATACAGCCCAATCTTAAGTCGACGGTTCTTATTGTGCTGATCGGGTGTATTTCGTTGTGCGATTGCCGTTTCAGTCTCGGCTTCTTGATGACTTTCAATTGCTTGGTCATTCTCAAATTCTTGACCATTGGCTGTTTTTAATTCTGGTGCCGGTATCAAAACCAAACTATTCAGTACAATAAGCGCCATAATCCCCAGCATAATTGCCGGTAAATTTTCGATGCTGATGTAATCAAACGCCCAACCTAATACTGTCACCACAATGATAAATCCTGTGGAACCCCAGAGCAGCATGTTGCTATAAATACTAACGTTATCCTTAATATGATTCAGAGTCAGTGTTTCGTACTGAGGCAAGATTGCCGACCAGAAAAAACCATAAATAAGCATAATGACCGCATAATGCCAAAACTCAGTCGCCCAATAAAAAGCGACAAAGCTCAACGTCATTAATACCCCGCCCAAGCGCATCAGCTGAATAGGTGCGATGATGTGTTCAATAGAATAACTTAAGCTCGCCCAAATATTGGGCGCAACAATACGCACCGCGCTAAATAACGCCAACAGCAGTCCGATATCCGCAGCACTGAATGAACGGTGCTGAAGATAAATTCCCCAGAACGGAACAATGCAGCCGATTAAGGCAAAGTACAGTCCGTAAAATCCAGACAAACGCCAATACGGCACAGACATAATTTTTCTCTTGGGGCGTGTAAAAAAGGAAGGTAAATCGCTAGGCCCATGAATATGAACCTAGCTTAAAATAACAGCGCTGAGGCTGTATCCCAACGCGATACAGATCGAGCCTGTGAACGACTCGACTACTAGTCAGCCTGACCTTTAATAATAGGCGTATCACAAACAACGTCGGCATTCTGACCGCGGTTGCGTAAGAAATGATCCATCAATACGATGGCTAGCATCGCTTCAGCGATTGGCGTCGCGCGAATGCCCACACACGGATCATGACGACCTTTAGTAATCACTTCAATCGGCTCGCCAGCACTATTAATCGAACGACCTGGAATCGCCATGCTCGATGTTGGCTTTAAGGCGATATGAGCAATAATATCTTGGCCAGTACTGATACCACCAACGATGCCGCCCGAGTGATTGGCTAAAAAGCCTTCAGGAGTCATTTCATCGCGATGCTCTGTGCCCTTTTGAGCAACACAATCAAAACCATCACCAATTTCAACGCCTTTCACCGCATTAATACTCATTAATGCATGAGCAATTTCAGCGTCTAGACGATCAAAAATCGGTTCGCCAAGGCCCGGTTTTAAACCGGTTGCTGTCACGCTGATTTTCGCGCCAACGGAGTTACACTCTTTACGCAGTGCTTCCATGTAGCTTTCCATTTCTGGCACTTTAGATGCATCGGGGCAGAAGAATGGATTATTACGTACTTCGTTCCAGTCAAAATTAGCATTATCGATTTTAATAGGCCCAAGCTGAGATAAGTAACCACGTAACCTCAATGCCTTTGGCTAATAAGAATTTCTTGGCGACCGCACCGGCGGCAACACGCATGGCGGTTTCACGTGCGGAAGAACGACCACCACCACGATAATCACGGAAACCGTATTTATGGGTATACGCATAATCGGCATGGGCTGGACGGAAGGTATCCGCAATATTGGAATAATCTTTTGAGCGCTGATCGGTATTTTCGATGATCATACCAATTGGCGTACCGGTGGTTTTACCTTCAAACACACCGGATAAAATTTTCACTTGGTCAGGTTCGCGACGCTGAGTGGTAAACTTAGACGTACCCGGTTTACGCAAGTCTAAATCGTGCTGTAAATCGGCTTCGCACAACTCGATTCCTGGAGGACAGCCATCAACAATACAGCCTAACGCGATACCGTGACTTTCACCAAAGGTAGTAACGGTGAAACTTTTACCAAATGTATTACCCGACATATTTTTGTCCGTTTTAAATTTGTTAGTTTGAACGATTTAGCTTGGTAAACCACCCAGATATAGAATACGTAAACATTTTAAGATCCAGTCTTGGGTATTAATGGAGCAAACATCTAAAACATGGATGTTTTAGCTGAGGCTACAGGGACAAAACTGCAGGAGCAAGTTTTGCACAGCGTAGCTGCCCGCAGGGTAACTCACATGGATGTGAGTTATACGTATTTACGCCGTTTTGCAGAATAAATACCCAATACTGGATCGTTTTATAAACCTAGTGTTGCAAGTACTTTCTTAAGTTATCTATTGATAATACTAAAACTTCAACGCTTCAGCGCACTCATCAAGCTGGTCAGCGGTTAATACAAAAACACCGTGACCACCCGCTTCAAATTCTTGCCACATAAAAGGCACTTCTGGATATGCATCTTCTAATGCAGGCCAGCTATTACCGACTTCTACAATAAAAATACCATCATCGGCTAAATACTGACGCGCTTCTGCCAACATAATACGCACAAGATCTAAGCCATCTTCACCAGCAGCCAAGGCTAACTCAGGTTCATTATGAAACTCGTCTGGAAGCGAGTTCATATCATCGGCATCAACATACGGAGGATTTGAAACAATAATGTCGTACTTGCCATCAGCGGCGCTAAACAAATCAGACTGCAAAGCCATCACGCGATCGCTTAAGCCATGACTAAAGATGTTTTCATCCGCCAGCGCTAAGGCTTCAAAGGAAATATCCAACAGCTCAACGTGAGCCTGAGGAAATTCCATAGCACAGGCGATACCAATACAGCCACTGCCCGTGCACAAATCCATAATACGATTAACAGGTTTATTACCCAACCAAGGCTGGAAGCGTGCGGCAATAATTTCAGCAATGGGCGAACGCGGGATTAATACACGCTCATCTACTTTAAACGGTAAGCCATAGAACCAAGCTTCACCGGTAATATAAGGCGTCGGCATACGTTCATTAATGCGGCGAGAAAATAATGAAATTACAGACTCTCGCTCAGATCGAGTCAGTCGTGCGGCTTGCCACACATGATCGATATCCCAAGGCAGATTGAGCGCATGAGTCGCTAACATAACGGCATCGTCTAATGCGTTGTCCGTACCATGACCAAAAAACAAATCGGCTTCGTGCATGCGGCTAATGCCCCAACGAAGGAGGTCTTGTAAGGTTGAAAGCTCATTCACAGCTTCTTCACAAGCTTCGCTCGTTAAGATAAAGGGAATGGCATCAACGTCAGAGATACTGGTCACAGGCACACCGAAGATAAAAATTAGGGCGACATTCTAGCATTGAGAAGGCAAGCAACCAAGCCTAGAAGCAGCCCAGATTATTTAATGGCAGCGCTAGCGCTGGCCATAAACGCTACTGTGCCCTTGTTCAAAAGCATCCAGTGCTTCTTTTGCGATATAGCGTCCCATCTCGATCATTTCATTGGCTCGATAGAACTCATACATTTCTACGCAGTCTTTAGGGATTTTAACCAGTAGATCCGGTGGATAACCGGCAATTTTGTATTGGCTTAATGAGGTTTGCATCACATCAAACATTTGATACAAAATACCGATTTTACCGAGTTTAGAGCCGCTAATTTCTGTTTTAGCTTGTGCATCCTCGCCGCTTTCTGTTTCGTCTTGGCTAAACCAGTCGCTGGCCTTATTGACCATGCTATTGAGCCAAAGATTTGGAGCAACTGCATCGGGAGTAATATGCTTGAGCTTGCTGGTAATTTTGCCTTTAAACTCGGCAACAGCACCGTCGCTAGAATTAGAATCTGCACTTTCTTTTTCAGATTCAATGCCAGCATCTGTATTCATCTGTGCATGAGTGCTGGCTTCATCACCTGCCTCTGAACTATCTGTCTTTGTACTATCTAACTTTGCATTTACACCAGAGCTTGAATAAACATCTGCGGCAGACTCTTCAGCCGCTTCATTACTTTCCCTCTCAAGCTGATTTTGAACTTGCTCTTGATGCCCTGCTTCTGACATCGCCGCCCGATCACAATCGGCTTTTTCTTTAGCCTGAGCTTCCACTTCGTCAGCAAACTGCTTAATGTCTTTAATGTTAGGCTTTGGCACATCAGCACTTAAATCAACGGCAATAATATAATCGGCATGCGCCGACACTGAAGCGGCAATCGGTAATGGGTTAAGTACTCCACCATCGACGTAGAGCCGCCCCTCATATTCAGCAGGTTGAATAAGACCTGGAATGGCTGCTGATGCTCGCATGGCTTGCTCTAATGAACCACGCTGAAACCACACTTCTTTTGAGCTGATTAAATCGGTTGCTACTGCAGTATAAGGAATTTCAAGGTCTTCAATTTGAATATCGCCTAACATGTCAGATAAAACTGAAAATAGCTTATCACCCCGAATTGCGCCATTACTAATAAAGCTAAAATCGACTAATCGCAGTACATTTAAATAGTTAAGCGATTTAGCCCATTCATAAAAAACGTCCAATTTATTTGCGCTATAAAACGCTCCGACGACGGCGCCAATCGAACAACCTGAAACAGATACAACCTTGTAACCTCGTGCTTCTATTTCTTGAATCACCCCAATATGAGCCATGCCTCGCGCACCACCACTGCCTAATACGAGTGCCACTGTTTTGCTCATTACTTCTTCCTCAATACTAAATTAATTACTTCAATCGTCTTTATTAGTGCTGTCGTCTTTATTAGTGCTATCGCTTTAGTATTTCAACCGTTGCACCGAAAACCGTCTTTTAACTAAGGCCTTAGTTAAGGCCTTAACTAAAGCCCTAATGACGTCTAGGCCATAACATAAAGCGTAATTGTGGTTCTAGATTGTTCCCCGGTGGTAAAGTCAGCGCTCCGTGACCAAAGACAGGCAGTTCAAAATCATCATACGTCGCAGCGCGTAATTGCTGCGCTAGACGTGTTGAGCACGCAAAGTTGTCGGCCATGTTATTTGCCTCATAACAATGCACCACCAAATATAAACGGCGCTTAATCGTATTATCTAAGTTTTTCAGGGTCGATAATAAGATCTCTGACTTTTCTTCGTCTATTCGTCCATCAATCGTCACTAAGCCTTCTAGCCACCCAGATTCCTTGCGTAACAAGGCTTCTATGCTCTCACGCTCAACATTGTCGTTCGTCAGTTCGTCGGTTGTAGTGACCTGATCTAAATTAAAATACAACTTTTGTTTACTGCGCTGCACGGTATAAAGTACATAAAGTTTGTTAGGTGATCCTGGTACCATAGCGACAACATACGCTTGGTTTTTATCTCGCCCGTAGAGTTTGGCATTATTAAATATGTCATTCGCCCAAAAGTTACTACTGCCGCAATCTAGTCCTTTACAGCGGTATAGTATCTTTTCGTCTTGCCACTGTTTTAAGAAGTACTCCATCACTTGTTCAACATCATGATTGGTTGAGATCTGCCAAAACTGACGATTAACATCGCCAGTAATTAAGCGCTCAACTTCCCCTGAGGTCGCTGCGCGTTTACGCTTTAACCCAGAGATAATTAATCGATATTCCGCATTTTTAAACTCAGATTGTTCTAATAATTCAGCACGTGGAAAGCCATCCATCGTGGGCACGTCGGCCGCAGTAACATGAGATGCCGCTAAAATACTTAACCCAAGCATCAAAGACGTTCCCTTTTTCAACAAACCTGCTGCTGAAACGCAGTATGTGGGTGAAAGTAATTTCATTGCTTGCTTAAAGGAACTCATAACCGATAATTGCATCTTATAAACTCTTACAAAAAATAGTTTTAACTTATTATCCGAGGTTACCATGGCTGAACCAAAATGCCCTAATTGCAGCACTGAAGGTATTGAACACTTCAAATCCAAAGAAAGCATAGAGCGCGCAAAGAATGGCACGCCGTGGTTTATTTTAGTCTATTGTGATGCTTGCGGGCACGTTCATCAAACATTGACTAAGCATGTTTTCACCACCTCGACGGCTTCTCCTTTTATAATGCCCAGTATTAAATAATCGGTAGATTAATTACACCATGTTAAGCCCTAACTCTCCTTTTTATTGCGCACATTGCATCGCCTGCCGCTTGCCGTCTGCAAGTTGTGTTTGCGACCAAATAGAACAGGTTGAGCTACCTTTTATTATCAATATTTGCTGCCATAGTAATGAGTGGCAACGTCATGACAATACGGGCCAATGGGCATTCTTAAGCAGTAAAGATATTCACCGTATTCGCTGGCACCGAAAGCCAGAACTTATTTACCCAGAATGTAGTGCTACTGAATTTAGTGCTAATAGTGACGAGCAAGCTGGCCATTATCTATTATTCCCTAGTGATGACGCCGTAAATCTTAAGCAGGTCATTTTCGGTGCGGCTACTGATGTTCATGCCATCAAAGCACTTTGGGTTATCGATGGCACCTGGCAAGAAGCTAAAAAAATGCTGCGCCAAAGCCCTTGGCTTAAAGCTTTACCAAAAGTAAGCATCCAGACAACGGAAGGTGAAACTCTGGAGAGCCATTTCAAGTTGCGTAAAAATCAGCAAGGATTATGCACCTTTGAAGCCATAGAGGCGGCGATCAAATTTCAAGACCCTTTAACCGCACAAAGCTTGAATACTAATTTTCATTTATTTCAAAATACCTTACTGGGTTTGTTGCGCTAACAGCCTCCTGCTATCATGCCTTTCAGCTATGTTAGCGTTTATGTTTGCGCTTATGTTTACGCCCATGTTTGCTGTGTATTTTCATAGCGGGCTTTTAGTCTATTATTTTAGAGATTTTTCATGCTATATCGAGCTTTAACCCAACGATCATCTTATCCACTGCGCACAATAAAATTCTGCCTCGCGTCCGTTGTATTGATGAGCTTAGCGGCCTGCCAATTTAATCCGTTAAAAACCGAGCCCGAAATAATCCCTCCAGAATATAGCCAACAGAAAAAAGCGCTTGTTCAACAGCAGGCCGAAACGATATTCGAGCAATATTACCAATATCAAATTGATTCTAGCCCTGTTCTACGCAGTACCTTAGCCATGCCTGGTCAGTTTGAATGGGATGACATATCGGTTGCTGCTCAGCAAGAATACATCGAGACCCTTCAAGACTTTCGCCAGCAGCTGATTGAATTAGAACAGGGAGCCCTCAACCCTGATAGCCGTTTATCGTATGAATTGCTGCTGCACCATATTGAGCAAGACTTACTCTTTACGCCTTTCGAACATCACCGCTATGCCCTTTCACAAATGGGCGGCTGGCATACACGCATTCCTAATGTTCTGATTAACTACCAAAGCATTAATACCATTCAAGAAGCTCACGATTACATCGATCGTATTAATGGTGTTCGCCATCTATTCAGTGAGCTGATTAATCGCCTAGAAGTCGCGGAGGCCGCTGGTATTATCGCGCCTCAATTTGTTTATCCTTATGTAATAGAAGCCGCAGAAAATGTGATAAAAGGTGCCCCATTTGATAACCAAGGCAGTAGCCCTATTTGGAAAGATTTTAATAAAAAAATCGATGGCTTAGATTTATTTGCCAGTAGTGACAAAGTACTACTGAACAAAGCGAAAAGAGCATTGCAACGATCTCTATTACCAGCCTATAAAGATTTAATTTCTTTCTTGCAACAACAGGCCTTACGAGCACCAAAGCATCAAGCGATCAGCGACCTACCGCAAGGCGAGGAATACTATCAACTGCTACTGCAAAGCCATACCACGACCAATTTAACGGCCGACCAAATACACAGCATTGGTTTAAAAGAAGTGGCGCGCATCCAGAAGAAAATTCGTAAGTTAATAAAACCTTTAGGCTACCCAGCAGCCGATGTCGAAGGCACTGTTATTGATACATTGGATCTAAAAACGTTCTTTACTTGGATGGAAGACAGTTCAGAGCGTTTTGAGCAGAACGAGCAAGGCGAAAAAGATTTTATTGCCTACCAGCGAGATAAAGTTGCCGCGATGTCGATGCGCCTGCATCAGAGTTTCTTAGAAATGCCTAAAACCCCAATTGTTGTTCGTGCAGTCTCTAAATATCGCCAAAAAAGTGCGCCTATCGCATTTTATGAGCAACCAGCTCTCGACGGTTCGCGCCCGGGTTTTTATTATGTAAACCCTTCGCGTCAGCACGACTTACCCAAGTATCGCCTAGCCGCCTTGGCGTACCACGAAGCGTTACCAGGCCATCATATGCAAATTGCCCTCGCCCGTGAAAATCAAAACCTAGCAAGCTTCCGTCGCTTAATGAGCTTTACTGCTTATAGCGAAGGCTGGGGACTGTATGCAGAAAAGCTAGCGGATGAGATGGGTGGCTATACCTCAAATGAAGAACGTTATGGCCAATTAATTATGGAGCTATGGCGAGCAGTGCGTTTAGTTTTGGATACAGGTCTACACTCAAAGGGTTGGTCTCAGGAACAAGCTCTGGCTTATCGATTAGCGAATACGCCTTTTTCTGAGCAAGACTCGATTCATGCGATTGAACGCTATTTAGTCATGCCAGGGCAAGCAACCAGCTACAAAATTGGCGCACTAGAGATTGAGCGCTTAAGGCATAAAGCGAAGAAGTCGCTTGGCAGAGATTTCTCCTTACCAGAATTTCATCAGGTGATTTTAGGGCAAGGCGCGCTACCTTTAGATGTTTTAGAACAGCAGGTTGATCTTTGGATTGAGAGTAAAGACTCTTAATGTAACGTCTCAAAAGGCAGAAACAAAAAAAGGGCTTCAATTCATTGAAGCCCTTTTTTATGTGCGTTTACATGTGCAGTTTTACGTGCGGTTGATTAACGCGCTGTTAATAACAACCGCTAGAAAAGCTCGCGCTATTCAGCCGCTTCAACCAAGTTGAATTTAACGTCACGCAATACTGGTGTAATGCTTGCGATCGTAACGGTTACCGACTGCTCTAAACGATACGCTGTCTCTAGGTGTTTATGCGTCATGGTTTTTGTATCAAACTTCCAGTCTTTGTTACGACGAACATCGATCTGACCTTCAATACCACAATCATCCAAACGAACCGTAAACCCACCGCTGTTCACTTGTACAATCTTACCCGTACGTTTAACGCCTTCTTTACTTACGCTGTTTGATTCTTTCTCTAGCGTAAACTGACGCAGTAACCATTCAGCTTTTAACCACTGATCAGCCTGCCAAGCAGCCATACGGCTATTATTTTGTGCTTTGCCCAATTGCTCTAATACATCCGCTGCAATGGCATCCATTGGAGTATCAAACAAATACGACTTAACCAGACGGTGTACTAATAAATCATTGTACTTACGAATCGGCGACGTGAAGGTTGTATAAGCGGTTAACCCCATACCTACATGAGGCTTAGGCTCGGTGCCAAATTTACTGCGCTCTAGCTGACGCGCTAAAATTGCCTGCAAAGGTAATTCAAACTTGCCGCCTTCTGCTTCTGGGTCACCCGCGGCGATCAACTGCTGAATCTCAATAAAGCCTTCGAGCGTTGAGATTTTTTCAGGATTAGCAATCTTCAACTGTTCTTTTACTAATGCACGAGCTTCGCCTTGGCGCTCTGAACGAATACCTGCGTGCTGAATAAATAAGCCGTGTTCTTTTTGCGCTAAAAAGTCTGCAACACTGCGGTTAACCGCAACCATGCACTCTTCAACCAACTTATGGGCAACATTACGTTCCGATGGCACAATTTGATCAATCTTACCTTGATCATTCAAATACGCTTTGTACTCAATACGATCATCTAACACTAGATTGTGTTGACGGCGGAAACCATTCAATGCAATCGCGCAGGCATTTAAATCGGTTAATACCGGCTGGATAACTTCATTAATTTGCTCATCACTCGAACTGGCATCGTCTAAGAATGCAGCCACTTGGACATAGCTTAATTTGGCTTTTGATTCGATTAGTGCAGACTCTAAACGATAGTCAGTAATCTCACCTTGCTCTGAAATCGATAAGTGACATACCAAGGTTGGACGCACTTGATTGGGTAGCAACGAGAATGCGCCTTCAGATAAAGCACTCGGCAACATTGGAATCATGTTATCAATAAAGTAGCTCGAAGTTCCGCGACGCAAAGCTTCTTTATCTAAATCTGAGCCTGGTTTGATCGCGCAGCTCGGATCAGCAATAGCGACTTGCAAAGCCCAACCCGTATCCGTTTTTTGACAGCACAACGCATCATCTAAATCACGGCTCATCGCCGAATCAATGGTGAGCCAGTTAGCAGCGGTTAAATCCGCTCGAGGGTCGGCTGAAGTCGCTTCATCCATAACGGATAATAAGGCTTGAGCTTCATTCTGGCAGTCTTCTGAAAAATCACCCGCTAGATCCCATTTACGCATCATCATATTACTTTCAATTTGACGATCGTTAGTTTGACCAATAACGTTTAAAACTTGCGCTTGAACCTTGCCGTGAGGATAAGGGTGTTGAGAAATTTTGCAGGCAACTAGGTCGCCATCTTTGGCACCGCTACGCTGGGCAGGAGGAACAAAAACCCAACGGTTAAACGTTGGATGGTCAGGGGAAATGAAATGCCCCTTACCTTTAACAATATATTGTCCAATAAACTCATCTTGAACAGATGAAATTAGCTTTTCGATAATCGCTTGGCTTTTGCCGTCTTTCGTCTCTTCGACTTTAAAGGCGATGATATCGCCCGACAGGACTTTATCCATTTCGTCTGGGCTTAAAAAAAACTGTTCGTTATCGTCGGTATTCACAAAGCCATAACGACCACCGGTTGCGCGCACCCTGCCTTCATGACGAGGAATACTGGAGTGGATTTCTTGCTTTAGTGACTTAAGTTGAGACAGTGCATCGAGGTTTAACATTGAAACTTCTTCTACTAACGATATGAAAAGAAGCAGTTTAATGGCTTAGGGCAGACTAAGCCAGTAAATAACCATAAACCTAATACTTCAAGCTCGCACCAATACGCCAATATCGGCTTTGCCCAGGTGTTGCTTTAACCAAAGCCCCGCCATCATCAAAGGCACGCACTCGTCGATTTCGAAGCTGGCCTATCTCGGCATTAAGCCATAACGACTCTCGCCAATGAAAATCAGCGCCAAGGCCCACCTGCCAATTGCTGTACTGCAAACTAACTTCTTTTTTGAGCGTATCTGTTTTAATTTCTTCCTTCCACACGCCACCCGCGGGCTTCACCATGAAATAACTTTTCAACGCACCTGATAAGCGATGTTTAACATTAATATTGGGGAAACCCAGTTCTACCCAAGTTCGCTGTGAGGCTTGAAATCCGACCGATACCAAAGGGCGAACATTATAATCACCAAATGCACGATTGACCGTTAAACCATACTGCCAAAAACCGCCATTACCCAGCAGGCGACGGCCCGTTACAGAACCATTTAGTCCTATTTGATCGATACCAATGTTGCTACCATCGGTCATGAAACCTGGCTCAAAGTCCAACATAAATAAAGTATTTTTATCTCTCTGCTGTTGATACTGAATGGGCATGGATAGCCATATATATTCTTTTTGCGCAGCGGTTGAGCCGCGCCAATCGAATTCTGTTATATCAAGATGAAACTGAGAGCTAAAGCTTTCTCTACGACGACTCTTTTGCTCTAAAGGCAGTATTATAGACTTTTGGCTGGCAGAAAAAGTATCTCCTGGCCCAGATTCTAACGACGTTAAACTTTCGCTACCCATATGGATACCGACCTGCTGCCCATCAGAGTATGGCATCGCAGCTTGGGCCACACCATTACTCCCCATGGCTAAGAGCAGCATAATAAATGGCTTAGCTGAGCTTAGGTTACGAATTTCTTTCATCTTGATAATCATTAAGAGTGTCTTGCACACTTGCATAGCTGGCCAACGCCCCTGTCTGTAGCTCATTTTTTCGTACCGTATCCAATGCTTCAAAAACCTGTAAGACCTGCTCAAAACCTTTAATAAGATGGGAGGGAGCATTCGTCTCCTTTAATAATTCAGTGTAGCTGCTAACAAACTCATAGGCCTCAGTTTCTTTACGCCTTGAATCTAAGTTGCTCTGCTCGTCCATATTCTGCAGTGAATCTACCGCCAACATCAGGCTTTTAGCGCCTTCGGAATCACCGTCAACAATTTCTCCCATAATAAAATCATTGAGAAAATTAACCGACTGGGCAATCTGAGACGTCGGCTCATCGGCCTTCACCCCACCTAAGGCGCGGTATTCAGACTCATTAATGAAACCATCTTGATATAAACGTTCGGTGAGTTTAGGAATATCGCTAGATTTAACCGTACCCGAAAAATATTCGGCGGAAATCATACCCAGCTTGGCCCCCTTATAAGATAAAGAAACACTGTCTGCAGTGCTATCACTGGAATAGGGTAAAGAATCAACAATACGCTGTTGGCTGGTTGACCCAATGTCATTAGCTGGCTTGCCGTTGAGCATGTTAAGCAAGCCTTGATAAGACTGAGCTTGATTATTAATGTCCATGAATACATCCTAACTGAATACACTTGTTCAGTACTCAGCAAGATACACACCAACAAATATTAGTTGTGTTTTTTCAACAACTTACCTCTGCCTTTCAGCCGCTATCAAGCTAAACAGTAAGGAATTTTTGAAGATTTTGAAGGATTGATTATTTGATAACGGTATAAGTGTCATTATATTGCCACTGGGTAGTGGCCGTTTAATATAAAGAGGAGGCAATGCGGCAAAGGTTTGCCACACTTAGTTTTTCCAATAAGTGCTCAGGCTTTCCAATAAATGAGCCACTAGCATTCTCTAGCCAGCATTTGCTAGCTAGAGTGTTTTGACTCCGCCTTTTTTGGCTTATCCGTTTTCTTTACTTTCGTGGCTTTATGACTTTGTTTTGTTAAGCGGGTGCGAATGCTGTGCATACCCAAATATATTGCGCCTAAAACAATCGGCATGGCAATACCAGAGGCGATGTCTTTGTTCACAGGAACGCCTAATGCTTTAGCGGCATCAAGGCCGTATCCCATTAAAGACAATGCATAATAACCAATCGCGACCACAGACAAGCCTTCAACCGTTTGCTGCAGGCGTAATTGTAAATGGCTACGACGATTCATCGAGGCCAGTAGATTTTGATTTTGCGCTTCAATTGATACTTCCACACGGGTTCTTAATAAACTGGTGGTGCGGTGAATACGACGCGACAAATCTTCTAAACGGTCACGCACCGACTGACAGGTTTTAATGCCTGGACTTAAACGTCGATCTAAAAACTCTTGCAGAGATTGCACGCCATCCATATGGGACTCGTGTAATTGATGCAAGCGGTCACCGACTAAATCGTGATAGGCATTGGTGGCCGAAAAGCGAAAATTAGTATCTGAGCGGTGCTGCTCAATATTAGCCGCTAACTGAGACAGTTCCGTTAATAATAGTCGTTCATCATCTTCATTTTTAATGTCAGCAATACGCTGATTCAGTACCGCAAGATCTTCTTCTATTTGGGTGATTGCTGGGTTTAATTCTCGAGCAATCGGTAAACCTAATAGTGACATTAAGCGATAGGTTTCAATCTCGATTAACCGTTGAACCAAACGACCTTTTTGGTAAGAGTTAAGCTTATTGCCATGCGCAACTATTCGACCAAAGCCATCGCTATGCAGCTTAAAAGCCGTCCATGCGGCACCACGATCAAATGCAACATTGGCACCATTCCAACGCTGGCCTTCAAACCATTTATGCAGCTCTTCATCCGTTGGTTCATGATCAATTAATGCCAAATGCAAAGCGACCACGACATTACCTGGGATGGCGGCTAGCCAATCTTTTGGAATAAACGAGAGCGCATCCGCTGAAAACGGCTCTACGTTAGGACAAATAAAGGTAAAATTAGCAAACTCTAAATGGCGTTCCCAGCGTAATTCAAAGCCACCAAAATCTAAGTACAAGCACGATGAATCTGCCGCTGGTGCTGGCATACTAAAACGTTTGCACAAATCTACAATATGTTCGTAAAGCGCCTGACTCGCATCACCCAGCATCACCGTAAAGTGGGTAATTTGGCAAACACCTTCGATGATAGGCGACGGGCGATTATGCAGTTCTTCGTAAAGCGCAGATCGCCAAGGATGTACCTGTAAGGTTACGACAGGAGCAGAGATATCTGGCGCAGCGCTTTCGCTCTGAGCCGCCACTTCATTTAAGGCAGCGCTTTCTTTACTCACGGATTCCTGAGGAAATTCAACAGATTTTTCTTCAATATCGGACTCAGAAGTCGACTGCTGTCCTGGTATTAACGTTGTCATTCACAACTTTTCCTTACAGATGAGGCGCGCATTTTACACATTTGGTGATGAGATGTTCAATTTTCAACGTATTTTATCACCTTTAGACTGGCCCATGATTAATTTTTATAGCACTTAGCGCGGCGGTACTTATTTTTTCTCAATGATAGAAGCAATCGTTTGGCGTAGAATCAAACGCTGAAAACCTGAGTTAACAAACAAAAAAGCCCAGTAAAACTGGGCTTTTTTGAGTCTTTATGGACAATTAGTTCAATAAGAAAGAGGCGTGTATTAAGCAAACTCCTCCATAAAATCGAGCCCTGCCTGATGACGAATTGACTGTCTATGGTTGGCCCACAGCTCTTTAATTCGGTCTTGGTTACACTCTTGGCGATCAACCAATACCTTAGTTTGCAGTTCACCTTTCTTCACACCACTGGCCAGCGGAACTTTGCTGAAAACAAACTGATTAGAGATTAGATCCATAAATGGACCTGCTTTACTGGTTGGCATAATAAACGACAACTGCAAACCAAGCGCTTCGGTCAGGTAGTTAATCACTTCTTTAGAGCGAGTTTCGTCCATTTTAGAGAAGGCTTCATCCACCAGCACGGTGCGCAAATGGGTATCGCCTTCGTTAAAGCGGAACGCTGAAGTAATGGCGGCACTGCGAATAATATACGCGGGGGTTTCTAACTGCCCACCAGAGCCTGTACCGTATTGGCTAAGCGCAATCGGATCTTTATTCAGCGGCTGCTTGTAAATCTCATACGCGCGATAATTACGATAGTCCGAGATACGCTCTAATTCACGCATCGCTTTGACTTCGTCTTCATCCAATAGCATGGCCATTAATTGATCACGCACTCGCTGCGAGGTTTTAGTCAAACCGGCATCAAATAACGTTGCGCCGTCACCTAAGCTTGGCGATTTAATGACTTCATCAAAGAATTGGAAGTACTCTTTGTATTCAGGCACCCATTCCCAATCAAACCAATAACCTTCTTTATCGGCACCAAATTTATGATGAGCGAGCTCTTTATTTAACTCTTCTAATACCCGCTTGCCATCATTGATCGACTGATAAATCGAGTGGCAAAGATTGGTCACAAACGCATTATTAAAACTTTCTTTTAAACCGGTTAACTTATCTTGTTTTTCAACCAAGATGTTATTGCGTAAACGGTTATGCACACGATCCACTTCTCGCTGTAAACCACACACATCTTTAAAGAAAGGGACGCCATGTTCTTCGCGATAATTAGGATCGTAAACAATGGCATCAATGGTTTGGCAAGTTTGGTTATGTTCTGCAATATTGCGTTCTATCTCATGAACCTTGGCATTCATTTCACTGTACACAGACTTGCGGTGATTCTCGATAGAGTCTGCTGGGCTATTCGCCGCTTCTTCATCGGCTTCCTTTAATCGCGTTTCAGGATCAAACTCTGGCCAAACACTGACAATTTTACGCAAGTTATCTTCTTTGCCATCGGCAATATCCGATGTTTCTTCTTGCTGGTCGCTTAGTTTCTTACATAAGCGTTCGCTATCTTTAAGCTGCTGTTCGATGCGCCCCGTTGTACCGTCCAATAGTTGGATTTGCTGATCCAGCTCGTCCCCTTTCTTTTTCAGTACGGTAAACTCTTCTTCAAGCGCGGTGAAGTCGGACAGATCAACTTTGGCTAAGGCCGCTTCTGCTTGCTGAATTTGGTAGTGAGTTTCTAGCATGTCTTTAATAGAGTTAGCAAAAACCACATGACGTAAATTATTAACGGCTAACAAGATATCTTGTGCTTGTCGCGCGCTAACTTGAGCGTCGTTAGCTTGGTCTATTAAGCTACCCAGTTCAGATTGTTTAGCGGCTAACGCACGCTCACGGGCACCTTGCCCAAATACTAGCTCAGCATCATTTAAATCACAGCGGTAGATAGAATAAGCACCACTCCCCAGCCCTTCTTTCGTTACTCCGCGGCGAGTTTGACGCAATGCGGTGACATCTCGAACCTGCTCAACCGATCCATAGCTGGCTTGTAAATAATGACGCGCAGTTGCGTGCTCAAACGACATCAAGTTAATGATGGAGTTATCGGCTAACTTCATGCGATCGCAATCTTTTTTCGCCTTACTGCCTTGTACAACGCGAGCACGGCTACCACCCTGAATCGAACGCACTATTCGAGCGGCTTCTGCTTCATATTCCGATTCAACGATGATGCTAAAACGTGCACCGCCTACATAACCTTCAATTGCGTTTTGCCATTCTGAATCAGTAATTTCAACATAATCAGCCAATACACACGGCTCTGCCTGTGGGCATTCACGACGAATGGTCTCTAAAGCAATGCGCACAAAGTGCGGGTAGTTAAGCTCGCGTGCTTCTAAACTATCAATGTCATTTTGCTTTTGTGCAATCTGACGCTGAACTTGTTGGACTTTCTGCTCACGTCGATCCACCAGCTTGGCCAGTTGATCACGTAGTGGAATACCAGAGCTTTCTAATTCACCACTGAACCAACGCTCGCGCCATTGATTCATCAGTTGTTGATTTTGTTGGGCGGTTTCTAAGTGTGCTTCTAACGGACTTAGATCAACCCAGTCCTTGCCTAGTAAGGTCGGAAAATCAACCGCACCGTCACTGGCAATCGCAGCAACGTTTTTGGCCATTTCAATCAGTTTACGCTGACCTAAAGAAGGTAGGTCGACCGAGATCGTCGATTTTTGCAGCGACTTATATAAGGATTCAGTCGCCTGTAAAGAAAACTGTGACGCCTTGTCTTGCTCTAATAACAACATGGCTTGCTGTTGTAATTGCTGCTTGCCACTTTCTACTTTTTGTTCGCATTTATCTTTATCTTGCAGCGCATCAATGCCTAAACGCTGCGCTTCCATTGCGATTAACTGTTCGCGTAATTGACTACGTCGATCCTGCGATTGCTCACGCTCTTGCTCCGCGGTGGATAAGTCATCACGCAAGTGTTGCTGCTTTTCTTTCGCTTTTAAATAAATTTGCTGATCATTTAAAAATCGACTTTTTGCCGCGGTATATTCCAGTACGTTGTAATCAATCCATTGATCAATATAGGTTTTAGCCGTTTGTTTGGTCGAGCTTAAAACATCAATAGTTTCTTGCAGGCGCTTGGCGTCAGATTCCATCGAATAGATGGTTTTCATCAAATCAGAAACCGAGCGAATGGCATCGCCAAGATCTTTCTTTTCTAAAATTTCATTGGCCACAAAACCGTTAATACTTTTCACCGGCTTGTAGGCCATAAAACGTGAAAAAGTACGTGCAGCGTTCATTGCTTCGCGCTCAGATACCGCATCATGGCGGCCTCGTAAAGCACCGTATAAGCGACGAAGGTATTGCTTTTTAGTATCGTACTTTTCGATATTATTGGCTTCCATACGACGCTTAAAATGGTTATTGATTTTATCTAAGGCAATAACCTGTCGCTTACCTTCGGCGTCTTCTTGTAAGAAATCCGATAGAGTTAATTGCTCGCCAGCAACAATATAGAACTGTAAGTCATTTTGACGGGCGGTCACTTGGTTGCCTGATTTTTCCATCGAGGCACTGATACCTAAAACGGCCGTAAAGGCTTCTCCGGACTCACCCTCGGTAGGATGAAAAATTGCTGCTAAATAACCGATCGCACCATTTGGACGAGCGTAGCTGCCGTCATCACAACCAAGAACATAAGAGGCCAGTGTACGAACGTTTTTACCGCGTCCACGCTGAGTGGCTTCGTCTTGGCCTGGGTTGTAATGGAATAACGTATCATGAGCGGCGGTCATCACGGTTTGAATCGCATCCGCGGCGGTTGTTTTACCTGAGCCATTACCACCGGATAATAAATTGATCGGTCCAAAGTCAAATTCTAATGCGGGGATATTGCCCCAGTTAACGTATACAAATTTCTTTAAAAACACGCTCTATTCCTTATTCCGCAAACAAGCTGGTTGTCTTAGCTTCAGACGGCTTGTCTGACTGAACTTCTACTTCTGATTGCGCTTCTTCTATGACTTCAATTTCTGAAGCTTCAACGTCTTCTGATGTGGCTTCTTCTGATGTAGCTTCTTCTGATATAAGCTCTACGGGTTCAGTTTCAGAAACATTATCTTCGCCATCGGCGTTTTCTGAAGTACTGATTTCTTGACTGTCTTCATCGGACATCCCAGACAAATCCTGCTCATTTTCAATCAGGTCGACTAAGACTTGCTCGCTCACATAGCTCATGATCATTGGGCGAATGCGCATCCACATATCACCATCATCTAAACGATCTTCGTTAGAAAGCTGGATAAGGCGTAATTGCTTTAAGCGACGAAAAAGCTGTTTACGCTCGGTCATATTGTCTGGCAACGTGCGCTTTAATAGGTTTTTAATCGCAATGCTCAAAGATTCTAGCGAGACCATCACGCAGCCTTGTTCATCCACTTGGCCTTCACGTAGGGCTTTGTCATATTGCGCGCGCAATACCAAAATCAAGGCGACTTCATTTTGGTTTAAGCGCATACGCAAGCCAGGGCTTTGCACGGCATTCGGTTCATCTTGCACACCTGGGATTTGTGCACCCGGCGGATACAAGCGGATGAATTGAAAGCGTTTGTCGTGCTGAACACGCACTCCGATTAATTCGAGGTAGTCGGCAACAATTTCTTCTAAACGCAAATAGCGATCATAAAGCTGCTGTTCAATTTGACTTTCATCACGACAAATCACCCCATAATCCAATAATCGAATTAATAACTCAGACAGCTCGCGGCGGTCTAGGCCTTGTTTCTCTAATTTTTGCTCAATAAATTGCAACATTATTTTTCTCTCTACTATTGAGCGCCAGCTTGTTTACTACGGTCGCTATTAATTAACTCCACTGTAAAGTGGTCTTTCTGACTGAAATACAGCGATTCACTTGAACCCGGTTTAAGGTTTCCGCCTTCAGTTTCTTGATAGGTCATGACAAACTCGAAATCTGACGACAGGCTATTCGTGGATGCCAAGCCAATCGCATTGGCAACGGCCAAAAAGTCTTTTGCACTGTCGATGGGGAGATCTTTGGTTGAAATAACCTTGCCCGCTAATAGATGCTTCTGCATATAACTGCGCAACGAATTATTATTAATGAAGAAGGCTTGATCCAATACTTGCTGCACATAAATATCTTTACGTGCATCCATGTCGAAAGCTTCATTACCCTCATCAAGGTCGGCTTCAATCACTCTGCGTTTACGCGGTGCAGCCAAGCGGACCTGTGCCGGATCGACTAGCGCGACTTCAGGCACACTCATTAACTGGCCTGCGGCCGCCAATTGTTTATTCTGTTCTTTCGGGTCTAGTTCTGCGAGGCGTTTGCATACACTAAGTACATCATTATGTTGCTGAGAGGCCAAATAGCTCATCTGACGAATAATGATATCTGCGCGTTTTGTAAATCCTTGTAGTGCCTTGCGTAAGGCTGGCAGCATGACTTCACTGGCATTGCGAATGCGTTGCTCGATGCCATCTAAGATAGTCCACAGCACCGAAGTACCGGGCTGAACGAGTTCGGGTAATAAATCGCGTAAACGACCTTCTGCTTTGGCTTTATACGTTTTATTTTTATTACGCACCTGATCCAATAATTCATTAATGCGGTCACGGTGCTTTTCAACGTTATCCGCCGACAAGCGGACGGCTAGATCGGGCTGAAAGCGCTTTTCCATAAAATCGAAGAAATCTTCACTGGCACGTTGCACCAACATTTGATCTTCCATCTCACGCACAAGATCTCGTTTACGTTCTTCGAGCTCGGAAATGACGTCGGTAAAATCGCTAATAATTCGCTCGGAGTACTCGTAAGCATCCAGTAAATCATAGACTTCTCCACGCTCTAAAAATGCTTCTAAAGAATTTCGGGTATTTCGAGTATTTCGATGACGGGTACGAGCAGAAGCTCGACTTTCTGAAATGAATGGGTCGACAAACTGACGGCCATACCGACTAAAAGCAAAAGTGCTTTGCAAGGTCGCTTCGTCGACTTGCTTTTCCATCCAACCAAATTCGATTAACTGATTTAAGACCCAGCTGGCTTGTTCACGGCTATTGCGAAAACGGCTATCTTTGCTAGTGCTGTCTTTGTTAGCGGTTTCTTTATTTGTGGTTTCTTTACTGCTGATACCTTTAACGGTACTTGCGACGCTAATCTTTGGATTAGCCAATTTATCCAGCTCATCCGCATCATCACCATCTGCTAAAATAGGCGCGCGCACTAACGCTTCTTGAAATATTTCAATCACTACATCACGTTGAAGTGCCTGACCATAGTCAGCGCTGCTGCTGCTATATAGCCGTTGGTAAAGCTCTTTGAGGCATTCTAATACCTGAGCGCGATACTTGCTCGTTAAAGGGCGAAAGAACTGCCCCCGTTCCTGTTCAAAAAACATACAAATAATAATGCCAGTTAAATTCGAATCACCTAGATTAATCAATGCGAGAGCCCAAGGCTAGTATTGCTTTAATCTGATTGAATATTTGTTGCCTATCAGCAGTATTCACTGGATGCTAGGCTAAGATATAACGCACTGTAAGAAACTCTTAGACGTTAATGAAATAGAGCTATTAGTGATATTATTAACAGCCTTTACAGTGAAAAGTAATGTAGTGTTAAATGTACTATTTACGGTACTGTTAAAATTAAATATATATCACTGCAAAGCAAAGGATTGGCATGCAAGGTCATCGATTGATAATTTTTTTCCTCCTCGTTATTTTTGGCGCACCCAATCTCTACGCAGCAAGTTTCCCCCTCAATCAAGCCGGCAATCATGAAATTGGCCATGTTGTTGAATACTGGCAAGAGAGTCAGGCGCGCAAACCTCTAGAGGAAATCAGTCAACAGCAGAATTGGAAATCCCATAATAGCAGTGATATTAATCTAGGCTTCAGTCAGTCACCTTATTGGTTTAAGGCCGTTATCGACTACCAACAAACCGATTTAGACCAACAAATCGACTTAGATTGGTATATACGTATTACGTACCCGCCACTCGACTACATAAATGTGTACCTATGCGATAGTGAAATCGTTACAAAGCTTACTCAGCAGTGTCAGACCGCACAGCTTGGCGATAGAATTTCTTTTGATAATAGAGCCCGTTTCAATCCGAACTTTATTACCCCTGCTGTGCTCAACCCTGGCTTAAATTATTTATACATTGAAGTAATGACCGAAGGGTCTTATCAGCTACCAATCTCTCTGATCGATAAAAAATCCCTCGATGACTATCTGGCGATTAATGATTTTTTTCGCGGTGGCTACCTAACACTCATGTTATCTATGATGCTGTATAACTTTTCTGTATTTTTCATGACTCGCTCTAAAACCTACTTATATTACAGCGTTTTTATTCTTACCTTTGCACTCTTTCATATGACCTATGAAGGCTCAGGATTTCAATTATTATGGCCTAATTCTCCGGTTATGAATACGTTTGCCATGCCAGTCGCTTTCGCCTTCAATCAAATTTTCACTGTTCTGTTTGTGGTTAATTTTTTGAATTTAAAAAATAATGTGCGTATTAATAATTATTTTAATGTTCTGCTAGGGCTTGCGGCATTAACGTTAATATTAATCCCCCTTATTCCCTATAAGCTGTTTATTCCGATTCAGAACTTGTTAAATATTACTATCACCGCTTCTGCTTTTTTCCTAAGTTTGAAGTATTGGAATAAAAAGCAATCCGCCGCTCGTTTATTTACTTTGGCTTGGGCCGTATTTATTACGGGCATGATTACCGCTAATTTACGTAGTTTGGGTATCTTACCCGGCAACTTTTTTACTCAGTACGGCTATCAAGTCGGTTCATTCATTGAGATTATTTTATTATCATTAGCGCTCGGTGCTCGTATTCAAAGACTGCAATTAGATCGTATTCAAGCAAAGCATGATCTGATTCATGAAAAGCAAGAGAAGATGGTTGAGTTGCAACAGCTCATTGTGGGTGTATGTCATGAGATGAATACCCCCATTGGTAACATTTCGCTCTCTAATTCTTACCTCACCGATTTGGGGGATCAATTAAAAGAACTTGATCTAGCCACGGTTAAGCCCTCTGATTTTCATGATCGACTCAGTGATCAAGCGGTTGCGATCGCTACGATCAAATCATCAACTTTAGCGTTAAGTCGCCTCACGCATGTTTTTAGAAATATTAAAATTAACGAAGGGGATCACCCAAAAGGTACATTTGATTTGTCCGCGTTAGTTATGGATCAAACGACCCTATTTAAGACCAAAGTAGACATAGAAGCCGAAAGCAATTTAGACAATGGCACAAAGAGAAGTATTTTATTTAATATAAAAACACCTGATCATTTAGCTCTTGAGTCTTACCCTACGGCGTTTAATCTAATATTCGATCAACTTATTACCAATAGCTGGGATCACTTTCCTTCAAACCAGCAACATGATTTAGAGATTAACATTCACCTTCATCGGTCTAATGATGGCTTATCCATCACCTTTTCTGATAATGGGACTGGCTTACCCAGCGATGAAATTGATCAGTTATTTATGCCTTTCTTTACTACGTCTAGAGGCTCGAATAAGAGACTAGGGCTTGGCATGTTTCAAGTAAAAACTATTATCATTGAGCTATTGAACGGTACCATTGAGCAATCAATTTCAAAAGCTGGCGGGCTACAGATTTTCATATTCATTCCTGAGCTTAAAGCTGATTTTAAAGAAGGTGCGATGAAAAAATTGAAGGCAATCTAACGACTGCATTTTTTGCGGCGTGCTGCACGTTTTTTTTCGTAGTTGGCGAGCGCTTTACGCATTTGTAGCAGCCCTTGCTGCTGTGTGCGCTTTCGAAAAGCGACGTCTTCCTTTTGTTTTGCCTTTTTGCAAGCCAGCTGTTTCTTTTTTGCAGCAGCAAGCTGCTTCTGATGCTTTTTTAGTTTAATTTTTCGAGTTTTTGCTCGTTTTTTCTTAGCCTTATCCCGCGCAAGACGCTCTTTCTTCATTTGCTGAGCAATGCCGTTGAGATCTTTCGGCTCTTTATTGACTATCTCTTTATGATCAGTTAAATGAGTTTGTTGGTTTAAAGATTGGCTAGCGGCCTTGGTATTGGGAACATCAGAAAACTGGACCCGCCCTTGGTTATCTACCCATTTAAAAATTTCTGCATGAGCGAAATGACTGATCATTAAAAGCAGCCAAAGTATTATTACTTTAATTCGAATCAATATTAAGTGCCTATCGTCTTTATTCTTTTGCTGCACCAGGGTCTGTAATCAGCCTTTATAATCAGCTTCTAAGCTAAAGAATAGCCAAATCCATAAACTAAGCACTCGTAATATCGGCGTATTTCGAATAAATAAAAGCTAGATAAAAGTAGGATAAAGGCCTTTGAAGCTTCTATTTTAAGGAGCTTCATCAAAAGTCTTCGAGGACCTTAAAGACATTCAAGAGGCATGCGTATACAAATAACGCCATACATTTTTACTATTCTTCCTCTGCTTACAAATAAAATATTAGCCGATGCTGAATTTAGTATTTTTTAAGGTATAATCTCTAAATAATCTAAAGATTCAACGACTAGTATGTTCGTTGTCGTATTATCAAGCTCTACTTTGCAAGGAAGCAAAATGCCATTCGCTATTAAAGTCACGACCTTCGTGAATAAAACTAAAATCAATTCCTATCTTGTTCAAGTCACCAACAAAGACGTCATCACGACCTCAAAACTAATTAGTGCCGCTATTTTTTGGCGCGAAGCGGATTGTCAGCCCCATATTAGAGCCTTCAGAAATATTTCAGACCACGGTATTGCTATACCGATAGAAGTGACCTCTGAGACTGAAACTGATTTGGGCCGGATTTCTTCTTCACTATTAGTTTAACTATTTTATAGGTTTAACTATTTTTCAAGCTTAACTCTGTTCTATAGTCTCTCGGTATTAAGCATGGGCTTATATCGAGCTTTATGAGCGGTTTCTATGCTAATATCAGCAATATTTTATTAGATAGAAACCCTTTATAGAAACCATGAATAAGCTCTTCATTATTGGCTTACCCAGAACGGGAACCACCAGCATTAGCATTGCAATGCTGGATTATGACTTCAAGGTCGCTCATACCGCTTATACCAAGCAGGCCTTTGAATTAGCCGATGTAATTTCTGATTCTCCCTGCTTTTGTGATTACCAAGAGCTGGATGCGCTATATCCAAATTCAAAGTTTGTTTATCTAGACCGTGCACCAGAGCAATGGATTCCATCCATTCAAATGCTGCTCAAAAAAATGCAGAAAAACCTAGCGCCTAAAACGGGAATTTTTCACCCTGTTCTTAAACGCAGTTTTAATGAAACCTTCGATCTGTATATTCCTCCTCAACCGCAGACTAAAGCCTCTAAAAATACTTCCGTGACGAATAAAGCCTCTACAAGATACACCGCAAAAAATCTTGTGCTTAATGAAACGGCCTTTACTGAGCAACATCTAAGTCAGTGCTACCAGATACATAAAGAACAGGTATTAACGTATTTTGAACAGAGAGAGGATTTATTAGTCATCAACCTGAGCGATAAAAACAGCTTAGATCAACTGCTAACCTTTTTAGACGTGCCTCATGATTCTGACGTTCAGTTTCCACATGTGAATATTGGTAAGCATGTTTCGGGCTGGAGAGAGCATAAGCATCCGAATAAAGTTAATGCTTTAAGCTCTGGAATTGATCAAAGAAAGTTCTTCGATTACAAATAATTTTCCGCTATAAACAGCACTTATATGACGGCTATTCATTTCAACGTTGCAGAAAATATAACGTAGCGTAAAACGTCATTGTTATAAGCCCAAGCAAGAAAAGCAGTGGTGATTTTATATTTTAGCCATATTGAGCGACTACTTGCCGCCTCTTTGATTCTATTTTCTTCCAATGCTAACCAAGCCCCAAAAGGCAAAAATACAAACTCGCTGATCTCTTTACTATCGACCTTTTTAAAACCTATGCCATGCAGTGTGCTGATGTAGTTTTTCTCGGTAACGATATTGTGTTGTGGAATTCTGGACAGCCATAACATACCTTTCAGTAATGCCTTTTTATGCAAAGAGAGCTGGTTTAAGTCTTTTGCAAGCACAATGTCGGTAAGCACAACTCTCTTAGGCTGGGGATTGCTTGACTCAGTTAATAGCGTAAAACCATCCCGAATGAACTGTTCTCTTGAAGGAAAGTGGTAAGCGCAATCTAGCGCTAATACGGTATTAATTTGGTCTAGGCTAGCCGTATTTAGCTGTGGCAGATCCAATAATTTACCCACATCAGCGCTATGGACATTGCCAGCGGTATCAGAATAGCCATGTGAGACTAGACGCTGCTGAGCTAGGTCTGTTTGACTATAAGAGTAATTAATGCCGCACAATGACTCAACATGGTACTCGTTTAACCATAACAATAATTGATCACCACAGCCAAAACCAACATCTAAAATACGACTACTGGAATTAAGCTCAGCGGCAACCGCTAACTGATTAGCCAGCCCTTTGCAGGCCATGGAATAATCATCTTCTGCCTGCCAATACCCTAGGTTTCCCCAATACTGATCGCCGGTATTTAAGAGTTTCTCTGATAGATCATGAAATTCAGTCATATTTTTTCTACGTTAAGTGCTGCTATAGTGGTTACTGCTATAATGATACTAATTATTTGGCGCTGATTTTTAGGTGCTCGCTTCGCCCACAACAGATGATTTTTATACCATGACTCTCGCAACTCCCAAAGTACAGTCGTCAATTGAAAATGTGTCGACAGTCGCTTCGCCTATATTAACTGCGCCAATCGCTCCGCTGTTTATTAAAATGTCCCTGCCTATTATTTTTGGCCTAATGATCAACGGCCTCTTTAATTTTGTCGATGCTATTTTTATAAGTCGTGCCGTAGGTACTTATGCGATTGGCGGTGTTTCAGCCGCGTTCCCTATTCAGATGATCATGATCAGCCTAAGTGCCATGATGGGCAGTGGCATGGCATCGACTATTTCACGTTATTTAGGTGCAAACCGTTATGAAGAGGCTAACCAAGTATTTAACGCATCACTCCTATTTGCAGCTACCACAGGACTGTTTCTTTCGATTGTTATTATCCTATTCCGAGTTGAAATTTTTGATATTCTAAAGTTGCCCCCTTCATTAGCGCCTTTCGCCATTCAATACCTTACCCCCATTGCCACCATCGGCATCATCAGCTTTTGCCACGGAATTCTCAGTGAAGCACTGCGTTCACAAGGCTTGAATATTCAGGTTTTCAAACTGATGGCCTCAATGGCCTTATTGAATATTGCCTTAGATGCGCTATTTCTTTTTGTATTTGACTGGGGCGTTCCTGGAGCAGCTTGGGCGACAGCCATTTCCATAACCTCAGCCTTTTTGTATGCCTTATATTTGCTAAAAACTAACAGCGATAGGATCTTTATCAGCCGCCAACTTTTCCGTTTCAGCCGCAAGATTCACCAAGAAGTTCTAGTATTAGGCTTACCCATTTTACTATCTTATATGGGCTTCGCGATGATGTTACTCCTAGTCAATTTAACCTTGGTGCACGTTGCTAGTGATCAAGCGGAACTGCTTATTAGCGCCCATGGCATTTTAAATCGTACATTTATGCTGATCTTTTTGCCCGTATTAGGGATGATGATTGCCTTTCAGACATTTGCAGGTTTTAACTACGGCGCTAATCGCCACGATAGAGTCGTTCATGTTTTGAAGATCGCACTGGCATTGAGCTCTGTTTATTCACTATTTTGGTCGTTGTTCATGATCTTTGGCTCGCATTATTTATTTCAATTATTCAGCCAAGACTTATCCCTTATTTTATCCGCATCAGGGATTGCGAGCATCGTATTTATTGGTTTTATTACCACAGGTATTAGCATGATATGCCCTGCTTTATTTCAAGCATTGGGCTTTGCTAAATCAGCGATATTCTTAAACATTTTGCATAACTATATTTTATTACTCCCTATCTTATGGGCTTTTTCTAAGCTATGGGGGATCTCTGGTATCTGGTGGTCGTTCCCGGTGATTGACGTGCTATGCGCGATTATTATCACGCTTTATACCCTGTCTTTTATTCGCACTAAATTACTCATCTCTGGCTAAAATAGTATTGACTCAATTAGTACTTGCTAAAACGGCTCTAGATGAAAATAACCCTGTATCTTGATTAGCCTCAAGATACATTAGGCGCACTTGATTTATAGTCGATACTTAAACGTTGTCAGTTTTACGATCGATTAAAGAGATGCTAGATCATGAATCAACCCGCGGCCCTACAAGCAATCACTTCTGAGCCAAAAGAACTCCCTGGAGACCTTGCTATTTGGCTATTTATTTTTGCCGAACTAACAGTTTTTGCTGTCTTTTTTATTGGCTTTGCTTGGATGGATAGTCGAAACCCTGAGATGTTTGATGCGGGTAAAGCTACTCTTCATCCCATTGCTGGCCTAATCAATACATTAGCACTCATCACTAGCAGTTATATTTTAGCCCTTGCCATCAAAGCAGCGGTCGCGGGTAATGCCCTTGCCTGCCGTCGAGGGTTTTGGCTATCTATCTTGATAGCGAGTATCTATGTAGTTACTAAAATGTGGGAATACAGCGAACTCATCGGGCAAGGATATGATCTATCGACCAATAATTTTTATATGTTTTATTTTTTCACTACCGGCTTTCATTTTATGCATGTATTACTGGGGATGGTCGTACTCGCTATTTTGGCAGTCTGTTTAAACGAACCAAAATATGTCACCTCTGATCTATCCGCATTAGAGTCAGGCGCGAGTTATTGGCATATGGTTGACCTTCTTTGGATCATTCTTTTTCCTTTGGTTTACATTATCTAGTTTTACATTCTTTAGATTTATAGTATTTAGGTTATTAGCAATGAAGATTCATACAGAGAAAAGCCCAAAGAGTTCTATAACAGCAACCTTAACCTTTAACTGGGTCGTATTACTTTTATTAACACTAGCCGCCGTTGTATTATCACAACAAAGCATTGCAGCCCAATCACTGATACTTTTTGCGCTCGTGATTACCGTTTTTAAAAGTCAGATAGTCGTTGATCGTTTTATGGGATTAAGATATATCGACATTCGCTGGCGTGGATTAATGCTAGCTTACATTATGATTATTCCCGCTATTATTCTGCTTATTTACTCTTCTGCTCCTAGTATTTAAGCGCTCGACATGAAAAGCGTAAGTTCTGTTTTAATGACTTAATGTTCTTATGTTGGTTAATGGTTTTTCGTATTAATTGACTGTTTAAAGGACGGTTAGAGAAAGCCAATACATGGTTATCATAATGCGGTGTCGTGAGGTGGATTCCATAGGGAAGAAGCTTTTTAACACTGCTATCATGCAAAGGGGCAGCGCTCATGGCACTAGGGCGACCGATAAAATTCATGATCACTATTCCGCCCGGTATTAGATGACGATACAAGTGATAAAACCAAGTCGGTGTTGGCGGTGCAACTTTTATAGGCTCTCCACTTTCTTCGTAAAAAAGATCATCAATAATGACATCAAATTTTTCGCCATTATAATTTTCGATCCATTCAATCGCATCCGTTTCTATTAACTCGAATACTGCTTCATTTAAAGAAAAATAACGCTTTGCGATTTCTATATGAGTTGGGTTCAATTCTAACCCCACTATTTTTTCACAGTTAAAAAATGCATTCATCATATGCAACACGGCACCACCGCCGACGCCAAGCACTAAGATTTTAAGCGGTTTAATATTTAGTTGAGTACTGGAGCTGATGGGGTGCCGTGTGCGCTCTGATGTTAAACATAATGATGGCAAAAATAACAAATCCCAAACACTCCCGGTTAACGTTTTCACCGGATTATATTGGCTGTGTAAAACCCCATTCGTATATAAACGCAGTGTTTTTCCAGCCGTTCGTACTTGATAATGAGCCCCATCACGGGTGTCTTGCCAAACAATTGCCATAAAATTGAATTACATTTTAAATTGAAAGCCCAGTGTAATTAGGATCAAGAAAAAAGTACAACAACGGCCTAATAGAAACGCTTATCTAAGATAGAGCTTCTATAATGTTATAGCGAGATTTCAATGGGAAATAAAAAAGAATAGAGCAAAGAAAAAAGCTAAGTAAACAACAATTTGCAATAAAATTAAAAAAGAGAAAAGAATGAAAAATGAAAAGAGTATTACTGAAATAAAAAAACTCCCGGATTTACGATCCAGAAATAAGCATCGCAAATTCGAGAGCTAAACCCGAGCATGCAGCGGGACAACTGCATATCTCGCATCCTTTACCATCAGTCACCTAATAAAGAATGGATACAGCACAGGCAGATCGGCTGTAACAGTATTATTATAGCCCTTTCGCTGAACAACCTTTAACCAATTATCACTTTTTTGATTAAAATGCTCCTGACTTTAATACCTTAAGGATACCTGCTGTCAATTCTTCTAATTCTTTCGCAGACATAACATAGGCAGGCATTATATAAACCAGCTTGCCAAACGGGCGTAGCCAAATGCCCTGTTCGATACATGCTGGCTGAATTTTTTTCATATCCACCGCAGCGTTCATTTCAATCACACCAATAGCCCCTAAGACTCTAACATCCGCGACGGCATCCAGTTTTCTGGCAGGGGCTAAACCGACTTCCAAGCCTTTTTCCAAGCGCTGAACCTGCGCCTGCCAATCGTTTTCAATCAATAAAGATAAACTTTCATTGGCGGCGGCACAAGCCAAAGGATTCGCCATAAAAGTAGGACCGTGCATAAAGCAGCCAGCTTCACCTCCACTGATCGTTTCGGAAATCAAGTCTGTGGTTAACGTTGCAGCTAAGGTCATATAGCCAGCCGTAAGGGCTTTTCCTACACAGAGAATATCGGGCGTTATATTACTGTGTTCACAAGCGAATAATTTTCCACTGCGGCCAAAGCCGGTTGCTATTTCGTCTGCAATTAACAGTACGTCATATTCATCGCATAACTGGCGCGCCTGCTTTAAATACTTTGGGTGATAAAATCGCATTCCCCCTGCACCTTGAACGATGGGTTCAAGAATTAATGCCGCGACATTGTGATGATTTTGCTCAAGGCATTCACGCAGTGGTTCAATATCGTCATCATCCCAGGGCTGTCCAAATGCTATTTTTGGCTCTCGTATAAAATATTGTTGTGCTAATAAACCACTGAATAAATGGTGCATTCCCGTCGTCGGATCGCACAACGCCATCGCCCCTAATGTATCACCGTGATAGCCCTTATTAAGTGCGATTAACTTAGTTTTGTCCGATAACCCTCGCGCTTGCTGATATTGAATTGCCATTTTTACAGCGACTTCAACCGCAACCGAACCTGAATCAGATAAAAATACTTTATTTAAACCAGGCGGAGTTAATTGCACTAATTTATGGGCAAGGTTGATTGCTGGTTCATGAGTCAAGCCACCAAACATAACGTGTGACAATGATGCTGCTTGATCACTGATCGCTTTGACCATTCTAGGGTGACTGTATCCGTGAACAGTGCACCACCAAGAAGACATGCCATCGATTAATTGCGTGCCATCAGCAAGGGTTAGATACACTCCTTTAGCTGATGCAACTGGCCAAACAGCCTGCTCATTAGCGACACTGGCATTTAATTCCTCAGGTCTCTTCATCGATGAATACGGATGCCATATGTGCTGCTGGTCATATGCCAACGCTTTTGAAGTCGATTTTTTGAAACTAAAGTCTGTCTCTAACTGAGTCGTCATTGCTGGGTTGGCTCCGCTGTATTTTTCATCTGTAAATCACCACTAATAAACTGTAATTCACCACTAGTAAACCATAAACATCAAACTAGGTTGACTGTTTTATTCCCTGCATTATGATGCCCTATATTCATTAAGTCGAGTTTGGGATTTATTCAATAGCATGTCTTGGCAGCAACGTATTCATCAAGCGGTTCAACAACGCAAAGCAGATAACCTTTGGCGCCAACGCATTAATGTGGGCAGCCCCCAATCCGCTCGAATTTTGGTTGATGGACAATCCTTGCTCAATTTTTCGAGTAATGATTACTTGGGCTTGGCGCAACAAACAGAGCCCTTAAGTAATGCGGCTAAAGCTTGGGGAATGGGTAGTGGTGCATCGCATCTTGTATGTGGCCACAGCAGCGCCCACCAGCAACTAGAGCAAGCGCTAGCGGAGTCTGTCGGCTATCCTCGTGCACTATTATTTGCCAATGGCTATATGGCCAATCTAGCCGTTTTACAAACCTTGCTCCGCCGCCAAGATCATCTCTACCAAGATAAGTTAAATCATGCTTCTCTGATTGATGGTGGCCTTATTAGCAGTGCCAAAATGCACCGCTATCGTCATAATGATGGTGCTCATTTATCACACTTCCTCAAACAGCACCAAACGTCAGCGCCAGAATCTTTAGTTACTGCATCAAGCAGCTCATTAAATGAGCAAACCGTAAGCAGTTTGTCATTAGTTGCGACGGATGCGGTATTCAGTATGGATGGTGATCAAGCGAATCTGGCTGAGCTGGCAACTATTTGTCAGCAGCATCAAGCATTATTAATGATTGATGATGCCCATGGTTTTGCTGTGCTAGGCAATTCGGCACATACCGGAAGCCACGCCAAGCAAGGCTTAACCGCTGAACAAGTACCCATTTACATGGGAACCTTAGGGAAAGGTTTGGGTGGATACGGGGCTTTTATTGCGGGCTCTGAAGAGTTGATCGAGTACCTTATCCAATTTGCTCGCCCGTATATCTATACTACAGCGATTCCAGCAGCGCTAGCGAGTGCTATGCAGACCAACCTAGAAGTTGTAATGACAGGCAAGCAGCAAGCGTTATTGGCAGCTAACATCGATTATTTTCGCCAGCAAGCACAGCATTTAGCATTAAACATAATGCCGTCTAGTACCGCCATTCAGCCGCTATTAATCGGCGATGATGCTAATGCTGTCGCAATTAGTCAGCAGCTTAAGCAGCAAGGGATTTTGGTAACTGCCATTCGTCCCCCAACCGTCGCAAAAGGCAGTGCCCGATTACGCATAACACTCACCGCCAGCCATACTGAAAAAGACATCGATTATTTATTGACCTCTTTAGTACCTATTTTGGAGTCTGGTTATGGCGCTTGAGTTCGCATTTTCTTCTGAGTGTAAAAGCCCTCAAGTTTGGGTCTGGTTTCCCGGCTGGAGCTTCAAAGCTGAAGTTTTTACCGAGCTCGCGCACAATCTTCCAGGCCAACATTATTGGTATCGCTGGGAAGACTTCGAAAATTTTGATGATGCAGTGCAAGACATCTGCAAAGCCCTGCCAAAGAATGCCATTCTAGTTGGATGGTCACTGGGCGGAGCACTGGCTGAGGCTGTAGCGCATTGCCAACCAGTCCCTGCGGCACTCATTACCCTAGCCACAGCGCCTAAATTTTGTCGCGCACCTCAGTGGCCGTATGGCATGCCTCAAACACGCTTTAATAATTTTGTATCGAGTTACGAAAGTACTCCGCAAAAAACTAAAATCCGATTTTTAGCACTCTGCGCTCAAGGTATTGATTCGCCGAAGGGCATTATTCGTTATTTGGCCCATCAGCAGATAGAGCCTAATAGTGCGATGGCAAATCAACTACGCTGGCTAGGTCAATACGACTTTACCGCCATGCCCAAGGCATCCTGTTTATGCCTGCATTTATTTGCTGAGCACGATGCCTTAGTTGCACCACCACACAGTCATGGCCAGGGTCGCTCAGAGTTGGTATTTGATACCTGTCATGCATTATTTATTCAGTCTCCAGAAGTTGTTCTGAAGCATATATCATCAATTTATAATCAGCTCACCTTCAAATCTGCCAATGACCTTGTCATTGAGCGATTCTGATAAGTCTGATTTGGAGCGGAGCCCCTTTCTATGACAACCTGTTTATCCGAGCAAGCTAATAGCAACAGTGCCATGGCAAGCGTTTCTGGTCGCTCCACAGTAACAAGTCTTGATGGCGAATCAGACAATAACCTAGCAACCGCTCATGCGCATAGAGCAAAGCAACAAGTCGCCAGTCAATTCAGTCGCTCCTCACAATCTTACGACCAAGCTGCACGCATCCAACAATATTCGGCCTTAGAGCTAGTAAAGCAGTTGAGCTCTTTCATTAACTCCCCTATTACACAGCCCCAGGAAAGTGGTCTATCGCACTGGCTAGATTTGGGCTGCGGAACAGGGTTTGCCGTGCCGACCTTGATTGAACAAGGCATTCAACGTATTACCGGGGCTGACCTTGCTCATGGAATGTCTGTCACCAGCCATCAAAAACTAGCACAGTTGCCCTTTCATGCAGTGACTGCCGATGCGGAAAACCTTCCGTTTGCCAGCGCATGCTTTAACGGAATTTATTCAAACCTGATGGTGCAATGGAGTGAACAAGTTCGGCAACTGTTTAGTGAAGCTAGCCGGGTTATAAAACCAGGCGGTTTATTTGCTTTCGCAACATTGGGGCCCCGTACCATGCATGAATTAAAGTCTGCTTGGCAGCAAGTCGACCCTTTTGTACACGTGAATAGTTTCAGTTCAAAATCTCAGGTAATTAACGACTGTGAGCAATTTTTTGATATTGAGAGCTGTCAGCAACAAGAAGTTGTGCAGCATCACAAAAATTTATCCAGTTTATTAAAAGAATTAAAAGCCATTGGTGCAACTAATGTTAACCCTGGCCGCCGTCAAGGCTTGGGCGGCCGTGAACGATTGAGAAAGCTAGATGATGCATACCGTAATGTGTGTCATTCTAAATTGAGAAAGTCAGCACAAGAGGAGCCAACTGCGCCTCCCTCAACACTGTCACTGACTTATGATTTAATTTGGGTGATTGCACGCAAGCGCTAATTCTAGAACCTTATTCATTACTACATTTATTATATTGGCCCCCCATGCAGAAGCTATTTATCACTGGAACAGATACCGACGCAGGTAAAACCTTCGTCGCCACAACGTTATTGTATAAAGCGCAGTCGCTTGGTCTTTCGACGTTTGGCTTGAAGCCTATCGCTGCTGGCTGTGAGTGGTCGCTAGAGCAAAACCCTTCGGGAGAATGGCACAATGAGGATGCGCTCTCTTTACAAGCGGCCAGCAGTATTAAAAGAAACTATGCAGTGCATAACCCAATCGCCTTTCCTCAACCCATCGCACCGCATATCGCAGCCGAGCTGAATAATAACCAACTGACCTTAAACAGCTTGTTAGAACAATGCCAAACAGGGCTGAAACAGGTTGCTGACCTTCTCTTAATTGAAGGCGCTGGAGGCTGGTTAGTGCCTTTGAATAATGAACATACACTGGCGGATTTTGCTCAACAACTCAATCATGACGTCGTTCTTGTCGTCGGTATGAAGTTAGGCTGTATTAATCATGCGCTATTGACTCAGCAACTCATACTTGCGACTAAACTAAACTTCGTCGGCTGGGTCGCAAATCATATTGATCCTGAAATGAGTGAACAAGAAGCTAACTTCGTTTACTTAAAAAATCATCTACAAGCCCCCTGTTTAGGAAGAATTCCCTTTAGCCCCAGCAAGCAGCCAAAAGATCTTATTCACCACATAATATTACCAAGCGAATAGCCTATTAATCCACACAATAACCGATGCTCGTTTTAATAAAAAATGTACCCTAGGGGCATTGAATTTGTTAATTAATTTACCCAACCACTAAGATTAGCTATAGTTAAAAGAACGATTACCTTTGCAGTATCATTTTGAAGAAGAGAAGTATGACGACTTCAAGCAATATAGACTCAGATAAGTTAAAAGGATTTATTCCTTTTGACTACTTAACCGCTGCCTGTATAAAAGATCTGACCAATCAACTTAGAGTACATACATTAGAAAAAGGTAAGATTCTCTTTAAGCGCGGTAGTAAAGATCACGAGTGCCACTTTCTAATGAGTGGCGAAATTGACCTAGCTGATGAAAATTTTAACGTTACAAAAGTAACTGCTGATAGTGAAGATAACTATCTTGCTTTAGACAATAGCTCTCACATACATCGCTCTTCTGCCATTACGACCACAACATGTCAGTTCTACAGCATTGATCGTGAGTATCTAGACCTAGTCACAACATGGTCTCAGCTCTCAGAAGATTTAGACGATGATGACTCTAACGAAGAGCACGACTCGAGTGACGATTCAAATGTCGAGACATTGGACTGGATGGATGCATTATTAACATCCCCCCTATTTACACGCATCCCCCCTGCCAATATCCAAAAGTTACTATCTCGTTTTAAAGAACGAGAAGTAAAAATTGGGGAGATTATCGTACAAGAGGCTGCACAGGGTGATGAGTTTTACGTAATTAAACAGGGGCGTGCCATTGTTACTCAAGGCGACAGACATAAAGAAAAAGTTTTAGCGGCCATCCAAACCGGCCATTGCTTCGGAGAAGATGCATTAATCGCTGAGAGCGTGCGCAATGCGACCGTTACAATGGCGAGTAATGGTTCGCTTATGGTTTTAGACAAGGTAGATTTTGATGAGCTACTGAAAAAGCCCATTATTAAGTCCATCACAATGGAAGAGCTCAAAATCCAAATGGATGAGGGTGATTCTGGAACTGTTTTAATTGATGTTCGTCACCCAGAAGAATTCCGACACAACCCCTTAAAGAACAGTGAAAACATTCCACTTAATCGCATTCGCGAGAAGCTGGCCGGAATGAATCATGATTTTCATTATGTCGTTTATTGTGACGGAGGCAGCCGCAGCCAAGCAGCGGCGTACATTATGACAGAATCTGGATTTCATGCGGTTTGCTTAATTCGTTAAGTAACCCCATAGGAATGATTAAAGTAATAAACCTCTAGCCTACTTTTCTCAATTTTTGCCCACTGATGAATTCTGCAGCCATTTTATCCATTGTATTTAAATGCTGTGAAAACCAGTTCGGAAAACCTCGCTCTATATAATGGGCAATCTTACTCAAATCTCTGTGGTTTTTAAGCTGCTTAACCACCATATCAATTTCCATTAGCACCCTATCATGGGCTTCTTTATGCACCTGGAGAGGTGGATAACAGTTATTTTTCATCACCTGTTCTTCATGAGCAAAGTGGCTGATACAGTGTTCCTGTATATCGAGAATCCCGCTTATAACACTGTCCACGTCATGAAGTAGATAATCTCGTTCAATTTTATTATAAATATCAACAGCTTCTTGGTGCTCTGTATTCATAAAGTCTAATTCAACTTTTGGCAATTGATGGAAGTCGATCATGGTTGATTCTCTAAAAGTTTTAGAAATCATTACAGAATCTTGGTTCTTACACATTGATTTGTATCATAAGTGCATTCTTTCGACTCAGTATTAGTGCTATACAGGCAAAAAAAAGCCCCGCTAGTGCGAGGCTCTTTTTATCGACATACATCAATAAGCTATTAGAATAGCTTAAAGCTTGTCAGATTCGTCGGCTAGGTACTTAGCAACGCCTTCTGGAGAAGCGTTCATACCCTTATCGCCTTTGTTCCAACCAGCAGGACAAACTTCGCCATGCTCTTCGTGGAATTGTAGAGCTTCAACCAAGCGTACTAGCTCATCCATGTTACGACCTAGTGGAAGATCGTTAATGATCTGTGAACGAACAACACCTTCTTTATCGATGATGAATGCGCCACGTAGTGCTACGCCGCCTTCAGTTTCAACATCGTATGCTTTAACGATTCCGTGATCGATGTCAGCCGCCAAAGTGTACTTAACTGGGCCAATACCACCTTGATTAATTGGAGTATTTCTCCAAGCATTGTGAGTGAAGTGAGAATCGATAGAAACACCGATGACTTCAACGCCTAGCTTAGTGAAAGTATCCATACGGTGATCCAAAGCGATCAACTCAGAAGGACATACAAAAGTGAAATCTAATGGGTAGAAAAATACGATACCGTATTTGCCATTAATTGTTTCAGATAAAGAAAACTCGTCAACGATAGTACCGTTACCAAGTACGGCTGGAACTGTGAAATCTGGTGCTTTTTTACCGACTAATACGCTCATTTTAAATCTCCATTAATGAGTAGAAAGTGTGCTAATGCTAAACGCATTAACCTATATCAATTTAGGCACTAATAATACCCTGCTCAATCTATAAATCCTACCGCTAGCACAGCTTATTTGCTGAAAAAGATAGAGCCTAGTACTCTGGTCTATTATCATGTTTAAACCACTTCTAACTGTTATTCATAAAAAATAAGGATTGATTAAAAAACGTGCGATCTTCGACCTCAAAGCTGGCCATAACACTTATAATTTCGATCGCTATACACGGCTTGCTGTTGATATCGGGCGAGCAGCCTGAGCCTTATCTATCTGAACGTTCAATTATCCATGCCCGACTCGATAAACAAGATCGAGAACTCGTACAGCACGCTCAAACAGGTCAAATCAGTCAGCAACACAATGATGATATATCTCAAGCCAGCGAACCAACGGAGGCCGTTGAAGAACAAGTTCTTAAGCAAGAAACTGCGCAAACCAAAGAAAAGAGTAAAGCTCCAGAGATCATTAGCAGCCAGAGTCCTAGCAAGGTAAAAACCCAAGCAGAAATAATAGAAGACACTCTCGAACCCAGTACTGATACAACTGAAATAAAGGAGCTAGTTGAGAAAACAAAGGTTAATGAGGCTAAAGCAAAAATTAAGCAAGACAGTCAGGTTAATAACGATAGCCGTGCACAAGTTGAAGCACTTGAAGGCAATGAAGACCCAACCTATACTTCTTATCGACGTGTACTGAAGCAGTATTTGAGACAGCGCTTAGAAGCCAGTGCGGAGTATCAAGGCACGGTTCGCTTAAAAATAAAACTGGAATATGGATCATTCGCGACCAGTGTGAAGGTCATTCAATCCAGCGGTAATTTAGAAATTGATGATTGGGCAAAGAAAGCTGCACTCGCTGCTAACCCCTACCCTAAAATACCAAAAGAGATTGGATCTACCTTTGAATTTTCTCCTACCCTAGAGCTTGGTAAAGTCACTCCTTAGCAAGCGCTATGATTTATATGAGGACTGCCTAGTAGCATCACCCATCCCCCACTATTATTTACTTCCCGAATCTCTAACCCTCAATCTCTATTCTCATCAACTGACACTTACAAAGTATTATTAAAAGTACTTTTTGCTCTTGGTTTTAGTTTCTTACAGACATAAAAAAGGCCATCCTTAAATAAATAAGGATGACCTCTTTTTTAGAACAGTCGACTTACTGGGTAAGTCGAACTAACCACTCTCTGTTAAGAGAGCCTCAATTAAGAGAACTGGTTAGAAGTGTTCTTAGCGCCGCCTGCTTTCAAAGCGTTTTCGCCAGCAAAGTATTCTTTGTGGTCGTCGCCCATGTCTGAACCAGACATGTTCTGGTGCTTAACGCAAGCGATGCCTTGACGGATCTCTTTACGCTGTACGCCAGCAACATAACCAAGCATACCCGCTTCACCGAAGTACTCTTTAGCCAAGTTATCAACAGACAATGCAGTTGTGTGATAAGTAGGAAGAGTGATCAAGTGATGGAATACGTTCGCTTCACGAGCTGTATCAGCTTGGAAAGTCTTAACGCGAGCATCAGCAACTGCAGACAATTCAGAATCGTCGTAGTCAGCAGACATCAGGTTAGCACGATCGTATGCAGAAACGTCTTTACCTTCAGCAGCCCAAGAATCAAAAGTCTGTTGACGGAAGTTCAACGTCCAGTTGAAAGATGGAGAGTTGTTATAAACAAGTTTCGCATCTGGGTGTACTTTACGAACATCATCCATCATGCCAGCGATTTCGCTAACAGTTGGAACTGCAGTTTCGATCCAAAGCATGTCTGCACCAGCATTGATAGCACCGATACAATCGAATACGCAACGCTCATGACCAGTACCTTGACGGAACTGATATAGACCAGAAGGAAGACGCTTAGGACGTACTAGCTTGCCGTCACGGCTAATTAGAACATCGCCAGGAGCAGTTTCTTCTGGAGTTACTTCTTCAACATCTAGGAAAGAGTTGTAGATATCGCCAGCATCGCCTGGCTCTTTAACAACAGCGATTTCTTTTGTAAGACCAGCGCCTTCAGAGTCAGTACGAGCAACGATGATACCGTTGTCGATGCCTAGCTCAAGGAAAGCATAACGCAATGCGCGGATTTTTGAATGGAAGTCAGCGTGAGGAACAGTTACTTTACCGTCCTGGTGACCACATTGCTTTTCATCAGCAACTTGGTTTTCGATCTGAAGTGCACAAGCACCTGCTTCGATCATTTGCTTAGCCATCAAGTAAGTCGCTTCAGCGTTACCGAAACCAGCATCGATATCAGCAATGATAGGTACGATGTGAGTCTGGTGAGCGTCGATCTTAGCTTGAACAGCTGCTTTTTCGCTTTCTGGAGCTGCGTCTAGTTCACGGAAAAGACCGCCTAGTTCACGAGCGTCAGCTTGACGAAGGAATGTGTATAATTCTTTAACCAAAGAAGCAACAGAAGTCTTCTCGTGCATAGATTGGTCAGGAAGAGGACCGAACTCAGAACGTAGAGCAGCAACCATCCAACCAGAAAGGTATAGGTATTTACGTTCAGTAGTACCGAAGTGCTTCTTAATAGAGATCAACTTCTGTTGACCTACGAAACCGTGCCAGCAACCTAAAGACTGAGTGTACTTAGTCTTATCTTTATCGAAAGCAGCCATGTCTGCATTCATGATGTCTGCAGTGTACTGAGCTACTTCAAGGCCAGTTTTGAATTTGTTCTGAGCACGCATGCGAGCTACAGATTCTGGGCTGATTGTTTCCCAAGGGCTACCAGCAGCTTCGATTACTGTCGCTGCGGCTTTAATATCGTCTTGATAAGCTGACATGTGTCAATCCTTCAATAATGTGAGTGGGGGCCAGTGCTAACCTCGTAGCGTGTCTCAATGCACCAAACCTTTTTGCTACGATGCGTATAGTAGATAGATTCACGCCATAATTGAAATTAATAACATGTATACCTGCTATTTATTTAATGAATACCAGCTAAAGGCAGCTTAGTTGCACGTCATCTCAGCTTATACTGTGAGAGCGCCTATTTTTTACACTCCTGTAATGTTTTATCAATTTTACAGCGAATGTTCTTCTGTAATTTCATCATGCCTTTGTTATAGCCGCCTTCCTTCATCACATCTTCTCGAATAGAGGCAATTTTGGTTGCTAGCACCTTTTCTTCCCGAGCAGATAATTTAAGCATCTTATCCCGCGGTATCTCTCGGGTATTCTTTTCAACTTCTCGATACAACATATTCAACTTAACAAATAAGTCTTCTCGTAAGAACTGCCCAACTTCTGGCGGAATTCGATCAATACGTGAGACCACTTGAAGCGTCATTTGAGATAAAGGGTAATCTAAAATTGATCCATGCTTTAATCCCGCTCCTAGGTTAAACATGTTATAGCCAACCAGTGGAGCCATCAGAACATCCGCCTCGGCTAGGTTGTATGAGCCCGCTGCGGCAGCAGCATTATTGCCATTAACTAACGTCATATTAAACGCGCTATAAAGTGCATGCTGCGAAACATCACCATTAACAATTGCGGCTTTACCACTAAAGGTACGCTTTAGCGTCGGTTTTTTACCGTTATGGGTAAAGAGATAATTGAAACCAATCGGAATAATGCCAACAATATGGTAATTACCCTGCTGCATCTTTTTATGCGCATAGGTACTGGACAGCACTTGAAGCAGATACTTCATATGCTTACGACTCGGCACTCCGCCTAAGGCTTCTATAGAGCCGGTAAAGTCATTGAATTGCCTTGCTTGAGCACCACTGATGATGCCGGTATCACAATCTCCTGCGATAAGCTTATCAACAACGTCTTGTTCATCGGTGTAAGCTTCTACGGCCATGGTTATGCCGTAGTGCTTAAGCCGTAGTTGTTGATCAACCGTCGATGTATAAATAGGGCCTTGTTTACCCAAAACATCCCAGACACACGTCGTCCGCGAAGGTATTTCTCCATCGACAAGCATATATGAATAGAGTTTTTTTAACGCTCGAATACGTGATTGCAGGGTACGACCCTGATCCATTGCTCTTGCACGTAGTTCATCGTCGGTAAGTGTTCTGGCGACTGCATCATTTGAAATCGATCCGCAAAATAAGCAGAAAGATAAAGAGAGCAGTAGCGATGAGAAGTTTGTCATTATTATTGTCTCTGATCGATACTATTCAAGTATTGGGTTAACGGCTTAGCGCTTGCCTGATACTCATTGCAGAAGAATATTATCAGTAAATAATAATAATAAAAAAAGAAACGTTCGTTTATTTTTTAAACAGCCATAATAGCTCCCTCGAGAGCCATCAGTGCTGTTATATTAAAAAGAAATGAGCGAATTTATTGAATGGGGGTTGCTGTTAAGTTAGTTGTTAGATTTAGATTCTGCATGACAACGCCATAAAATACTGTCTGAGGAGCAACAACATCTGGATGCTTCAATTGTACTGAATCAATGTTGAGTTCTTTGAATGACACATTACCTTTTACAGCAAAGCCCAATGGTCGAAGCGCTTTTTGAGCTTCATTAGGGGTTGCTATGTAAGTATATGAATTACGTGAACTATCATCATAAATTAGCTCTTCACCTAAATCACCAGCAATACCATTTGCATCGACTCCGTCAGTTTTTTTCAATACTTTCGTCTCAAATACATCAATATTTAGGTTAGCTTGTAAGCCATAGCCATTTGTATCGCTTGTCCCAAGGCCATCATTGGTACTGTAATTATCAAAAATCATTTGAGTGCCAGTACCATTGATATATTCACCAGGGCTACTTTCACTACGATTATTCTCCCAAGTAAACCTATTTCGAGCTTGAGCTGACCCATCTGTAGTGGTGCCTGCATCAGAGAATGCTGCTTTTAAGGATACCGTCATACCTTGCTCACCTCGATCTTCCCAACGACCGCCCGCCGCACCGCACGTAACGGCGGATACCGCTGCTGCACCGACACAAACTTCACCCGCACCACCTGGACTAATAGCTAATAAAGAGTTTCTTTCAAAACGCTCAAGTTTAATTCTGCCCAAGCTACGACCAGCAGTTTTATTACCCCAGCGTAGATTTGTCACATCCATGGTACTCCACTGCTCACCACGATTAATTTGGATGCCATCACCTTCTACATCAAAAGTAATGTCTCGTAAGTGAATATCGTAGTTAACCCCTGTCGCCCATATACCATTGTCATTTTCATCAACAGACAGGCCTATATTGGCGTTACTGAAATAATAATCACCATTAATGCGTATACCACCACCAGAAACACCTCCGGCAGTAATTTCAGTAAAACCATCAATATCAAAGTCCATTGCTTGATAAACTTCAAGCGCGAGCAACAATTCAGCCCCCCCTTGTAACTGAGCTGAATCGTTCCCTACCTTTAAACCATCAATACTGTACGAGCCTTTTAAATCAGAAATACCAATCGCAATTTTTTGATCACGTACATCAATGGTTGTATTCGCAGAGCCATAACTTTCAATACCGCTAAATACCACTCGACGGCCATCATCAATATAAGCAACCTCAGCATTCGCTAGATTCCACTGTGTTGCCAAACTTAAACCTTCACTTGCTGGAGTCATGCCTGAATAAAAATCTTCCGCATAGGTTTTGATTCCTGTAGGCATGAGATTAAAATCTGGTTGGCGAATGCCTGGATATAATTGAAAACGGTTGTAGCGCCCGTTCAAGTCATCATCGTTAAATAAGAATGTTAACTCGACTGAACCAATTGGCCGTGAGCTGTCACCGATTAAAATCGTTCCTGCATTGAATACTCCATCCAACTGATCAAAGCCCATCGCTAAATGATCAGATTCAACATCTAATGTGAGGTTAGTCACATTCAACGAGCCGCTAAAATTTCCCATATATAACGAATTACCATCATCGGTAAATTTCACATAGTTAGTAGGATCACTCAAAATAGAGACTTGACTATGAAGGGTTAAGCCTTGTGTTCCATAACGGCCTCCACCGAATACTTGAAGATTCGCCGATAGTGCTAAATCACCAGATAGCTCACCAAGACTAACTCCAGCCAAACTTAGTGCACCGGTTGAAAATGAAAAATCGAAATTATCCATACCAAACGCTAGTCCAGTACGCGTAAAGCCTTTGGTATTGTCAATCGCATCATACTCAAACGTGAAGCTATCAATACTGGCATTAAAGGCAATATCCTCAAAGGACATAGCATGACCATTGGTTTGCCAAATCAAATCTGCATTTGATATGCCTGTAGCAAAACTACCTTCCAATCCCCCTGTTGACATTCCTTTAATCGAGAAATTAGTCACCGACTCAAAGTTCAAAGTCAGATCACCAAAGCTTCCTACTGAATTATTGATTCTAATCGCATCGACATGCAGTTGCGTTGGATTGACAGTCGCTTCTATTGAAAGAGCACCATCAGCGCCTATATCAAGTACATAGCGCTGACTTGAGCTTGCATTAATATCAGTTTGAGACGAAATGCGTAGCCCTTGAATATTCAGGCTATTTCCATCATCGATATAACTTAGATCATCAATATTAAGCAATTGGCTTTGTTCAATCGTTAAGCCTGACTGGCCCTGTACATTAGATAATGTTGAATCGCTTAAACGCTCCAAAGAGACGCTAACTGAAGAAAGGGAGGACGCCATAATAGCGAGAATTAATTTATTACAATTCATATCAATTAACCCTATGGAGTGCCCGTTGGAAATAATAATAAATTACCACGCATAGTCACATCGCCATCGACTTTAACATTGAGAATATCTGTTTGGTTAAAGCCAACATCCGTTGGTCTAGCCTTACTACTATTAGCAAGCGTATAACTTACATCGCCATAACTAACTTTATTCGGCAGCCCTATTTCTAATACATCATTGTCAAACAGAACTCCATCTCCAGAAAAACCATCATTAATGGTTCTTGTTTTTAGCGTCATCCCCTCAAAAGAAAAGCGGCCCCGGATATTGTCCAATACTAGCCAACCAGAATTGGCACCATCACCAGCATTAACAGCAATACGTGCTCCACAACGTTTATTGGTTGAAGCACCTGAACAATTGGCCTGCCAGATTGCGGGCGTTGAAGCATCGGATGCATCATTCAATGGACCACCGTTTTCATTGATGGTGATATCTCCTGAGAGGTATACCCCACCTTGACCCAGCACTTGCTGCAGTTCATCTTCTGCCAAAGGCTCTAGCGCAAAGACATAAGACGTTGGTAGACAACACAGAATGATCATTATTTTTTTTATCATCGATCCATATATCCTATTACAAGTCATGACTGGTGACTTCTAAGTATTGAATTTGTAAATTAGAAATAGTGGAGCTACCAAAGTTTCCAGGTGTATTTACTGCAGCGCCACCAATATTTATATTTCCAATATATGTATTGGTGGTAGGACCAGATTCATAATATTCAATCAATCGATTTTTATCAGCGCCAGCAACACAACCACCTGTAGCATTGGTAGCGCACTTACCTTCTAACGAGCCAACAAGAAAAGAGAATTGGCCATCAGGTGTTACTTCAAACGTGACGGGCTGATAGCTGCCATCACCAATCTGGGATTCAATACCGATATCATTAAAATAAACCGAATCTCCACAGTTAGCACCTGAAGAATTACACGCCCTAAACTCAAGTTGCGAGGCATAGATATTCAAGTTAATCTCGGCTTCGACTCTGTTTCCGCCCCCCCATAGACGAACATACGATCCATCTATGGCAAGGTCCTTGATATGATTCTCTAAAGACTGAGCATTGCTTCCATTTACTTCTAAATCAAAGCGAATACCTAAGTCAGCTCTTTCTCCTGCTCTAGATGAAAAAATAGAATTGTTAAAACCACTGATCGAATCAACTCTCTGTCCTGATGCAACTTGCTGTCCCGGATATCGACTTTCAGTTCTATTTTCTTTAGAAACTTGAAAATAACTTTCATCTACCAATTTTTCAGGTGCTGCCAACTCTAATACAGCCTTATCTGTAATACCTAAATCATTACCATCACGCAACTCAATATTATAAGGATACAAAAGTCGCCCAAGGTTTACGGGGTTATTAATAACATTAGTGCCGCGATTACTATTACTACCCGATACATAAAACTGCGAGATACCAAAAACAACAGGCGCTCCATTTGAGTTCTCTAAACCAGAAATCTCAAAAGTACCTCCATTTACTTGCTCTCCAGCCTGAAAGACAAAATCTTCAAGAACAATACCAATGCCTTCTCCATCGATTTTCTTTAATGTTGAATCTGCTAAAGGAATTAAATCAGCAGCAACTAATGAAGGGAGAGCCATCAAAAAAATAGTATGTCGGATATTAATCATAATAGGCATCCACATATTTGGTTCTCACTCTTTCGGTACCATTGAACGCTTGCTGAAAATCAACTTCAAGACCACCATTTGGAACATTCAAAAATGCACCGGTTTCAGCCTGTTGAGTACCCGGTTCCCAGGTAAGTTTTTCTGATAAAAAAGAAAGATACAAACCGGGAGATTGTGTAAATGAACCATCGGCTTGTTTAGTACCAACATCTAATGTTCTATAGATACCAATAGGGAAGCACGTGGCGATACCTAGCACTGCGCAATCGTTGGATCCAAATAAACCCAATAAAAAATCCGATAAGCCACCAAGGTTACAGCCTTGCTCGCACCCTAAAGTGTCACCATTTGGTATACCTACCATCGTTGATCTAACTGCATTAGGAACACCATTAGGCTGAACTAGCTCTGCAGCAGCTCTAAGCCTAGTATTATCAGAAACGCCAGCTGCAGATAATAATATGTTATTCCAGAATCCGGCCACATCTCGTATTGGCTCAGCTCGTCCAACAATATCTACATTGACCTTGCCTGTTAAGGACTCAATATTCCCAGATAGCGCTCCTTTAGCACCACCAAAACCTAATCTGAGACCAATAAGATTTTCTTTACCAGATGCGTCTGTATCAAAGGCTAACTCGATAAATGGATCTGAAATCTCAAATGGTACAATCGCACCATTAGAATCAATTTTTCCTAAAGCGAAATCATTGATTCTAATATCAGATCCTGCACTACCATTGCGTACATAATTACCTAAGTCTAATAAATCTGAATTTAAAGAAGTTTTAATATCTAACCCTAAGGTTATTTTTGTTGTATCTACTAAATCATTAGATGAGTTTCTTGCTGTCTGAAGGCGATCAACATTTATAAAAGCCTGCCCTATTGTTTGTGACAACTCATGCTCTTCTATAGGCACTAGCTGTGCATTAACGAATGGCATAAACAGAAGGCTGAATAATAATATTTTGTTCACATTATTTAGCATTTTTGAACTCTGGCGGTGGTGTTGTATTTTTATTATGAGACCTTCGCTTTACAACAAAGATCTTTACTAATACCTATTGAACAACGGGAGGAAAAAAAGAAAAGATATTTATGAGTTATTAATACGGTAGTACTTCAATTAAGTCGAATGGAGGAATCAATTAACCTACCCAAACACGATAGGTAAAACCAATTACCAACAAGACTGAACAGTTGTACTAGTTATAAGGCATTGTTTCTATTAATTTTTTAAAAGCTTCTGTTGTGATTATGAATTATAACTCGACCGTTTCATCAACATTATTTGTACTATATCGATGCACTGACTGATTGCCTTACGGCGTGGCTTTGGATGAATGTGCTGGTGCTGGGCTTTGGTGATGCTTGGGTTTGGGTTTGGTTTTTTTGGTTTGTGACACAAGGAGCTGAAAAGATAAAAGATTGAAGCCGTTTTAGCAGACAGCAACCTAACTTACCGTCCATGGTGCGCCTTCCGGCCTGCCCATCCATGGGCAGTCGCTCACTGAGCTGCGAAACTGCGTTTCGGTCACGTGAGCCCCACTATCACATGGGAGAAGCCCGCTTCGCTGCCCTGTATTAGTGAGAGAGACCCATCGTCATTATTCTAAAAAGCCCTAACCGCATCGCGGGTCACCACTTTCTTTCAGGCAAAAAAAATCCCTAACCGCGATGCGATTAGGGATTTTTAGAATAAGAGCTTGACGATGACCTACTCTCACATGGGGAAGCCCCACACTACCATCGGCGCTACTGCGTTTCACTTCTGAGTTCGGGATGGGTTCAGGTGGTTCCACAGCGCTATTGTCGTCAAGCAAACCTTGATGCCTTGTGTTTGTCTTACTGTCTACGACCAACTTGTTAGGGTTAGGAGACTGCAGCACTTAGCAAATAGGGTCGGATACATGTTTGATTTTATCTTAGTGTTAATTCTCAATTAAATGTTGTTTCTCAGTTTGATCTACAACACCAACTTCTTTTGCGAAGTTTTGGTGTTATATGGTCAAGCCTCACGGGCAATTAGTACAAGTTAGCTCAACGCCTCACAACGCTTACACACCTTGCCTATCAACCAGGTAGTCTTCCTGGGCCCTTTAGGAGACTCGAAGTCTCAGAGATATCTCATCTTGAAGGGGGCTTCCCGCTTAGATGCTTTCAGCGGTTATCCTGTCCGAACGTAGCTACCGGGCAATGCTATTGGCATAACAACCCGAACACCAGCGGTTCGTCCACTCCGGTCCTCTCGTACTAGGAGCAGCTCTTCTCAAATATCTAACGCCCACGGCAGATAGGGACCGAACTGTCTCACGACGTTCTAAACCCAGCTCGCGTACCACTTTAAATGGCGAACAGCCATACCCTTGGGACCGGCTTCAGCCCCAGGATGTGATGAGCCGACATCGAGGTGCCAAACACCGCCGTCGATGTGAACTCTTGGGCGGTATCAGCCTGTTATCCCCGGAGTACCTTTTATCCGTTGAGCGATGGCCCTTCCATACAGAACCACCGGATCACTATGACCTACTTTCGTACCTGCTCGACGTGTCTGTCTCGCAGTCAAGCTAGCTTATGCCATTGCACTAACCGCATGATGTCCGACCATGCTTAGCTAACCTTCGTGCTCCTCCGTTACTCTTTGGGAGGAGACCGCCCCAGTCAAACTACCCACCACACAGTGTCCTCGATCCAGATAATGGACCTGAGTTAGAACCCCAAATTGACCAGGCTGGTATTTCAAGGTCGGCTCCATGGTAACTGGCGTCACCACTTCAAAGCCTCCCAGCTATCCTACACAAGCCAATTCAAAGTTCACTGTGAAGCTGTAGTAAAGGTTCACGGGGTCTTTCCGTCTAGCCGCGGGTATACGGCATCTTAACCGCAATTTCAATTTCACTGAGTCTCGGGTGGAGACAGTGTGGCCATCGTTACGCCATTCGTGCAGGTCGGAACTTACCCGACAAGGAATTTCGCTACCTTAGGACCGTTATAGTTACGGCCGCCGTTTACTGGGGCTTCGATCAACAGCTTCGCCGAAGCTAACCGCATCAATTAACCTTCCAGCACCGGGCAGGCGTCACACCCTATACGTCCTCTTACGAGTTTGCAGAGTGCTGTGTTTTTAATAAACAGTCGCAGCCACCTAGTATCTTCGACCGACGGTCGCTTAGGGAGCAAGTCCCATCACAACCACCGGCGTACCTTCTCCCGAAGTTACGGTACCATTTTGCCTAGTTCCTTCACCCGAGTTCTCTCAAGCGCCTTGGTATTCTCTACCTATCCACCTGTGTCGGTTTGGGGTACGGTTTCTTTATGTCTGAAGCTTAGAAGATTTTCTTGGAAGCATGGCATCATCGACTTCGGAGATCGTAATCTCACCGTCATCGGCTCTCGGCCTTAAGATCCCGGATTTGCCTAAGATCTCAGCCTACCACCTTAAACCAGGACAACCAACGCCTGGCTCGATTAGCCTTCTCCGTCCCTCCATCGCAACATAAACAAGTACAGGAATATTAACCTGTTTTCCATCGACTACGCTTTTCAGCCTCGCCTTAGGGGCCGACTCACCCTGCCCTGATTAGCATGGGACAGGAAACCTTGGATTTCCGGCGGGGGAGTTTTTCACTCCCCTTATCGTTACTCATGTCAGCATTCGCACTTCTGATACCTCCAGCCTGGTTCACACCTTGACCTTCAACAGCTTACAGAACGCTCCTCTACCATGCATAGTAAACTATGCATCCGTAGCTTCGGTGTACAGTTTGAGCCCCGTTATATCTTCCGCGCAGGCCGACTCGACTAGTGAGCTATTACGCTTTCTTTAAAGGATGGCTGCTTCTAAGCCAACCTCCTAGCTGTTTTAGCCTTCCCACATCGTTTCCCACTTAACTG
>CAWKOX010000011.1:0-5383 GCA_963851095.1 uncultured Gammaproteobacteria bacterium | reverse complement strand
AGCAGTTGACGGGGCTGTGGATAAGCGTATTATTCGCCGCCTGCTCAGACAGAACGGCCTTCGGGAAGTTATGATTGAGTTGAGATAAGGTCTTGTTTTTAAAGGATTTTTTGAAAATCTTCTGGAAATAAACGCTTGACTCTCTGGCTGGGATCATTAAGATACGCAGCCTGCTTAAAGAGACTTCTTAAGTCACTTTAAGCACTGAAGATAAGATGTTGTTTTTCTTCTACTTTCTCTGAAAGTTAAATGAAAATAATCCTTGACTTCAAAATCGCACAATATATAATGTGCGCCCACTTCGAGCAAAGCCTAGTTGGTTAGCTGAAGTCGGAAACGTTCTTTAAAAACATATTCAGATAATTCGTGTGGGTGCTTACCTTGATTGAGCCGAGACAGTTATTCAGCCTTCTCTTTTATTAGGGTCTGCTAATAACATCAAAGCATAAAACAAGATAAGAACTCACGAACTCTACTTTAATTAGGTGAGTATAAAAGTTAGTTTTTATTTTGAGTAAGATTTTAAACTGAAGAGTTTGATCATGGCTCAGATTGAACGCTGGCGGCAGGCTTAACACATGCAAGTCGAGCGGAAACGAAAGTAGCTTGCTACTAGGCGTCGAGCGGCGGACGGGTGAGTAATGCTTAGGAATCTACCGAGTAGTGGGGGATAGCCATTGGAAACGATGATTAATACCGCATATATCCTACGGGGGAAAGCAGGGGACCTTCGGGCCTTGCGCTATTCGATGAGCCTGAGTGAGATTAGCTAGTTGGTGGGGTAAAGGCCTACCAAGGCGACGATCTCTAGCTGGTCTGAGAGGATGATCAGCCACACTGGGACTGAGACACGGCCCAGACTCCTACGGGAGGCAGCAGTGGGGAATATTGCACAATGGGCGAAAGCCTGATGCAGCCATGCCGCGTGTGTGAAGAAGGCCTTCGGGTTGTAAAGCACTTTCAGCGAGGAGGAAAGGTCAGTAGCTAATAATTGCTGGCTGTGACGTTACTCGCAGAAGAAGCACCGGCTAATTTAGTGCCAGCAGCCGCGGTAATACTAAAGGTGCAAGCGTTAATCGGAATTACTGGGCGTAAAGCGCGCGTAGGTGGTTTGTTAAGTTGGATGTGAAAGCCCAGGGCTCAACCTTGGAACTGCATTCAAAACTGACTCACTAGAGTACGAGAGAGGTTAGTGGAATTTCCTGTGTAGCGGTGAAATGCGTAGAGATGGGAAGGAACACCAGTGGCGAAGGCGACTGACTGGCTCGATACTGACACTGAGGTGCGAAAGCGTGGGGAGCAAACGGGATTAGATACCCCGGTAGTCCACGCCGTAAACGATGTCTACTAGCCGTTGGGAGACTTGATCTCTTAGTGGCGCAGCTAACGCGATAAGTAGACCGCCTGGGGAGTACGGTCGCAAGATTAAAACTCAAATGAATTGACGGGGGCCCGCACAAGCGGTGGAGCATGTGGTTTAATTCGAAGCAACGCGAAGAACCTTACCTACTCTTGACATCCAGTGAACTTGCTAGAGATAGCTTGGTGCCTTCGGGAACACTGAGACAGGTGCTGCATGGCTGTCGTCAGCTCGTGTTGTGAAATGTTGGGTTAAGTCCCGTAACGAGCGCAACCCTTGTCCTTAGTTACCATCATTTAGTTGGGGACTCTAAGGAGACTGCCGGTGACAAACCGGAGGAAGGCGGGGACGACGTCAAGTCATCATGGCCCTTACGAGTAGGGCTACACACGTGCTACAATGGCATGTACAAAGGGTTGCCAAGCCGCGAGGTGGAGCTAATCCCATAAAGCATGTCGTAGTCCGGATTGGAGTCTGCAACTCGACTCCATGAAGTCGGAATCGCTAGTAATCGTGAATCAGAATGTCACGGTGAATACGTTCCCGGGCCTTGTACACACCGCCCGTCACACCATGGGAGTGGGTTGCTCCAGAAGTAGATAGCTTAACCTTCGGGGGGGCGTTTACCACGGAGTGATTCATGACTGGGGTGAAGTCGTAACAAGGTAGCCCTAGGGGAACCTGGGGCTGGATCACCTCCTTAAACGATATTCTCAGCCAATCATGGCTAAGTGCTCACACGAATTGCTTGAATGTGTAATTAATAAAGACTTTATGTCTTTATTCGTTCTTTAAAAATTAGGATACATGATTGAGTTATTGATTAACTTATGACGCTGGATTGAACTTAGGTTCAGTTTGACTTTATAAATTGATTATTTATCTCAGTGCTAATTCTCTATTTATACTTTAAAACTTAATTTTAAATTTGGTTTTAACTGTGTAAAAGAAAAAATATTAAATGATTGCATATCAGTTAGTTGATCAAACAATATCTCCCTTAGCGTTAATACTTCCACAATGTCTTGTCATTGTCGAGGTGGTTTTGGGTTATATGGTCAAGTGACTAAGCGTGCACGGTGGATGCCTTGGCATCTGGAGGCGATGAAAGACGTAGTAGCTTGCGATAAGCTGCGGTGAGGTAGCAAACAACCTTTGACCCGCAGATCTCTGAATGGGGAAACCCACCTACTGTAAGGTAGGTATCTCATGGTGAATACATAGCCATGAGAGGCGAACCCGGGGAACTGAAACATCTAAGTACCCGGAGGAAAAGAAATCAATTGAGATTCCCCTAGTAGCGGCGAGCGAACGGGGATTAGCCCTTAAGCTGTTTTGTAGTTAGTAGAAGGTTCTGGAAAGTTCCGCCATAGTGGGTGATAGCCCCGTATACGAAAACTTATAAGCAGTGAAATCGAGTAGGTCGGAACACGTGGTATTCTGACTGAACATGGGGGGACCATCCTCCAAGGCTAAATACTCCCAGATGACCGATAGTGAACCAGTACCGTGAGGGAAAGGCGAAAAGAACCCCTGTGAGGGGAGTGAAATAGATCCTGAATCCGTGTACGTACAAGCAGTGGGAGCGGACTTGTTCCGTGACTGCGTACCTTTTGTATAATGGGTCAGCGACTTACTGTCAGTGGCAAGGTTAAGTGTTAACGGAGCCGTAGAGAAATCGAGTCTTAACTGGGCGTTGAGTCTCTGGCAGTAGACCCGAAACCGGGCGATCTATCCATGTGCAGGTTGAAGGTTGAGTAACATCAACTGGAGGACCGAACCCACTGTCGTTGAAAAGCCAGGGGATGACGTGTGGATAGGAGTGAAAGGCTAATCAAGCCCGGAGATAGCTGGTTCTCCTCGAAAACTATTTAGGTAGTGCCTCTCGTATCACCATTGGGGGTAGAGCACTGTTAAGGCTAGGGGGTCATCCCGACTTACCAACCCTTTGCAAACTCCGAATACCAATGAGTGCAATCGAGGGAGACACACGGCGGGTGCTAACGTCCGTCGTGGAAAGGGAAACAACCCAGACCGTCAGCTAAGGTCCCAAAGTTACAGTTAAGTGGGAAACGATGTGGGAAGGCTAAAACAGCTAGGAGGTTGGCTTAGAAGCAGCCATCCTTTAAAGAAAGCGTAATAGCTCACTAGTCGAGTCGGCCTGCGCGGAAGATATAACGGGGCTCAAACTGTACACCGAAGCTACGGATGCATAGTTTACTATGCATGGTAGAGGAGCGTTCTGTAAGCTGTTGAAGGTCAAGGTGTGAACCAGGCTGGAGGTATCAGAAGTGCGAATGCTGACATGAGTAACGATAAGGGGAGTGAAAAACTCCCCCGCCGGAAATCCAAGGTTTCCTGTCCCATGCTAATCAGGGCAGGGTGAGTCGGCCCCTAAGGCGAGGCTGAAAAGCGTAGTCGATGGAAAACAGGTTAATATTCCTGTACTTGTTTATGTTGCGATGGAGGGACGGAGAAGGCTAATCGAGCCAGGCGTTGGTTGTCCTGGTTTAAGGTGGTAGGCTGAGATCTTAGGCAAATCCGGGATCTTAAGGCCGAGAGCCGATGACGGTGAGATTACGATCTCCGAAGTCGATGATGCCATGCTTCCAAGAAAATCTTCTAAGCTTCAGACATAAAGAAACCGTACCCCAAACCGACACAGGTGGATAGGTAGAGAATACCAAGGCGCTTGAGAGAACTCGGGTGAAGGAACTAGGCAAAATGGTACCGTAACTTCGGGAGAAGGTACGCCGGTGGTTGTGATGGGACTTGCTCCCTAAGCGACCGTCGGTCGAAGATACTAGGTGGCTGCGACTGTTTATTAAAAACACAGCACTCTGCAAACTCGTAAGAGGACGTATAGGGTGTGACGCCTGCCCGGTGCTGGAAGGTTAATTGATGCGGTTAGCTTCGGCGAAGCTGTTGATCGAAGCCCCAGTAAACGGCGGCCGTAACTATAACGGTCCTAAGGTAGCGAAATTCCTTGTCGGGTAAGTTCCGACCTGCACGAATGGCGTAACGATGGCCACACTGTCTCCACCCGAGACTCAGTGAAATTGAAATTGCGGTTAAGATGCCGTATACCCGCGGCTAGACGGAAAGACCCCGTGAACCTTTACTACAGCTTCACAGTGAACTTTGAATTGGCTTGTGTAGGATAGCTGGGAGGCTTTGAAGTGGTGACGCCAGTTACCATGGAGCCGACCTTGAAATACCAGCCTGGTCAATTTGGGGTTCTAACTCAGGTCCATTATCTGGATCGAGGACACTGTGTGGTGGGTAGTTTGACTGGGGCGGTCTCCTCCCAAAGAGTAACGGAGGAGCACGAAGGTTAGCTAAGCATGGTCGGACATCATGCGGTTAGTGCAATGGCATAAGCTAGCTTGACTGCGAGACAGACACGTCGAGCAGGTACGAAAGTAGGTCATAGTGATCCGGTGGTTCTGTATGGAAGGGCCATCGCTCAACGGATAAAAGGTACTCCGGGGATAACAGGCTGATACCGCCCAAGAGTTCACATCGACGGCGGTGTTTGGCACCTCGATGTCGGCTCATCACATCCTGGGGCTGAAGCCGGTCCCAAGGGTATGGCTGTTCGCCATTTAAAGTGGTACGCGAGCTGGGTTTAGAACGTCGTGAGACAGTTCGGTCCCTATCTGCCGTGGGCGTTAGATATTTGAGAAGAGCTGCTCCTAGTACGAGAGGACCGGAGTGGACGAACCGCTGGTGTTCGGGTTGTTATGCCAATAGCATTGCCCGGTAGCTACGTTCGGACAGGATAACCGCTGAAAGCATCTAAGCGGGAAGCCCCCTTCAAGATGAGATATCTCTGAGACTTCGAGTCTCCTAAAGGGCCCAGGAAGACTACCTGGTTGATAGGCAAGGTGTGTAAGCGTTGTGAGGCGTTGAGCTAACTTGTACTAATTGCCCGTGAGGCTTGACCATATAACACCAAAACTTCGCAAAAGAAGTTGGTGTTGTAGATCAAACTGAGAAACAACATTTAATTGAGAATTAACA
>CAWKOX010000010.1:0-497292 GCA_963851095.1 uncultured Gammaproteobacteria bacterium | reverse complement strand
ACTGGCAGAGGCAAGCTTAGAAATTTCGTTTTCTAGCCAAGTTTGTTCTGTTTGGGATATATAGTATTGAATCGATAGATCGCTACGCTCGGCAAGAATTCGCTGCGCGGCTTGGAAAGTAACGCGGGGACCGAAGTCCCCGCCCATAGCGTCTACTGCAAGAGTAAACGTCATGACTTATTCGTCGTTACCAGTCTCCACGACTTTCTTACCGCGGTAAAAACCGTCAGCAGTAACGTGGTGACGTAGGTGTTTTTCACCTGTCGTTTGATCTGTAGATAGAGTTGCAGCATCTAAAGAATCGTGTGAACGACGTTGACCACGACGTGAACGTGTTACTTTACTTTTTTGAACAGCCATTTTGAAGGCTCCTAACTTAACGCTATTTCGATTTTAACTGCTGAAGTACGGCAAAAGGATTATCTTCTTTTTCCGTGACCTCAACCTGTTCCGGTTCAGCCTTAGGCTGTTTTGTTTCGCACTCGCCGTCTGCGTGATACGCAAACATTGGTAATGCTAATATAAGCTCATCTTCTACCAACTCCCACGGATCAATGTTTCCATTGTGGTCCATAATTGCTGGTTCGTAATGCTTGGGCAGATGTTTCGCTTTCTCATCAGAGAAGGCTAATCCAATCTCGAACTTCCCTTGCACTTCGAGTACTACGGCATCCAAACAACGCTGGCATACCATAGTAGCTTTTGTTGAGCATTCGCCATCGATATACATGTGATCATCAGCATCACGCTGAAAAGCCAGTTTATAGTCAACCGGCCCATTCACATCTTCGACGGCTTCCTGAAAACGTTTAAATAAATTCACATCTAATGATCCGGTTAAAACCTTCTCATTATCGACAAATTTTATGGCATCTAAACGTTTAGGTAAGGCTGCCTCAGCCATAGATGGCGACATAATAGGCATCCGCTTATCCTGTGTCAAAATTATTTAGCCTTTTTTCGATATTTATTATGCAAATCAATGCAGTTGCAAGCTAGGAGCGGTCACAACTGTCGCCAAACCAGCACCAATGCTTGCCCCTAACTTTTGAATTAAGGATTCCCAAGGATCAGGCTGACGCGTGAAGTTTACCATCTCTTCGCTATTAAATTTAGTCCTAACTAACGAACTAGTCGATGCTAAGCCATCAATTAGCCCCATTTCTACTGCTTGCTCGCCAGACCAGACCAGACCACTGAACATATCAGGGGTTTCTTTTAAGCGATCACCACGACCTAGGCGTACTTGCTCAATAAACTGATTGTGCGTGACTTTCAGAACACCTTGCCAGAATTCTTTTTCTACTGGATTTTCAGGGGAGAACGGATCAAGGAATCCTTTATGCTCACCCGAGGTATATAAGCGACGCTCTACACCTAGTTTTTCCATAGTGCCGGTAAAACCAAAGCCCGACCCAACAACGCCAATGGAGCCTACTAGGCTTGCTTTATCGGCATAAATCTCATCGGCCGCTGCTGCAATGTAATACGCACCCGAAGCCCCCATATCGGTAATTACCGCATAAACGGGTAATTCACGGGTTTCTTTTAAGCGCTTAATTTCATCAAACACATAACCCGATTGAACCGGACTACCACCTGGGCTATTGATACGTAGAACCACTCCCATTACGTTGTCATCCTTAAATGCATCCCGTAGCGCGGTAATAATATTGTCAGCACTAGCATCTTGCGCGGCAGCGATGACACCATTTACTTCAATTATAGCAGCGTATGGCTGATCACCACCTTGCACTGCACCACCCACCGGACTTCTAAACATAGCAAAAATGGCGATCACATAAGCCAGCATGCACAGCTTAAAGAATATACCCCAGCGTCTCGTTTTGCGCTGTTCGTCCTGCAGGCCAGTAACGACCTTTTCGATTAGCTTCCACTCTTTTGTGGTTGAGGGGTAATCAATGTGATTATTGTTATCCATTCTTTTTTATCCAGTCCAATAAATCGTTTAAATCATGGCATAAGGCTTTCGCGCCAGAGGCCGTGAGTAGTTTGCTTTCATGGGCGCCATGGGTCATACCGATGGAATCCATATTAATATTTTTGGCCATATCCAAGTCAAAACTGGTATCGCCGACCATCAACGCCTGCTGATGAGTGATATTAAGCTCACTCAGTATTTCTTGCAGCATTTTAGGGTTTGGCTTAGAGGCCGTTTCGTCGGCACAGCGCGTGATGTCGAAAACATTTTGTACATCCATACCATCGAGCATTTCATCTAAACCTCTTCGGGTTTTCCCCGTCGCAACGGCTAATACATAACCCAGTCGCTTTAACTGCTCAAAAATCTCATGAGCTTGTGCGAAGAAACCCACACCAACTTTACTATGATAAGAAAAATTCGCGACATAGCACTTTTGCATCTGCAATGATTGCGCATCAGTAATGTCTGGCCAAAGCACTTTAAGAGCTTCGGGTAAACCTAGGCCAATAATCTGCTGAATGGCATGATCGGTCAATGCTGGCATGATATTTTCGCTGATCGCCATTTGCATGGCATCAACTATTCGAGCTGTTGAATCGACCAAGGTTCCATCCCAATCAAAAATAATGGCCTTGTACTTATTTTCTCTGCCCGTTTGCTTTGAAGTATTAAAGCTCAAAGTTAAGACCTTCTTTTTCTTTATATTTCAAAAACTTACCTTCTAAAGGTGAAGTAATTTCAAGCAACTGTTCCGTCATAGGATGAACAAAGGCGAGTCGATAAGCATGCAAGCATAAGCGCTTGATGCCAACTTGCTTATCAACCGCCTGCTCAACCTTATTAAGGTACTTAGGATCACCGGCAATTCCGCAGCCCGCATACTGGCAATGAACGCGAATTTGGTGAGTACGACCAGTAATAGGCCTCGCCTCAACTAAGGTATAACGACTTGAGCGATCAAGTACTTTAAATTTAGTCAATGATGGTTTGCCATCATCCTCTACTCGTACAATGCGTTCACCGCCCTGCACTTCATTTTTCTTGAGTGGTGCATCAACCCGATCTTGAAAGTCTGGCCACTCCCCATGAACCAAAGCTAAATAACGCTTATCAATGGCTTTTTGGCCCTGAAAGAGCTTTTGCACAGCGACCAGAGCTGAGCGTTTTTTGGCGATTAAAATAACACCTGAAGTATCTCGATCTAGGCGATGCACCAGTTCTAGGAACTTCTGCTGAGGTCGCATTGCGCGCATGAGCTCGATCAAGCCTAGTTTAATTCCGCTACCACCATGAACCGCCATACCGGTTGGCTTATTCACCGCAATATAGTATTCATCTTCGAATAAGATGCTATTAGCAAGAACTTCCGCCTGCGACGTCGGCACGACGACCTCTTCACTATTGGTTTCTTTAATGGTCACGGGGGCGATTCGAACAATATCTCCAATCATCAAGCGCTGCACGGGTTTGGCGCGCTTTTTATTGATTCTAACTTCGCCCTTACGCAACAAACGATAGATTAATGAACGCGGGGCCCCCTTTAAAAGCGTTAGTAAAAAGTTGTCGATTCGCTGGCCGTCATGATCTTCATCGATGGTAATCAGGTTTACTTGGTTAGTATTGTAAGGTTCTGCTGGCATAAAATAGCTTTCAATTCGCTCTAAATGTTTGTCGCAACTGTGATTTGTTGCTATATTCGCTGCCCCAGCCTCAATATTTCCATTTTCCAATTATTGATGCAAAGGTATTGGCAGCCTTTGAGCGGCCAGTATAAAGAAGAAGAACGATTATTAAACCTTCTTTATGCAAACGAATAATAATGAATCGCGATTCAGTAAATGAGTACAGATTACTCAATCGCTTATTTGAGATGAACCATGCGTTATCATCGCAGGCAGCATCTCACTATCAAATTATGGATTGTTGGTGGTGGCCCATAGGCATCACCAAGCAGAAAGAGACACCTCGCCCATCAGATTAATCTGGCCACTTAGAGGGTGGCAAGCGTAGGACTCATAGAATCAAGCAACCATAAAGATTTTGCTATGACGACCAACAAACGGTCAGCTGCCCGTGTGAATACGCTATAGAGCTACACACATAACATGAAAAGAATGCTAATTAATGCAACTCAAACGGAAGAGTTGCGCGTTGCCCTCGTTGACGGCCAGCGTTTATATGATCTGGATATTGAATCTGGGTCCCGTGAGCAAAAAAAATCAAACATCTATAAAGGTAAGATCACTCGCATCGAACCTAGCCTTGAAGCGGCTTTCGTAGACTTTGGCGCTGATCGCCATGGTTTCTTGCCACTTAAAGAGATCTCTAAAAGCTATTTCAGCAAGAACCCAGGTTCTGGCCGCGTTAACATCAAAGAAGTGATGCGCGAAGGTCAAGAAGTCATCGTTCAAGTTGATAAAGAAGAACGTGGCAACAAAGGCGCAGCATTAACCACCATGGTTAGCCTTGCCGGTCGTTACTTAGTACTTATGCCTAACAATGCCCGTGCGGGTGGTATTTCTCGCCGCATCGAGGGCGAAGAGCGTACTGAGCTACGTGAAGCTATGAAAGGTGTAACGGTTCCTGACGATATGGGCGTTATCGTTCGTACTGCGGGTATCGGTCGCTCTAGTGAAGAACTGCAATGGGATTTAGATTACCTAATGCAGCTTTGGCAGGCGATTCACGGTGCTTCTGAGCGTCGCAATGCCCCTTGCCTACTTCTACAAGAAAGCAACGTTGTTATCCGCGCGATTCGTGATTACCTACGCCAGGACATCGGTGAAGTATTAATCGACAATCAAGCCGCTTATGACGAAGCCATTGGTTTTGTACAGCAGGTCATGCCGCAGTACGAAAGCAAGTTCAAGCTATACGAAGACAAGGTTCCGCTATTCAATCGCTATCAGATTGAAAGCCAGATCGAAACAGCTTTCCAGCGTGAAGTTAAATTGCCATCAGGTGGTTCGATTGTTATCGACCCAACGGAAGCACTTGTTTCTATCGATATTAACTCTGCCCGCGCAACAAAAGGCGCAGACATTGAAGAAACAGCAACCACCACTAACTGCGAAGCGGCTGAAGAGATTGCTCGCCAGTTACGCTTGCGTGACATGGGTGGCTTGGTGGTTATCGATTTCATCGATATGCATTCAAACCGCAATCAGCGTGAAGTTGAGAACCGCTTGAAGAACGCGCTAGAAATGGATCGCGCTCGTGTACAAGTGGGCCGTATTTCTCGCTTTGGTTTGATGGAAATGTCTCGCCAGCGTTTACGCCCTTCTCTAGGTGAAACGTCTGGACACGTTTGCCCTCGCTGTAGTGGTACGGGTATTGTTCGTGACTTGCCTTCTCTTTCTCTTTCTATCTTGCGCTTAATCGAAGAAGAAGCAGCAAAAGAAAATACAGGCCAGATTCGTGCTGAGGTTCCTCTAAACGTGGGTTCATTCTTACTGAATGAAAAACGTGAAGTAATTGCCGATATCGAAAACCGCCATAACGCTCGCATTGTTGTATTGCCAAATCCTCACATGGATACGCCACACTACGAAGTGACACGCTTACGCCCTGATGATTCTTTAATCGGCCAAGCAAGTCATGAGCAGAACTTTGAGCCTGACATGGACTTTGGCCTTGACGCTGAAGCGAAAGAGCCTGCAAAGACTCAAGATGCTGCTGTTAAAGCGGTTGCTGCGGCTCGCGCCCCCGCTCCTCAGAAGTCATTCTTCAAGAAGCTGACTGAAAGCCTAAGTGGTCTTTTTGGCTCTGAAGAAGAAACTGAAGAAAAGCCGAAGACTCCTAAAAATAAATCAACCAGTGGTCGCAACCAGCGCACTAGCCAGAATAACCGTCGTTCGCAAAACAATCGTCGTACTGAACGTGATACTGGCAATAAGAGTGAGCGCAAGACTGAACGCCCTACTCGTAACGAAAAAAATTCTGACCGCCCTGCGCGCAACAAGCCTGCAGACTCACGCGATCGTAATGATTCAAACGAGAAGTCCGAGCCACGCAACAACCGTAATCGCAATGCTAAGCGCGATAACGACAATAAGCGCGACAATGACAAGCGTGATGATCGTTCTAATAAGAAGCCTGAAGCTCAATCTGGCTCTTCTGACGAGAATCAGGAAAAAGCACCACGTCGCCCACGCAACAATGGACAACGTCGTCGCAATCGCCAAGATCGTCCTCGTAACAATGCTGAAAAGAATACAACCGAAGCCGCTGTTTCGAATGATCGCTCTGTTAAGCCTGTTGACGTAAAAGTATCAGCGCCATCTACTGCACCTTCAGCACCAACTGAAAACAAAGCAGCAGAAAGCAAGGCTCCTGAAAGTAAAGCGACTGAGTCGAAAGCTTCTGAAGTGAAAGCATCAGAGCCGAAAACAACAGAAACTAAGACTGCTAAGCCTTGGGCTGCTCATGAAGAGAAATCTGAAGCTCCTGCTAAGCAAGAAGCACCTGCGAAACAGGAAGCACCGAAGGCTGAAGCAGCTAAAACTGAAGCACCTGCTAAGGCTGAGCCTAAGCCAGAAGCTAAAGTAGAAGCACCTAAAGTTGAGACGCCTAAGCAAGAAGCGCCTAAACAAGAAGCTAAAGCTGAAACTCCTAAGCAAGATGCTCCAAAACAGGATGCACCGAAACAAGAAGCTAAAATAGAAGCACCTAAAACGGATGCACCTACTGAAGCTAAGCAAGATGCTCCTAAAACTGAAGCGCCAGCAGGCCAACCTGCTCCTCGCCGTCGTCGTAAACCAACTCGCGCACTGAACGATCCTCGTGCAGCACGCAAGAATGCAGAGACTGATAACGACCAACCCGGTCAATAATCACACCTGCTAGCCCCTTAAGAACGTCAAACGAAAGAATGACGCCTCTTAAGGGGCTTTTTTATACCCCAAACAAAAAAGCCTCCCTCTAACCAGAGACCCTCTAACCAGTCTAACCAGACACCCATCGTAAGAACCCCTAAACTACAGCTTTCTTAGCAAGACACCCATCATAAAACTCACACCTTTCTAACTAGACACCCATCTTAAGAACTCAACCACTCAACCCCATATGAGCCACATTAATGCTGAAAAATTACGATGGGTGTCTCGTTAAGGAGATAATCTAAAATACCAACAAAGCCAGTGGACAAGGGCTTCTTATGATGGGTGTCTTGATAAGAAAGTTAATGATGGGCATAAAAAAAGGCCGCTTTTGCAGCGACCTTTTATTTTATCTAGATAAACGTAGCTAAAATATAACTATGCGTACTTACGCAGGCATGGTTAATTCTTTTGATGATACGATTACGCCGTTATTGTCGGCATAGACGTATTCACCTGGGTTAAATACTACTCCGCCGAATTTAACCGGTACGTCTACATCGCCTAGGCCGCGTTTATCGGTTTTTAGTGGATTGGTATTTAACGCTTGCACGCCTAAGTCAGTTTGCATGATGACGTCTACATCGCGGATGCAGCCGTAGATGATTAGGCCTTCCCAACCATTATTAGCAGCTTTTTCTGCTAGCATGTCGCCCAATAGTGCGTGACGTAATGAACCACCGCCATCAACAACCATTACCTTGCCTTTACCATCGGTATCCACCAACTCTTTAACTTTTGAGTTATCTTCGTGGCATTTAACGGTCACTATTTGTCCACCAAAATTGTCGCGACCACCAAAGTTGTTAAACATCGGTTCTACTACTTGAACTAATTCTGGGTATTCGTCACATAAATCTGGCGTAATATACTGAGTCATTTTTCTTTCCTATTTCCGTTTTAATAAACAACTATTTTCTATAATCTTTCAGTTAGAGATTTTCTTATCAACTGCAGCTTTTATTATCAACTGCGGCTTCTATTAACAAATGCAGTAGCTACTATTAACTGCAACTACTGGTCTTTCGGCTGTTCAATCTTAGCGAGCCAGCTTGATATTTCTGGCCAAACTTCTGCTGCAGCTTCTTTACTTACGACCATATCGATATGACCGAAGTCTTTACTAAAACCATCTGTTTTAGATAATAATTTAAACTCTTTATTACTCGAGCCACAGGCATCATAAAAAAGGCGACAGTATTTAGCAGGATCTGATTGGTCATTTTTACCCACCATTGCTAATAGCGGAGCCTCTATAGCTTTCCATTGAGAAAGCAAAGATGCCTTATCATTTTGAAAACTCCAGCGCCCAAATAAACCCAACCATCTTAAGTATTCTTTCGCGATACCTGCAGGTTCATTTTCTGGGCCGATTTTTAATTTACGACCATCCATTTCAGGATTAAACGTAAACCAAAACTTGCCTAACGAAGTTACAAGCGGAACTTGCAAGAACCAACGACGTCGCATTACCTGGGTGCCTAACAGAGCAATACCGGCAACATTCGACTCAGGTAAAGTTCCTGCAGCAATGGCCGTTGAGATCAGAACGCCTCCTAATGAATGCCCAAGCCAGACAGGCTTTAATCCTGTTTGTTCGATAATAAAATCATTAATCGCAGGCACATCAGAGCTTGCATAACTTTCTATATCATTATCTTTAAAGTTCTCATTCCTAGGAGATAAACCATGGCCACGCATGTCCATCATCCATACGTCATAGCCAGCTTCAACTAGATAGCGTGCTAGACCAATGCCTTGCGGAGATAACCAGAAACGTCGATTGGTGAAACTTCCATGCACCAGTACAATCGGCTGCTTGCCTTTGCTTGATTGTCCATAAATACCCAGATGCGATAACGCGACCTGAACACTCGAGTCAGCATCTAAACCATGCTTAATTAAATAAACATCATCGGTTAGATCACCAATGATGTCTGCTTTAAATAACGTGACTGGAAATAATTCGCTACTGCTTTTCATTAGTTAGTTTTATCCGCTAAGAAGAACCAGGTATCTAAAACTGAATCTGGGTTTAGCGACACACTATCAATGCCCTGTTCCATTAACCATTTTGCGAAGTCTGGATAATCGGAAGGTCCTTGCCCACAAATACCAATGTATTTATTAGCTTTTTTACAGGCTTGAATAGCATTGGTTAATAATATTTTAATCGCTTCGTTACGCTCATCAAATAGATGTGCGATCACTCCCGAATCTCGATCAAGTCCCAGTGTAAGCTGAGTTAAATCGTTAGACCCTACCGAGAAACCATCAAAGTGTTCTAAAAATTGTTCAGCCAAAATTGCGTTGGCCGGTAACTCACACATCATGATTAAGCGTAAACCGTTTTCACCGCGTACCAAGCCATTTTCAGCCAGAAGCTCAACAACTTGTCTTGCTTCATCGACAGTTCTTACAAATGGAACCATAATTTCGACATTAGTAAAGCCCATTTCATCGCGGACTTTTTTCATCGCACGGCATTCTAATTCAAAACAATCGCGAAACTGGTCTGAGATATAACGAGACGCTCCACGGAAACCCAGCATTGGGTTTTCTTCTTCTGGCTCATACAAGCGGCCACCAATTAAGTTGGCGTATTCGTTTGATTTAAAATCAGACAAGCGAACAATTACTTTTTTTCCGATAAACGCCGCCGCCAAGGTAGAAATACCTTCAACCAATTTGTCGACGTAAAAATCAACCGGGCTTTTATAACCCGAAATGCGACGCTCTACCGTAAATTTAACTTCTTCTGGCAAAGTATCAAAATTCAACAGTGCTTTAGGGTGCACCCCGATCATTCGGTTAATAATAAATTCTAAACGGGCTAGACCCACCCCGCATTGGGTAGTGATTGAAAATCGAAAGCACGATCAGGATTACCGACGTTCATCATTACGTTAAACGGTAAATCTGGCATCGACTCAACACTATTGGTTTTAATGTCGAACGATAAACCCCCTTCGTAAACAAAACCGGTATCACCTTCTGCGCACGATACGGTGACTTCTTGTCCGTCTTTAAGTACCTGAGTCGCATCTTCGCAACCAACAATGGCTGGAATTCCTAATTCACGAGCAATAATCGCAGCATGGCAAGTACGGCCACCACGGTTCGTGACAATCGCCGCAGAGCGCTTCATCACAGGCTCCCAATCAGGATCTGTCATATCAGCGACTAACACATCACCGGCTTGAACAAGGTCCATGTCGTCGATGTTTTTAATCACTCGAACTTGGCCTTTACCAATTCTGTGGCCAACGCTTCGGCCTTCAACAAGAACGTTACCGGTTTCTTTTAACAGGTAGCGTTCCATCGTATTTTTCTTAACACGGCTTCTCACCGTTTCTGGGCGCGCTTGCACGATGTACATTTTGCCATCGTCAGCATCTTTCGCCCATTCAATATCCATTGGACGCTTATAGTGCTTCTCAATGATCATGGCCTGTTTAGCCAGCTCGGTTACTTCTTCGTCACTGATTGAGAACAAACGACGCAGTTCGCGATCGACGCGCTTAGTGACCACCGATTTACCCGCAACCGCTTCTTCGCCATAAATCATTTTCAGCGCCTTAGCACCTAGGTTTCTGCGTAAAATAGCTGGTCGACCTGCCGCTAATGTTGCTTTATGAACATAAAATTCATCAGGGTTTACGGCACCTTGAACAATGGTTTCACCTAAGCCATAGGAAGCGGTTATAAAGACAACATCTTCAAAGCCCGACTCGGTATCCATCGTGAACATAACACCTGAAGAGGCTTCTTCACTGCGCACCATACGCTGAATACCTGCTGACAACGCGACTTTATTATGGTCAAAACCATGATGGTCACGGTAAGCAATAGCGCGATCATTGAATAAAGAAGCAAAGACGTCTTTCATGGCGTCAAATACGGCATCAATACCGACAATATTGAGGTGTGTTTCTTGTTGACCTGCAAATGAAGCATCCGGTAAATCTTCAGCCGTCGCAGACGAACGTACGGCAACCGCAAGTTCTTCATTACCTTGCTGTAATTCAGCAAAACATTGGGCCACATCAGCTTGTAAATCTTCTGGGAAAGGAGCTGCTACAATCCATTGACGAATTTCACTGCCTGCTGCGGCCAAAGCATTCACATCTTCAACATCCAGGTTTGCTAAGCGCTGATCAATTTTTTCAGCTAAGCCTTGATAAGATAAGAATTTAACATACGCAGCGGCTGTGGTTGCAAAGCCGTTGGGCACAGAAACCTGCAAAGCGGACAAATTACTAATCATCTCGCCAAGAGATGCGTTCTTTCCACCTACTTTATCTACATCATTGATCGAAACTTGATCAAACCAAAGCGTATTCTGCGTCAATGCTCTTCTCCTCTGATAAATACTGACATATATTAGCCGTTTACTAATATAATCGTGCTATCGACATTTTACCACCAAGTAGGCCTTATGAAACGTTACGCTTTTTTTATTTCTGATGGTACCGGCATAACTGCTGAAACATTAGGCAACAGTTTACTCTCTCAATTTGGCAATATTGAGTTTCAGCGCGTCACCTTGCCTTATATTGATAGCGAAGAGAAAGCCGTCGCTGCCGTAGAAGAGATTAATAAAGCCCAAGAAGAATCTGGACAATCGGCCATTGTGATTGATACCGTGGTTGATAAAAACATTCGTAAAGTTATCGATGGCGCGAATGCCTTTAAAGTGGATATTTTCTCGACCTTTTTATCACCTCTTGAAACTGAGTTGGGTGAAAAATCTTCATATACTGTTGGTAAATCACACCAAAGCGCACTCAGTGATGGTTATGTTGCCCGCATTGCCGCTATTAATTATGCACTCGATAACGATGACGGTGCGCGAACACGTTATTACGACGAGGCCGATATTATTTTGGTTGGAGTTTCCAGAAGTGGCAAAACCCCAAGTTGTTTATATATGGCGATGCAGTTTGGCATTAAAGCAGCCAACTATCCGTTAACGGAAGATGATATGGAAGAACTGACTCTTCCTGACTGCCTGAAAGATAAAAAAAATAAGCTGTTTGGCCTTACTATTGATCCCGATAGACTTGCAGCTATCCGTAACGAACGTCGTGCAAATAGCCGCTATGCTTCGTTAAAGCAGTGCTATCATGAAGTCGATGAGGTTGAACACTTATTTGAAAGAAATAACATTCAATACTTAAGTACGACGGATGCTTCGGTTGAAGAAATTTCTACCCGTATTATGGCCGCTGCAAAATTACAGCGTCGTTTCGGTTAGTAGAGACTTTTAAAATTCGGTGACTTTTTAATTAGATAGCTTTTTAATTAGATAGCGTTTTAATTAGATAGATTGTCGCAGGCCAAATACTCCTTAATTTACAAGTGCTCGTTAATTAAATTGGCGATCACCTTTGGCCTAACATAAACCAAACTATGGTCGGTATTAGCCAGCGATTCAATATGCCAGGTCTTTGCGATAGGCTTGGCTTTACTCAGCTGAGCTTTAATCATTTGTTGCGCTTGCAGTAAACCTGGATTCGACAAGCCGCCTATAATCCCTAAACCTTTTGGAATACTCGCAATCAATTGCTTTAGTTTAAAATTATCCAAATTATCAGCGTATTCAGATACCGCCGCTAACGCATGAGCAAACCCCAATGGCCTAAGCTGCAAACGCTTAATGGCGAGCTTATCAACCTGCTCACTGCGCTTTCTATTCGGTGAAACCAAATCTAAAAAGTCGATAAAGTGCTGATCGTTTTCGGGGTTAGTTTTTATGTTTTTAGCTAAAGGCAAAAAAGACTGTCTAAATAATAACGAAGATTGTAGCGAAGAATCACTGAGTAAGGCAGGCTCTATTAAACACAAAGAGTGTATGGCAGTATCAGGGGTAGACTCTAAGCCCAACTCCCGACTGGCTTGATCATTTAGCTCTAAAGCAACTAAGCCCCCTAAGGAGTACCCAACCAAGTCAAACTCGTGCCACGCCTCATGGGTTAATAAACCAAATAAAGAATGGCAAATATCTTCAATACTAAAACCTAAATGATCTGAGGGCTCAAAAAAACTTTCGCCCATACCTAATAAGTCTGGGACTAAAACTTCATCCCAGTGCTTAAGATAATTGACAATATAGGTCCAGGTTAATTCACCTGCAACGCCTGCGCCATGCAATAAAACTAAGCGCTTTGGAGTACATAAAGCAGGCTCAAAACCTTCTCGACGAAATAAAGAATAAGCAATCTGCGATTCAGCAAATTGAAAAAGACATCTTTGTTTAATCACCTAACGGTTCTCGTAATAGTGATATACGATAGTTGCTCAAAGATTTGGCTGCAGATCCCATATCAGGGCGCGCAAAGATAACGAAGTATTTAATTTCAGGATCAGAGATTTCTAAAAGAACTTTTTGATAGGCTAAGTCTTTCCATGTTTGCTCAACCATAATACCTTCCAGTTTAGACCCTAAATAAATCGGCTTAAAATCTGCATTAAGCGCAATGACTTCAAGCTGACTTTCTACTGGTAACTTATAGCCTTTTAACATGACAATTTCGTGATCGGCCAAATCGGGTACTGAAAAATACCCTGCCGCTACGTCGCCAGTTTGAGTTTTGAATAAATATAATGTGTCATCTACTTGATAACTTGCCGAACCATTGAATTTTGCAATTGCAGTAAACGCGTCAGCATAAGACTCACAGCACTTCCCTTCTGTTACATGGGCAGGTAGGCGAAAAGGTGGGGCGAAAACTGTATCATACACCACTTCTTCTGCGACAAAATCGGCGACGACATCGGGCTTTAATTCACTGCGAATAATACCTTGGGCATCTGTCCAAGTGAAAAAAGGTTTCTGATCTGCTTTTCTTTTTTCAATATCTTGTTGATGCTGTTCTTCAGAGGGGAAATCCGCTGTATTAAACTCAGGATTTTTGTCACTTTTTAATTCTAACCCCTTCTCTGTAGCGACCATATTTTTAACCGCGTCATTCTTTGAAGGCTGTTGAGAGTTTTTTTCAGTAGTGATCAAGGTATTGTGCATAACCCCTTGAGCATCTACCCAGGTGTAATAGCGAGGTTCAGTACTATTAGCGTTTTTGCTTTGAGTATCCGCCATCACACTAGGCGTTAGTAACAGAGAATTAAAAACTAAAAAAACGAATACTGCAGCAAGAAATGCTGCAGTATTTTTCAATGATTTAACTAAAAACGGCTTAATTAAAAGCTGTTCAATTAAAATTTGGTTCGATAAGTGATACCAACAGCACCAATGGTTAGCTTGGTTCTGACATCCAAACTTGGATAAGGGTTGGTTACCGTACATGTCAAACAGTTCCTGTTCAGTGCATTACTTGAATTAGAATAGGGTCCATTATCGTTTTCCGATTGAGGATCTGCGTAAATGGTTTCTTTAGATTGCATAAACGCAATTGAGAAATCAACAACACTGTCTTTATCCCAAATGTAGCCCATCCCCATGGTATACAATTCTGCAAAACCCAAAGGTGCTTGAACACTGAATGCCTCATCGGGAATCGATGTTGCACGAGGCTCATAACCTGCTCGTAATTGTACACGAGAATTCAAATCATACCCAAAACCAAACGCAGGACTCCAAACACTCTTAAAACCTAACGGCTGTTTCAAAGACGTATTAGTCACTAAGCCTGGCGCTAAAATTTTAGCTGAGCTTAAGAAACTCACCGGACGGTCAAATTGAAGCTCTAAATAATCCCACTTATCAAAGTCACTCCAACCGAGGTCAAAGTTAAACTGAAAGTCTTCAAAAAACTTTAATTTAATACCCGTTTGAAAACGCTGAGGGAATACTTGCTCAGTCGTTACCAAACCCGATTCTTTCTTAACCCCTGACGGTAGCTGGAAAATTGCACCCCCAATGGCACCAAAAATAGTCGATTGCAATTTCTGGAAGAAACCCGCGAAATCATCGGTATATTCCAGCTCATAGGTTCCTTTTAGATGAGCTGTTGCGCCACTTTGATACGTAGCACCCCAAGCAAACCATTCTTTAGGTTCCCATAAAAAACCAATATTAAACGACGGAGATAAGCTTTCTTGAGTATCTACTTTTAGTGTACCTACATCTTCGTAAGGTCCAATTTTACCACCGCATAAAGCGATCAATGGGACTAGCGGATCATTTCCCGTTGGGGTTCCATCATCCTCAAAGCAACCAAAAGCATCTTGAAGCTGATCTGCAACTGCAATCAAGATACTGGGCGCTCGTAAATCTTGTTCAAGTGCTAATGCATGATGACTAAATAAGAAACTAGCCCCCACTGAAAATTCATCATTTACCTGATAACCAAAAGACGGAGTTAAATACGAGAAGCGCTGCATCGCAACTTTTTTCGCTTGATACCGACCTGGATCATCATCATCTTTTGCAAAACCTGCCGCCATTGGGGCATAAACCGCGTTAGCAAAGGTAAAACGTGAGCCTTCTGGCTTAATTGACATACCCGCTGATGGCAATTGCAAAATAGGCAAAATATCTAACGGCAAAATACCATGTCCCGGAATATAAGCCGCAGCACTGGCCGAGCCACTTTTTCCGGCGACAGGATCATCATTGATATCCATGAGTTCGCCATCACCACTATAGTGATCAGGCACCTGGAAGTCATATTCTGCTTTCAAATAAATATTTTGAATCGCAAATTGAATTTGACGGCCATCCAGCTTGGTTAAACCCGCAGGGTTAAAGTGAATACTCATAATACCAACCGGGTCTGCTGTCACAGCATTACCCATAGACATAGCCTTGGTATCAATAAATAAATTTGATGCTAACTGCGCTTGAGTACTACCCGCAGCCAACCCAAGGGTCAGCGCCGCTAGTCGTTTAAACATCGCAATATTCATGTTTGTCTCCTTACTGCCTTCATTGCGATGTTTACAAGCTTGCCTTTATGCCTTCAATATCGATTGGCATAGAAAAGCCAACCATGAAGTCAGGTGCTGCTTCGGTCATACCGAAGCCAACATTAATATTGGTGATCGTTTTAGGAGATACACGCACACCTAAAGCAAAGTTCATAATGCCTGTTACCTGGCTACCGACCGTGCTATTTACTTTTTCAAGGCCACGCTCTAGAACGAATTTAGTTTCGTCATTAAAAGATGCCTGAAAAGAAACACTTAACGATACATCATAAGACAGTGAATAAGCGAAACCCATCGATCCTGACAATGAGCTACCCGGATGAACTTCAACCAACTTTGCCCCATCACGAACCTGGTTCAGATCTGTTTCAGGAATATTATAGGCATAAGTACCCGAGCCAAATAATACAACCGGATCTAAAACTTTAGAGACACTGGCACCACCACTTAAGCTGTAAAAACCAGAACCTGTTGCTAGGTTTCTATTAGGGTCAACTTCGTAAGGGCTATCGGCTGTTTTTAATTTTAAAGAACCGAATACTGTTTTACTAATAGTACCCGGAACGATGCCCCATGGCTGCCAGCGAACGGTTCCACTTAAGTCACCCATGGCAAAATTTGTAATAGATCGCTCTGTATCAAACTTCGCAATTAAAGGTAAACGACCACCGATGGTGACGTTATCTAACAAACCATAATCTAACGAAAATGAATTGGTAAATGTGTGCGAAGACGATGGTGATACATCGGCACTTAAAATATTAGAAGACCCTGTTGGATCACCACTAGTATCAAGCTGCGGCGCAATCAGTAAACTTAAACGCTGATCAGCGTAGTAGCTATAATCGAAACTATAGTTTAAGCCTAGCCCGCCTTTTTTCATTAATGAATAATTACTTTCGGCAGCTTCAAAAACTTCTTCCAGTGCTTGTTCTGAATCAGCATCGGTTGATTGTTTTGTCAAAGCTTCACGTGCGTCCGATACTTCTGCGGCGTGTACCAAAGAAGCACTGGTTGCACTAAGAGCGATCAATAATAATGATGAATGCAGCTTAATCCCCATTGGAATCCCTATCTTTTTAAGTTCTTATTTTAATTAGTTACGCTTATAACGTATATTTTTTTCGATACTGCGAACACCCGAATCATAAAGACCGTCGGTGCCTGTCCAATATATAGAGTTGAATTCTTCGTCACCACTTTGATCATAAAACTTGCTGTTATCTGTTGGGTAATATTGATTACCATCAGCATTTAGGCGTGGTTCACCTGGTTCAACTGTTTGTCCATAATCAGAGATCGCTGCATTCGTATCATTACGTGCAACATCAAATTTAAAAAAGGCATTATTATTTAATGAAGCAATTTTGTTATACAAGTTTCCATCGACTGGTATGGCAAAGTGCGGAAATTCTTTAAACGTATTCTCTGCAATAATGTGATCAGAAACGTAACGTAAATCTTGTTCTTGTAACTCCAATCCACTTGCAGGTTTGTGACCGTTAGGGAATACAATAAACAATACGTTATTATCCCAAATTTCTAAAAAGCGATGCATTGTAAAACTAATGTTACCCAATGCAGGGTCGGCAACAAATACACGACCATCATAGACCGCACGTATTACTACAAAGTGTTTGAAGCCTGCGTATTCAATCGGTGCAATAGCTGGATGATCGAGCTCTTCTAAATCGGACGCTTCTGCTTTAAAACCACCTGAGGGGTGACCCAATGCGGTTACTAAGCGTTTCATATCTAACAAAGAGAAGCCACGACGCTCTACAATACGCTCTGTTTCTCCGAAGCGTAATAGGCCTTCCATCACTTGGCGTTCTTGGAAGTTACGACCCAGATAGAAATCCAGAACAGTTGTGAGTGCTGCAGAGCCGCAGCTGTAATCGTATGCTTGGCGTACCACGTTATTAAAACGCTGAACCGCTAACGGTTCGACATTCACAAACACATCCTGCTGAGCAGGCTCGGTATTCGCAACACGATAAACGATATCTCCATCTTGACGATCAGGCACAATGGCCAGCTCGTGAACAATAGAGAATGCAATGATAGAACCTAATAAAATGATTAACACAGTATTTCCCCAACTCCCTGAGAAGCGCCTTGGATTATTATTATTTGTAGCTCAAGACTTGCAATCTCATGTTACAGAAGTTTACCTAAAAAACCATAATTAATTGCAAACAATTGTTCTTTTTTCTAAAAAAGTGCGCTTAAAACATTAGCTATAAGAATCATTCGTTTTAATACTAAGCAATCCAAATTTCTCACCTACTGCTTGGCAATATAATGCATGGAATATTTTTTTACAGACATAAAAAAACCCGCCGAAGCGGGTTTTTTTTAGCTTATCTAAATCAGATAATCACGAGTGATTAGTGACCGTAGATGCGCTGAGTCATACCAGCCAACTCTAGACCGTTGATAGCAACTGAACCAATTGAACCACCACCGATTTTAACATCAGCAACACCGATATTCATATCCATAGCACCCATCTGGATATATACACCCGCATCAGAACCAGGCTGCGATGCATCGCCGCCAACAGCCCAAATCACCTGATTAAGAGAGATAGCACCGCCGCCAGCAGCAGCAACCGTTACGCCTTCAACCTGAATTGCTGAACCCGTAGCAATTGTATCCTTAAGACCAGTAAGCTCAGCGCCATCAATAGCACCGTTATTATCAGCATCACCATTAGCAGCAGCTAAAGCTGCTTGATCACCAGGAGCAGCAGCAGCGTAGGCAGCAGCATACTGACCTGCTTTTTGGTTACCAATTACATCTGCTTGCGCATTCGTGTAACCAAACAAACCTAGGTTCATATCAGTCACTTCTACAGAAGCATTCATTTGAATTGCCATTGAAGACTGACCCGTAGCATAAGAACCAGTAACACCAGCACCAGACAATGCACCTAGACCAGCTGTAGCAGAAGTACCAAGATTTTTAATTGTAGTCGTTGATGAACCTAAGTTAACAGACAAATCAAGATTGTTAATAATTTCAGATTCTGAACCGTCTGTAGCAACAAGTTTCAAAGCGCTTGAAAGACCAGTGGTATCAGCAGCATCGTTACCAACCGCAATATTCATTGCGCCAGGAGAGCTAACAGTCATTTTAAGATCACCAGCAGCATCAACGTCAATTGTCTGAACCAAAGTACCTGTTAGACCGATATTAATATTTTCTAGTGATACAGAACCACCATCTGTATCTGCACCAGATTGCGTATCAGTGTAAACAACCTCACCAATTTTGATGCCAGCAGCACCAAGATCAATCTCGATAGTAACACCAGCTTGACCCGTCGTATTACCCATTAAAGAGTCATCCATTGGTGTAAGGTCAGCTTGAGCAGCGAATGGTGCTGCAGCGATTGCAGATACTAAAGCGATTTTTTGAAAAGTTTTCATGAGTGCACACTCCGTTATATTATGATTATTAAGTAGTCTTCCCTACTCTTATTCTCGTTACTGAAACCGCCTCTCATTATTGAGCGACTTTTCCGAGAATTAATCATGCATAGTTCATTTTTATTGTTATCGTATAACTCTACTGACTCAACTCTTGTTAAGATCAGAAGTTGCACAAACAATATTATGGGATAGATTCTTTGTCTAGAGATATTTCAACATTTTTACTAATTTTTTTGTAAACTACAGACACTTAGAGTTAAGTGTCTTACAACGCCCTGCTTTGGCAGAATTCAACCTCATAGATTGGCATTTATATAATGAATTCATCTGATAATTTTACTGAAAACGCTGTAAATTCGGGTGCATTATCGCCATTGAATTCGACACAGCTATTCATTCGACTTATTCATTTGGGGCAGCCTTCAGATAGCGAACTAGCACTCTCCAATATTAGCCTTCTAATATCTTCTTCTATTGAATCTGAGACTACGACCACAACTGCGACGAGTAATAATAATGATCGCCGCTTTAGCTATTTCAGTGCAAACCCTTCTGATAAGCGCCTTTTTTATTGCCCCGATGAATTAGACAGCTGGCAGCAATCCATATTATTTAACCCCGCTATCAAGACAGATCAAGACAAAAAAGAACAAGAAATTCCGTTTCATTCTGGGTGGATTGGTTATTTCGCTTACCCTGAGTCGGCCCCTATTAACAGCGCCGTAGATAATGAAGAAGCTGGCAAGAATCAACCTACTACGGCTTTAGCTGAATTTAACTACTACCCATGGAGCATCTGTTTTGACCATTTTGAGAATTGCTTTTATTTATTAGGCACCCCTGATAAATCGGCAAAGGCGGCTTTTGACTGGCTGCGGTCTGAACACCTAAGACAATCAAAGCTAACCGTTACTGCATCCTCTTTTAAAGGCTCCTTGTTTAAAGGCTCTTCCTTTAAAGCCTCTGTTTTTAAACCCAAGTGGCACAAGGATGATTATCAAAAAGCATTCTTTAAAGTACAAGATTATCTTGTTGCCGGAGATTGCTACCAGGTTAACCTTACCCATCCTTTTATTAGTGCACATTACCAAGGTTCTGCCACTGATACCCTTCAGCCTTTATTTGATGCGCTTAAGCCCAGCTTTGGCTGTTACTTTCAAGGTGAAAGCTGCGAACTTGCTAGCATGAGCCCTGAGCGATTTATTAGCATCGATAATACCGGCAAGCTTCAAGCTAAACCTATTAAAGGCACGATTAAACGTAGCAACGACAAGTCGGTCGATGAGACTTTGATTAAAGAGCTAACCAATAGTGCCAAGAATCAAGCTGAAAACTTGATGATTGTCGATTTGCTGCGTAATGATTTAAGTATTTCTGCAACGCCTGGCAGTGTTAAGGTTGATAAATTATTTGAGCTCGAGTCTCACCCTAATGTTCATCATCTGGTCAGTACTATTAGTGCGCAATTACGACCTGAAATAAGCCCTATTGAGGCCATTAGCCGCGCATTTCCGGGAGGATCTATTACGGGAGCACCCAAAAAGCGAGCCATGGAGATAATTGATGAGCTTGAAGTTCAGCCTCGCTCTCTTTATTGCGGTAGCTTTGGGTATTTCTCGGATAGCGGGCATACAGATTTTAATATTTTGATTCGAAGTTTGGAATTTCGGAATGGATCTATTACCTGCTGGGGCGGCGGAGGGATTACTGTGGATTCTGATTGTGATGAGGAGTATGAAGAAAGTCTTACTAAGATTCGACGAATTATGGATGTTGTTGAAGGACTGTAATGTTATTCATGTCGCCCTTCAGGGCGACCTACATTTGGTTGGTTTAATGTAGGTCATCCTTCAGCGACAAGTTCTTATAGTGTCAAATCTCTGTTTGACGCTTTTAAGAATTCTTTCTTCAGGTCTTCGTATTCGTGTACCGCTGGGAATTGTGGAAATTCTTCGATCACGTTTTGTGGTGATTTAAACAGAATACCTGCATCAGCTTCGGCTAGCATAGTTGTATCGTTGTATGAGTCCCCTGCTGCGATAGTGCGGTAGTAGATTGTTTGTAGCGCTCGAATTGATTGACGCTTTGGATCTGCTTGGCGTAGGTGGTAGTTAACTACACGGCCTTCTTCGTCTGTTTCTAGACGGTGACAGAACAATGTTGGGAAGCCCAGCTGGCGCATTAATGGCTGTGAAAACTCATAAAAGGTATCCGATAAGATAATTACCTGAAAACGCTCACGCAACCAGTTTACGAATTCGATTGCGCCGTCTAGTGGTTTAAGTGTTGCAATCACTTCTTGGATATCTTGTAGCTTAAAGCCGTTTTCATCTAGAATGCGTAAACGCTGCTTCATAAGGACATCGTAATCTGGAATATCACGCGTTGTCGCTTTTAACTCTTCGATGCCAGTTTTATTGGCAAATTCGATCCAGATTTCTGGAATTAATACACCTTCAAGATCTAAGCAAGCTACTTCCACAATATTCTCCAATGTTTGACGTTGTTTTTAACACTCATTAATCTGCGTACTCTAACAGCAAATCCGCCAAAAACAATAAGCAGTCCTTCAGCCATACTGTCTTTTAATTATATAAATATTAGCTTTAATTATTTTAAAGCATATGTGCAATCATGCTAGGCTGCTCTCAATCGTAGAAACTGTGTAAAATAATCCAATTAAAATATGCCTAAGCAAAAGCACTTTTTATAATAGCTTACCGCAGAGCACCCGATAGAGAGATGTACAATGTCCAACCCAGAAAAGCTTGATGTAACAACGATCAACGAAGAATTCGCTGACAAGCGTCCGAAAGACCTAATAAAACATGCCATCCAAACTCACGGAAAAATCGCCGTAAGTTTTAGTGGTGCAGAAGACGTTGTATTAGTTGATATGGCAACCAAGATCGATCCCAATGTTCAGGTTTTTTGCCTAGATACCGGTCGCTTGCACCCTGAAACGTATCAGTTTATCGAAAAAGTGCGTAAGCACTATAAAATTCAAATTGAACTTATGTCACCGGAACAAGCCGCCCTTGAAGCGTTCAGTAAAGAGAAAGGGTTGTTTAGTTTTTATGAAGATGGCCATAAAGAATGCTGTGGTGTACGCAAAATCGCGCCTCTTAAGCGCAAGCTAACAACGCTAGACGCTTGGATTACTGGCCAGCGCAAAGACCAAAGCCCAGGGACTCGCACCGAGATTGCGCTGTGTGAAGAGGATAATTTCCCTGGTGCAGGCGAGGTGCTTTATAAGTACAACCCACTCGCCAACTGGACATCAGCTCAGGTATGGGAATACATTAAGATTTTTGACGTGCCGTTTAATGAATTGCACAACCAAGGTTATATCAGCATTGGTTGCGAGCCTTGTACTCGCCCTGTTTTACCAAATCAACACGAACGTGAAGGCCGCTGGTGGTGGGAAGGTGGCGATCACAAAGAATGCGGGTTGCATGCTGGGAATATTATTGGCAAGGGGTAGTTTTTTTCAACGTATTTGTCGCCCTGTAGGTCGCACTAAAGGACGACCTACATTATGTCTCTGCCAGTCCTAATGAACTGGCAGCTCAACTTCTTGAAACAACTCATCCATTTCCTGCTTTCCGTGGCACTTAGTCGCCTTATCTACCATATCCGCCGTTAGGTGTGGTGCGAAGCGCTCTATAAAGTCATACATATATCCTCGTAAGAACGTCCCTTTTCGGAACCCTATCTGCGTAACACTGGATGCAAACAAATGACTTGCATCAATTGCGACCAAGTCATCATCAACCTCTTCATCGATTGCCATGGTGGCAACGATGCCAATGCCAACCCCTAAGCGTACGTAGGTTTTAATCACATCAGCGTCGGCTGCAGTGAAAACAACTCTTGGCGTTAAATTGCGTGTTTTGAAAGCATCATCTAGTTTTGAGCGCCCCGTAAAGCCAAATACATACGTCACCAACGGATACGCAGCGACTTCTTCTAATGTAGGCTTTGAGTGGCTGGCCAGTGGATGCCCCTTTGGAACCAAGATACTTCTATTCCAGCGGTAGCACGGCATCATGATTAAATCGCCAAAGTGCTCCATGGCTTCCGTTGCAATGGCAAAATCTACCCCTCCATTGGCGGCCATTTCAGCTATTTGCATCGGTGTGCCTTGATTCATATGCAAAGAGACGTCTGGAAACTTTCCCATAAAGCTTTCTATCACACTTGGCAGCGCGTAACGGGCTTGAGTATGGGTCGTGGCGATCGACAAACTGCCTTTGGTTTCGTCGCTGAATTCTTGAGCGACTTGCTTAATACTCTCTACTTTACGAAGAATTTCACCCGCTACTTTTAAAATAGCTTCACCCGCAGGTGTAATGCGAGTGAGGTGTTTTCCACTACGAGCAAAAATTTCAACGCCCAGCTCATCTTCTAATAGGCGGATCTGCTTACTGATGCCTGGTTGCGATGTATAAAGCACTTGAGCGGTGGCCGACACGTTTAAATCGTGATGGGCGACCTCCCAAATGTAACGTAATTGCTGCAGCTTCATATTTCCTTCGCACCCCAACCTTCAAAAAAGTTATAAAAATATAAGTAAATATTCCTTTCAAGAATAGCTGGAAACGTATAATTTACCAGCCTTCTCTTTTATTAGACTCATAATAGTACTTTAGACCATATTCATGGATATTTTGTTATATATATTAGCGGGTGCTTCAGTTGGCTTTATTGTCGGTATTACCGGCATTGGCGGCGGTGCTCTAATGACCCCACTCCTTCTCTTGTTCGGTTTTCCGCCCAATATCGCTGTGGGTACCGATTTAATGTACGCATCACTGACCAAAGCCAGTGGTGTTTACAGTCACCATAAGCAAAAGCACGTTGAGTGGAAGCTGGTTAAATTACTGGCCCTTGGGAGTATTCCCGCAGCTTTAATTACGGGTTATTCGCTGCAGCATGTCTTTGAAGACTCTGCTAGTTATGAAGCAATCATTAAAAATAGCTTGGGGGTTATGCTTCTAGTGACTGCATTTGTGGTTATCTTCAGATCTCAGCTACAGCGCCTAACGCAAAAGTCTAAAAGCTCTACCAATAGCCATGCTCGTGATTCATTAACACTCATCATGGGCATTGTATTAGGTGTTTTAGTAACACTGACATCCGTTGGCGCTGGCGCGATTGGAACCGCTGTATTAATGCTGCTCTATCCCGCCCTTCGCTCTTCTCATGTAGTGGGTACTGATATTGCGCACGCTGTGCCGTTAACTGCTTGCGCGGGTTTGGTGCACATGGCTTTAGGTAATGTCGATTTTGGGCTATTACTCGCGCTATTGGTTGGCTCTATTCCTGCGATTCAGCTTGGCAGCAAGGTTTCACACCACCTACCTGAAGGTATGCTAAGAACGTTATTAGCCAGTATCTTATTATTCTTAGGTGCGAAGTACGCTTTCTTTAGTTAAAGCATTCTTCGCAAAGAGTCTTGGTTGGCAATTCCTAGCTGACTATTGACTCTCGCCAACGGCACCATGAATACCGGCACTGAGCTTCTCTGCAATACCTTAGACGCGACTGAACCTAGGCCACCCTGCACTTCACTATGCTCGCCATGGGTTCCCATGACGACTAAATCAATATTGTGTGTATCGACATATTCTAAAATAGCCTCAGCTGCTTGCCCTCGAACAACATTGATATCACCTAGAAATGATTCATCATTCTCTCCTGAGAATTCTGCTGCCATGGTATCGGTAATACGCTCTTTAATGGTAGACATTACGTCATACACGCCTTCTTTTCGCAAATGATCAAGATCTTTTTGCGGTAAAAAAATGTCCAATATTGACTCGGCAAAGACGCCCATAGGCTCAATAACGTGAATAATATCGACCTTAGCATCAAACTGTTTTGATAACTCCAAGGCATGGCATAAAACATAAGGACCCAGCACACCTAGGTCTGTTGCAAATACTATCTTTTTTATCATATGGTAGCCTACTGCTCACTAAGGCAAAAATCATTTCGGTCAAATGATGTCATCAAAATCAATTTGAGCGCTTACAATTGAGAGTAGCAGTGGATTTAACATCCGTTCTCTCAACTTACAAAATTCTACACAGCTGTCGTACTTGCTAGCTCTTAAGAAGAATTTAGAAATAGTTTGTTATTTTTTCTGGCAGCTCTAGAAAACCTGCCTATTATTAATACTATAAATTTTAGGAGTCCTATTATGGGTAATGATATGAGTAATCAAGCAAGTACTGTAAATGGTGATGAATGGCTGAATGTTGATGCTGTGGCAGCTACCCTTGAGTTAAAACCTGTCACTGTTAAGCGTTATGCCCGTGAAGGTCTTTTAAATGGCAAGCAGTTGAATAATGAGTGGCAGTTTCTTTCTTCAGATATTGAAAAGTTCAAAGACATTCAATCAAAACTTTAAACCCTTTATTCACTGGCTCAATCTATCCTTCTGGCGCGCAATTACGCTAGTGGATAGACCGCTAGTAGATAGAGCGCTAGTAAATAGACAACAAGTAACAAACCCCCAATCGATTTTATCTGGGGTGACCCCCTAAAGATCAACAAAATCCCGACAATTCCCTCATTTCATGCGATTAAGCCGTGTTTATCGTCATAAAACCGTGTCCATCCCTTCAATGATTTGTCATAATCGACTGATAACATTAATTAACATCGAAAAATCACAGATACCTATAATAGGACGTTACATGACTGATAATCGTGTTGAAGATCTCAACATTAGCTCTATAGAAGCACTCATTACTCCCGATCAATTAAAAGCTCAGCTACCACTGAGCACTGAAGTAGTCACCAGCATTCAAAATGGTCGCCAAGAAGTTCGCGATATTTTAGACCGTAAAGATCACCGTATCTTTTTAGTCGTAGGTCCTTGCTCTATCCATGATGTTGAAGCCGCTAAAGATTACGCTGAACGCTTAAAAGGCTTAGCCGAAGAAGTAAAAGATACACTTTGCATTGTTATGCGTGTGTATTTTGAAAAGCCTCGCACGACTGTCGGTTGGAAAGGTTTAATCAACGACCCTTACTTGAACGATACCTTCAAGATTGAAGATGGCTTGAAAATTTCACGCCAGCTATTGATTGATTTAGCCGCATCTGGCCTGCCTCTTTCCACTGAAGCGCTAGACCCTATTTCTCCACAGTACCTACAAGATCTAATTTCTTGGTCTGCTATTGGTGCTCGTACGACTGAATCTCAAACTCACCGCGAAATGGCTTCTGGCCTATCGTCTGCGGTCGGTTTCAAAAACGGGACTGACGGCAATTTAACCGTTGCAACAAACGCACTTAAATCTGTTGCTAACCCTCATCGCTTCCTAGGCATCAACCAATCGGGTCAAGTATCCATTGTTGAAACCGCAGGTAACCAATACGGCCACATTGTATTACGTGGTGGCGGTGGTAAGCCAAACTATGATTCTGTGAACATTGCTCAGTGTGAACAAGCACTGGAAAAAGCCGGTTTAGCACAAAACATCATGGTTGATTGTTCTCACGAGAACTCAAGTAAAGATGCCGCTATTCAGCCTTTGGTTATGGAAAATGTGACCAACCAGATTTTGGAAGGCAACAAATCCATTATCGGTTTGATGATTGAATCAAACATTGAATTTGGTCGCCAAGATATCTGTGAAAACTTGGCTGATATGAAATACGGCCAATCGGTTACCGATGCTTGTATTAGCTGGGAAATGACGGAAGACTCCATTCGTAGCATGCACAATAAGCTTAAAGATGTTTTGCCTAACCGCTAAACTCAATAAGCAGGCATAAAAAAACCGAATCGATTTATCATAGATTCGGTTTTTTTGTGCTTATCACTTATCTAATAATTACTTATCTAATTAAAGATAAGCCATTTAAATAAAGCTTTTTAAAACACGTCTCTTTAAAGCAACACTATTTAAAATAAGCGTTTTCAGTCACCGTGTGGTCCGTTTCGTCACGAACACCCGACAGCTCAGGAATCTTAGCCAACAAGCTTGCTTCAACACCATCTTTCAATGTCATTTCAACAGCGCTACAGCCCTGGCAACCACCACCAAACTTCAGAATCGCGACCAAGTCTTCGGTAATCTCTACCAAGCTTACTTCACCACCATGAGAAGCCAAACCAGGATTAATTTCGGTATATAACAAATAGTTAATGCGTTGATCCAGTGGACTATCGGCATTTACTTTTGGCATCTTAGCGTTTGGCGCTTTAATCGTCAGCTGGCCACCCATACGGTCTTTAGCAAAGTCGATAATCGCTTCTTCTAAATAAGGCGTACTCAGTACATCAACATAGACCAATAACTTTTCCATTGATTGCAACAAGTCGTTTGGGTTGATTTCTTCTGGACGACAATACGCCAAGCAAGTTTCGGCGTATTTAGTACCTGGCTGAGTAATAAAGATACGGACAGCCATACCTTCAACATTCTGCTTCTCTAATAGTTCAGCTAAGTATTCTTCTGCAGAGGGAGTGATCTCTATGTACTGCGTCATTTTTCGGGTTACCTTAAAAAGCTTTATTTGCGCATTGTATCCTTTTTATTTTACAACGCACGGTATTTCAAACGCAATAGTTGACAAAAATGCTCAGTCTTTATTAAACCATCGCCTTACCATACGAGAAATAAGACAAACGCATAGGCTTCTGGTAGAATCTGCGCCCAATAATTATCATGTTGCTAGTCTGCTTTAGTCATAAACAGCGTTAGAACATAGCAACCTTTTGTTTGAAATATCAGTGGTAGAGAATCAAATGGATCGTCAAAAGCGTTTAGAAGTACTTCATAGCACCCTGAAATCCCGCACCCTTATCTTAGACGGTGGCATGGGAACCTTAATTCAGGCGCACCAGCTAGAAGAAACGGATTATCGTGGCGATCGCTTTGCCGATTTAGAGCAAGAAATTAAAGGCAATAACGACCTACTCGTATTGACCCAGCCAGACATCATTAAAGGTATCCACAAAGCCTACCTAAATGCTGGCGCAGACATTATTGAAACCAATACGTTTAACTCAACCCGCGTCTCTCAAGCGGATTATGACTTGGAACACTTAGTTCCAGAGTTAAACGAAATGGCGGCGCAGATTGCTCGTGATGTGTGCGATGAAGTCGCCGCTGAAACGGGCATCACTCGTTTTGTTGCTGGGGTATTAGGCCCTACCAGTAAAACAGCGTCTATTTCTCCTGATGTAAACGATCCTAGTTTCCGAAATATCACGTTTGATGCTTTGGTTGCTGAATATACCGAAGCAACACACGGTTTAATCAAGGGTGGTTCAGACATCATCTTAATCGAAACCGTATTTGATACTCTAAACGCAAAAGCGGCTATTTATGCCGTTCAGGGTGTGTTCGAAGAATTAGGTTATGAACTGCCGATTATGATTTCTGGCACGATTACCGACGCTAGTGGTCGTACTCTATCAGGCCAAACCGCTGAAGCGTTCTTAAACTCTGTGATTCACGCTAAACCATTATCGGTTGGTTTTAACTGTGCCTTGGGTGCTGACGAATTACGACCTCACATTGAAGAATTAGCCGCCAAAGCCAACTGTTTTGTTTCGGCTCACCCGAATGCGGGCTTGCCAAACGAGTTTGGCGAATACGATGAAACCCCAGAACAAACCGCTGCTATTGTGGGTGAGTTTGCTCAGAGCGGTTTCTTAAACATCATTGGTGGTTGCTGTGGTACAACGCCTGAGCACATTGCTGCCATTGCTGAGCAAGTGCATAAGCATCCGCCTCGTGTTATTCCTGAGATCGAAGTCGCGTGTCGCCTGTCTGGTTTAGAACCTTTCACCATTAACAGCGATTCGTTGTTCGTGAACGTAGGTGAACGTACGAACGTTACCGGTTCTGCGAAGTTTAAACGCTTAATTAAAAACGATCAGTTTGAAGAAGCTTTAGATGTTGCGCGCGAACAGGTTGAAAACGGCGCTCAAGTGATCGATATCAACATGGATGAAGGCATGTTGGAATCTGAGGAAGCGATGGTTCGCTATTTGAACCTAATTGCTTGTGAGCCTGATATCTCTCGCGTGCCGATCATGGTCGATTCCTCTAAATGGGAAATCATCGAAGCTGGCCTTAAGTGTATTCAAGGTAAAGCGATTGTTAACTCGATCAGCTTGAAAGAAGGTAAAGAAGAGTTTGTTGCCCGCGCTAAGAGCTGCATGCGTTATGGTGCAGCCGTTGTAGTCATGGCGTTTGATGAACAAGGCCAAGCTGATACTGAAGCACGTAAAAACGAAATTTGTGCAGAGTCTTATCGAATACTGGTCGACGAAGTGGGCTTTTTGCCACAAGACATTATTTTCGATCCTAATATCTTCGCAGTCGCGACGGGTATTGAAGAACACAACAATTACGCGGTTGATTTCATTCAAGCGTGTAAGTTTATTACTGAAAATTTACCCCATGCATTAATTTCTGGTGGCGTGAGTAACGTATCCTTCTCGTTCCGTGGTAATGACCCAGTTCGTGAAGCGATTCACTCTGTATTTTTGTATCACGCGATCAAGAATGGCTTGTCAATGGGGATCGTGAACGCTGGCCAGCTAGCAGTTTATGATGACCTTCCGACTGAGCTAAAAGAACGCGTTGAAGATGTTATTTTAAACCGTCGTGAAGACGGCACTGACCGCTTATTAGAAATCGCTGATGATTACCGCGGCGATGGCAGTGTTAAAGAAGCTGAAACTCAAGAATGGCGTAACCTGCCCGTTGCAGAGCGTTTGAGCCATGCGCTAGTAAAAGGTATTAATGCTTTTGTTGAAGATGATACCGAAGAAGCCCGTCATTTATTCGCTCGCCCTATCGAAGTGATTGAAGGTCCATTAATGGACGGCATGAACGTGGTGGGTGACTTATTTGGTGAAGGTAAAATGTTCCTTCCTCAAGTGGTAAAAAGTGCCCGTGTAATGAAGCAAGCGGTTGCCTATTTATTGCCGTTTATTGAAGCTGAGAAAGACGGTAAGTCCGAAACACAGGGCAAAATCTTAATGGCGACGGTTAAAGGCGATGTTCACGATATTGGTAAGAACATTGTGGGGGTAGTACTGCAGTGTAATAACTTCGAAGTGGTCGACTTAGGAGTGATGGTTTCTGCCGATAAGATTCTGAAAACCGCAAAAGAAGAGAACTGTGATGTGATTGGTCTGTCTGGGCTGATTACGCCATCACTGGACGAAATGGTTCATGTCGCGAAAGAAATGCAGCGTCTCGATTATCACATACCACTATTAATTGGTGGTGCAACAACGTCTAAGGCACACACGGCGGTTAAGATCGACCAACAATACAGCAACGATGTTGTGGCCTATGTTGCCGATGCTTCACGCGCTGTGGGTGTTGCTCAAAAACTCGTAAACCCTGAACTGAAAGAAACCTTCCGTCTAGATACCTTGGCCGAATACGAAAAAGTTCGTGCTCGTAACGCTAACCGCAAGAGTAAGCCTTTGCTTTCTTATGAAAAAGCTTGTGAACGTGCTCCTCAGATTACGTTTGGTGATTACACGCCCCCAAAACCGAATAAACTTGGCATTACCGTTTATGACGAGTTTCCTCTAGAATCGCTGATTAAATACATCGATTGGACACCCTTCTTTATCTCTTGGGAGTTGGCTGGCAAGTTCCCACGCATTCTTGAAGACGAAGTCGTCGGCGAAGCAGCAACGGCCTTGTATAAAGATGCACAAGTAATGCTAAAGCGCATTGTTGATGAAAAATTATTCAATGCTCGCGGTGTTGTTGGTCTTTGGCCTGCAAACCGCAAAGGCACGGATGATATTGAAGTTTATGCCGATGAAAGCCGTACTGAAGTACTTGAGACTCTGCATCAGTTACGCCAACAAGCAAATAAACCTGCGGGGCAGCCAAACTACTCACTGGCTGATTTCATTGCGCCTAAAGTCGGTGACCATACTGATGGTAAAGATGACTATATGGGTGCATTCGCCGTTACTTCAGGTATCGAAGCTGAACACTTAGCTGAGATTTACAAAAAAGATAACGATGACTACAACAACATTCTAATGAAAGCATTGGCCGACCGTTTAGCAGAAGCCTTTGCTGAATGCATGCATGCTATTGTTCGTAATGAGACATGGGGTTACGTTAGCGACACAGACCTAACCAACGAAGAACTTATTAAAGAAAAATATCAAGGTATTCGCCCTGCACCTGGCTACCCAGCTTGTCCAGATCATACCGAAAAAGCCGCATTATTCCGTTTGTTAAATCCGGAAGAAAATGCTGGTTTAACACTGACTGAAAACTTCGCAATGTTTCCTTCTGCAGCGGTTAGTGGTTGGTATTTCTCTCACCCTGAATCTAAATATTTTGGTTTGGGTAAAATTGATAAAGATCAGGTTGAAAATATCGCTGCTCGTAAGGGTGAGGAAGTTCATGTCATGGAGCGTTGGTTGTCTCCTAATCTGAATTACTAATTCGAATTACTAACCTTATGAATTAGCCACCTAGGCTACAATGGCTCGCATCGTCACACGGTGTGAGCCTATTTTCTAATACCTTTTTTATTTATCGGCATCTTTCATCGGTTTTATTCACCGATTTTATTCACCATTTTTAGCAGCTAAGTTCTCTTTAAACAAACGGCCAAACATTATTAATTTTTTCATTCTCACTTTAGGTCGCGCACTGCATATCTCTAGTGATCGCTTATCTCGCATTTTAACCATCAGCATTCCCATCATTATGGGCATGCTCTCACAAAGCATCATAAACCTTGTTGATGCGGCAATGGTTGGGAACTTGGGCTCTGCCGCACTGGCTGGCGTTGGCATTGGTAGCTATGCGTCTTTTCTTTCAGTATCCCTGGTGATGGGACTCTCTGCCGCCGTTCAAACCTTAGTTTCACGCCATATGGGCGCTAATCAGGCTGAAAAAGCTGGAAAGCCACTGATGGCGGGGTTGATCATGGGTGGACTTGCTGCCATTCCTATCACCCTTCTGTTCTTGTTATTTAGTGGTCAGTTAATGGGGTTATTCAGTTCTGACCCTGCGGTTCTGGCCATTGCTCAGCCTTATTTTGAATGGCGCACACTGGCCATTATTGCCGTTGCATTCAACTTCTGTTTTCGAGGTTATTGGGCGGGAATTGGTGAAACCAAAGCCTATCTTAAAGTTTTACTTTGGATGCATATCGCGAACGTTGTATTAAGCTACCTTTTTATATTCGGCTTACCCAGTTTATCAATTCCAGCTTATGGGGCTGTCGGCTCGGGCATGGGAACGTGTTTTGCACTCTTCTTTGGCATGCTCATCTACTTATTTTCTACACTGAATAAGGCTGGCCATCATGGTTTCAGTCTTCATATTCCTAGCAAAGCCATGATGATAAGGCTTGCGCGCTTGGCATTACCTAACTCACTGCAGCAGGTTTTCTTTTCCTTAGGGGTCAGTGTTTTGTTTATGATCATCGGCCTTGTTGGCAGTAATGAGCAAGCGATTGGTCACATTCTTATTAATCTAGCACTGTTATTGATTTTGCCTAGTGTCGGCCTCGGTATCGCAGCCACCAGTTTGGTTAGCCACTCTTTAGGAGCGAATAACTCTGAAAATGCGTATCAATGGGGTTGGGAAGTTGTGCGCTTGGCCATGTTTCTTATGCTGTTATTAGGCTTACCCATTGCGCTGTTTGCGGATTCTATCTTAAGGCTCTTTACGGATGATGCGCACCTCATTGCACTCGGTACGATCCCCCTTCAAATTACCGGTATTAGTATTATTTTTGAAGTGACCGCAATGGTTTTGACACAGGCTTTGCTCGGTGCTGGTGCAAGTCGTAAGGTACTGGCGATTAACTTTGTCATGCAATGGTGCTTGTTATTGCCTCTCGCGTATTTGGTCGGCCCCATTTTAGGATTGGGCTTATTAGGAATTTGGTATGTTCAAACCTTACAACGCATCAGCTCTTCTGTTTTGTATGCGGCCTTATGGAAAAGACGAAACTGGACGTCGGAAAAATTTTAATAGCATTTTATATTTGAGCGCTTAGAATCCCGCCATACGATCTATTAATCATTAGGCCTCTATTTTATGAAGTCAGCGTATTCAAGTTTACCCAAGGTTATCGCTCATCGAGGCAGTAGTGGCATCGCCCCTGAGAATACTCTTGCCAGTTTGCACTTAGCGGGTCAGCAAGGGGCTAAGTGGGTAGAAATTGACGTTATGTTAAGCGGTGATGGCATTCCTGTTATCTTTCATGATGACAGTTTAGCGCGCACAACCAATGGCGAAGGCTTAATTTATAAAACACCTCTCGCGGGCCTTAAAAAACTTGATGCGGGCTCTTGGAAGCATAATAAATACCACCAAGAGACCATTCCAACGTTATTAGAAGCCATTGAGGTTATCAGCCAATACGGGATGGGGCTCAATTTGGAGCTTAAACCTTGCGAGGGCTTGGAAGAAGAGACCATTGAAGCCAGCATTGATGTGCTTAAACAGCACTGGCCAAAAGATCTGCCGTTACTTTTTAGCAGCTTCAGTTATTTTGCCCTGGTCAGCGCCAAGGCACTCTGGCCAGAAATTGCTCGCGGCTATAATGTTTCTGCTATCCCTAAAGCTTGGCAAGAACGCCTTGAGCATCTTGATTGTGCTGGCTTACATATTCATCAGTCCTTTTTTGATGTTGCTCAGGTATCGGCCATTAAAGCGGCAGGCTATAAAATCTTGGCCTTCACCATTAATGACGAGGCGCTGGCTTTGAATCTATTTGATCAAGGTTTAGATGCGGTATTCAGTGATTTTCCAGATAAAATCCAATCGGCAATCGATTCTGCTCATTTAAAGTAATGGTTGCTTGATGTGATCAGTTAATTATTTGTGGAATAAAGCGTCCACTTAATCACGCCATACTTGCATTGCCACAGTCCGCTTAAACCTTGCTCTACTCACACGTAGAGGCTTCTTTTAGCCTCTTTTAACGACAACGATTACGCCATCTATTCTCTTTAGTTATGTACATATAGAGAAATAGTGGTTTTTTGCATAAGGATTTTTTGGTACATTTGCCGCCAATAACTCCCAATGGCTTAATAACTCGGAAAGCTATGTACGTATACGACGATTTCGACCAACGCATCATTAATGAGCGCGTTGCGCAGTTCCAAGACCAAATGGACCGCTATTTAGACGGTAAGATTCCAGAAGAAGAATTCTTGCCTTTACGCCTACAAAACGGCATCTACATTCAGCGCTATGCTCCTATGCTGCGTATTGCTGTGCCTTACGGCATGCTGAATAGTAAGCAATTGCGCAAGTTGGCTGAAGTAGCCCGTGATTACGATCGCGGCTATGCCCACGTGAGTACCCGTCAAAACTTCCAATTCAACTGGCCTAAGCTTGAAGAGTGCCCAGAGATTTTGGGGAAGTTGGCAGAAGTTCAGATGCACGCGGTTCAGACCAGTGGTAACTGTATTCGTAATACTACGACCGATGAATATGCCGGTGTAATCGCTGAAGAGCTGGTGGATCCACGCCCTTATTGCGAAATCATTCGTCAGTGGTCTACTTTCCACCCAGAATTTGCGTTCTTGCCACGCAAGTTCAAGATTGCCGTTAACGCCGTAGAAGGCGCTGACCGCGCCGCAACGCGCATGCATGATGTTGCGGTTCAGATTATTCGTAATGAACAAGGTGAGCTAGGGTATCGCGTATTTGCTGGGGGTGGTTTAGGTCGTACGCCTATTCTTTCTTCGGTTGTGCGTGAATTTTTACCAGAAGAAGATTTATTAACTTACCTTGATGCCATTGTGCGCGTATACAACCAGTTTGGTCGTCGCGACAATAAGTACAAGGCACGTATTAAGATTTTAGTGAAAGCACTGGGTGTTGAACGTTTCAGCGAATTGGTTGAAGCCGAGTGGGAACATCTTAAAGACGGTGATGGCAAATTACCGAAAGAAGAACTTGAACGCGTTAAGTCTCACTTCACTGAGCCAGATTACCTGGCACTTGAAGCAAATCCAACGAGCTATACTGATGCACTTGCAACGGATACCGCTTTTTCACGTTGGGTTGAACGTAACGTTCGTGCGCACAAGAAACCGGGCTATTCTGTTGTGACGTTTGCGCTTAAACAAAAAGGCACCGCGCCGGGTGATGTGACGGATGGTCAGTTATTTGCCGTTGCTGATCTAGCCGACAAATACAGTTTTGGTGAAGCACGCTCTACGCACCAGCAAAACTTGGTATTAGCCGATGTTGAGCAAGCTAAACTGTATGACCTTTGGAAGGAAGCAAAAGCCTTAGGCTTAGCGACGCCAACACTGGGTCTATTGACCGATATGATTTGCTGCCCTGGTGGCGATTTCTGCGCCTTAGCCAATGCGAAGTCATTGCCGATTGCTGAAGCTCTTCAGAATGCCTTTGATGATTTAGATTATCTGCATGACTTGGGTGAAATCGACCTGAACATTTCTGGTTGCATGAACGCTTGTGGTCACCACCACATTGGTAATATCGGCATTTTGGGTGTTGATAAGAAAGGCGAAGAATTCTACCAAGTATCACTTGGCGGCGCTTCGGGTGAAGACGCATCTGTTGGTAAGATCTTAGGCCCTTCTTTTGCTCGTGATCGTATGGTTGCGATTGTGCGCATTATTTTAGATGTGTATGTTTCTGAGCGTATCGAAGGTGAAAGCTTTATTGAGACATTCCGTCGTATCGGCATGGCTCCTTTTAAAGCAGCAGCTTACCCTGCTCCTGTACCTAAAGCAACCGCGACTAAGGCATAAACTAAGGATCTCTCATGACTCAGATTATTTTAGATAAACAAATCGCCAATGATGATTGGACCTTAGTAGCTGACGATGCTGCCTTGTCTGATAATAACGAAGTGATTAATTTCAGCCGCTGGGCGGCTGCCGAAGGTCCTGATAAAGATGCCCTTATCGCTAAGCGTGATGCGGGTACCTTAGGAATTCAGCTAAACGCCGGTGATACCGCTGATTTATTAGCCACTGATAGCCAAGGTTTTGCCTTGATCAACGTCGAATTCCCTAAGTTTGCAGATGGCCGCGGCTATTCAGCGGCGCGTTTATTACGCGAGCGCTATGGTTTTACCGGTCAGCTTCGCTCTGTCGGCGACGTTTTGTTCGACCAGTTGTTCTTCATGATGCGCTGTGGCTTCAATGCTATGGCCATGCGTGAAGATCAAGACCTTGAGTTAGCGGTTAAAGGCTTTGAAACCTTCTCAGCGCCTTATCAAGGTGACGTCAACGATACGCGTCCACTGTATCGTCGTCGTGGCTAGTCATCGCAATTAGTCGTCGCTTATAACGACTCATCCCACAAAAAGGCCATTTACTTGGCCTTTTTTGTCTGTGACATTTATGATAATTCTGCGTTGCGAGGGTAAAACAGCCTAAAATTGCAGGCATGCCTTTCCCGCTACGTTTTTAAATTCGCGTACGGCAACCCGCAGGAGCATTCATGGTAGCCCACGACCTCGTTTTTTCTTTTTTCTTAATCTTCACTGGTGCTCTTGTACTGGCCACGATTGCACTCTATACAAAACAACCCATTATTATTGCCTACATCGCCTTAGGCGCAATTGTAGGGCCTTATGGTCTATCTTTGATCGAGGCTCCTCAATTATTAGAAGAAATGTCTCACATTGGCATTATCTTTTTATTATTTTTACTCGGCTTAGATATGCAGCCCTCAAACCTGGTTACCATTTTGAGAAAAGCAACGCTGGTGGCGTTAATTAGCTGCGCCCTATTCTTTGGAATCGGTTTTGGCATCGCCTTGGCGTTCGACCACTCAACTCTCGACAGCCTCATTATTGGCTTGGCCATGATGTTTTCAAGTACGATCATTGGTTTAAAACTCTTACCTACGACGGTATTACACCATAAGCGCGTTGGCGAATTGATGGTGGGCTTATTATTAGTGCAGGATTTGGTGGCAATTCTTACGCTGATTTTTATTGGTAGCTTAGGCACAAGTGCTGATTTAGACGCGGCTAACGTCCCATTTTGGCGCCCTTTCGTCGCTTTGCCTTTATTGGCCGTCGGCAGTTATTTACTGGTAAAGGGGCTTCTACTACCGCTTATTCGTAAGTTTGATCGCTTTCAGGAGTATTTGTTTATTCTCGCGATTGGTTGGTGCTTGGCCATGGCAGAAGGCGCTCAAGCGATTGGCTTAACTCGTGAAATAGGGGCTTTTATTGCCGGAGTCACCTTAGCAACCAGCCCTATTGCGCAATACATTGCGATTAGCCTAAAGCCTCTGCGCGATTTCTTTTTAGTCTTATTCTTTTTCGCTCTAGGTGCGGGTTTTAACTTAGAGCTGTTATCCCAGGTTATTTTACCCGCATTGGTCTTAGCATCTGCGATATTAATTCTAAAGCCTATTATTTTCCGCTACCTGCTCGGCAATATGAGCGAACGCCCAGCCTTGGCTTGGGATGTTGGATTTCGCCTAGGTCAGATCAGTGAGTTTTCACTATTGATCGCGTTTGTTGCCTTTGAACGCTCCATTCTATCGGAGCAAGGGTCGCTCTTGATTCAAGCGACCGCGATTATTACTTTTGCGCTATCGAGCTATATTGTCGTCTTTAACTACCCTAATCCCATTGCGGTTAGCGATAAGTTGAGAAGAGACTAACTCTTCGACAAGTCGAGTAAATAACGCCCCTGCCCTTGGCCCCCTAGAACATCTGCCAATACTGCAGAAAGCTCGCTGCGACCAATGGTTTGGGTAAATTCTGCTAGCGCCGGCAGCTGCCATTCGTTAGCCACCTTTTTAACCAATAATTGCTTATGCGTCTGTGGAATCTCTACCGAGTCAACACCTAATAAATCAACCCCACGTAAAATAAACGGGAAGACACTGGCACTGAATTCAGCACCAGCAACCATACCGCAGGTGGTAAGCGCCCCACCGTAGTTTAATTGAGGTAATACAGCCGCAATCATGTCGCCACCACAGGTATCAATGCCTGCTTGATACAAGGGGCGCGTCATTGGTTTCTTCGCCATGGGTAATAGATCAGCACGATCTAAGACTTCCGATGCGCCTAAGTTGATTAACCAATCTTTAGCACTGGCCTTACCGGTTACCGCAACCACTTCAAAGCCTAGTTTCGCAAGTAAGGCAACGGCAACAGAACCCACACCACCCGTGGCGCCGGTAACAATGACTTTGCCAGCATCCGGTTTGATATCGGTTTTTAGCAGCTTCTCGACGGATAACGCAGCCGTGAAACCGGCTGTCCCCCAGCGCATTGAATCTTCGAAAGACAGTTCTTCTGGCTTAATCAGGACCCAAGCCGCTGGCACACGAATATATTCACCGTAGCCACCACAGGTATTCATACCTAGGTCATAACCGAATATAACGACTTCATCACCTTCGTTAAATAACCCAGACGCATCACTGACAACAGTACCCGCAGCATCAATACCTGGGGTATGAGGAAAGCTGCGCGTAACACCACGGTTACCAGAAGCACTCAACGCATCTTTATAATTAACCGATGAATATTGAACCTTGATGAGAACCTCGCCCTCACCCTTGCCTTTTCCAAGCGCAGGAAGACAAGATTCATCAACCAATTGCCATGAAGATTTGACTACAGGTTTTGCATCTTGTGCTTCATTGTTTGTTTCAATTGCGCGATACGCATGCCACTGGGTCATAGTAACGATCCTGAATTATTATTAGCTTTTGGTATGAGTTTGAGCATTTAATACGGTTAAAAAGCGTGTCGCGGCTTTTTCGATACCCATTTGTACGGCAAAACCTAATTTTTCTTGTAAGGTTTTTTTGAACTCGTAGCTGACTTCAAAAACATCGGCATCATTACATGCACTGACGAGATAATCATCACTGGTGCCTAGCTCATCAACCAGCTTGTTCTCTAATGCGTCTTGGCCATACCAAACATCACCTGTCGCGACGTCTTCGATATTCAAACCAGGACGGAAACGGGTCACGTGATTTTTGAACAATACGTGTGTTTCTTCCAGATCTTCTCTGAACTTATCTTTTGCTTTGGCGCTGTTATGTCCAAACATGGTCACGGTGCGCTTATATTCACCGGCGGTGAACATTTCAAAGTCTACATCATGCTTTTTCAATAGACGGCTAAAGTTGGGTAACTGGGCAACAACGCCAATTGAACCAACAATGGCAAATGGAGCCGAGACAATTTTATCGGCAATACACGCCATCATGTAACCGCCACTGGCCGCTACTTTATCAATGCAGACGGTTAATGGGATGCCCTTGTCTTTAATGCGCTGTAGCTGGCTAGACGCTAAGCCGTAGCTATGCACCATACCGCCGCCGCTCTCTAGGCGAACGACAACTTCATCTTCTTTACGTGCCATGGTAAGAATGGCGGTAATCTCTTCACGCATTAAATCAGCTGCACTGGCTTTAATGTCGCCATCAAAATCCAATACGAAGACGCGTTTTTTAATTTCTTCTTCGCCTTTCGCTAAAGTAGACACTGTTTTGCCTGCTTTTTTATCCGCTTTAGCTTTGGCTTTTTCGGCCTTCGCTTTTTCTTTATCTTCTTTGGCGCGAGCCTTTTCCATTTCTTTCAGTTCGTCTTTATCGAACAAGCTTTCTTCTAATGTTTCTTTGTACTCTTCAAGGTCATCATTAACCTTGTTGATCGCAATGTGTCCATCATTGTTTGCCTTCTGCTTACCGCCTAGTGACGCAATGCCTGCAAATACTAAGATTATGGAAACTACAATAGTCAGTGCTTTTAATAAGAAAATGCCGTATTCAGCTAAAAATTCCAAGTTTGATACCTTTTACGTTCATAAAACATGAGTTTAAAATTAATTTATCCCAAGAATACCGCATAATTTGGTTGATGTAAGCCAACAAAATTCAAACAATCATATGAAATTATTTGACACTCACTCTATCCCCTCATAAAGTGACGACTCTACATTCAATGCGGGCTTTAAATCGCATTGTGCTAAACAGATACATAACAATTAAATAGGTAGCACCTAATGTCTAACATCATTGAAACTATGCAAAGCAAATTCGACCCAAGCGCAGCTGATGGCTTGGACTTGATTTTCCAATTCAACATCGAAGACGGTGAAACTTATCACTTGATCGTTAAAGATGGTGCTTGTGAACTAGCAACTGGCGAGAACGACGACGCTAACGTTACTTTGATCATGAATACTGAAACTCTTGAAGGCATCGTTTCTGGCGAAACTGACGGCATGCAAGCGTTCATGGCTGGTCAACTACGTGTTGAAGGCGACATGATGCTGGCAACTAAGTTGGGCGAACTTTTCCCAGCTTAATCCGCAAGAAATATTGAGAAGGCCTAGCCTTCTCAATATTTTGTGATTTCTTTCTGTTGTATCTCTGCTTTTTATTTTTTTACCGCTTACCAGTTTTCACTCATAATACGCTTAGCAATATTGTTCACCGGCCTTACATTCATACCTTTTGCGGTTAGATGTACAGAATAAACGGCGCCATTTTCCATCGGCATAAAGACTGCACTGCCATAATTGGTGTCTATCCAGCTTGGTATCGATTGCAGTACACTCCAAACATCAATAACATTTGATTGCTCAATACCATAAATACTCTGAGTGGCTGCCCGTGCTTGCTCTAACGACAAATAACGACCACTAATACGATCCAAGCGATACAGCGGCTTTTTGCCCATAGCGGCAATTGGACCAACCCAGGTCAACAAACGTGCATCAAGCTGCCACTGATCACCTTGAATGACATAGCGCCACTCTTCGCCCGTTGTGGAATTTAATGTGACATCAAATTTTTGGGGTTCTAGTTCATACATGCTAATCGTTGCAATGGGAGCTTCAGAAAGTAATTGCTTATAGGAAAGAACATCAAGTAGTGAAAACAGTGCGACAATAGTACAAACAACAAGACCCATCGCGAAACTCGCTTTAAGCCATATCCAAAACCAACCACGTCGAAACAACAGATAACCAGCACCCAATACCGTTGAGATACCGATTACCACTAAGATAAAAACAAGACTTCCTTGAAACATGCAGAGAATCCTTAACTGACTTTATTGTTCTTATTATTATAATTTTCTATATAGAGCACTCATCCACTTATTTTAATAAGTGCTGAATACTCTCTTCTGCTAATGCAACAGCTTCGGTCGCCCCTGCTGCTTGGCCCGTTAATGAATCAATAAAATATTCAACGGCAGAGATTGCATCCGCTAATGCTTCAATTTTATCTTCAGTTGGCGTAACGTCACTGCTAATAATTTCATCCTCAACAAAGCGCTGTAAAGAGACCATTAACACCGAAACGTTTTCTTGATCTAAGAAAAACAACGCACCACTGACGTCTTTTAATGTTTTACCGACGTTTTTAATATTCATCTTATCGCTGGTATCAACGTAAGATGCGATGGCTCTTTTAGTCACCGAGAGCGCAGTTTGTGATTCTGAAATCGCACCAATTCGAGCCTCTAAAAGACTCAACGGATCAACTTTAGAAGTACTGACAATGTCTGTGCTTATCGCTAAACCACGAACATCTTGCTCAACTCGCAATACTTGGTCAGCCACCTTTTGCATTTTAATATCGAATGCTTCGCCTTCTGCGCGCAAACTGTCTGCGATGGCAAGGGTGCGTGTCGCTGTCTCAGGAAGGTTTACCATAATGAGTGTATCGGCAATTCGGCGAAGACTCACAGATAAATCAGAGAAACTATCATCAAAACCGTCTGTACGCTCGGCCAAATCTAATAAGTCTTTAATACCATGAAGCTCATCTTGTAAGGCTTCTGTTAGCGAGTCCATCGCAGATTGATCCGGCCCGGATAACTTAATGCGTGCTTCAGCCAACTGAGCTTCGCGCAGGTCTTTTGGAAGATTAAAGTCTGCCTGTGCTTTGTTAATTAATGCTGTTTCTGGCTCTGCTAGCGATACGAGATATAAGAACTCTTTTAAGAGCCAATCAGGCTGTTTCTCGGTTAATAGCTGGCCATCACTCTCTTCTAGCTTACGAATTTGATTATCGAGGGCACGCATTAACATAACGCGTGATAGATCAATTTCAAAGGCTTCTTGATTCAATGCTTCTAGGGCTGCCTTAACCGCATACCAAAAACCCCAGGTTTGCTGCCCTCGAGCAACCTTCTCAATACGCGAGATAGCGCGCCCCATTACGTTGAGCGCGCCTTTACGGCCTTGGTTGCGCATAACGCCTAAAAGACCAATTTGGAATAATTGACGGACTCTACGATAAGGAATCGGAGTGGGTTTAGCTGGTGCAGGTGGGATTTCTAGTTTTGGTCGAAGGTTGACCATGAAGAAATAAGCGCCTGGCAAGGCTTTTTCATGACGGCTCTTGCGCACGTCATTAATCACTTCTAGTAATAATCCTGGAGCAACTAACTGGCCGTTTGAGACCATTTCTACATAACGTTTTAATACCATAATAGATTTGCTGAAGGCTTCTAACGCGATACGGTTTTCACCATCCAGCTGAGCAAGTGTTCTGCCGGTATCAGCAAGTTCTTCGCATAAGCGTTCACCTGCACGGAAATCAAGCATTTTGAAGGTGCCGCGTACTTGCTGAATTTCACCTAAAAAACCTTTTAAATCATCCGCACTTCCACTTTCTGCATAATGTTCTAATTGAACAGCAGCCTGATCAAGTGCGCCATCCACTTCTTTGCGCACTAGGTTCAATGTCGACGCCAAGTTGGACATGGTACTTCCTGTGTGTGTTGTTACAGCCATTGTGTCTTCTATTATTTCTTGTTATGCATCGTTATTCTAACCACGGAATGCGCAGGATAGAAATATTACTTCCATGGATACCCTAAGTTTCTTTAGGTTGCAAGCCAAATAGTGCCTGATAAACGGCATTATAACTGTGACTTAGCGCTGGAATTTGACCATTTTTATATTTAGCGATGCTGATTTAGTGGTTCTTACTTAACTCTATTCATTCAGCGGCGCCAAATGGCACCCTCACTTTTTTTATCCAATATATCCAGTATTTCTTCGTGCGCTGATAATTCGTCTGACGTCGCGCGCACAACGGATAATGTTTCCGCGTTTACATTTGCTAGCTGCTCAAGCTTTTCCCTGGCCAGATCTTTCGCACTTTCTGTTGTCTCAGCACTGAACATCAAATCCGTCTGTCCGCCCGTCATCATCAGATAGACATCAGCCAGAATCTCGGCATCTAATAATGCACCGTGAAGTTCTCGATGGCTATTATCGATACCATAGCTTTTACATAATGCATCCAAGCTATTACGCTGACCTGGGCGCATATCTCGCGCCATGACAAGCGTATCAAGTACGGTACAATAGGTGTTCGTCATCGGCATATTTAATCGACGAAATTCTGCATCCATAAAGCCAATATCAAAGGGTGCGTTATGAATAACCAACTCTGCACCCTCAATAAATTCGTAAAACGCTTGCGCCACTTGAGCAAAAACAGGTTTGTCGGCCAAAAACTCGTCTGTAATACCGTGAACGCCAACAGCCTCTTCATCACTACTACGCTGTGGGTTGACGTATTGATGATAATGGCGACCGGTGAGTTTGCGATCGATTAACTCAACACAACCGATTTCAATAATTCTATGGCCTTTTTCTGCGCCAATACCGGTTGTTTCCGTATCCAGGACTACTTGTCTCATTTAATTCTCACTGCTGATGTTTCGGCTAATTCTTAATGGCGCCGTGTCATTCGATTTAAATCATTTGCACTGTAACTTGTGCTTTAACTTTCAATCAATTTCAATTATTACAGATATAACCACGGACTGATCTTAATCATGCTCTTTCGTTAAGCTTCTCGCCCAACCGAGTTGAGGCTCGACCATTTCCCAGCGCCCTGTTCGAATATCCGTCATTCCGACCATAGTTTTTTGAGCAACGACCATATAGAAATTCCCCATGCCTAAAGCCCCCGCCAAGACACTGTCTATTCGATGAGATAGACGTTCAGGTAAAAGGGTTACAGGCCATAGATGGCCGAGAGTTTCGGCACTTTGTATCGAAAAGTCCAATAAAAGTAACCAATCTTCTAATCGCTGCATACTTACTGAGTTGGCTACCCAAGGCATATTCGTCGAAAAAGGGAGTGTTTTCTGTACTCCGCCCCACCAACTCCAAGGATTGAAACCAATTATAACTAAATATCCGCTAGGGACTATGGTTCTGGCGGCCTCTCGAATCATTTGATGAGGTCTGCGGGTAAAATCTAGACTGTGTTGCATAACCACAACATCAAGACTTTGATCCGCTAGCGGCCAGTTACTACTGGTCATCCAAGCATCGGTATCAACGCCCTCTTGCCAAGGTAACGCCATACGAAAAGTATGTTTAATCGGACTAGTAGACAACAAGTCCATTTGCGGGTCTAACCCCTGAAACATGAGGTGTGAACCAAAGAAGTGCCTGAGCTTGTTTTGTAGCCAGGCAGATTGTAAAGAAAGCATTCTTTGAGCAGAATCACTTTTTAACCAACGATTATAATCATGATTGTCGAGTTTATGGGGAACAGTGCTCATTTTTATCCTTGACCCGTCATGCCCTGCCTCATTAGACTGAGCGACCTTATCAGCCACAGTATTGTAATTGGATGAAGCTTCACCCGCTATTATTATCTTTACCCTTGAGCCTTCTATTGATCAGCGCCTGCTCGCATCAACCCATCGTTCAAGAGACTAAGCAAATCGAGCCATTGGTTATCAATCCCGTTGTTCCCGTACTGGATACTTGGGATGGAGACCAAGCAATTGCCATTGAATCGTATTTAACCGAAGATTCCGAAACAGAACCCGGTACAAATAATGATTTATGGCAGCGTATCATTAATGCCTATGGATTCAATCAAGACATTGATAATCCACGTATTCAATCGCAATTAAATTATTACAAGCGCCACCAAGCGTATATGGATCGCATTGCGACACGTGCTGAACGCTATATGTATTTTATTGCAGAACAGGTCGATGTACGTGGAATTCCGGGTGAACTTGCCCTATTGCCGATTGTTGAAAGTGCCTTCGATCCTTTTGCATACTCCCACGGCAGAGCTTCCGGTGTTTGGCAGTTCATTCCTTCGACAGGGCGAGATTTTGGCTTAACTCAAGATTGGTGGTATGACGGCCGTCGCGACATTAGTGCCTCTACCATTGCCGCACTTACGTATTTAGAAGCATTGCAACGTGAATTCAAAGGGGATTGGTTATTAGCCTTAGCCTCCTACAATACCGGTGCGGGTAATGTACGCAAAGCCATTCGAAAGAATAAACGCTTAGGCAAGCCGACTGACTTTTGGTCATTGAGTTTACCGCGCGAAACCCGTGATTACGTTCCCAAATTAATCGCGCTTGCACAACTGATTAAATACCCTGAAGAAAATGGAATTACATTAAAACCATTGGCTAACGAACCTTATTTTGCAAGTGTTCATACCGGTGGCCAGATTGATCTTTCACAACTTTCTGAAATATCCGAAACACCGCTCGATGAAATTTATAAATTAAACCCTGGCTACAACCGCTGGGCAACGAGCCCTAATGGCCCTCATGACGTATTAATTCCGATTGATAAAAAAGATATTTTTTTAGACAATATCGCACGCCTTCCTGACAATGCAAGAATGAAGTGGCAGCGCTATAAAGTTAAAAGTGGTGATTCGTTAATCACCATCGCAAAAAAATACCACACAACTCCCAACGCCTTGAAAGATGCCAATAATTTAAGCCGCAGTATGATTCGCACCGGTGATCAATTGTTGATCCCTTCTGCACACAAATCATTATCCAGCTACTCTTATAGCGCGGGTAGCCGATTAGCAAAAATACAGAACTCATCTAAACGCAGTAAAAATCGAGATAAAATTGAGTATACCGTACAAGGCGGTGACAGCTTCTGGGAAATTGCCCGTGATCATAAGGTAGGGATTCGAGAGCTGGCTAAATGGAACGGTATGGCCCCTGGCGATATGCTTAAGCAGGGTCAAAAGCTGGTTATTTGGGGGCAAAAGAAAACTCGTAAAAACCGTGAAGTAATTCGAAAGCTAACCTATACCGTGAGAAATGGAGATTCATTGGCTCGCATATCCGATAAGTTTCGTGTTCGCGTGCAGGATTTAATTCGCTGGAACCGTAAAAAAGCGAAAAGTAAATATCTGCAACCCGGACAAAAGCTAACACTTTATGTTGATGTGACTAATTAAAGCTCCATCTTAAAGCTCTCTATTAAAATGCCCTAAATAGGCAAGTAAAGTTAAAGCTAACGTGGAACAGCTTTATGAAGAGCATCAGCTACTTATGAAGAGGAACAGCTACTTATGAATAAGACGGTAATGATTTCATTAATCTCTCTTTTTCTGACCTGTAGCTGTATTGTCATCACTCAAAAGACCCATGCATCTTCCCTACCCCTCGATTTAGAATGGATAACGAACGATACGAGCCCTGAGTGGAGCTCTACAGAAGCTCAAAAAGGTGGCGACTTACGCTTAAGCATTCCTAACTTTCCGCCGACATTAAGAACCGTTGGCCCTGGCTCAAAAAATTATTTTCGAAGTTTTCTCATTAATAACCAACTTCCACTCGTCGCAGCTCATCCCAATAACAACGAAATCATTCCGATACTTGCCAGCCATTGGGCTTATGATAAAGATGGAAAAACGGTTTATTATAAAATAAAACAAGACGCAAGATGGTCAGATGGGCATGCCGTAACTGCAGACGATTTTGTTTTTGCTTTAGCGTTTAATCGCTCACGGTTTATCAATTCGCCCTGGCACAACCATTATTTCAATGAAAAAGTTACTAGCGTCATAAAATTTGATAGCCATACCATTGCTATTAGTGGCTCAGTAAAAAAACCACAAAAAGATTTACACTATTATTACGACCTTCGTCCACGAGCAAAACACTTTCATCAGCTAGATGCGCGTTGGGTTAATGCCTTCAACTGGAAAATTGAACCTAATACTGGCCCTTATCAAATCTTAAATATACGCAAAGGTAAACTTATAGCGTTTAAACGAAAGCTAAACTGGTGGGCAAAAGAAGATCGTTTCTTACGCAACCGATTTAACATTGATAAAATTTCAATCAAGATAGTGCACAATCCAAATATTGCTTATAAATTTTTTGAGCGTGGTGAACTGGATGTCTTTAATCTCACAAACCCAAAGCTATGGCACGAAAAAGCAAAAGGCCCGATGTATACCAAAGGCTTTATTCATAAACTTTCATATTACAATCAAATCCCGCAAAGCGCTTCCGGCCTATTCCTTAATATTAACAATAATTTATTACAAGACATTGGTGTAAGAAAAGCCATTAGCCACAGCATTGATTTTGATGCGGTTATTAAAAAATATCTGTACGACGAATATGTACGCCTGCCAAGTTTTCATAGTGGTTATGGCAAATACTCAGATCAGACTATAACCGCACCTGAATTTAACATCGAAAAAGCCAAAGACTATTTATACCGCTCAGGTTGGCAAACACTCGACGCAGCGGGGATTCGAATGAAAGACCAATCAAGGCTTTCGTTTACGGTGAGCTATGCCAACAAACTCCATCACTCGTACATTCATTTAATTGCCAAAATCGCACAAAAAGCGGGGATAGAATTAAAACCTCAATACACGGAGCCAATGGTCTTTCATAAAAAGATTTTAGATAAACGCTTCGATATCGCATGGCTAGGCTGGAGCACTGGCAAGCATCCTGAGTTTGAGCAATATTTTCATTCTCGTCATGCAGGCACATTACAATCAAATAACATTACCGGTCTCGCGGATGACAGTATTGATATCTTAATTAAAGAGTATCAAGCATCGACTTCAGAACAAGAGTCTATTCAACTTTCACACGCATTAGAAAACAAAATTGCCGACCAAGCCCTATTCATTCCTTCTACTTATGCACCTTTTACTCGCGCAGGTTTTTGGCGATGGTTAAAGTTACCCGAATCCATTGCAACCCATTCTAGCGCGAATATATTTGATCCCTTCCACCCGACTCACGGCGGACTTTTTTGGATCGATAGAATCACTAAAATTAATACACTATCAGCAAAACGCAGCGGTGAAGGTTTTAAATCAAGTACCGTGATAAAGCAGGCAACCTTTAAGTAACTTCTAGCGTGTAGGTTGATGCATAAGTTAATTGCTTAATCGATACTTGGCGAATAGCAAATAACAGGTTAGCCTTGAATTATAGACATCCGCTTAATGCGTTTTATGATTAAAACGACGTAACATAATAACGAAACTAAAAAATAATATGAGTGAATTAAACATGGGTTTATTAGCCGGTAAAAAAATATTAATTGTAGGTGTTGCTAGCAAGCTTTCGATTGCCGCCGGTATCGCCGAAGCTTTTTATCAACAAGGCGCCGAGCTTGCTTTTACCTATCAAGGCGAAAAATTAAAAGGCAGAGTTGAGAAAATGGCAGAACAATGGGGTTCAAGCATTGTTCTGCCTTGTGACGTCAGCAGTGATGAGGAGATTAATCAGGTTTTTGAAGCTTTAGGAAAAGAGTGGGACGGATTGGATGTTCTTGTTCATTCTGTTGGTTTCGCACCTGCCCATGAGTTAGATGGTGATTATCTTGATGCAACGACCCGCGAAGGTTTTCATATCGCTCATGACATCAGCGCATATAGCTTTGTCGCACTCGCAAAAGCCGCCCGTCCAATGCTACAGGGCCGCAATGGTAGTTTATTAACGCTGACCTACCATGGTTCTCAGCAAACCTTACCTAATTACAACGTCATGGGCCTTGCTAAAGCCAGCCTAGAAGCGTCTGTGCGCTATTTAGCAGGTAGTCTTGGTCCTGAAGGGATTCGTGTTAACGCCATCTCTGCTGGGCCAATTAGAACCTTAGCCGCATCAGGCATTAAGAGTTTCCGCAAAATGTTAAAGCGCAATGCTGAACGTGCGCCACTAAAGCGCAATGTGACTATTCATGAAGTAGGCAATAGTGCGATGTTTTTATGCTCCGATATGGCGTCTGGTATTACCGCACAGACTATTTATGTAGATGCCGGATTTAACAGCTGCGCAATGAGCTTAGAAGAAATGGAAGATCAAGCAGAGGCTTAACGCAAATAGAGGCTTAACAAGAGTAGAGATTTAACAGTTGAGATTTAACAAAAGTTAAGTCGTATAAAAAATAAATTGAAAGATCAGACATAAAAAAGGGGCCGAAGCCCCTTTTTTATTAACTTAATTTTCTCAAACTAGATTGAGAATCGCGTGATTAAGAACCACTACGTTCGATATCAGAATTGGCTTTAGCCCACTGACGATAAACATAGAAACTCTCATTAGCTTTTGCTTGGCTAATCGCCGCTTGCTCTTCAACAGAAGCGGTAACCTCTTCTTGAGTTACCGCTTTTAAACGAGCAACTGCTTGCCCTGCAGCTACCTTCGCAGATGTCACTTCACCAGATTGCTTAGGTAAAGCAAATACCGCTTTATTTAACTCAACAGGCGCTTCGCCTGCATCGCTATAAGTAGCCGCATTAACTGAGACCCAAGCAATACTTGAGCTACCCATCGCAATATCGGCAACCAAAGCTTCCGCTTTTTCGGCCGCTAGCGCATTGGCTTTTTCAGTTAATAGCTGAGCTTCGATAACGGCTTTTACATCCGCTAACGGCTTAACCGCAGGCTCAGCATGCTTACTCAAACCAACCACTACAATCTGATCAGCCGATATTTCAATGACATCACTCAGCTCACGATCAGCAAGTACTTTTTCATCAAAAGCAGCTACTCGAATAGCAGGGTTTAACGCAATACCTGTACCTTGATTACGACTGAACATGCTTGATGTTTGTGCAACAAGACCAAGATCAGTATTAGCCACTAAGTTTTCAATATTGTCATTCTCAAAAGCCGCTGCGGCTAATGCCTCAGACTGTTCGGCAAACATTTCTGTTAGCTGAGAAGATTTAATTTCAGAAACAATATCATCACGTTTCTCTGCCAAAGATAATGCTACTGGCTTACGAATAGAATCAAGTTTAATAACATGATAACCAAATTCAGTTTTAACAGGCTCAGAAACTTGACCTTCTAACATGTCAAATAAAGCATCGTCGAACTCAACAACAAAGCCGCCACGGGTATTGTAACCAAGATCACCTCCGACATTTTTAGAACCGATATCATCCGAGTATTCTTTAGCCAAAACTGCAAAATCTTCTCCGCTAGAAGCCTTTGAAGATAACTGCTGCGCTAGGGCTATTGCCGCATCATCATTTCGATCGTCATTAACTTCAATCAAAATGTGACTTGCTTTACGCTCTTCTGTATCACCCAGCTGATCCAGATAATCTTGGTAGCTCTGCTCAATTTCTTCTTCGTCAACCTGAATGTCTGACTTGATGTCTGATTTATTTAGGACAACGTAGTTAACCGCTACCTTTTCTTCAGTCTGGTATCGCTGCTTATTCGCATCGTAAAAGGCCTGAATATTGTCATCTGATAACTCGATATCTTTTTTAAGGTCTGCCGCAGCGAAGATTACATATTCATAATCTCGCTGTTCAGTTTTTAGCGCTTGTTGACGCTTAACTTCATAAGGCAGTGCAGTATCAGTTAGACCCGTACCCAGCTGTATCTGAGCGACCAATGCTTGCTCTTCTAATACTGCGCGGTAAGCCAATGGCGTTAATGCACTACGACGAAGAACCATTTTAAAACGGTCGCTAGAAAACTGACCATCTTGTTGGAATTCTGGGGCTGATAGAATTGCGCTATCAATGGATTGAGTTGATACGTAACCGCCCAATTCGCGAGCTTGTGTGACCGCAACCTTTTGTTCTATTAACTGCTCTAGTGCAGATTGACGTAAGAAACCTTCATTAAAGAGGCTCTCATCGTAATTCTCACCGAACTGCTGACGGAAACGATTTTTCTGCATTTCTACTAAACGTAAAATTTCGACTTCTTGGATATCAGAACCATTGACTGTAGCAGGAGCAGATTCACTGTTTCCTAATGCAACAATCGATTCGATACCAAATAATGCGAAGGTAATAATGATAAAGCCGACGATGATTTTTGCGATAGTTCCTTGTGAATTATCGCGAATATTCTGCAACATGAGATCTCCAAATCTTTCTTTTCAGCAGCGAGCAAAAAAAAACGCATCCAGTGGATGCGTTTATTAACGGTATCAACTGGTTTAGTTAACAGCGTCTTTAAGAGCTTTACCAGGCTTAAAGCTAGGCACTTTAGCCGCTTTAATTTGAATTGGCTCACCCGTTTGTGGATTACGGCCAGTACGTGCAGCACGCTCTTTAACCAAGAAAGTACCAAAACCAACAAGAGCAACTTGTCCGCCATCTTTCAAAGTACTACCAATGCTTTCGATCATTGCATCTAATGCACGACCTGCAGCTGCTTTTGGAATGTCCGCTTGAGCAGCGATTGAATCTACTAATTCTGATTTGTTCACACTAAATCCCCTTTCTTATTTAAAACACTTAATAATTTTTTTGTATCTTACGAGCTGAGTTCGCAATGCAATCTTCATTGAGCCAAGATTTATACCAACCCAGCACACAGCCGTCAAGCAACCTTAGTGCGTACTAGGTCGACTTTTGCCATCTTTTTTGATTTGAGCCTCATCCTTGCTCACTATTTCACCAACTAATGGCTCAGGCTTGCTTTCAAGGGCTATATCTAAAACTTCATCAATCCAAGCTACTGGAATGATTTCTAGATTTTCTTGAATGTTTTGTGGGATTTCTCGCAAGTCTTTTTCATTCTCTTTTGGAATAATAACCGTACGAATACCACCACGATGCGCGGCTAATAATTTCTCTTTTAGGCCACCAATGGCTAGCACCTTGCCACGTAAAGTGATTTCACCGGTCATAGCCACATCCGCACGAACAGGAATACCCGTCATAGAAGAAACTAATGCCGTTGCCATACCCACACCTGCACTAGGCCCATCTTTTGGCGTAGCGCCTTCAGGGACGTGTATGTGCAAATCATGCTTCTCGATGTAGTCTTCCGCAACACCCAAACCTTGCGCACGGCTTCGCACGACTGTAAGCGCCGCTTGAATAGATTCTTGCATGACATCACCTAACGATCCGGTTTTGGTAATTCGGCCCTTGCCAGGCGTTACTGCGGACTCAAGCGTTAGCAATTCGCCACCAACCGATGTCCAAGCCAAACCTGTCACTTGCCCAACCTGATTATCAACACCCGCTAGTCCGAAGCTGTATTTGTGAACACCTAAGTATTCTTCTAACATTTCTTCTGTGACTTCAATATTACTCGATTTAGTGGCCAGCATATTCGCCTTAACGACTCGACGGCAAAGCTTAGCCAATTCACGCTCCAGTGAACGCACACCTGCTTCTCTCGTATAATAACGAATAATGTCTTTGATGCGATCATCAGCAACGGTAATCTCTTCCGCTTTAAGCCCGTTAACTTTTATTTGCTTAGGCAATAAATAACGAATGGCAATGTTCAGTTTTTCGTCTTCTGTATAGCCCGGAATACGAATAACTTCCATTCGATCTAAAAGAGGACCTGGAATATTCATACTGTTAGACGTACAAATAAACATCGTATCAGACAGATCATAGTCAACTTCAAGGTAATGATCATTAAAGCTATCGTTTTGCTCTGGATCCAACACCTCTAAAAGTGCGGATGCAGGGTCGCCACGTTGATCCATGCCCATTTTGTCAATTTCATCCAATAAGAAAAGCGGGTTTTTAACGCCAACTTTTGATATCTTCTGAATTAATTTACCTGGCATAGAGCCAATGTAGGTACGTCTATGGCCACGTATTTCGGCCTCATCACGTACACCACCCAACGCCATACGAACAAACTTACGATTGGTCGCATTTGCAATAGACTGCCCTAACGAGGTTTTACCGACACCAGGAGGTCCTACTAAGCAAAGAATCGCACCACGAACCTTTTTAACACGGTTCTGCACCGCTAGATATTCCAGTACGCGCTCTTTAACCTCTTCTAATCCATAATGCTCAGCATCAAGGATAGCCTTAGCCTTTTTCAAATCATGACTTACACGGCTACGTTTTTTCCATGGAATACCAACCATCCAATCGATGTATCCACGTACAACAGAGGCTTCTGCAGACATGGGTGACATCATTTTCAATTTTTTAAGCTCAGCTTCTGTTTTATCCTGAGCTTCTTTTGTCATGCCAGAATCAATGATTTTTTGCTGCAGCTCCTCCATTTCATTTGGGGTATCTTCCATATCCCCCAGTTCTTTTTGAATGGCTTTCATTTGCTCATTCAAATAGTACTCACGCTGACTCTTTTCCATCTGTTTTTTAACGCGACCACGAATTCGCTTCTCAACTTTAAATAAGTCGATTTCAGATTCCATTACGCCCATTAAATGCTCGACACGATCACGGATATTGATCATCTCTAACACAGATTGCTTTTCATCTAACTTTAGCGAGATATGTGCCGCGATAGTATCCGCAAGACGGCACGCATCTTCGATACCTGAAATAGTTGATAGCACTTCACTAGGAACTTTTTTAGACAGTTGAACATATTGTTCAAAATGTCCTGTCAATGAACGCACAAGTACTTCATTTTCTCGCTCAGACAAATCCGCATCGACCAAGCTTTCGCTTTGGCAGCGGAATAATGTATCTTCATCAATAAGTTCAACAAGCTTGGCGCGACATTCACCCTCAACCAGTACTTTGACCGTCCCGTCCGGAAGCTTTAGCAGCTGAAGAATATTGGCAACTGTCCCAACCTGATTTAAATCACCCGCTTCAGGATTGTCATGACTCGCATCTTTTTGAGCAACCAGCATCACTCGCTTATCTTGTTCCATCGCTTCTTCTAAAGCAGCAATGGATTTAGCCCTCCCCACAAACAAAGGAATAACCATACTTGGAAATACAACGACGTCACGCAAAGGCAACAACGGCAGGTAATCTTGACTCATAATAAACCTTATACTCTATTGGAACTGCCACATTTAATTCACATTACTTATAGAGTTGCGGTCATTAGTTAAAAAAACAAGGATTAATAAACAAAAGAAGAAAAAAATTCGAAAAAAAAGGGCCAAACGGCCCTTTCTTAGATAAATCACACCTTTCCTGCTTAATAATTAAGCATCATCCGGCGCGACCTTATCAACTTTTTCAGCATCGATTGACTCGTAGATAAATAATGGCTCAGATTCACCATTAATTACGCCGTCGTCTATCACAACCTTAGTTACATTTTCTTCAGATGGAATCTTATACATACTGTTAAGTAAGATCCCCTCTAAGATTGAACGTAAGCCACGCGCACCAATTTTGCGCTCCATTGCTTTACTCGCAACGGCTTTCAAGGCAGATTCACGGAATTCTAACTCAGCATCTTCCATTTCAAACAGTTTTTGATACTGTTTTACTAATGAATTCTTAGGCTCGGTCAGAATTTGAATCAGTGCAGCTTCATCCAACTCATCCAGCGTCGCTACCACAGGTAAACGACCGATAAATTCTGGAATTAAACCATACTTAACTAAATCACCTGGCTCTACAGATCGCAATACATCACCAACTGATTTCTCTTCTTCTTTGCCTTTTACCGTCGCCGAGAAGCCAATGCTGCTCTTTTCTGAACGGTCACGTATAAGCTGGTCAAGACCGGCAAACGCACCACCACAGATGAACAACATATTAGAAGTATCAACCTGCAAAAACTCTTGCTGAGGATGTTTACGACCACCTTGAGGAGGAACAGATGCAACCGTGCCTTCAATCAGCTTCAATAATGCCTGCTGAACACCCTCACCCGACACATCACGCGTGATCGATGGGTTATCAGACTTGCGAGAAATCTTATCAATCTCATCGATGTAAACAATACCGCGCTGAGCTTTCTCTACATCGTAATCACATTTCTGTAATAACTTCTGGATAATATTTTCAACATCTTCACCTACATAACCGGCTTCCGTTAAGGTCGTCGCATCTGCAATAGTGAAAGGAACGTTCAATAAACGCGCCAAAGTCTCTGCTAATAATGTTTTACCACTACCCGTAGGACCGATTAGAAGAATATTACTTTTAGAGAGTTCAACTTCACCCTTGCGCTCGCCAAACTGTAGGCGCTTGTAGTGATTGTATACCGCTACCGACAAAACAATTTTTGCTTTATCTTGGCCAATCACATACTCATCAAGAGTTGATTTGATTTCTTTTGGCGTCGGTAAACTTTCCGAATCGCCTTTATTTTCGGCTTCTTGAACTTCTTCACGAATAATGTCGTTGCATAAATCAACACACTCATCGCAAATGAATACAGAAGGGCCAGCAATCAGCTTACGCACTTCATGCTGACTTTTGCCACAAAAGGAGCAATACAGCAATTTGCCGTTATCTTCGCCTTTGCCTTTAGTGTCGTCGGTCATTCGACTGCCTCATTAATAACGTTTGATGCCACACACTTATTAAGCGTTGCGGTTCTCTAATACCTTATCGATCAAACCATACTTCATGGCTTCTTCAGCACTCATAAAGTTATCACGTTCGGTATCTTGAGCAACTTGTTCAAATGTTTGGCCAGAATGCTTAGCCATAATTCGATTAAGTCGATCTTTTGTTTCTTGAATATTATTCGCTTGAATCTGAATATCCGTCGCTTGACCTTGAGCACCACCGCTTGGCTGGTGAATCATGACGCGCGAGTTAGGCAAACAAAAACGCTTGCCTTCAGCACCAGCATTCAATAGAAATGCACCCATACTGCAAGCTTGGCCAATACACATAGTGCTTACATTAGGCTTAATAAATTGCATTGTATCGTAGATCGACATACCTGCAGTGACCGAGCCACCCGGAGAGTTGATATACAAATGAATATCTTTATCAGGGTTCTCAGACTCCAAAAATAGCATCTGTGCAACAACCAGATTTGCCATATGGTCTTCAACTTGACCCACTATGAAAATGACACGCTCTTTTAATAAACGTGAATAAATATCATATGAACGCTCTCCACGAGCGGTCTGCTCAACAACCATAGGGACTAATGCGCCCATGATGTCATTACCTTTATCCGAATCAAACATCGATTCAAGCACTCCCTGACTCATTATTATCAGCAAAAAACAGCTATTTTAATTAATAGCTGCTTTTAGTTTAGTCGGTGTTCTGAAAACTGTCAGTCACTCGAAGGAGGGATTATTGAGGTGCGTTTGCAGCCTTAATAACATCTTCGTAGCTTGCTTCTGTTTCAGTCACTTTTGCACTTTCTAGGATCTTTTCTACAACTTGCTCTTCTAAAGCCAAGGCTTCAACTTGAGATTTTTGTTCTGGAGTATTTTTATAGTACTCACGAACTTGCTCTGGCTCTTGGTAAGTAGAAGCAACTTCTTCGATCAACGCATCTACTTTTTCTTCAGAAGCAGTCAATTCGAAAGAATCGATTGCAGCATTCATCAACAAGCCTACACGTACGCGACGATCAGCTTGCTCTTTAAATAACTCAGCTGGCAACATGCTAGCGTCGATACCCTGACCACCACCAAATTGCTGAATGGCTTGCTGACGTAGACGATCAATCTCTTGATCAGCCAAGGCCGCAGGAACAGCAATTTCGTTAGCCGCAACCAAACCTTCGATTACCTGGTTTTTAACATCGTTGCGAATAGCGCGATCTAATTCACGATCCATATTGGCGCGGATATCAACTTTAAAGCTTTCTAGATCTTTAGATTCAACACCAAAGCCTTTGAAGAACTCTTCGTTCAATTCCGCTAGCTCTGGCTTTTTAACTTCTTTAACAGCAACTTTAAACTCTACGGCTTTACCTTGTAGGTCTTCTTTGTGATAGTCAGCAGGGAAAGAAAGTTCAATTGTCTTTTCATCGCCAGCCTTAAGACCTACGATACCGGCTTCAAAACCAGGAATCATAGAGTTAGAACCTAAAGTAAGGTTGTAACCTTCTGCTTTGCCACCTTCGAATGCTTCACCATCGATGAAACCATCAAAATCAATAACAGCCTGGTCGCCATCTACAGCCGCTTCGGTAGAAGCTTCCCATTTAGCCTGCTGCTTTTGCAATGTTTCAACCATAGTTTCAACATCAGCATCCGTCACTGTCGATTTTTTCTTGCTAACTTCGATTGCCGCAAGATCACCTAAAGTGATTTCTGGGTAAACTTCAAACGTTGCTACGAATTCAAGATCTTTACCTTGCTCGTTAACAGTCGCTTCGAAGTTCGTTGGCATTCCCGCCATTTTAACGCCTTCTTTTGAAATCGCTTCAAAGAAAGAACGCTGCATTACTTGCTGAACAGCTTCTTGACGAGCTGGTTTACCAAACATTTTTTGTGCAACATTTGGTGGAATTTTGCCTTGACGGAAACCATCAATTTTACGGCCTTTAACCATACTTTTTAGAGCTACAACAACCTGACCATCAACGTCAGCGGCAGGAACGCCAATTGTCATCTTACGCTCTAGGCCTTGAGTAGTTTCGATAGAAATTTGCATGTTTGTCTCTCAGTTAATATTATCGTTTTGTCTGGCGATGCAGGTGCCTAGTTAAGTAAATAGCTAAATAATTAGGCGTACAAATCAATTGTCAATGCACCTGACATCGTAAAAGTCGCGCATTATATCTTAAGCTCTGTTACAGAACCATAGCTATCAATACACAGTATTGCTTCGTATAAGAATAGATAATGGGATTAAAGAATTATTTTTCAAGAGAAAAATAAAAATTACTTTAAAAAATAGCAGATTACTTAATAAAAAAGACTTTATAAAACAGAAGCTTAGAAAGGTGTGATACTAGAGGATAAAACAGAAACTAAAGAAGAGACATCAAAAATAAGTGGGGTGGCTGAAGGGGATCGAACCCTCGACCACAGGAATCACAATCCTGCGCTCTACCAACTGAGCTACAGCCACCACATATTCTTAAACTAACCACTAATTACCCGAGAGGCGTTGGTACGCCCAGCAGGACTCGAACCTGCAACCCTCGCCTTAGAAGGGCGATGCTCTATCCAGTTGAGCTATAGGCGCTTGGCCACCTAACTCGCGTTAGATTTCTTAGTGGTCGGGATAGAGAGATTCGAACTCCCGACATCCTGCTCCCAAAGCAGGCGCGCTACCAGACTGCGCTATATCCCGATACAACATCGATCTGCAAACTAATTCGCTGTCTCGGTGAAGTGGTGCGTATATTACCCACGAGACCCTACCCCGTCAACACCTTTTTTAAATTTATTTAATAAAAACAAAGACCTGTGGTTTCTTCCTAGTATTCAGCAATGATATTAAGCTCCAACACATCTCTACAAACACATTATTGCATGCAAACCTTAATGACCCCAAACAACAGAATGACAAATATCACCCTACTCCACTGACAATAACCGACTTACCACTTTGCATTAATAGTCAGGCATGAGAAAATCACCGCATCTATATACCCCTCTAATCTACTGCAAGGTTAAAGATTTACATGAGCGCTCAAATCATTGATGGCAAAGCTACTGCCGAATCCATTCGCAAAACCGTTGCTGAGCGTGTTCAGCAACGTTTAGACAAAGGACTAAGAGCTCCTGGCTTAGCCGTTATTTTAGTCGGTAAAGACCCCGCTTCTGAAGTGTATGTTAAGCACAAGCGTAAAGATTGCGAAGAGGTAGGCATCAATAGCCAAGCCTACGATTTACCGGCATCAACATCACAAGGCGAGCTACTGGCCTTAATCGATACGTTGAATAACGACGAGACTATCGACGGCATTTTGGTACAACTTCCTTTACCTGCGCAGTTAAAGTCTGATGAAATATTAGAGCGCATTGCGCCTGACAAAGATGTTGATGGCTTCCACCCTTTCAATATCGGCCGCTTAGCACAGCGCATGCCTTTACTTCGCCCATGCACTCCTGCCGGGATAGTAACGTTATTAGAAAATACCAAAGAACCCATTCGTGGCAAACACGCTGTTATTGTTGGCTCTTCAAATATCGTTGGCCGCCCTATGGGCCTAGAGCTTCTTTTAAAAGGCTGCACAGTAACAACCTGCCACCGCTTTACTGAAGATTTAGAAAGCCATGTTCGCTTAGGCGACATAGTAGTCGTAGCCGTTGGCCGCCCAGACATTGTTAAAGGTGAATGGATCAAGAAAGGCGCCATCGTGATTGATGTAGGCATTAACCGCCTAAATAACGGCAAGCTGGTTGGTGATGTTGAATTTGAAGCGGCATCTCAAAACGCCAGCCACATTACTCCAGTTCCTGGTGGTGTTGGCCCAATGACACGCGCTAAGTTGTTAGAGAATACTCTACAGGCGTGTGAAGAGCTGCATACTAAGATTTGAACCGACTTGCTTTAAACGCTTAAAAACAAAAAGGCCGCTAACTGAATTCAGTTAGCGGCCTTTTTTATGTGCAAAAAAATATAACTCAAAGCGAGCATACTAGCCCTGAGTCCAGCTCGTACCCTCTGGGCCATCACGCAAAGTAATACCCTGCGCCAACAACTCATCACGCACACTATCAGCCGTCGCAAAGTCTTTCGCCTTTTTAGCATCAATACGCTTCTGAATCATGGACTCGATATAGTCGACATCCACATCACCGCCAGACTGCAAAAACTCTTCCGGGGGAAGTTGCAAGCAACCCAAAATAGCACCAAGCTCACGTAACTGAGCACCTAAGGCTAATTTCTTTTCGCCTTCGGTTTTATTCACCTCTCGAACCAAGTCAAATAATACGCCAATCGCTTCCGGAGTATTAAAGTCATCATCCATCGCGGCGTGGAAACGCTCGCTATAATCGTTATTCGTAGCAGCAGGTACATAAGCATCAACTTGCGCTAACGCATTATAAAAACGGTCCAGCTTAACTTGCGCTTCTTTTAAGCTGTCCTCGCTGTAGTTAATCGAGCTACGATACTGGCTTGATAATAAAAAGAAGCGCACGGTTTCTGGGTGGTACTTTTCTAAAATCTCACGAATGGTAAAGAAGTTGCCCAATGACTTAGACATTTTTTCACCATCGATGCGAACCGCGCCAGCATGCATCCAGTTATTGGCATAACGACTGCCAGTAGCAGCTTCACTTTGAGCAATTTCGTTTTCGTGATGCGGGAACTTAAGATCAGGGCCACCACCATGTATATCGAAATTACTACCTAAGCAGCACGTCGACATAACTGAACACTCAATGTGCCAACCAGGGCGACCAATACCCCAAGGAGAATCCCAATGTGGCTCATCGGCCTTAGCGTGTTTCCATAAAACAAAATCTAAAGGGTCTTGCTTTACTTCATCAATTTCAATGCGCGCACCTGCCTCTAGATCATCTAAAATCTTACCCGACAATTTGCCGTAGTTTTCAAACTTACGCACTGAATAATACACATCACCATTTTCAGCCGCGTAGGCATAACCCTTTTCGATGAGGGTTTGTACCATTTCTATAATACCATCGATATGAGCCGTCGCGCGTGGCTCAGCATCAGGCGCTTCAATACCCAATGCTTTAGCATCAACGTGCATTTCATTAATGAAACGCTCGGTTAATACATCAAACGCTTCGCCGTTTTCATTCGCACGACTAATAATTTTATCGTCAATGTCGGTAATATTACGTACGTAATTAACGTCATAACCTTTGTGGCGTAAGTAGCGCGCAATCACATCAAACGCCGTCAATACACGCGCGTGGCCAAGGTGACACAGATCGTAAACAGTCATGCCGCATACGTACATGCCTACTTTGCCCTCAACAATCGGTCTAAATTCTTCTTTCTGACGCGTTAGCGTATTGTAAATTTTCATCTTAAATCCTTAAACTCCCTCTAAAGCTCTGTCTATTGAGAAAGAGACTTGTCTTCGCGTAAACCAATCGTCAAATTAAATACAGGCTTGTCAGCAGAATGATCACGACGATCTGCTACGTAATAACCTTCACGCTCAAACTGGAATACTGTTTCAGGAGCCGCCTGCGCCAAACTCGGTTCAACGATCGCTGTTGAGATCGACAATGAATCAGGATTAATATGCGTCATAAAGTCCTCACCACCACGATCTGGTGATTCATGATTCAACAAACGCCCATAAACACGCAACTCAGCTTCAACACCATGAGAAGCAGAAACCCAATGAACAACACCTTTTGGCTTCACTTCATCGGCTGGGTCTTCACCTAACACGGTGGTGATTTGGGTCGCATTAACCTGAATAATTTCACCGGCATCATTTTTGATGAAGTCAGTGGCTTCAATTACATAACCATTACGTAATCGAATACGCTTACCTGGACAAAATTTCTTCTTAAATTTCTTGCTGTACTCTTCTTTAAAGTCGTCTTGATCAATAAAGATTTCTTTCGTGAACGGTACAGTACGCAACGAAGAAGCACCTGTCTCTTCAATCAATGAATCTGGTAATGATTCAACCGTGATATCTTCATAATGATCATCGGCCATATTGGTAATAACTACTTTCAGCGGATTGATCACCGCCATAGCGCGCGGCGCGTTGCTATTCAAGTCGCTACGCAAAGCGTGCTCAAGCATGGCAATATCAACCACACCATCACTACGAGAGACACCAATCATTTCGCAGAAATTGCGAATAGACGCAGGGGTAAACCCACGACGACGCATGCCCGAAATAGTCGGCATACGAGGATCATCCCAGCCAGACACTACATCTTCGTCAACCAATTTTTTAAGCTTACGCTTAGAAGTCACTGTGTAGTTAAGGCTTAAACGACCAAACTCATACTGCTGCGGCTTGGCAGGTACCGGCAGATTGTTAATGTACCAATCATATAATGGACGGTGATCTTCAAACTCCAATGTACACACCGAGTGCGTAATACCTTCTAACGCATCAGACTGGCCATGAGTGAAATCATAAATCGGGTAGATACACCACTTATCACCTGTCTGGTGATGCTCAACATGGCGAATACGATACATGATTGGATCACGCAGATTCATATTGCCTGAAGCCATATCAATTTTAGCGCGCAATGCGTGCTCGCCATCTTTGAATTCGCCGGCCTTCATGCGGGCGAACATATCGAGATTTTCTTCAATACTGCGTTCACGGTAAGGACTGTTTTTACCCGGACGGTTAAAGTCACCTTTATATTCTTCTGACTCTTCAGGCTTAAGACTGCAAACATAGGCATTGCCTGACTTTATCAATGCAATCGCATAATCATAAAGAGTATCGAAATAATCTGACGAGAAGCGAATGTCACCCGCCCACTTAAAGCCTAACCAAGTTACGTCTTCTTTAATCGCATCAATGTATTCCTGACTTTCTTTTTCAGGGTTAGTATCATCAAAACGCAGATTGCATTCACCATTAAATTTCTCAGCCAAACCGAAGTTCAAACAGATGGATTTAGCGTGACCAACGTGTAAATAGCCATTCGGCTCTGGAGGGAAACGAGTAATGACCTTGTCGATCTTGCCACTGGCTAGATCTTCTTCAACGATTTTGGCAACAAAGTTATTGACGTTATTAGTCTCTGACATGCGTTTTGCGTCTCTTAATGTCTCTGCAATTAGAATAGATAATGCTAGTTATCAGCTGATATTCATGGAAAAAAACGTTATTATACGCGTCATACGGCCTAGAGCCATACGTAGATTCAATATTTAATCAATATAAACGCTAGGAAATCCCATGATTCTTTTAAAGACCAACTTCGGCGACATCAAAATCAACCTTTTCAACGAAGAAGCCCCTAAAACAGCGGCTAACTTCCAGCAATACGTAGAAGAAGGTTTTTACGACGGCATTATCTTTCACCGCGTAATCGACGGTTTCATGGTTCAAGGTGGCGGCATGCTTCCAGGTATGGAAGAAAAGCGCACTAACGATACGATTGATAACGAAGCTGATAACGGCCTCTCTAACAAGACCGGCACTTTGGCTATGGCTCGCACCATGGATCCACATTCTGCCAGCGCTCAGTTCTTCATCAACGTTTCTGACAATACATTCTTAAACCATACGGCTAAAAACGCTGAAGGTTGGGGCTACTGTGTATTCGGTGAAGTGGTTGAAGGCATGGACGTTGTAAACAAGATCAAAGGTACTCCAACGACCACTCGTCGTGGACACCAAGATGTTCCAGTTGACGATGTAATCATCGAATCAGCGACTGTTATCGAAGGATAAGAAGATTCCAGATATGGCGATTTATTTTATTTCTGACCTACATCTGGAACCTGCACAAAAAGCCATCACTGATGGCTTTTTGTCGTTTCTAGACGCGTTAAATGATGCCGAAGCGCTTTATATTCTAGGCGACTTTTTTGAAGTTTGGATCGGCGATGATTACTCCAATGAATACATTGAGCTAATCAATCAAGCGTTACAAAAGTGCGCAGCCAAAGGCACCAAAATTTATTTCATGCATGGCAACCGCGACTTTTTAGTCGGACAAGCTTGGTGTGATAACGCTCAGTGTGAGCTATTGGATGAAACCAAACTCATCACGTTAGGCAATGAATCTATTCTATTGATGCATGGCGATAGCCTTTGCACTGATGATATTGAGTATATGAAAGCGCGAGTCATGCTGCGCAACCCGCAATGGCAAGACCAACTGCTTGCTAAATCGATTCCTGAGCGAATTGAATTTGCCAAGCAAGTTCGTAACGAAAGCAAAGAAAGCCAAAAAGGCAAAAGTTACGACATTATGGATGTAAATCAAGAAGCCGTTGATCATGCATTATCAGAAGCGAACTGCGCAACCATGATTCACGGCCATACGCATCGCCCAGATATTCATCACTGGGAATTTGAAGGTGAAAACCGCACTCGCTATGTTTTAGGCGATTGGGACAATAAAGGCTGGTTCATTAAATGGCAAGCAGGCGAAGCGCTAAAACTTGAATCCTTTGATCTTTAACTTTAAGAAGTACTCATGCCCCGCTTACCTGCCCTATCAACCAACCCGATCATTCTAGGCGCCCTTTTTATTTTATTAGGTGAAGCGCTGCTCGGGGTGATGGGCGGTATTATTAAGCACCTTTCTGAAGATCTTTCGACCCAACAGGTTGTTTTTTTCCGCAATATCGCTGGGCTTATTATGTTGCTGCCCATATTGCTCAAAACGGGACTTTCGGAGCTAAAAACCCAACGCTTTCATTGGCATTTAATGCGCGCGGTTGTTGGGCTTAGCGCCATGTACTGCTATTTTTTTGTATTAGCACGTATGCCACTGGCCGAAGCTTTTTTAGTAAAACTCACTAGCCCCTTTTTTATGCCGATCATCGCGTATGCTTGGCTTAAAGAAAGCATCGGACCGAATACCCGCTGGGCAATCATTATTGGCTTTATCGGTGCGGCGTTTATTTTGCGTCCCGGCACCGATAGCTTTTCCTATTTCGCGATCATTGGTTTTATCGGCGCTGCCTTAGCCGCGCTTGCGAAAGTCACTATTCGTAAAATGGGCAATACCGAAAGCAGCGTGGCGATTGTGTTTTACTTTGGTTTAATTTCAGCGATTGTCTCCGCGCCTCCTGCATTGTATGCGTGGCAAGAAGTACCTGATGACGCGTGGGGCTGGATTATTACCTTAGGCGCAGTCGCAACACTGGGCCAACTGGCATTAACCCAAGCCTACCGGATAGCGCCAACAGGCAAGATAGGTATTTATGTGTACTCATCAGTGATTTATGGCGCCGCGATGGGCTGGGTATTTTGGGATGAAGTCCCGCTTTGGAGCACCTGGCTAGGCAGTGCTTTTATTATTGCGGCAGGGTTGATTAATATTCGCAAGTAGTTGTTATCACGCGTTTAATGCGTGACGAATCCAAGTATCGATTATGCGCCTATTTGAGCAGATTAAAATATGACCACATCTGGCATATCGTGTAAATGAGTAGCATCGCGTTAGAAATCTATACCGCAGTACTATTTTAGTTTTTTACGAATACGACTTAGCGCTATCGGTGTAATACCAATATGAGAGGCGATCATTTTTAACGGCAGTTTATCCCGCAACTGACTATTTTCTGCTAAAAAAGTTAAATAGCGCTGCTCCGCCGACTGCTGGACAAACGCATACTCTCGCTCTTCTTTCTTAATAAACAAGTTTTCGAGCAATGAGTTATAAGCCATTAAAAACCCTGGTTTATCTCTCATAACATCAAAGAAGGTTAACCAATCAAACTCTAGACATAAAACGTCTTCCAAAACTTCAATACTAAATAGTGCTTTTGTTTGCCGACTCATAGATCGAGTAGAGCCTGCAATACCAGGCGAGCTGGCAAATGATTGGGTAAATTCCTTACCATCTTCAGATAGGCTTAAGTAACGCACACAACCTTTTAATAAAATATATAACTTAGGGGCTAGCTGACCTTGCTCAATCATAAGCTGGCCTACTTTATAATGTTTCAACTCGGCTTCTAAGCCAAACTTAGTAAAATCGCCTGCCTCTATCGTAGTATTATTACCACTAAAATAGGCGATAAAGTCTTGCAATTGATCTTGTATATTCACGACAGTGCTTTCTGGTCTTTAGAGATCAGATACAATGCCAGAAGCGTTATAAATATGCCAGACACACTCTCTTTCAAGTGGGCAACTGCAGCCCAGCCTTCAGGTATAACCACTAAAATAGGAATGAGATAGGTAAACGCCAAAAGCTGATTAGGCCCGACTTCCTGCACTAAACGCTGTTGCAAAAAAAAGGTCGCCATCGTAGTAAACACCGTCAAATAAAGCAGAATGCTCCAGAATTTAGAGGCCAACCAAGCGACTTGATTCAACTCGCCAAATACAAGCATACAGGGTAATAACATCAAACTGCCAAAAAGCATGATATAAAATGAGCCCTGTATCGGTGGGACATCGCCCCCCCATTTTTTTACCAAGACAACGTGTATAGACAAACTAAAACAGGCCAGAATAAATATACTATCGCCAAAATTCCAACTGAAAATATCCAGACTATTTTCCTTAAAACCCGATAAAACTAAAATTGCACCGATACTTCCTAAGATAAACCCCAATACCTTAATTTTTGATGTTTTTATCTTTAATAGTACAAAGGTACATACAATACTAATCAGCGGAACTAAGGTATAAATAACGGAAGTTCTCATTGCCGTAGTCGTCTTCAACGCTTCAAATAAACCAATAAAAAATAGAACCAGAAATAAGCTAATCAATCCGTAATGAAGATAGACCTTTCGACTCATCATAGGTCTGTAGTTCATAGCGAGCAGTGGGATCATCATCATACTGGCTAAGATAAACCGTAAGCCCGTACTCGTAATCGGATTGGCATAGGGGATTAAGTTAGCAGATACCACAAACGAAGAAGCCATAAGACTCACCCAGAGCAATAGCAATACATTACTGGATAGTAACCATTTCATACGACCGCACCTAGACCAAATCTTTTGAAATAAATTTTGTGTATAGAAATTCTGCGATCGCTAAATCCAGATCTAACTCAAAAACTTCTGTTAAAACATGATGTAATTGTTTGGCACTAGTAATAACCGTCGTTACGGTTTCACTATTACTAATACGAAAAAGTTCGCTATTACGCAAAGATAAAATATTGTTATAAAACTTACGACAAACCACCATATTATTCACAAATGCAGCATCGGGACTTTTATGTGAATAAAAATGAGCTGGCAAACATTCCGCTTCGCTATAGTGGTGCAAGTTAAAAGTATAAAGTGTGAAGAAAGCCCCCTCTTTAAATACTTGATAACAATAATCCTGATTTGAGTTTTGGACGATGCGGTAAACAGCATCCCCTTGATCTTGCTCCAAGCCAAGTTCCAATTTAACGGGGAAGCGAGCACCAAAATGACCAAAACCCGCATCAACAATATAACCTTCACCGTCCAAATAGAGCAACGTGATTCGGTGAGTTCTAGCAACATCAACATCACGGTTATAAACTACCTTGGCCATTAATAATCTAACGTCAAAACCAAGTTCCGCGAGAACACTGAGCACGAGTTTATTATGCTCAAAGCAATAGCCCCCTCGCCGCTTTTCAACTATTTTTGAAAAGATAACCTCAACGTCTAATGATATATCTTGGCCTAAGACCACAGCTAAACTATTAAAGTTATAGCGAGCGATATGCTTACTTTGTAACTTGCGTAAAAATCCCACATCAGCCGAAGCTGTTAACTCTAAATCGGCTAAATACGCTTTAGCCATCTGCTGAATAGTGGGTATAACAGGCAGTTCATTCATCATTTATATCTTCCATCAATATGTCATGCCGCTCACTATAACGGAACATAGCATGCTTGTAATAAACCCAGGTTTAGTCTGCAAGTTATTTAATTTCAACGACTAAACCTAAGTTAATTCATAGATTTAAAGAACGACATAGACTTTAAGCCTGACACGTTCCCCCCCAAAAAAAATGACAAAGGATAAATGATATGCGTATTACTGTATTTGGCGCTGCTGGCAGCGCAGGTAGTAAAATCGTAACTGAAGCCATTTTCAGAGGCCACGAAGTGACGGCCGTCGTTAGAAGCGAGACACGCTTTGATCAATTACCAAACTCGGTAACCAAACGCCAGGGAGATGCTAGCTCCATAGAAGATGTCATCACCTTAAGTGAAGGCCAAGATTTAGTCATCGCGGCGACTCGTCCACCAGAAGGGAAAGAAAGAGAGTTAATCACAATCAGCCAATCATTATTGACAGGTGTTGCACAAACTCAAGCACGCTTAATCGCTGTGGGCGGTGCAGGCAGCCTAAAGGTTGCGGATAAAAAAAACACCTTAGTCGTCGATGATACTCGTTATGTTTCACCGGCTTGGCGCGATATTGCAGTTGCTTGCGTAGATCAATACAACCTTTACAAAGCCAATTCCGATACCCAGTGGAGCTACTTAAGCCCTCCTGCAATGTTATTACCCGGAGAGAGAAGTGCCACATTCCGCTTAGGAAAAGACGAGCTATTAGTCGATCAGCAAGGACGATCAAGAATCTCCTATGAAGATCTTGCAGTCGCTCTGATTGACGAAGCCGAACAAAACAACTTTCCACAACAACGCTTTACCCTTGCGTATTAAAAACATACATCTTTTAAAAAAATATCATGACGGAGAAGTATTATGAAAAACATCAAAAAGTTAATCGCCATTACCCCGGCGCCAATCGCCTATTTATTTGCTATCTGTATTAACGCCCCCTTGCTATGAGTTTATTGAGACCCACTATATTGTCGATGTCGCAAGTACTGCAGGTGACTTGACTCCATCAATTGAAAGAATTTTCGAAAATGAAAAGCTAGCTGTAAACAACAAATGTCGTGCCCTTTCTATTGTAAGACAAACCTAATGGGCTCGACGCTATTTATGTTGAAGGAAAAGCATGGCAGGAAAATACAGTGGTCGAAGAACGTTTATTAATGAGCAAAACCCAGCATTAGCCAAAAAATTCGCACAAGGCATTGAGCTTTTTTATTAGCACCCATAATGCTGCGGTTTCCGCGAGTGCCTTTTCCTTACGATGAAGTTCTTTTTCTAATTGACGAATGTTATTTCTCGTCTTTGACTTGCTTAACTTATTCTTTTTTCTTAGAGGGTTGCATTTCATCATCATTGGTTTTATCGGCGCAGCACTGGCAAAAGTTACTATTCACAAAATGGGTAATACCGAAAGCAGTGCCGCCATTATTTTTTATTTTGGCCTAGTGTCGGCGGTAATCTCCGGCCCACTGGAAAGATCGGTATTAACGTTTACTCCTAGGTTATTTATGGCGCTGCGATGGGATTGATATTTTGAGATGAGATACCACTATGGAGCACTTGGTTAGGCAGTGCATTTATCATTGCAGCTGGGCGGATCAATATTCGGAAAAAGAAACGGCATGTTAATAATCCCCCCTCAAAATCATAAATTTACTTGGCAAAGGGGTTCAATTATACTTTAATTTTTTTCTGTTAAATATTTATGCTCATATACCTAATCGATGATCACAGAATGTTTGCTGAGGCTATGAAAACGGTTGTCTCGAACTTGATTCCGAACTGTTCTATCAAAATCTATACGACAGCAGAAACTGCTTTAAAATCATTAACTAAGGCAACGCCAGATTTAATACTACTGGATCTTGAATTGGCTGACCTAAGTGGATTAATGCTTCTAGAGATTCTATCTCAAAATGGAAGGAACATTCCGGTATTAGTTTGTTCTGGTAATCTCACTGAGACCAATAAACAACGAGTCGTCTCCAGTGGCGCCCATGGTTTTCTCAGCAAGGCGCAAGGCATAGAGGATATCAATGAGGCCATCAACAATATTTTAGCCAATAAGCCTTACCCTGCCGACATATACAAGTATAAAGCTTCAGATCACCCCTTATTATCGAATCGTCAACGGGCCATATTAAGTCTTATGGAATCAGGGATGCCTAATGCGAGCATTGCTGAAACCTTATTCTTAAGTACTAACACCATCAAGACGCATATTCGTCTGATGTACAACACATTAAATGTCAACAGCCGTATTGAATGTCTAAACAAGGCTCGCGAACTAGGACTACTCAACGTCGTCTAATAACTCTGCAATAGCCTTTTGTAGTTTCTTCCCTGATATCGGCTTAAACAACACCTTTAAATTGCTATTTTGTAGCGTTGTCAAACGCTCAGGAGATGTATTGCCCGTTAGTACCAATACAGGTAAGTCTGGATATTTGCGATGCGCACAGTGAATAATATCCAATGCGTTTTTCCCTTGAGGCAGACGATCGTCCGTCAATACTATATCTGGCTGCCAATCTTCTTTTATCAGTTCTTGTGTTTGCTCTAAGCTATGACAAACGGCAACATCATGACCCGCAGACACCAATACTGCAGAAATTGCATCGGCCACCTGTTCTTCGTCTTCAACCAATAAAATTCGCATGGTACCTTGGTGATTATGCTTAGGTATAACCGGTCGCTCTTCACAAGGTTTATCTGCCGCTGGCCAACTTAAAGAAAAACAGGTTCCCTTACCAAATTTAGATTCTGCTTTAAGCTCAATACCGTGAATCTGGCATAAGCGTTTGACAATCGGCAGACCTAATCCCATGCCTTGACGAGGTCCTTTTTCGTTATCGCCCAACTGTACAAATTCCTCAAAGGCATCTTCTAGCTGACTTTCCGTCATACCGATACCCGTATCTTCAACCTCAACAATTATAGTGCCTTGCTGATCCCTAGCACGCAAAAAAATACTGCCTTTATTGGTATAGCGAATTGCATTGGATAATAGATTATCCAATATTTCTCCAACAATATTGGCATCCATCTCAGCCCATAGTTGTGGGGACTCTAATACAAAATTAAGTGATTTTTCTTGCGCATGAATACCATGTGTTGAAGCAAGACGATTAAGGGTTTTATCCAATGATTGACAATGTTTCTCAACCTTAACCACCCCAGCATCCATACGAGAGATATCTAGCAAGCGATCCAATAAATAACTCGCACTGCGTAAGCTGTCTGTTAACTTCTTGATCGTATCGTCGCTACGCAGCTCGGTATTGCTTTGCATCGCCTCTGAATAGAGCCTAGCCGCTTGAACTGGCTGCCGAAGGTCATGACTGGCAACGGCTATAAACCGTGTTTTCGCACTGTTTCGCCGCTGCGCCAGCTTCTCAGAATCTTGATGCTCTAAACGTAAAATGATGGCTTCCATGTGGGTACGATGAATCATCACACTAAAGACAACTAAAGACACCCAAGTAAAAGGTGCAATGATAATTGGTAACCACTCGCCACCAAAATCTACATCTAATAAATGCCAACCAAAACTAAAAAAAACAGGGGTTAAAAACGTAATATAAATATCAGGGTAACACCCCATGGTCACTGAAGGCGTTGACACTAAAACAACCACTAGCATTAAAACCGATAATATTTGAACTTGTGAGGCTTCAGGAAAAAACAAAAACGGTGTTAGTCCCCACAAAACACCCCAAATAACCGCTAAATATAAATTTAACCAATGCCAGATTTTAACATAGCTAATATTCTCTAAAGGCTGATGTTGCGGAGGGTTTTGATTATGGTAACGAATAACCAACCAGGAGTTCAGAGCCACAAATGTCACAGCCGCAAACCAAATAATCAAAGCAGAGATCGGTGCAGAGCGATAAAAGATCAGCCCCACTAGGACGGCCCCTACTACGGAAGAGATCATACGAGAACCCACTTCACTCATGAAGAGGTTATGACGCTCCCATTGAATCTCAGTTGCCAAAGGATGATTATCCCAGCCAGAAGAAAGTTTTTTGTTTAATTTTTTTATACGGTTAATCAATTTATATATCCATTTAAAGTCAGCGACCCGAATTCAGGCCGCCAACATTGATGAACATCAGGAATCCAATGAAATTATTGAGCTACAGGTGATGTGATCTCAACGATTTTCCCTGCTTCGGTTGAATCATAGCACCACATTTTTGCACCCACACCATTATTCGCAACACCCGCAATCACGTCAGAACAATTTTCTGTATTGGAGTTTGTTGATAGAGCCATGTGAGTGCTCGTGCCAATGTCAGTTCGATAAGCTGCGGTAACGATACCCGGTGCACCTGAATCAGACACCATGTAAATAGTATCTGAATCAGTTGATAGCGTACCAGGAATCATAAACATGTCTTCAACATACATTGATTGAGCTGCATTGCTGGCAAATGCATCATTAGCGGTCTCATCGACAGTAATAGCTGTGTATGGAGCTAATGCTGTATTTAAATACTAAGGTTATTCGTACCTTCAGAATCGTCATACTGAAAGAAGTACAACTTATGCGACCAATGAGTAACCCCAAGCAGCGCGTCGCTGAAATCCGCTGTGTATATTTTCGCACTAGAATCCACATCAATTGCATCCTTTGCATCCACATCTTTTGTGGTGTCAAAGGTTAACTCAATTTCAGTTAAGGTATCTCTTGTTCCTGAAAAAACCCCACCGAGATCAATATAAGTTTGTCCAACCATAAACACTTTCGCAGCCATGGCATCAGAAGTGCCTTGCGTAAATGCAGCAGAGATAGATGCACATGCACGGATTTGGAAATCATCCGTCACTTCTATGTCGATTTTTTCTGTTTTACTGGTGTCTGTTGCTTTAAAAATATGCAAACTTGCAGCTTTTTCATAGCCCGTTACACTAGCGCCATCTTGGCAAGCTATCACGTAGCCATCCATAACGGCTAAATCTTGAAAATCAGACGATATCATTTAAGTTATCAATGCTTTTGATTTCGGCTAATTCTGTTGCAGGATAGGTTACAGAGCGAAGTGAAAATAAATCACCATCTTGACCTGTCACCGGAGTGCCTTTTAATGTCGTGATCACAGGGTTCGTGGCATTGCCTGAATAGCCGACACCCAAAATTCGGTCTGACCCAGCGCTCCAGCTAGTATCTGTGAGAGTAGTCAACCCCCAGCAGAACCATTATCAGAAGCACTGCTACCAGAACTCGATCCACCACAAGCAGCCAGACCAGCGCTAAACATTAAGATGCTTATTAATTTTAAATCCATAATTTAATCCTATTTGTGATTTTTATCTGTTTTAAATTATTTAAGAATATTAAGGGGGTTTGTCTTTCCCATCTTCACCCTGATGGGTGAAATCCGTTCTTGATTAGAATTAACTTAAATATCAAACATAAAAAACCCACCGAATGAGGTGGGTCATAAAGGAGTTAATCAGTGATTTTAGAATTACAGACTGCGGTTGATGGAGTTGCCGGTTTCTGGCTCATATTCAACGATTCCAACGGCATCGTAACCAAATAATAACGTCCCCGTATTCTTGTTTAACCACATAGGCCCATAGTTTAAAGTTAAGGTTGCCAAAGGCCCTTCCTTACAGACATTAAACCACGATGCCCATTCATCTCTGCCACTGCAGCTTTTATCGGTAATAAGCACTTTTTTACTGCCTGGTTTCCAAGCGGTGACCATCGCCGAATTCATTTTTCCGGAAATCCAAAATACATTACGCTGATCATCCCACTGAATATGTCGCCATGCTTGCGGCTTTGGCGCTTTTTTCATAAGTGCTTTACGATTCCCGGTTTTAGGGTCAATTTCAAATAACGTTTTTTCGCCTGTTGAATGCGTATATAACTTACCGTTATGCAGATAAGCCCCAAGCATAGGACCACGCATATCAAAGCCACGGCCCACTTTTAAATTATCATCACGAGCCCCACTTAAGCTGATAAAATCACATTGCGAACCATCTTTGCTCACTCGAGCAAACCCCGTACCGCCCATTTTGCTGTGTTGAAACTCACAATAAATGAGCCATCTTTAGGATCAACTGCAAAAACCCTTGGGTGTACTGCACATACTTTTGAGATTCACGTTTAATGCTTTTACGCCCTGACGGACATTGACCATATTTACCATTTCTGGCTTCCCATACGACACTGCGCTTCCCATTTTTAGGATTCACTTTATAAATCACAGGGCCACTGCCAAAACTACCTTTCGTATTTTTGCGATACACATAATTAAACGCATACCAGTTGCCGTCGGGACCTGGTTGAATATCTTTTAATAAATGAAATTGTGGGCCCTCGGCAATCGTCATGGGACCGTATTCATCCTGAGCTTCACCACTGATGAATCGACGCGACCAATCATCAAGGTTGTAAGCAACAACCAACCCCTTAGCGTCCTTACTGTTATCCCAATAAACCGATGCAATTAACTCATTATTATCATAATCAATAAAGCCACCACTGATATGTGCGTTATGATAAGTTGCAAAAGATGGACCTTCTGCAATCGTACTGCCTCTATTAAGTGCAACTTCTGTAGGCCTCATACATTCCTCAACCCCAAAACTTTTGCTGCTGTTTTTTCCACAACGACAATCGGCTTCAAAGCTCGTTTTATATTTTATATGCTGGTCTAACGGACAGACTTCTGTCCCCGTATTTCACATCCGGGTTGATATAAGACGTATCATTAGCAATAACCGGTTGCGCCAATATTCCGAAAAATGAGAGCGTAATAATTTTCTTGAACATATGAACCATCCATTTAAATAGACGGTTATTTGGTAAAGGCATTTAAACAGTCTTAATATTAAAGCCATTAAATCATTTCATCTTCACCCAAACGGGTGAACCCTACTTGAATAAAACGCTATAAAACCACTCATAAAAAATGCCCGCCACCGTTTGGTGACAGGCATTGTCATGGATATTGAACCAGCCTTTTTATTGACTCTTAATTAGACGGTTAATTAAGGCGCCTCCATAGTCATCAGGCTATTCAGGTTGTCGTTATCCTGACACCATAGGGTTGCTTCATCGCGCCCCTGATTGTTGTTGTATGCACTGTTGTACCAGCTGAGAATCGATACTGCTCCAGTACAATCCTGACCACCTCCGCTGGTGATTGTGGTGAAGTCGCCCAGATTGCGATTATCAGGGCTCACTTTTACCATGCCTTTATTCTCCGATACCAAATACAGCACGGCATTGTAGTCAGCGCTAGTATTGGTATTTCGTTTATGCCACACAATGATGTCCGCCACGTCCCATATCGCATTTGGATTGTAACCAAGGAATGGCCCAAAATAATCACCAATAATCTGACCGGTATTATTGGTCGCACTGTTGTAATGATACAACGCACTGGTGCCGTTTAACGTTTCATTCGGTTGAGAAACCGCCTACACCACCTGGCTGGCGGTTAACGCGGCCATCGCCTGCACGGTACGACTGTTACTGGTATCAACCCGGGTCAGCAGATTGTGGCTGTTGCTTGTCAGTTTTGAGCTGAGACCGCCACTGATGCTGCTATCGAAGGTCAGGTTGGCCATGGTAACCAGATAACCATTATCCGTGCCACTGACGCCGTTACCACCGATAGCCAGATTAAACTCAACGCTGTTAGCGCTGGGGGTTACATCGGTTAACGCAACATCCTGACAGCTGCTGATACTCCAGTTGGCGGCATCTTGCAGCGGCAGTTCAACCACGTCGATGGCTGTGGAAGCCAGGCGTAATACGGCTTTGGCTGGCGTTGTGCTGTTATCGCAATGGATTAACAGGTCTTCACCGTCAGCGACATTAATCGCCGTCAAATCAGCGATATCACCGTTCGCCAGCGAGATAACGCTGGTCATATCGACGGAACCCGTGTTGCTGGTCAGCTGGGCTTTGAGAATTTCCGTACCGCTGGCCGTCGCTTTGGCGCTGTACAGCGGGAAGTCTTCGGTCAGTTCAGCACGCTGGTAACCGAGTGGCACCTCCATGCCCAACAATTGATCCTGGCCAGCGCTCCAGCCGGTGTCATTGATGCCTACCTTAAAGAAGTCTTTATCAAAGGTACGGCTGGTTAATTCACGAGTGACCAGGCTGGCACCATTAGCACCACCTATCATCAGCGTACTGGTGACGGTTTCACGGTCACTGCTGCCGGAAGTGTGACGAACACTAACACTGTCATCGGTTGTCACGGTATGGCTGTAGTTGCCGATATCCGTGGCTGACGTTGCAGTGCCGGTTACCCAGTTGCCGTAGTTAATTTTATAGTCGCCGTTATAAACATTGATTGGGGTGCCATTAACGGCGGAATCAAGGGTGTAACTACTTTCAATTGCCACGTTTTCAGGAGCAGAGCTCAACTGTGAACCCAGTTCATTCGGTTGAATCGGTGTGCCGTCAATCGTGTAGCCCTGAATGCTGCCAATCACCGGGTCTGGCGCGGCCAACGTTGTGACTGAGAAGGTGAACGTTGAAGAATTTACCGTCAGCACCACATCCGTGGTTTGGTAATAACCACTGCTGGCTTGTGTCCGCAGCTGAATACTGGTGCCCGCAGTGATGTTGGTGGCTGAATTCGACCAGTTGCCTGTGCCGTTCAGTTGATATTCACCATCAGTGACGCTGAGTGTGGCGTTGCCATCAAAGCCGGTCAGGACAACGGAATTACTGGTTGCAAAAAGACCTGGAGAGATGTCGGTTTGCGCAGTAAATGTGACTGGCGTCGGTGTTGTGCTGGCCGTACGGGTGGTGGAGTTAAAGCTGGTAACGTAGCTTCCCAGCGTCACTTCCACTCCTTCGGAATCCGAAAAATCCTCCGAACTGGTGTGCGATACAGTGAAGGTATCGCCAGCTTGTACCGTTACGCTGGTGGGGTAATCCGTGCCATTGAGATGAATCGTACCGCCGCGAACGCTTAACGTCAGCGGGCCATCAAAACCTGCAAGGGTCACGGCATTACTGGTTTGCAGCGTATTGGGTTCAACGTCGCTAACGTCGTTAAAGGTAAAGGTATCCGGTGTGGTGTCCTGCACCTTAGTGGTTGTGGTAAAGGTGTAACTTTCGTCCCCGACCAGCAGGCTGGTGATTTTATTGGTTTCGTAGTCAGTGGCAGTTGTTTGGCGCAGGCGCAGGGTATCCCCTGGTTGAATGGTCGCACTGGTTGTCCAAGCGTCGGACCCGACCTGCATTTCACCATTGCTAACGCTCGCTGTCAGGCTGCCTTCAAAACCATCGGCGGTGACGGCATTACTGGTCACTGCGGTGGCCGTATCCTGGTCGTTCAAGCTGGTAAATGCCATGGCATCGGGTGTTACATCCCTTTCACGGGTAGTACTGCTGAAGTCGGCAAAAGCGGCACCGGCAACTGTCATGCGGGTCACCGTTCTGGTATTAAAATCCGATGAGGCGGTATGGCGTAATTTCAGCGTATCGCCGTCACTGATGGTGCCGCTGGTTAACCAGCTGCCACTACTGTTAATCTGCGCTTCACCATCACTGACGGTAAAGGATTGATTGCCTTCAAAGCCGCTTAGCGTTATCGAGTTACTGGTCTGGGTATCGCCCGGATTTGCATCGCTGAGTGAGGTAAAAGTGACCGCATCCGGTGTGCTGTCCTGTTCACGGACGGTAATAGCAAACACAGCTTGTTTATTTCCCAGGGTAACAACCGTTGAGGTCTGGCCGCCAAAACTGGAAGCGCTGGTCAGGCGAACTTTAACTCGGTCACCACTACTGACATTAACGGATGCACCGGCGGCAGATGATGTATCGTTAACGATTAAGATCGCACCGTTGTTGGCGCTTAGTGATAGCGTGCCATCAAAGCCTGCCAGTGTGATTTCGTTACTTTCTACTGGGGTCGATGGTTCGACATCGCTGGCGGCATTAAAGCCGATCGTGTTTGGGATAATATCTCTGGCACGAGTGGTGGAAGAAAAACTGGCCTGAGTGCCATTAATATTCACGGTGGTTGTGATTGCAGTTTCAAAATCTGCCGGAGATGTGTGGCGCAGGCGTAAGGTATCGCCTGAATTAATCGCGCCGGTAGTAGCCCAGTTGCCGTTATTTAATTGCAGTTCACCATTGCTGACACTGACGGTCAATGTTCCATCAAAACCGCCAACGGTCATCACGTTACTCTGAATAACCTGTCCTGGCTCGACATCGGTTTGAGCCGCAAAGCTCAGCGCATTTGGTATGGTGTCTGCTGCGCGTGTGGTAGTAGTGAAAGTAACCTCATTACCCGAGTTTGTTCCGATAGTCAGCGTGGTGACGTTATCGGCCATAAATGCATTGGCAGCTTGCTGGCATACCTTGAGGGTATCGCCCGGATTTACGTTGAACGACCCTGCGGGTTGCTGCGCATTATTGAGCAGTACCCAGCCATTGCTGACACTGGAGGAAAGCGGGCCATCGAATCCGGTTAAGGTTGCTGCATCGCTACAGGTGCTCTGCCCTAATTCACGGCCGATAAGGCTTGTAAAAGTAAAAACATCAGGCTCAGTATCCTGAGCGCGAGTGGTAATGCTGAAAGTAGCCGATACATCGTTAATGTCGATCGTCACACTGGCTGACGTGGCAAAGTCGCTTGGGGCTGTCAGTCGTGCTTTTAGAGTATCGCCAGCCGAGATGCTGGCAGAAGTTACCCAGTTACCACCATTGACCTGAAATTCGCCATCGCTGGTAGAAATATCTAGAGAACCCTCGAACCCGGAAACGGTTACCGCTTCACTTTCAATCGACTCACCGGGTTCGGCATTAGGTAATCCTATAAAGCTAAAAGCATCCGGGGTAGTATCAATAACTCCCCCAGATCCCCCATCATTTGTATCGTTATTACTCGAGGAATCACCGCCACACGCCGTCAAGGATAGTGAAATTAGTCCTGCTAACAACAATCTATGCTGAGATTTTGGCTTAATCATTAATTAATCCTTTTATTTTCTTATAAAGGAAAAATTAAACATTGATTTAAAAGATACATCTTCACCCAGATGGGTGAAATTGTTACTAAGAGAACCCAAGATTAAAAGTAGTACACTGACTAAGCAGTAGCGACATAGACTGAATCGCCCTTAAATTTTCTAGATACTACCTTGTTTCAAAAAAATAGTTCTTTTCATATTCCATTCGCGACAAATCATTATCATATCCATGACACCGAGTAGAATTATAGAGCAGCTCAATATGATTAAATACATCAGCCTGCCTTCCTCACGGCTACGATAAATTTTACGGCGAATACGTTCTCTTTTTAGCAGTGCAAAGTAGTTTTCTGCACATGAATTATCGTGATAGTTACCTCGTCGATTCATGCTCACAACTAAAATATTCGCTTTAATTCTGAAATACTCCCTTCAATCCCCGCTCTATAATTACGCAGCACTGTGAATGTTTTTTCTTTCACCCATCGTTTGATAAGAAATAATATCCGTATGTTCTTCAAAGATGCTGACGATTTTTCTCTGAAGAGTGTACTAAGTCGTTTTCGATTAAAGTGAGTATTTCAGGATAACGATCCAATATCATTGAAAGTTGTCCCAGTTGCTTACTGAGCTCGTGCTGTGAGTATCTTTCAAATATACTGACCTGCGCTACGCGGCTTTGTCGCATGTGGTAATCCTCTTGGTTAGATTTCTTTTTGGCGAAATAAACCTAACATATGCAAGAGGATTATTTATTGATTTTGATTAACGTCCTATATTAATCAATGATTTATCTGTTTCCGGATGGGCACTAGTTAATTAATCGCTTAATAAAATGCCTGCGGCTCTGGTTGCAGCAGAATACCAAACGTATTTTTCACGTCCATTTGCACAGCGTGTTGAATAGCAATCAAGTCTTTCTGACTCGCACCGGGCTTTAACGTTAAAACCAGCGCTTGTTGGTCATGCATTTTGGCCAAACCTAATGATTTTCCTTTCCAGCCACACTGATCAATTAACCAACCTGCTGCAATTTTTAAAACAGAATCATCATTTGCCACCGGGTACGCGGGTAGATTAGGAAACTGAGTTAACAATTTATCTGCTTGAGATTTTGGAATGATTGGATTGGTAAAAAAAGAGCCTGCATTAGGGATTTTATTCGGATCAGGTAATTTACTATTACGTACGCCTATTACCCAATCTGCTATTTGTTTAGCGGTTAAAGACTTGGGATCTAGCTGCTCAGCCATGGTATTTAACGGCGCATAAGATACTTGCGGTTTAAATACTTTCGCTAATTTAAAAATAACCTGCGTGATTAAAAAATCGCTTTTGAATTGTTTTTTGAAGATAGAATCACGATACGAAAAATCACACTGAGCTGCAGAAAAAGACATCCACTGTCCGCTCGATAATTGCAACCCTCGTACTTCTTCTATGGTCTGCCCAACCTCAACGCCATAAGCCCCAATATTTTGAATGGGACAAGCGCCCACCGTACCAGGAATTAGTGCTAGATTTTCTAAACCATACGCGCCTAGCTCGATGGATTTTAAAACCCATTGATGCCAGTTTAATCCAGCATCCACCGCATAGGTTATTGTTGTGTCATCTTCCGATAACTTTTCAATACCTTGCATGGCGCTTTGCACAACCAAGCCGCTCACGTTCGGCTGCACAATCATATTACTACCGCCGCCCAAAACTTTTACTTTAAGCTGCTTCGTTTTTGCATACTCTAGTAACGCCAACAATTCAGACACTGAATTAAAACGTGCAAAATACTCAGCAACGCCCGTAAGGGATAATGTATTTAGTGAAGATAAATTGTATTGCACTTTTATATTCAAAGGAGATGTTTGCTTGATTGGTGCTTGCTTAAGAAAATCTGACATTAGAGCTTCGATTTAATGTCTAAAATTAATTGATCGCACGCTTCTTCAACCATATTCAACACGTCTTCAAAGCCATCCTTTTCTCCATAATACGGGTCAGGCACTTCGGTTAATCCCTTTGCTTTTAAATTGGGCGTAGAAAAAGTCTGCAGAAATAATTGTGGCTCTGTTTTTACAGACCCCATTGGAACAATTGCTTTTAAACCTTCAAGGTTTGAATCATCCATCGCTAAGACATAATCAAATTCTAAAAAATCGTCAGCAACCGCTTGCCTTGCTCTCAAATGAGAAAGATCATAATCACGCTTTCGTGCCGCTTGCTGCGAACGTAAATCAGGTTCTTTTCCAACATGCCACGCGGCTGTTCCGGCACTATCAACCTCAACAACATCCGACAGCCCCGCCATCGCTAACTTGCGCTCAAGCACACCATGAGCCGTTGGTGATCGGCAGATATTACCTAGGCAAACAAATAAAACTTTGATCATTAACGCTTAGCTTTTTCTAGCTTTTCTTCTTCGCCCATTTGACGAGCTTCTTGTTCTAACATGACTGGCACACCGTCACGCACAGGGAATGCCAAGCCATCAAAGGTGCATAATAATTCTTGTGCTTCGTCATCCAGTTTTAATTGACCTTTGCAGTTTGGGCAAACCAACATTGCGACTAATTGCTTATCCATGGTACATCCTCGTTATTATTTGCGACGCAATGTATTCGATTATTACTCAGTTTTTGAGCTACGAACCAATGCGGTTAAATCATTCATTAATGTATTTTCTAGGGCTGCACTTAATTGTGCATCAACTTCTAGATACCACATGTTTTCATTGGCAAATGCAGCACATTTAACCCAATCTTTTTCTGTCATAACAATACATTGCGAATACGCATTCGCGATATCTAAATCTGTTTCTGTAAAAGCATGATGGTCGGCAAAAACATGCTCTTTGTATTTAACAGCTAGCGAATCCAGCGTGGTAAAAAAACGCTGTGGATTTCCTATACCAACAACCGCATGAAGCGCTTTGCCAGCAAAAAAATCCAATAACTTTCGCTCACCCGTTTTTGCATTGACCCAGGCCGATGGCACAATCGCCATTCCCTGTTCTGCTTTTTCTTTGTCACATGAACTATTAGCTTCTATATCCGCCACACCATTCAGAATAACCGCATCAACGGTTTTTAGACGCCAGGCACCTTCGCGTAATGGCCCTGCGGGCAATAACCAGTTATTACCCAGTTGACGCTTTGCATCTAGAACGACAATTTCATAATCTCGTGCCATCTTATAATGCTGTAAACCATCATCCGACAGAATCAAATCAATGCCTTGCTGCGATAACAACTCGATTGCAGCGTTACGGTCTGGCCCAATAACTACGGGGCAATCTAAACGATCACGCAATAACTTAGGCTCATCCCCGACGATACTAGCGGGTTCGTGCTTAGCCAAAAGATACGGGGAATGCGGGGCATTACTGCCATAGCCACGACTGATAATTCCGACACGGATTCCAGCCTCATTCAAACGTTTTACTAACTGACACGTTAGCGGTGTTTTGCCGGTGCCTCCCACATTGATATTGCCAATGACAACAACCGGAATATCATTATTCTTTTTAGCCTTTACACCATGAGTTAGCCATAAACGGCGAGTATGGCTTAAGACATAAAACAGAGCGCTGAACGGCAATAGCCAAATATTCCACCACTTGGCGTCATACCAGCTTTTTTCTATGCGTGAAGTTAAGCGCTCTAGCATGGTTGTCAGCCTTAACCTTCTTGAAACTGAAGATCATGCAAGTTCGCGTATGCGCCTTTTGCTTCTAACAATTCGTTATGACTTCCACGCTCTATTATTTCGCCTTTTTCCATCACCCAAATTTGGTCTGCACTTTCAATCGTGCTCAATCGATGCGCGATCACAAATGTTGTGCGACCTTTAACAACTTCTTCCATAGCACTTTGAATGTGTCTTTCTGATTCAGTGTCCAATGCCGAAGTCGCTTCGTCTAAAATAAGTACTGGAGAATTTTTTAGAATAGCTCGAGCTATGGCAATGCGCTGTCTTTGACCACCCGATAACAAAACGCCGTTATCACCGATCATCGTATCGTAGCCATCTGTCATCTGAACGATAAACTCATCGGCATGAGCCGCCTTTGCCGCTGCGATGACTTCTTCACGCGTTTTATTTTGTAGTTCACCATAAGCAATATTTTCCAAAACTGTACTATTGAATAGCATTACCTGCTGACTCACGATAGAAACATTTTTGCGTAAGCTAGCAAGGGTTAGATCTTCAATTTTATGACCGTCTAATAATATGCTGCCTTGCTGGGCTTGATAAAAACGCGGCAAAAGTGTCATTAGTGTGGTTTTTCCACTGCCTGAACGCCCGACAAGAGCGTAAGATTTTCCTGCTTCTGCTTTGGCGTTTAATGATTTCAGAACCCAATCATCAGAAGTTGGGTATTTAAAACTTAAATTTTTAATTTCAACATCACCACGAACGCGATCCAGTTTAATCTGGCCGTCATCTTTTTCAGTATCGGTATCGAGAACCGAGAAGATAGATTCTGCGCCGACCAAGCCTTTTTGAATAATCGAGTTAATGTCTGTTAATGAACGCAGTGGTTTTGCGATTAAAGAGGCCGCAGTGATAAACGTCATAAACTCACCCGCACTCATGGTTTGATCCAAGACACGTTCAAACATCATATAAACCATTACACCTAATCCTAATGCAATAATTTGCTGATTAAGTGGAACGTTAATGGCATTAGTTAATGCAAATTTTAGCGCTTGCTTGCGATTATCTTCACTGGCTTTACGGAAGCGTGCGCTTTCAAAATCTTGACCGCCAAAAGTACGTACTTCACGATACGCTGTGATCGATTCATTTGTCACTTGGGTAACATTACCTACTGATTTTTGAATGCGTTTACTGTATTTACGAAAGAATTTACTGGCAAAAGAAACCAAGCCACCAATAACCGGGGCAATTGCTAGGAATATTAACGTGAGTGTCCAATCAAGATAAATTAAGTAACCCATTAGGAAGATCACAGTTAAGCCATCTTGTACCAAGGTCGTCAATGCTTTAGTAGCAGCACCGGTAACTTGGTCTACATCAAAAATAACACGCGAAATCAAACGTCCCGTTGATTCACCATCATAATAATTACTGGGCAGCGTCAACATGTGATTAAACAAAACAGTGCGCAAACTATGAACGACACCACGCCCTACCCGTGCAATAAAATACTTTCCTAAAAAAGTACCAAGACCACGATAAGCAAAAATTGCGATGAGGGTAATGATCACAAAGCGCGCATCTTCTGGTTTGGGGTTGGCTAATACTTCTGTAATTTGCCCCATCATCCAAGAAAGTGCAGGTGCTGCGGATGCAAAAAGGATAAAGCCAAGAATGGCTATCAGAAATGAGCCTATAAAAGGCTTAACATAGGTCAGCAAACGCCCATATAGGCGTCTTGCCGAAACTTTCTTAGTCATGAATTATTCCGCGCTAGCTTGACGAGTAGTGATACTAAGATTTACGAAGCCCGTTTGTCCTGCTGCATCCATTGCGCGCACAACCGCTTGGTGTGGTGTGTTTGCATCGGCTGTAATGGTAATCGGCAAGCCTGTTTCGCCATTGGCGGCTTTCATTATTCCGCGCTTTAACGTATCCAGCTGGTTATTGATTAAGCTTTTATCGTTAATCGAATAACTGCCTGAGGCGGTAATAATAATTTCTAGTCGATTGGTCGCTACCGGTTGCTGCTCTGCGCTTGCCTCTGGTAAATCTATACTTAAATGATTTTCCTTAGTAAACGTCGTGGAGACCATAAAGAAAATCAGCAGTAAGAACACGACGTCAATCAAGGGTGTAAGGTTAACTTCCACCATCTCTTTATTTTGACGTTTGAAATTCACAATTAAACTCCGACCGCTTGATTGCTCTCTGATTTCTTAATCGGGCTATCAGCAACTTCACGTTCGCCATGAAGCACATCAACCAGCTTCAAAGATTCTTGCTCCATAAAGACAACCACTTCGTCAACTCGGCGCTGAAGCATGCGGTGACAAATAAGCGCTGGAATTGCAATGGATAGACCGGCAGCAGTCGTTACTAATGCTTCAGAAATACCCCCAGCTAACATGCCAGCCTGCCCAGTTCCTGCAAGCATAATTTCAGAGAATACCTTGATCATACCAATAACCGTTCCTAGTAGACCCATTAAAGGCGCTACTGCTGCAATCGTTCCCAAGGCATTTAAGTAGCGTTCCATCTCATGAATTTCATGACTGGCAACTTCTTGAATGCTTTCTTTCATAATATCGCGACCATGCTTGGAATTCACCAAACCCGCAGCCAATACGCGGCCCAACGGTGAGTTGTCGCGTAATTCTTTAATGCGCTTACCATCAAGCTGATTATTCTTCATCCAGCCCCAAACCTGCCCCAATAGATTAACTGGTGCAATTTGACTGGTGCGAAGCGTCCAAAAACGCTCGCCGGAAATAGCCGCCGCTAATACTGAACAAATGATGATCGGAATCATCATCCAACCGCCACTCTGGATGATCTCAAACACAGGTCAATCTCCTAACAACATGAACTTATTATGATTTATGGGCGCTACTTTAGCACAAGCTTGATCAACAGCTCTATACTCAGATGCAATGAATACGTGGTTCAAATCACATTTGTCGCCAGTTTGGTGCATTTTTCATGCGCCATTGAGTAACAGACATACTTTCATCTAGATTTATTTCGACAGCACCTGACTCAGCGGTATTATAGATAGGAATAGAATGCTGGCTAAATCGGGTTAAAACACTGGGATGTGGATGTTGGAACCGGTTTTTAAAACCGCTTGAAACAACAGCTATTTCTGGAGAGATCTGCGCTATCCATTCTTCGCTAGAACTGCTTTTACTGCCATGATGACCTACGATGAGAATATCCGATTTCAACGCTTCCCCATAAGTTGCAATCAATTGCTTCTCAGCCTTTTTATCAATATCCCCTGATAACAAAATCCGTTTACCTGCCATCTCCATTTGAACAATACAGGATTGATTATTATCACTGGCATTGGGCAGCTCATAATTGAATACTCGCCAACGACTGCTCTGGCTTTCATCAAAAAGAAACGTCCAGCCTTCTATGCCATGGCACTGAGTATGGTGAGGTTCATTCGGCTGGCCCGCATACGTTACAGCCGGCGTGATTTTTCGCCGCAACCCCGCTTCGCCCCCAGCATGATCATTATCAGAGTGGCTAACAAAAAGAAGATCCAAGGCCTGACCATTGAAAGCTAAAATGTTTTTTGCCACAACCGCATCTCCTAAGCTAAAGCCAGAGCGGAATTTTGCACCGGTATCGTAAAGCCATGATTTTTGTGATGAATCATTATTAGATGAAGGGTCAGAACCATACACCGCCAACCCCTGCCCGACATCGAAAACAATTAACTTCTGATCCTTAACGGTGACTGGTATCAGAAAGACGCACATCAATAGCACCAAGCTTAATCGCTTAAATGGAGCGCCAGTAAACCAGAGGGCCGATATAACCAGAGGGAATAATAGAATTAGCCAGATACCCGAGGGCTTGTAGACCAGCCAACTAGGATAAAGCGATAATTGATGCAACAAGCTCATCGTATGAGTTAATACAGCATTTAGCATGCCTACTGCCACACTTTCTGGCCATATAAACGCAATTAAAGAGAGCGGCATAACAACAAGCCCTAATAAAGGGATAGCAACAATATTAGTAAAAAATGAAAGTGCTGATTGAGGTTGTTGAAAAAACCATAACAGTGGCATCAGAGCGATAAATACAATCCACTGGGGTTGATAGAGCAGCTTAACTCGCCCTCCAATGCTACTGAGCATATTTATTGAGTTTGGCCTTTTCCGCTCTGATTTAGATCGATGCCCAATCTGTCCGTCATAGCTCATCAACAGTGCCCCCACTGCAGCGAATGAGAACCAAAAGCCAATGAATAAAATACTGAGCGGATTCACCAGCAGCACCAGTAACATGACCCATAGCCAGGTATCGAATAAAGACCAATGATGGCGCATATAAACCACGCATATCCCCAGAGCCAGCATGAATCCTGCACGCTGTATTGCCAGCCCCATGCCAGCCATATAGGCGTACAAAGCACAGGCCAATAATAATATAAAAGGCGTTAATTTAAAGAGTACAGAAGAACGCGGGAAAAACAGCATCACTTCTAAGCGAATTAACAAGAACCAGAGCGCGGTAACAATAAAGACAAGAAAGCCGACATGAAGACCACTCACAATTAATAAATGAATAGTGCCCGTTAATTGAAAATCCAGCCACTGCTCTTTGGGTAGGTAGCCTGACTCACCAAACAATAGCGCTGGAATCAATTGCCCCGATACGCCTTCTAGTGAAGCTGCGCGCTGTATCCATTGTTCACGCAGACTGCGTAACTGGCTCCGCCAGTGAGTCGCAATGCCCGTTACTTTATGTGTCGAGCAGATACCCTGACGCATCGATACCACGACTGAGCTGCCAAGCTTCATAGTCAAATCCAAAAGGGTTAATAAAACTATAAGGTGCTCTTAATTTAGCGGTAAATTGAATAATCGAGCCACAGGCAATCTTCGAGGGAATCAGCCCTGTTTCTTTGTTGGCTGTGCGGTAATAATTTAATGCCAAGCGCTTCATCGACGGTACGTCTACTTCACCCGTTGTCAGCGAAGACAACATGAATCACTAATTTTTCTACAGCGTATGTTTTCCTTGTAGCAGCCCCCCATGAATATCCCTGCAGCCTGTAACTTCGCCAACCCCTTCCACTGTCATACCCGACAAATTCGCACTTAGACGACTGCTTAAACGATCATCTAACCAATAATGGCTATAATACGCAGAAGCAAAAATGCCCATAATAGCGATAAGTCGAATAAAAACGGGGCTGTTTCTAGCGCATATCAACACCCCCAAATTCAACAATATGAGCAACACAAATTGATCAGATTGAAATTGAATAGAAATAAATAGCGCAAAAATAGCACCAACCAAACAGAGTCTCATTGCCACCCCTAAAGATTATGGGCATAATCCAGCCCTATAATCAGCATGGCAGAAATCGCTGAAACCACAAAAGAACCGAGCAAATGCCAAAGAAAAAGTTACAAAAGCTCTTCCCAACGCCCGATCAAGTGAAAAATAACAAGTCACTTGCCTTTTTAGGGCCGCTTATGAGTAAGCCTAAGATGTGGTATTTAAATAGGCGCTCAGTTGCACAAGCATTCTTCATCGGCATCTTTTGTGCCTTTATTCCTATGCCGTTTCAAATGGCATTGGCTGCTATCCTCGCATTCTATTTCAATTCAAACTTACCCATCTCTGTCGGCCTTGTGTGGTTAAGCAACCCAATCACCATGCCACCGTTGTTCTATGCGACCTATAGTTTAGGGGCTTATTTACTTGATATTCCTGCTCGAGAGTTTAATAGCGATATGACGCTAGAGGCCCTCTTGTCTCAACTGAGCGAAATTTGGCTGCCTTTGTATTTAGGCTCATTATTGTCGGGGCTGGTCTTTGCGAGTATTGCTTATATTACGATGCGAGTTTTGTGGCGTATGCACATCATATCTCATTGGAATAAGCGTAAAGCTGAGCGTCTGGCGAGAGAAGCTTCATCCACCAATAGTGAATCGGGTGATGTTTAAATAGACATAAAAAAGACATATAAAAAAGAGAACCTAAGCGCTCTTTTTTATATGTCTTTTTTATGTCCAGCATCCGCTACACAACAGACCATGAAATGAACTTATTATACTGACTCTTTATACATTTCCACCAAGGTGCGATCAGACAGTTTATAACGACGATTAGCACGGCCTGCTAAAGCCTCGTCATGAGTCACAATAACAAAAGCCATACCTATTGTCTGAGAGAGCGACAATAATACATCTTCAACTTGTTGCGCAGTTTGCTGGTCTAGGTTACCGGTAGGTTCGTCTAGTAGAACAACTTTAGGCTCACCCACTAAGGCTCGTGCTATGGCAACCCGTTGTCTTTCACCACCTGAAAGCTCGGCAGGTTTATGCTCAGCACGCGCCGAAAGCCCTACTTGATCTAAGCATTTCAAAGCTCTTGCTTTTGCGACTTTTGTTTTCTCACCACGAATCAATAGTGGCATCATCACATTTTCGAGTGCGCTGAATTCAGGCAGTAAGTGATGAAATTGATACACAAAACCCAAATCACGATTACGCAACTGGGTTCGAGCGATTTCTGCTAGAGAATGTATTTTATGCCCAGCTAATATTACTTCCCCACTATCAATAGAATCCAAACCACCTAAAGCATTAAGAAGTGTACTTTTACCAGAACCTGAAGCACCAATAATTGAAATTGTTTCTCCCACATAGACCTGCAGATCAACATTTTCCCAGACCACGATATCATCAGGGCCAGTGCGATAAGTTTTACTTATGTTCTTTGCTTCCAATACAACGGTATCTGAATTTATATTACTCATAGCGTAATGCCTCCGCGGGCTGAATTTTAGACGCTCTCACCGCTGGATAAATAGTGGCAAGAAAGCTCAGCACGATTGCACTAGAAGTAATCATCGCAACATCTGACCATAAAAGCTGTGACGGTAAATAACTAATAAAATAGACATCGCCATTTAAGAACTGCACACCCGATATCGCTTCTATCCAGGCAATGATATCCGAAACAGTTAATGCACCAATAATGCCCAGTACCGTACCCAGTGCAACGCCAACCACACCAATGGCTAAACCTTGCACCATAAATATTCGTAAAATAGTGCCTGGTGTTGCACCCATAGTTCGTAAAATTGCAATATCTGCCTGCTTATCGGTAACAACCATCACCAGAGTCGCGATAATATTAAAAGCAGCAACAGCGACAATGATTAATAACAGCAAACCAATCATCGTCTTTTCCATTTTAATCGCTTGGAACAAATTACCGTGGGTGCGTGTCCAATCACTTCCAGAATAAATACCCCCGACTTCACTCACAAGCTGCCAAACCAGCTTGGGTGCAGTAAATAAATCTTCTGTTTTAATTCTTAGCGCTTGGGCTTCTCCGGCCAAACGCGCTAATTTACGAGCATCCGCTAGGTGAATAACGGCTAAATTTGCATCCAGCTCTGCTCCAACCGAGAAGATACCTGAGACAGTTAAGCGTTTAATACGGGGTAAGATACCTGCCGGAGACAAGGTCGCTTCCGGTAGCATAAGGGTAACTTTGTCACCAATAACAAGGTTTAAGCGGCGCGCTAATATCTCGCCCATCACCACGTTAAAACCGGAAGCGGTAAGCGACGTTAACTCCCCTTCAACCATATGGTCTGGCAAAATAGAAACACGGCGTTCAGCCTCTGGGTCGATACCCGTTACCATCGCGCCTTGTACTCGACCTTGGTAAGCCATCATGCCTTGAAGTCGTGTTAGTGGTGCTGCCGCGACGACACCGGGGTATTTTTCAACTTCTTCAGCAAGCTCTTGCCAATTCTGAACACCACCCCGCTCATAGATAATGCCATGAGGGATCATACCCAGAATGCGTTCTCGCAATTCTCGGTCAAATCCATTCATTACCGATAAAACGAGTATCAGTACAGCAACGCCTAAGGTCATACCCACCATAGAAGATGCAGAAATAAAGGAGATAAAATGATTACGGCGTTTTGCTGCTAAATAGCGAAAGCCGATTAATAAAGGCAGTGATTTTTTCATGTGCGGATTAAAGCACAGCTTTTATAGAAGCGCTATCGCCGTAAGCAACGGATTTCCTTGATTTTTTGTTAGAAGGGTCGTGTTCGCTATTACTGCAAGCCCTGTATAAATATAGATGTCAACTTGGCGTAAACCAGCTTGCTTCTAATAGAGCCTGAGCTAAGATGGTGGGATAGCAATGCTTTGTGCGCATGGACTTATTATGAAAACTAAGATGAACGTTAAACCAATCAAATTCGCTAAATTCTTATTACTGCCGTTTTCAGTATTAATCAATGAAGCCGCATACGCTGAGATCAGCACTCTGACATCAGAAGAATTAACCGATACTTATATACAAGATACAACGGTTATCGTTCGCCCCAGAAAATCTCAAGAATCAAAAACCTCTATTCCGGTGACACTAAAAGTGACGCCTCTTGAAAAAACATCGCAGACTCTACCGGAAGATCAAACTGGTTCGTTGACCACTATAAGTCATGAGCTTTCAACCTACGATGATCTTAATAATCAGCGTGCTCTTGAAAACAATCTGAGCCCTCAACTGCCATTCCCAACCACTGAATTCCTCACTCCGCCACCTTCAGAAGCAGCGCTTGGGCTTATTCGATCTAAATACGGGAAAGAGCAGAACGTTATCGATGGGCAGCCTATCGATCTTACAACCCTTCCTTTTATGCCTAGCCTTCAGGTTGCAAACCCCGAAAACATCCCAGCAAAGGTGGGTTACACAACAACGGAACGCTCTTTTACTATTAAAATTCAGAACAATGGAAATTTCAATTCTCAAACAATCGCCTCCCCCAATGGTGAGATTGGTGTCAATATAACGCCTGATAATATTGAGTATACAATCAACATCCCTCGTTAATTTTTTATAATAAATGACCTCAATTTAGGCCAAGTAACTGGCCTAAATTGTATTTTTCCTCTATATGGATAAAAAACTATTTATATTTCAACACCTTAGACTCAATATCCCAACTATCTGTTCTTTTCGTAAAGATATGCTACACCTATAGATATATGTCTATAAATGCAGCATAATCTTGAGACTATAAGAATAAAAGAAGTCGAGATTGCCCATGCAGTTTTCAACATTCGAACCAAACAGTCTAAAGCAAGCCCCTAGCGTACAGATGGTTGGACGCTACAAACTAGAGTTCCATTTATTTTCTCAACCAGAGAATTTAGGTAAGACTCCTGTTGTATTTTTAGGTGGCGCATTCCAAAGTTTTACTTCCTTTAAAACAGAAGTAGAGCTGGTCTACCAGACACACCCTGTGATCTTATTGGATCTACCCTCTCAAGGCAGCAACGATCAATTAGCGCCTGAATTAGATCTAGCCGATTTTTCATCTCTTCTTAAAGGCTTCTTTGAAGCTCAAGGGATTGATCAGGTTATTATGGTGGGGATTAGTTATGGTTCCGCTATGGCAACATTATTTGCCGCAGAACACCCAAATTTCGTTGAGCGACTACTGGTTTCAGGAATTACCTGTTTTCGTCGTGACACCCTGGTTCTTCTATTGGAAGACTCGCTGAATTTATTGGCGCAAGGAGAATTAAAATCCTTTGCAGCAACAGCCGTTTCTAATTTGGTTAACCACAATCGTATGCAAGAAACTGAAGTAGGAAAGACCTATCGCCGCCTACTGTATCGTCAAGTTGCGCGCTTAAATGATAACGAGCAATTGCGTTACGCTCAAAATACTCAACGCTTACTGCGCTTTGAAGGTTTTGATAAGTTCCCTACTTGCCCAACATTAGTAGCAACCGGTGAATATGATAACTTCACCCTCCCTGCTGAGAACGCCGCTTTTGCTGCCTCTTGTGCTGACGCACAATTTGCCGTAATCGAAGATGCTGATCACTTATCTCAATTTGAACGTAGAGATGTGACTTCTGAACTTTTCTATCGCTTCATTCAAGGCCATTGCATCAAAGGCATCGCAGGAACTCGCTTATATCAAGGCGAATACACCTCTCAAGAGCGACGTTTACAGCCACGTTTCACATTGAATAACGACAAAGCATTGTTAATTGATGAAGCAACTGGCATTAAGCACGACGTTCGTATTGCAGATATCAACTTTTCTGGCTGCCAAATCAATTTAGACCATTGTGACCTCACGCTGAGTGAAAATTCAAAAGGTCTTCAGCTTTATATTGATGGCATGGTGCATCACTTTCATGTTCGTATTATGGAGCGCCACCAAAAGAACTTACGCTGCATTTTAATTCAGCGTGATGTGAAAGCGGCCGATGAGTTAATTGAATTATTAGAAGGTATTAGTGAATTTAACCCTCATAGCCTACCGATGATGACTGAGAATCTACGCTTAGGATAATTCTCCCGCTCTGGACATAAAGCCAGACATAAAAAAAGACTCGTTTGAGTCTTTTTTTATGTCTGGGGCAATTATATTAAATCCCCTATATTGTGTTCTAATCGGAAAACTCTAGATATTAGTTCAGCTGTCGCTTAAAAGGCGGTAAGGCATCTAATAATAGTCGCCCATATCGACTAGAAACAATACGCTTATCCAAAATACTAATCACGCCTACATCATCTTCTTTACGAATCAAACGCCCTGCAGCCTGTACTAAGCGAACCGAAGCTGCTGGCAAGGTAAGCTCCATGAAGGGATTGCGTCCTTGGCTTTCCATCCACTCACTCGTCGCCGCCTGCAGTGGATCATCAGGCACCGCAAAGGGAATTTTAACAATAACGACATGGGTTAAATAATCACCGGGTAAATCAATTCCTTCTGCAAAACTGGCAAGACCAAAAATCACACCACCTTTGCCTGCATCAATGCGTTCTTGATGGCGCTTTACGATTTCAGATTTAGGCAAAAAGCCTTGCACTAATAATTCATCTCGCCACTCTGGATATAAAACATCATTACACGCTTTCATCTGTGCCCGGGAGCTAAACAGCACTAAGCTGCCTTCTTTAAGATTAATATTGTCGCGTAACCAACCATTAATTTCTTCTTGATAGCCCTCTGCTTTTGGGTCGTGCTTAAGTTGAGGGACTCTAATCGTACCGATATTCGGATAGTCAAACGGCGAGACGACCTTCTGATAATTAGCCCACTGAGGAATACCTGCTTCAATGGCTATTTGATTAAACGTATTCAGTGACGTGAGTGTTGCCGAGGTCACTACCGCACCATAACAACGCCACCATAAATTTTTACGAAGTTGTTCTGCGACTCGAATGGGAGAAACACACAATTGAATATCCCAATCATCACCATAAGCCGTTTTTGACATCCAGCGCGCATAAGGTGTTGCATCTTCAGCTTCTTCGGCCAGCAACCAAATTAATCCATCCCAAAGAGTTTCTGAACGTGAGAATAAAATACCGACTGGTGCTTGAAAACTTTCAGCGACAGCGCGTTCAAATTCACCTTCTTCTTTTGGATCTAACGATTTCTGCAATGCTTCATTGAGTTTATCCAAACACTGTAATAATGGCTGCAAGGGGGTCTTAAGATTTTGCAGTAACCCTTTAAGTTCTTCAGGAACTCGGCCAAACTCGAAACGTAGGCGTTCTGCCTCCCCTAACATTTCTTGCACCATCGGCCATAAAAATGTCAAAGCTTGTTGGCACTCCGCTATTTGCTCTGGCGCTGTGCGAATGCTGTGCAGCATTGAGCTAGGAATACCGCCTTGAGTGATCAGTTGCTCAAGTGCTTTCTCGAGTTGTTTTAACCATTGGCGCTGAGCGCGTATACCAATCTCAACCTTAAAGTGATTCAGCGCTTTATCTGCAAGGTGATGACCTTCATCAAACACATAAATCAACTTCTCCGGTGCTGGTAGGACAGCACCGCCGCCCAAGACTAAATCAGACAAAACCAGGTCGTGGTTGGCAATAATAATATCGGCCGAATCTAATTCACCGCGAGCTTTATAAAAAGCGCAATTTTGGAACTGCTCGCAGCGACGGTTAGAACATTCTCGGTGCGTTGCCGTTAAATGTCGCCACTGGCTAGGCTCTATTTCATAGCCTAAACGGTCTTTGTCGCCATTCCAGTCTCCACGACCATAAGACGATAATAAGTCTTCGTACAATGCTTGGTCGGCTGCTTCTGGGGCTTGATCAAACAAATCAACCGTCGATAATAGGCCCGACATTTGCTGCAGCGCTTTATCCAGCTTCACCAAGCATAAATAACGACCCCGCCCTTTTGCTAACGCAAATTTAAAAGGTATACCTGAATTTTTTCGAAATGCAGGAATATCTTTATCAAGAATTTGCTCTTGTAGCGCAATCGTCGCAGTGGAGATGAGCAGTTTCTTTTCTGCAGCCATCGCCATAGGCAAGGTTGCGGTTAAATACGCAAGTGTTTTACCCGTACCCGTTCCTGCCTCGATAACGGCAATACCGGCATCATTGCAACGCTCTTCATTATCGTCTTCTTGAATCGCACCCAGTGACTTGGCAATTTCAGCAATCATCACTCGTTGCCCCATACGCGGGGTGAGTTTCATTTTCTCGATCAGCTTTCGATAAAGCGCTTGAATTTCGTCTTTAGATTTCTGTGACAGCATGGTTTTAACGACTCCAACCCCGACTACGATCGATTTTTAATGGCGAGCCATCTACGTCAATTACCATACCTTGATGGGTTATTTCTTTAATCTGGACCAGGGGGTTTATAAAGTCTGTTTCAACTAATCGCTGACCATTTACGACAATACTTCTTCGTTCGGGTAGCGAACTGTATATGTGACTACTAACCTCGATGTTAGGAATCATCGATTGAAGCTTATCAGAAGCTTGTTCTGCTGAAATTGTTGGTCTTATGATTTGAGGCTTCTGCTGAGCCTCTTGCTCTAGAGGCTCTTGCTCTTGCACTTGCATCTCTTGAACCTGAACCTCTTGAACCCGAATATCTGACACTGACGGAGCCTCTTTTAATACGAGAGCCTCTTTTATTGGCAAATCTGCTTTCACCGCCTGAGTGACTTCGACGTTATGAATCGCAGCAGGCTCACTATTGTTTGATGCTCCTAGCTGCATTTGCACATATCCCGAGATAGCCAGCAAGGTAATCACAAAGCCAGCAAACCACACAGTGACTGACACAGGAATCATCCGTTCATGCTTAGGATCATCAGATAAAGACGCTAAAGCATCATCCGTTGCGAATCCCGTTTTATTAACCTGACTCTCTGTATTACTAGATACTGATACCTGCTGCGTCGCAAGTTCACGCTCTTGTTCAGATTTTTTCAGTGCCTGCAAAATATAAGACATCTACTCTTCCTCACCTGAAACACGTACCTTTTGACTTTTGGCCTGCAAAGCAAGTAGAGTTTTTAATCCAATGATACGATCTGATTTCAAACCCGAAACCAGCTGAAAAGCAGCCACTTTTTGAGCTAGAATAGGATCATAATAGGTTTGAAAGTCATGCTGACCGGCGCCATCGGGAGAGATAATTTGCCAATCACTCATTGCAGCATCATCGGACAAAACATCTCTGACCCAAGCAATTAAAGCGTGTGATTCACCCGGCTTCACGGCTGACGTATAACCTTCGATAGACTGCCAAAGAATGAAACTTTGCTCAGGTTTTGTCTTTACTTGATTTGAATGAACGACCCTCCAACTTTCACCGTTATAGATGGCTAAAGGCTGATTTAGAGTTTTCAAATCGGATACTGCCCAATCCAACAAAAGACAGGAGTAGGGGCTATATTTTTCAATATTGTCGCAGTTCGTTAAATCCAGCCTATCGACATCAAGGCCTTTTTCAATCGCTAAAGCGGTATACGGATTAAAACCAAAGTAATCATTAATGAATGGAATGCGCTTAGGATTAGTCGACATCCACAAAAAAGCCGCCAACAGTATTAATATCACCGCCAAAACAGAACCCACTAAGCCTTTATAAGTTGATGGCCTTGCCACCGGCTTTCTAGGTTGGCCAATGACTTCTTTAATCGCTTGCTGCGCAATGACTTTAGTGGTTTTAGACTGATTCGTTGCGTAGGTGCCCAACAAAGCTCTATCGGCAATACTATTGATTAAGCGAGGAATACCATTAGAACCCGACCAAATGGCAGAAATTGCCCCACGACTAAACAACTCATTATCATTGCCTGCTTGCTTTAAGCGATGTTGTAAATAAGGCTTAAGCTGTCTTTTATTCATGGCTGGCAAGTGGAATCGTGCCGTTATACGTTGATCAAGCTGGCGATTAGAATGCTGCGCTAGAATATCTTGTAGCTCAGGCTGACCAACCAAAATAAGAGTTAATAATTTATCGCGATTAGTCTCCAGATTCGTTAATAACCGAACCTGCTCCAACAACGGCGCAGGCATACTTTGCGCTTCATCGATAATACAAATCACTTTACGACCGTTTGCATGTCGCTCTATTAACGATTGATATAAACGATCAATAAGCTGCTTGTTGGTTAATGGCCTTTCGCCTGAATCAGCTTCGCACGGTATTTCTAGCTCACTGCATATCGCCTGCAAAAGCTCTGGTGCTGATAACATGGGATTGAATATGTAAGCGATATCAATATGAGCAGGAACCTGATCGATAAAAGCGCGGCACAACGTGGTTTTACCCATACCCACTTCACCGGTTAAACAGATCAGTCCACCATGGGCGGTTAACGCATAATTCAAATGCGCTAACGCTTCATGATGAGACGGGCTGAGGTACAAGAGTTCAGGATCAGGAGCGATGGAAAAAGGCAAACGGCTTAAGTTAAAATAATCTAAATACATGTGTTTCCGATTTAATAAACTAGCAAACGAATGCTACCAATGCCAATTAACGCCCATATTAAGCTGAATATTACGCGCTTCCGATAATTCTAGCGTATCGGCACCGATCTGAAGATTAAAATAATCAGTCTGCCAAGAAGCCCCAAATAAACGGGGATGATACAAGAAAAGTGCGAATCGCCCTAGCTCTGTCTTGAAGCCTTTTTCAAACCCTAAGCGATAATAACGATCATGACGCATGCCATACACACTAATATCTGCACCTAAGTGCGTGAGCTTAGCATTTGCAGTCACAGGGATCTGCTCAACAATGTTACCTTGCCCTGATACTCCCTCTCCAGCGCCATCGGTCTGACAGCGGGCCTGAGCCCCACCACCTATATTCACACACCCTTGTGTAAAAGCACCATTATCCCACTGAAATTCATTTACCAGATCTCTTAATCTCAGAGCGCCCTGCCATTGCTGATAAGCCACTAAAAAATCTGCACTAAAACTCATACCACGCCCTTGGTCAACATCTGCCTGATGATCGAGTATTTTGTCCTCATCATACCGATAATCAATCACCGCAGAGGCTGATTCAACATCGCCGAACTCAGCAACCCCTCGGATGCTACCAAATTGAAAATGCCTAACCTGATAAGCGGCTAAATCAAAGCCGATTTGAAAATGAATATTATTTATTGAAAATTCTGGTGAAGTATATCCAGTTGATAAACCAACGGCATCAAACTGCTTAACTCTTAGGTCTAACTTTTTATTGCCAGCAAGCCTATTGCCTAACTCTAAAGCACGATAAAAATCAGCGGTATCTTTATGGAAGGTCATGTAATAATAAGCCCGCTGCTCTCGCTCTATTCTGATGCGACCAAGGTCTAGCTCGGCAATATTTATATCCGCCGATAAACCGAGAATAAAAGAGGCATCGGTAAATGCCAGCTCTCCGCTGCGATAATCGCCATCCCAGCCATTAGCCATATCTTCAAGAGGCACAGACTCTGAGGTCGCCACAATATCAGCTCTAGAATAAATAGACTGCCCTGCCCGAACAGGCCATATAGCAGCGACTAAGAGTAAAAATAAAACACTAAATCGTAACAATGACGTCCTCCCACTTACTTATTTTTATAATTTTCATTTTTACTAAATTACCAGCAACCCCATGATACAGTTTTATACACACTAGGCATAAAACTCAGTCATAAACTTTGGACATAAAAAAACCCGACAAGTGCCGGGCTTTTTATTCAATTTGAGTAACTCATAGTCAAATTGTTAAACAGCTTTCGTATTTAACAAAAGCTGAGTTTACTTTCACACCATTTACTGTGCTTTGTACTTCAAACGGTAAGCGTGAAGTAGTGGCTCAGTATAACCGCTTGGCTGAGTCTTACCTTTAAAGATAAGATCCGATGCCGCTTGGAAAGCGATACCGTCAAAACCAGGCGCCATAGCTGTGTAAGTTGGGTCGCTTGCATTTTGACCATCAACTACCGCTGCCATACGCTTCAAGCTTTCTTCGATCTGTTCTTTAGAGCAAATACCGTGCTCCCACCAGTTCGTTAGATGTTGTGAAGAGATACGTAAAGTCGCGCGATCTTCCATCAAACCAACGTTATTAATGTCTGGCACTTTAGAACAACCAACACCCGCATCAACCCAGCGAACAACATAGCCTAATAGACCCTGACAGTTGTTATCAACTTCCGTTTGGATTTGCTCAGCCGTTAGAGCTGCTTTTTGTGCATCATCCATTAGAGGGATCGTTAGAATATCATCTACAGAAGCGTGAGTACGAGACTTAAGACCTTCTTGAACAGCAAATACGTCTACCTGATGATAGTGCATCGCGTGCAAAGTCGCGGCTGTTGGCGATGGAACCCATGCCGTGTTTGCGCCAGACTTAGGATGTGCAATTTTCTGCTCCATCATCTGACCCATTTCGTCAGGGATAGGCCACATGCCTTTACCAATTTGAGCGCGGCCAGATAGATCAGTCTCAAGACCAGTATCAACGTTCCAATCTTCGTAAGCACCAATCCAAGTCTGCTGCTTCATCACTGTTTTAGGTACAAACGCACCAGCCAACATAGAGGTATGAAGCTCATCACCGGTACGATCTAAGAAACCTGTGTTAATGAAAACAACACGGTCTTTAGCAGCACGGATACACTCTTTCAAGTTAACCGTGGTGCGACGCTCTTCGTCCATGATACCCATTTTAACGGTAAAACGAGGAAGACCTAATGCATCTTCAACCGCGGCGAAGATGTCGTTAGCAAACGCAACTTCTTCAGGGCCGTGCATCTTAGGCTTAACGATGTTTACAGAACCGGTAGTCGAGTTCTGGAACGGAGCATTACCTTTAAGGTCGTGCATCGCGATCATTACCGTCATCATTGCATCCATGATACCTTCAGGCACTTCAGCGCCGTCAGCTAATAGGATTGCAGGGTTAGTCATCAAGTGACCCACGTTACGAACGAACAACATAGAGCGACCTTTCACAGAGAAAGTTTCGCCGTCTAGACCTGTGTATTCACGATCTGGATTCATCTTACGAGTGAAAGAGCTGTTACCCTTGCTTACTTCAACAGCAAGATCGCCTTTCATAAGACCTAACCAGTTGCCATAAGCAACCACTTTATCTTCGCCATCAACACAAGCAACAGAATCTTCACAATCCATAATGGTTGTTAGAGCAGATTCCATAGCGATGTCTTTCATGCCAGCCGCATCAGAAGCACCGATTGGGCTAGTCGCATCGAATTGAAGTTCAAAACGTAGACCGTTATTCTGTAAAAGAATGCCAGTAGGTGCCGCAGCATCGCCAACAAAACCTAATAACTTATCTGCGTCTTTAAGACCAGTAGTAGAACCGTCTTTTAAAGTAACCTGCAAAGCGCCATCAACGATTGCGTACTTAGTACTATCAGCGTGATTGCCAGCCGCCAAAGGCGCTGCATCATTTAAGAAGTCACGCGCATAAGCGATAACTTTGTCGCCACGAACCTGATTATAACCAGGGCCTTTAGTCGCACCATCGTCTTCAGAGATTGCTTTAGTTCCATAAAGTGCATCATACAAAGAACCCCAACGTGCGTTAGAAGCGTTCAATGCAAAACGAGCATTCATAATCGGAACAACTAACTGTGGGCCAGCCATTTTTGCGATTTCTGGCTCAACGTTAACCGTCGTTGCAGCAAAAGCTTCGCCTTCAGGCACCAAGTAGCCAATTTCTTGCAAGAAAGTCTTATATTCAGCCGCATTATGAGGCTGACCAGCGCGTTCTGTGTGATAAGCATCGATTTTAGCTTGTAAGTCGTCACGCTTGGCTAAAAGCGCACGGTTTTTAGGTGCTAGTTCGTTAGCAATTTTATCGAACTTAGCCCAAAAATCTTGTGCTTCGATGCCTGTACCAGGAATCGCTTGATCATTAATAAAATCGTATAGCTCTTTGGCAACTTGAATGCCACCACTTTGAACGTACTCAGTCATTTTATAGCCTCAAAAACTCAATGTAAGTCAGTTCCCAAGTTTTTCTTTTGGGAACAAGGATAAAACAGTGCTCCTAAAACAATTAAGAAACACTTGAAAATTGTGGCGCAAATTATACAGCATATTAACGATAGCCGCCATCGCAGTTCCCCAGATCAGGCTCTGTAACCAATAACCCATAAAAAATTATCCGTTATTTGTAAATTCTGAAACCTTTACTAGGGTTGAAATATAGGCACTAAAAGTAATAACCAAGAGTGATAACTAAGAGTGAAGACTATGCAAACAAAAAATATTTGGGTTCCTTCTTTGCTAGCAATAGCGATCGCATCACCCGCCATGGCCGACGACATCAATATTAATGGTTTTTTGAGCGTCGGTGCCAGCATGTTAGATGATAATAAAGCATCTATTGCCGGTGCGGATAATCAAGGGGGTTTTAAGCAAGATACTATCCTTGGGCTTCAAGTCAGCAAGCAAATCAATGAAACAACCAGCGCAACCGGACAACTTGTTTCGCGTGGTAGCGACGATTACTCCACGGAAGCAGCATGGGCCTTTGTTACCTATGCCGCAAATGATGACCTAGACCTTCGCATGGGTCGCTTGCGTGTTCCGGCCTTCTACTATTCAGATTTCTTAGAAGTTGGATATACCTACAATTCAATCAGACCTGCTGAAGAAGTTTACCGACTTCCATTTTCATCAGTTGATGGGATTGATGTAACTCAACGTTTTTACTCTGGAGATATAGATGGGACATTACAATTCTATTACGGCCGCTACCAAGGAAGCTTCGAAACTTCAGATGGTATAAGTTACGATGCAGATATTAGAAACGTAACAGGCATCGCCCTTAGTACCAACATGGGAAATTTTGGCTCTCGCTTAAGCTATAATCAAGGCGATTTTCTATTAAGCACACCAGCAGGATCTTCACTCTCAAATGCAGGCATCGGCGCGGCTACAATTGCGGCAGGACTTGGCGATCCTAGCGCTGCTGATGACTTCAACCTAACCGGGCAGACTTCTCAATTTCTTGAAGCAGCACTAACCTATGACGACGGAACTTATAGTGCTTTAGCAGAATGGACAGCATTAAATCATGAATCAACATTATTGATGGATGACCAAGCCTGGCTAATAAGTCTTGCTGCACGCATGGGCGAATTTACACCTCATATTACCTACTCAACTCAAAAAGACGAGTTTGAGTCCGGTAACGAAGGGAAAATTCAAAAGCAGCTTCCTCTAGCAATTGAAGAGACCAGCATTACTCTTGGTCTGCGTTATGACTATGACACCTCAACAGCTTTGAAATTTGAAATTCAAAATAACGATGAGAAAATGGTTGATGGCGTTGATGGCGAATCTGCAACTTTATACAGCGTTGCTGTTGACTTGGTCTTTTAAGGAGTGGTGGCTATGAAATTATTAAAATGTTCATATTCAGCACTTCTTATAAGTCTTGCTGCTAGTTCAGCTTTTGCTGAGACTGCTGTCATTGTAAGTGCTGATAATCCAAACGCGTCAATTGATAAAAGCTTAGTTAGTAAAATTTTTCTAGGGAAAACCAAAAGCTTTCCCGATGGAAGTCAAGCACTACCGATAGATCAAGATGAGGGGTCAGGCGTTCGTCAGGACTTTAACTCAAAGATTCTAGGGAAATCAGACAGTCAGTTAAAGTCTTATTGGTCTCGATTAATTTTTACAGGCAAAGGCACACCACCAACACAGTCTGGTAATGACGCTGCTGTCAAAGATCTCGTTGCAAACAATCCAAATCTGATTGGTTATATTGACTCATCAGCAGTGGATAGCAGTGTTAAAGTTGTACATAAGTTTTAGCCGGCCCTTTTTGATGCTACTACTCTCAAGTAGCATCAAAGCCATAAAGGACACATATGAAAAAACTCAGTATTGCTCTGCAGTCAGCTTAGTTTTTTAGGAGAAGTAAGAATGAAGTTAATGAAAAAAAGCCTATTTTTTCTATTAATTAGCAGTTCAAGCATGCTCTGTAGCGCAGAGATTGCTGTCATTGTCAGTAGTAATAATAGTAATTCCAATATCAGCACAGCAGATATTAGTAAGGTTTTCTTAGGGAAGTCTAAAAGCTTCCCAGACGGCACTCAAGCGATCGCTATCGATCAAAATGACAACAGTGCTGCTCGTGATGAATTCAATGACAAGGTATTAGGAAAGTCATCCAGCCAGTTAAAATCATATTGGTCTCGTCTGATTTTTACAGGCAAAGGGACACCGCCAAAACAAGTTGCTAACGATGCCGCCATCAAGGCCGCAGTTGCAGGCAATCCCGCTATGATTGGCTATATTGATGCATCTGCAGTTGATGGGACGGTGAAAGTTGTTGCCAAATTTTAGCCTCTTTCAATAAGTTACATTAACAAAAAAATGCTCATGCAGCTCACACAAAGCCTGAGTACTTAAGACCAACTTATAGGCGATGACTAAATAATTAGCATCGCCTTTTTCTTTTCTCACATTTGCTACTACAATAGCGTTTTTATTATTAAGGCAATTTCTGTGACTAAGCAAGATAGCGCTACCGTTCAAGCTAAGAAGTTCGGCATACTCATGGTTAACCTAGGGACGCCAGAAGCTCCTACTCCGAAAGCGGTCAAGGCATACCTAAAAGAATTCCTGTCTGATGTGCGCGTTGTCGATGCTCCGCGTCTTATATGGTGGTTTGTATTACGTGTTATTCTATTAATTCGTCCCAAACCCGTTGCCAAAGCCTATCAAAGTATCTGGACAGATGAAGGTTCGCCGCTACTGGCCATCTCTAAAAAACAGGCCGCTGCTCTCAAGCTGCAACTGAAGCAAAATATGGGTAAAGACATACCTGTTGAGCTGGCGATGACCTATGGCAACCCAAGCATTTTAACTGCCTCTAATGCACTTCGCAGCCAAGGTGTAGAACGCATATTGATACTTCCTATGTACCCGCAATTTTCATCATCAACAACCGCGGCTATCTACGACAAGTTATCTGACTTATTAAAACAATGCCCACACCTACCCGAAATGCGATGGATTCGTGATTTTCATGATTACCCAGACTATATCGAAGCATTAGCTCATTCTGTTAAACAACAATGGGAAAAAACGGGGCAAAGTGAAAAGCTATTAATGTCGTTTCATGGTGTACCAGAACGCTACACCGCTAAGGGCGACCCTTATGAGCATCATTGCCGTAAAACAGCGGTATTGCTAGCTGAGAAACTCGCGCTTAAGCCAGAGCAATGGCAGTGTTGCTTTCAATCCCGCTTTGGCCGTGAAGAATGGGTCAAACCTTATACAGATGATACCCTGAAGCAATGGGGTGCAGACGGCGTTAAAAGCGTTGATATTATTTGCCCGGCATTTTCAGCCGATTGCTTAGAAACCCTAGAAGAGATTCAGGTGGAGAATAAAGAATACTTTATTGAGGCTGGTGGTGAGATCTATAACTACGTGCCCGCCCTCAATGACAATCCTGATCATATTGAGATGCTAAGTAAGCTAGTTCAACAAAACACACAAGGCTGGTAACCTTCTTAGGTTCGTTCCCCCCAAATGCTTCCCCGATAGTAAATAGCAAAAAAGGCCGCGTTGAAGTTCATTCATCGTGGCCTTTTAAATAACGATTGAATATTAAGCGTTTTTCTTACCCGAAAAATATTTATCGATCCAATAATCGACACTAACCACCCTACCTGCTCCGGTAAAGAACAGGGATAGCAGCATAATGAAATACGTCACACCAAATTCAATACCGTTATTCAATATAACAAAATTACCTTTTGCAGTTAGCCACTCATAGTTTCCATGCTCTTGCAGTATAGATCGTGCTGCAGCCGTTCTTTCGGCCACCCCAGTATCTGCTGCACTATCTGCAATAGCCGACCATCCATTACCCCAGTGCACGGTAAAAATTGCTACAAGCATGGTGACCATTAAAGGAATTGTAATGTATCGAGTGGCAAAACCAATCAAGAGAAAAATTGCGCCCAATATTTCAGTCCAAGTTGCTAAAAAAGCTAATAACATCGGCGCGGGTAATCCTAAACCCCAATCCGTGTTACCAAACCAAGCAACCGTATTTTCAAAACCTACCCATTTATTGGTACCTGCCATCCAAAATGGAATAAATAGATACAATCTCAAAGCAAGTGGTGCCAATGCATCCAAACAACGGGTTTTATTGAATTGTTCATGCGCCCACTGCGCGACCTTAACGATTCCCATAATATTCCTTGAGTAATTCTTTGTTTTTATTTAATTAATAATATCCAACCAAGTCTTATCTAAAACCCTAGCTAAATAACGCCCCAAATAATACCTTGCTGCAACCATTGCTCTAATATCTCGACCCCACCCTGATAGGCCGTCTGTTGACCCCCAAGATTATTTTTATGCAAGAGTAAATGAAGTGCTTCATCACCTGTTCGCCCTCCTTCTTTTAACAGTGCCAATAACTGCAAAGTAAAAGAATTAGTTTCGGTAAAACCTACTTCATCATCCTGCTTTCGAAAAACAATCAATGCGCTTTGCTGAGGCGCCGGATGTCGATTATCACTTGATATCTGATGCACAGGATATTGATATAAAAAGCCTTCAATAATTGCTGATAAAACTGGCACCTTAGTTAGCACATCACCTTTATCAGTAACCGCTTGAAAAGCAATTTTTTCCGGCTCGGGCTCAACATCAACAAACAGCTCTAACCATTCATAATGCGCAAGTTCGTACAAATAGACTGGGTCTTTCTCACTGGGAGTAAATTCGTTTTCCAAAAACAGCAAAAACTCTCTGGATATTTCTAAAAAGTAGGGCGTTTTACTATGATGGCGAATAAAAAAATCACGCCCCACTTCTAACCAGCGTTTTTCCCCCATAATCTCGGCAAGTACCGGGAAACCACCCGATAAAAAGCCCATGATATTATTGAAAAACAAGTCACGATAAATCGACATGTGTCGTTCATCCACATCACTTGGGCGATCAATACACAAAGGAGACTTAATATGACCAGAAAATTGCTGCTGAAGCTGTTTAAATTTTGGAATTTCAGCAGTCATCACCACCTCCTGCCTTTAGCTGAGCCTTCTTAATAAGGTCAACCTCAACCATCAGCTCATCAACATCAGGAATATTAAAGTCTCGCTCAAGAAGCGTAGGAATAACGCCATGCTGCTGATAAGTAAAATCTAACAAGTCCCATACACTTTGTTTTACGGTAGCACCGTGAGTATCCACCAATAAATCTTTCGCTTCTTCATAGTGCCCAGCGATATGAAGGTAAGAAATTCGTTCTGTAGGAATTTTTTTCAAGTAGTCTTTCGCATCAAAGCCATGATTTGTGCTATTAACAAAGACATTATTGACGTCTAGCAATATGCGACAATCTGCCTCTTTTACAACCGCCTTTAGAAAATCAATCTCTTCCATTTCCTTACCGGGCTGGGCATAGGCCGAGACATTCTCAATAATTAAGGGCTGTTCGATAATATCTTGCACCGTACGAATGCGGTCAGCAACGTAGTGAACAGCCTCTTCAGTGAAAGGAATCGGCATGAGGTCGTACATATGACCGTCATTACTGCAATAACTTAGATGCTCGCTGTACGCCTTAATATCATGCAATTTCATGAACTCGGCGACTTGCTTAATAAAATCGATATCAAGCGAGTCTGGACTGCCAATGGATAGCGAAAGCCCATGGCAAAGAAAATCGAATCGCTCAGTAAAGCTACGAAACTGCTTACCCAAACGCCCACCGACGTTCATCCAATTTTCTGGAGCAATCTCCATAAAATTAATATCATCAGCCGTCACAGACGATAACGGACCCAAAAGGGTCCGCCGTAATCCGAGACCCGCACCGCTAATTGGATAGCTTGGCATTTAGATCCCCTAACTTAATGATTAAGTAATTCACGACTAACCGCCGCACTTACCTTCACCACATTTACCTTCTTTAGCGGCTTTTTTCTCGCCACCGCACTTACCTTCACCACACTTGCCTTCTTTCGCAGCTTTTTTCTCGCCGCCGCACTTACCTTCGCCACACTTGCCCTCTTTAGCCGCTTTTTTCTCACCACATTTACCTTCGCCGCACTTACCTTCTTCAGCAGATTTTTTCTCGCCACCGCACTTGCCTTCGCCACATTTGCCTTCGTGATGAGCGGCAACTTTATAACCCGTTTTTAACTCTGCAGTTGCAAATGGATTCTCAGCCGCTTGTGTTGCTGGCACGTGCGCCATCGCTGCTACAAAGGCTGTACCAAGTACTGCGGCTAAAGGTTTTGCTGTAGATTTCGTCATGATGAGTTCCTTTAATTTTTGTTTGTGCGTTATTTCTGTGTGTTTTTTCTATTATGTATTTTTTCAACAGGAGCTTATTATTAAGTCAGCTCTCATTCTTCATTAGTACGTCACTACAAAGAATAGTTCAAGAATAGTTCAAATACCTGACTTATCCCAATGGCTAAAGCTCAGTTACAGTGATAATTCCATCTTTATTTCATTCCAGCGCTGACGTAATCGCTTACTCGAAACCGGCTCACTGGTCCCTAATGGCTGGGCAAATAAAGACATTCTTAACTCTTGAATCAGCCAATAAAAGCTCAATAGCTTAGTATTGGCGTAATAAGGTATCGCTAGCTGTTTAATTCCTGCCTGATGCAATTGTCTCATTTCGTCGACTTCTGCGATCCGTAAACGATCTCTCTGCAACTGACCTTGTAGTTTATCTAACCGATAAAGGATACCCTCTAAATATCTAGGGTATGATTTCAGATACACCCAAGGCGTTTGAATAATGAAATTAGGCTGAAATAATTCATTTAACTGAGACTTGATATCACTATAGGCATACGCACGATCAATCGTCGTACTGCCTTTCATCTGCTTCAATACTTTATGCCTTAGTGGAAGTACTCGCTTAAGCCAATCAATAATCTTAACTAACGTAGGGTAGAGCTCTGAGCGATTATCAAGGCACTGTTTAAATGCCTGCTCAGTTCTTGGCAATTCAGCCTCAGACAACATACATAAGTTATAACACGCGTCTAGTATGTCATTATAAAACTCTTGCTTAGGCGCCAAACCTTGGGCATAAGGCATAACAGGATCTAACAACCTAAGCTCTTTTCGTAACTCTTTGTCTTGTATGGCCAAAGATAACCGCAGTAAACGAATAATACCTTGCCGACTGGATAACTCCGCAAAATCTTCATCGGCATGCAATGTCATATCAACATGACCACCTTGATCAATTAACATGGGGAACATACGAACTTTAAGGCCTTGAAGGTCTCTTTCAGTAACTTTAGGCAGTTTAGAAAAGTCCCATTGTGTAATGTTCGATCGATCAAACTCTTTATCAGTCAGTACCGTTGCTTGCGCCTGACCTACGCCTTCGAATTCTTCTCGAAGTGTCGTCAAATCACGACCCTGACCAACAACCTTTTCGTTATCAACGACCTGATAATTCATTTTGAAATGGTCATCTAACGGTATCGAACGTAGATCCTCGACCTCAATTTTTATGCGATATTGACTGTATAAAAAATTTACCAGCTGAGGAAACAGACCACCCTCACCCACGTTGGCAAGCTGTAAAAATTGGTCAGCCGTATTAGGCACCGGAACCAGCTGCTTACGCAGCGGCTTAGGTAATCCTTTTAATATGGCGATGCATTTTTCTTTTATAAAACCAGGCACTAACCAATCAGCCTGATCAATAGAAATTTGTCCAAGTACTGATGCCGGCACCGTCATCGATACGCCATCATCTTTAGCGCCCGGAGAAAATGCATACGCTAATGGAAAACTAATGCCTTGATAGTTAAAATAACTGGGATACAAAGCATCCGTAACGCTGTCTTCGCTTTGCTTTAACAAATATTCCTTCGATAAAAAAAGAAGTTTTTCATCCGTCTCTGATTTCTTTATCCAAGCATACAAGCTGATAACTGAAGCGACATCGGTAGGAATATGCTCATCATAAAAATGTGCGACTACTGCATCTTCGACGACATAACTGCGTGTTCTTGTTTTCTCTTCTAACTCCGCTAACTCAGCAATCAAATTAACATTATGTTTATAAAATTTTGATTTCAATTCAATGTTATTTTCAACAAGGCCCTGCTGAATAAATAAATTTCTCGCCTCGGGCATGTTAATACGACTAAAATCAATTGCGCGCTTAGGATTAATAATTAATCCATACAAACTGGTCTGTTCAAACGCTATTACTTGCCCACGTTTCTTGCTCCAATGAGGTTCAAAATAACTTTTACGCAGCAAAGGCTGCGCAAGTTGTTCTAGCCACTGCGGATCAATTTTAGCAACCGTACGACCATACAAACGCGACGTTTCCATCAACTCAGCAGCTACAATCCATTTAGGGCGCTTTTTGTATAAACCTGATGCAGGGAAAATTTGCAACTTACGCTGACGAGCGCCTAAGTACTCTGCGCCCTCTTCTTTTTGCGCAATGTGACTTAACAATCCCGCTAATAAAGATTTATGAACATTCTCATAACTTGCGGGTTCATGATTTATAATAAAATCCATTTCTTTGCATAAAATATGCAACTGTTTATGCACATCTCGCCACTCACGCATTCGCATGTAATTTACAAAATGTTTTTGACACCATTTGCGCAATTGCGAATTAGTAAGTTCTTGCCTTTGCTCTTCAAAGGCATCCCATAGATTTACGTAGGATAAAAAATCGGATTCTTCATGAGCCAGTTCTTTATGTTTTTGATCAGCCGCTTGCTTCTTATCAGCGGGCCTTTCTCTTGGATCTTGTATGCTTAAAGCCGATGCAATAATTAATACTTCACGTAAAGCATTCTGTTTTTTTGCTTGTAAAAGCATACGAGAAATTCGAGGTTCAACCGGCAAACGAGACATTTGACGGCCAAGCTGGGTTAAACCGAACTGCCCTTCTTTATTACTGGAAGAAACGGCTTCAAGTTCTTGCAATAAGTTAAAACCATCTTTAATGAACCGAGGGTCAGGGGCATCAACAAAAGGAAATTCACTGATATTACCAAGTTTAAGCGATATCATTTGCAAGATAACAGCCGCTAGGTTTGTGCGTTGTATTTCTGGTTCGGTAAACTCAGAGCGAGACAAGAAATCCTCTTCAGAATAAAGGCGAATACAGATACCATCAGCGACACGTCCACATCGGCCACGACGTTGATTTGCGCTGGCTTGAGAAATAGCTTCAACAGGTAAGCGCTGAACTTTAGAGCGATAACTGTAACGACTAATTCGAGCAACACCTGAATCAATAACATAGCGAATACCTGGAACGGTCAAAGAAGTTTCAGCAACGTTTGTTGCCAAAATTATTCTGCGCCCGACGGACTCTGAGAATATTTTTCCCTGATCACTGACACCTAAACGCGCATACAGCGGTAATATTTGGCTATTACGCAGGTCTTTATCGTGCATCGTCATTTTACGAAGAAATTCAGCACACTCTCTAATTTCACGTTCACCCGGCAAGAAGACAAGCACATCGCCCGCCTGTTGCTTAATTCTATCTTGCTCTGCAAGTTCTTGAAGCCCGTGTAAAATACCTTCTTGAATTGTTAAATCAGTATCATCTTCACTTTCACGAACAAGCGGCCTAAACCGATCTTCTACAGGAAATGTGCGACCAGAAACTTCAATCACAGGAGCATTAGAGAAATGCTCGCTGAATCTGGTTAAATCAATCGTTGCTGATGTAATGACAACTTTAAGATCCGGGCGTTTAGGCAATAATTGTTTTAAGAAACCGAGTAAAAAATCAATATTCAGACTACGCTCATGAGCTTCATCGATAATAATGCAATCATATTCTGATAAAAATTTATCATGCTGAGTTTGCGCCAACAAAATACCATCGGTCATTAACTTAACCCGAGTGCGCTCTGTCGTCTGATCGCTAAATCTAACCTGGCAACCAACTTCTTGGCCCATTTCGACTTCAAGCTCTTGCGCAATCCGACTAGCAACTGAGCGCGCTGCTAATCGCCTTGGTTGCGTATGAGCAATCGTGCCAGCCTGTCCGAGCCCTAGTTCGAGACATAGCTTAGGCAGCTGGGTTGTTTTACCTGAGCCCGTTTCACCGGCAATAATCACAACTTGATTCTTAGATAGCGCTTCGAGTATTTGTTCTCGTTTTTGACTGACCGGTAAAGTTTCTGGATATTGAAGCTTCAGTTCGGTCTTACGCTGTGCCAATATTTGCTGACTGCGTTCGATCGTTTGAAGTAACTTAGCCAGTTTTTTATCAATGGGCTTTTCCTGCTGTATTAAGCGGAATATTGCCTGTAAGTCTCGATTTAAGCGAAATTTATCTTTGGCTAGACAATTATTGACTGCTTGTTTAAGCGCATTTCTATCAAGCTTGTTATTCTGACTCACATCTCACCCAGTGATCTATTCTGTTGATATTGTTTAATAGCATTAATGTAATTGCTTATCGCGTTAAAACGAAAACGCCCTGCATTAGCAGGGCGTTATTCTAACAAACTATCAATCAAACATCTGCCAAGATAGGCTTATGCTTTATTTTCCATTTTAGCCATTTCTTCATCTCGAAGTTCACGACGTAAAATCTTACCAACGTTTGTTTTTGGCAATTCATCACGAAACTCAACATGCTTAGGTATTTTATAAGCGGTTAATCGCTCACGTGCCCAAGCTTTAACATCCGCAGCCGTTAAATTTTCGTTATTGGATACAACAAAGATTTTAACCGACTCTGAAGTCTTAGGATCTGGGATACCAATCGCTGCCGCTTCTACAATATCAGGATGCGTTACAATTTCGTCTTCAACTTCATTTGGATAAACATTGAAGCCCGATACGATGATCATATCTTTCTTACGATCAACAATCTTCATATAGCCATCTTCACTGATCACCGCCACATCGCCTGTTTTTAACCAACCATCACTTGAGATAGTTTCAGCCGTGGCTTCTGGGCGCTGCCAATAACCTTTCATTACTTGAGGGCCTTTAACACAAAGCTCACCAGCTTCACCTACAGGAAGTTCATTGCCGTTATCATCGATAACTTTACAGCTGGTGCTCGCCACAGGAAGACCAATGGTACCCAACTTGATATAACCTGGTGGATTGAAAGAAACAACAGGAGACGTTTCTGTCATACCAAAACCTTCAGCGATATCGCAGTTTGTAACCTGCTTCCACTGATCGGCGGCATCTTTAGTTAATGCCATACCACCAGAAATAGTTAATTTTAATCCACTAAAGTCTAATGCTTTGAAAACCGGCTGGCTGCACAACGCAACAAACAAGGTGTTCAAACCAACAAAACAAGAAAACTTGGTATTTTGTAATACCTTAATAAAACCTGGAATATCACGAGGATTAGGAATTAACACACTGTGATTACCTGTTTCAAGTAATACCATGCAATGAACCGTAAAAGCATAAATATGATAAAGAGGAAGTGGCGCAATAGCCGTTTCTTTCCCCTTATCCAATGCCATGCTGAAAAGACCACTGCACTGAAGCATATTGGCGATCAGGTTTCCATGGGTCAACATTGCGCCTTTTGCTACGCCTGTTGTACCACCCGTGTATTGCAATACGGCAATATCATCTTGCTTTAGAACAGGGGTCGTAAATGGCTTACCTTGCCCTAAACTAAGTGCTTTGCGTAATTTAACGGCTTTTGGAATATTGTAAGATTCAACTTCTTTTTTAACATATTTCAAAACGCTGTTTATCAAAACACGCTTCACCGTTTTGTGCATATCGCCTACTTCAGTAACAATCACAGTTTCGATTGATGTGTTGGCCAAAACACGCTCAGCTTTTGCAGCCATGTTTGCTAATACAACTAAAGCTTTTGCACCTGAATCGTTAAACTGGTGCTCCATCTCACGTTCAGTATAAAGTGGATTGGTATTCACAACGGTCATACCGGCACGCATTGCACCAAACACAACGATTGGATATTGAAGTACGTTAGGAAGTTGAACAGCGATGCGATCGCCTGCTACAAGTGTTGTTTCGTTTTGTAGATACGCAGCAAATGCAGCACTTTGAGATTCAAGCTCTGCATACGTCAACGTTTGACCAAGGCACGAAAAGGCTGGCTTATCAGCATATTTAACAACAAACCCATTAAATACTTCTACAACTGACTGGTACTGGTTGATATCAATTGTTTTAGCAAGGTCTGCTGGATAATTATCCTGAAAAAATGTTTCGTTCATGCTCAGTTCCCAATTAGAATCGTACGAATACTGTACTAAAGTTAATATGCCTAAACTGGATCATCTTTAAATGAGTCTTTGTTTGGCGCATTTTGATCAATTTATGGGAGCAAAGATTACCATTTTTTACTATTGCGGGCAAAAAACCTTAACTAAAAGCATACAAAAAAGGCCAAAATCACAGTAATCTAATGACTTAGCACACAAACTTATAACGATAACGAGCTCACCTCGAACAACAGGTTAAAACATGACCAGTAAAATAACACCAGTAACCGCGAAAGATGGCCGCAACATCGAAGCCCACTGCTGGATATCTCCTGCGGCAAAAGCCTACATTCACATTTGTCACGGTATGGCTGAGCACATTAATCGCTATGACGAATTGGCTAATTTTTTAAATCAACAAGGTTTAAATGTTATTAGCCACAACCATCGAGGCCACGGCAAAGGAGAGATTTTAGGCCACTACAGTGATAAGGATGGCTGGGCTAAAACCATTCAAGATATCGCCGATGTTCAAGATCAGGTCATTGAGGATAAATCTCTGCCTATTTTTTTATTCGCACATAGTATGGGATCTTTTATTGCTCAAGGCTTTGCAATTCGTCATGGCCGGCGATTAGCGGGTTTAATATTATCAGGGACCAATTATCAGCATCCCTTTATGTACTATGCCGGTCGAATGGTTGCTAAGGCAGAAAAACTTCGTTTGAAAAAAAGCGCCCCTTCCAGTGTCATGGATACACTCTCTTTCGCATCATTTAATAATTATTTTAAACCTACTCAAACAGATTTTGATTGGCTTAGCAGAGATCAAGATGAAGTCCTTAAGTACATTAATGATCCATTGTGTGGCTTCCCATGCAGTGCTGAAACCTGGGTTCAATTATTAACAGGGTTAATAGAGATTAGCCAAAAGAAGGAACTGACTAAAATCCCAGCAACCCTACCCATCCATTTATTGGGTGGCGATAAAGATCCCGTAGGAAGAATGGGTAAAGGAATTCCTGCATTAAATAAAAAACTACGCCAAACGGGTCATGACAAGGTTTCATATAAGCTTTATAAAGATGGACGCCATGAAATGCTAAATGAAACATGTAAGCATGATGTTTACCAAGACATCCTTAATTGGGTCGATTTACAGATCAGCGCATAATCTGAGAAGTTCGCTAATTTTAAAGTTCACTTAATAAATATCACCTATGTGTATCACCTATGTGATATTTAAGACTTTTAAGATAACGGTATAAATAGATTACCCCAGTGCTAAATAATAATTTCAGACATAAAAAAACCACCCGAAGGTGGTTTTTAAGCTGCCAACACACTTAAGGAATAAAGCGGATTGGGAATTCTACCTCTGTCACATCAACTCCTGGCTTCGCACCGAATGAAATCAAACGACAACGTGAAGCTAAGCGCCTTTGCAATTTCGCATCCTTAAGCTCACTGTCTTTAACAGTACAGCTTGATACTTTACCATCAGGCTCAATTTTAAGTTTTAAGGTCACGCTGCCTTCCAAGGCTGCATTCTTACGAAGCGCTGCACGATATAAGCGGTCGAAGGCTGACTTGTGCTGTTCAAACACTAAGCGTAGCGATTCTTGGCTACGTCCAGAACCCGTTTCCTCAACCTGAATTTCTTCGCTGCTTAGCTCAACAGAAGTAACATCACGAGCAGAAAGATCTTCTCCAACTGTCGCCGTTGTTAAGGCTGCAACACTCACACCACCAGAACCACGTCCGGCGGCATTACGATCGATAACAGAACCCACTTGCGTTGCCTGATTGCCTTTATTAGATAGGCCTTTGCTAGAGGTATTCAGTGCAGTAATCGGAACTGATCCAGCAATACTACTTAACGCTTTCAATGCGTCATTACCAAAAGCGGCTTTGGCTTTTTCTTTAGCCTGCACTCTCTTTTCTTTTGGCACTTCCTTTTTAGGCTTTGGTTTTGGCTTGGGCTTAGGCTTCGGCTTGGGTTTTGGCTTCGGCTTTTCCTCAACCTTTTTAGGTTTCGGCTCAGGCTTTTTCTCTTCCTTTTTTTCAATCGGTTTTGGTTTAGGTTTTGGCTTCGGCTTGGGTTTTTCAAGCTTTTTACGCTTAATAACTTTTGCCAGCGCAGGCGGAACCTTCTCTAACTCCGTACGTTCGATTTCTGGTAAAGAAATCTTAGGTACGATAAAACCAACCACTAAAACAATGCTCAAAAAGATAACCAGAATAATACGGAAACCTTTCTGATCTGCATCATTCCAAGGTAACTCAGGAGGACGAATTATTGATGTCGCCATAATTAGCTCGCCTCCCCTTTCTGATTAACCGCAAGGGAAATATTATTAAACTCGGCTTTAGCACACGTATCCATAATGCGCTTAAGTACAGAGTAAGGAGTATCCTTATCACCCATAATGGTAATAGGACGGCCTTGATCTTTTAACTCAAGCGGTAATGGCGAACGAGTCGCGAGATAATCCAGCTCTTTCTTTAGTGCTGGAATAATTTCGCCTTCAAGCTTAGCAATTTCACTAATGTTAGCGACAGAACGACCTTGAACCAACAAATCACCTTTTGTCACGATTATGCGAACCGTATCTTTCAATTCATTTGCCGCAATTGATTTTGGCAACTGAATAGCGTCGTTACTTTGCACCTCAACATCGTTTTGATTCATCATCAAAAAGAAAACCAAGATAGTAAAAATATCCATCAAGGCGGTTAAGTTCAAAACAGACTTATTGGCATTTCGCTTATGGTTTCGCTGCATGCGCTTGGCGCGTCTAGACATTTTCATGGCTGCACCTCTTCTGTATTAGAAGGGGTATTAAGCACAGGTGCGTCACCCAAAGAAACCTCAGGAAAAAGCACAGCATCCACTAATGATGCTGCCACCACCGTTTCATACGTGCGCGCAGTATCCATAATGGCAACGAGGGTCTGATAATCAATTTCTGGTGTTGGTAATAAAACCAAATCTTTCTTATCAGGAAAGCCTTTTTTTACTTGCTGAAGTACTTCCGATAACTTCTTATGGTTTTGCTGCCCTTCAACAACGGGAATATCTCCAATGACACGGGAGGCTCCACCTGCTGCGACTATGATTTGCAAACCTGTTTTACGAACGGTAACTTCAACTGATACATCTTCAGGATTTACGTTCCCGACAGAATCCCCTAATGGCAACTTAAGATCGAGGACGGCCGTCTGTGCAAACACCATGTTTAATAGCAGCACAGGAACCAAAATGATCATTAAATTCATGAAGGAAGTAATATCGAGATCCGCCTCTGATTTCATTCTCTTATGGCGTCTCATTACAACTTCTCCATTAGCCTTCTTTAGTCGGGCTTGGCTTACGCTCAGTGACGATGTTTAAGAATTTAACACCTGCCATCTCAATGCTATCAACAATTTCATTGGTTTTAGCTTGTAAGAAAGTATGGCTAAGCAGTAATGGTATCGCTGCCATAAGACCAAAGGCCGTCGTATTCATGGCAACCGAAATCGACTGAGATAGTAACGTTGCTTTATCAGCGGGTGCAGCATTCGCTACCGCGGTAAACGCAGCAATTAGACCCATAATCGTTCCTAATAGCCCCATTAGCGTTGCGATATTGGCCAATGTAGCAACATACTGAGTACGCTTTTCTAGCTGCGGAATCGCTTCCATAACACCTTCTTCCATCGCCAACTCAATATCTTCACGACGGCCCGTTGGAATACGGCTAATACCTGCCGCGAAGATAGTAGAAATTTTAGCGTCTGAAGCGTTGGTATAATTCAATGCTGCGCGAAAGTCGCGTTTTTGTAACATAGGCAAAACTTCTTCAAATGACCGACGATTTGAAGATTTCTCACGGGATAAGAAAATAAAACGCTCAAGTGTTACCGCAAGGCCAATCGCTAGAATAATAGCGATGGGGTACATAAACGTACCGCCCTCTTGAAAGAATCGAATAATAGTATCCATATGTAATCCCCTGATTTTTTATAGTTTTAGCTTTAGTTTTAATTTTATATATTATCGTATTTCTTAAATATAATGGCCATAAGCCAAAACACTGGAAATTTAGTTGTTTTAATCAGCCGTAATACTAATGCATTAGTGCTGATTTATAATGATTTTTTTTCGTTATTTTTATTATTATTTGCTTTTACTTCCATCGGCATCGTCAGATGCTGTATTTAGATTCTGATAATAATCCAAATACTTTACTTCTCTTTTCATTGTTTGGCGACTGATTGGCTTTAGCCATTGCTCGCGATAACTATTAACCGGTGCATACAAACGACCAGCACCTGGTGCTGGCTGCCAAGGTGTAATATACAAAACATTCGGCTCTTCGCTGTTTCCTTGGATTGATATTCCATCCAAACGTATCACTTCACCTGCAAAGACATTCGATGCAGCAAATAATAACAGCAGCAATCGTGCTTTCATTACTCTTCTCCTGCGAGCTGTGGCGCTGAAGAATTCGCCTCAATAGCCGTTTCGATATTCTGCACTGGCTCTTGTTGAGATTCGGCAGGCACTCTGCGCTTAAGATCAACAACCCAAGACTGCACAGTTTCGTCCTGCTGCGAACCTAAAGCCGCTAGGTATTTTTGATAATAAGACAATGCCGTAACGTTATCATGTAAGTATAAATCGGATAATACCCCAATATTGTAGAGCGTCATAATGTCATTTGGATTGCACACTAAAGCGGCTAAATACTGATCTTTAGCCTCTTTAAACTGGCCCAACTCTCGTAATACTACGCCTTTTAAAGAAATTGCTTGGCAAAACTTTTCATCCTGCTGCAACGCATTATCAACACTGACCAGTGCCTCCTCATACTTTTCTTGCTTACTTTGCGCAATTGCTAAATTCGACCATGGTCCGGCAAAATTAGGGTATTTTTTCGTCACCTCTAAGAGTAGTGTTTCCGCGTCTTCATATTCTTCATCTTGCAGAAGTTCTAATGCATCACCAAATGACTGCTGTAACTCTGCGGGTATGGCCCCTAGCACATCTGCTTGCGTATCAACCACAACAGGCTTAGGTGTAAACATGCTGCAACCACTTAACAATACCGCAGCGAGCAACAAACTCAGTCGCATACACTTAACGAATAGCGTCGACATAACTCACCTGTTTTTCATATTTAGCATACTGAGCTGGCATCAAGTCAGCCAAAGAACCATAGCTCTTTTTTACCCATTGATCATATAAGCCATCAAACGTGCGTCCAGCATTAGTTTGGTGAACCTCAATGGCCGCCTCTTCTAATGGGAACGCTTGGTCTTCAAGTAAATATCCATATTCTTCTAATTCCAACTCATCTAAGCCCTCTGGGCGCTCAGATGCCAGCAAGCCCTTACCAAACTGAGAATAAAGCTCTGCAATTCGATACGTCGCAGATGTGGTAAATTCTAACACCCCTATTTGCACGGCCTGAGTATATCGATCCAGGGCTGCCTTCATCAGTTTGTTCTTTCTATTAATCGATTTATCCAATGGCAATGTAATCTTGACTCGATCAAATTTAATACGTTCATTCTCACCAAGCTCATAAGCCGCTTTTGCTGCCAAGTATTTAGAGCGATCGGTTTTATCATTTTTCGCACCAAGGTGCAGCCAAACAATTTTATTCATCCAGAACAGACGCTTAATATCATCTCCTTGTGCTAAATAAATTTGATCGAGCTTATGATGCGCTTCAACAGCCGGATTGAAAGGTCTTTTGTAATCATGAGCATAACGCTTGTACATGGCGAGAGCATTGTCTAAGTCGTCCGCTTTTTCGAAATACTCTGCAGACTGAAATAAAGCAATGCGCTGTTGGTCTTTATTGCCACCTTGCTGCCATATTTTTTTAAGTTCAAAGGCCGCACCACGCCAATTTTCTTGGCTTTCGTAAGCGACAATCAATTTAGACGGAATGTCTTTTACCAAGCGATGCTTAGGATAGGTTTTTCTAAAGTCGAGCAATACTGGCACAGCTTGATCATACTTTTCAGCGGCCATTAATAGTGTTGCGGCATCAAATTCTGCACTAACCTTGATATCACTTTCAGGTACTAATGCAGCAATACGAAGCCAGTTCTTAACCGCTAAATCATTATCACCAGCAGCTTTGGCCAACTCACCCTGTTTATAAACAGAAGCTGCTAGTTTTTCGCGTAAATCTTTACGCGCTCTTGCTTTAATTTTTTCATAGCTTAATGCTTCGGTAATCGCTTGCTCAGCTTCTACATATTGCTCTAAATGAAAGCTGGAATGGCTTCTTACCAATGAAGCGCCATAGCGATGACGAGCTGACAAGTTGCCTTCCGACTGCCATGCAAGATTTGCCGTCGCTAACGCTTGCTCATAATACTTACCGGTTAATAACATCTCTGAGGTATTCACAAGAACCTGACCACGACGTTCATCTTCTGGGAATTCTTGAACAAAACGCATAGCACTAGCAACAGTCAACTGTCGCCAAACAAGCTGCTCAGATTTTGTAGGCTTATGTTTGCTGTAAGTTAAAATCGCTGCATAACCTGCTTCAGACGCTTTTTCATATTTAGGGTACTGATACGCTACGATTTCATAATGATCTTTAGCCAGTGGGTACTGCTTTGTCTGGTAAGCAACTTCTGCAAGTAAGAAGTGCGCTTTTGCCGTATCGTTTGCTTCTGGGAAACTACGGATATATTCACTGTACCAATCAATGGCTTCTTGTAAGCGTTCACGTTTTTCTTTTCTATTTTTTATACGCTGGCCCCAAGCATGATTAAAACGTGCAAGATCCCAAATATACGTACTCAATGCAGGTTTAATACTTTCTTGAATAACCGCGTCATGAGTTTCCCAATACTCTCCGCCAATACCAAACGTTTTTACGAATATTTTTTTATGTTTACGCAATAAAGTGGAATAACGCGCCTTCGCATAGCCATCGACCAACCTTTGATAAAAAACCGGGGCTAAGACATCTTGCGGATAGCGGTTAATAAAGGCACGCAGCGTCGAGGCACCACTTTTGTAATACTGTTTATCATAATACTGCTCAGCCAAGGTCTCATAGACTCGATACTCATAATGCCTCTGGCCAATTTTCGCATAGAACTGATCAACATTTTTCCAATCACCTAAGTAATCAAAAGTAATCGCCATGATTCGCAAGATATCATTCAACATATCTTTTTGGCTGATAGAAGCATTATTAAGCGAGTCACTGTCTGGATATTCAAAATCCAAAATAGCGGTAAAAGATAATAATGAACCTTCATAATTATTTTGTTTAAACTGCGACCAGCCAATAAGGTACATTGCGCTTAAATAATATTTGTTTTCTTCTGCTCCTCGTTCAATCAAACGCTGATACGCATTTTCTGCTAAATCATAAACACCATTTGCGTAATAGACTTCTCCAAGGCGAAATAACGATTCAAGATAATGATCTGATCGAGGGTAATATTCAGTTAACTGCTCTAAAATACGAATGGTTTCAAAAGGCTCTCCCGCCAAAGAATAGGCTTTGGCAAGTTGATATAAGGCTAAATCATTGTCGTTACGATCGGGGTACTTAGCCAACAACCTTTCATAATCCGCAATTGAGTCTCGACCAAAGTCGATATTTTGTGTTTGATTTTCATCACTGCTTATCTCGCCACCGTTTACTAGGATGTACTCATCTTTTTGTAAGCGAAGGTTGGCAATCCGATGGTAGGTTCTAATTCTTAATTCATCATCAGTCGATACGTCTAAGTAGGCGCGATATTTCTCCATAACTCGATCATGGTCAATATCAATATTTTCATTTTCCATTAACCGCAAATTAACAGGAGCTAAATTCTGCAAAGTTTGATCTTGATTACTTTCGCTTTCTACTAGCGTTTCTAAAACACTACAGCCAGACAATAAGAAAAGAACAAAAGCAGACGATAATAATATTTTCATTATTTCTGCTCCTCATCATTTAATTCACTAAACGCCACTTGGCGCTGGAGAGCCTCATCGTATAATCTTGCAATCGACAAGCGAGACTGAGCAAGGTAGTCGTTAATTCTAGCAACCTGGTCAGTAAGATATTGTTTTGACTCAGCTAATAATATCGCTTTAGTTTCGAGTTTTGCTTGCTCAGTAGATGCTTTCAAGCGCTTCACCTTTGACAACACCGCTAATATTTTATCATTCATGCCGACCCAAGATGATGGCGACCATTGATTAGCAAGCTGTGTTTCAAGCAATTGTCGATCGGCAATTTTTAAATATGTATCCATGCCAACCAATTGTTTTTTAAGCTCCCATTGTTTGCCCGGTTTTTCTTCATTCATCTGCCACAGTAAAACACCTTTTACTCTTTCCCAGCGATGCTGATACATTTTGACGTCACGACTCGCTTTATTAACCAACGCGAGGTCTTCAATGACCTTTACCGAGCGTCGTAATACATCGACGCTGGCGGCTTCTTTATCATTAGGAAGGGCAAAAAAATCTTCTTCAGAGCTATCTAGTTTTGCCTGCATCTGTATTAGTTCGTCTTTCACCTTGCGTAATTGCAAACCGGCTTGTTCCAATACAGGCAACGTATTTCTAGATTTATCCGCAAGCTCTCTTTTATCTACCAAGGTTAACCAAAGCTTTAGGCTATTTTCTTTTTCATCTAAATAATTCGATAACAGCAATAAATCACGGTAGTCCGTCATTTGATTAACAATCGCTTTGCTTGAAACTAAGTGCTGTAAAACCTCGGTAGTCTCATTAAGTGGCAACGTCGTCTCGATATTAGCCTGCCAGCCCCACCCCTGATCTTCTTGATTGTATATCCAGTCTTCAAGCCATGGGTTATCGGCAAGGCCATTATTCATAGCCATCAACTGTTCTTTCATTACCCCCAATCGGGTTTCGGTAGTTTCATAAACATTTAATGCTTGGGTGCTGGCATACATAAGTTCCAAAACATGAGGAACACCGAGCATAGATTCCATAACTTCTGGATTGAAATGATTATATTCAGTTTGAAGTTCGCGCCAAGGCTGCAAGGCTTCTTCATATTGGCCTTGCTCAACCTTAGTCCAACCGTATTGCAATAAGGCTATTGGAGTATAGGGTCCATTGAGGCGAATACGCTTCAGGTGTTTTTCAGCTGAGCGATGCTTACCCATAATCAGATAGTTAATCGCCGCGACTAGGTGAATGCGATCGCCTAAATCACGACCTTCTTCGGTATCGGGTAGATAGTACGTTGCGTCTTCAATAAGTACGGTCAAACTATGACCACTACTATTACTATTGAACATTGCCAAAATAAGGTTGTGCCTAACCAGCCCAGTCCAGATACTGTCACGAGGCATTGTACTCAATGTTGTCAGTGCTTTCTTAAGCTCTCCTAGTTCAATAAGAGAAGCGGCTTTCATGAATTGAGCTTCTAATAATAATTCAGGTGTTAACTTTGAAGATTCAATATTTTGAAGGCTTGATAACGCAGACTCGTATTGCTCTAGTTCAAACAAACGTCGTGTTAAGAAAAACCAAGATAAAGCAGAAACCTTCTGCCCTTTCTGCTGTATTTCAGCAAAGATCAATTGTGCCTGGTCTTGTAATCCTAGCGAGAGAAGCATGGTTGCTTCCATGACATCAGCTTCATCAGCTACGGCCTCGTCTGTCGCACGCCAAAGCTTTAACTGATTCATGGCACTTGGAAAATCACCCGTCAGATAATGATAATAGTATTCACCTTTTTGTAGACGTAAAATTTCCTGCTCATTCGCATGAACCGAAGAAAAACCAGTCGTTAAAAGTAAGATACCAATAAAGAATAATTTCATATAATTACCACTGACTAATCAGTAGCTCTGCTGTCTTTAATTTTTTATTATCTTGAATTTTCAGTTCGATATATAAAGGCTGATCCAATTTTTCTAAGCGCTCTTCTAAAATAAGCTCGCGTTTGATGCCATTACCATCAACACCTTTAGCAATCGCTTTTATTGTATGCAGGCCAGGCCCCAAATTCAGATTACTTAGCGGCTGAACTGCTCCGTCACGTAAGGCACTGATTTGTCTTTCGGTATAGAGATATTGAATAGGCTGTTTATCATCAACAGTAATATTGATTGAATAAGGTTCAAAATACTGGCCATATGCTAAGGAAAAATACACCGCTGCACGCGTCGTTGCTGGGCTCAAAAGTTCTTCTTCTAGCTGATATAAATCTCTGTTCAAATCTAAAACAGATTGCTTTATAGAAGCCGCTTTAGTGCTGAGTTGACTTGCCTGAACCTCTGCTTTCTGTTCACTGCCTGTATTTTGTACTGGCTGTGCGAAACTGAGTGCTGAAATTAGGGACAGCAATATTAAATATGTTGCACGCATGATATGTAACCTTCTCACTGAAACCATTTTTTATTCTCTAGCCAAAGTTTTAAATCATTTGTTACTTCGAGCTTTCGTTCATATACATCTTCGGTCGCTAGATAATCTAATATCCCATCGGGGTTAATAAACATGACCGCAGGGGCTGATTCAAACCACCAAGCCTCTTTATTAGATACTTGGTATTCCAAAACGGGTAGTCGCGACCAGGGAGCCTTATCTTCTGAATTCTTACGCCATAAAAACCAAGTTTGAAGGCCTTCAACGGCAAAACTTTCGGCCAGATATTGCAATTCAATTAGGGTTTCTTCACAGCTATCACACTCCCCTAGCCATACTAACATGACAGGGTTTCCGACTTGCTCAGACAACCGCTGTGGCGCGCCATTGCTACTAGGCATTACAAAGTCCGGCACGGGGTCGCCTACATCTAATGCTTGTGCAATGGGTAAAGCACAAATACACAGGAGTAAAATTTTATAAATATGATTAAGCATTAATATCCCTGACCGAAGTTTATCGGCTGCAGAATCAGCATTAAATTGATTTGTTTATCTACCATGGGCTTGCAGTATAATTATTATGATTAGATAACTGCAGACTAGGAACAACACTATAACCCGCTATGAATGCACAAGCCATGGCTGAATCGGTCGCTTTTGGCGTTATTTGCCATTCATTCAGGACATATTTAGCGAATAGAGAGCGCACATTCACTGAATGAAGGGGCGTAAGTTTAAGCAGTAATAACCAGAATGATGTATAAAATTCAGGTTGGGATATCAAGCTTCGCATGTGCGGTAGCCTATTAATTATAATTGTTCGTTATATCATCCCTGAAATTAGTACAAGTGTACTTGCTAGGATTAAGAATTCCAGTTCTTTCTCCTGAGTCCGCATAATGATTCAACTAAACCTGATCACCGCGAACATTGTGTTTTATCTACTGACTCATCTTCTTCATGGCTTTTTCAAGGCCTTCTAACGTTAAAGGATACATTTCATCCTCAACAATTTGCTTGATAATACCCAATGAGCCGCCATGACCCCAATGACTTTCGGGGGCAGGATTGATCCAGACAACTTTATCGAATTTATCTTTAATTCGCTGCATCCAGACGGCACCCGCTTCATCATTCCAGTGTTCAACACTACCACCGGCATGAGTCACCTCATAAGGTGCCATCATGGCATCGCCAATAAAGATAACCTTGTAGTCACGACCATACTTATTCAGCAGATCCCACGTCATGGTTTGTTCATTGGTACGGCGGATGTTGTTTTTCCAGACAGACTCATAAAGGCAGTTATGGAAATAGAAGGTTTCCATATGCTTAAATTCAGTTCTCGCCGCAGAAAATAACTCTTCACAGACTTTGACGTGCGGATCCATAGAGCCGCCGATGTCGAAGAATAAAAGCACTTTCACTGCATTGTGGCGCTCAGGCACCAGTTTTAAATCTAAAAAACCAGCATTACGCGCGGTACTTGCGATGGTATCGTCAAGATCAAGCATGTCGGCTGAACCCGTGCGGGCAAATTTACGCAGGCGACGTAAAGCTACTTTAATATTACGGATACCTAGCTGAATCGAATCATCAAGGTCTTTGTAGTTACGTTTTTCCCAAACTTTAACCGCCTTTTTATGACGCGACTGCCCTTGCTCAATTCGGAAGCCTTCAGGATTAAAACCATTAGCACCAAAAGGTGACGTCCCACCCGTACCAATGTTTTTATTGCCCCCTTGGTGACGCTTCTTTTGATTTTCTAAGCGCTCTTTAAAGGCCTTAATAATTTCATCTAAGCCCCCCAAGTCTTTAATTTTGTCCATTTCTTCTTGAGTCATGATGCGTTCCATCTCTTTACGCATCCAATCATCGGGAATATTAGGATCATCCATCGCTAAATCTAAGTTATCAATGCCTTCAAAGTAATGGGCAAATGCCTTATCAAACTTATCGTAATGACGCTCGTCCTTGACCAAGCACAACTTAGCCAGGGCGTAGAAATCGTCTAGATTTGCGAAGGTCAAATGGCCTTCGAGTGCGGCCACTAAATCTAGGTATTCACCTACGGAGCAAGGCACCTTCGCCTTACGAACCGTCATAAAAAAATCAATAAGCATAATTACTTCCTAAGCCTTAGCGCTTAACCGCGACGGCGACTCATGAAAGCCAACTTTTCTAACAACTGTACATCTTGCTCATTCTTAACTAATGCACCTGCCATGGGTGGAATCGCCTTGGTTCGATCATTATCACGAAGCAGATCAACGCCAATTTCATCCGCCATTAATAGCTTTAACCAATCAATCAACTCAGAAGTAGACGGTTTTTTCTTCAATCCAGGCACTTTACGTACATCAAAGAAGACTTCCATCGCTTCTTTTACTAACGAAGACTGAATATTAGGATAGTGAACATCAACAATTTTCATCATCGTTTCTTTTGATGGGAAGTCGATGTAATGGAAGAAACAACGACGCAAGAATGCATCTGGCAACTCTTTTTCGTTGTTGCTGGTAATTAAGATGATTGGACGGTGCTTAGCAACGACACGCTGCTGAGTTTCATAGCAATAGAACTCCATTTTATCGAGTTCTAATAATAAATCATTTGGAAATTCGATATCCGCTTTGTCTATTTCATCAATCAATAGAACAACAGGCTTATCAGCATCAAACGCTTCCCAAAGCTTACCCTTAACAATGTAGTTCTTAATATCATGAACTTTGTCATTACCAAGCTGAGAATCACGTAAACGCGAAACGGCATCGTATTCATACAAACCCTGGTGGGCTTTAGTCGTACTTTTAATGTGCCATTGAATCAATTCAGTGTCTAAAGACTCTGCTAGCTGTTCGGCTAACATCGTTTTACCAGTACCAGGCTCGCCTTTTAATAATAATGGACGCTGCAGAGTGATGGAGGCATTAACTGCCATTTGCAACTCTGGCGTTGCAACATATTCATTAGTACCTTGGAACTTCATAATAGCCTCAAACCGAAAAGATCGAATACATAAAATTTTTCGCAGTATATAGTGACGATAGCCCTTGCGGCAAGACTCTAAGTTCTGATAGCCATCTGTTCAGCAAGGCATTCTAACAAATCGACGCCTATCAACGGCTTGGCCAAATAATACCCCTGAAGCCGATCACAACCCATCGCCTTTAGCTTAAGCTGGGTAGCTTCATCCTCCACCCCTTCAGCGACTACCTCTACCCCTAGGCCTTTACACATCGACAGTATAGTCTCAACAATGACATGATTTTTATGGTTATAACAAAGCTCTTGAATAAAAGATCGGTCTATTTTTAGCTCTGAAACAGGCATTTTGGTTAAATAGGCTAGCGAAGAAAAACCTGTGCCAAAATCATCTAAAGCGATTCTCACACCTAGTGCTGTTAAGCATCGTAAAAAATCCAATGAGCGTCTCGGCTTTTTCAAAAGTACTGTCTCAGTTACTTCAAGAATGACCTGCCCAGGGGGAATTTGATATATATCCATTTGCTGGGCAATATCTTGCAGCAAACTGTCTTGCCAAAGATTTAAGGTCGATAAATTAATCGATAACGTTATTGGATAACCCGCAGCAAGCACCTCACGATACTGTGAGAATGCCTTACTAATAACCCAGTGGGTTAAAGGCTTGATCAGCCCTGTTTGCTCAGCGACTTCAACAATTTGGTCAGCGGGCAAAGGGCCATATACTGGATGATACCAGCGCAATAAAACTTCAGCCCCAGCAATCTCACCATTTTGGCAGTTAAATTGAGGCTGATATTGCAAAAATAAGCCTTCATCACAAGCAATTGCATTTCGCAGATCGGCAACTAGGGTTAGCTTTTTATTACTGTAGCGATCTGCTCTCTCGCTGTAACCTGCCCACGCTTGCTTCTCTTGCTCAGCAAACTCTAAGGCAACATGCGCTCTCCGCATCCAGGATGTGACATCATCACCTGGCAGGCAAACAGCAAAACCAACTGAGATAGGGGTTTCTATCTTCATCCCCTGATAACTCAGAGGTTGACTTGAATCCGTAAGTAGCTGCTCAATGATTTCTTCTAAACGATAAGAGGTTGTATCATTTAATACGAGAGTAAAATGCGTTCGATCCAATAAGGCCACCGGCCCTGCCTGATCATACAACCCATACTGTAGAGGAATGATTTCAGCATATTGCTCGCATAAAGAGGCAAAACGTAACGCCATCTCTACAAGAATTTCATCCGCTCTTGAGTGACCAAGAGTATTATTTATTTCATTAAAATGGTGTAGATGGAAAATTGCTAAAGTTTTGTTTCCACAGCTGCTTTCTTGACTGATCGCCTGTCTCACATGCTGCCCCGCATGTTGATCAATAGCTTGGTCTGACGACAATAAATCTTTTAATACGTGTTGCAAGAAAATTCGATTGGGTAAGCGTGAGTGGTATTCATGATGCGCTTGAAAGTGCAGCTCCTGCTCCACCTCACTACGATGCATAATCTCGTCCTGCAATGCCTTAACACCTAGCTGCAATCGGTGATCGAATACAATTTCTTGATTGGCGGCATTGGCGGTCGAATTGGATAGCTGTACTAAGTTATTAATGCTAACCGCAACTTGCGAAGGAATAAAAGGGGCTTGGATATAATCATTGGCTCCCTTATGAAGCGCAAGATCTATCGCATCTTCTAGAGAGTTTGCACAAACAATAACAGGAACAGCGCTGCCATTAGGATGTTGCCGCAACCACTCAATAATAGATTCAACATCACCGCTCGCCGCATCGATATTTAAAATAAGAATATCAGGAAGAAAATCATTAAACTGTGATTTGAACTGGCTATAGTCAGATAAGCAGCGAACATGCTCGATGGTCAACGATCTCAGGATGTCAGATAACTGAATTCCGTTAGCATCCTGCCCATCAACAACCAGCACCTTCACTGTCTTTATTTCTAATAAGGGTGATACATTTAACATTGAGAAGATAGACCAAAACCAATTCACTCAATTCTATGTCATTCAAGACAGGAAAGGCAATTACTAGTCCTACTTCGGCTTACCATCCTCTCCATTTCATTCCTTAGTACTATCTTTAGTAGTATCTCCAGAGCCATCATCCGCAACGCCTGTAGTATTTTCAGCCTCATTATCACTATCAAATTCACCCCATGAATCATCGTCGGTATCAACATCATCGGGATCTATCGAGAAGTCTTCATCAAAACTTTCAGGATCTTTTTTCTCAGTTCCTCCCGCCGCAGTCGTAGAAGCAGGCTCGCCAGGGAAAGAGATTTCTTCCTCGTCAACTTCATCCAAGGAATCAAAATCTCCAGCAAAATCATCTTCCAAATCTTCAAGATCGGTAATAGTCCCCTTAGCATCCAGATTTGTTTCGGCATCAACAGCGTCTTTAGGCTTACGAAGGAAGAACCACCAAACACCCGCCCCAATAATTCCCAAGTTAAGCAAGGCGATTAATAGATAAACCCACCAGGCCAAGCCCTCATCGTCCTCCACGACCTCTTCAACAGGCACAACCTCGGTTACAGGGTTTTCTTCAATTTTGGGGGCAATACCATCAACTTCAGCCGGTTTTTCGGTTTCTGGCTCAGTCTTTTCTTTAGTACTGTCTTCAGCACTCTCTTCCGCACTGCCCTCAGTGGCATCGGTAGCCATATCTGGTTCTTTCGTGCCTTCAGTACCTTCTGTCGATATCTCTGCACTTGCACCACCTTCAGCGTCATCATCAGCCTCGTCATTAGCGGCATCCTTTCCACCGGCTAAATCGGACTCACTTGTCAACTCTGCTGGGCTTAGCTTTGGAATAGGAAGGTTAAAAACAATTCCCTCAGGCTTAACTTTGAATTTCTTACCACTTTGAGTCACACCACGGACATTGAGATCAACCTGATACTCCCCTGGCCCCTTAGTTTCTTCAACTTCAATAATCCAAGCTTGAGCTGTCTTATCATAAGGCACAGATTGAATAATCGAGTTTTCATCAGGGCTCTTAATTTTTGCAATGACCCGTGATTTATCTACATCAAGATTATCCGACAATCCTTTCACTTTAATCCGATAAACCCCCTTCACCTCATCAGCTTGATGGCTTATTTCGACTGGCTGAATCATGGTCATCGAAAAACTGCGCTTGCGTTGAAAGGTTTTACCTTCGGCAATAAATTCAACCTGATACTGACCCATTTCTTTTAATCGATATAAGCCTTCTCGATAAATACCATCAGCAGGAGGACTTTCTGGGTTTGAAAGAATTTTACTGCCTTCTCTTCCACTGGATGTAACCACCTTCATTGTCACATCGGTTAGCCGAAGAATGTCGGCGTTATCAACAACATCCCCCTCATTAATCAGGCTAATTTTAAGATCAAGTTTATCTCCTGAGAAAATAGTCGCCGGTATACCTGTGACGCTTAGAGCAAGGTCAGATAAGATGGTCACTCGATTAGAAGGATCTAAATCAGCCTCTGCAACCCAAGTTCCCGCTTCTGGGGCTTTAATAGTGATCAAATCGAAGCTCACGGATTTATGCCACCTAACTGAACTAGGGTGCTCTTTTTCGGTCCAGCGATCACCAGAGGGAGTCAAGAGCGCCGTATCTTGCGCGCCACGCTTCGGTTTAAAAATAAGCGCTGTAAATTCTTTTACACTGTCATCAATGACGAAGGTATTATCCTCCATTGGCACTTGTTCAGAAGGAACAGCCTGATCAAATGCGCGTAAAAATGCCTTCATTAATTCATCTGCATTTTCCGCTTCAGAATAAAGTCCACCCGTTTCAAGAGCAATTTCTTGTAATAAATTTTTATCGGCCAGATCTGATAGCGCTAAGGTATGAATATTAGCGCCAGCCGCGCGATATTTATCCAATACTGTCGTCATCAATTTTTTACGTTCTGTACTATTAATTTGATCGGCTTCGGGAGAGCCAGATTTAGCCATATCCAGTTTGCCATCGGTTAACAAAATAACACTTTGCTGATAACCCGTATCACTTCCAAGTCCCCAAGCTGCGTCATTTAACGCCCCTGAGAGATTAGACTGCAGGCCTACCGATGAAATATTAATTGCCGACTTTTTAGCTTCTTTACGCCAAGCATCATCTACCGTAGCAACAGGCACTAAATTATTAACATAACGGCCAAAGGTCCAGATACCTGCTTGCGCATTTTCTGGCATTAATTCTAATAATAAATTCACCGCGGGTATGCGTAGATTGTTGGGGTCAGTTTCTTTCATGCTGCCCGATATATCGACAATAATGCGCACATCATAGGGCTGAGTTTTTCCCTGCTTATCATCAATTGCCATTGTAGGAGTTGCCATACCAAACGACAGTAGACAAACGAGGAATAAGAAGGACGATGCCCTTCTTCCGGAAAACATAAGGTCCCTGAGCATTTCAGAACTCCACGTGGAAAAACTTATAGCACTGATTCTTAACAAAACGCCTACTTTTAACAATACAAAACGCCTCTACCACTATGATTTTAAAAGAGATGCCTTTAAAGACACATTATCAGCTACTTACAAAGCCCTCTTGCTCGTTTGAGCACGACTTTTTTATTTCTAGAAAGAGTGCTCTAGGCATATTTTAAGCACAGCAACATAGAATACTCCTGCTTTAAAACTAGCAAAGAATCTCAAGTTCGCCACAAGGGAAGGATAAAAGATCAAAAATTTGAATGAGTTAGCGCTATCTCTATAGACGATAACGCTAACAAAGCGTTAATTCTGCGGAGAGAATTTAGCCCGTAAGAAATTAAATAATGATAGGAAGGACATCAATACCAAGCCCGCCAGCAAGCCAACCAACATAAGCATTACGGCATCTAATATTGGCGCGTTATTCTCTAAGAACTTTCTGAAAATTATTACGATGAACGCTGGCGCGTAATGAGTAGAGTCAACCGCAATAGGCGCAGGGGTAAATAATAAAACCGCCCCTAATATTCTAACAATGGCTTTAAGGTCTTTTTGCTTAATCCAAAAAAACATTTTTTCCCACGCCCAAAAGCAGATCAAGGCTGAAATACCATAAACCAGCCACTGAACCCATTCATCAAACATTAAGCTTTCCATATGATGCGGCTCTGCCACTCCTCCTCAGGAATTTTATCGTCGGGTATACCCTTACCTTTTAGTGATATCTCAGCCGCATGAACGGAATTGGGATCGCCACTAATTAAAGGGTGCCAATCATATAAAGGCTTACCTTCTGCAACCAAACGATAGGCACACGTATCAGGAAGCCAATGAAAACTATGAGCTTGCTCAGGCGTCAACCAAATACACTCAGGTACCTTTTCATTGCGCGTTTGATAAACGGTACAGGAGCAATCGTTTTTATCGAGGTAACGGCAATGAATATCGGTGTAGTACACCTCATCAGTATCTTCATCTTCTAGCTTGTGCAGGCAGCATCGAGCGCAGCCATCGCATAATGACTCCCACTCTTGCTTAGACATTTGCTTTAGCGTTTTAGATTCCCAAAAGGGTTTAGCAGCGCTCACTCGTCTTTATCTCGCTTACAGAACAGATCCAATCCCGACCCCATTTCTTCTTTTGGTGGTGGTAATTGCAAATAAAAGCCTTTTTGTTCAATCGAATCCAAAACCTTAGTCGCGTCTGCAATCGCAAATTTACGCTCAGGAGTGATTAATATTTTGGTTACTAGCTCAGGACGACCAAAGGTTTCTAATAAAACGTCGGGCACTCGCGATAAATCATCTTTTAAAGAAACAAACAGATAGGTTTCTTCCTTTCGACGACTTTTATAAATATTACACAATACTTTAGTCATAACAGTCACTCACACTCTATTCAACGCCGACATCAGCGTGCTCTAAATTGAGCAGCAAATCATCACCAATTTCACTTTTGCGCCAACCCAATAAAGGCTCTGGTAAACAATAAGGGCCGCGAGGATACCCAGATCGCAATAAGGCTTCCAGTGTTTTCTTCTTTACCAGCATGTCAGCAGGTATATCAAGACGTTCAGCACAGACAGTTACGACTTTCTTCATCGTTTTCAATTGCTCACTGGCCTGAGGGGTTAAAGGTTTTTGCAAGGCCTCGGGCCAAATTCCCTCTTCAATCGCCATCGCCGTTGCAATTAATGCCAGAACCTGATCACCGACTCGATTACGAACATGAGCCTTCATACCTGCTCGCGCCAAATCACCTTGATGAGCAGACTGATAGCGCGCCATGTTCCATAGAACATTATCTTCCACTACCTGTGAGCGTGGCACATTCCAGATTCGCGCCGTCTGCTCTCGCCATATCGCCAGTTGCTGCAATACGTATTGCTCTTGCGGGCGCAATTTCCAGGCCAGTTTTATTTTACGATACTGCTGACTATAGTCTTCAGTAATTTGACCGAGCGACAGGATACGTGCGCAGTCTTCTTGCCACCACGTTAATCGCCCCATATCGGCCAGCAAGACCATTAAGCGTTCGTAGCATTGATATAAGTAAAATACGTCAGCAACCGCATATTCAACCTGTTTAGCACGCAAAGGTCGCTGCAACCAATCAGATCGCGTTTCCCCTTTATCAATATCAAGGCCCAATACCGCTTTCACTAAGCGCTGAAATCCCATGATGCCACCCAAGCTTCCTAAAGCAGCACCAATCTGTGTATCTGCTACCGGCGACGGAGTAGTCCCTGTCAGACGGTGACATACTTCCATATCTTCCGAGCACGCATGAAAAACCTTCACCAGCTTGGGATTATCTAATAACTCAGCAAAAGCAGACCAATCTGTAATCGTTAGCGGGTCGACCAAATAACAATCTTTATTATCTGCAACCTGAACCAATCCTGCTTTTGGATAGAAGGTCGAAGTACGCATAAATTCAGTATCTAATGCGATGAAATCTTGTGTTTGCCATAGCTGGCAATACTTTACCAAATCACTATCAGTAGTAATCCAAATTGGCTTAGGAATAGAATGTAAAATAAGAACGCTCACTTTTGCTTTTAATGCGACTAAAACTGACTCACGACTAACGGACTAACTCATCACTCGGCGGCCCGACAAAGCATGATTTAAAGTACCACCATCGACCAGATCAAGCTCTCCCCCCATTGGAATACCATGAGCGATGCGACTGACTACGACGCTTTCGGGCAACATATCCATTATAAACTGAGCTGTTGCTTCGCCTTCTACCGTAGGATTCGTGGCAACAATTACCTCTCGAATCGATAATGATTCAACCTTTTGCTTTAATGCAGCTAAGCCAAGTTCTCCTGGACCAATGCCATCAATAGGAGATAAATGCCCATACAACACAAAATACTGACCGTTAAAATCAACACCCTGCTCCAACGCCAATACATCGGAAGGAGACTCAACCACACATAATGAATCGGTTGAACGCTGCGTATCACTACAAATTGGGCACAATTCAGCTTCTGCATAATTACGACAAGACTGGCAATGATCTAACTTATTCATTGCCTGCTGCAGACTATGGCTTAAACGCTCTGCGCCTAGCCTGTCTTTTTCTAACAAATACAACGCCATGCGCTGAGCAGATTTAGGCCCGACCCCAGGCAAAATCTGAAAAGAATCAATCAACTGCTGTAAAGCAGCTGGCAGCTTCATTGCCATAATTAAACAACTCTAAAATTAAAAAAACCTAAAATTGAAAAAATCTAAAATTAAACAATTCTAAATTAATGTGCCCAAGTTTTTTAAAACTTAGAAAGGTAGTTTCATGCCTGGTGGCAAACCCATTCCAGCAGTCATTGAAGACATCTGGCTTTGGTTTTTTTCTTCGATTTTACGAACAGCATCATTAACGGCGGCCGCTAACAAATCTTCTAGCAGTTCTTTATCTTCACTCATTATGCTGTCATCAAGCTCAACACGCTTAACATCATGACGGCCTGTCATAGTGATTTTCACAAGGCCTGCACCTGACTCGCCCATTACTTCAGAGTTTGCTAGCTCTTCTTGAGCTTTTTGCATCTTCTCTTGCATTTGCTGGGCTTGCTTCATTAAGTTGCCCATTCCACCTTTAATCATAATATTTTCCTTTAAATAATATTTTTCGTTGTTGACGTTTTCTTAATAACACAGCGTCTAATTCTTAATTGCTAATGCCTACTATCCTACACCCTGAGCCCAGCACCCAAGAACGTTAGCCACCCACCTCGCTATTGCGAAGAGACTAACTATTGCGAAGAGACCAGCGGCCGTATAGAGCCTTCAATAATATGCGCTTCAAACTCTGATACCAAAGCTTGTACAACCTCATCTTCCATAATGGCATGACCTGCTTGCGCATAACGCTCTGCCATTAATCGAGTGCGTCGCTGGTGCGGAGTCTCTCCACGAGGCAACTGCACATGCATAACAAGCTGAACAGATAAGCCCGTAATTTCACACAATACTTGTTCGATTCTTTGGCGTTGAGCATCATTAAACAAAGCCCCTTGATCAGGATCAACATCCATCACCAGCTGGTTTTCATGCCGGCTAATCAATGCACTATTTGATGCAATTGCCATCGGCATACCCGCGAGTGGTAAATGCCTAACCCACTGCCACCAATTGAGATTTGATAATTGCTGCCAATCAAAATCGAATGATTCAGCCGGCAAAATATCTTTTTCTACCTGCGTAGGTAATTGGCCCAGAGATGCTTCGCTCGCCACCATCGGCAGCGGATTGTTTAATAAGTCAGCCGCTCCCCCTTTAATGGGTTCTTTTTTCTCACTTTCAACATGCGGGTCTAGATTAGGGGGAATTGCTGCTTGCTCAGTAAAACCTGTAGCGACGGGATCAGCTGGCGCTTGAAAACTGGGCTGTGAGTATGATTCAACGGTCGCGTCTAACGCGACCGTTGAGGGCATTTCAAAAGCGGGCTTTTGAACCTCTGGCTCGACGGCAGTTTCAACAAAAGCCGTTTCAGTAGTAGGATGCTCAGCAGTAGAATGTTCAACATGCTCATCAATAGGCGCTTCAATTTTTTCAACCACTGGCTCAGGCGCTAATTCTGAGTCAGCTAATGGCTTTTTTTCTGCAGAATCATCTGCGTTCTCTAAAGCGTCATATCCTGCATCCGTCATTGTTTCAGACTGAGGGGCTGATAATGCCTCAGACGATGCATCAACAGACCCCGGAGCCTGTAAAGATCCCACCAAATCAAGATTCAACGGTGCAGCGTTAACCGGCTTAAAGGCCAACATGCGCAATAGAATCATTTCAAAGCCTTGGCGCGGATCAGCCGCCAATGGCAGATCTTTACGCCCCACCAAAGCGGTTTGATAAAACAATTGAATGTCTTCAGCACGCATCGCCGCAGCCAGCTGCATAATCGCCGCTTTATCACCCTCAGTATTATCAACCGAGCTTGGCGCAACCTGAGCCACAGCCACTTTATGCCATAGCTGCATTAACGCCTGCACGACTTCGTCATAATCAGGCCCATGCTCGGCCATTGCAGCCACCAAACTTAATAACTCAGCAACGTGCCCCGTGGCTAAAATTTCAGCTAATTTGAAAACACGGCCACGATCAATCGTACCCAGCATCGCATTGACTTGATGCTCAAAGACTTCGCCTTGGCCATAAGCAATTGCCTGATCAGTCAAACTCAGCGCATCACGCATACTGCCTTGAGCAGCACGCCCTAGCTGCCAAAGCGCCGTTTCTTCATAAGAAACATTTTCAGACTTCAACACGGTTTCTAAATACGACACGATTTTATCTGGCGTCATATTTTTAAGGCTAAATTGAAGGCAGCGAGAAAGAACAGTAATCGGCAGTTTCTGCGGATCGGTTGTCGCTAATAAGAATTTTACATGCTCAGGAGGTTCTTCAAGGGTTTTCAATAAGGCATTAAAACTGTGCGTCGACAGCATATGCACTTCATCGATCAAATAAACCTTATAACGGCCGCGAGTAGGTGCATATTGAACGTTATCGAGTAATTCTCGAGTATCTTCCACTTTCGTACGCGATGCAGCATCCACTTCGATCAAATCGACAAAGCGTCCCTCAGCAATCTCACGGCACGAAGAGCACTCACCACAAGGCGTTGCGCTAACACCCTGTTCGCAGTTTAAACACTTAGCCAAAATTCGGGCAATCGTCGTTTTACCCACACCCCGAGTACCGGTGAATAAATAGGCGTGGTGTAAACGCTGATCGTTTAAGGCATTAATAAGGGCGCGTAACACATGCTCTTGACCCACCATTTCAGCAAAGAAACGCGGACGCCATTTACGTGCAAGTACCTGATAACTCATGGAAAATCCGTCAATTAGATGATCTTAGGCAGTTATAATAGCGGTAAATGAAACGAAAGTCAGAAACAATTAAAAGAGGAAAAGTAAAAGAGGAGAAAGTAAAATCAGAAAAAGTTGAGAGTATCCAAGAAATTGGAGATGACCCCTACCAGCCACACCTCGGCACACAAATCCACTACTACCGTTGCTCCCTTCCAGGCCTGGCGGAGTTCGTAGTTTCTTGTTGCGAAGGGACCGATAAGGGCCACCATAACACGCTGCAATTTAAGCTGTGCTTAAATGCTGATGGACATTATGCTGATCAAAAGAATAAAAGCAAGTCAAATTAACAACTTAGAAGATTTTTTTGTGATTTTAATAGCACCCAATAACGCTGATACCAACCATAGCAGAACAATCAATCAGCCCCTAGACAGAACGATGTCGGCTTAATTATCAGACGAACCCTCTGAGTCTTGTAATACCCCTAAGTCTTTCAATACCTCAGGGCCTTGCCTTAACAAGGATAACAGGCTGTTTTCAATCACTTCCGCCCGCGACATGCCTAACTCCGCGACTAAGGCATCCAGCACGTCAACCACCTCAAGATTCAACTTCACCTCAATGCGTCGCATACCTTTATGCTTGTCACGATTGCGCTGCAAACGCTTACTCAACTTTAGCTGGGTACTTCGATCGTATGGGCTGGTTTTTGGGCGTCCACGCTCGGGGCGTGTAAACATATCGATCGTAGTGCGATCTTCTGGCTGAATAGACATAATTGCAATAAATATTGGAGAGCCGGCTATTATCCGAATCAAAGGAGAAAAAGCAATACACTAAAGACATTCTTCCTTGCCAAAAGTGCGAGTTAGCCATAACGTAGGTTAAAAATCGCATCTATATTTAAAAGATAAGGGATTATTCATGCCCAATGCAGGCAAAACACCAAGCCCACTTTTAGCCGAACATGTTTCAACTCGACTAGACCCCAAACAACTTCCTTTTAATAGTTCTAGTGAACTAGAACCATTCACAGGTGTATTAGGCCAGCAGCGCGCTGAAAATGCCATTCGCTTTGGCGTCGGCATGAACCGTCCTGGGTATAACATTTATGCCATGGGTGATAATGGCACAGGCCGCTCATCTTACATTCGTGAGTACCTTAAAAAACAAGCCGCTCAGCAGCCAGCGCCTAGCGATTGGTGTTACGTCAACCACTTTGCAAATCCAAGAGAACCAAAGGTTCTAGAACTGCCACCGACACAAGCGCTCACTTTTAAAAGTACACTCGATGAGCTCATCAATAATTTGCTGGCCACGTTTCCTGCCGTATTTGAACACCCCAGTTATCAGCAGCAAAAATCAACTATCGACCACACCTTCAATCGTAAATACGATAAAGCACTCGAATTGGTCGAAAAAGAAGCTCTTAAAGCGAATACTGCGGTTTTTCGTGACTCAAACGCCATTAGCTTTACCCCAATCAAAGAAGGTAAAGCACTGGATGAAACTGAATTCGCCCAGTTAGCAGAGCCCGAGCGCGAAGCCTTTCATCAAAACATAGCCATGCTTGAGCAGTATTTAAACGAATCCCTTTCTGAACTACCGCAATGGAAGCGCGAATCGAATAACCAACTACGTGCGCTCAATCAAAATACCATCAATGAAGCACTAACCCCGTTATTAGAGCCGATTGAAGCAAGCTATAAAGATTTTTCAACCGTTTTAGAGTTTTTAGCAACGGTACGCGAGCACCTACCAAAGATTATTCTGGCCGAACTAATTGATGAACGCATCATGGAAACTCGAGATGAATACGTCAAACGCAACATTTTAGAAGAAACACTTCAGCCCAACATTGCGGTTTGCCACGACCATAGCGAAGGTGTACCGGTAATTTATGAACCACACCCAAGCTATGGCAACCTTTTTGGTCGTATCGAATTCTCTAGCGACCAAGGTGCACTGACTACCAACTACCGAAAAATTAGCCCAGGCGCGCTGCATAAAGCGAATGGCGGCTATTTGATATTAGATGCCGAAAAGCTGCTTGAAGAACCCATGGTTTGGGAAGCACTTAAACGCTCGATAAAATCACAACAGCTTAAAATGGAATCGCCCTATTCTGAGCTTGGCTTGGTTTCTACGACGACACTCTTACCGGCGGTCATCCCCCTAAATGTCAAACTGGTCTTAATTGGCTCGCGTAATGTGTATTACTTATTACAGGAATACGATAAAGACTTTAACGAACTCTTCCGTACTCTCGTTGATTTTGACAGTGAAATTCCTAGGACGCCTGAACACATACAGGCCTTTTCACGCTTATTAAAAAGCCGAATAAACGAGCAAAGCTATGCCGACATTAGCGCTTCGGGCATTGCTCGCTTAGTTGAACACAGTTCTCGCTTAGCCGATGATCAGCAATACCTCACCGCACGCATCGGTGATTTATTTGAATTATTAGCAGAAGCCGAATTTTTACGCGCTGCTCAAAATGCCGAACTCATCGAACAAGAGCATATTGACCAAGCATTACGCGCCAAAGAAGAACGCACAGGTAGAATTTACGATCGCATCCACCAGCAAATGCTGGATAACGTGATTTTAATCGAAACAGAAGGCGAAGCCATCGGCAAGGTCAACGGGTTAACCGTTATGACCGTTGGTGATACGCGCTTTGGCACCCCAGCACGAATCAGTGCAACTGTGTATCCTGGTTCACGCGGCATCGTTGATATCGAGCGCGAAGCCAACCTAGGACAAGCAATCCACTCAAAAGGTGTGATGATCCTATCAGGATACCTAGGGCACAAGTACGCACAAGACTTCCCTCTCGCCATATCGGCCAACTTAGCCATGGAGCAATCCTACGGCTACATTGATGGCGATAGTGCCTCATTGGGTGAGTTGTGCTGCTTGGTATCGGCCTTAATTCATCAGCCCTTAAAACAAACCTTTGCGATTACAGGCTCAATTAACCAATACGGTGAAGTTCAAGCTATTGGTGGGGTCAATGAAAAAATCGAAGGTTTCTTCCGTTTATGCAAGGAACGCGGTTTAAATGGTGAGCACGGGGTTATTATTCCTTTTGCCAACATACGTAACTTAGCGCTTAAGCAAGAAGTGGTCGATGCGGTAGAGGCAGGTCATTTCTATATTTATGGCATCAACAAGGTCGATGATGCCTTAGTTTTATTAATGGGTCGAGAAGTAGGTGAAGCCTGTGAAGATCATTACTTCAGCAAAGGCAGCATTAACTTTGAAGTCATCAACCGTTTAAAACAAATTGCCGACATGGCAAACAAAAAAACAGATGATTAAAAACAGACGATTATAAACAGACAGTTAATTAAGAAAGTTTACTTAAAGCCATTCTCAGTGACTGCAAGGTCACGGGTTTGGTTAAAATGTGTCCCATGCCAATTTCGAAGCACTCCTTGCGCTCGTCATCAGTAACTCCCGCTGTCAAAGCAAAGATAGGGGTCTGCACGCCCCTCGCTCGTAATTGACGCGTTGCATCAAATCCGTCCAAAACGGGCATATGGCAATCCATCAAGATCAGATCAGGATTAACCTCATCAACACAATCCAATAATTGTTGACCATCGTTCACCATAACCGAGTTGGCTAATAGCTTTTTAAGCAATTTTTCAATGACTTTGCGATTAGTTACATTATCCTCAGCCACCAATACTTTCATCCCTTCAAATAACAAAGAAGAATCATTATCTAGCGTCGTAGTTTCAACCTTTTCACCCTGCTGAACCATTACGGTAGCAGTAAAGGTTGACCCTTCCTCCAATACACTCGAAACGACAATATCCCCCGACATCAGTTCGACTATTTGACGACATAGAGATAAACCCAAGCCCGTCCCGCCATAAATTCTAGAAGTACTAATTTCCGCCTGCTGGTAAGGATCGAATATTTGGCCTAGGCGCTTTTCATTAATTCCAATGCCAGAATCAGAGACCGCAAGCACAAGCTGCAAGCCATCATCTGTTTTATCAGAGACCGTCATAGTAAGCGTGATGTCACCACCATCAGCAGTAAACTTAAGCGCATTACCCAATAAATTCATCATCAGCTGCTGCAGTCGCGTACTATCAGCAATCAGATAGTCCGGCACAGATTCATCAATAAATTGTTGAAAATTAATGCACTTATTTTTCATCGGTGCGTGAAACATAGAGATCACTTCAGCGAGAAAATCGTCTAATTTAAACAAGCGTGGATCAAGCTCTAACTTACCTGCTTCGATCTTAGAAATGTCCAAAACGTCATTCACGATACTTAATAATGCTCGACCAGAATTATGGATATCGACAAGATACTCTTGCTGCTCTTCATTAAGCTCAGTATCGGCCAAGATATCAGTCATACCAATAATCCCATTTAAGGGCGTTCTAATTTCATGACTCATGTGAGCCAAAAATGCTGACTTAGCTTGAGAGGCATTAAAAGCTTGCTGCTGCTGTAATTCAGCCTGACTGACACGTTGAGCAAAATACTCAGCACGCAAAATATCGCGGTAAGACCTTAGTGCATTGATCAGCGAGAGATTCAAACGATCGGTGGTCGCCTCTGTTTTAGCGATGTAATCATTAATGTCGTAGTCTTGAATAACTTGACGCTCTGGGGCTAATCCAGGCTGCCCAGTGCGTAATAAAATGCGAGTACTGTGATTATTCAACTGGTCACGAATAAAACTGACAACTTTAAACCCGCTATCATCAGATTCCATAACAACGTCAAGTAAGACAATTGCAATGTCATCACGCTGAGATAAAATTTCTATGGCCTCAGCGCCAGAATATGCACAAATAAGTTCTAAAGCGTGATTGTCAAACCGAAAACGAGAGAGCACCAAACGCGTTACCTGAATAACGGTCTCATCATCATCTACTATCAATACCGGAATACGGTCCGGTAAAAGATTGATGACTTCATCCATGTAGACACTCCATTATTGCAATAACCATTTTAGTCCCATTTCAATAGCACGTTAAAACATACGAATTCAATATAACTATTGTTGATTTAATCACTTCAACATACACTATGCGTACTTACTCGCTCAAAAGCAAAATTTTGCTGTGCTAAGTAAGAATGTCTTGTCGGGGTGCCTCATTTTAGAGGCTGAGATCACAAAAGTGGATCCCGTTGAACCTGATCTGGTTAATACCAGCGTAGGAAACAAGATGAAAGAATGTGAGCAGCATGACTTGTATGTGACCGCCAATAATTAAGTCTAGTCACAATACGAGACAGAGTCCAAAACTAAGCAGTTTAATAAACTGCTTTTTATTAATAAAAGACTCAGACACACCTTTCATAGCCATTACTGACAACTCGAACAGTACTCTATTTAAGTACATGACACGAGCTAGAGGTGATGCGCCCTTCCTTTTCAGAATTCACGTTAGACAGATCAATTAATTTTTAATTACTCTCTCATTAGAGATAGGAACAATTGTGTCTGAACAAACTTATACCATTCAGAAAAATCTGAGTGAAACCGCCAAAGTTGATGAGCTTTCTATCCAACCGTTTCCCGGTTCCAAAAAACGGTATGTCGAAGCGTTTAATGACAGCCTGCAAGAAGACATTCATGTCTCCTTACGCGAAGTGCATCTTACTCCCACTCAGCTAGCCAACGATAAAACCGAATACAATGCCCCTGTGCGTATTTACGATACCTCTGGGCCTTATAGTGACCCTGATAAAACCATCGACGTGCGAAAAGGTCTAACACCATTGCGTAAATCATGGATTGAATGCCGTAGCGATACCGAAGTACTCAGTGGCAATAGTTCTGAATACGCAAAAATTCGTGAAATGAACATTGCTTTAGAATCCCTGCGCTTTGATCTCAAGCGCAAACCTATTAAGGCCAAGGCCGGTAAAAACGTCACCCAACTGCATTACGCTCGCCAAGGCATCATCACCCCAGAAATGCAGTACATCGCCATTCGTGAAAACCTTGCCATCGCCGAAGACGAAATGGCAATGCACAATAAAAAGCAGCATCCTGGTGAAAACTTTGGCGCTGCCACTCCAAGTTACATCACACCTGAATTTGTGCGCAGCGAAGTCGCTCGTGGCCGCGCCGTTATTCCGGCCAACATCAACCATCCAGAAAGCGAACCGATGATTATTGGGCGTAACTTTTTGACGAAAGTGAACGCCAATATTGGTAACTCAGCATTGACCTCTTCCATTGAAGAAGAAGTAGAAAAACTGGTGTGGTCTACCCGTTGGGGCGCCGATACCGTGATGGATTTGTCTACGGGTAAAAACATTCATGAAACCCGCGAATGGATTGTCCGCAATAGCCCAGTACCGATTGGTACCGTGCCGATTTATCAGGCATTAGAAAAAGTAAACGGCGTTGCTGAAGATCTTACCTGGGAAGTTTTCCGCGATACCTTAATTGAGCAAGCTGAGCAAGGCATCGATTATTTCACCATCCACGCCGGTGTATTACTGCGCTATGTGCCGATGACCGCCGAACGCGTAACAGGCATCGTCTCCCGCGGTGGTTCCATCATGGCAAAATGGTGCCTGTATCACCATAAAGAGAACTTCCTCTATACCCACTTTGATGACATTTGCGAAATCATGAAAGCCTATGATGTTACGTTCTCATTAGGTGATGGCCTGCGCCCAGGTTCGGTGGCCGACGCCAATGACGAAGCTCAGTTCAGTGAATTACGCACATTAGGCGAGCTGGCCAAAAAAGCATGGGCACACGACGTACAAGTCTTTATCGAAGGTCCTGGTCACGTGCCTATGCACATGATCAAAGAGAACATGGACGAACAGATTAAGCATTGCGACGAAGCGCCGTTTTATACCTTAGGGCCGCTCGTCACCGATATTTCTCCGGGGTACGACCACTTTAGCTCGGGCATTGGCGCAGCCATGATCGGCTGGTATGGCTGTGCAATGCTGTGCTACGTCACCCCAAAAGAACACCTTGGCCTGCCCAATAAAGACGATGTAAAGCAAGGCATGGTGACGTATAAAATCGCCGCACACGCCGCTGATTTAGCCAAAGGGCATCCGGGGGCTCAAATTCGTGATAACGCCATGTCGAAGGCACGCTTTGAATTCCGCTGGCAAGATCAGTTTAATCTCGCAATCGACCCCGATACCGCTCGCGCTTATCACGATGAGACCCTACCCAAAGAAGGTCATAAAGTGGCTCATTTTTGCTCCATGTGTGGGCCTAAATTCTGCTCAATGAAAATTAGCCAAGAAGTGCGTGATTTAGACGCTGCACAAGTAGCAGCCATTCATGCCGCGGATGATGAGTTAGTGAAGGCAGAAGCATTAGCCCAGCAAGGCATGGAGGAAATGTCAGAGCAGTTTAAACAGCAAGGGAGCGAACTGTACAGTGAAGTCTAACTTGGATAAACCTGCCAAGATAGCCATTCTAGGAGGCGGCCTGGTTGGCCGTCTTCTCGCTTGGCGGCTTGCAACAGATGCGGGCAACACAGACACTGAGAATGATAACGGTATAACTAATACTGTAGCCCATATTCATCATCAGATAACCGTATTTGAGAAAGGGACAATTACTCCTTCAAATAACCCAAAAGACGAAAGAGCCGCCGCTTTTACAGCCGCGGCCATGATCTCGCCGTTAAGCGAACTGGTTGCAAGTGAACTCGATATTTATCAACTGGGCCAAAAATCTCTTACGCTTTGGCCTCAATGGTTGCATCAATTGGGCTGCCCTCAACACTTCCACCAGCACGGCAGCTTGGTAATAGCCCATGCAAATGACACTTCAGAACTTGAACAATTCAAGCAGGAACTGCACTTTAAACTCGAGCAGCGCAAATCAAACAACGACAGACAGCAGACTCTGCAGTGGCTAACCGACAGAGCTTCACTGAACGCTTTGGAACCCGCGATTAGCCAACACTTTCAAAGCGGTCTATTTTTACCTAGTGAAGCGCATATCGATCATAACGAAGTGCTTTTTCAACTAGTTAACCAAGCCCACAAGCTCGGGGTCGACTTCAAAGAAAACAGCCCCTCTCAGCCCGATGATGAAGTCTTAAAAGGTTTCGATCTTATTTTTGATTGTCGCGGTATGGGTCTTAAAGAGTCGGCGCGATTAGAAGACGGATTTCGAGGCGTTCGTGGCGAAGTGATGCGCATTGAATGCAAAGAAGTGAATCTAAAGCGCCCCATACGCATCATGCATCCGCGCTATAAACTTTACATTGTCCCTAAGCCGAATAACCAATTCACCATCGGGGCAACAGAAATTGAAAGTGAAGACCGCTCGGCTATTAGCTTACGTTCTTCTATGGAATTGCTATCTGCTTTGTATGCGGTCAACCCAGCCTTTGCCGAAGCCAGAATCATCAGCCAAGAGACTAACCTTCGCCCTGCTTTCATGAACAATTTACCGCGTATCGAATCGCTGCAGTCCAAATACAACAGCCCTATCATTCGCATCAATGGCCTCTACCGCCATGGCTATCTCATTGGCCCTGCGATTATTGAACAAGCCCTTAAAAAGGCCGCATTATGAAACCTATTAATATCCAAATTAACGGCAAACAGATCAATATTGGCCCGCGAGGAACTCTGAAAGAGGCGCTCGATTCATGGATCAGTAATGCATCTACACAATTGCCTGCGCCTTCTAACTTTACCGTAGCGCTTAATCATCAGTTTGTACCCCGTACTCAATATGAAGCCACCGCCCTGAAAGCCGGTGATGAAATTGAACTACTTATTCCTATGTCGGGAGGCTAACCGTGGCCAATTTAGATCGACCAATCAATTTACCAAGCAACTCATCAAAGAATGCGCCTCACAACGGTGATGACCTATTACTTTACGATCAATCTTTTAAATCACGTTTATTAGTAGGAACCGCTCTTTATTCTTCTCCCGAGATCATGGCAAACGCCATTGATGCATCAGGCAGCGACATGGTAACCCTGTCATTACGCCGCCAAGATCCAACAAATAAACAAGGGCAAGCGATTTGGCAACATATTCAACAGAGCCAGTGTGCCTTACTGCCCAATACAGCGGGCTGCCATAGCGCCCAAGAAGCTGTCACACTGGCCCAAATGAGCCGAGAAATATTCGAAACAGACTTCATTAAACTTGAAGTTATTGGCGACGATTACAATCTTCAACCCGACCCCTTCGAAACCGTAAAAGCCGCTGAAATATTAATTAAAAGTGGATTTAAGGTATTGCCATATTGCACTGATGATCTTGTTTTTTGCCAACGTTTATTAGAAGCAGGCTGCCAAGTACTCATGCCTTGGGGCTCACCCATAGGAACCGGTAAAGGCTTAATGAACCCTTATAATTTGCAGGCCATTAGAGATCGCTTTTCGTCTACTCGCTTAATCATTGATGCAGGCATTGGTAAACCCTCGCAAGCCATGACGGCAATGGAAATGGGGTTCGATGGAATACTGCTTAATACCGCCATCGCCAAAGCACACGACCCTATCAACATGGCCCAAGCCTTTGCACACGCCGTTACCGGTGGTCGCCAAGCGTATCTTGCGGGCCTGATGCAAACTCGCCAAACCGCTAGTCCATCGACCCCTGTACTAGGAACGCCTTTTTGGCAGCATAAGTAATGAAAGCGACTGATTCTATCTCTCATCCCTCAAGACCTATTCTATGGAGCATCGCCGCGTCAGATTCAGGCGGTGGCGCTGGCATACAAGCCGACCTCAATACCTTTCATAGTCTAAACAACCACGGCTGCACCCTCATCACCGCCATTACGGCGCAAAACAGTTTATCCGTCGATAAAATCATGCCCACTGCAGAAGCTGATCTTGATGCGCAGTGGCAAGCACTGGCCACCGACATGCCTCCTGCCGCAATTAAAATTGGCTTATTAGCGCAACCTAGCGCATTACAATGGCTGAGCAATCGATTAAAAGATATAAGACCTGTTTTTTGCGTATGGGACCCGTACTGAAAGCCAGTACAGGGGCGACGTTACTGGGACTGGCTCACGATAAAATAAGCGACCGAATAAGCGACCAAGTCATCGATCATTTACTTTGCCAGCTTGACTTAATCACCCCCAACTTATCGGAAGCACGCATTCTCACAGGCATGGCCATCAACAGCTACCGCGACATAGAACAGGCCGCGCATCAATTACTTGATCGTGGGGTTGGCAGCGTCTTAATCAAAGGCGGACATTCTTTTGATGACGAATCTCTATATTGTCGAGACTATTTTGCCAGTACAGAGCGCTCTTTTTGGTTATCGCATAAAAAACAACATCAACCGAACAATCATGGCACAGGCTGCACACTGGCCTCAGCCATTGCCAGCTTCATCGCTCAGGGCCACTCTCTCAGCGATAGCATTGTACTGGCCAATCGCTTTATTCAACAAAGCCTCAGACTCGCGGCCCCGCAAGGTCAAGGAGCTGGACCCGTTTGGCAAGCCCCCTTAGAAAATAACCCTATCGACTTTTCAGAATTAACGACCTCTTCACAGCACTTTCACAGTGAAGCTACTCGTAAAATTCCAAACTCTCGTTTCCCAAGTGCGCTTTCATTAGATCAAAAGCCACACACTAGCGACCGAAAAAGCCTCGGCTTGTATGCCATCGTTAATAACTTAAACGACTTACAACGCTTACTCGAACAAGGGGTTGATACTTTACAATGGCGAGTCAAAACCAATGACTCCGATTCAACTCTAAATCAAGCGCTAGAACAATCGCTAGAACAACAAGTAGCCAAGATAAAACATAAAGAAGATTTACAACACGCTATCCGGCTTTGTGCTCAGAACAAAACCCCACTATACATCAATGACGATTGGCAATTAGCCTTAGAGAGCAACGCCTATGGCATTCACCTTGGCCAAGAAGACTTGGCAACCATTAGCCATACACAACTAATGCAGATAAAGGAACAAGGCTTACGCTTGGGCATCAGCTGCCATAACGAAACTGAACTGGCTTTTGCCCATAGCCTAAAGCCCAGCTACCTCGCGTTTGGCCCAGTTTTCACCCCAAAATCAAAAGTAGTCGATCATCCGCCATTAGGGCTTAAGACCTTACAAGAGTGGCAAAACAGTTATGGTCAGATTTACCCGACCACCTGTATTGGCGGTATTGAGCTTGAGAACATGCCAGCGATTTTAGCCACTGGCATTCAGTCTATTGCTGTTATTTCAGCACTCAGCGACCCGCAAAAAAGTACCCTATTCATAGATACTTTTGCGAAAGAATGTCGCGTGAACCAGCAATAAAGACACCCTAACTGACGATAACATAACCCAATCTTACTTTTTAATCACTTATTGACTAAAAACAAAGATTTAGTCTGGCAAGGACTGCCCGCTTATGGAAGTATGTTCGCCTAATTTTAATACCTTATTTCCTAGATAGAAGCATCCTAATGTCAGAAGCTCGCGTACTGCTCGAAATCAAAAACAAAATCGCCTATGTCAGCCTAAATCGCCCTGAAAAACACAACGGTTTAGACATGGCGATGTTCAAAGAAATGATCGCGATGGCGAAGAAAATTCGTAAAGACCGCACTATCCGCGCGGTGATCATGCACGGCAACGGCCCTTCTTTTTGTGCCGGCCTAGATTTTGGCGCGCTAAGCAAAGACCCAATGATGATTCCTAAGGTTTTTCTAAAAATGCCTTGGTCAAAATTAAACGTCGCCCAAGAAATTGCCCACATCTGGCGTGATCTTCCCATCCCAGTAATTTCTGCGATTCATGGCAACTGCTTTGGCGGCGGCATGCAGATTATTTTGGCGACGGACTACCGCATCGCAACTCCTGATAGCAAGATGTCTATTTTGGAAATGAAATGGGGCTTGATCCCAGACATGAGCGGCATGGTGACACTGTCACGCTTAACCCGTATCGATATCGCCCAAGAGCTGACCATGACAGGTCGTTTCTTCTCGGGTCTCGAAGGGGCTGAATACGGTTTAATCAGCAAGGTTAGCGAAGATCCATTAGCGGCCGCAGAAGCCTTAGCCAATGAGATCGCCAGTAAATCACCCGATGCCATTGCCGCGACTAAATACTTGTTTAAAAAGACGTGGAAAAAAGACACCTGGGGCGCACTGCTTTGGGAACGTTGGGTTCAGGCACGTTTATTGGGCCGTAAAAACCAACGCATTGCGATGGCCAATGGATTGGCGAAAGATGGCAAGGTAAAACCTTTCCAAGATCGTACTTCTTTTAAATAATCTAGCTTTAAGTAAGCTGGCTGACAAAGTCGTCATTGTCGACCATTGTGTAACAAGTTAATCCGCCGACTAAAGTGCCACCGTATTTTGTGGCACACTAAGCTTATTAATGCATTCACTTGTATCCACGCGCCCCCATAAAGGAGCCCGTGCACGGTATCCTAATGACGACATCTTTTGATAATGACTCAGATAAACGCGAGCAAGAAAAAGAGCAATGGCACCTTCAATCTGAACAACAGTTAACACTGGGCCAAACCTCTTTCAAAGGACTTAAAGCGCAAAACGAAGATGCCATCGGCATCCGTATTCCTACCGGTATTATTCAAAGTCATAAAGGTTCTGTAGCGATTATTGCCGACGGCGTCAGCGCCGCCGAAGCGGGCAAAGAAGCCAGCGAAACCTGTGTCCGGAATTTTCTTAGCGATTATTATTCAACCCCCGATACCTGGAGCGTAAAACAAAGTACAACAAAAGTACTCACCGCCCTCAATCGATGGTTATACAGCCAAGGCCAGCGCTTTAGTGACGCACAAAAAGGGTACATCAGCACACTGAGCTGCATTGTCTTCAAATCCAATACCGCCCATATTTTTCATGTAGGAGATAGCCGCATCTATCGCCTACGCGATGGTGACTTAGAACAACTCACCCGAGACCATACAACCGCGGTCAGCGCCTCCCAAAGCTATCTATCACGGGCAATGGGCCTAGACGTTAAACTCGACGTCGATTACCGCAGCACCGACCTTGAACAAGGCGACCTCTACTTTCTATCAACCGATGGCATTCATGATTTCATCAGCGATCAGCAATTACGCGCTCATCTCAAACCACTTAAATCTCTAGAAACCAATAACTTTGAAGAAAACTGCCAGCAACTGGTCGAACTCGCACTGCAGCAAAAAAGTAACGATAACTTAAGTTGCCAGATCATTCGTATTGATCAACTGCCGTGTCAAAGCTTGAACGACGTGCATCAAAAACTCACTGACTTGCCTTTTCCACCCAACCTCGATATCAGTATGTCGATTGATGGGCTACGCATTGAAAAAGAACTGCATAGTAGCAACCGCAGCCAGCTTTATAAGGTTGTCGATATTAAATCAGGGGAAGCGTTTTGCATGAAAACGCCCTCGGTGAATTACAACGACGACGCGGCCTATATTGAACGCTTTATTCTTGAAGGCTGGATTGGTCATCGCATAAACAACCCCCACGTTCTTAAAATTGCGGGATTTAACCGTCCTAAAAAGTACCTATATTATTTAACCGAATACATTGATGGCATTACTCTAGAACAATGGATTAAAGAAAACCCAAAGCCGCCAGTCCAAGACGTCATTGTTATTATCCAGCAAGTTCTAAAAGGATTACGCGCCTTTCATCGCCGCGAAACCATCCATCAAGACCTAAAGCCTGGCAATATCATGCTAGACAAATACGGTGAAGCTAAAATCATCGATTTTGGATCTTGTCATGTGAAAGCCATCGCTGAAATCGCCACACCATTGGAGCGCGATGGTATTTTAGGCACAGCGACCTATGCCGCCCCCGAAGCAGTTTTAGAAGGTCAAAGCTTGCAGCAAAGTGATATTTTTTCTGTGGCAGTGATTCTGTTTGAAATGCTCACCAATAAACTGCCATTTTCAGGAAAATTAGAAGAATGTCGTAGCAAGAGTGCCTACTTAAAAACGCGCTATACCCCAAGTTACGAATTGAACCCGCTGGTACCGGTATGGCTAGATGGTGCGATGAAAAAAGCGCTCAGGTTCGAGCACAATCAGCGCCATGGTGACGTGTCAGAGTTTTTGTATGAGATTGAACATCCCAATCCTAAATACAAAAAAACATACAGCATGAGTTTATTAGATGACTAACCCGAGCCTTCCTTGGCAAGTATTATCGGGGGTTTTGTTTATTGGCTTATGTATTTCGGTTTATTTTAACCTCAATCCATAGGCACGATTTGTGCATTTATTCTTTAGCTTACTCTTCAACTTATTCGTCAACGAGCACTTTACTGACGCTGAATGCTTTACCATCACCGCGGTCAAGTTCCTTAACCAGCTTAGGTAGTACTTTATCAAGCTTGGCTTTTAGCGTCCAAGGCGGATTGATAACCATCATTCCGGCCGACGTCATACCCGATTCTAAAGAATCTGGCGCTAACCCCAACTCATATTGATGAATATTTTTAATCCCAGATTGTTTTAGCTTACGCAGCATGAAGTCGATACGCTTACGATCAACCACCGGATACCAAATCGCATAGGTGCCGGAGTTAAATTTCTTATGCGCTTTGATTACGGCTTCGATAACATCGCCATAATCACCTTTCATTTCATAAGAAGGATCAACCAATACCAGTGCACGACGGCTAACTGGCGGCACTAAACTCAACAACCCTTTCAGACCATCATCTTGCTTAATACGAATCTTACGCGCCATCGCTTTAGAATCCGTCGCCATGGATTCTGACAAAATACGGAAGTCGCTTGAGTGCAGCTCGAACAACCAGGCTTTATCTTTTTCACGCTCAGTGCGCGTTACATAATGATGGGCAATCGCTGGTGAACCTGGGTAAAACGTTAAGCTCTTCTTTTTAAGATCAATGCCCTGCTCGGCATTTAAGGTATCAATCACATTGAAGTACGTTTCCAACTCAACAAAATCAATACGTTTAAGCTTGGCAATACCCTCTTTGTATTCAGCTGTTTTATTTGCATTCGCAGAGCGTAGGTCATATAGACCGGCTCCAGAATGGGTATCAATATAATCAAACGGTGCATCTTTCTTATTGAAATGCTCTAAACATTCAACCAATACAATGTGCTTTAACACATCTGCGAAATTACCTGCATGATAAGAGTGACGATAGCTAAGCAAAATTAAACTCGATCTTTTACAAGAGAATGTGAAGTATAAGGGGATTTTCGACGATTTAAGGCAGTGAAACAAGCTGCTTTTGGTATTCGATCAATATAGCACTGAAATCCGCTAACATCGCGGCACGATTGTCTAAACTGTCGTGATACATTTCCGTGTTCAGATAGTAGGACTTTGGCGTCGCCATATAGCGTTTCAGCACCGGCATAACTTTACGCAAATGCTGCCCTTGTTTTGCTAGGCTATTGGCTTTTGACTGCTCTGAATATTGATCTTGAAGCTTGTGTAACGCAATTTTGTGATGCATCAAAATCAACAGATAATCGCTATGCCCTACATGCTCTTCATGGCGGTCGCTTTCGCCAGCCAAAGCCGAAGAAAGTGGTGCAGCGGCGAATGACGCCACCGCTAACAAACATACCAGACGAACAGAATTGAACATTATTCGTTTAATAAACAGTTGCCCCATTCACAGCGAACCAAAATATAGCTGTTATCCGGGCATTGCACATCATAAACCTCGTGAGGCCAGTCACTCTTAATCACTTTAACACTGGCACCAGGGCAACCTGAGCGCTTAGCTAATTTTTCGACAACATAGAGTGAGCGACCGAATTTACGCTGCTTATTAATAGCCAAGGTTGCTGACTTTTCTTGTAACTCTTGACCATTTTGCTGCGCACGACGCTGCAGATCGACCAAGGTTGGATAGAATTGATTATTATCACGTAGGTCATAATCTCCATCGCTGAACTTAGACAGCATGTTTAAACACAACTTTTCCTGATTACCGCTTTCGTCAAGAATCAACTTCATTTCAGCTTCTGCGTCCTGAACGGCCTGAGCCGTAATGCCCAAAGCGATATTTGCACCCGTCACATCACGATCACCTGAAACCAGCATAATATCACGGGTTAGGCCATAATCAGCACCTTCTACAAACGCGCCATTACGACGCCACCAATTGCTTTTAGCTTGCCAAGCAACCTGCTTCAATTTACCACTAATATTCTGGCAATGATCAACCCACAAGCGTAATTGCACATCGGTTTGTAGAGCATAATAAACGGCTTGCCCAGTCGATGATTGCGGCGCTGATGAACACCCTACCAAAAGAGATAATAAAAGCGCAGATAATAAAACTCGAAATTGAGCGTTATTATTTTGAGAATACGTTTTAAACACGGAAAACATAGATATTCCTTTTAACACACGATCGTATTGGGATTAATTGCATAGCTGTTAATAGTAATAGTAGAGCTTATGCGGGATTGAGGCCAGTATTTGAGAGGATTTTTTCTAACCAGCTGACGACTTCAGTCGCATTAAATGGCCACTCCAATGTTAGGTTTGAAGATTCATCCAATAGCACAGGAATTTTTGCACCATATAGATCAAGCCAAAGCGGTTGATCTATAATATCTTGCAGGTAAATTTGAAGGTCATTCTGCTGAGCCAGCAACATCACACCTGGTTGACTAAAAGCCTGCTGCAACTCAACTTGGGCAAGCTCGCACAAATGGCAAGCTTCCGTAGACAATAATAAAATAGCCAAAACAATTACTCTTAGCGCGTATTAATAATAAAGCGCTAGTATAAAGCAATTATTCCAATAAGTTGGACATCATATCAGCCCGATTTTCCATCACATTATTCAACCCTTGATTATACGCTTGGAAAATATCCTTTAAATGATCATCAGGAAACATCTGATCAACCAAATCATTCAATAGCTGCTGAGGATCAGCAAAGGATTTTGCCTGATCCAAGGCCGATAAATAATCATCGTTATAACCCAATAAGGAGGAAGATAAGTTTTCTAACTCAGGCGTCGGTAATTTAGGCTGCACAGAGTTATAAGCACGACTGACCGAACTGAAAGATTCTTGACGCAAGTTCAAACTCATTGATGCCAGTTCATTACCATCAAAGCCTAGCTGCATCGCTTCTTCCAAAGCACCACCAAGATCACCCGAGAAAAATGTACCACTGAGCTTTTCAACATCACGCAGCAGATTAGTGAGGGCTTCTTGCTCCCCTTCATCGAGACTGCCCATGACATCCATCTGCCACTCCAATCCCTGCTCAAAACCCGCCGCAGCGATGTATTGATGCCCTTGCTTCTCGGCATACGAAAACGATTCTGCAGACTGCATAAAACTCAGTGAAATTTTATCACCATCTTTTGTCATCAACTCTAATGACATTGAATTCTTCTGGCTAACTTGGCTGCTATAGCGATTGGATTCAAAGGCCGGCATTTTAGTATTCAGTGCGACATCATTACTGCTATTGCTAGCCTTTTTACCATAGTCGCCACTTTCGATATCCTTCAGGCCTGCATTAATCAAGTCTCGGCCTTGATCGATTTCTGCCTGTAAATCATCATTCATCAAGCCCATATCTTTCAATTGCTGCTCAGCTTGCTCATAACCTTTGGCAATGCCTTCTTTAGCCGCCTCTAAACGCTGCTGAATACGATCATCATCAGCACCCCGCGCGCGTAATTGATCCAAGCCCCGCTGCACATGATCCAGCATGGTTGTGGCGACTTCGTCTGCGCCTTTTTTATCGCTTAACTGCAAACCCGATGACGATGTTCCAGTGGCTTGACCCACACCCCTCTTCACATTCTCATTTAGAACATCAGCCGCTTTAGCCTCATGGCGCCCATTTTGGTGCTCATGAGTTGACTGAGAGCTACTCTGATAGGAATTAGATTGAACATTGATAAGATTGGGATTGAAGTTCATAGCAGTCACCGGATTAATTTGCGCTATAGGTTATAGCGGCCAATTCATCCAGTGCTTTAATTTTTTATTCGATTATTTACGATAACGCTACTCAACAGGATTGGGGCATTCAAACCTTGTGGCATCAAGCTTACAGCGAACCTTACGCTGTATTCTCAGCATGACTCCGTCATAATAGTCAGCTTCCCTGAGCTCAATCCGCGCTTGTTGCATTAATACTTCATAATCTTGCTTTTCTTGATCCGGAATCGGGATCCACCAGCGTGATGGAATATCTCCAGTTTGAACTTTTAACTGCTTAATCACATGATCAAACCCTTTGAAAAAACTCTCTCGTATTATCTGCGCAACTTCCCTAGGGAATTTATCTTTTAAGCCTATCATCTGCATGCTGGCTTGCGAAAATGGATAATCAATAATCCCACCATCTGGCTCCATTCCTCGATACAACTCCATAAACCCATAAGCCACTAGCGGTGCAGGCAGCACATCAACCGCGCCATTGTTAAATTTATTAGGTGCGCCAACTAAACTAGAAGGAATAGGTGTAGCCCCTAGCTTCAGTACCATCTTTGCTTGGGTTTGATCATAGTCTAAGACCGCAATGCGCTTACCCGCTGCTTTAGTTAACGAGTTAATTTTTCGGTCGTTAACAAAAATATAAGCAGCGCCCGCTGGAGCAACACCTAATACAATATAATGGTCATTTTCAAATTTTGGTGCCAACCTAGAATCCATGAGCGCCTTCAACAAAACTTTAAAGTGCTGAGTTGACGGTAAAGCGCCAACAGAGTCTATAGTGCCGCTGAATTGGTTAAACGTTCTCGCTTTTAGCCCCGTCATAAGTGCGGCATCGCAACGACCTGCCTTTAACTCTTCACTTAAGATAGATTCACTGGTATACGCTTCCATCTCTACTTGAACCCCCATTTGCAAGAGTTCAGCCTTTTGATCTTGAGCTAAAGCAAAAATAGGCCCAGAACGCCCAGCAATATCCCAAATACAGATGCGACGTTTAACTTGGGATGAATCTCCCCACTGTTCAGGATACAGCTGCTTAATGGCCACAATACGCTGCTCGAACGATAGCTTTTGATTCATTGCACGTTGCTGTAGTGATTTTTTATCGCTATTGGATGACGCTAATTGGGGCTTAGTCGCTGCGGATACTGGCAATGACGTAATTAAAAAAGCAAATACGCCGCTGATAAACAGTTTCTTTAGATAAAATTGCATTGGGTGACCTTTATTATTGTTTTTATTATTGTTTGAGTGCTGGTTTTAAATATTGGTTTCGTTTCTTAACCAAAAAAAGCCGCAAAGCGGCTTTTTTACTGTACTGATTTAGCAGTACTAATTTACAGTTTTAAACGATTAATCTTCGTCTAACATATCTTCTTTAAGATCGTCTTGAACGGGATCTTCAGACAACCAAATACCGAATAACGCTTGCTTAAACGCAAGGCCTGGAACAGTCGCCTTAACTTCACCGTTGCGAATAACGCTCACACCTTCCCCGGGTACATACTGAAGATCAAATACATCTTTATCTTCTACAGCATCACGGAAAGCATTGATCAATGAATCAACTTCTTTTTGGATAGGCGCTAGATTCCCACCCGTCGACTTAACAAAACCGTCAAGTGTTGCTTCACTCATCTTTTCACCATCGATGAGTGAAGATGTAATATATAAACGAATCGTCATGGCTTCATCAGCGGCGATCACACTAGCTGAATCGCTGCTCTTTGCATTTAGGTATAAGGCACCCACATACAAATCTATGAAAAACTTAGAGCGAACGCCAGCACCATTTAAAGTAAGTGTATTTGCAGCCACCTGAATACTATCAGCCACTTCAATATCGTTAATTTCTTTTGCTTGAACCGCTGGCATAAGCGCCAAGCCCATAATGAAACTTGCTAGAATGCGTAACATGTACTTACCCTTTATTAATTTTTATTAGGTCTATCAGAATGAATGATCTTTTATATTGATCTAGTAGTATAAAAGCAAGTACTTTAGGCTATTTCAGGCCAAAATTAATAATTTATTCGGCCTAAAATGCTTAACTAAATACTGCACACTTGATCATATAAATATCGCACAAGACGATTATTTAAATTGACGAATATTTTTTGCTACAAACTTAAGAGTCAATTCAACAAGATTTTCACCTGCGTCATGGAAACGATCGTCACACTCAGCAATTTCATCAACCAAATCCAAAGCAAATAGATCAAAAGCCTCTATGCGCTCATCTTCGTCGGTAGGTACAATACTATTAGGGAAATAATCAACGACTTGCTGCACAACGGCATGAGTATTCTTAGCCCGGATCTTTTCAAGTGCTTCAAGCATGTCGTGAATTAACGCGCCGCTATCATGGTGAAACAGCTGGCCAAAGCCGCCATTTTCCATCTCTCGTGAAAGACTATCTATGCAATAAACAGACTTCTCCGCGTCACTTAAATCGGAATATCCTAAATCAGCTTCTTTATCAAAAATTACATCTGTAATTTGTAAAAATGCGTCGGTCTCATCGGCAACTTCTAAAGCGGCCTGAATCTCCATGTTCATCTGTGCCCTACTCGTTATTTGAATGAATGTAGTAATACAACTTTTACCAACAGTAATGTAGCCTACCTGACTTAATTTGACAAAAGTTTAAATTAAGGAACGCATGTTCTTTTTATGATGAAATCATTTTTTATACTAATCGCGCCATAATAGCCCTTTTAATGAATAACCAAGAGTCCAAGAAATAGGCGTGCTTAATATGCTTTAATGGCTAATCAGTGATAACTATTAGTCATTCGGAGTTCGTTCATTATGACCACTCAAAAGAAAAAATTACTCATCATTGCTCATGCGCCCTCCGCCAATACAGATCGTATGCTGCAATCGATTATCAAAGGAGCTAAGCATCCAGAGCTTACTGAAGTAGACGTTCAGTGCCTTGCCCCACTAGAAACTCAAGTCGAAGACATTATCTCTGCGCACGCAATCATCATTGGTACAACAGAAAATCTGGGGTACATGGCCGGTTTAATAAAAGACGTCTTTGACCGCTGTTATTACGGCTGCTTAGAGCAGACCCAAGGCCTCGCCTTTAGCTATTACATAAGAGCCGGACACGATGGCACAGGCACACAAAGAGCACTTGATACCATAACCACAGGCTTACGCTGGAAACTCGTTCAAGAACCATTAATTTGCCGCGGTGATTTTGATGAGCGCTTCATTTCTCAATGCGAAGAACTGGGCTTAGCCATGGCGGCTAGCCTTGACGCAGGCATCATCTGATACAAACACTTGCACAATGTTTCAAACTGACAAATTGTGTCACAAGATGCCCAAACCCCTTAACAATCATTGTCTTACACGCCTTTCTTCTATTTTTATTATGCCTAATATCAGCTCCTAACTCCCTATTTATAACGATTTCTAAAGTATTTGAGACCTTGGTACGGTTCTTGATATGTAAAGAGTTAGACAAACTGATAACTATAAAAATCGACATCTAATAATAGTTAGCGTTCAGATGACATATTAGACTTAAAGGGTAAAACAATGAGTAACTTGCAGGACTCAAACGTTGTTCACATTGATTTTCAAGATAGAAAAGCGCTTAAAAAAAGGAAAGGAACTCAGACATTTTCGCAATTGATTGATCACGTCGTTAAGCCCTCAAAAGAAGGCTTCGATGAATGGCCAGAAGATCTTTCACCTCGTGAGCGTCGCGAACAATTAAAGCGCGATTTAGATTTCTTACGTCAAATGAGTGATATCCCACCTTCGTCCAAGAAGTACTAATTTATTCGTATTTTTGTAAACAACAGACCTTAAAAAGCCCGTAGTGATTAATTTCAGTACGGGCCTTTTTATACCAGCTCAGATTATTTGCGCTTCTTAAACGCTGACTTACCTGATTTCTTAGCCCCTTCTTGCTTCACTCCGGCTTTTTCAGCAATCGACATTTGCTTTTTAACGGGTTTTTTACCCCCTAATTTACCTGCAGGTTTTGCACCGGGCTTTCCAAAAGCTTTACCGGCCGGCCTGGTTGGCTTCGCGCCAGTTTTCGTGCCTGCTCCGGCTGATTTAGCACCCGGTTTAGTCGTCGTACGACTGATCGCACCTTTGGCACCTGGACGGCCACGAGTACTTAACCCTTTTTGCTTCAATCGAGCATTACGGTGTTCTTCTGGCTCTTCGTTTGGAATCAATGCGCCTTTACCCGCACCAATCATATCTTCACGTCCCATTTTCTTAAGCGCTTCGCGAAGCATCGGCCAGCTTTTAGGGTCGTGGTAGCGCAAGAAGGCTTTCTGAACACGACGAGACTTAAGCTCGGTATGCACCACCATTTTCTTAGATTTGTACGTAATACGCTGCAACGGGTTACGTCCAGAATGATACATGGCTGTGGCTAATGACATTGGGGAAGGATAAAAAGTCTGAACCTGATCGACTCGATACTTGTTACGCTTTAGCCACATTGCCAAGCCCAACATATCTTCATCATCACAGCCAGGGTGTGCCGCAATAAAATAAGGAATCAGATATTGCTTCTTACCCGCTTCTTTAGAAAACTTTTCAAACATGCGCTTAAACTTATCGTACGTTCCCATCCCCGGCTTCATCATCATATCCAAGGTATTCTTCTCGGTATGCTCAGGGGCAATTTTCAAGTAGCCACCTACGTGATGAGTCACTAGTTCGCGAACGTACTCAGGATCTTCTACTGCAAGGTCATAACGTAAACCCGACGCAATCGCTACACGCTTAATGCCTGGCAATGCACGGGCACGACGGTAAAGCGAAGTCGTCTGAGAATGATCGGTTACTAGATTCGTACAAATGCTCGGGAATACACACGACAGTCGACGACAGCTGGCGTGAATCTTTGGATCTTTACAGTTTAGGTGATACATATTGGCCGTTGGCCCACCTAAATCTGAAATAGTACCGGTAAAACCAGGGGCTTTATCGCGAATATCTTCAATTTCTTTCAGCACAGACTCTTGGCTACGGCTCTGAATTACCCGGCCTTCGTGTTCAGTAATCGAACAAAAACTACAGCCACCAAAACAACCGCGCATGATATTCACAGAAAAACGAATCATGTCGAACGCAGGAATCTTGGCATCCTCATACGATGGGTGTGCAATACGTTTATAAGGTAATGCAAAAACCGCGTCCATCTCTTCTGTTTCTAAAGGAATCGGTGGAGAGTTCACCCAAATTTCTTTATCACCATGGCGCTGAATCAACGCATGAGCATTTTGCGGGTTACTTTCTAGGTGTAAAATACGAGAGGCATGAGCATACAAAGCCGAGTCAGCACGTACTTTCTCAAAGGAAGGCAAACGAATAACGGCCTTTGAATGATCAATATCAATCTTACGATGCAAAGGCATAGGGACGATTTTAACCACACTCTCGTGCTCATCCATGCCCTCTTCTGCTCCGTCTTTATTGGTAGAACAGGTTTGATTCTTAGTATCCTTCATTTCATAAGGATTAGGGATTTCATCTAAACGCCCAGGCCAATCAATACGCGTAGAATCGATTTCGGTCCAACCATCAGGCGTTGCATTGCGCACGACAGCCGTACCACGAACGTACTTAAGTTCTTTAATGTCTTTGCCAAGGGCCAGCTCATGACTCACCTCAACAATGGCACGCTCAGCGTTACCGTATAGTAAGATATCCGCGCCAGAATCGATCAGTACCGAGCGACGGATCTCGTCACTCCAATAATCATATTGGGCAATTCGACGTAAGCTGGCTTCAATACCACCAATCACAATCGGGACATCTTTATACGCTTGCTTACATTTTTGACTATAAACAATCACCGCACGGTCTGGACGCTTACCCGCCACACCATGAGGTGTATAGGCATCATCATTACGAACTTTAAGGTCAGCCGTATAGCGGTTAATTAAAGAATCCATATTGCCCGCGCTAACACCAAAATACAGATTTGGCTTACCCAGTACTTTTAAGGCTTCAGGATCATTCCAATCTGGCTGACAAATCAAACCAACACGAAAGCCCTGAGACTCTAATAAGCGCCCCATGACCGCCATACCAAAACTCGGATGATCGACATAAGCATCACCACAAACGATAATAATATCGCAAGAGTCCCAACCCAACTCATCCATTTCGGCGCGCGACATAGGCAAAAATGGCGCCGTGCCATAGCATTCCGCCCAATATCTTGGGTACGAGAAAAGTTCAGGGGCTTGAGTAACAGTTAACATTGGGAGCTCACTAAAAAGGCAGGCTTAAATACATAATTTAATGCAGGTATTTAAGCGGGGTAAATCTGAGTATTCTGATCGGGTATTATCTATGGCTGCATTTTCGCAAAATTAGCCCCAATGATCAAAATTACTTTCACTTTATTCATGTTGATGATGAATAATTTACATCTCATGACATAAAGTGAGCCAATGACTGCATTCTATTCCAGCTCTTGAACCTGTTTTTTAATGCTTTCAAGGCAATCACGACACAAGCACCCCGTCTGCGCGGCGCTAAAACCTTGGGATCTCAAATAAGAAAACTCTTTTTCTCCAAGGCCTACCCCCCAACACTGACATTGCTGAATATTAGCGGCATTACATAGAAATTCGGTAAAACAGCGTGGGCACGTCGTTACAGCGACTTTCAAGTCACTTTCCTTACGTTTCTCTAAGTCTTTTTGGGAGTCGACCATTTAAGTACTCGTTCAAAGGCTGTATAATTTGGCCTCAATTTTATAGGTCGCAGGCTTTCAGGGCCAGCGCTTAAGCCACGTAAGTTTTTGCTCAAGGTATCTCAATTGATTTCAACCGCTAATATCACCATGCAATTTGGCGCAAAGCCATTGTTTGAAAACATCTCCGTAAAATTCGGCGATGGCAACCGCTATGGCCTAATCGGAGCCAACGGTTGCGGTAAATCTACGTTCATGAAAATTCTTGACGGTAGTCTTGAACCTTCTGCCGGTAACGTTTCCATCTCTCCAAACGAGCGCTTGGGCAAGCTGCACCAAGATCAGTTCGCTTTTGAAGAGCAAATCGTTATCGATACGGTCATGATGGGCAATAAAGAACTATGGGCAATCAAAGAAGAGCGTGATGCGATTTACGCTAACCTTGAAGCCACTGAAGATGAATACATGCGTGCTGCCGAACTTGAAAGTGAATTTGCAGACATGGATGGCTATACCGCAGAGTCACGCGCTGGCGAATTATTGCTAGGCGCTGGTATCGATTCAGAATTGCATACTGGCTTAATGTCTGGTGTTGCTCCTGGCTTAAAAGTACGTGTACTTTTAGCACAAGCACTTTTCTCCAACCCAGACATCTTGCTTCTTGATGAACCAACCAACAACTTGGACATCAATACCATTCGCTGGTTAGAAAGCTTATTAGATGAAATGAAGTGCACCATGGTTATCATCTCGCACGATCGCCACTTTTTAAACTCTGTGTGTACACACATGGCCGACATCGATTATGGTGACATCAAGATCTTCCCAGGCAACTACGATGACTACATGATTGCATCAACGCAAGCACGTGAACGTCAGCAAGCCGATAACGCTAAAAAGAAATCTCAAATTGCTGAATTGCAGCAATTCGTTAGCCGCTTCTCTGCTAACGCCTCGAAAGCAAAACAAGCCACGTCTCGCCAGAAGCAACTGGATAAAATCCAATTGGATAAAATCCAACCTTCAAGCCGTCAAAACCCATTCATGCGCTTTGAATTTGAGAAAAAACTTCACCGCACAGCTCTTGAAGTTGAAAACTTGGGCCACGCGTACGAAGACGGCAACATGCTGTTTAAAAAATCGAACCTTATGATCCCTGCGGGTGAAAAGGTAGCCATCATTGGTGCTAACGGCGCCGGTAAAACCACACTCATGAAATGCTTAGTGGGTGAAGTAGAGCCAAAAGAAGGCATGATCAAATGGTCTGAAAACGCATCATTAGGTTATTACGCTCAGGATCATGAATACGAATTCCCTTCCGACATGCCAATGTTCGAATGGATGTCTCAATTCCGCACACCAGAACACGATGATCAGGCAGTCCGCGGTACTCTAGGACGCTTGTTATTCAACCAAGACGATATTAAGAAAAACGTTAAGGTATGTTCGGGTGGTGAAAAAGGTCGTTTATTATTTGGTAAGTTGATGATGCAAAATCACAACGTACTGTTATTAGACGAACCAACCAACCACATGGACATGGAATCGATTGAATCGATTAACATGGCACTTGAGATGTTTGAAGGGACTTTAATCTTTGTATCTCACGACCGTGAGTTCGTAAGTTCTTTGGCAACACGCATCATCGAAATTAAAGATCACGAGATCGTTGATTTCCACGGTACGTATGACGAATACCTTCGTTCACAAGGCATTTAATCTGTCTTAACTGGAAGTGCTCTTGAAGCACTCACCAGCATGAATCGAAGTGTAAAAATAGCGCGACTGAGTGTAACTGAGTCAGCGCTATTTTTTTGCCTGTCATTTAATTAATGCAATAATCAGACGATATTTAAAAGCCAATAATGCCAAGTGCTTAACTTTTAACCTTTCCCAGTAAATAGCTCTGCTCTATTAAAGCAAGCTGCAATAACAGCTCGTTATGCGCACTGGCGGCTTGATACTTTTCTTCAAACAAACCCGCGGCTATTTTTTTCTGTCGACTGTTCACTTTCTGCAAGCCCTGCAAGGCAGAATCAACATCCGTTAAACTTAATTGCAAACCCGCATTCAACGCCTCAACTCGCTTCGCCATCAAAAACTGTTCAATATGCAAAGGAAAAAGCGCCACAGGAATTCCTGCTTTCATAAACAACGATACCGAATTAATACCGCCATTTAAAATAGCAAACGTCGATTGCGATAATACGTCTTGCATATTTACCGGCTTATCGACGTATAAAATATGCCGTGATTGATGCGCATTAATAATTGCACTTGGAATACCATCGGCTAAAACAATGGCACTGCATTCAATGGCTTGTAATGTTTTTAATAAGACCGGGGTTTCAACCGTTCCTTTCACATGACAATATATTTTAGGCCCACGAAAATGAGGAAAAAGCGCAGGTTCAGTAAAGTCAGGAACGACGGTGCCGACATACGTCGTTATTTCACGTTGCGCATGGCTTCGATAACCATAATGATCCAACTCTGAATACGTCTGAAAAATGCATTGATCAAAGTCAGATAAAAGATCAGCTAGATTATTAATACAAGGAATATAAAATTCGATACAGACTTTATTAATGATCTTAACGATATCATCTTCGTATCGTACAATATCACTTTTAGCCAAATCACCCGCAAAGAAAACCCCCGCAGGTCGATTATCATCCGGTACAGAAAAAGGCATACCCACGGCTATTTTTGCCACTGACTCATTACGACCTTGTCCATACTGACCGCCGCGCATTAATCCACGAGCAGCCAATAATGCAACGGGGGCGTGATCACACAATAACAAATCAGGCTTAATAAAAGAGAACACACTACGCCACGCACTGACCAAGCCCGAAAGCGCATCTGAATGATGAAAACCACAGCGGCGTAAAAAATCCGCATAACTTCTTGGCGCTTGTTTCTCGACACCCAACTCAGCCGCAGAGTCTGAATGTGGAGCTTGAATAATATGAATTTTAACATCAGAAAAAAGGCGTCTTAATTTAGTAACATCCCTACCCGCCACCCAAACCTCATGGCCTTTGCCTTGATAAAAACGAGCGACGGATTGCAACGATAATAAATGCTGATAATCAGTACCTATTTCCCAACATAATAAGATTCGCGACACATTCACTCCTAACGTCAGATATTTTGAGTCCGTACACTTCACGTATGCATCAGCAACTCAGACCTTGTTATTTTTCTTATAGACTGACTGTTTTTATACGGATAATCAACAACTGCAGCCACCTAACCGCACGAACGTTAATTACCACGTAAATACATTCCATTATATAAACCACAAGCATAAAAAAAGCAGCCAAAAGGCTGCTTATTGAATATGAAATGCAACGATTAATAACCAATAGCACCCTGTTGAAAATCAGCGTCGATATCAACCGTCCAAGCAACATGGTGCTTTTCAATCTCAGTTAATAAACGCTCTACACGCAACCCCTGAAATTGCACTGCAAGCATCGTGCGATAAGATAGAGTAAGACTCGCATCATCCAGAGCCATAACCTGCTCTGTCGAAAAGGCACCACTTTGTACCAATTCCTTTCGCCAGACATGAACGTCTTTTTCGTTAGTAACCATCTGCTCAACTAAAGGTTGGATTAAGCTCGCTTTATCGAGTTTGCTCATCGTTTTGCCCCTCTTTAACTGTTCAAGTATTAACCACACTGAACCCAATTCGACTAAATTACTAGTACTGAGTCAAATAATGAGAGTTAAAACACCCTTTCCTTAAAGTAAACACACTTAATTAAATGCGTTGAACGAGCACCTATTGATCTAGCTGCTTTTCTTTTGATTGCGATATTCAATAGGGGTCACTTGAGTCCAGCGCTTAAAGGCACGGTAAAATGTACTCGGCTCAGAAAACCCAGTGAGGTAGACAATTTCATCAATACTCTCGGTGGTATTCGCCAATAACCTCTTAGCCAAATTACAGCGATAATCGGCCAGTAACTGATTAAAATTAGTATTAGCCTCCGCTAAGCGAGTACGTAAGGTTCTTGGCTTAATATCTAGCTTAACGGCCACTTGCTCTAAATTAACTTGGCCCGTTTCAAGGATCTCACCAATAATACGATTTACTCGTACTACAACATCTTGGCGTTCTAATTTAGCGACATGTTCACTGGCTAATTTTTCGTGCAGCTGAAGTAATTCAGGCTCTGCATGCAACGAAGGGATATCTAAAATATCGGCGTTAAAGAAAATACGATTTTCATCTTCACCAAAAGAGACATCACAGCCATATATACGCACATGCTCACTATCATCCCCTTCAAGCTGATGAGTAAAATGAACACGATTTAAAACAAACTTACCGTCAGTGACATAACTAAAGAACCGCAGTAAACCAACGGCTACCGCTTCTGACAAGTGCCTTAGCTCAATCACTTTTTCACTCGAAGAGGAAACTCTTATAGACGCCTCATTGCCGACCATTTCAAAGGTCGCCAAAGTTGCATCACTTAATAAACGCTGATAATTCAGGGCACGGTTTAAGCCATCACCAAAGGTTGGGCTACTTAAAAATAGATACTGAAGCACCTGCCCTTTATAGACGGGCATTTTTTCAGCAATGTGCAAACCTATGTGCGGGTCTCCACTCACGTCCTCTAATACTTGCCAAAATAAATTTTGAGCGTCATGAGGTGTTCGAGCATTACGATCTTGCAATATCTCGGCCTTAACACCACACCGCTCAAAAATTAATGGAATATCAAGTTTCAACTCTAGCATCGCCTGATAGGCCAATTGCAAGAGAATACCTGAGTCTCGAAGTTCCGCTATTCCGCCTGACATAAACTTTAATTTTTCATGAAATAAGTCATGGATTCTGCCAGAACATACACGGACTGCAAGCATTCATTGACCAAACTGACGTTATTCACCGGGGATGCAAGCCAATGGTCTACAACCCAAGCCGTTTAGACTGCTAGCTAATTATAATTTTAAACTCACCACGTACAGTCACAACGTACAACATTGATCAAATGTACAAGATCAATTTAATAGATCAGGATAGACAATGAGCCAATCTTCACGCGTAGTAATATCTAAATCCCCCGGCACTCTCGACCAATACCGCCGCGCACTGCTATCAAAAGGAAGCAAAACCAAAACTCCCAAGCTTCCTTCTACACGCTTAACGCTGCGTGATACGAACGTTGACCCTAAACGTATTGAGCAATATGCCGACGTATGCGATTTTGAAAAAGACTCAAAAGTATTGCCGATCACGCTTCCACACTTATTGGCATTCCCACTGCATTTAGAACTCATGCTACAGCGTGACTTTCCATTTGCCGTCATGGGCATGGTTCATGTGCGCAATGAAATTACCCAATATCGCGCCATCAAAACCCATGAAATAATGGATGTGACTTGCTTCTTCTCTGATATTAGAAAAACAGATAAAGGCTTCGACATTGATATTAAAACCCAAATCCATATATCTGGCTCCGTCGTTTGGGAAAGCATTAGCACAAACCTCGTTCGCCAAAAAACAGATATAGCCTCCCCAGAAAAAAGCAGAGAACCTTTGGCGCTGCCAGAACAACCTAATAAAGAATTTTGGCGACTAGCGTCAGATCTAGGTCGTCGCTATGCCCTAGTATCAGGCGATTCCAACCCGATTCATTTATTTTCCTTAAGCGCCAAGCTGTTCGGTTTTAAAGGGCATATTGCGCACGGCATGTGGAGTAAGGCCCGTATTGCAGCAGCATTGCATAGCAAAATTGAAAGTGACGCGTGCACAATTTCCGTTGAGTTTAAACTGCCCGTCTTCTTGCCATCGACCGTACAATTGAATTACGACATGAAAGACAAAGAGATTGAGTTTGATTTACGTGATGAAGCAGGTATCAAGCCTCACTTAAAAGGTTCAATCAAAGCGCTTTAATCGCTTCAAAAAACACTGCCAACCAAGCTTGTTGGTAGTGTTTTTTGTATTTGAATAAGTAAAGATTAAGTAAAAGAACAAGGCGCAAAGCGCTATTTACCTCATGTCTCACTTTAGGGCTGTGCCAAGCTCATCATTTCTGGTTAAATAAACAAAAAAATAAATCTAAAAGACTGGACGACTCACCCATGCTTGCACGCGATCAAAAATCTATTACGCGCCATCGCCTACTATCCATACCTGCGGCCTTATTTGCGTTAACACTAAGTAGCCATGCACTGGCAAACGAAGGCGGCTTTATTGGGCTACACACAGGCATATCCAGTTCTTTAGATGCCGACAAAACAAGCTCTAGCTTTAAAATCCTAACCGGCGCCCACATTACCTCACGCATTACGCTTGAGTTTGCTTATGTAAACTTTGGCGCAACCAGCTATAACGACCCTGAAGCCATCAACGTTGATTACAACAAAAGCAATATTTCGTTTCGTGATGCAGATCATGGCACCATCAGCCCTGGCCAAATAGGCGACGCAACGCCCGATGCTAACGGCAAGAACGAATACAGAGACAAAAGCCCAAGCAACTTCATTGGCATTAGCGAATTCACCCCTGAAGGTGCTTTGATCAATTTTCGCTACCGCTTTCCAATCATGGATAATTTCGACTTTTTTGTAAAAACGGGATTTTTTGCCTGGGCTGCAGATTATAAAACAGTGAAAATTACCGCCGACAAAGACGGTGGTATCACTAAAGTTGACGAAGATGAAGGCCAAGCATCAGCAGTCAATGCCATTTCCGGCGGTGGTTTTATCTACACCCCAATTCCACAACTGTCCCTGCGTGCAGAATTAGAAAGTACCGCAATCAGTAGTGGTGATATGCCTCGTACTCGCATTCAAAACATAACCTTTGGAGCAAACTGGGAGTTCTAATTTTACTCAAACGCAACACCCTAAATGTCAGCTCCTAGGTTTCATCACCAAAGAGCTGATTACCGCTACCGCACTTCCCATAGCCGTATCAACCTTTAACCAGCACCATTAGTGCACCACATCAGCCACTCGTCGTAAAATATCCATCTTTGTCTAATAATATGCAGATTTACGCCTCAAATGTGTTACTCCTTAACAATCTTTGTTACTCGCAGTAACACCTACTGGGTATAAAATGACAGAAATTTTAAAGTTGCCAACCCTAAAATTAACCAGAACACAGCATAATCCTAATTTTTCAACGGTTAAGCGATGGTCTTGATAAATCCCAGTGTTAAAATGTCACATTAAAAATCTGGCACTTTAATTGCTTACAAAGCATACAAATAAAAATAATAACAGCGAACCGGTAAGTCACTATGATTCAAAGTTCAATTTCAGTAGCACTTATTCGCCCACTCATTGATGCCGTTAGCAGTAAAGCTCCGGCAACCGAGCATGAGTCAGCTATTGATGCACGCCTTGTAAAGTTACTGAAAGATCCTGATGCAAGAATTTCCATGCAGGATGCCGATGAGCTAATAAACAGCTTAGTGCGCACCAGTCGCTCTAACTCTTTATGTGTTTTTTCTGCTCAAAAAGCCGTTACCCAAAGTAGCTGTCAGTTACAGCATTTGTTTTTATGCTCAAACACCCTGCGCGAAGCGCTTTATTACCTAGAAAAATACTCAGCCTTACTCAGCGACAACCTTGAAGTTAATGTTACCCGTACTCGCGACAACATCATTAAAATCAAGCTGCCCGTTAGTGAGCAAAGCTTTTTATCACAAGAACGTTATCGCAGTGAATTATTAATTGGCATCATACTGGGTTGGATTAAGCAGCTATGTGGTGCAGATATGGAAATTAATGGTATCGATCTACCGTTTCCACAACCAAGCTATTCTGCGGATTATTCGCACCTCTGGAAAACAAACATCACCTTCAACTCCTTGGAATGTTCCATTCAGTTTCAAGCACGCTATTTAGATCAAGGGCTGCATAATACCAACCCTCATATTTTAAATATGATTAAGCGTGATGTTGAAGAACAATATAAAAAGTTAACCCGCTCTGGCTCTCTTGCCGATCGCATTAAACGCGCTTTAGAACAAGATAAGTTAAGCCTTAAGGCCAACCAACAAATCGTTGCTCAACATTTCCACATCAGTGCACGCACACTTAATAGACACCTGCAAAAAGAGCACACCTCTTTAAAGCAAGTTGTTACCGACTGCCGCGTTCACAAAGCAAAGCAGTTATTATTAGAAAGCGACCTAAGCATCGAGCAAATAGCGCTTCAGCTTGGTTTATCAGGGCGCAGAACCCTTGATAGAATTTTCATCAAGCAGACCAAAGATAGCCCAGCTCAATATCGTAATCGCCAAAGACAGCACTCGCCTCACGAGGCCCCTACCATGCTATCAATTGTTGCAGGCTAAACTTTAGCCAACAAAGCATTAAGCCAAACCCAGCAACCGCACCTTCATAACCGATGCCACCGTCATGGCATCGGTTATTTCACCCGACATGACACGGTCAAATACTGTTTCAAATGGCAGACGCTGACACACAATATCTTCCGTATCCTCTAATTCCATCTCGCCTGCTTTCAAACCCTCAGCAATAAACGTGAAGCCTTGCTCTTGAGTAATTGAGTTACTCAAGTGCATCGTCAAAATCTGCTGCCATTTTTCGGCACTAAAGCCCGTCTCTTCTTGCAACTCTCTTTCTGCACAAGCCAAAATGGACTCACCTTCAGGAGCACCGCCCATGGGCAGTTCCCAGTGGTATTCCTGCAAAGGGTAACGGTGCTGCCCCACCAGCAAGGTATCGCCATTCTCAAACAAAGCGACAATAGCGACCGCGCGATTCTTAAAGCTAACCGTACCATAAATACCCTCTCCACCTGCAGGATTGATAACCTGATGCTCCTCTACACGAATCCAAGGGTTATCATATTTCACTTCACGACTCAGGGTTTTCCAAGGGTTTTGCACGGTTATTTCCTATTAACATTCGTAAACAAACATTCAAGCAGCCTTTCCAGCTTATTCATTCATTCGTTATTTTATGTCCATTATCTAAATTACCTTTTACATAGCCCACCAGGTAATAAGCCAGCAAAAATAACAGACCCGCAATCGTGCCCAGTAAGTGCGCATTAGCCTCCACACGACCACCAATCATTCCGACCATGGCCATATCATCATAAAAGGATGATTGCTCCCACAATACCTTAGCAACAATCAAAACAAGGAAGCACGCAGCAATACGACGACTGTAAAAAGGTGATATAAACGGAGCGACCAATATCAAGCCATGCAATACACCCGACAGCCCGACATAGCGCTCAAGATAATCCGCAAAAACATATAAACCCAGACCGACAACCAATAAACACCAGGCCAACAAAGCCACACCTAAAGCATTACTTAAACTGCGACCAGCGACATAGCCTAGCAAGATGACACCCATGGCATTACCAAGCAGGTGCATAGGGGAAAGGTGAACAAAATGAGCGGTCAACACACGCCACAACTGACCGTCATCGATAGCGCTACGATCAAACATCAACCATTGAGAACTTACAGGCTCGGCCAGCATGAGCAAAACAATCGTGACCAATAAGAAAAGATACAACACATAATCGCGCATCCTGCGCTCCTAAAATAAAAACATTATAAGCCAACGCGCGACTTGGCTTCTAGTTTTATTCCTCTAACTAAACATTAACGACGACCACGAATACTCAACAATAAGAAGAACAAAGCAAAAATCGACAAAGCATTACCACCCGTAGGAACCTTACGCTCCAATCCACGAGCGCCTGTTGCCGCCGTTACACCTTGAGGCGCTTCATAATCAAAAGACTGCTCTTGGCCTGCAACCAACAAACGCTGGTTAAAATCAAAACGTGCTTTCTGGTAGGTGCCATTTGATTCAACATAGCTAAAGCCGCTGGATTGACTCTTATTATCGATACCAAAAGGACGAGCCACATCAGACTTTACCGCAACCTGCATATGAACCTGGTTCAAACCACTCAGATCAATACGCTGATCAAACGTAATACGGTTCCAACCTTTAACAACCGAATGCCCCAGGCTCGAATAAATTTCATCATCCAACTGCCCCGCCGATAGCGAAGCATATAAAGTAATCTCCAACTCAGCTTCACCAGGACTATAAATATCAATACCATGAGCCCAAGGTAAATCTGTATTTAACGGCAAAGTCACCAAGCTATTAACCTGCTTGCCTTTAGCACCCCAAGAAGCCCCCACTACATTGCCATGTCCTAAGTTATCACCCAACGTCGTATAAGGAAGACTGATATCCCCCTGAACACGCTCACCAATGCGAATATTAGAAATCTCAACACCACTCACATTACCCTGATAATCAAGGCTCGAAGGAAACGAAGAAGCACCAAAGTAGTCTTGACCATAAGCATCATTAAAGACATCTAAACGATCGCCACGATTTTCTTGCTGATCCAAGTCGTTACGACCATCGGCCTCTTCAATATCCACCAACTTATGTTCAGCCACATCATTTTGAGAACCGGTAGCGCCATAACCCACACGATCATCAATGTGCGTAATAACCAAACCCTCACCAGGCAAAGCACTATCAAGCTGAGACTGCTGACGATACTCTAATAAAAAATGCTCACCATGACGGAATGGATCAACCCAAACACGCATTGCTTCAGGCTCATGAGTTGCGCTACCTAAATCAAACTTAACTTCATTACCAATAATATCCTGCGGCTTTAAAAACCCAGCTTTCTCTTTTGACCAAGCCATCATATGAGCTGGAGAACTACCTGAATGGCCGCCATTAGCATTCCAAGTACCTAACCCCATCAACCCCCAACGACCAATGCCATTTGACTTACCTTGACGATCATAAAGATCAGGCAACGCAAATAACAAATGACCCATTTCATGACTAATAATACCAATGGTTGCCAAGATGATTATGATGCTGCTCACCAAACATCGCATAACTCGTTAACTCAATACCATCAAATGCCACACCCTGCATGTCAGACTTATGCGCCCAAACTCTTGGCTCAGGTGCAGAACTCCCCCCATAAGCATTTTCGAAACCCGCAACCATCAATACAATCGCCAACTCACTTGAACTCAACGTATTGTCGCCGTTTTGATCAAATGCTGATAAATCAATAGAGTCCTTTGCCTGAGCTAATGCATCGCTTACCAAAGCTTGGCTTCTTGATCCATAAGCATTGCCAAAGTTTGGGTGAGCATAAGGAAGACGAACATCAATAATGCCGTCATTAACATCACCCTGAGATTCTTGAACAGGCTCAATATGAAATTGCTGGTAAGAATTTTCTAAATAATAACGAGCCACACTGTTAGCGCCGGCAGACTTAGAGAACATTAAGTGTTCAAACTCAGCACGAGAATAAGAGAAATCTTGATCAGTAAAAGAAACGCGTAATAACAATACTGGCTGAACCGTTTTGTTAGTCGTTGATGCTGATAAGGCTGAAAGCGTCGACGTATTCGTCGTGGCCCGAGACATCCCCTTAACTTGGAAGCTCTTATTCTGGAAGCTATTAGCTTCAAAGTTATTAGTTTCAAAGCCCTGAGTCTGAAAAGAGTCAACCTCAAAATCATCCATTGGAATTGCAAGAGTGGTTGCATTAGCACCAGAAGCTAGAAAAAACATAACGATGATAACGCGAGAAATAAACAACATATTGCACCTGGATCAGAGTTCTTACATCCAATCTAGCGCAACACTTGTTCATTAATCTCGCGACATTACAATTCAAAACCAGACAGCAAAATAATGACAGTCGACATTCGCAGAACCGTCAAAATAACCGACTGCCAAGTTTACGTTACTCCTCTGCGTCAGAAAAAATTACAATAATTACACAGTCGCACTCATTGTTACGAATGCTGTTTTACAAACTCCACTACCCGTCTTTCCATCCAATAAGCATGGCGATTATTGACTTCTATAAAGCCAACGTGGCCACCCGACAAAGGCACTTCGAGTGATAACCAAGTACTTTCACGGGCTTCGTCATACGGAAAGCACGCCTCCGGTAAAAAAGGATCATTCTTCGCATTTACCAATAAAGCAGGAATTCGGATATCTTTTAAAACCGGCTTACAGCTGCTCTTCTGCCAATAGTCCGCAGCATTATCAAAACCATGGATAGGCGCGGTATAGCGATCATCAAAATGCTGAAATGTGCGAATCTGCTCATACCCTTCAGCACTCACATCCTCTGGAAAGGTCAACGCCTTAGCCTCAACCTTCTCTCGTAAGTCCTTTAAGAAACGCCACATGAAGATTTTGTTTCTACGCTCGGCCAGACGGCGTGCACTGGCGGCCAAATCACACGGCACAGAAAAAGCGACCACCGATTTCACATGCTCGGGTAAATCCCGCCCCTGGCGACCAACGTGTAACAAACTTAAATTCCCACCCATACTAAAACCCACCAAGTGAATCTGCTGGTAACCCAATCCGTGCGCATGCTCAATTACCCGTTGCAAGTCGTCGGTTGCGCCACTGTGATAAAAACGCAGAGTCTTATTCATCTCACCCGAGCAAGAACGAAAGTTCCAAGCTAACGCATCCCAGCCCTGAGCATTTGCTTCTCGTGCAATCCCCGCAACATAAGGTCGACGTGAATGCCCTTCTAAGCCATGAGAAATAATCAGTAAGGTTTTACCTGCAATAGAAGACGATGCGCGACTCCAATCTAAGTCTAAAAAGTCACCATCATCAGTAAACAAGCGTTCGCGCTGAAAGTGGGCACAATCAATACGGCGAATTAACGTCGGAAGAATACTTTGAAGATAACCATTGGCTAATAAAAACGGCGGGCGGTAATGGCAATCAATAACAGGCATAGCACACTCTTTAGGCTTAAAAACAAAAACCTAGATTAACAGAGCGCGTAATAAGAGAACAACTTAAAGGGGCAACTAGAAAGAAACAGCTAACAAGAGCACTAAAAGAATAACTAAAGAAATAACTAGAGGAAAAACAGATTATTTATCGAAGCGGCGTTCGAGATATTGCAGAATTTTAGTACTGGTATACAGCCAACGAGCATCTTGATCTTTACGCCCTTCAATACGCAAACAAGGCACCCTAACCTCACCACCACCATGAATCAACTCATTGCGGTAAGCATTCACACGACCCACATCTTTTTCTACAACCTTCAAACCCAACTTCTGACAGCGGCGCTTGATCTTAATAGAAGATGGACAGGTTTTACAGAAGTACAATTGAATACGTCGAGATTCTCGGTCTAAAGAGCTTTGCTCTTCGCATGATCGCTTAATCGGTTTAACTTTAAACCAAGTATCAGCAACCATAAAACACAAGCCTTGCATACGAACTTTAACAGACATCAACAACAACCCAGCGGACAACGAGACGACAGGCGCGCTATTCTACGACTAATAAATTTAAAATCTAGCTCTTTCGTGAGTTTTATTGAGATACCGCAGGGGCCTGCTGAATTAACAGAATCAAGCCCGCCGCCATAAGGGCAGTAAAGATGAGCAATACCCTCATGCGGCGACAAAAAGGACAGTCCTTTGCCCGTTTTTTAGCCATGATTATTGAATCGCCTTGTTACGCGAAAAAGAAGGCAAACTAGACACTTGATCCCAATGCATCCATACCGCTTCGGCTTTACCAACAATATTTTCAGCCGGTACAAAAGGCATAACCTCACCCGTTGCAGCATTACGCCATAAACGACTGTCAGAACTACGTCCACGGTTATCACCCATCATAAAGTAATGACCTTCAGGCACCGTCCATTCACCTTCAGGGCCAAAGTTAGCCCCAGGCGTCCACTGCACTTCATGCGCGCCAGTATCTAATGTTTCTTCCAACAAATACTTCACAGGGCGGTGCTTAGGCTCAGCAGAGGTAATCTCGATATTCTTTTCTTCACCATTAATAATCAGCTGCCCACCTTTATAAACAACATGATCGCCTGGCAAACCAATCACACGCTTAATAAAGTAACGCTTATCGTGGGGTGGAAAGAAAACCATCACATCCCCGCGTTCAGGCTCATTAATGCCGACCAACAAATTGCGGAAAACAGGCATACGCAAACCGTAATGAAATTTACTCACCAAAATGAAATCGCCTTTCACTAAAGTCGACTCCATAGAACCCGATGGAATCTGAAAGGGCTCTGCGATAAAAGAACGCAATACAAATACCACAACCAATACCGGAAAAAACGACTTAGATTGCTCAATCCACATAGGCTCTTTCGCAGCAGACTGCAAAGATTGCTTATCCGCCCCTTGGCCATCCAACAGATTAATACGCGCCAAACGTCTTGGTAAAAAATAAAACTTATCCGCAAGAGCAACCAAGCCCGTTACAACCGTAAGTACCATCAAGATCAAAGGAAAATCAATATCCATAATTTATTATTCAAATCACTTCATTAAAGAAAAGGGTAATAACATCTGTTATTCATTAAATATCATTGCGTGGCATTGTAACCACAGCCACGCAGCAAGGCTAGCGTCCAGGAGGACTATAACCCGAAAACTGCTGCGCAATATCCGCTGCGTAGTTATCCGTCATGCCGCCCACATAATCAAGCACACGCATATAGGCCTCATACAATGTCCAATCGGACTTAGGAGCACTCGCCCCCATCATTTCTAATACTCGGCTATTTTTAAACGTAGAACGTCCGGTATCAATCAACTCTTTGGCCGCTTCTAAAAACGCCGTCAACAAATTCGCCAAGGTCGAATAAGCACCTACCTCAATGGCCGTTTTACGCGGATCTTTAAAAATACGTTCACGCGCCAACAACTTCGCACCGTTAATCGCCTCACGCACCACCTCAGGACAATGATCAGATAACTCTCCTACCAGCGTTCCTGTCATAATCTTTTCTTCGTTATCTAAAAATGCCTGACTCGCTTCAGCCACCAAACGCTCCATCGCCTTACCACGCAACATCGACAGTCTTCGTCGCTGATTATCAGCACTGGCCAAACGCGCCTGATAGCTTTCCCACTTATCGGCTAGCAAAGGTTTCAGAATATTCTCTACTTCAGAGTAATTCAAAATCCCCATTTCGATGCCATCTTCTAAATCGATCAAGCCATAACAAATATCATCGGCTATCTCCATTAAGTACACCAAAGGGTGACGGCACCACTTATTCTTTGCCTGTGGAATCAAACCCAAAGTCGTCGCAAGACTGTTTAAAATTTCTAGCTCGCTTTGGAAACAGCCAAACTTATGCGCTTTATTACCCGTCGTTGCCGCATGCTCTACTGACCAAGGATACTTAACAAACGTTCCGAGCGTTGCCTGAGTTAAGCGCATTCCGCCACTAAAACGATGATACTCAACCTGAGTGACAATTCGAAAGCCCTGCGCATTGCCCTCAAAGGTCTGCAAATCGGCCTTTTCTAAATCGGACAAACCGTTTAACAAATAGGCATTTTGGTCATCTTGAAACCAATGACGAATCGCATCTTCACCCGTATGCCCATAAGGCGGATTACCAATATCATGCGCCAAACACGCCGCTTGCAAAATGGCCCCAACGTCGGCAGCGGTAATCTCATCAGGAAAAGGCACCTTACCTTTGGCCTTCAACCCTTCTGCCACACGATAACCCAAACTACGACCGACACAGCTCACTTCCAAACTGTGCGTTAAACGACTGTGTACATGATCGTTTTCCGATAACGGATGAACCTGAGTTTTACGATCCAAGCGACGAAAGGCGCTGGAAAATACAATACGATCTTGATCTTTATGAAAAGGCGAACGCCCTTCTTCATGATATCGAGTCGTCTCGCCAATGCGTAACGGCTGCAATAACTTTGTCCAATCCATTGCTTCTATCAAAGCTAAACTCCTATAACGACAACACTACAAAAGCCGACTTACGGCTAAACAAAATCCGACTTACGACGATATTTATGGGCGGGGTAACTGCCTAATATACGCACCGTCTTAGCGAAAAACTCGAGCTCTAATAACGCATTCTTCATACTTTTCTGATTAGGGTGTCCCGACAGATCAATATGAAAATGACTCGCCTCCATCGTACCGCCATCCATATAACTTTCCAGCTTAATCATATTCACGCCATTCGTCGCAAAACCACCCAATGCTTTATACAATGCCGCAGGCATATGACGAACAGTAAACAGCACACTGGTTATATAGTCTTTCTCAGCATCATACTCTTCTATCCCAGCTTCTAGCCCAGCCTCTTTTGCCAAAACAATAAAACGCGTGGTATTACCACTCACATCTTGAAAATTCTCAGCGACGACATTCAAACCATAAAGCTCAGCCGCCAACGTTGAAGCAATCGCCCCCTGCTGGCGATATGACACCTCACCCTCACGCAGATTAGGCTTCTGAGTCGCAAGCTGCTTCGCTGACAGCGCCGTATCAGACGCCGCAATGGCCTTAATATTATGGTCATTAAGTCTATTAAAACACTGAGCTAAGGCTTGCGGATGTGACGAAACCGTTTTTATATCTTCAAGCGCCACACCTGGCAGCGCTAACAAACAATGATTAACCGGCTCAAAATGCTCGCCCACAATTTGTAAATGGGTCTTAGGCAATAACCGATAAATCTCTTCAACCCGCCCTGCGGTGGAGTTCTCTAAAGGAATCATCGCAAACTGGGCTTTATCTTCTTCAACCATCAAGATCGCCGTTCTAAAATCCTCACAGGCAACAGACTTATAATCAGGAAATACCGTATTACACGACAAATGAGAATAAGCCCCCTCAACGCCCTGATAAGCCACTAAAACCGGTACTGTCGTCACTGTGTAACTCCTTTAAAACATGCCCCTGAAGCCCGTAGTGTACTCCAACAAGTGATTGATCTCTAAGAAAAAGCCAGCCTTGTCCTACGAAACTTTCACACTAAGCATTGAACTCCTTCAGCAATTACGGTACTTTTTGTCTGACAAAAAAAGAATAATAATAAATGAGTAGTAGTCCCTTGAATCTAAGCTATGAAATGGTATTAGAAAGGCTAGGAATTCGACCGATCAGTCATTTCAGCCACAGTCGCGAGAGCCTTTCACCACAAGAACGCCTGAAACAAGTACAGTTTCAAGCAAAACACTTCGTGGAAGACTTTAAAATGGTGAACCAACAGGTTGAGTATTTAGAAACCTTCGATCTCATTTCGGTTCCTTACCTAGTGCGCTCGGCATTTGGGAATGCAACAAGTCTGCTAAACCCATACTTGTACCAAACTACCCGCCTTATGGTAATTCAATTCAATACCGATGCAGGCACCAAAACACTGTTATTTTCGCCCTGTGATATTACCGGCAATGTAGAAACGCCCCATTTTCAAAATATGAGACGCCCATTTGGTAGATTGAAAGACCTACTTCAGCCCATCATTGCCCCTGTTCATAATACCGTCGAAGAGATTATCAGCCGCATTGGTTTAAAACCTGAAGACATCGACTTTATTTGCTACGACCACCTTCATACCCAAGACTTACGCAAATGGCTAGGCAGCTTCGAAAAGCCCGCCTACTTCCCCAATGCAAAACTACTGGTAATGCACCAAGAATGGGAAACCGTAAAAGACCTGCTGCCAATACAAAGAAAATGGCACTGCCCATTTGGCGTAGAAGGCATTGACCCTAATAAAATAATCCCACTTCATAGCAGCATCTTACTGGGTGATAGCCTAGCGCTCATTCATACCCCAGGCTACACACAAGGCAGCCAGTCTTTAGTCGCCAATACTGAAAATGGATTATTAGTGTGCAGCCACAACGGAATATCAGTAGACAACTACAACCCTGAACACTCAACAATTTATGGCCTAGCAGACTTTGCCCAAGAACATGACATGGCCGTTATACCCAACGGCGCACAACCAGAATTACGTTTAGACCAATACATATCAATGGTTCTCGAAAAAACCATCGCAGACCCACACCCAGACGATTCACGCTTCTCATACATTATGCCCTCATCAGAACTGAGCGCGCGCTGGCAGCCCTTCGCACTAGCGCCCACCCTTTCGTTTGGTGAAGTTAAGTTTGGAGAGATCACCGTCGACCGAGACGCACTAGATGCCACCAGTCTGGAATTTGAAACGCCTCCTTCGTACCTAAAGCTTGAACGAGAACCTTTAAGGTCGTAGGTATAGAGCGCTCAAATGCAGAGCGCTCAAATGTGGGTCGCCCTTCAGGGTGACTAAACCACCCCAACTAACTCGACCAACTCTGACTCAAAGCCTCAGCCTGCTGCAAACACAAATCAATCGCTTCATCCGAACCATCGGGTGGATATTTCCACTTTCTTAACGCACGTCGAATCAAGTTTCTTAATTTCGCCCTAACACTATCGCGCACTTGCCAATCAACCGTTGTCGATTTCTTTAACTGCTCCGTCACAAAAACAGCTAATGCTCTTAAATTACTATCACCCAACTCTTTCACCGCTGACTCGTTTTGAATCAAGGCGCGATAAAAAGCAATTTCATCCGGATTCAAACCCGACTTTTCAGCAAGCTCGGCATCACTGGCCATATCTTTGGCCATCTTAATCATCTCTTCGATGACCTGAGCCGTTTCAATCGAACGATTATGATATTTACGCAGGGTTTCCATAATGCGGTCAGAATATTTCTTTTCCGATACCACATCGGTTTTCATTCTTGCTTTTACTTCGTCGCGCAACAGCTTCTCTAACAAATCGACCGCTAGATTTTTCTCTTCAAGATTAGCGACATCTTCCAAAAACTCAGGCGATAACAAACCAATATTGGGTTTCTCTAAACCCACCAAGCTGAAAATATCATCAACGCCTTCCGCAATAATCGCATTGTCGATAATCTGCTTTAAAGCCGTATTCTTATCTTCATCCGATCGACGTTTATCAATCGTAGTGAACTTAGCAATCGCATTTTTAACCGCACCAAAAAACGCGATCTCTTTTGAATAAGCCTGAGCTTCATCCAAGGTGCCACACAAGGTAAACGACGCTCGAATACTCGCCATAATATCTAAGAAACGCTTCTTGCCGTCTAACTCCGTCTTTCCATCTAAACCGCTAGCACCTTCTAACGACAATATATGGTTCATTACTCGGGGTAATAACTGCAAAGCATTGGTTTCATAGCTGCTGTAATCACAACCGTGCATCATGCCATGCAGCTTTTCTAAATTTTCTAATAAAACCGCAAAGGCTTCACGCGTATCAATGGTTGGCTTACCCTTACCTTGAGAATTGGTATAGGTTTTTAAGGCATCCTTCAACTCGTTGGCAATACCAATGTAATCAACCACCAAACCGCCGGGTTTGTCTTTGAATACTCGGTTAACGCGTGCAATCGCCTGCATCAAGTTATGGCCTTTCATCGGCTTGTCGATGTACATAGTATGGCAATTAGGCGCATCAAAACCGGTGAGCCACATATCGCGCACAATCACTAATTGCAGCGGGTCGTTAACGTCTTTAAAACGCTTTTCAAACAGTTTTTTAGTTTCTTTATTATGAATATGCGGTTGCAGCTTAGCTTTGTCGGATGCCGAACCTGTCATCACGATTTTAATCGCGCCTTTCGTCGGATCAAGGTCGTGCCATTCAGGCTTAATCGCCACAATTGCATCGTACATGTCGACACAAATCTCACGACTCATACACACAATCATGCCCTTGCCTGGCATAGTGCTGATTCGATTTTCAAAATGCTGAACCAAATCTTTACCCACCAACGCCATGCGTGGGCCACTGCCGACCAGCTTCTCTAACGCAGCCCACTTAGACTTGGTATTTTCTTTATCTCGATCCTCTTCATCCTCAATGATGTCTTCTACTTCATCATTTAAAACTTCGATATCAGCCTGATTAATATCCAACTTAGCCAAACGCGATTCGTAATAAATCGGCACCGTCGCGCCATCGTCAACCGCATCTTGAATATCATAAATAGAAACGTAGTCACCAAACACGGCGCGAGTATCTTTATCGGCAGAATCAATTGGTGTACCGGTAAAACCAATAAAAGAAGCCTCGGGTAACGCATCACGCATGTGCTTTGAATAACCAAAGGTGTACTTTACCGATAACGTTCCCTTCTGGTATTTAACTTCGACAAGCTTGGCTTTATCACCATATTGGCTACGGTGAGCTTCATCGCTGACCACCACAATATTATGGCGAGTGCTTAATACAGGATGACTGGTCTCTTCATCGGCTCAACAAAGCAAACTTTTGTACCGTCGTAAAAATAATACCGCCCGACTGGCGCGACGCTAAAATCTCGCGTAAATCATCGCGATCTTCGGCCTGCACTGGGGTTTGTTTTAACGTTTCTGCGGCCATACCAAAGGTATTATAAAGCTGGCCATCTAAATCATTTCGATCCGTTACCACCACGATGGTCGGGTTGTTCATTTCTGGCTGAGCCAGCAATTTACCCGCGTAACACACCATCGAAATAGACTTACCACTGCCCTGCGTATGCCAAACCACCCCAGCCTTACCCGAACCCGCAACGACTTTATTTGCGTAGTTAGCTCTCGGTTCTGCCTGAGTATTGTGCTCTGGTTGTTGCGCGGCAATCACTGTTGCTCGAACGGCTTCACGCACAGCATGAAACTGATGATAACCTGCGATCTTCTTAATTGTGCTCCCTTCAGATGAGCCGCCATCTTGCTCAAACAATATAAAGTGACGAATGTAATCTAAAAATAAATCGGGCTTAAAAAAGCCCTTAACCATAGTTTCTAAAAAATACTCAAACAGTGGTTTATCGTGTTCGTTTGCTACCACACGCCAAGGCATAAAGCGTTCTTTATTGGCGGTTAACGAACCCACTCGCGCATCCAAACCATCACTCACGACCAAGGCTTCGTTAAACATAAACAGGTCGGGGATTTCGTCTTTATACGTTTGCAGCTGTTGGTAGGCTTGCCAGATATCGGCATTTTGATCGGCAGGATTTTTTAGTTCTAAAACAGCCAACGGTAGGCCATTAATAAACACAATCACATCGGGTCTACGCCTAACATTACTAGAGCCTTTACTGCCCATAATGGTAAATTGGTTGACCACTAAAAACTGATTATTAGCGACATTAGAGAAATCCATCAGCTGAACATAATCGGTGATCGCCTCACCTGTTTTGTCTTTATATTCAACTTTAATACCCTGCAATAATTGCTGATGAAACAACTTGTTATTCATCATTAATACAGGGGTTTCTGGCATAGCCACCTGCAAAGCGACTTGCTCTAACGTTGCAGCTGGAATATCTGGGTTAATTAATTGCAATTGCTGTAGCAAACGGCCTTGAAGCGTAACCTGTCGATAATCGCTGCGCTCTGCATTCGCTTCACCCGGCGCTATGTCATAACCGCAAACTACTTCATAGCCTGTTTCTTCAAACCAGCTAAGGCAAAGCTGTTCTAATTGGTCTTCCGTGATCATAAACTACTTATCAACCTTTGATATTGCATTATTCTTCTTAGAAAATTCTAGGTCACATTTTTCTGAAATATCTGAAAACTCCAAACTAGGGCTTGTTTCTAATGGCCGAAAGAAAATTACATTACCTTTACTATTTACTTGATAAGAACCACTTTCATTAATATAGAAAGAACTATTTTTATCTGAGTATATTCTTCTAGCCTTCACCATAGAATCATTCATTCTTACGCAAGAATAAGAGTACTTGTATTTTGTTACTGGGAAAATTTTGTCTAATTCTTTGACAGTATCGTCATTCACAACAACCCATACTTCAGGGTCCACATATAGATGATTCTCTAATGTATATTTATCCGCGAAATACATACCAGATATTGATATCATAAGAAAAGATGCAAACAGTAAAAGTACTAATAGAAGTAATAGATTCCATAGCCCAATAACAACTGGTCCAATACAAGCACCTTTTATAAATAAAATTGCTCTTTCAGTCTTAGAGGTTTTTGCTTTTTCAAAAGCTTTAGACACTATTAAAGAGAATCTATCTAATAACCCATTTGACTTAGTTCCAGAACCTTCAGTTCCTCCAATAACTTTTGCATTAGGTATAAACGATACGAATAATACAAGAGAGCCAACCAGAAACGAGAAAAACAACATATCTAAGCTAATCAAATTAGCCCCGAAGGTATTCAATATTGCCACACCCATTTCGAATGGTTTTATCATACCTTCTAAAAAATAGAGATATAATTCATAAGTAGTAGGATCAATTGAAGCGCCTTCAAATCCATAACTTTGAAGCTTTGATAACAAAGTTGTATAGCCATGAAATGGTGCCCAAACCATAACAACAGCAAATACCGAAGCAAACCACCACTTTAATTTCGAAAAAATCGATTTTTGTTTTAAAATCACTACATCTTTTTCATCAAGCGTACTATTTTTTAATATCTTTTCCATAATCACATCCAATTTTCTATAGCCGAAATATCTTTTGAATACCACAAGTTTTTCTCCTGGCGAAAGACGTACTAATTGTTCCTGCACACCAATAACCTCTTCATTTTTAGTCTCATCAGGGTTATTCCAACATCCCGCACTTTTTGAATTAAAAAATTTAAGTTCAAGTAGTTTTAAAGGTGCTAACTTACGTTCAATAATTCCACAAAGAACCATATCATCACCATATATAGACACAGCAATTTTTCTTACCCTTGATTTGGATATCTGCTCAATTATATGATCATCCTGATTACCAAAGCCCCACCCATAAATCACTAGAATTTCATCAAGAGAAGGAATTACTTCATAAAAGACTTGTTCAAAGTACCTACAACTAGAAATCGCATCACGCTTATTATCTTCAGTTCCTTCACACACAAAAGCAGGTGCTAAGCCTTCTGTTTCCCACTTTAAGAGAATGGACTCTAAAAGATTTTCATTTCTGCCTGCCTGTATTTTTCGAGCACCAGAAAAACCATGTCGTCTTAGAACCAGGTTACCATGAGGGTAAAAATAAACAGTAACACCAGCGGCCCCATATGGTTCAGTATACATCTCCCAGTCGTCGTTAAATTTGGCGCCATTAAAGCAATCCTTGAACCAACTGCCGAGATCACGATTACCATACTGCGCTGCCCAATAAACGATCAGGTCATAATTTAGAGATATTACAGAATCAAATTTCTGCATAAATTTATATATATGTGGTAGATGATCAAGGGTATCGTCATAGGTGACATGAGTATCCCTTACTGTAGAAATTAATGCTTTTCGCACATTTTCGTAGGCTACCTCTACTTCGCCACGTGGCAATTTCAAAGCCTCATTAACCAATTTTGCTTGCCACAATCTGCGCAAGACTAGCTCAAAATCATCTACCTTAAACTTATCAAATACCGCTTGAACTTTTCCAGTAAGATGCCCTAATTCTATAGCTTTTTCATATAAGGAGGAGTAGTTAAAACAGTTATCTACAGCGATACTTGCTCCATTTCCAAGAAGAAGACTGCCTTGGTGGTAATCGTCTTTAATGTCATTCCATTGAAGTATATTTGCCATACTAGCCTTTAGTTGTCTTAACAGTTTGATTGATAGAATCCGTTAGTTTTTCAAGAACCGAAAGCACAGGAGTATTATCCCCATGCTTTTTATCCAATGTATCGGAAGCATTGAAAGCAATTGATTCAATGGCTGAATCAAGCAATTTAAGCATTAACTCTTTATGCTTTTCATTCTCGCCCAGTGCATCTATTTGCTGTTTGAAAGCGTGATAAGATTTTGCTATAGCTTCTTTGTGAGAGTATTCTTGTTGTAATCTATGTTGCTCACTTCTTCTCTTGGAAACAAATACAGCAAACCAGACAATCGGAATTATAATAGGAATTCGCTGTAAAGATTGCTTTAAACTATCCATCCAATCTGTAGGATCTAGTAAGTTGATACTTAAGCTTGCTAAGCTGAAGTCTTTAGTAATGAAACCAAAAGATATAGTGAATAACAAAAATATCGCACCATAGAACAAGCGACTGTAGTTAACTACAGCTTTACCTGCTACAACTTTTAAATCACTATATGCCGTTGCTAAACCTGCAGTTGTAGCACCTGGTATTAATGACTCGATCTCATCCAATAATGCTTTATATTTCTTATCTTGAGCATTGGCAAATTGCACCAATGATTCTCTACGCAACTCTATTTCTTCCTTTAGGCTTGCCCTCACCTCTCCCTCTTCACTTTTATTACCAAAAATATCAGAATAAAATACCTTTAATTCTTTAGTTTCTCTTTCAGTATCATCAAGATACTCAATTATTTTTTTTGTGGAACTTTCACTTTCTGCAATTAAAGATTGTAATTGATCTTTTATACCAGTCTCTTCAGCGAAGACTTTTTCACTAAATGCTGAAATAGTTTTCAGGTTATTTTCAATTTCAGCACTTAACTCTTTGTTCTTTGTCTTAAATGATTTAATTTCTGGCGTATCAACAAACAACTCCCTTTCTAATTTTTTTACATTACTATTTAACGATTCAATATGACTAAAAACATTATTTATCTTTATTTCTTTTTCATTCAAATCTTTAATTAATTTATCATTGCGTTTTTGGATAGAATTTATGTGATTATTAACAACTTCTTGATACTCTTTCTGTGCAATAGTCGATGCTCTTGCCGCACTCCTCCCATCTACAACATAAGGCTTTAAGTAAGTAATAAGCGTAGTTAAATAATCGTTTGCCTGAATCAAATAAGCACTATCTTTATTCGCACTATATCTATTCAATGCATCAAGGCAGTGCGGGCAATGGTTTTGAAAACTTGACCACACATCTGGTGGTACTAATTGCTTATCACAAGAGTCCATTAAACTTTGAATATATGTAACAACTTTCTTTACGCGCGCGAATTCTACTAAATCGTCACCTTGAAACTGAAAATCTTTATCCATTTTTTCAACAGAGTTAACAATTTGAATCCATATTTTATGAAAATGGTGATTGTCATACTGTATTTGCCAACGACTCATTTTATGTTCCTCATAAACGTTTTTATTCTACAAGTAGCTTATCTTTCGGATTATATTGACTCGCTGAGTATTCAATAATATCCAGTAGAATAGGCTCTCGCTTATTTTCGGATAATTGGAGCATTCTTAATACGACCCCAAGGTATAATCCAACACTCGCAATAGCCGATTCCTTTTTAAGATATCTAGGTTAATAACCCCTTCTGCTAACTGCTCTAAGTTAACGATTTGTTCTGAAATGCATGTGCGGTTTGTCATGTCCCTTGACCTTTTAAAGCAATATCTAATTATTTGAAAGTTACGTTAAAGTAGTAGCATTTATAAGCAATAGTGTTTCTATTTTTACAACGCATCATTAACTACACCTTGCTTGAGTTGTTTATTTAGCGCTATCAATTTCGTTTTAAGCGCTGCTTCTAAGCTGCTCATATTGTCGACCATCCAATTGATAATTTCTGGCCAGTTGTCTTTGTCGTAGCCATCAATCGGTTTTGAAAGTTGAATGCGCGATGCTTTTTTAGCATCCAATCTTAGCCACTCAAGAGGCTCGCCATATAACGCTTCAATATCGTTCTTTTGACTGAATAGCGCATCAAACATAAATTTATTTTCTTCGGTTAAAGCGCGAGACATACTAAATTCAACACGGGCTTCTTTACTGCCAAAAATCAAAGAAAATGGGCACGAGCGCACTCCCGATCCAGCACTTAACCAATGATCTTTTGAGCCATTAATATTATTAAATAAATCACAGTCGCTATTCTTAAAAGCGTCTAGTGCTTGCTCCCAAAAAGCCAAGCGAATTTTATGTCTGTTTTTTAATTCAAACTCGGTGCTTTTTTCTTCTGCTTCTTTGGCGGTAATGCCAATCATTAATTCTTTTACTTCTGGGGTTGGAATAATCTGATCAAGGTTTAAAAATAAATCCTCACCCATGGCAAAAGGGGTCGCTTTAAAGCATTGCAGTTGAATGCCATGGCCTAATAACCAAAGCGCTGTACTGGTGACTTCTTTGCGAAAGTTGGCCGCTACAAACAACAGGCGTTGTCGATTACCGGGGTTTAGCACAACTTCCCCTAGGTCTGGCATATCTAAAAAATCACAAATCAGTGCTTTGGCATCGCCACCGCTGCAATAACGGTTTAGGTAAGCCTGATAAATTTCTACAATTTGCAATTTAGTTAAGCTAGAGCAATACGAAGCGTATTTAAGTGCCTGCCACACAACATCACGGCCTGTATCGTCCAGTTTGTTTTCGATCACCACCAAGCAGCCGTCTTTATCCAAAGCTAATAGATCTAAGCGTTCACGCGTATCGTCAAAACCATCAAATTCTTTTTGAATGATGAGCAACTCTTCACCCAAGGCTTCGGGTTCATTGGCTAACCACTCTTGTAGATGGTTTCTTTCGGTAAAACCCAATTCAGTAAAGCGTTTAACTTCTAAGCGTGAAATTCGGTTACTGCTTTTATCTATTTTGTACATAGTTATTCTCAGTGCCCTTTAACCCAGTATTAATCGCTTGATACATTTAATTCTCCAGATAAAAGCTTTGGCAGAAGAATATCTCTCACTTCAGAAAGCTCTATTTCTTGATTGCTTTGCTGCATAGCTATGAAAGGTTTAACAAACTTTTCAAATTGATTCTGAAGTTCAATCTTTGGCATTAACAGATCGATAGTTTCCAAGTCTTTTCTTTTGATGCTTGCCTGGACTGTTATAACGAGTCGCGCATCTACGTCATGCCTAAATCTAAATCCATCCATTTGGTAATACATAAAAAAAGGTGAAACCTTTTCGCGCTTAAAGCGCATACCAAGGAGGTTTTGAGCAATAGCAATTTTCTCACCTTCAGGAACCATACAAATACGCCCTATTGTTCCAACGGTTGAGATCATGATGTCATCCGTTTCAAGGTGCGCTCTAAACCATGATTTAAACGTTTCATCATCCACATACTTTGTAGTATTCAAGTTGGGTTTAATTGAACCTTCAGGTAAGTGCTTTACTTCCAGTAATGGGATGCCTTTATCTGTAATTGGCGGCGTTTTACCCCGATTATCAATATACTTTTTAACGATGTGTTTAAAACCTACAACCTCCCACCCTTCAGGAATCTTCCCCAACTCAGATTCCACCAGTGCATTCGGGAATAATGCCGCTGTGGTTTTAAGTTGTTCGGTATTAATAGGCGTTTGGTTTGCTTGGCTTAGCTTTTCATTAATCGCTTGTTGCAGTGTGGTTTCTAGGTTTTGTGTGATCGCTTCCAGCTGTTCGAGGGTTATTGCGCCGCAGATGATGGCTTGGGCTGCAAGTTCTTGAATGGCTGTATTTGCGCCTTTTTCTTTGGCGATGATTTTGGCGCGGGTCGGTTCAAAATCGACAAACCAGCATTTGAAAATTGCTTGCGCGATGTGTTCTAGGGTTTGGTTGGTTTGGCGGTTGAGTTCGATTTTGTCATCTAAAGCAATCAATGCTTATGCAATACTGTTTTGTACTTCAATAGGAGGTATATCTAACTCAATATTTCCAAACGAGTACTATAATTATGCTTAATTACCAGTGTACCATCAGAATCAGTAATCATGTTGCCTTTGAAATCAGTAGTTGAAAACAAGTAATAAATATATTCAGGATTAATTTTTTGATTCAGGTCGAATTACAGCAACTGATTGATTTCAGCAAAGTACTTCTTCTCGAACAATAGCTAACCTCACCCATAGGTACCATCTTATAGTTAGCAACATATCACCGATCTTTAGGCCTGCTCTTTCTTGTTACTAGTATCGTAAGCTTCCTATGTAATATTCAGAGCAATCAGTTAAAATTAATTTCACCATCCAGTGGTACATCTTTCGACTAGTAATTGCTACGTCACCCTGATCAGCATCTGGCCATAGCTTAGTAGAGCCATACGTCTACTAACTTAAATAATCTTCAACTGAATTCGTAGGCCAATCAGACATCATAACCCAACCCCGCCAAGTTCGTTTTAATCTCAGCTTCTAAGCGGCTAGATTCTTCAAACTGTTCTTTCAGTGTGCTGGTTAAACGTGCCATTTTATCGGCAAAGGGTTCGCCGTCGTCTTCTTCTTCGGCAGCGCCTACGTAACGCCCTGGGGTGAGTACGTAATCATGCTTTTGTATTTCTTCTAATTTGGCGGATTTACAATAGCCTGCGATGTTTTCGTAAGCAGCTTCTTGTCGGGATAAATCCCGACCTACAGTTTGTTGTGCTGAATCTTGGCCTTCGGTTTGCCAGTTATGAAAGGTGTCGCAAATGTGTTTTAAATCATCATCGGTAAAGTCTCGCAATACGCGATCTTTCATGTAACCCATTTGGCGTGCGTCGATGAATAAGACTTCGCCTTTGCGATCACGCAGTTTTCGGCCAGAAGCGGCTGTGCGTGCGCCTTTGTTTTTGGTTAAAAACCAAATACAGGCGGGAATTTGAGTATTGGTAAATAGCTGGCCGGGTAAGGCAACCATGCATTCTACTAGGTCATTTTCGATGAGCTTTTGGCGTATTACCCCTTCACCCGAGGTATTAGAACTCATTGAGCCGTTGGCCAGTAACAAACCTAAGCTGCCGTTTGGCGCGGTGTGATACAGCATGTGCTGTAGCCATGCAAAGTTGGCGTTGCCTGATGGCGGCTTGCCATATTGCCAGCGTGGGTCGTTTTCATCTACGCCTGTGTCCCACTCTTTCATATTGAAGGGAGGGTTTGCCATAACAAAGTCGGCGCGTAAATCGGGGTGTTGGTTGTGGGTATAGGTGCTGGCGGGTTGTTTACCAAAGTTAAAGTCGATTCCGCGAATCACCATGTTCATGGCGGCCAGCTGCCAAGTGGTGTGGTTGGCTTCTTGCCCGTAGATAGAAACGTCGCCTATTTTGCCTTGGTGTTCGCCAATAAACTTTTCAGATTGTACAAAGAAACCGCCACTGCCCATGGCTGGGTCGTATACACGCCCTTTGAAGGGTTCCATCATTTGTACGATTAAGGTCACGATGGATTTTGGCGTATAGAACTGACCGCCTTTTTTACCTTCGGCAAGGGCAAACTGGCCTAGCATGTATTCGTAAACGTGACCGAGTATGTCTTTGCTGTTGAGCGAGGCGTGGTCAAAAGGAATGGTCGCAACCAGATCGATCAATTCACCGAGTTTGGATTGGTCGATTTGTAATTGGGTATAGCGTTTATTTAACACGCCTTTTAGTTTTGGGTTGTCGGCTTCGATGGCTTCTAAGGCGCTGTCGATTAAGTGACCGACCGAACTGATTTTTAGTGTTTTGGGTTTGCCGTCAGCCTCTTTAATACTGAGTTCTGCACCACCGATAACGGTTTTGTTATTGTCTTGCAAAAACTGCCAGCGTGCTTGGCTAGGCACCCAGAAGGTATTGGTTTCTAGGTAGTAATCGCGGACTTCTAATTCGGCTTCAATTTCTTGTTGGTATTCTTCGTCTTCAAAATCGGCAGGGTCTAAAAAGTATTCATGGTCGGGGTTGGTTAGCTGTGCTTTTAGCTCTTTACGGCGCAGGTCAAACGCATCAGATACGTATTTGATAAATACCAAGCCCAACATAACGTGTTTGTACTGAGAGGCATCTAACGATGGCAGGAGTTTGTTGGCACTGGTCCAAAGCTTCTTTTCTAATGAATCTAGAAAGGCTTGTTCTTCTGTTTGTAAAACGGTTTTGGTCATTTTTGATCTTCTGTTGAAGGCAGGAAGGAAACCGAACAAAGGAGATAGACCGAGCAAAAGTAGCTCTTGGTTATCCTTAACCTGCTGTTTTTGCTGCTTTTTTGAGCAGCAATAGTGATATTTTTGTATATACCCTATTTATACTCTTTTGGAGCTGTTTGGGCAATGCTAGGCAATGTGGGTCGTCCTTTAGGGCGACAGAATTAAAGGATATTTGCAGTACGGCTGTCGGCCTAAAGACCGACCTACATTTATTGTGTTTGATCACAATTAACGGTTAATGCAAATATCTTGTGTGGGTCGTCCTTTAGGGCGACAGAATTAAAAGATAATTGCATTACGGGTGTCGGTCTAAAGACCGACCTACAGTTATTGTGTTTGATCACAATTAACGGTTAATGCAAATATCTTGTGTGGGTCGTCCTTTAGGGCGACAGAATTAAAAGATATTTGCACTATGGGTGTCAGCCTAAAGGCCGACCTACATAAAAATTATGTCCAATAAAGAATTTTGCCTTCCGTGGCCAAGCAGTCCGTGCTTCATCCGTGTAAAGCCATTTCACCTGATCTCTGGCTTTGCTTCAATACTGGTTAAAAAACAGGGTCGTTTTTCAACCCTGTTTTTGCTTATTTCAAATACGGTTCGAATGTTTTCCGGCAGCTTTGGCTAATCACTATTTGCTGGGCTTCGGGTATTGCTTGGTACTGATCTAAGCGCAGCCTTTGCAGTAAATACTTAGCTAAGGCAGCCCGCACTGGGATTTCACGTATCCAACTGCTCTGTGCGCTTTGCTGCATTTGGTAGTCTAAACCTATGATTCGTTTTTGTTGTTCGTTCAGGCGGTTGTCGGGTTCGATACTTAAAAACATCCGTGCTTCATCCGTGTAAAGCCATTTCACCTGATCTCTTGTGTTGCTTCAATACTGGTTAAAAAACAGGGTCGTTTTTCAACCCTGTTTTTGTTTATTTCAAATACGGTTCGAATGCTTTACAGCAGCTTTGGCTAATCACTATTTGCTGGGCTTCGGGTATTGCTTGGTACTGATCTAAGCGCAGGCGTTGCAGTAAATAGCGCGCTAATGCTGCCCGCACGGGGATTTCACGTATCCAACTGCCCTGTTCGTTTTGCTGCATTTGGTAATCTAAACCGATGATGCGTTGTTGTTGTTCGTTCAGGCGGTTGTCGGGTTCGATGCTTAAAACCAACTGGGTATTCCATTCTTGATCTTGTTCTTTGCCATGGTCGCTTGGGCCTTCAAATTCGGGTTTGAGTGCTTCGGATTCAAAACAGAAACGTGATAGTACAAAGTCGCGGTAGGCGTTGTTCTTTTCACAGTGTGCGCGAACGTGATAGCGCAAGCCATCAAATACTAAGCTGTGTGGGCTGATGATTCTGGATTCGTAATCTGGGCTGGATAATGATTGGTAGCCAATATCGATGCGTTGTTGGTTGCGAATGGCGCGCAGTATTGGGCGTATTAGGTTGGGGTCGATGTTTCTTAGTGGTGCTTCTAATAGCTGAATGCCGATTACGTCGGATAATTCACTGCGGCAGTATTCGTCGATGTGGCCATGGGTGAATGCTGGGGTGAATTGATCGCTGGGTTTGTGGCCTTTTAGCGAGGCGTCGTAGATTAGGTTGCTGGGTTGTAGCTCTAAGTATTCATTCAGTAGCTTTTTGGCTTTGCTGCGACCAAATCCGAATTCTTGTTGTAGATGCTGGAGTGTTAAGCGCCCTTCCCATTGGATGATGATTTCAATGTAGGCGAAGCATTGGCGTTGTTCGCGGGTGAGTTCTTGGGCTATGGCAAGGTTTGAAGATGTCACTATTTACGTCCGTGTTAAAAATATTTTAGTCAACAAGACGTACGATAGCGAGTGCGGAGTGCTTTTACAAGAAGAGTATTGTGCGGGTTGTCGAGTGAACCTCGACCTACTTATCCTATTCGTTGAGTCGCCCTAGTGGGCGACTCACATAAAAAATCACTACTTAAGCGGTTTTGCTTTCAGCTTCAGCTGGGCTGAAGCGTTGTTCTAGATAGTTGATGATGTCGCCAGATTCATACATCCAACGGACTTCGCCGTTGTCTTCTTCAATTCGTAGGCAAGGTACTTTTAGCTGGCCGCCGCCGTTTACTAATTCTTCTTTCGCTTGTTCGCTGCGTTTCGCATCGCGGGTTTCAATAGTTAGGCCGTTGCGTTTCATGGCGCGGCGTACTTTTACGCAGAATGGGCAAGCTGCATATTGGTATAACGCGAGCTTTTGAGTCTGAGCATCAATTTCAGCTTGTTCTGTGGCTTCACGTTTGATGCTTTTTGGCGTGAATACCCAGTTAAAAAACAAGATTAAGGCGCCTAATATCGCTCGAACTATAAACATGATGCTCTCCTGCGTTGGTTTGAACGCGTTCTGTATTCAGTGTGTCGGTATTTACGGTGTCTATATTTAATGAGACAGGCGCGCATTATACTTATCTGGCGGTTAGTAGCCAGTACACAGGCCAAGCTGCTTGCCTGTACTACCTGTCTAGGGTATAAAGCGCTTATGAAAACTCCTAAAAGAATCCAGCCTTTAGTTGACGATGGTGTTGTGGACGAAGTCCTCAGCCAGCTAATGAGTGGAAAAGAAGCTACTGTCTATGTTGTGCGCTGCGGCGACGAAATTCGTTGCGCCAAAGTTTATAAAGAAGCGGCCAAGCGCAGCTTCAAACAAGCTGTGCAATATCAAGAAGGCCGTAAGAGCAAAAATAGCCGTCGCCAACGTGCGATGGAAAAAGGCTCTAAGTTTGGTCGTAAGCAGCAAGAAGAATCTTGGCACAATGCCGAGGTTGATGCTTTGTATCGCTTAGCAGAAGCCGGTGTGCGCGTGCCTACGCCATACGGTTGCTTCGATGGTGTGCTATTGATGGAGTTGGTGACTTATGATGATGGCGATGTTGCGCCGCGCCTAAATGACGTTTCCATGACCGCTGAGCAAGCTCGCGAGGATCATTTAACTGTTATTAATGATGTTAAGCGCATGCTAGTCGCTGGTTTGGTACACGGTGATTTATCTGAATTTAACGTATTGGTGGATGATTACGGCCCTGTAATTATCGACTTACCGCAAGCCGTTGATGCCGCGGCCAACAATCACGCTAAATCCATGCTTGAGCGCGATGTTAGAAACATGACCGAGTATTACGGTCAGTATGCGCCTGAACTATTACGCACGCATTATGCTAAAGAAATGTGGGCCTTATACGAAGATGGCGATTTAACCGCCGATACGATTCTGACAGGTCTGTTTGAAGAATCTACCGAAAGCGCCGACGTTGATTCTGTGATGCACGAGATCAGAGAAGTGCTGGCCGAAGAGCGCAAACGTAAAGAGCGTGAAGCCAACGCGGATGACAACTATACCTACGAAGAACTTTAATCTTCACTATCTCTGGCTAATTCTGCCTTTCTAAGTGTCATTTCAATAAATATTGTCTAGGCTTTTAATTAAGTTCTAGATGATATTTTTTAAATGAAACAGTACTTGTCCGATACCAGCTTCAAGATATCGATAGGGTTCATTGTTGCAACAATGACTCTGCTGCTAACGCTCGCCTACGTTTTACAGGGTGAGTTGCGCCAAAAGTTGGAGCGCGATAGCTCAAAACAAGTAGAAGCCAATGGCAACGCTATTGTGGCCGAACTGGTAAGACAAACATCTTTGATTCATTCGTTAGCCGAAAGCTTAACCGCTGCGGTTACCTCGATCCCATACTCTGACGCCACTTACCGCCAAGTGCTCCCGAATCTTATTAATATTGATATTTCCAGTAACCTTGTTGCTGGGGGTGGTATTTGGCCGGAACCTAATGCTTTAGATCCCAATAAAGACAAGAACAGCTATTTCTGGGGCAAGAATGAGCTGGGGCAACTCGACTTTTATAACGACTACAACCTCCAAGGTGGCAAAGGCTACCGTAATGAGGAGTGGTATGTCCCGGCTAAGTTTTTGAATAAAACCTGTTATTGGTCACGCTCATACGTTGATCCATTTTCGAAAGAGCCGATGGTGACTTGTACCCTACCTATTCGGAAAAACGAGCAATATATCGGCGCAACAACCATTGATATGAAGCTTGAGGGTTTAAATACTTTTTTTAAGCAGCAGTCAGAAAAACTCGGTGGCTATGTGTTTCTGGTCGATCAGAATAATAAATTCATCAGTTTTCCTCAGTCTAAAGTACGTACATCTGAAAAAGAGTTCGATAAAAACCCAGAAGCTGAGCGCCTACACCAGATCTCGAATATTGCTGAGTTAGCGGCGACACAACCAAAGTTCAAACAACTTGCGGAACGCCTTCTGAACCTTTCTGAGCGAATTTATCATACTCACCCCGAGTTCGAATCGCAGCACCAAAAAATGGCCGAGTATTTTCACGATAACAGTTACCAAGTCACCCAAGAACAAGCGGAGATCATGGCCTCTTCCATCCTCAGTCACATCGATGAGACCTTGGACAATAGTTATTTATTGGAACACTTTCAGTTAAATGATGATTTTTTGCTGCAAGAAAAAGTGAATGCTTCAATCTTCCACATTCCGGAGTCTTATTGGAAGTTAGTCGTTGTCACGCCAACCTCTACTGACTTTACGGCTGTTTCTAATATCATTAAAGAAACCTCCAAACAGCTATTTATTCCCATCATTATTACTATGTCGGTATTCTTTTTCTTTATTCGATATTACTTTATTCGCCCGCTTATTTTAATTAGTCGGCACATTCGTAAGTATGCTAATAATCCTGAAGGCGAAACACTGATAGAAGGTTTTAAAAATGGTGACTTCGGCAGACTTGCAACGCTTTATAATATTAAAACTGCTTTGGTTAAGAAGTATCTATTAGAAATTTCGCGATCTAATTCGCAACTGCAAATCTATGCGTCTTACGATGATTTAACGGGGACTTATAACCGCCGAGCATTTGATAATTTTATTGAAGAATTATTGCGTAAAGACAGTCGTAATGAACACGCTATTTTTTACTTGGATTTAGACCAATTCAAAGTTGTAAACGATACTGCTGGTCACTTAGCTGGCGACCAATTGCTTATTGCCATCAGTAAACGCATTGCTACCACATTAAGGGAGGGTGATATTCTTGCGCGCATTGGTGGCGATGAATTTGCCATGATCATTCAAGCCCCTTCAGTTGAATCGTCGTTGGCGATTGCTGAACGTATTAAGCATTCAATTTCCAGTTATCGCTTTAACTGGGATGATAATACCTTCACCGTCAGTAGCAGTATTGGTATTTTGCATCTGAGCACATTAGAAGGCGATAAAGAAAAAATCCTAAGCTGTGTCGATTCAGCCTGTTACGCTGCAAAAGAAGCCGGAAGAAACAGGAATCACCTTTATCTTCCTGAAGACAGCGGTCTATCTGAACGCTTTGGCGAGATGGAAAGTCTGGTTACGTTGCGCAAAGCGCTTGATGAAAAAAGACTTTTCCTTGAATATCAGCTTATAAAACACATCACGGGTGATTCTGCGTGTGGATTTGAAGCATTGGTCAGAATGAAAGGCAAAGATGGTAAGACTATTTATCCCAACAGTTTTATGCCCGCCGCTGAGCGATACAATGCAACTTGGGACGTTGATCAACGCGTCATTGATCGTGCGATTGCTCAGTTTAAAGCCATTAAAGATAATTTTGATGTCGGTTTTTGTTCTATTAATTTAACCGCCGATGCGTTGAATCATGACCAACTTTTGAGCACCATTAAAAACGCGCTCACTAAACATGACATTGAGGGGTCTAACTTTTGTTTTGAAATCACCGAAACGAATGCCATCGCTAATGTGGAGCTTGCGAGTAAAATCATTAGTCAGATAAGAGAACTTGGCAGTCGAGTATCATTAGATGATTTTGGTACAGGCATGTCGTCCTACAGTTACCTTAAAGCTTTGCCGGTTGATTATTTAAAGATTGATGGCGCATTTGTGAAAAACATAGAAGAAGATATTGTTGATCATGCGTTCGTAAAATCCATTACCGACATTGCAACGGCTATGAACATTCAAACGGTGGCTGAGTGGGTTGAGCATGAAAATATTGTCTTCACGCTAAAAGATATTGGCGTCGATTACGCTCAGGGATTTGGCATTTGTAAGCCGATGTCTTTTGAAAATTTACTTATAAATAAAGAGGCAATTAGCCTCTCTATTGCTAAACGTTTTGATCGCTAGCGGCTACTTCAAACTGCTCTATTAAGCTGTTCTATCAAACTGCTCTATCAATACTATCTCAACCTATTCGCTGATACGCTGTCGTATATCGGCATAGCGCAGCTGTTCACAACTTGCAAAGCCCGGTAGCTGCCTTACTTTATTGCGTGCAAAAACGGGCACGCTGATACCCGCTAAGAACCGACACTGAATATCTAACGTCAACTCGACCTTTCCTTCTAGTGTCTTGGCCAGCCCAGTTAAGCTTTGTTGAATGTCTTCATTCGTTGGCCAGCTCGGTTGCTGACTGTATTCCAATTTGGCCACCTGCCCTCGACAAACCGAGCAGTGGCCGCATGTTTGTGGCGCTTGTTGATCATCAAAGTATCGAGCAAGGTTAGAGCTTAAACATTTATCCAGCTCAAAAAAACGTACCAGTGATGCAATACGCTTTATCTCTTTTTCTTCTTTATCAACAAAATAGTGATGCAAGGTTGCAGCCAGTTGTGGCTGATGCAAGGCTTCTTGATGCACTTGAAAGACTTCCGTCATTTTTTTACTTTCAAGTTCAATGAGTTGTTTTTCAGCAAGGTAATCGAGGGCAGTAATCACTCGTGCTCTGTCTGATTGATAGCTGCGAAATAGCGCGTCAAAATCAGGAACGGCCCATACTTTTTTGAATTGACTGGTTGTGAATAGGGCACTTAAGAAAGCTCGACGCTCCCCTTCAAACATGGCCAGTATCGATTCTTTGTCACGTAAGAACTTATATTTGAATTCGGCAAAATACGCATACATAGGCTTAATGACTTTCATCATTTCTAACTGCACTAATAATGTTTTTAATGGGAGTTGTCGAATATTACTCGCATTCGATAGTCCCACCACCTGAAGTTCCCATTCTGAGACGTCTTTTTCTCGCGCGGAAGGTTTACTTTCTTGGCGAATATTTTCTAATAAATATTCAATGGCCGATAACTCGGGAGTATCGCCATAGACAAAGTTCTCAACGGTATTTAAACCATCCAAGTTGGCTAAGGTTAAGCAGTTGGAAGGCTGGCCATCGCGCCCTGCTCGGCCAATTTCTTGGCTGTAGTTTTCTATCGATTTGGGTAAGTCGTAATGAATCACAAATCGAATGTCAGATTTATCAATGCCCATCCCAAACGCGATTGTAGCCACCACGACATCGGTACGGCCTTGCATGAAGTCATTTTGAATCTGTTGTCGTTTGTCGGAATCAAAACCCGCGTGGTACGCCACCGCGTTAATCCCTGCGCCTTGTAAATAAGCCGCTACGCGTTCTGCGCTGTGTTGCAATGTGACATAAACAATGCCCGCAGATTGTAGCCCTGACGCGGTAAATATCTGTTGTTGCTGGCGAATACTTTGCACTAATACTTGCGATTTTTCATTTTCAGCAACGGGGAGTACGGCTAAATCGAGGTTCGCGCGATAAAAGCCTGTTTGGATGACATGTTGCGGCTGAATATCGAACTTAGCCGCCATGTCGTTTTTAACCTTTCGGGTCGCCGTGGCGGTTAATAGTAGCACTAAGGGAATATTCAGCTCTTGGCAATACACCGGCAGCTTAAGATAGTCTGGGCGAAAGTTATGCCCCCACTCTGATATACAGTGCGCTTCATCGACCACCAGCATTGAAATGGGCACGGCATTAATGAACTGACGAAAGCGTTCATTTTTAAAGCGCTCAACCGAGACCATTAAAATCTTAATTTTACCCAAGCGCACATCCGCCATGACCTGCTGACTTTCATCCCCGCTCAATGTCGAATCAATACTCGCAGCAGCAATACCTTTACTCGCCAAAAACTCAAGCTGATCTTTCATTAAGGCTAATAAGGGCGATACGACCAAGGTGACATGAGGTAGATGCAAGGCGGTAAGTTGATAACACAAAGATTTACCCGAGCCCGTAGGAAAAATCGCTAGCGACGACTGCCCCGCAATCAGCTGGCGAATCGTTTGCTCTTGCCCGCCTCGAAATTGATCAAAGCCAAAGTGCAGCTTTAAAGATGAAGTTAATTCCATGAGGGGCCATTCCAATTTAGAGCATTAAGTTCTATGCAATTTACCGACTTACTGCGTATTTGACCACCCTTAATCCCCTCAATCATTTAGCATGACAAAGAGAGTCTGATAGCCAATTTCGTCTATTTAAGATAAAATCCGCGCATTATTAGATCTACCTTGATGAGCCAACAATGCCAGATAACACCCATTCGATTGATCCACAGAATCCTAGCGAACTAATCGCTTCTAGCAAGCATGATAGTAGCGGAAAAATTGGCTTCGTAAGCCTCGGCTGTCCAAAAAATAGCGTCGATTCTGAACGTATTCTTACGCAATTGAAAATGGACGGTTACGACATTACCAATACCTACGAAGATGCTGACGTAGTGGTGGTTAATACGTGTGGCTTCATCGATGCGGCAAAACAAGAGTCTCTAGATGCCATCGGCGAAGCCATGACGTCTAACGGCAAGGTCATTGTTACAGGTTGCATGGGTAAAGGCGCTGACGCCGAGCTGATTAAGAAAGAAAACCCTGGTGTACTGTCTATCTCTGGCGCGCATGCGTATGAAGAGGTCATGACAGCGGTTCACGAGTGGGTGCCACCTAATCCAGACTTCGACCCGTTCACCGATTTGATTCCGGCTCAGGGCGTTAAACTGACTCCTCGTCATTATTCGTACTTAAAGATTTCTGAAGGCTGTAATCACAAGTGTACTTTCTGCATCATCCCAGATATGCGCGGCAAGCACGTTAGTCGCCCCATTGGTGATGTATTAGAAGAAGCAAAACGTTTAGTCGATGCCGGTACAAAAGAGCTGTTGATCATTTCTCAAGATACCAGCGCGTATGGCGTTGATATGAAATTCCGCACCGGTTTCTGGAATGGTGCTCCGGTTAAAACCAATCTGCTTTCTCTTTGCCAAGAGCTAGGCAAGATGGGTGTTTGGGTACGTTTGCATTACGTTTACCCTTACCCGCACGTTGACGACATCATTCCTATGATGGCTGAAAACCATATCCTGCCGTATTTAGATATTCCATTTCAGCATGCAAGCCCAGCGGTTTTGAAGTTAATGAAGCGCCCTGCTCACGCTGAAAACACCTTAGCGCGTATTAAAAAATGGCGTGAAATTGCACCCAATATTGTATTACGTTCTACCTTCGTGGTGGGTTTCCCGGGTGAAACGGAAGAAGACTTCCAGATTCTTTTAGACTGGTTAGAAGAAGCAGAATTGGATCGCGTTGGTTGCTTTAAATACAGCCCAGTTGAAGGCGCACGCGCAAATGCCCTGCCGGATCATGTGCCAGAAGATATTCAGCAAGATCGCTGGGAACGCTTCATGGCCAAAGCTCAAGAAATTAGCACTCGTAAACTGGCTCGCCGTGTTGGCCAGACCATGACGGTATTGATTGACGATGTAGACGAAGAAGGCGCAGTTGGCCGTACGGTTGCAGATGCACCCAATATTGATGGCATGGTTTATCTGAATGAATACTTCGATTGCGCCCCTGGGGACTTCGTTGAAGTTGAGATAACGCACTCCGATGAGTACGATCTTTGGGCTGAAGTAAAAGCTTAGGCTTTATCTGAAATATTTTAGCCAGTGCTCTACTGGCTAAAATACAAGTACAAATGCAAGTACAAAAAAAGCCTCGGTTATCATTAACCGAGGCTTTTTTTGTTTATGGCTGATCGAACTCTTAAAACCCATCGGCCGGATAAATCGATTCGGCGTACAGTTGCAGCTCTTGCAAGACGAACATTTTATCTTGGTCGTGCTGATAGTCTTGGAACGCCTGCTGCAGCGCAATACCAAACTGTTCAAAATTCAAACCAGGGCCATTGCCTAGTAGGCTGTCGGAGCAATGCTTTGCCCAACGTTCATGATCGTCTTCTTGCAAGCTTTCTGGGTAGTTACGAGCACGAAAGCGGAAGAACATCTCTTCTCCACGCGGATCTTGAAACTGAACGTTAAGACTACCAAGCATTTTAGGAGACGTTGCATGTATTTGCGCCATGGCTTTTTTATCCATGCCACTCCAAAAACCACCACTATAGAGCATGGTATCGACATCGGTTTTTTCGGCAAATTCTCGCTGGGTATACACCCCATGCAAGTTTTGCAACACAGAGCCGTCTTGAGCTAAAAGTGTTTTTAGTGCGGCTAAATTGGCACGCAATACATCACCCGATATTTCCCAGCGTGCTGCTTGATCTGGGGTTAATGTAGCGGCCGGGGCAAGCACGGGGCTTTTGTTAATATGCACTTCTTTTAAGCCTAAGCGCTCAATGCCTTCTGGTAGATCGGCTTGCTTAGAAAACAATCGCTGCTGCATTTGTTCAACCGTCAAGCCCGCTAAAGTATTCGGGTCTGTAGACAGGTCAAAGGCGATAAAGGAATTTTTATTGGTTGGATGCCAACACAAAGGTACGACTATCGCCATGCAACCACGATCAACGCCGTACATTCCCGAAACATGAACCAAGGGCTTATTATTATCAACGTCGACTAATGCAGCCAGTTTGTGCTTAGCGCGATGTTCAAATAGATAACGGTATAACTTAGGTTGCTTTTCTAATAGCAGCCTTGCCACCGCAATCGTTGCGCGCACATCGACCACGGCATCGTGGGCTTTACCCAGATCAATGCCATTGGCGGCGGTTAAGTCTTCTAAACGAAAGCTGACTTTGCCTTCCGCATTTTTAGGCCAGTTGATGCCTTCGGGGCGTAACGCATATGCACAACGCATGACATCGAGAATGTCCCAACGAGAATTGCCGTTTTTATATTCACGTTCATAAGGATCATAAAAATTGCGATAAAGCGTATAACGCGTTACTTCATCATCAAACCGAATGCTGTTATAGCCCGCTGCGCAGGTGTCTGGCACTGAGAAGATTTGATTAATTTGGTCGATAAATTCATTTTCAGGCAGGCCATCTTGTAAACATTGCTGGGGAGTAATGCCGGTAATCATGGCAGCTTGCGGATGAGGAAGGTAATCGGGGCTGGGGCGACAAAACAGTTGCACCGGTTCGTCGATTTCATTTAAATTTTCGTCGGTGCGAATACCGGCGAATTGAGCAGGCCGATCAAATGAAGGATCCGCGCCGAAGGTTTCGTAATCGTACCAAAGAATAGATTGACTCATTACACCTACTTTATAGGGGCCGAACAATCAGCCCCGCTTCTAGTATTTAGATAGTATTTAAAATTGTCTCTTTAAGGCGCTAGAACCAAAGGCTCTGCCAATGTTTTGCCTAGCGTAAAGAATGAATGTGCGTCACGAGACGTCTGAACCGGTAATTCTTCCATTGGCATATGGCCCACACCTTCGTAAACGATGGTTTGTGAGTTCGGTAATGCCTGATGGAATTGCTGCATAATACTCAGAGGTACCCATTCGTCTTCGCTCCCCCACATTAATAATGTCGGCGTTTCGATATCTTTAATGCGGTCACCCAAATGTTCATTTGTGCTTTGCTCTTTCATAGTTCGGAAGACATTGACTAAGGCTTCACGATTACCTTGACGCATGGTTAAGTCAAAATAACGCTGCTGTAGTTTGTCCGTCACTTTGTCGCTATCACCAAAGGCTTGTTTAACGTTTCTATTAACAATGAACTTCGGCATCATAAAACCCGCCATCTCACCGATTACCGGCAATGCAGCAAAATTCATGATAAAGGGCATGTCTTGCGGGAAACCCGCTGAATCTAATAAGACCATCTTTTTAATACGATCTGGGCGGTGCAGCGCATAATTCCAGCCGATGTAACCCCCTAAAGAATTACCCGCCAAATAAATTTCGTCGATGCTGAGTTTGTTGAGGAATTTTTCGAGCTTATTAATCATATAAGCAATCTCATAGCGCTCAATCGTTGGGTCACTTCCGGTCAAGCCGTGGCCCGGTAGATCAATGCGAATGATTCGATAATGAGGTGCTAAGCGATTAACCCAACCATCCCAAGTATGAAGCGATGACGCTACGCCGTGAAGTAATACTAGCGTTGGTCCGGTGCCTTCGTCGCGATAATGAATAATTAAATCATCTACCGCCATAAATTTTGAGGTTTCATCAGTGTATTTTTCGGTCAACTCAGCCAGTGGATAATCTGAGATGCCCATTGAGGCACAGCCTTGTAGAACGAGTAAGAGCGAAATTAGAGCGTATTTAAGCCACTTCATTGAGTATATCCTTGTTATAGTTATTTAGTTTTAGGATGTCGAGCTATAGAATGTGGCGATATTAGCACAGCAATTGCTCTAACCCAATTCTATGATTGCTAAATTAGTAGTAGAATAGCCCTTATTTACATTTAAGCCTTTTGTGCATTTGTTCCAGGAAGAATTACATGGCGTTATTAGAAAATCTTTTTAAACCTTCCATCTTTAAACCGAAGTGGCAGCACAAAGATCCGGCCGTTCGGAAGTTGGCATTAGCCAAACTCAGCGACGAAAATATTTTAGCTCAAGTTGCCGAGCAAGATACTGATTTGAGCGTACGCTCTAGCGCTTTAGCCTTAATCAAGTCACCTCAGCAATTGGCGTCTTTTTTGGTCTGCGATCATACTGAACTGCGTCAGCAAGCTCAGCAGCAACATTTAGTACGACTCTTACCCAACCAAAGTATTGCAGATTTAGCTTCGGTAAAAAATGATAACGACTTGGTCAATATTGCAACCTATACCCAAGATGACGAATTACGCTTAGCCGCGATTAATAAATTGGGCAGCGAAGATATCCGTCTTGATATTGCGAGTAATAACCCCGTCTCAAAAGTACGCCTTGCAGCAGCCCATGGCTTAGAAAAAAGTGATTCTTTGCAGAAGCTCATGCTTATTGCTCAAGGTAAGGACAAAGCGCTTTATCGTTTCTGCAAAGACCAGCTAGCCACGAGTAAAGCGGCTGAAGACGGTGAAAAACTTCGCCAAGAAAAAATTGCTAGCGCCATCACTAATGCTCAACAGATTGGTAAAAGCGCTTATTCACCAGAATACAACGGCCGTCTGCAGCTACTAAAACAAAACTGGGCTGCGCTTAGTGGTCAAAGTCAGCAACAGCTGCAAGATTTCAATACGGCATTGGTTAAGTGTGAAGATATTTTAGCCGAGCATGTTGCCGAAGAAAAAGCCGCTCAAGAAAAACGAGCGGCCATTGCAGAAGCAAAAGAAAACTATGTTTCTCTATTAGCACAGTTAGAAACTCTTGAGCTAAACGAGCAACTGTCAGAGCAGTTAGCCGAGTTAGAAAACAACTGGAAAAGTACACAAAAAATCACTCAAGCAGAACCCGCTCAGACCAAAGCCTTTGAAACTACCTTACACGCCTGGCTTGCCCTTAATTCAACACGCACTCAGTTGTCAGAGCAAAAAGAAGCGCTTGAAACACTTGTTGCGCAGTGCGAGTCGTTAGAAAAAACCAGCTTAAGTAAGAGCCAGAATCTTCAAAAAGAATTAACCAAACTGGTAAAGCAGCTTAGTTGGACATCCCCTGCTGCCCATATCGTATTAGAAACTCCTGCCCTATTAGTTGCTCTTGATAACGCCTTACAACGTGTCATCAAGCACAATCAAAACATCAGCGCTCACGAAGCAGACAGTTCTAAAAAACTTGCTCAATTGCTAACCGAGCTAGAAGATCACATTGCTGAAGGCCATTTGAAAGACGCTAACAAGTGTCATCAACAGGCTGTTCAGGCAATGAAAAAAATCAGTCAGCAAGAGTCTAAAAAATTCCAGCGTCAATATCAGAATCTAACCGCACAATTAACCGAGATTCGTGATTGGCAGGGTTATGCCGCCACGCCTAAAAAAGAAGCACTGTGCGTAAGCATGGAAAACTTGGTCGATAGCGAGATGGACCCATCTTTACTGGCCGACAAGATTCATACACTGCAAGAAGAATGGAAAACCATTGGCCCTATCGCTCGCCAAGATGACAAAGTGTTATGGACTCGTTTCCGCAGTGCTGCCGACAAAGCTTACGAGCCTTGCAAAGCACACTATGCCGATATGGCAAAACAACGCGAACAAAACTTAGTGAATCGACAGGCTTTAGTGGCTCAGTTAATTGATTACGAAGCCAACATGGATTGGGATACAGCTGATTGGGGAATTGTCCAAAAAACCCTTGATGCCGCTCGTGAAACGTTCCGCAGCTTCTCTCCGGTTGATCGTAACGAACACAAAAATAGTCAAGCCAGCTTACAAGACATATCTGACAAAATTTACGCGCACATCAAAGCTGAATACCAGCGTAATATTGAAGCGAAAGAAGCGTTAATTGAGCAAGCAAAATCGCTACAAAATGTCGAAGAGTTAAGCCAAGCGATTGAAGAAAGCAAGCAGCTGCAATCGTCTTGGAAAACCATTGGTATGACGCCAAACAAAGCTGATCAAAAGCTATGGCAAGAATTCCGCCTTGCGTGTGATGCGGTGTTCTCTCGCCGTGATGAACAGCGCCAACAAAATAAAGTACAAATTGAAGCGAATATTGAATCCGCACAAGCGATCATTATTAAAGCAGAAGCGGCGGCGAAACTGAGCAACGCAGAAAGCAAAGATATTCTACAAAACTGCAGTGCAGAGTTTGCTGAGCTATCGTTGCCTAAAGCGCTTTATGCTCAGTTACGCAAGCGTCTTAGTGACGCTCAGCAGCTGCAAGAGAATGTATTATCTGAAGCAAAAGTTGCTAAAAAGCAGCAAGCATGGGTAACGCTTGCCGACAAGCTTACCGCAATCAGCATCAAAGCAAGCGATGCTGCGCAGGCTGAGTCATTGTATAAAGCCGATGAAACAGCGTTAAAACTACCGCAAGGTATTGATAAGTTATTACTTGAAAATAAGTGGAGTGAGACTTCTAGTGAATTAAGTAATAGCGATGATTTACGTAATGCCTGTATCGCTTTAGAGATTGCCGCCGAGCTGCCGTCTCCTGCGGAAGATCAGCAAGCACGCATGGCGTATCAAGTACAACGCTTGGCACAAGGCTTAGGTCAATCGGGTAGCTTGCAGCAGCAAATCTGTGACTCCGTTAGCCAGTGGTTAACACTCAGCGCAGACCCAACGTGGCAGCAACGTTATAACCAGGCTCTTCTTGCTGCCGCTAAGCAGCTTTAAGAAGTTCTTGCTAGGCTACTAGCAAGACGACTACTACACTAGACTACAACAGATGAGCACCGCTCAGCTGTTGTAGTCTTTTTTATCAAGGTTAAACAATCAACAAGTCTTGCGTATCACGTAAAAGAAAACCCCTTCTCTCTCTTCATCTAATACCAGTTCATGCCCTAAAAAACTGCAAAACTTAATAAAGTCACGTCGAGTTGACGGGTCTGTTGCCTGAATTTCAATCGCTTCACCAATGGCCATTTTGCGTATTTCATCATGCAACATCATGACAGGCTCTGGGCAAAATAAGCCTTTAGCATCCATCTGATGCTCAAATATACTCTCTGACATTTTAAAACCTACTGCTTAAAAAATTTATAACGATTTAACAATAAAACCAACACCGCCAACCCACACAAGGCGGCAGCAAAATAATAATGTAATACATAGCCAAATTGGGCGGCGAAGAAGCCCGCAACCGAACTGGCCACTAACGTAGATAAAACTACCAGGCACGATTGTAATGCATAATCAGATCCTGCACTGGCTTCTCGACAACGATCCATCATGACCGTAAACAAGGCAACCGTCGCCATACCGCCAGTAATGTGCTCGGTGATGATTAAGGTATAAATCAACGTCCAATCTAACGTGGTTAATAGCGAATAAAGCCCTATTGCAAGCCCTTCTAAGGCAACAAATACGATCAAGGCCTGAAGGCGACTAAAGACCTTCAGCAATACGCCCCCCATTAGCGCCCCAAGCAATCCTGCAACCGTACCCCAAACACCTAATAATTCGGCAAATTCTGGCAGTGTGACACCTAAGTCGACAAGGTGCGGTCGTATCATTACAGTGCCAAAGGCATCGCCAACTTTATAAGTGAGTAATAATAACAGCCACGCCCCAACGCCTGGCAGTCGTAAAAAGCCCATCCAATGCTGAAGCACAGGCTCATTATTCACTTTTACTGGCGCAGGTTGCCAAAACCACAACGGTATTAAACCTAATATCATCAGCCCCGCTAGCGCCCATAACGTTCCTGTCCAGCCAAGCTGAGCAAAGATCGCTAACAATAAGCCACCGCCAATAATCATGCCGATGCGATAACCCGCAACTTGTAGACTATTACCAAAGCCACGTTGGGCGGTTGGAATATTTTCAACCGCTAGGGCATCCGTTGCGATGTCTTGGGTTACGACAAAAACCGTCAATACCAGCAGCGCACACGCCAAACCTACAGCCGCTTGGTTAATCCAGTATTCTAGCGGCATTGAGGCGATAAATAGTAATACGAGCGCTGCAATGGCATTCGCTGAGATGATCCAAGTTTTACGAATATGACCATCGATGCGTCCGCCTGTTAAACGCTTTAACGGTTGGTAATGGTCAAGCAAAGGCGCCCACAGAAACTTGAGCACCCAAGGCAAAGAAACCAATGACATTAAGCCAATCGCTTCAAGGCTCATGCCCTGCTGACGCAATAAGGTAGGCAAGGCTTGGCTGAAAAAACCGTGTGGTAAGCCCTGAGTCAAATACAGGGTTAAGAGAACCCACCACTTAAACATAATACCGCCAATATAACCGAATAAAATTGGCGGTATTAAAACCTGAATGAGGCAATATTTGAAGGTGATTTAACAAATTACCCGAGTAGCTGCTAGTAAGCTCTTAATGAAATCCTTTAAATTGAATCGGTAATCTGGCGTAGCCCTTGAACGAAGGCCTCGGGCGGCTGACCACCTGATATCATGAATTTTTCATTAATGATAAATGTTGGAACAGCGGTCACACCCAGTTCTCGCCATTTATTTTGAAGGGCTCTAACATCACCGCTATACACTTGGTCCTCCAGCAGTGTTTTAGCAAAATCAGCCTCTAGCCCGACTTCTTGGACGATTTCAGCGAGCACGGTTTCATCACTGACATCGCGACCGTCGGTGAAATACGCATGCAGTAACGCCATTTTCAGCTCTGTCTGGACTGTCGATGTCTCGCCTGCCCAGTGTAAAAGCTGATGGGCTTTAAACGTATTCAGAATTTTCTTACCTTCGGTAAAGTTAAAGGTAAAACCTAAGTTAGCGCCTAACTGAGTGATCTGATCTCTATTTTTCTGGCTTTGCGCTGGGGTGCTGCCGTACTTTTCAGCAATGTGCTCGCCTAAATCTTGCCCTTCTGGTGGCATATTCGGATTCAGTTCAAACGGCTGCCAGTGAATATCGGCCTCAATTTCACCGTCTAACTGACTTAATGCTTGCTTGAGCCCTTGATAACCAATAACGCACCACGGGCACATGACATCCGATATGATATCAATGCGCACCGTCTTAATGTCTGAGCGATTGATCGTACTTTGAAGCGTCTTTTCAGGTGTATTGTCAGGCGTGTTTTCAGGCGTAGTCACAGTCGGATACCTTTTTGTTTAAATACTCAACAACGTATCTCACAAAGCCGATTCAGACACAAGCACAATACGCTCTTTTATGTCTCAATACTTCTTTCATGCCCGCAAGATCAATCCTTATCAAAACTCATACTTTTTAACGATGCAGATCAACATTAGACCCAATATTTTAACCCCTCTTCCCTCACTCTATAAAACTTGGTCTAAACTTTTTAACATACTTAAAGGGTGAACAATTTGGCCGCTTATGAGTATCGGTAGATGTGCAAATAACAATTGGATAAGTATTAATGAATATTAATCTTATGGTATTAGATAATAATCCGGCATCTAGAGAAGCGATTATTACGTTAATTAATGGCATCAATAATTTTAGTGATGACGAATACTGTATCTCATCCTTTTATGATACGGATAACTTTCGTGATGCTGTTGATTATATTAGTCGTAATACGCTTGATATCATCATTGTAAACATCTCTTCGATCAACCTAGAAAGATACAAAGAAGATTGCATACAACTTAGAAGCATCTATTCCTATGCTCCTATTCTTGCTTTATCAGAAAGCCCAAATCCGACAGATTTAAAGAACTTTGACTATGTAGGCTTTGATGACATTTTAGACATAAATTTAATCACCCCCCGCATGTTATTACACGTACTTGTCTCAGGTATCCAGCGCTCGATTAATTACCACTCGTTCCATACCTCGAACCAACGAAAATTAATCAGCAGCAGTTTATTAGAACTGTTATTAGATAAAAAAAGTCTGGCAGATGTTGCACAATCCGCTTGCCAAATAATTAATTCACAAAGCTCTAGGTCTAACTGTAGCTCAGCGAGCATCTATACCGTTGATCAAGACAAGGTTGATTGCATTGCTCACGCAGGAGCGGATGATTCAGATGATGTTATGTTTGAATTCCAGAAGGAAATTTTCACGATAAAACACTCTTTTAAAGAGAACGATACGTTTAAGTACTATAAAAGGCAGATTGATGAACGAACAAGATTTACAATTCCTCTAAATAATAACAATTCGATTTTTTCATTTTTAAAAATCGAAGTTGAAACACAGAATATAATGGTCCACCTATCAGAGGAAGAAAGTTACTACCAGAATATGTCACAAACCTTATCTGATATTTTTATTTTAGCGAAAGAAAGAGAGCATTTTGAACAGGTTTACCAACAGAATTTACGACTAATTAATGAGATGAGTTCTGCTGCTATTGGCATTAATAAACATGATTGCATTACCCATTGGAACGATCAAGCTGAGAAATATTTTGGTTATTCCAGTAAACAAGCTCTTGGTGAGAGGTTATTTGATTTAGGAATACAGTGTGATTGGCCTACCTTGATATCCAAGCTTTACGATAGTTTAAATCTAAACACAACAACCGACCGCTTCGATGTATTTTATAAAAGATCGGATGCCGAAAAAGACCGCATTCTTTCAGTCGCCATCACTCCATTCTCTGAAGCTAATGGCATGTTTATGGGGTACTTATTGTTGATGGATGATATTACGGAGAAAAAATACTTAGAGAAAAAACACCAGCAATCTATGTATCTAGAATCCATTGGTCAACTTTCTGCTGGGATTGCGCATGAAATCAATACTCCGATGCAGTATATCAGCGACAATTTAAACTTTCTCAGAGAATCTTTTACCGATACCGCAAAAGCGCTTAACAAAATACAAAAAAACTTGATCAATAAAACCCTTGATGAAGAGATGCTATCGGCCATCTTTGAAGCAGCAGACTTTGACTACTTGAGCAAAGAGTTACCCCTTGCCTTTAACCAAACCACAGAAGGCGTAAATAGAGTGTGTAACATAGTAAAAGCCATGAAAGAATATTCACACCCAAACTCTGAACAAAAAGTAGCGACCAATATTAATCACTGCATCGAAAGTACTATTATCATTTCCAAACATACGTGGAAATACCACTCAGAATTAGACCTTGATTTAGACCCAGAGCTGCCACTTGTTATGTGTCATCCAGGCCCATTTAATGAAGTGATCCTTAATCTTATTGTAAACGCGGCTGATGCAATTAAAGAGGTCGTTGAAAACAACAGTGAGTTTGATAAAGGAAAAATTCTTATTCAGACCTTGCGTAAAGAGTCCTATGCAGAGATTCGAATTAGTGATACCGGGGGCGGTATTCCTGTGGAAATTCAAGAGAAAATATTTGACCCTTTTTTTACGACTAAAGACGTTGGCAAGGGTACTGGACAAGGTTTGGCCCTATCTTACCGCATCATTAAAGAGCGCCATAATGGTGAATTATTTTTCGAAACACTCTCAGGCGAAGGCACAACTTTTATTCTACAATTACCTTATGCAGATACAGAGTCATAACCAAGGGGGAGAGTCTTGACCATTCCAGAAAAGATATTGTTCGTTGATGATGAGCCTGACCTTCTTAGCTCTTTTAAACGACAATTCAGAAAGAAAGCCCATATCTATACAGCAACCGGCGGTCAGGAGGCTTTAGAATTAATGGCGGTCGAAAGCGAGTTTGCGGTAATCGTTTCTGACATGCGTATGCCTAACATGAGCGGCGCTGAATTTTTAGAAAAAGCCAAAGGCATTTCCCCTAATAGCATTAGGATATTATTAACAGGACAAACCGATCTTAACTCGGCGATGACGGCCATTAATAAGGGGCAAATTTTTAGTTTTTTGACGAAGCCTTGCCCACATGAAGTGCTGCAAGAAACACTCATTAACGCAGTTCGCCAATATCGATTGGTGCACAGTGAAAAAGAGCTGTTAGAGAAAACGGTTAAAGGTTCAATCGAGTTGCTCAGTGAATTACTGGCCATGGTAAAACCGAGTATTTTTAGTAACTTTAACCGTATAAAAAAATACATTCTTCACATGGCGACTGAGCTAGGCGAAATAGACACATGGGATTTTGAAGTCGCTGGAATGCTATACAGTTTAGGTTACTTCACCTTACCCGATGAACTGTTGGAGAAAGCACTAGATCAGCAATGCAAGCTGACCTCTAAAGAAAAAAATATCGTGCAAGATATTCCGTTGGTCAGTAGCAAATTGATTAAACATATTCCTCGTTTAGAATCGATTGCCGAAATGGTTAGGCTTTCTGGCGACCTAGGTAATTTACCCAATAAGAATAACAGTTATCATGAAAACAGAATTCAGCTGGGCGCAGACCTATTAAAGCTGGCACTGCATTTTGATAAGCTATTAGAGTCTGGGCACAATAAAGCATCGGCTATTCAGTTGATGAAACAAGACTTAAATATCTATTCAGATCTCATCGAAAAACTCGCCACCATTGACATCGATGATGAGCTAGAAGGGAAAAATATTCGTACGGTAGATGTCGATGACTTGTTACCAGGGATGATACTCATGGAATACCTAAGAACCGATGGTGGCTCAACTTTACTCGCTAAGGGTACGGAATTAACAGAGTCGCTATTGATTAGAATAAAACTGTATACCAAAAATCAAAAAATTACTCGCCCCCTTAAAATCACTACCCCACTACTCAATGGTCAGCCTGATCCTACTGCGTCAGATTAACATAAAGGCGCGGTAGTTCTTTAGGCAGTTGGGCAGGATCTTTGATCACCACAAAACCGTTTTTGCCAAATAAGTGCGGTAAATACTCATCTGCTTCTTCATCAATCGTCACACAAAATGGTTGCAAACCTGCTTGCTTAGCTTCAATAATCGCCATGCGAGTATCTTCTACGCCATAACGCCCTTCGTACAAATCTAAGTCGTTTGGCTTGCCATCGGTAATAATCAACAATACTCGCTGCTGACTTTTTTCAGAAGACAGGATCTTGATCGACTGTCGAATCGCAGCCCCCATTCGGGTGTAATAACCAGGTTTAAGGTTCTGAATACGACCACGAATATTCGCGCTGTAGCGTTCATTAAAATTCTTAATCATGTTAAAACGAACATGCTCTCGCTTTAACGACGAAAATCCATAGACCGAAAAGCGATCTCCTGTTGCAGCTAAGGCTTCGCACAATAACTGCAAACTGTCTTGGATTACGTCAATCACTCGCTGCTTATTATTAATATAAGCATCCGTCGATAATGATAAGTCGGCCAGAATTAAACAGGATAAATCTCGTGTTTGATTATTAAACGATCGATAAAAGCCTTGCTCTCCATTGCTGGCGCCCGCACGTTTATCGGCCATAAAGTGCATCCAGCTATCGAGATCCACTTCATCACCATCTTGCTGACGATTCAGCCACTGTCGTACAGGCTTTAACCCTGAAAACTGACGGCGTAATTTAGCCGCATCGGCGGTTAGATGTGCTGGCAGAGTGCCATAACGAGCATCTTCTGGCTCATCACCTAAGCCTAACAACTCTACGTCGGTTTTATCCAATTCATTAATCATCGGCAGTAAACAACAAAAATCTTGGCGATAGTTTTGCTTACGATAATCCCACTCGGGTAATAATATGCCATCACCGAGCTGAAGATCGTCATGCTCACTTGATGGTAAATCTAAATCAAATTTAATACTTGAAGACGCCGCTTGCCTGTTTTTAGAAATACTGATGACATCCAGATCGTCAGCAACACTTTCTGCATCTTCTTCGTCAGTATCGTCCCCTGCTCGATCAACAGGGACAAACTCGCTGAAGCTGAATAAGTTTTCTAAACGAAATACCATTAAGCCGGTATTTTTTTCGTAGTTTTCGACTCGCTCGGCTTTTTTGCGTTTACCCTTTTTCTTATTACTCGCACCTTTTGAGTGTTCATCGGCATCCCCCACCGATTGATCGGCGGCTTCACAAGTGCTCATATTGCCAGGGTATAACCAAAGGTAAACGGGGCAAGGGGCAAACTCAGCACTGGGGAATTCAGTAATGCTACCAGGCTCCATTAACGCCTGACGAATCGCCACCTCTTGCTTTGCAGCAGCGGGGCTTAGGCTATTGATGGCTGGGCGTATGTCTATAAAGGCATCCACTAGCTGGCGATAAATCGCTTTCATGCCGGGGTATGTTGTTAGAACTTGAAGGGTAAGCGTCTGGTTATCAACAAACCAGTTGCGAAAACCTTGAGCTTGCTGTGCGGCTAATGCGGCTAGCCAGAGGTATAAATACTGATTCAGCTGCGCGGTAGCAAACAGGCTAATTTCTTCAGGTAAACGCAGGGCTTCTTGATCACGCCAAGCCAACTCCACCTGCTCGTGGGAACCCGCTATTTTTTGTAAAAGCGTTCGGCGCATATAATAATCACGAGGTGATGCGGCATCAATACGCAAGCCTGCCTCACCGCCTAATGCCCGAAACAAAACGCCGATCTGAAAACCTTGATCCTGCAAGCGCACGGTGGCGCTTTTATGATCGGTTGACGCTTTGCCCGTTATGTATTCGTGCCATTTTAAGCCTACATACTCTTCCACGATGACACCCTGCTTCTTCCGTATAAATACGATCGTTATTAATACAAACGCTCTAACGCTAACTATTTACGGTTAACAATTTACCGCTCACTATTTCATTTTGTTATTGTGCCTTTTTTTAGGCTCAATAGTTTTGACCGGTATCAAGGAGCTGTGCCTTGATTTTTCACCTTGACTCCAGTCGAGTAAGGTTCCTTCTGGGTTGTCTTTCTGCACTTCTTGGCAGGCGCTTATGCACTGAGCGCATTGAGTACAGGTAAACTTGGCGCGCTTAAAGCTTCTAACGGGCAAGCGCATTGGGCAAGCCGTTTCACAATCTTTATCACAGCTTTGGCAGGCCTTTGCACGATCGCGGTCAAACTTCACCAACATGGCCTTACTGTTCATCATCCAGAATAAACTCTGCATAACGCCAAATGCGCAGCCGTACTTGCAAAATAAATGGCGAGCGAGCACAAAGTCTATGGTAAAAACCGTCGTCGCGACCAATAAAAAGATTGATGGGTAGAGATCAACTTCAACATTAATTAAATCGGTATATAAGGGAATGGGAGGTAATAGATATGATAATAAACCCAAGGCCCATAAAAACGCGATGGTCATGGAAACAAGTACGATGACGATCCAGTCAAAGATTTTACTTCGCTGGGCATCTTGCTCGCTATCAAACTTGGCCTTTTCCCAGAGGGTCACGCGCCCGGTGCGACGACTCATTAAGCCGTTGATGTATTCGACTACCGAAAAATGAGGACATAACCAGCCGCAATATATACGTCCCCATTTATAAAAGACATAAATGCCGGCCACCACCGTCAGTATAATTGGCAAAATAAAGTAACCTAAAATACGTAAACCGGTATCCCAATAATCGCTAGCCAATAGCCATTCTTTACTTATTCCAAACGACAAAACTTGATTAAAAACGATAAAGTTAGTGGTGGTTAAGTCGAACCTGAAAATATTGAGCACGGGGGCTAAGAGAAATAAAAGGAAAAATAAGCTGCGTACGATTAAGCGGGACCGCTGTAATTGATTATCTGTCATATTGAACCTTAAGGATAATAAACTAAGGCTAAAAGTAAAAATAGCCAGAGCAACGTGCGCTGCCCTAGCTATTTCAAACTTGCAATCACGTTAAGTGATTATTTAATTTATGCCGCTTCTGCTTTGTCTTTTTCTAGCTGAGGATCTTCATCACCACCTACAAAGAAACTAACAACATAAACGACCAGACCCGCCATAAAGAACAGACCTGCGATCAAACGTAACCAGTAGAATAAGACTAACTTATCCTGTGTGGCCATGAAGCTTAAGGCCTCACCCGATTCTGGTAGACGTTGAATCCATACTTGTAATACACCTGCGCCTGTTAGGAACAATGTGATAAATACCATGGATACCGTCATTAACCAGAAGCCCCACATTTCTGTTACTTGAGCTTTGTTGCTATTACCATTTGGACGTCCGCGCATAATAGGCATCGCGTAAGAAATAATAGTAAGAACAATCATTACATAAGCACCGTAGAAGGCCATGTGACCGTGTGCTGCCGTAAGCTGTGTGCCGTGAGTGTAATAGTTAATCGGTGCGAGTGTATGTAAGAAGCCCCACACACCTGCGCCCAAGAATGCCATTACTGCACACCCTAGCGCCCATAAAGTTGCTGCACGGTTAGGGTGCTCACGACGACGACGGTTAACCATATTAAAGGCGAACAAGGTCATCATGAAGAATGGAATTGGCTCAATCGCTGAGAAGATAGAACCCAACCATAACCAGTACTCAGGCGCGCCAATCCAGAAGAAGTGGTGTCCTGTGCCTAGAATTCCTGAGATCAATGCCATCGCGATGATCACATACAACCATTTTTCAATAATTTCACGGTCAACGCCGGTTACTTTAATTAATACATAAGCCAAGATAGACGCCATGATCAATTCCCAGACGCCTTCTACCCACAAGTGAACAACATACCACCAGAAGTATTTATCGAGCGCGATGTTTTCAGGATTATAGAAAGAGAACAAGAACATTAAGGCTAAGCCCAATAGACCTGTTAGCAATACTAGGTTAACAACCGTTTTACGACCCTTAAGAACCGTCATACCGATGTTGAATAAGAAACCAAGCGCTACGATTACCACACCGACTTTCGTAATCGTCGGCATTTCTAAGAACTCTCGTCCCATCGTGGGTAATAAATCGTTACCGGTAATATGTGCAAGTGTTGCATAAGGAACTGATAAATAACCGATAATGGTTAACGTACCTGCTGCCGCAAATATCCAGAATAATGCCCAGGCCAGTTTAGGGCTGTGCAATTCTGTTTCAGCTTCTTCTGGAATCATGTAGTACGCAGCACCCATGAACCCGAACAGCAACCAGACAATGAGCAAGTTGGTATGTACCATACGAGCAACGTTGAATGGAATTTCAGGGAAAAGGAAATCACCAATAATGTATTGGGTTCCGATAATCAAACCGAACAATATCTGACCGACGAATAAGACGATGGCAAAGATAAAATAAGGCTTGGAAACAGCTTGTGACTCATATTTCATAATGCGCTCCTATCCTTCTACGTTAGGTGGCCAGTTGTTAGTATTAATCTTAGAAACATATTCTAAGAAATCAGCCAAGGCATCTAAATCTTCGTCCGACAGATTAAACTGTGGCATAGCACGACGACCTGGAATACCCAGTGGTTGTGCATTCATCCAGCCTTTAAAATAAGCCTTAAAACCTGCTTCGCCACCACGACGTAAATATACATTGCCAAGTTCAGGAGCAAAATACGCACCCTCACCCAATAGTGAGTGACAACCTACGCAGTTATTGTCTTCCCACAATTTTTTACCATGGGCAACAGCTTCTGTTAGATTTTCACGATTGTCCCGTTCAGGCAGCTGCCGCACGGTGTCCATTGTCAGTCCTACGAATATGAGAATGAAGAAAAGACTTCCTCCCATATACATATTTCTGGCCATGCTTTTAGTAAAGCGTTCAGCCATGGCTCTCTCTCCTCGACTCGTTTTAGTGTGTACAGGCTGTAGAATACTCTTTACAGTTCTTGAAACAGTGACTCAAATCAAGACACATCTAGTAATCCGCAGTGGAATGGTCGGATATTCGAAATTAGATGCAGGTGATTGATTTATGGCGTCTTTTTGTGAGGAGTTGTCTTCTAACGATAGGAATAAAAGAAACACTGAGAATGGGAAACTATAGCACTCAAGATAATACCCTTGCCGCAGGGTACTATCTTTAAGGTCGAAGATGAGGCTTTAAGATCGAAGGTGAGACTTTAAGATCGAAGGTGAGACTAAGTTGATAGTTGCTAAGTGCTCTTTGATATCTTTTCTAATTTTCTCATAGCTATGGGTGACAACATAAGGGGCGATACGAGTTTTAAATTTTAACAATACTCGGCTAACAAAAGCCCACTTTTTAGCAACGCGTTTTAAGGCATCATCTTGCGGGTTTATCAGGGTTAGCATATTGGATACCTCTGAAATTTCGGCCTCAATGTCAATCGATTCAGCCGACACCCCTAACCCTCCAAGTGCATTGGTTAAAGACATATACGCGGTTAAGATTTTTTCCATTCGCAATAGAAGCAAACGTATGTAGTCTTTTGAACTAGGATCTGTTGATTGCTTAATTTCAACATGCTCTTTGAGCTCTTTATTCAGCACATTTCTAAGTTCATCACTCTTAAGAGTCCAGTTGGCCTGAAAATTAATCGTTTGCGAATCTCCTACACCTCCAAACCCCAAATGAACCTGCTCGATAAACACACGCCAGCGTTGTAACAACTGAGGTTTGTCACTTAATAAGTCATCATAATTTGAAGCATTATTGGCAATGTCTAAAATAGGTTTTTTATATCGTTCATCACCGTCAAAAAATATATAAGCGCGATAATAACTCGACATTTGATTAATAGAGGTTTCAAAATCGATAAAATCATCGGCGGTGGACAGCGAACTGTATAGCCACATTGCTATACTGAAGAAGAATCTCATTTAGCGCTCAATCTTATTTGAAATAGGCGCTAATTCTAGAAAAAATGGTGCCACTTTAATATAAATTAACAATAAACTTACAAAAACCTTACAAAAATAGCATGTTTGACCTAACAAACTGCACTAAGGAGCGAGCTTTTTCTTTAATGCTTTCGCAATCGGTGCAGGTATTCTACTCATTGCGCCTAAAACATGAGGCAAGAATTTCAATTTAAGACCTTCGTACTCACTTGGTACTATCGCATCAATTAAGTGCGGCCCTGGTTCGCGAATAGCGCGCGCTAATGCGTCATTAAATTCTTCAGCCGTCGATACTGTTTCGGCGGGCATGCCCATGCTTTTTGCCATTAAGACAAAATCAATTTCTGTCTTAGATAAATCTAATTGAGATTTGGCCTTTGGCCCCGCACCCTCTGCACCGACACGTTCTAATTCGATATTTAAAATCGCATAAGAACGGTTATTTAGAATAATAACCGTAACCTCTAAATTCTCGTTCATCATGGTCCACAACGATTGTATGGTATACATCGCTGAACCGTCTCCGACCAAGGTGATTACCGGGCGATCTTTTCCATTGGTATTTTCACCTGCGATTGCAGCACCGATTGCGACGGGCAGCCCTTGCCCAATTGCCCCCCCCGTTAAGGTTAATACATCATGTCTAGGCGAACCTGCGGTAAAAGACGGTAGCTTTAAACCAGACGTCTGAGCCTCGTCTGAGATAATGGCATTTTCTGGCATTAAAGCGCCTAACGCTTCACATACCTTGGAAGCATTGAGTTTACCTGTCGGTAACTTCGGACGATCTAAGGCCTGTAATTTAGGAGCCGTTAATTGTGCGCCAACGGCTTCCATTAATGCTTCTATGCTGCCGACAGCATCTTCATCTTCTTTTACCAGATTAAGTACCTTGCATTTTTTCGGCACTAGATAACTCTTTTTGCCAGGGTAGGCAAAGAAAGAAACCGGCTCTTTGGTATCAATAATAATTAAATGCTCATACCCTTTTAACTGAACCGAAGCCATTTCAGCTAGGTAGGCGAGGCGTTCTACATAGGGTAGACCCTCTCCTCTTTCTAATCGTGTCGGAAATACTTCACAGAAGAGCTTTGCCCCTGTTTTTTCTGAAATTTTTGACGCGGCCATTAAACCTTCTTCTAATAAGACACGACGGCCTAATAAGATGGCGGTTTTTTTGCCTCGTTTTTTGAGAATCTCTGCAGCCTTATTAATGGTTTCGTCCGCGGCAATGTCAGCCACAGGGGTTAAATTGGCTTTAGCAGCCGTTCCGCCTTTACCCCAAGAAACATCAGCAGGCAGTATTAATGTCGAGATTTGTTGCGGCGCAAGTTGGGCGACTTCGATGGCTTCGGCGGTATCTGCCCCGAGCTGTTCGGTACTCGGGCAGGTGCGAATCCAGCTGGACACATTGCGTGCTACGGTTTCGATATCGGACTCTAACGGCGCATCATACTGTTTGTGATACAGCGCATGATCACCGATGATATTTATCATGGGAACCCGTGCTTTACGGGCATTGTGTAGATTGGCCAAGCCGTTCCCTAAACCACAGCCTAAATGCAGCAGCGTAGAAGCAGGCTTGTTCGCTATTCGCGCATAACCATCAGCCGCACCTGTCGCAACACCTTCAAACAAGCATAAGACTGCTCGCATATTGGAGTCATCTAAGGCGGCAACAAAATGCATCTCAGAAGTTCCAGGGTTACTAAAACAGGTATCAATACCCGAATCAGTCAGTGTTTTAACCAGCGCCTTAGCGCCATTTTTAGTGCGAATACTCATGTTATGCCTTTATTATTAGGGTCGCTGCTACGAACTCTTCATTAATTAATACGCTACCACATGTATAAAAAATAGCATGCTCAAAATAGCTGAACGTATTAATACTTTTAATAAACAGAGAGTAATATTTTGTTATTACATCCTCAATGGCAAAGCAAGACAGAAGCTGTGGCTTTAAAAGCCTAAATCCTTAAGTATTGATTTAAGGCAACTAAAAATCTTTCTAGATTAATAATTGATTTTAGCTCTAGGCTTAGCAAAAACTAAATGATTAACCCCAATGGTTCGCTCAGCAAAACCTCCTTCGCAGTAACTTAAATAAAACTGCCACATGCGCTTAAAGTCATCGCTGTAACCTAGGGCAGAGACCTGTTCACTTTTGTGATTAAACGTCTCTTGCCAGCATTTTAAAGTACGGGCGTAGTGCAAGCCAAAGTCTTGTGCTTGCACTAGGTTTAAATCACTGGCCTTGGTACTGGCCGTAATCAATGCTGTAATCGAAGGAATGCAGCTACCAGGAAAAATATAACGTTGGATGAAATCAACATTTTTACGCGCTTGATCATATCGCTGATCGGTAATGGTAATCGCCTGAATTAAAGCAATACCTTGTGGTTTTAATAAAGAGCCGCAGTGTTCAAAAAAAGTATTATAAAACTTCCAACCCACTGCTTCGATCATCTCGATCGAAACCAGTTTATCAAATTGACCTTCATACGTTTTTCTTAGGTCACGGTAATCTTCTAACAAGAGTGTTATTTTATCTTCTAAGCCTTCTTGCTTAATACGCTGCTTAGCTAAGTTAAATTGTTCTTGAGAGATAGTCGTAGTGGTCACTCTACAGCCATAATGTTTCGCTGCATGAATGGCAAAACCACCCCAGCCCGTGCCAATTTCTACCACATGATCAGAGGCACTCAGCTGAAGTTTTTCACAAATAATATTGAGCTTATTGATTGAAGCCTGCTCCATTGAGGCTGCTTCTTTCTCGATACTCTGATCTTCTTTGTTGATACTCTGGTCTTCGTTCACTTGAGGGAATATTCCGGAGGAATACATCATGGTGGGATCTAGAAACAATTCAAATAAATCATTGCCTAGATCGTAATGTGCGGCAATATTTCTGCGCGAGCCTTTAGCTGAGTTTTGATTAAAATAATGAAAGGCCTTAAGGAAAGGTTTGGATATGAGCGCTAAACCTCCTTCCATTTGATCAAGAATATCGATGTTTCGCACCATAACCCTCACTAACATCGTCAGGTCGGGGCTACTCCAATCTCCTGTCATAAAAGATTCTGCTGCGCCAATGCTGCCGCCCGTCATGATCTCGCTATAACAACCCATATCATGAACGATTAGACGAGCGACTAGCCCTGCCTCGTTCTTTACACCATTCTTTACATCAGTCTTTGGCTCTGACCAAAAGTAAATACTTCACCGTTTTCTTCAATTTGCAGACAACCTGTATGCAAGCTAGCGAGCTGCTTATGAACTAAGTTCCTAGCAATTTTAGACATTGGGCCTTTCGCAGGGACAAAAGGCTTAGGTGGTATTTCAAATTTAGTATTAATCGTAGCAGACGATGACATATTCATTCTTTACTCCAGCGCTCTTCTTGAGGCGGTACTGTTTAATATTTTCTGTTTAATTAATGCTGTTTAAACAGTACCGCTTTTATTCGTATTTTGCGTATTATCCAACCATACACACGTTTATTATTGTTTATACGTAATTAAGAGTCAGGGTGATCATAAAAAGGGGATTTTTTTAACCATAATTTTAGCGCATTCCAATAAATCCCCGTTACAACTTTTAACGTCATAAACGGATAGTGAAATAATAATTTGGGCATGGCATCACTAATCTCTTTACGTTTAAGCGTTAACGTTGCATCGAAATGTTTTTCACCACAGTCATCGGCGATATGGTTATCCATATGCACCGCAATCAGACTGCCTTGCTCTAATAGCGGTTCTGAAAATACCCATCGGTAATCCATATTCATTGGATTAAACGGTGAGACATGAAACGCTTTATTAAAATTGAAAACATGCTTTTTTTGCCCTTTGACTTGATGTCGCATGCTTGCATGTTGAGCACAAAAATGAGGTGCTACCGGTAAGATGTAGCTAAATTTTTCGTCCCAAGGGGTATTCGTAATTTCAGCCACTATGATGAGTAGCTCTTCGCGCTCATTGAAGCAATAATAAAACGTAACGGGGTTAATACAATAGCCAAAATATCGAACATTAGTCAGCATTCTAACTGAGGCTATTTCAGTAGCGATATTTCCTAGTTCAGACCTTACTCGATCAACGACCGCAGACTTCAGGTCTGTAATACTAGGGTTTAAATAGTCATTGCGATTAAATGACGCTAGATTGAATTTACCGTTACTAAAATACCAATGTTTTTTAAGTAAAGTCGGTAGTTCATCTAAGTCTAAATACATCATAAATAATGAATAATTCAAACCATGATGAACAGGCTGGAAGCGTCTATGCCTTATTTTTCCGACATAAACAGCACTTTTCATTATGGGCTCTTGATTCATTATTGGTTCTTGTTTCATAGCAAGCACTCACCTAGAGCTCTATCCCAAATGACTCAGCAACGCGCAACGCACTGTTAACGCCGTCTTCATGAAAACCATTAAACCAATAAGCACCGCAATAATGACTGCGATTTTTATTATGAATCTCACTATGTCGATGCTGAGCGGCAATTCCATCCATGGTAAAGACAGGGTGAGCATAATCGTATTTATCAATAATTTTTCCAGGTGCTATTTCTGCTGTGCGATTTAAGGTGACCATAAAATCATCGGGGGCATCATTAATATTTTGCAGCGCATTCATATGATAGGTCACCATGGCAAACTCGCTTAAACGCTGAGGGATATGGTAGTTCCAAGCCGCCCATGCCAGTTTACGCTTTGGCATTAAACGGCGGTCAGTATGTAAGACGACTTCGTTCATTTGATACGGTATTGCACCTAAAATGTCACTTTCTTGCTGCGTTGCATCCGTTAACATGCCTAAGGCTTGATCGCTATGACAAGCAAAAACGACTTGATCAAACTCGTGTTCATCTCCGGAAAAAGTTTTAACAATCACTTTATCCGATAATCGAGTGACTTCTGCAATTGGACTATTTAAATGAATTTTTTCTTTAAAAGGTGCAATCAACGGCTCAATATACGATTGAGATCCATTACTGATTACCCGCCACTGTGGTCGGTTATCGACACTGAGCATGCCGTGGTTATTAAAGAATTTTAAGAAAAACTTAAGTGGAAACTCCATCATTACATCAACCGATGCTGACCAAATTGCAGAGCCCATCGGCACGATGTAATGGTTTACAAAACGATCGCTATAACCATTTTCTTTTACAAATTCGCCTAACGATTGCGTATCTGACAGTTGGTCATTTTCTACCATTTCTACGGTTTGTTTATTGAATCGCAGAATGTCTTTAATCATTAACCAAAACTTAGGTTTCAATAGATTGCTACGCTGTGCAAAAAGACTATTTAGACTGGTGCCATTATACTCTAAACCCGTATTTTCATCGCGTACACTGAAGCTCATTTCAGACTCTTCGCTGGCAACGCCTAACTGGTCCATCAATTTAATAAAATTAGGATAAGTCCAGTCGTTATACACGATAAAACCTGTATTAACGGAATAGTCTTTTCCGCCCGACTGCACAGTTTTGGAGTGGGTATGCCCACCCAGGTATTCATTGGCTTCGAATAATGTAACGTCGTGCTCGCGACTCAACAGATAAGCCGAAAGCAACCCTGATATACCCGCACCAATGATGGCAATTTTTTGTTTTTCTTGTTTCATATTTTTTACCTAAATTCTTAACGTAGTTAGCGTTTATTCCACTTGCGAGTATTGTTTATGCCAATCGATTTTTAAGAAATACTATTATTCGTTTTAAAATGGGTATGTGCTCATACAGCAAGGCACCGCCATCAAAATAATCACGATGGCGAACAACTTTTCCCTGATCAAAATTGAGCTGACTTGCGCCTTTAACGGCAATGGTTGCACCGTTATTTAACTTTGGGTGCTGGTAAGACATCGTCCAAGTCAGCATCGCGCTCTCATCAGCGATCCAATGATTTTCAAAATCAAAATGAATATAACGGACGTTTTCATAAAGATTATCAAAATATTCGAACAGTGAACCGATACCATCTATATGATGAAAACAATCTTCAAAAATAATGTCATCACGGTATACCTGACTTAACCGTTCAAACGTCAGTGTTTCGCGATTGAGGGTTTTATAAAGTTGTTTAAAATTCTCTACGATCTGCTTATTTGGCGTCATTATTTCTGCCCTCTTCGAGAATTCTGTTAGGCACTGGGTGAAGGTCAGATACGATCCCTACCCAGCTCATCAATTTTAGTAGGTAATAAGAAATGTCAATTTCCCACCAGTAAAAACCTTGTCGAGCAGAAACCGCAAAACGGTGGTGATTGTTATGCCAGCCTTCACCTAAGGTCAATAGTGCTAAAAAACCATTATTACGGCTATCGTCCTTGGTTTCAAAACGTCGTGTTCCCCATGAGTGACACAAAGAATTAATCGTGAACGTGGCATGAGCGAGTGCGACTGTTGAAATAAAGAAGCCCCAAATAAGCATTTGCCATCCGGTTGTGCCGAGTTCTGGATAATACAATTCAAGGAATTTTCCGAATAAGAATATTGCCGTTGCAAATAGAAAAGGTACTAAAATATCGAAGCGGTTAATAAAGCGCAGTTCAGGAAATTTAGCCAAGTCTTTAATCACACTGTAATCTGTTTTAAAGGCCTCTTCTCGGGTAAACCAGCCCATATGGCTCCACCAAAAACCATTTTTAGGTGAGTGCAAATCATTCTCGGTATCGGCATATTTATGATGTTTACGGTGATGTGAGGCCCACCATAAAGGCCCTCTTTGCGCCGAACTCGCACCAATAACGGCAAAGACAAACTGCCAAAATCGATTGGTTTTAAAGCTACGATGAGAAAAATAGCGGTGATAAAAGGCGGTTATTGCAAACATCCTTAGCCAAAACATCACTAAGCATATAATGATGGCGACTGGACTCCATCCCACGACAAAAACAAACAAGCACGTCAGATGAACAGCAAAAAATGGAATTATTCTCTGCCAGTTAACCTGATTTTTAGCGGTTGATGCCAGCTCATTGTTTTTTATTAAACCCGTATCACTGCTTGATTCAGCTTCTGAATCAATCCAACGAATTGCGTTATATATAAACCGTTTAGTCGTATTCATCTTGTTTATACGTCCTTTCGCAACAGGCTATCAATCAAACTATCCATCAAACTATCTTTTAAGCTATTCATCCAGACATCCATCCTGTTATGCACCAAGGCCCTTAAATAACGCCTTGGTATGTTCTGCTGCCAGTTTCAAATCAACGATTGGCGCTGGGTACGAGAACTGATTCGCTACCTGCTTACTCGGTTGATGTATGGCTCTTGCCTTGGATACTCGCAAGTTCTTTAACATACTTACGCACAAAATCCCCTTTTGGATCAAATCGCTCTGCTTGTCGGTAAGGATTGAAAATTCTGAAGTAAGGAACAGCATCCACCCCAGTACTTGCCGACCATTGCCATCCACCATTATTGGACGCTAAATCAGCATCCGCGAGTCGACTATAAAAATAGGCTTCGCCTAAGCGCCAATCTATCTGCAAATGTTTGGTTAGAAACATTGCAACCACCATTCGGAGTCTGTTATGCATCCACCCTGTTGTATTGAGCTGACGCATGGCAGCATCAACAATAGGTACCCCTGTTTTGCCGGCACACCAAGATTCAAAATCTTGGTTATTCCCTTTCCAAGGGAGAAGATCGGTAATATCTTTAAATGGCTTCCCCATACTGACCTTAGGAAAGGCGACGAGTATATGTCGATAAAAATCACGCCATACTAATTCATTGAGCCAGCACAGCTTCCCTTCGCCCTGCACTTCAGATAATAATTCTATTGTCTGCTGTTCGCTGCTTAGCAACCCTTGTAAACACTGCCGAGTTGTCAGAGCTCCTAGCGCCAAATAAACAGATAAGTGGCTGGTCGCATCAAGGTTGGGGAAATCTCTTTGATTGTGATACTGGCTCACATCTTGATCAATAAAATCGTTTAAACGATCATGGGCCTCATCTTCGCCTGTAGGCCATTGCTGCTGAGTATCGATATCAACATCAATCAGATAAGCTTTAAGACACTGTATATTCGATGGGCAATCAATCGTTTGCTGTGCCACCGGTTTGCTATATAAAGGTCTAGCAAGAGTCGTTATATTCGCCATCCAGTTTTTTGCGAAGGCTGAAAAAACCTTGTAACACTCGCCACTGCCATTTAGCACCGCACCTGGAGGCACAATACACTGATCGTGATACCTTTTTGTTTCGATATTCAAACTCGCTAATACTCGAACGGTTTCTTGAGTGCAACGCTGTTCATTCACTTCGTATTCATGGTTGTAATAGAGGTGTGTGATGCTCTGTTCGACACATAACTCTTTTAACTGCTGAGGAACATTTGAAAAAACATCACAGTCCAAAACAATCAAAGGAACATTTAATTGCGACAGCTGCTCTTCTAACTCAATCAGATGGTCAACGATTAAACGGCGCTTTATCGGTGCTAAACCGTGCTGATCCCATTGTTTATTGCTTAAGCAATAAACGGCAATCGTCGCTCCTTGGGCCATGGCATTAAAAAGGGCTGGGTTATCGTATATGCGCAGGTCGCTTCTCAGCCAAACTAGATTCATCATATCCATTGTCTCAACTTATGCTTCTTTGCTTTCATTAAACGTTAACCAATCAGCGAGCTGCTTACCACTAAACCAAGCCGACTCAATACCCTCATAATCATTGTTAATGTAATCACCGATTAAGCCCAGTCCTTTTTCATCCCATAAATAACCTTGTTTTATACCAGCACTTTGCGCAATGCGTGAATATAACCAGCGATGGGAATAACAATTCAGCGCATTGATCGGCTGTTGAAATAGTCGCTCTAACTCAGCCATCAATTTGCGGCTGACTTGCTCAGAGCTCGAATCTAAGTGCTTTTGTGTCCAGTCAGCGGTTGCTTGAATCTGCAAAACAACATCGGTTTTATCATCATTTATATTTGCCAAGCTGGATTGTCCAAAAGTACGACCGGGTTTGCTACTTTCTAAACTGATCGATGCAATGATGTCGCTATCTGGATATTGCAGGCACTGTAAGTTTGCTAGTTCGGTATCTGTTTGCATACCCATCACCCACTGAGCGTCTACTTTGACTTCGGATAGCGAGTTTTGCAATCTAGAATCATTAGGTAAAAGGTCAATGGCTTGCTGTGGCGGTGCGGCAATAATGACATTATGCGATATAGCTAATAGTGTTTTTTGAGGGCGCTGACTTGAATGGCCCTGGCTTGAATGACTGCCCTCTGTAAAAACATGCCAAAGGCCATCAACGTACTCAACGTCTGTCACTCGAGTGCTGAAGTAGCATTCTAAATCTTTACTCAAATACCGAGTAACGGCTGAATTTCTTGGCGTACCCACATAGTGGATTTGTTCACTATTATCTTTAAACCAAAGTGCTACTGCCCCTCTTTGGTGCCATGCTTCTAAGACTTCAGCAAAATCCGTGCTACCAGCAACCAAGCTGGCACTGCCTAAATCAAACGCCATAAACGTATCGCTATCAGTCGCAGATGTGTTTGCAACCCGCTTAGATGACAAACGACCTCCTGTGCCACGAGCCTTTTCGAACACGGCAACAGCCTTACCCACTTTATTTAAGCAACTCGCGGCGGTTAAACCTGCGATTCCTGCACCGATGACAACATAATCTAATACACCATCCACTTTTGGATTAGTCTCACTTGCGGTATTTCTTTCAGTAAGTTGACTCATATTATTACCCTACCTATTTATTACCCGATCTGAACATCTATCTATATTTGTGACTATTTACGCACCTAATACGCTTTTAGATCACTCTATTCAGCACTTATTGTGTATTAATTGCTTTACCAGAACTGAACATTGCTTTAACTTTGCTGGGCGTGCACCTCATTCATAGCCATACAGTGGGATAATTTTGACTCAGAGCACTCAGTCCAATGCTCAATACCTGAACCAGTTGGTTTTGCAGATAGCACAAAATAATGAGCAAGCTTATTTAGAGTTGTTTGAATCTTGTGCAGGTCGCTTAAAAGCGTATGCCATTAAGTGTGGATCTTCTGCCTCTGACGCTGAAGATTTATTACAAGAATGTATGCTGACGGTTTGGAAAAAAGCACCTCAATTTAATCCAAAATCCGCTTCGGCGATGACCTGGATGTATACCATCATCCGTAATCGCCGAATCGATGTATTGCGTAAAGAAAAACCTAACCTCATCCAATCATTTGATTTATGGCCAGATAGTGATTTTGAACAGACGCATTCTGATCAATTTTCGTCACCATTATTAGATGATGATGTCGAAAGTGATCTAAACGTAAATCTAGTGCGTATATTGATAGAATCGCTACCGGAAGAGCAAAGACAAATTGTTTATAAGGTGTACTTTGAAGGAAAATCTCATAGTGAGATATCCCTTGATCTAGGGCTTCCCCTTGGCACCATAAAGTCTCGCTTACGCTTAGCGATGAAGAAACTTGATAACCTTGCAAAAGAGCAAATGACATGGCTAATTATCATCCTGCTGACGAACTTCTAATGCAATTTGCGGCGGGTCAACTGACCAACGCCCTTGGCATTCAGACAGCTTGTCATCTTGAAAGCTGCCAACAATGCCAACATAAGGTTCGCTTATATGAACAACTTGGTGGTGACTTGATTGACATCTCGACACCGACCGACGTTGAACCTGACGCAAAATCACGATTGCTAACTAACTTACATAAGTTACGCGCTGATTCTGCTAAAACCTCTACGGCTAGTCATAATGCGGCTACCAAAAACGCTGCTACTGACAACACCATGACTCACAACACTGTTACTAACAATACAGATGTGATTGAAGATCTTGACGAGCTTTATAAAAAGCAGCTGAGCGGCGCCAATCAAAGATTGCCAAGACCACTTCGCCGGTTCTTGCCTGACTACTATGAAAACTTACCCTGGTCTGGTTTCAGTAAAAGCATTCAGAGCTACGACCTGCCCTTTTCTGATGATCAATATACGGCTCGTTTTTATAAAATTGCTGCTGGCAGTGAGTTGCCACAACATACCCATAGAGGTAATGAATTTACACTGGTGATGTCGGGTAGTTTTTCTGACCTATCTGGGGATTACAATCCAGGTGACTTTGTATTAGCCGACTCGAGTACCCATCACCAGCCTAGAGCCCATGAAAAAGAAGACTGTATCTGTTTTGCCGTGACCGATGCGCCGTTAAAAATGACCGGTTTTTTTGGCAGAATGCTTAATCCGTTTTTAAAATAAATGCCTCTTTTGTAATCCACTTTTTTAATTACTGCGTATAACCTACAACAGTGATCAAAAGTGGATAGGAAAGAGTCATGATTCGTAATGAAATCATTTGGATTACCGGCGCAAGCAGCGGCATTGGAAAAGCCATTGCAAAACAACTAGCGCAGCAAGGCAATAAGGTTATTGCTTCAGGCAGAAACCGCCAAGCTCTGGAAGAACTTGCTAGCCATAGTGACAATATCTTACCTCTTATTTGCGACTTAGTAACAGACAGCAAAAACAGTATTCAACAATCGTTAATTGAATTAACGCCTCAGTTAGATCGTATTATTTTATCCGCCGGTGACTGCCAATACTTAGACATCAAGCAAGATGATTGGTCATGCATTGACCATGTTATGGCGGTTAATTTTCATGGTAGCGTTCGCGCCATACAAGCAGCGCTGCCATTATTAGAAAAAACGGCTAATGCACATATTGTTGGCATATCGTCTATGGCCAGTATGGCACCCTTTACTCAAGCCGAGGCTTATGGCGCTTCAAAAGCCGCTTTGAGTTATTTTTTGAAAGCCTTACGTATTGATCTTAAAGATAAAAATATCGATGTGACCGATGTTATGCCTGGTTTTATCGATACGCCCTTAACTCAACAGAATGATTTTTCAATGCCCTTTCTGCTCTCTTCAAAAGAAGCGAGTCATCGAATTATTAAAGCCATCGAAAAGCGAAGTTTTACCGCTGTATTTCCAAAGCGCCTTTACGGGCTATTTAAAATTATTTCTTTGATACCCAAAACATGGGTGAAAATAAACAGCCCTAAAGCAGACTCAGCTACCAGCTCCTCATCGTCATCAAAGTCAACGTCAACGTCAACGTCACACAAAAAGAGTGCAGACTGATGTTGGGTTCTGTCAGCCAGTCGATTTGGCAAAGGCTAGTCGCTAATAAACAAATCATTGCCAACGCAATTGGATTCCAACTTGTGTGGTTTGTCTGTGTTCAAGGTAATAGTATTTATGCGGTTGCGGCAGCGCTGGCCTTATTGGTTTTGTATCGCTTAACCTTTAGAACAAATTTTAAAACTTGGAAAGCCTTATGTATTTTCAGCGTATTGGGGTATTTAGGTGACGGGATAATTGCATATACATTCCAACTTAACTATGCAGAAGTGACAAGCTTGGTGCCGTCATCCATTCCCGCTGAGGCAGCTTCCTTATGGATTGGATCAATTGAGAGTACCTTCCCCCCCTTACTTGCACCACTTTGGTTATTGAGCCTTTGGGTTGCCTTTGCTACCACGCTGAATCATTCAATGAAGTGGATTTTAAAAACACCGCTACTGACAACCGCCATTGGTCTATTTTTAGTGCCTCTTAGTTATATTGCGGGGATTAAATTTTCTAGCTCGCAATTTATGGTGTCATTAAGTGATTTAAATAGTGTTATGTTCTTTCTTGTTGAGGGCCTGTGGTGGGTACTATTACTAAGCGCGTATAAAAAATCACAATCATTTAATACTAACTCGGTGATCAGTCATGAATAAGATTTCATTCGTTTTTTCAAAAGCCATTTTCTTTACGGCCATGACGGCGGTCATTTACAGTACTGTGTTTAATACAAGTGTCGCAGCTGATAGCGAGATTCCAACCTATTTCATCGGTTATGCCTACGACATTGACTCTAAAAAATTGGTCTATAGCGAGCACCATCAATATGTGACTCCGACTCTTCACAAGGTTGAATACAAAGAACCCTCAGGTGAAATATTTGCCACAAAAACCATTGATTATAGCCAGAGCTACTTCGCACCCGATTTTACTCAACATAATTTAAGAAATGGTGAAAAGGTATCGGTTTATAGAGAAGATTCTGTGAATGGAAAGATTAAATACGCAATAAAGTATCAAGAGAATTCTAAAGAAGACTCAGAGTCTAACTCCTTAAAATTACGCCCTCGTATGGTCATAGATGCGGGCTTTGACCACTTTATTACTAAAAACTGGGATGCTTTACTTTCTCAAGAATCACTGACCATTGATTACCTTATTCCCTCAGCTCTTGACCATTATGAGCTGACGGTAAAAGAAAATACCTGCACGAATACAATCGCTAAGAAAAATTTGGCAAGTAACGGCTATGAAAGTCACGGCTATGAAAGTCACGACTATAAAAGTCACGACGATGAAAGCATCCACTGCTTTTCTATTTCAGCATCCAGCTTTTTCATTGGTCTTTTTTCGAGCCAGCTAGGATTAACGTATGCTCAACATAACACCAGTAAAATTATTAGGTTAATTGAGTTTCGTGGACGTTCCAACATCTCTGATCAAGATGGAAACTATCAAGACGTTAACATTAATTATACTTATTTTTAATAAGTACCTTAATCATCAACTGATAAGAAATTGAATAAATTTTTTCAAGACCTTATGCAAACGCTAAAAAACGAACAGGATTAAGCCAATGAAATTTATAACCGCCTCATTATTTATTTTACTATTAACCGCTTGCAGCTCAGTGGATATTCAACAGTACAAAGACAATAAACCAACATTAGTGCTTGATCAGTTTTTTAATGGTGAACTAACCGCACATGGCATATTAAAAAACCGCAGCGGAGAAGTAATCCGTTATTTTAACGTTACTATGACAGGGAGTTGGGATGAAAACGGCGTAGGTACGCTGGCTGAGAAATTCATTTTTAACGATGACAGCATTCAATATAGAACCTGGACGTTTACACCTGTAGCCATGATAAAAGATGTCGCGATTACAGAGCCTAATACGATTAAATACCAAGCAACCGCTAACGATACGCTAGCGCCAACCCTAATTGATTTAAGTGGTAATGCTTTTTTTATGAATTACGATTTATTAATCAATTATCAAGGAGATGACATCGATGTGAACATTGACGATAAGATGTACCTAGTCAATGAGAATGTCATCATTAATGAATCCGTCATGACTAAATACGGTATCGAAGTCGGCTACATTACTCTGACCATCATTAAGCAATAAACGTTAACAGATAAATAATAACCAGTACTAATGCAAGCGAAGTACCCTGCCAAAAAGCCACTGGATCACGTTCAATCAAAGGTGGCTTGGTCTTATTAACAAAGTCTTTATTGGGCTTGCGTAAATCATGTAGGTATTCAAAGACATCTTGCTGACGACGTTCTGGTAAAGGGCTTACTGCCTTACGAATGGCATCATCCACCCACGAAGGTATATCCCGATCTTCGGCCATTAAACTTTTGTAGTGCAACTTTCTTTGTGCTGCGATGGTTTTAGTACGGGCTACTTTAGCTCCGTAAGGATAATCTCCCGATAATAAAAAATAGGTGATCACGCCTAACGAAAATAATTCCGACTGTGTAGTGCCCGCTTCAGCCAAAAAATACTCTGGGGCACTATAAAGCGCAGTGCCCAATAAATAAGTATCCGGAGTGTCGCTCGTTGCCTCTTGCAAGCCTGCAATACTGACCGAGCCAAAATCAATGATTTTAAGTATGCCTGACTGATCTATCATAATGTTTTCTGGACGTAAGTCTTGATGCAGCATATCCATTTTATGAAATGCATTCAGACCCTTGCCTATTTGTTCAATAAAGCCGCGTACAATTTCTAAGCTAGGTTTAGGATTATCTTGTGCCCATTGTGCGAGCGTTTGACCTTCGATGTATTCAAATACGGTATACACAAACTGACGCTCTCGATCAGCTAGATCGGCTTTTAATACATGGGGGTTATTAATGCGTCTGGCAACCCACTCTTCTAATAGAAAACGCTCTAAATGTTCAGCATCATTTTCTATATCACTAGCGGGAGTTTTTATCACAACCTTTTTTTTAGTTGTAATATCTTCCGCTAAATAAACGCGGCTACGGCTATTACTGTGTAAGGTTGTTAAAATTAAATAACCTTCAAATTCCCTTCGTGCTTCTAATATTGGGGGTAATGCTAAATCTTCTAATTCTTTATTAATCCCAAGACCTGCATCATCAGCCAGGGACTCAATACGCACAATCTGAAGGGATAAATTATCATCACTGCCCAGATCATAAGCTTGTTTAACTAATGATTGCGCAACCTGATCAAGGTCATGGGCCTGCTGCACCGCATCAACCATGACATTAGCAGGCAAAAATTCATACAGGCCGTCGCTGCACATAATAAAAACATCACCCACATTGATCGCCAGAGTTTGATGATCAAAAGGACAATGCTGTTCAATCCCTAAAGCGCGACTTAAATAGCTGTCGCTATCATTCGCCCACAAACGATGATCATGGGTCAACTGCTCTAAGCCATTAGGGTTTAACCGATAGATACGTGTATCGCCAACATGAAAAATATGCGCACTGCGATTTTTAAAAATTAACGCACTAAAGGTAGAGACATACCCTTTGTCTTTTTCATAACGGCCGTCTCCAGACATGGTTTGTGAATATAGCCAAGAATTGATGGCCGCTAATACCCGTTCAAACGAACTCTTTACACTCCACGCTTCTGAGGTGCAGTAATAATCATCAATGAAGGTTCTAACCGCTGTTTGGCTGGCAATATGGCTGGTAGGACTAGAACTGATGCCATCGGCCATGGCCACCGCGATTCCTTTTAATGCAAGTAGCGAATCTTGAGGAATAAAAGCTCCATGACAGTCTTGATTGCTTTCTTTTCGGCCCTTATCAGAATATTGACCGATAGAAATAGTTAGCTCTGCTGTCATGGAGGGCTCTTTCATGCTTAGTTCGTTCTCGATAATGCTGCACTGCGTAGAGCTTCGGTACGCAATTCTGTCGTACGCTTAGGTGCTGTTTTAACGTGAGTGGTATAAATCGTTAAACCGGTAAATGCTAAGCCACCGACAAGATTACCCAGCGCGGTTGGAATTTCATTCCACACAATGTAATCCATAAAAGAAAACTCACCACCCATAATCAAGCTGAATGGGAATAAAAACATATTCACGACAGAGTGCTCAAAGCCCATGTAGAAGAATAAGAAAATCGGCATCCACATCGCAATCACTTTACCGCTCACAGAGGTCGAGATTAAAGCACCCACCACACCCAGTGATACCATCCAGTTGCATAACATACCCCGAACAAAAATAGTCATCCAGCCATCTACACCGTGCGCGGCATAACCTAAGGTACGTGCTTCACCAATACTCGCCACCTTGGCACCCACTGCACCGGGGTCGACATTAAAGCCGTAGGTAAAAATCCAAGCCATCATAAAGGCCACGGTTAATGCGCCTAAAAAGTTGCCTAAAAATACTAGGCCCCAGTTGCGCAATACGCCACCGACGGTAACACCGGGTCTTTTATCCAATAAGGCCAAAGGCGCTAATACAAATACTCCCGTTAGTAGGTCAAACCCCATTAAATACAGCATGCAAAAACCAACAGGGAATAGAATCGCACCTAATAAAAAGCTACCCGTATTGACTGCAATGGTAATGGCAAATACCGCAGCTAAAGCCAAAATAGCACCGGCCATAAAGGCGCGAATAACGGTATCTCGGGTCGACATAAATATTTTAGATTCGCCTGCATCTACCATTTTGGTAGCAAACTCAGCCGGGGCTAGATAGGACATAGTCTTTCTCTCTTTGATTAAAAATTAAATTCATTAATCTCAGTAGAGCAAACGCTATGCCAAAGTATTTCTTCAATCCCCTATCGCAATAATAGAGACTTAAATTCGCAATAAAGCCCTATAAAACCACTGTGTTTATAGGGTTAATAAACCTAAAGGTAGATACTATTAAAAAATACAGATAAATAATCTGCACAATTTTGTAGCTTTTATAAACTGTATTTTAAACGGTGCATTCAAACGGTGCATTTAAACTTTAGTCTTTAGAGCTGCAGTAATACTCGATCTCATTTGCATTTAAAGGCAATAAAACCTATAAAGGTAGCAAATAATATTCTAGGACTTTGTCATGATTACACTGCACCATTTAAACAACTCTCGTTCTCAGCGAATCATCTGGTTACTTGAAGAATTAAAACTAGAATATGTCATTGAATTTCATGACCGCGACGCTAAGACTTATCTAGCACCCGAGAGCCTAAAAGCCGTTCATGCGCTGGGTAAAAGCCCGGTAATCATTGATGATAAAACAGGCATGACATTGGCCGAAAGCGGCCTCATTATTGAATATCTGGTACAGACTTATGGCCAACATTTAATGCCAGAGCAAGGTACTCCTGCGTATTGGCAGTATCTTTATTGGTTACACTTTAGTGAAGGTTCATTGATGCCGCCGATGGTTATGAATCTGGTTTTATCAAAAGTTAAAACCAGCCCTATGCCGTTCTTTGTGAAACCTATTGCGAAAAAAATTGCTGATCAAATAATTAAGCAGTTCTCTGGCCCTAACATCAAACGTAGCCTTGAATTTATTGAAACGCACTTGAGTAATAATACTTGGTTCTGCGGTGATCAATTTACTGGGGCTGATGTGCAGATGAGCTTTCCTCTTGAGGCCAGCGCAGCACGAGGCATGCTAGACCAATACCCGAATGCATTGGCCTATGTGAAACGTTTTCAAGCGCTACCAGCCTACCAGAGCGCCTTAAGTAAAGGTGGCGATTACGATTACGCCTAGCTTAATCCGCCAATCACAATAAAAGACATAATTCCTGCGGCAAAAGCACCTAATGTTATTTGTTTTAACTTGGGTGTTTGCCACGCCATCATAAATCCTGAAATGAGTAACATACCTAAAACAAAGGCAAAGAAGGCAGCATAGACTTTAAAAACCACCCCACCTTTCGCTTTATGAAGTTGCACTAAGTTTCGATACCAACTGGTTTCTTTAACGGTCAACTTAGCCACTAAATCACGACCTGTCGGTTCTAGACTGATATCTTTTGTCGACCCCGTCCATTCAAGCATAAAGGCACTGCCAATTTTTTTTACCTTAGCCTTTCCTTCTGGCAGGCTAATATCCCGCTGATCCAATTCCTTTACGACTAATGATGTCAGAGTAGTAAGTTCTGGCGTGAGTATCTCAGTGAGTGGCACTTCATACACTTCATTGGTATAGCTTCCTTTGATGCCCCAAGTATACAAGGCACCAGTGACCATAAACATAATCGCAACGGGCAGTGTAAATGCTGCAAGTACCGCATGAACTTTCATCAATTGTATTCGTGTAATCACTTTTACTCCTCACCTTTTAATAAGCATTAAGAAAGCGCTCGAGTACCTTCTATCTCAGATACTGTATTCGCTTGTGCTCGCTCTATGATTTTTAACAATATAGATTGAATCGCTTCATCTTCGCGGGCATTGGTTTTACTAACAAACTTTTGCTCTTGTGGCTCTGCGCCTTCTTCTTGTATGAACGAAATAACCACTTCTTTTGCAATACCCGAATCATCAGTAGACTCTTCACCAAAATACTCAAAAGATACCTGTGGGTAGCCATTGAAGCCTTTTTTCACTTGTTTAGTGATTCGTTTTTTTGCTTTATCTAAGTTCATACAATACTTCCTTTACGTGGCCTTTTAGACCTTGCGTTCCTTTTAGACTACCAAAGTAATCGGTTAACAAGCAGACTTCTCTAATAAACTTGTGATTATATTGATTTAACCCCGTAATCACTTGGCAATTTAGTATGCAATTCATGATTTTGAGAGAGTGTGAGGCTTTGCGTCTATTTAAAGCTATATTTTATCTTCAACACAAAAGCCAATATCACCTTGCTATCTCCCACTAAGTTAGCAGAAAAGATATCGTTCAAACCAATTTCGACAGCCTACATTGATAATATTGAATGCATCAACTTTACAAAGGTTTATACCTTATGTCACTTTAATACTATTAAAAAATAAGCGAGCGCACAGGAATAAAATTTTTAGAGAAAAAACGATAATGAACAGACAATAAGAAGTAAGACAAGTGAGGAGGTAAGAAAAGTGAGGAAGTAAAAAGTTTACCGATACCAAGTTAAAGCGACAGTAAAACCAGTCTCTTTAACTCAATACGAGTAAATTATAAATCTAGATTTCGCTTCAAAACTCTTCCAGAAGTAATGATTCGTGTTGTGCGATACAACTCTGGATGTTTTTCATTGTCGGCATAGCGCATAGGCTCGCCTGACGTAGGACTAACGAACCAAGAAGCTTCTGGACGTGCATCACCTAGCTCTTTCTTAAAGGCTTGTGGAGTGATACCAAGCGCTTCAGCAGCGGCATTGAACGTACAACGGGTTTTCACTTCGTTTATATAATCGACTATCAGGGTAATTTTGTTCTGCACTACAAGGTGCTCCTTGTAAAGTTAACAATTCATGAATAGGACAACACAGTATAGCGAACTATAGGGAGAAAAGGGGGATTAATCCGCCTCCTCCTACTTTCACTGTTTTTCACCGCCGTTATCACGGTACTTATGTGTATTTACAGTATTTTTAGCGTTAGAAGAAAGCCAAAAGAAATCGCTGCTTCGAACGCATCAGAAAAACTTAAAGAAAGGTAAACGAGAAGACATCGCCTGAGCCAAGTTCACCATACCCCACAATACAAAAGATGTATGCATGATGGTGAAATAGACAATGATCATGGGCCAGGCATGAGTGGAATGTTCCATCAATAAATAGATCGTTGAACAGCCACCGATAACAGATAAACCGCCAATCACAGACAATAAGCATGCGACGCGTGTATGTGATTGATCCAGCTCTTGCTGACTGACACTGATTTCAATCACACGCCTTTTCTTAAGATCTTTCACATCATCAAGATTAAGATCGAGCGCATCCCTTATCTTATTGGACTTGCTCTTCGCCATACCTTTACGAGGTTTCCATACTAGCGTTCGATACTGCAAGGCCAACAATACAAAAGAGATGCCTGGCAGCACCAGCAAATTAGCCAAATACAGTATTTGAGCGTGTACTGATTTATTCATTAACTTCTCTCTACCCAATATAACGAAGCTCTAAATACCGCTATTTGCCACTATGTTCGATGATGCATTAATTACAATAAACACAGTCAGACTGTAATGATATTAATGATCAACCATTAATTTGCAATGCACGCATCAATAACCGTTTTAAGAGCTGCAACAGTGGCTTCATCATCAGATAAAGGCTCGGCCATTGCCGCGTAGCATGCCTGCTTCACATCAATGCCACTCACCACCAGTTTGGCGGCATAGATTATTAAACGCGTGGAAGCGGCTTCTTCTAAATCATGATCTTTTAAGTTGCGTAAAGCTGTGCCTAGGCGCACGAGTTGCTCAACCAGTTCTAATGGCGCGCCACTTTCTTGGGCAACAATTTTAGCTTCAATGTTTTCACTGGGATAATCAAAGCTCATTGCCATGAAACGCTGACGCGTACTGGGCTTCATGCCTTTAATAAGATTTTGGTAACCTGGATTGTAAGAAACCACCAGCATAAAACCTGGCGCGGCTTCTAAATATTCGCCGGTTCTTTCTATCGGCAAAATACGACGATCATCGGCTAACGGGTGCAATACAACGGTGGTATCTTTGCGGGCTTCAACGACTTCGTCTAGATAGCATATTCCGCCTTCGCGCACCGCTTTAGTTAAAGGTCCGTCTTGCCAATACGTGCCTTCAGGGCCAATCAAATGGCGCCCTACTAAGTCTGCGGCCGTTAAATCATCATGACAAGAAACGGTATACAAAGGACGCTCAAGCTTTTCGGCCATCGCCGCGATAAAACGGGTCTTACCACACCCTGTTGGCCCTTTAATTAATACCGGTAGGTTGTTTTTATAAGCATGGGTAAATAACTCAATTTCATTACCCTGAGGTTCGTAGTACAAGTCCTCTTTGGCATTGTTAATTGCTATTTCAACGGTCATGATCATTCCTCACGCTTATGACTTCATACAATACTTCACATAATATGCGTACATAGTAAGCAAGTATTCATAAGGGCCCTTGATTAACATCAGGTTTTGAGCGGTTAATGTGCTTCGTGTGTTCGTTTTATGGCAAACTGCGAGAATAGTAAAGTGAAGAGTCTATAGTATGAGCAGTATGAGCCAATCTGATAACAAAGATCCAAATCAACGCGAGTGCGACAACTGTAATGGCGCTGTCGGCTTGGAAGATAAAATGTGCGCGCGCTGTGGCTTCGCCCTTTCTCCTGTACGTACTACAAAAGCTAAATGGCGCGGAATAAGCTTTCCGGTATTTGTATTTTGGGTGACTGTATTTTGTGCGTTGATGATTGTTTGGCTGCCCCGCTAATTTTAAGCGGAAGAGCGCAGCTATTGCTTGCGCTCAAATTTAGCAACAGGTGCGCCATCTTGAGTTAGCACCGCGTTATTATTAGCCTCTTCCTCTGAGACTCTCAGTTCAAACTTAATTTTAGTATCTCGATGATCTTCATCACCACACTGAACATCCAATATGTGAGATGACTTCGCCTGCCAAATACACCAAAGATCCGCTTTATTTTCTTGGCCGACGATAGCCGTATTGGGATGCAAAGTACCTTTGCCATCAAACTCCAATTCCAAGGCACTGTATTGAGCTGAATCTTTTTCAGCAGATTGCCAGTGTCCTGCACCAGGATGCCCACTGCAGGCTGACAATATAAAACTGGCAAGTATAATGGGGGCGGTAACAACTAAGTTGAACGGTGTTTTCATGAGGCCTCGATGCTTACGAACTCTACTTTACAACTGCCGACTTCACACACAATGGCTAAGTCGACATATGGATCGTTAAAGATACCTTCCTATAAACATAGCGAAGTTTTAACCTGCTTCAATTATCCATAGTTTCGTTTTATGAAACTTGATTAGAAACAAGAAAAGCCTGATTACGACTAAGGCTCTAGTCGCTCAATCGTCCACTCCGCTTTTTCATCAACGGCACTTGTTCGAGTATACATAAAACGATCGTGTAAGCGGTTCTCTCTACCCTGCCAAAACTCAATTTGTACCGGTTTAATACGCACCCCGCCCCAAAAAGAGGGCAGACTGATATCGCCTTTTTTAAACTGATTTTTCAGCTGTAAAAACTTTTCTTCCAACATTGCCCGCGAACTAATCGGGCGACTTTGATGAGACGCCAATGCGGCGATTTGGCTATCTTTTGGACGGCTCAAAAAGTACTTCATCGATTCTGCGGTTGATACAAATTCAACCTCACCCGTCACAATCACTTGGCGCTCAAGACTTACCCACGGAAATAACAAGGCAACTTTATTGTTTTGCTTTAATTCACGCGCTTTGCGACTATCGAGGTTGGTAAAAAAGACAAAACCTTTTTCGTTGAAGTACTTTAACAAAACGGTGCGCAAAGACGGCATGCCACTTTCACCCACGGTTGCTACACTCATTGCCGTTGGATCCGTCATCGATGTTTGCGTAGCGAAGTTAAGCCAATCCTCAAACTGCTCCATAGGGTCAGCTTTGAGCTCACTGCGCTTTAACCCAGTTTGTAGGTATTCACGGCGTATATTTTCGATATCCATAGCGTTCTTCTTTCAATTTCTATTTAAATTTAAATCACAATCATTCGATTTAGCCACATTTTGAATCCCCGCAATTTAAACAGGTTAAGCAGCCGTCCATCAAGATCGTTGCTTTGGTATGGCATTTTTTACAAATTTTGGCTTCAGCAGGAAATCCATCATGGGTCATACGATCTTGCTGGTCGGCTAACGCATCGCTTGGCTCTTTTTTGCCTTTATCTGAATCACGAGCCGCTTCAAATTGCGCGCGTTTTTCATCGAGTAACTTTTGCTGATGTGCTGGGATTTTAACAGGCTTCATCAAACCTATCATAATTAAATGCTTTTCGAGCGCATGTCCAATCTCAGCCACCAGCGACGGCATATAAATACCACCTTTTTTAAGATAGCCTCCATGAGGATCAAAAACTGCTTTAAATTCTTCGACCAAGAAGGTTACGTCGCCGCCTTTTCTAAATACTGCAGAAGCCACTCGGGTCAATGCCACAATCCACTGGAACTGATCCATGTTCTTTGAGTTAATAAACATTTCAAATGGGCGACGCAGTTCGTGCTCGGTGCCTTCGTTTAATACCACGTCATTAATGGTGACGTATAAGGCATGGTCGGCCATGGGCGGCTTTATTTTATAGGTTGAGCCAACGAGCATCTCGGGCCTTTTTAAGGTCTCGTTCATTTTTTCAATACTTTGCGTCTGCTCTTTTAATTCCTGCGCTTTCTTTTCTTGAGCTTGTTTTTCTTGCTCTCGCTGTTTAACGGTTTCTAAGTCGACGACTTCATATGCAACAATCGGTTGTTCAATTTTTACGTTCATAACTTCACCTTTACGGAATTATTTAAACTCTTAATAACGTATCTAACGATCTATTCACCGGCGATAGCTTTTCACGCTAGAGCTTGCCGTAATAGCCTTCTTTTAAGGCATCGTATAGATTCGCCGCAGAGTGTGTTTCGCCATCGTATTCAACCATTTCATTGCCCTTCAATTCGACAACCTGGTCATTTGCCAAGGTGAATTTATAGAGGGTTTTCTCTAGATCTTTTTCTTGTACTAAAACCCCCTGAAAAGCCTCAGGGTTAAAGCGGAACGTTGTGCAGCCTTTCAATGATTTATCATACGCATACTGATAAATATGCTTAAAGTCTTCAAACGCATAGTCGCTAGGAACATTGGCCGTTTTTGAAATGGATGAGTCAATCCACTTTTGCGCCGCAGCTTGTATATCCACGTGCTGCTTTGGTGTAACGCTATCGGAGGTAATAAAATAATCAGGCAAGTTCATGTTATTAATAGGCGCTGTTTCACTGCCTTGCGCATCGAGCTTATTAAGTGCTCTGTAAGCCAATAATTCATAAGAGAACACATCAACTTTTTCTTTGGTTTTGCGCCCAGGTTTAATAATGTTACGCGCATAATGATGAGCAAAGCTGGGCTCAATGCCATTACTGGCATTGTTAGCGACCGATAAACTAATAGTGCCTGTTGGGGCGATAGAGCTGTGATGGGTAAAGCGCGAGCCAACCTTAGCAATCTCAGCAACTAAAGCAGAGTCTTCTTCTGCTAGCTGCTGCATATAACGGCTATATTTTGCATGCAACACCTTGCCTTTTACCTTATCACCCAGCTTGTAGCCATCAGATTCAAGCTCGGGGCGCTGACGAAGATGAGCAGCCGTTAATTCAAACTCTTCCTCCATGATAGGGGCTGGCCCCTTCTCTTTTGCCAGCTCAAGCCCTTGCTGCCAGCCGACTAATGCAAGCTGTCGGGTAACCTCTTCGGTAAACAATTGTGAGTCTTCATCACCGTATTTCATACCCAACATGGTTATCGCCGAGCCAAGTCCTAGGTAACCCATACCATGGCGGCGTTTATTACGAATTTCATATTCTTGCTCAGGCAGCGGTAACCCATTTATTTCGACCACGTTATCGAGCATACGCGTAAAAACAGCCACAACTTCTTTGTATTTCGCCCAGTCAAATTGTGCCTGCTCGGTAAAAGGCTGATCAACAAAGCGGGTTAGGTTAATCGATCCTAACAAGCAGCTGCCATGAGGCGGTAATGGTTGCTCACCACAAGGGTTGGTTGCGCGAATGTTCTCGCAGAACCAGTTGTTATTCATCTGGTTTACTCTATCAATCAAGATAAACCCTGGCTCAGCAAAATCGTAAGTCGAGCTCATAATCACGTTCCATAAGCGCTGTGCTTTTATGGTGCGATAGACTTTACAGGCCACTTGACCAAGATCGTTAACGATATAGCCTGTGGTGGTCGGCCAATCCTTCCAGATCACTTGTTTAGAATTATCAAGGTCGAGTGATTCTCGCACCTGTTCTTTTTCACACAACGGAAATACAAGTGGCCAATCAGTATTCTCACTGACCGCCTTCATGAACTCATCGGTAATCAATAACGACAAGTTGAATTGACGTAGACGTCCGTTTTCACGCTTGGCTTTAATAAAGTCTAAAACGTCGGGGTGTGATACATCAAAAGTCGCCATTTGCGCCCCCCGCCGTCCGCCTGCTGATGAGACGGTAAAACACATCTTATCGTAGATATCCATAAATGAGAGTGGACCGGATGTATAAGCGCCTGCACCATTTACAAACGCATCTTTTGGTCGCAAGGTCGAAAACTCGTAACCAATTCCACACCCTGCTTTAAGGGTCAACCCTGCTTGCTGCACTTTATCTAAAATGCCCTGCATCGAATCCTCAATGATGCCTGACACGGTGCAGTTGATGGTCGAGGTTGCCGGCTTGTGCTTTGAGGCACCCGCGTTCGACATAATTCGTCCTGCAGGAATGGCGCCCCAACGCATGGCCCACTCAAACTTCTTCTGCCACTTGGCTTGCAGCGTTTTATTTTTTTCGACCTGAGATAATGCCTGCGATACTCGCTGAAAAGTCGCATTCACATCTTGGTCTAGTGGTTCGCTTTGAGCGGTCTTTAATCGGTACTTGCTATCCCAAATATCCAGAGACGCATCTTGCAGTGGTAATGACAACGATGAATTTATCCCGTACTGGGCCCCCTCAAGCCCGGTACTATTGAACTCAGTATTGCCATCCATAACCTGCTGTTCACCCATTAAATTTTCACTCATAGCCATATTCCTTGGAAACCCACCTTATTCGATAAAACACTACATGTAGTGCCAGTGACGAAAATATATTACTAGATACGGGCTTTGTAAAATTGACTTAGATTAAGAAACTCCTATTTCATACTATTTTAGTCGGAATTGATTGCGGGCATAGAAAACACTAACTGCGATCATCAAGAAGCGGAATAACGAAGAAGATAAACAAAAAGGAAAACGAAAAATGAGAAGCAACGGTTGTCGCAAAAATTAAAAAACAGGAGAGTCTAAAGAAGGAAGTTACAGTGCGAAAGACTTGCCCTTGCGCACTGCCGTTAAAATAATGGTGGCCGTTATATTTGAGATGATACTACTAGGATGCTCTTGACTGACGAGCTTTTTCATCCATTTTCTGAATACCGTCCATCATTGCCAGATGGGTATCCAGCATCAACTGATCAACATCATTCAAAGTTAAATGCTTGGTCTCGATAGGATTTAATACAGTAATATGTGCCGTACCGTTATTCATTGTATCAAGGCTAAACCCCTCTAAATAACTACTTGTGCATACCGGATAAATAGGGACCCCTGCATTAACGGCGGTTACGAATGCACCTTTCTTAAAAGGCAGCATGTTTTTACCATGGTTGCGTGTGCCTTCCGCAAAGAACCAAATAGAAGTACCTTTTGTGGTCAAGGCTTTCTTGGTTGTTTCCATCGCCTCCATCGCTTTCTTACGATTTCCCCGATCTACTAAGATGTTGCCAGCTAACCAATATACTTGGCCAAAAAACGGCATCCATTTCAGGCTTTTCTTACCCAAGCTCACCATACGTTTTGGAACAATTGACCCAACAATGAACAAATCCCAATTGCTTTGGTGATTAGCAACCACAACACAAGGTTCGTGGTTTTTCATAATTTCAGCATTATGGTGTTCTATTTTAACACCAATGATTCTTCGTCCAATTTGAGAATAGATTTGTGACAGTACACGGCTATTACTGTGATGGAATGGACGAAAGATAATAATCGAGAAGCCTACCAATGAACCAAACACAAAATGGCATGCCAATAAAAAGTACCGAAAGATTGAAAGCATAAGTATCGCTAGACCTGTTTAATTTTTTGTCAGCATACAGATGTTTGCTAAATAAACCTAGAGCGAAATCAATAAAACGACGTCTTTTAGTCGCCTATTTATTGCTTCAGTATGTGCGCTCGGTGATGAAATCATTGAATTGCGTTATAGACTTTATTAAAGGTAGACCATTTTGGATCTTCATCTGCGACGACTTCAATAGGAAAGCCCTTTTCAGGTGCTACCAATTGATTCAAATCGTTTTTAATGTGTTCTACATCATCGGTATAGACTACCCACTGATTAACACCATCATGTGTAATCACCATGGCAATTATCGTATGGCCTTGTTTTTCAAATTGTGTCTGAAGTTGATAATGAAACAGTTCTATCTGCTGCATTTCTTGAAGGCTTGGGTAAGCATTGCTTTCATCACGAGAGTTAGCCTGCCAAGCAATTTGCACACAAATAGGAAAACGACCACTTTTTGCGGTTTTCTGCCAATCTTCTCGCGTATGAATAGTTATCGGCAATTCATTCAATGTGCCATCGGCAATAACCCAACGATTATCTAACTTCATACACCATTCCAAGGCTGTGATTATCCATTGAGATTAGCGCATTTATGCTAAAAAGCAAAAATCACCGTAATTTTCATTCTAAATTAATCTAATAAAAAAGAATTTATCGACTAGAAAATGAGCAGTCGAGTATTAAGCAATAAAGCCTTGCTAAAGTCATAATACAAGCCATAGTTATCAATAGGTATTACTCTATTAAAGGTGTTTGAATAAATGTTAAAAGTAGGTGTTTAAATTGACGTTAATAAAGGCTGAGCATGAAGCAAAACGAAGTTGAAAGCATACTCTCCAATACCTCCGAACCTAATATTGATGGCATTATTGTCATTGATAGAGACGGTTTAATTCTGGCGTTCGATAATGCTGCTGAATCTCTTTTTGGTTACCAACACGAAGAGATCATTGGGCAACCACTTACGCTTCTTATGCCTCAATCTCAAGCCAAAAAACATCCCGAATACATAACCCAAGCGGTTAAAGATAAAAAGACCAGTTCCCATAGCCTTAATGCCAAACGGACTATTATTGGTCTGCATAAACAAGGGTATCTTATACCTCTGGCGATTACGGTTTCTGCAGATCAATCAGATGCCAACATCCGCTTTATGGGTGTGATTCAAGACTTGCGTAAGCATGAAGATAGGCTGATTCAGATATCCCAAAGCTTCAATCGAACGACCCAAGATTTAAACCAACGCATACAATTTGACGCCATTCTTAATAAGCACAGTAACCGTTTATTAAGTTGTCATGAAGACGACTTTATTCCTGCAATGGAAGATGCCTTGCAGAACATTGGTGAATTTCTGTCATTCGATCATTGCTTCATACTGAAATTTAATGAAAACCTTAGTGAGGGTATTCCGTGGGCAGAATGGCGTCGCTCGGTTAGTTTAATCAAACCTTTTCCGAATCACTTTAATATTCCTAATAGCCATATTTTTTTAGAGGCGTACTCTAAGACAGATACCTTGATTTTAACCGGAGATAAAGACCAGATTGAAGAAAACTTAACGCTATTCAAACTTGGTAATACGCTATCTCCTAACGGGTTCATCAGTTCTAGAATAACCCCCATTCTGAACGAAAAAGACATTCCTGCTGGCTGTATTGGGTTTTCTATTTTAGACGGAGCTCGCCAGCCTAGCGAATCACAAATTGCGCTACTCAATACTGTCACGCAATTATTAATAAACGCCTGGGGACGTCACCAGTTAATATTGAAGTCCAACAAGACAGAGCAAAAACTACGCAATGCGAATAAAGTTCTCTCACAACAAGCACTTAATGACGCGCTAACAGGCCTGCCTAACAGGCGCGCTTTTGATCATGGGTTATCACAAGAATTTGACCGTGCGCAACGTCATAAAGGTAACGTCTGTCTGTTAATGTGCGATATCGATTTCTTCAAACACTACAATGATCATTTTGGCCATACCAAAGGTGACTACTGTTTACAGCAGGTAGCCGAAGTTTTACAACAAACCTTCAACCGCGCAGGAGAGTTGTCTGCTCGTTACGGTGGAGAAGAATTCGCGGTGATACTGCCTGCGATCTCTTACCAAGAAGCGACTGAGCAAGCTCAACGACTACTCAATAACTTATTAGCAGCTGAAATCCCCCATGCCCCCTCTTCAAAACAAGCCTATTTGACAATGAGTATTGGTATTGCAAGGTATTCGCCTTCTCAACCGTTTGAAAGTACCGAAGCGCTAATCAACGCAGCCGATAAGGCCTTGTATTTCGCCAAAGATAACGGCCGAAATCAACTAGCCTGGACCACAGAAGGAGAGTAATATACATCTCCTATTTCCTAACTATTCGCCGTTATTATGTTTACTAGCAAAATCGTTTTATTTACCCTCGCCTGTATTATTATTTGTGCGTTAGCTGTCTATGCGATCTCACTTCAGATAAAGTTAAAGGCGGTAGCCAAAGAATCCCTAGAGAAAGATGAAGCAGAGCGTTTATTAGCCCAAAAGAATTTAGACAAGCGCAATAACACTATCATTGCGGATATCCGATTTATCGCCCAATCTCTTATTACCGAGCAGTGTGAATTAACCGAAGCGGTACTTAGAATTCATCATTTAGCCGATGCACTCGATACCGACATTATGCTGCAAGAGCAATTCTCAACCTTTCATAAGCACTTTCTTGGCTGCAAAGACATGGCGATTAAAGACGCTTATAAAGCACTCTCTAAAAAGCAGCGCTTTCAACAAGACCAGCAGCGCTTTCGCTTAGAAGAAGCCAATAACGATGCCGTATTAGCTGAAGCTCAACTGATTATTAAATACTCGTTTGATAATTTAAAGAATTTGCACTGAGCTTAAAACAACCAAATATAATAAATAAGGAATACTCACATGAAAAACAACTCTCTGACTACCTCAATGAAGGCCCTTATCCTTTCATTCTCATTACTCGCCAGTGGTATTAGTTCAGCCGATTGGTCTTTGCAGCAGCCTTCAAGCATTCACTTTTTAACCAGTAAAAATACCCATACAACCGAAGTTCATCATTTTAAAAAGTTTGATGCGGCCATCAACTCAGCCGGGCTTGCGACCCTAAACATTGATCTTGCCAGTGTCGACACGCGTATTGGCATCCGTGATGAGCGCATGCAAGAGCACTTATTTGAAACCTCACAATTTAGCCAAGCGAGTTTCGAAGCAGAAATTCCAAAAGAAATTCTAGAGCAAGTGCGTGCAGGAAAATCTACCCAGTTTGAATTAAAGGGTAAAATCTCGCTGCATGGCGAACAAGCTCAAGCCAATTGCTTGGTTATGATCAGTACTAACAAAGATAACAGCGTAACGGTGAACAGCATTACGCCGATGTTGATTGATGCCAATAGCTTCAATCTTGTTGCTGGCATCAATAAACTGAAAGAGATAGCCGGTCTTAAATCGATTACTTATACGGTTCCTCTTACATTCAGCTTATCGTTCACAGCTAATTAATCGCTGATTGATTAAACTCTGATGATTAAACTCTGACTGACTAAATTTATGACAGTATCAGCGCTTATTTTTGACTCGGGCATTGGCGGCTTTAGTGTTTTGCAGCACATCCGCAAAGCAGTGCCTGGGTTAGAGACGCACTACCTGATGGATAATCAGCTGTTTCCTTATGGTATTCAGCCAGATGATATTCTTACAGAACGTATCGTATCACTGTGCCAAACAGCCTATTCCAAACACCCCGTGGATATTATTGTCATTGCGTGCAATACGGCCAGCACACTCGCCCTTCCCGCGCTGCGTGACGTCTTTGACATACCCATTATCGGCGTCGTTCCCGCGATCAAAACAGCCGCTCAATGTAGCAACAATCGCCACATTGCTTTATTAGCGACTCCAGCCACGATTGACCGCCCCTACACAGACCAGCTCATCGCCGATTATGCCGAAGATTGTAAAGTCGACCGTATTGGCAGTAGCGAGCTAGTGCAGTTAGCCGAGCAATATTGGTTAACCGGCCAGCTTGATGCGCAAGCACTCGATAACATACTGCTGCCTTGGATCAAACAAGCGACGTTAGATCAAGTCATCCTAGGCTGCACCCACTTCCCTATTCTTAGCGAAGAAATCTCTAACCGCTATCCACACATAGATTTAGTCGATTCTGGTCAAGCAATTGCCCGCCGCTTGTGCTTTATCTTACAGCAGCAAAGCCATGACTTAGCGGTGCTTCAGCAGCCTAGTACGCAACATTATTTTCTATCGACCGGTGCAATTGCTAATAAAGAGGCCTTTTTCTCGGCCTGTCAGCGTATTGCCCCCTACCAGTCCTTTAACATTATTTGATAATTGCGTAAAATGCGCGAGCATTATGCCTATGCCATAACTTTATATTCTGGAGAAGCGATGAAAGCGCTGTCTGATCTTTACTCTCAAGTCATTACTGAACTTGGGGAAGATGTTAACCGTGAAGGGCTTTTAGACACCCCTAAACGTGCTGCGAAAGCCATGCAATTTTTAACGGGCGGTTATGAGCAATCTTTAGAAGATATCGTTAATAATGCGGTTTTTGCTAGCGATAATGATGAAATGGTCGTGATCAGCGATATCGAAATGTATTCGATGTGCGAACACCACATGCTGCCGTTCATTGGTAAAGTACACATTGGCTACCTTCCTAATGGCAACGTGCTTGGCTTATCTAAATTCGCTCGCATCACTGATATGTTTGCACGCCGTTTGCAGATTCAAGAAAATCTAACCAAGCAAATTGCTGAAGCCGTGCAAGAAGTCACCGGCGCACGCGGCGTTGCAGTCGTTATTGAAGCTCGCCACATGTGCATGATGATGCGAGGCGTACAGAAGCAAAATTCTTCGATGTCGACTTCTGTCATGATGGGTTCCTTCAGAGAACAACAGGCAACACGCAGTGAATTTTTACGCCTAATCGGTAAATAAATTCGTGTTTGGCTAGGTCTGGCTCCAAATCAATCGCTGCTCTATACTGAGCCACAGATTATTGATAGGGAGCCTAACTTGGCTTGGACAACTGCAGAGTTTTGGATCGAAGGATACAAATGGGCATGGCCTGCGTTATTCTATGGCTTAGGCTTATTAGCGACCATCGATGCTATTTGGAACGGCCGAACCTCACAAGGTACCCTCGCCTGGGTTACTGTTCTAACCTTTATCCCCTTTATCGCCCTACCCCTATACCTATTCTTTGGTAGTCGAAGATTTCATGGCTACAAAAATGCCCGCAAGGCCAGTAGCAAAGTACTGAAAGAGCTGCACTTCGAACAACGAATGTGCGCCAACGCGTTTATTAACAGTGATAAGTCACGTGCCATCATTCCTTTAGAAGCGTTGTCCAGACTGCCTCAAAGCGAAGAAAACAATGTGCGATTATTAATTAATGGCGAGCAGACGTTCGCGCATATGTTTAACGCCATTGAATCCGCTAAAGAAACGATTTTAGTACAGTTTTATATCGTCAATGATGACGAACTTGGCCGCCGTTTAAAGCAAGCCCTCATCGATAAGGCAGAGCAAGGGGTAAGAGTCTATTTTTTGTACGACGAAATTGGCAGTGTCGGACTTAGGCACAGATACTTCCAACAAATGAAAAAATCTGGCATAGAATTCAGCCGCTTCAATCCACGAAAACTGAGACGCCGTCTGCAGCTCAACTTCCGCAATCACAGAAAGCTGGTAGTGGTGGACAGTAAAACCTGCTTTATTGGTGGCCACAATGTCGGCAATGAATACCTAGGTCGCATTCCTAATGATGATTTGTGGCGAGATACCCACTTACAAATCGATGGCCCAGCCACATTAGCAGCGCAGTTGTCGTTTGTTGAAGATTGGTACTGGGCTCAGGATAAAGTCCTAAATTTAAACTGGCAGGTATACCCCACTGAAAGCAATGTTAAAACACTGATTATTCCAAGTGGCCCAGCAGATGCAATGGAGACCATGAGTTTGAGCTTTGTGCAGTTAATATTGTCGGCACAAAAGCGCATCTGGATTGCGACCCCCTACTTTGTTCCTGATTTAAACGTTATGGGTGCATTGCAACTTGCGGCATTGAAAGGACTGGATATTCGCATTTTATTACCCGATAAGAGCGACAACCTCATTATCTCTTATGCGACTCGAAACTACGTCAGCCAGTTAAGAAAACTAGGGATTACTTTTTTACAATATCAACCAGGATTCCTGCATCAAAAAACGCTTTTGGTCGATGATAATTTAAGCTACATCGGCAGTGCAAATTTAGATAATCGCTCGTTACGCATCAACTTTGAACTCAATGCATTAATTGAAGATAAGGCGTTTGCTAAAGACGTAGAAAGCATGCTTCAGGAAGACTTTAGGGTCAGCATTAACTTCCCTAAAGAGAGTAATTTCTTTACTACCTTAGCGACAAAAGCGGCCCGTCTATTTTCCCCAATTTTATAACCTGAAGCATTTACATTCAGTAAAAGCCTTAGGTTATAACTTGCCAATCTACAGGCTAGCCCTTGCTTACACTGTCCCACGATAACCTGTTTAAATCGCACCGGCGGCCTATACTTTAGTTATTACTTTAATAATAAGAAGGATCGCAATCGCCATGGTTAATCCTCATTCACAAGAAATCAGCGCCAGCATTGATATTCCTGGCCGCAAAATGAATTTTGAATTCAACTTAGATGAACTGCCAAAGTATTGGTACAGCAATGACGCCTTTAGATCGACGTTTATGGGCGCACTCTCTTGCCAGTTTCCAGAAGGCGAAAAGATGTTTATGGACGCCGTTCGCGACCATCAACATAAAATAAAAAACCCTAGATTACTTGAACAAATTAAAGGCTTTATCAAACAAGAAGCCATGCATGGGCACGAACATTCACAATTCAATCGTTTTCTTGATACGGTTGGTTACCCCGCTAAAAAATATGAAGCCTTCCAGAAAAAAGAGCGCAAGTGGATGCGTAAATACATTCCTGCAAAACACATGCTTGCGGTTACCTGTGCCTTAGAGCACTTCACTGCCATCATGGCACACCAAGTGCTCACCAACCCAGAAGCTACCGAAGGCATGGATGAACAATTCAAAGAACTTTGGAAGTGGCATGCTGCAGAAGAAACCGAACACAAAGCTGTCGCATTTGATGTGTATCAAGAGGCAGTAGGAAGTTACTGGATTCGTATATCCGCCATGATCACTATTACCCTGATGTTTATGATGCGTACGTCGCTATTGCAAATGGTCTTTTTATGGAAAGATAGCCAGTTATTTAAACCCAAAACTTGGTTAAGCGGCTTCAGTTTCTACTTCAGAAAACCCGGTATGGTGCCTAACTTATGGCGTGATTATATCGACTATTTTCGCCGTGATTTTCATCCTTGGGACCATGATAATCGTGAGTTTTTAACTCAATGGTCTGAAGACCACGAGAATTACAAAACGCTTTAAGTATTTTGCCTTGGCACACACTGCTTGAGCCAATTATTTGCGCTATACTGCGCGCATAATTTTCTACTTGAGCAATACCAGCATGCTTTCAGTCAGCCGTTTATTTCCTATACTCGCGATCATTGTCGCGCTGCTAGCTTACAACGACCCAGCCCCCCTTATGGGCTGGAAAGACGCGATCATGCCGTTATTGGCCGCCATTATGTTTTCCATGGGGCTTACTCTGCGAGCCAGTGATTTCAAACGAGTCTGGCACAATCCACAACCCATCGCCTTAGCCATTATTTTACAGTTTTCGGTCATGCCGATTTCTGCGGTCTTACTCGCTAAAGCATTTAGCTTATCCGATGAATTAACCCTAGGCATGGTGATTGTCGGCGCTTGCGCAGGTGGAACCGCATCAAATGTCATGACTTTTTTAGCCCGCGGCGATGTTGCCTTGTCTGTAAGCATGACACTCGCTTCAACCCTCTGGGGCGTTTTCGCAACACCTTGGATCATCAGCCTTACGGCCGGTGAGATTGTTCAAATCGATAGCCTAGCCATCTTGCTTAGCCTCTTTAAGCTGGTATTAATTCCTCTTTTAGCTGGGGCTTTAATTACCCACTTCCAGCCAAACTTTACTAATAAGATAAATAAACACCTTGCCGATATTGCTAGTGTCCTTATTTTGATCATCATCGCGATCATCGTTGCACTCAATGCCGACGAGATAGGAACATTAGGTTATGGTGTATTTGCCGCGGTGGCTCTGCATAATATTATTGGTTTAATCAGCGGTTATGCGGCTGGCAAACTGACTCGTCAGACCGAGGTGACCTGTCGTACCCTAGCCATTGAAATTGGTATGCAAAATTCAGGTTTAGGGGTTGCTCTAGCGTTGAAATATTTTGGCCCTATTGCTGCGTTACCCGGCGCTATTTTTAGCATCTGGCACAACATTAGCGGCGCGCTATTAGCCGGATTGTGGCGCTGGCAAACCGATATAAAGATACGCGCCGTTGAAAAACAGCGCAGCCAATCAGCAAAAGTTTTTGACCCTTCTAAAAACTAGGCTTAACGGGTTGAGGGAAAGAGATTACAGCCTTTTCTACCGCCGGATCAAATTCATATTTCACAGTAAAACTCCAGCGCTCACCCCGTAGCTCAGGTGGGCGAGTAACTACCTCAAGCGCTAATTGCAAACGACGGCCAACTTCTTGCGATAAGATCAAAGAAGTCTCTGGGGTTTTATTAACAACATTCAACAAGTTAGCATCACTGTCTGTGGCAAACGACAACTCCACAGGGCCGGCATATGAGAATTGCTTCGCCCAAGGCGGGTATACAATACTCTCGTTGATTTTGTCTTGAAGAAGCCACAGATACAGCTCCTGATAATAATCCTGCATCGCAAGATCCTGCTGCAATGAGAGTTCTTTAGATTTACTTGCCAAGTGCTGCTTTTTAATTCGCTCTTCTTGTTTTTGCGCTGCCAATATACGCGCCTGCCTATCTGCTTCTAGTTGCTTTTTCTTTCTAAGCTCATCAGCGATCAATTGGTCTTTCAATCTTTGAGCGGCTTGTTTTTGCTCTTCGGTAATAAACCAAGTCGCCACCTGTGCAATTCTTTTCTCACTAACGGGCTGATCTAACTGAGCTAATAACTCCGGATCTGGAGCCACAGCACCTTCGATTTGATCTCTAAATATACGATCTGGCGGATACTTACCGATCCACGTATTGACGAGGTGTTGAAACAGTTTGGGGCTATTTGTGGTAATAATATGATGGGAATTAAAATAGATATTGGTACCGAGAGAAGCTGTATATTCAATTACGACCTCATCACCCAAGCGTAAACTGCCCATTGGAAACTCAGTAAAAATGGCGATCGCTCGGGTTAATTGTAATTCATCATCTGCGGTATTATTGATCGCAATATTATCTTGCCATTGCGCTTTCCACTTGCGAGAAGACCAACGTTTAGACGTGACCTTAATAACCATCTTTTGATGCTTATTCTGAGCCAACTCCTCACCCAAGTCTTGAGTGATGTCATTCACATAGAGAGCAGCAATGTAATAGCTCTTGCCTAAAGCCTGATAATTGGCAATACCTTTTAATTCAAGCGCGAATACAGAGCAAGAAAGCAGACTGATACTAATGGTTAAAATAAGATTGTAAATACAACGCGGAACAGAAAAGAACACTGGTTTAACTCCCTGATAAAACCGGTGGTAATAAAAAAAGATCAGATAATGACCTTACTTCTAAAACGACTTAATGATTACTGATAGAAAAGCCCAACGGTCTATTCAACATCCATCGAATTGGCCACTATTTAAGCTTTGAGTTTTTTTATTTATTTTACATTATCAAGTAAATGGCAAATATAGCAAAGTGTACGTCAAAATGCGCTATCTGAAATAACGAGTATTAAGAAAATTTTATTAATTATTTGAAGCTATTCAGGAGGTTTAACGCTGACGGTATGAATTTAAAAATGAAGCTGTACGAGTGAAGATCGTAGAAACCGAGATTTAAGTGGCGGTGAGGGAGAGATTCGAACTCTCGAACGGTTGCCCGTTACACGCTTTCCAGGCGTGCGCCTTCAGCCACTCGGCCACCTCACCTAACTCTAGCGAACAATCCGATGTATAGCTAGCTGCATCAACTGCAGAGGCGCGTACTATACGTAGTCGACTGTTTAGCGTCAAGCCCGCAGTGTTGTTTTTATATAAACTTTTGTTTTTAAACGAATTTCATTAACAATCTATTTATTAACATTACCCATCAGCAGCTTCACTTAACAACTTCACTTAGCAACTTTATGTATTAAGCGGCCAATCTTGAACATAATCTTCTAGCGCCAATACTGGAGGTTTCTTTAATTTACAATTTACATGCCCTAAGTAGATGAAGCCTAGGATCTCTTCATTTTCCTCCAATCCGAGCGCTCCTCTAACATACTCATCATTAACGATTTCCCCTGTGCGCCATATAGCTCCCAATTCCATCGCATAAGCCGCGGTTAATATATTTTGAATACCAGCGCCCACCGCCAAACGCTGTTCTACCGCAGGAACTTTCGCATGCGTTTGAATATTCGCAATCGCCACGATCATCAAAGGAGCACGTTGCGGTTTTTTGCGTAACTTGGCAATTTTATCTTCCGTTAAGTCAGCATTCTTTTTTAAAGCCGCTTCAACAAACACATCCCCTAACGTTAATAAGCCCTCTCCTCGAATCGTTAGGTAACGCCATGGCCTCATCCAAGCATGGTCAGGCGCTCTAAAAGCAGCCGTGTACAATTGCTCTAGTTGTTGTTGACTGGGTCCTGGTCCCGTCAATTGAGCAACCGAAACTCGCTCAGTGATCGCCGTAATAGCATCCATAGGGTCTAATTCTTTTGTCTGATTTGAAGTTAAAATGATCTCACTCATATTCTAAGCACACTTAATACTCAAAGCACGCAAAAACTCGCTATCTGAGCTTGCCTATTGTTATCGAATAAGTCTAAATAGACATTAAATACTTTGATGTAGCCGTTATGAGTCAAGATAAAACCATTTCCGATTTCAGTGAAACCAGCATGCCAATGCAGGATTATATCGCGCGCGTATTAGGCTATGCAGCCGCGGGAATAACCTTAATGATAGGAACTTTTACCGGTTATTTTTCGGGTAATATTCTTTTAATATCACTTTTCGCACTGACTTACCCTCACCTACTTCAATACCTGACTCGCTCATTCAGAGCACGCCACCCTTATGGTACGCGCCAGATCCTGATTCATGGCGATGCTATTTTATGTGGTCTTATGCTTGCGCTCATTGGTTTTCCACTTGAGCTGACGGTTTTATTCTTAATCATGATAAATACCAGCTTTATTGTTGTGGGCAGTGTCACCGCGTGGACATTTTGTGTTATTTCACTCTTTATCGGCGCCGCCATTGGTGTCATTGGCTTTGGATTTACACGCGCCACAGAGCTTCCAACCGCTGTATTTATGGCTGCTTCTCTAGGTGTCGGCATGCATTTAGCGATCACCGCTTTTAACTCCCACCGACAAGCCCGTGACTTAATGCGCCTTAAGCGTAAGTATCAGGGTCAAGTAGAAAGATTTCAGCAGCTTTCCCATAAAGTATCAAAATACATTTCGCCTCAAATTTGGGAATCGATTTTCTCGGGCTCAAAAGAAGTCCGCTTAGAGACACAGCGTAAGAAACTGATCGTTTTCTTTTCTGATATTGTTGGATTTACCGCACTTTCTGAGCAAATGGAAGCTGAAAGTCTAACGGATGTACTGAACACCTATTTAACTGAGATGTCGAAAGTTGCGCTAAAGCACGGCGGCACCATCGATAAGTTTATTGGTGATAGCGTCATGGTTTTCTTTGGCGACCCTAAGTCAAACGGTACCAAGCGCGATGCCCTAGCCTGCCTAGCCATGGCAATTGATATGCGCAGACACATGCAATTTTTGCGTAAGAAATGGGTAGAACAAGGCATTAAAGTGCCTTTGCAGATTCGCATGGGGATTAATACCGGCTACTGTACAGTGGGTAACTTCGGCACCGAAAGCCGTATGGATTACACGATAATCGGCCAAGAAGTAAACCTTGCTAGCCGCTTAGAAAGTAGCGCTGAAGCCGGTGAGATCTTAATCTCGGCAGAGACCTACAACTTAGTGAAAGACAAAATCATGTGCCGCCTAAAAGGCGATGTCGAAATGAAAGGCTTCTCTCAGCCAATTGCCACTTATCAAGTGATCGACTTCCGCCGTGATTTGGGCTCAGACCCTAGCTTTATTGAACACGACTCGGAAGGTTTCTCGCTGTATCTAGATACTCAAAAAGTGAAAAGCTACGATAAGGCTCGTATCGCCGATGCACTTGAAAATGCCGCGAAGAAAATTCGTAATAAGATTATTGTTTAGACCCAACGACTCAATCTTCTAATTTTGAGCAATATAAACAACAAAGCCTAATAGAAATATTAGGCTTTGTTTTGCTATTTAGTTTACTGATCTCAGCGCTACTGTCGAATCGTTCTAAAGTTGACCGCTTGCTTACTCTCCTCAGAACTCCGCATAGGGTTAATATCCAAGCCTCCACGTCGTACATAGCGAGCATACACCGTTAATGACTCTGGCTTACAGTGAGTCCATATATCCCAGAAAGTACGCTCTACGCACTGCTCATGAAAGTCTTGGTGCGTACGCAATGAAACGATATAGGTTAATAATGATTTCTCATCTATATGCTGGCCTTTGTATTCTATAAAGATAGAACCCCAATCAGGCTGCCCAGTCACCGGGCAGTTTGATTTCAACAAATGACTAACCAGTGTCCCTTCGAATAAACCGGCCTCATCGCCCTCTGCCAGCGTTAATACCTCAGGATCTAACTCATACTTATCCATTGAAATATCAAGATCATCAATACAAACGGATTTTGGCTCGGCCGCAAACTGATGCTGTAGCGATAAGATGCTAACCGTAACAGAGCCACCAGCGGCCGCTGATAAGTCTTTTGCCATACGCTGTTCGACCATTGATTTATTGGCGAACTTGGTTTGATTATAAGAGTTCAAATACAACTTGAAGGATTTTGATTCAATCAAAAAAGGACTTGTCGCAGGTAAGCGAAATTCAGCCATAGCCACCTGCGGAATGCCCTTTTCATTCAACCAAGAGACCTCGTAACCATTCCAGATATCTTCGCCAAAGAACGGCAGCGTTTCACGCGCTATACCAACAGATTTCCAGCTCTCTGCGCGGGAGATAGGGAACAATAATGTCGGATCATAACGATCGATATAAGCCGAATTTTTACCAAGTGGGTTATTTTCACTGTGTACCGATGCCATAACTCTACCTACATTCATGTTTCTTAAATAATACGGTTTCTTAACGAATACAATAACGATTAGCTACGCATGCCTGTACCGCGCTTAAGCAGCCAAACACTGAGACTCGACAGCAATACGATGAATGCGATTAACATAGCAATCGCTGTACTGACATTCACATCTGAAATACCTAATATTCCATAACGAAAACTATTCACCATGTACAAGATAGGGTTCAGCTTAGAAACGTCTTGCCAAAATTCAGGTAATAATGAAATCGAATAAAATACGCCGCCTAAGTAGGTTAGTGGTGTAATAATAAACGTCGGGATAATGGTAATATCATCAAACTTAGAGGCGAAGATGGCATTAATAAATCCACCCAAAGCGAACAAGATTGCCGACAATATGGTCACCACAATCACCACAGGTAAGCTATGCAGGTGCAAGTCAGTGAAATACAGCGAGAGTAGCGTAACGATAATGCCAACCATAACCCCTCGCGCAACACCGCCCATCACATAACCCGCTAAAATAACCGAAGGATAAACCGGAGAAACCATCAACTCTTCTATCGAACGCTGAAACTTATTGCCAAAGAAAGAGGAGGCAACGTTGCCATAAGCATTGGTAATAACACTCATCATTATCAAACCCGGCACAATAAACGACATGTAATCAACGCCATCCATCTTCCCAATACGAGAGCCAATAAGATTGCCAAAAATAATAAAATACAACGTCATGGTAATGGCTGGCGGCAACAAGGTCTGCTGCCAAATACGCATAAATCGACGCACTTCTTTAATCACAATCGTGCTGAAGGCAACCCACTGTATGGAAAAAACACTGCGCTCAATGCGCGCTTCTTTCTGCACTGCTTTTATATCTTGATTCATATTAGGCCTCCTTAGTCTGCTGACTGGCTATTTTATTATCATCTTGCACCAAGTTAACAAACAACTCTTCCAAGCGGTTTGCCTTACTTCTCATACTCAATACCTGGACATTTGCAGCAGACAAAGCGCTAAACACATCATTTAAACCCTGCCCTTTCTCTACCGTAATTTCTAAATGGTCAGCATCAACTTGAACTAACTTATAGCCTTGAAGACTAGAGCTTTGAAGATCAGAGCTTTGAAGATTATTGCTCTCAAGCTGGGCCAATACATCGGCACCACCATCAACATCCAATACAAACGTTTCTGTTTTCAACTGGCTTAGCAATGCTTTAACACTGGTATTCGTGACGATCTCACCATTATTAATAATGGCAATATTTTTACACAGTTGCTCCGCTTCTTCTAAATAGTGCGTGGTTAATATAATCGTCGTGCCTTCTTCGTTGAGTTTTTTCATAAACTCCCACATAGAACGACGTAGCTCGATATCGACCCCCGCAGTAGGCTCATCCAGAATAAGAATTTTAGGCTTATGAATCAAAGCACGCGCAATCATCAACCGGCGTTTCATACCACCAGACAACATACGCGAGATCTCATTGCGTTTGTCCCACAAGTCCAAGGCGCGCAGCAGCATTTCAGCATGTTCAGCAACCTGTTTCCCCGTCAAGCCGTAGTAGCCAGCCTGAGTGATAACAATGTCGTAAACTTTTTCAAATTGATTAAAGTTAAACTCTTGCGGAACAACACCTAAGCATTGCTTGGCAGCAAACGTATCGGTCACTAAATCGTGCCCCATAATGGATACACGGCCCGATGTTTTTTGCACCAACGAAGAAACAATACCTAGCGTTGTCGACTTACCCGCTCCATTTGGCCCAAGCAAGGCAAAAAAATCCCCCTGTTCAACAGTTAAATCAATTCCTTTTAACGCTTTAAAGCCATTTCCATAGACTTTCTCTAGCCCTTGGATGGATAATGCAGCCGTCATATTAAACCTTTACCGATAACCTATTTATTTAGATAGACCCAATTATTTAGATAGAACCAAAAGAGTAGAAAAAATGAACCAACGGCTCGCCTACCATGTGGAATTATTAAGCCAATTAGCAACACAACTGGCTAAATTGGAACAATCAGATCTAGAGTACAATCAAGAAAATACCATTCTACAACAACTTGCCCAGCTGATAGAGTCTTTAAAAGAACCTTCTGCGCAACAGTATGATTCAGCAATCTTCGATGGCCAGCAATGGCTGCACCGTTTTCTAACTCATAACCCAGAATTAGCACCTGCCATTCACCGAGATCTCCTATGGTTCTTTGGCGGCGATTGCTTACACTTCATGCCAGATGACGAAATCGAGAAGTACCAACTATTAGACGATGCCATGGCCGAAGCCATGTTACGTAATGCTCCATTCAACTATACGCTATCACGCGAAGCTATTTTTAAATAACTCACTAAGCGCAAGCTGCCAAAAACAATACAAAATGAGCACATAAATCGAGAACTCGGGGCTTGTGCTCCCCCACTTCCTAATACATTATTCCAGATGCTAATCTCAAACAAACACGCTATTATTATTTTGATACAGCACCTAGACTGAGCGCGACATGCCACCACTATCTCGATTTATTCTTTGCCTTTTATTATTCATTTCAAATACACTTCATGCTTCTCAATACTCTGTTATGACCGAAGAACTAGCACCATTAGCCTTCAAAAATAACGATAAAATTGAAGGGCTCAGTGTCGAAATAGTTACCGAAATACTAAAAATATTAAACATTAAAACCGACATTCTATTACTGCCCTGGGCTAGGGCTTACCATGAGATATTAACCAAACCAAATCAGGTGCTCTTCTCAATGAGCAGAAATAATGAACGTGAGAACTTATTCCACTGGGTTGGCCCAATCATTGAAGACAAGGTCTATTTTTACAGCCCTAAAAATAGCACCTTAAATATTACGACAATTGAAGAGGCTAAAAAGGCACCAGAAATTATTGTCTCTAGGGGGTTCCCTGAGCATCAGTTTCTTCAAAACAACAACTTTAAAAACCTTTCACTTATTGTTTCTCCCAACCAAGGGTTCAAATTGATAGCAGCTAATCGAAGTGACTTAATGCCTGCTGGCGAATTGACCATGATACCCAGCCTTAAAAAACTCAACATTGCTCCCGAATTAATTAAAAACACTAACGTTAGCTTATTTTCTCATTATTTATACATTGCGATGTCAATCGATACTGATCATGCAGAAGTTGCTCGTTGGCAAAATGCTCTCGATAAAATGAAGACCGACGGTACTTATGATTCCATTCTCGAAAAATATTTACCAGGAGCCCGAAACACGCCACCCCACTCACAATCTACTAATCATGAGCTTCGTTAATAATATAACAGGCATAAAAAAAGCCGTTTCAGTTACCTGAAACGACTTTTAGAATTTGGAGCGGAAAAGGAGACTCGAACTCCCGACCCCAACCTTGGCAAGGTTATGCTCTACCAACTGAGCTATTTCCGCATGAATGATTCAACTGATTCCTCAGCAGAATAACAACTTCACTTGTCATTCCCATTCTTGTCAATACGTTCTTTCCGAAGAAAGAATGGTATCCCCAAGGGGATTCGAACCCCTGTTACCGCCGTGAAAGGGCGGTGTCCTAGGCCTCTAGACGATGGGGACACACCGTTTGAGTGATGTGCATTCTACACATCAAATTGCGATTTGCAACAAATTTCTTTGCAAATCAATAACTTAACTTTAGCCTAGTAAAGATAAGTTATTTGGAGCGGAAAAGGAGACTCGAACTCCCGACCCCAACCTTGGCAAGGTTATGCTCTACCAACTGAGCTATTTCCGCAACAAACATCAATTAACCACGTACTGATACCGATCTTTCAAAAGAAAGATGGTATCCCCAAGGGGATTCGAACCCCTGTTACCGCCGTGAAAGGGCGGTGTCCTAGGCCTCTAGACGATGGGGACGTCTTGCTAATCAACGGCGCGCATTCTATGAAGGATACGCATTTGAGTCAACACTTTTTTAAAACTCAGAGCATTTAATTTGTTTAGCTCGTTCTTTAACCAAGGCTGAGACTATCAATTAAACCAATGACTTAGACCAATCAACCCAATGAAGTCAGTACCGCCTTCAGTGTTTCTCTTAGTTGTATCATTTGCTGGGCATCTGCATCAGCCTGGCACAGTAACGCTTGCGGGATCGACCTTGCTGCTTCTCTTAAGGCGATTCCTTCAGGTGTTAAGCTTACCATCACAATACGCTCATCCTTCTCGCTTCGCTTTCTGCTGAGCAACCCCTTACTCTCCATACGCTTCAATAAGGGCGTGACAGTGCCGGTATCAAGCTTTAGCTTCTCGGTTAACTGACTCACCGCCAATCCGCCTAGCTTACTCTCTTGCTTGCCTTCCCGCCTCCCCTCTAAACCCTGCCACATTACAAGCATGACCAAGTATTGAGGATACGTTAAAGCTAAAGGCTTTAATAACGGCGTGTAGTTTTGGATTACCTTACGCGACAAGCTGTATAAGCTAAAACATAACTGATTATCGAGGTGCAGCTCTGGATACTGATCCAGCGGCGCTAGCTCAAGAGCCTCTGATTCGAGAGATAAGGACTCAAGAGACACCTCGTTATGCGAATCTTTTTCTATCAATTTATTAACCTGCTATTGCGGTTTCGATATCCGCTTTTAATGCTTCAGGTTTTGTAGTCGGCGCATAACGCGTGACCTTACCTTGCTTATTAACTAAGAACTTTGTGAAGTTCCACTTAATTTTCTTTGTACCCATAATGCCAGGCGCTTGTGTTTTCAGTTCTTGATATAAAGGCGCAGTCCCATCGCCGTTAACTTCAATCTTAGAGAACATAGGAAAGCTAACACCATAATTCTTTTGGCAAAAGCTGGCAATTTCGTTATCTGCGCCCTTTTCTTGCTCACCAAACTGGTTACATGGAAAACCTAAAACCACTAAGTCTTGCGCTTTATACTCTTCATAAAGTGCTTCAAGACCTTCATATTGATTGGTAAACCCACATTTACTGGCGGTATTTACAATTAATACAACCTTACCTTCATACTGGGAAAGATCCTGCATTTCACCTGACAACAACGGCATTTCTTTATTCAGTAGCGACATCATTTTATTCCTTTTTAAAACATTCAATCTTTTAAGATCGAACTTTTTTAGTGTGATATTTCAGTGGCTACTATTTAAACAGCAAAAAATATATTGTGCAAAATATTATTGCCTAAAATAAAACAACCTTCACTCAACCCTAGTCAGCGTTCTTTTTTTCAGCCTTTCTTTTTATCGGCCCTTGCCTTCATCCGAGCTATTTTCATTCAACTGAAGAGAAGCCGAGTTAATACAATATCTTAACCCTGTCGGCGCAGGCCCATCAGGAAAAACATGACCAAGGTGCGCATCGCAACGCTTACAGACAACCTCTGTACGAATCATAAAATGGCTAATATCTTTATGTTCTTCAACCGCACCCTCTTCTATCGGCTGATTAAAGCTAGGCCAACCACAGCCCGCATCAAATTTTGCCTGTGAATCAAACAAGGGTTCGCCACAACAAATGCACTGATACTGACCCGGTTTTTCACAGTCATGATATTTCCCGGTAAACGGACGCTCAGTGCCTTTTTTCTGGGTAACAAAATAACTTTCCTCATCCAGTTGCTCGGCCCATTCCGCTGGGGTTTTAACGATTTTGCTTTTATCTGAACTCATTATTTATTACTCACTTTCAATCTCTGTAATTCTTTATCATTCAAGGGTATCATTAACGACTTAATACTCTATTGTGATTTTTTACCACTTCTTTATAAGGGCGGAATGCGTTCCATGCAGGATATTCTCAAATCCAACAAACTGGCTAATGTTTTTTATGATATTCGTGGGCCCGTTGCGCATGCCGCCAAGAAAATGGAAGAAGACGGCCACCGCATTCTTAAGCTGAATATTGGTAACCCAAAGCCTTTTGGCTTAGATGCTCCCGAAGAGATTATCCAAGACGTTATTTTAAACCTACCTGATTCGGAAGGTTATTGCGATTCCAAAGGTCTGTTTTCAGCGCGCAAAGCCGTGATGCAGTACAGCCAACAGAAAGGCATTAAAGACGTAAGCATCGAAGACATCATTCTGGGTAATGGTGTTAGCGAACTGATTGTTATGTCGATGCAGGGGTTGCTTAATAGTGGTGACGAAGTCTTAATTCCGTCACCCGACTACCCTCTTTGGACAGGCGCTGTGAGCCTAGCCAGCGGCACCCCTATCCATTATCACTGCGACGAACAATCCAACTGGTTCCCAGACATGGATGATATTCGCAAAAAAGTTAATAAGAAAACCAAAGCTCTGGTACTGATTAACCCAAACAACCCTACCGGTGCAGTTTATCCTGATGAAGTACTATTAGAGCTCATTCAGATTGCTCGCGAAAATAACCTGATTGTTTTTTCCGATGAAATCTACGATAAAATCTTATTTGATGGCGCGACCCATACGTCTACGGCATCACTCGCAGATGACTTATTATTCATCACGTTTAACGGCTTATCGAAAAACTATCGTCTTGCAGGTTTTCGCGCAGGTTGGATGATTATCAGTGGCGCAAAACATAAAGCAAAAGATTATATTGAAGGCTTAGAAATGCTTGCCTCTATGCGTCTTTGTGCAAACGTACCATCGCAACATGCGATTCAAACCTCACTGGGCGGCTACCAAAGCATTGACGACTTGGTTGCGCCCGGTGGCCGTATATACGAACAGCGCAATATTGCTTACGAAGCCTTAAATAGCATCCCTGGCATTAGCTGCACAAAGCCTATGGGGGCTCTATATTGCTTCCCGAAAGTCGATGTTAAAAAGTTCAACATTCATAATGATGAACGCATGGTTTTAGATTTATTGGAACAGCAGAAAATACTGATTGTTCATGGCAGCGCTTTCAACTGGAAGCAGCCAGATCACTTCCGAGTTGTTTTCTTGCCTCGCCCTGAAGACCTTAGCCTTGCTCTTGATAAAATGGGTCAATTCTTTTCGACCTACAAGCAGTTGTAATTTAATAACATGCTTGATGTTCATATTGATGACTTTTTTAAAGACTGTGCAGTCATTTTACTGCACGGCTTTAAATACTTCCCCGCTAAGCAAGTTCTGTATGTTGAAGACATTAGCGGCCCAGACGAAGCCGATGAGTTTGGCTTGCATAGCCCAAGGCACATCGCAGCATTCGGTGCCATTGTTTGGCTGCAAGAAGAAGGCTACATTCGCTTTAGTGAAATAGACCGCCAAGAATCAGTGGATGATTTTGTACTGGCCAGCAAAGCTTTTTCGCGCTTATTAAAAGCCGATACCGAAGAGCCGACCACCAGCCTTGCTCAAAAAATTGAATTCGCTCGCCTGCAACAAGATTCAAGCTTATTAGCACGTTTAATGAGAGATCATTTCTTAACAATCTAGATCTGCTCACCCACTCAAAATTTGTTTTCTTACCAAACTTTACTTATTTGTTGAAAAGAATAATCACAAGATACTGTTCTTAGCCCAACTTACTGTTAAGATAGTAATGGTTATCATTTACTAACCTTAGGAAGCCTTATGCGATCCCTTTTATTAACTCTAGCTTTAGCATCATCTAGCCTTCTAACAGGCATTGCTCAGGCTGAACAAGTCAATATTTATTCATTTCGCCAACCGTTTTTAATTGAGCCTATTTTGGCGGAGTTTACGAAAAGCACCGGCATTGAAACTAAGGTTATCTTTGCTAAGAAAGGCCTTATTCAACGCCTTCAGCGCGAAGGTGATCTATCACCTGCCGACTTAGTACTTACCTCAGATTTCAGTAAGTTATTACAATTAAAAGAAGATGGATTGAGTCAGGCTTATCAGCTTTCTGAAGACCTAAGCCATATACCAACACAGTTTCGTGATTCAGAAAATCACTGGCTAGCCCTCACCAAGCGTGTCCGTAACGTTTACTCTTCAAAAGAACGAGCAGGCAACCTTAGCAACATTCGCTACGAAGACCTAGCCGATGCTAAATTCAAAGGCCGTATTTGCACTCGCTCTGGTAAACACCCTTACAACTTAGGTCTAGTCGCTTCTATGATTGCTCATCACGGTGAAGCAGAGACTGAAACCTGGCTAAAAGGTGTAAAAGCTAACCTAGCACGCAAGCCACAAGGTAACGATCGTGGCCAAGTAAAAGCGATTAAAGAAGGTCTGTGCGATATTTCTTTAGGCAACAGCTATTACTTAGGAAAGATGCTACAAGATCCTAAGCAGGTACCTTGGGCAGAAGCCGTTAACCTAAATTTCCCGAATCAAGAAGACCGTGGTTCTCACATTAACGTGTCTGGCGCCGTCATTGCCAAATACGCCCCCCACAAAAAATCCGCGCAAAAACTGCTTGAATTTTTAGCGGCAAAGAAAGCGCAAACCTTATACGCCGACCTAAACATGGAATACCCTGTTTCTCCTGATGCAGAGCCTAATGAACTAGTCAAAGGCTGGGGTGAGTTTAAAGAAGACACGTTACCGCTAGAAAAAATCGCAGAAAATCGCAAGCAAGCATTAAAATTGCTCGACAAGGTTCATTTTGATTTATAATACACAATCCAATCGATATACGAATTGTTACGATTGTTATTGTTATTGAATTAAAAGTAACCGAATTAAATGAATGTAAAACCTAATACAAGCCCGCGCATTGCGGGCTTTATCATGCCTGTAAGCACTGCATTAATTTGCTTCATCATGCTTATGCCCATTATCGCCCTACTCTTTGAATCCCTTGCAAGCATGGTATTCATTGACAAAGGAGATACTACGTTCAGTAATTTAATCGATACGGTTCTACTCGAGTACATTCAAAATAGTTTGTCTATTGTTTTTGGAACCCTAGTATTTGCCTGTCTATTCGCAATCGCACCCGCTTGGTGGTGTGCTCGCTATGAGTTTACAGGAAGACGATACCTACAATGGATGATGGTTTTTCCTCTGGCAATACCCGCCTATATCTCAGCTTATATTTATACCGACGCACTGGATTATGCGGGCCCCATTCAATCCAGTTTAAGAGCCTTATTTGACTGGCAATCACCCAGTGATTATTGGTTTATCGATATCCGCAGCCGCTGGGGTGCCAGCTTAATGCTGGGTCTCGCCCTTTACCCTTATATATTTTTATTATTACGCAATACCTTTCAACAAAGCTCAGAAAGCTTAAGCCAAGCCGCTCAGCTTATGGGCGCTAGTCAGCGTAAAATATTTTGGACGATTCACCTTCCGCTAGCACGACCCGCCCTTGCGGTTGGCTGCACATTAGTCGCTATGGAATCTCTAGCGGATTATGGCACGGTGCAATTATTTGCCATTAATACCTTAACAACTGCAATCTATGACAGTTGGTTGGTCTATGGCAGCCTAACCAGTGCCGCTAAAATTTCTTGTTTAACGCTTTTATTTGTCATTAGCTTAACAACCTTAGAAAAATACAGCCGCAAGAGACAGCTTCACTTTAACAGTCGCACCGGCAAAAGCACTGAGCCGGTCAAAGCGAGCCGCCTAAGAGCCTTCAGTATTTGGTTTTTTTGCGGCTTCGTTTTTTGCTTAGGCTTTTTGATTCCTTTGATCACCTTAATCGGCTATTGCGTCGACTACTGGTTAGAAAACAGCAATAGTAAGGTTTGGCTACACGCTCAAGATACGTTTATATTGGCGGCCAGTGCAGCACTCATTGCTACGACTATTGCTCTATTATTCAATAGCCAGCAACGCTTTATTCCGAGTGCTCAAAACCAATCTAAGCTGAGCTTATCATCCCTCGGTTATGCCATTCCCGGTACGGTATTAGCGATTGGTATTCTTATTCCACTGAGTCAGCTGGATATAGGACTGAATCATTTTATTCAATGGCTAGGCTTTGAAAAAGTAGGCCTTATATTCTCTGGAACCAGCTTTGCCTTAATCATCGCATTCGTTATTCGCTTTTCAGCGATAGGCAACGGCAGTATTCAAGCGGCTTACAAACAGATGCCGACCAACCTTGATTCAGCATCAACCATGCTTAAGGCCTCTCGATTTAAAACCTTTCACAAAATACACCTCCCCATTTTACGACCTGCACTAGTGAGTGCTTTTCTACTGGTCTTTATTGAATGTGTCAAAGAGCTGCCCGCCTCTTTGCTTTTGCGCCCTTTTGACTTTGAAACCTTGGCAACCTATGTTTTCCAATTTGCCTCTGATGAACAATTAGAACATGCTGCGTCGAGCGCACTCCTTATTATTGTCGTTAGCCTACTCCCTATTCTGCTGCTTAGCCGTAGCCAGAAAATGCAATAAGGCAACGCATTCGGTATGAAAGATCACACTATGAGTTATGAAGAATCTATTTCAAGCAAAGACATTGCGCTTGAATTGTTTAATGTTCAACTAGCAATTGATAAACAAGAAATTCTGCAAGCATTGACGTTCGACATTGTGGAAGGGGAAATCCTTTGTCTGCTTGGCCCCAGCGGTTGCGGAAAAACAACCGCGTTAAAAGCAATTGCTGGTCTTTCGATACCTCAAAAAGGCCAGATAAGCTTATTTGGCGACACGGTTTTTTCAGAGCAAAAGATCAACCAGCCGCCTGAGGAACGCTCAATTGGTTTTATTTTTCAAGATTATGCGCTGTTTCCACACATGACGGTTGGCCAAAATATCGCGTACGGCTTATCCCACCTAGATAAACCTGCAAGACAGCTGCGCATTAGAGAGAGCTTAGAGCTTGTAGAGTTGGCGGACCTAGAGCACCGCTACCCCCATGAATTATCCGGTGGTCAGCAACAACGTATCGCAGTCGCCCGAGCGCTTGCGCCCAAGCCAAAACTTCTATTAATGGATGAACCCTTCTCCAACATTGATGGCCAGGTGAAGCGTCGCATGATGGCAGATCTACGCCAGCTACTTAAAAAACATGATATTAGCTGTATTTTTGTGACGCACGCAAAAGACGAAGCCTTTGCTTTTGCAGATAAAACGGCAGTGATGGTAAATGGACGTATTGAACAACTCGACATTCCTGCCAAAGTGTTCAACAATCCAAATACACTAGCCGTCGCAGAATTCATGGAGTGTGGTAACCTTGCAACGCTGAAACACAGCCAGCAAGTTTTGGATAGAATTTCAAACCAATGGCCTAGAGATATCGACAACTCTGGCTACTGGCTATTCAAGCCTCAATATTTAGTGCTAAGTCACAGCTTCCAAAATACAGGAATCACGCTTATCGACAGCACCTATATTGGTCGCGGCTACCAGCATGAAATTGCTATTAGCTTGACGAAAAACAATCAAGGCTCAACAATTACCTGGAAAGCGGAAACAGAAGCCCCTCTAGGTATCGCCATTGGTGAAAACATTGCACTTGAGTATGAACAGATGCCACACTGGTTACAAAACTAACAATAAATCAACCAAAGAACACGGCACTGCTTTATACTAGAATACTTAAATACGGACTTTGGTTGAAATGGAAACAATGCCCCAAAATTCAATAGCGATACGGATCGTCACTTTTATTAGTTTTTGGCTAATACTGTCAAGTGCGCATGCCAACTTAGGCTCTACAGTTGCTGCTGAAGATATCACTATCAATCTTGGCGCTACCGTCGAATGGATCGAGGATAGCTCGAATCAACTAACTTTAGAGCAGGTCCGTAGGCTTCCTCAATCTTCTTTTACCCAAAGTAATCAATATACGTTTAATAAAGGCTATACGTCGTCTGGTTATTGGTTACGTTTTCGGCTGAACTTCCCTGCAGAGTTAGTTAATAGCGACTGGTTATTAGAAGTCCCATTTTCCTTACTCGATTATCTTGCCCTATACTCTCCTGATGAAAATAATGAATACTCCGTCATTTACACAGGTGATCGTAGCCCTTTCTCACAGCGAGATATAGACACAACTGATTTTGTTTTTAAGCTTAAGCCTAAGCAAGAAAGCAACCTGTATTACCTACATGTAAAAACCCAAGATAGCTTGCAAGTGCCTTTGCATCTTTGGCACGTTGATCACTTTCCGAAACACATAGCTTTCAATAACGGCATGCAAGGCCTCTATTTTGGCATTATGTTTGTCATGATCATGTACAACTTATTCATCTACTTGTCGGTACGTGAGCGCAGTTACTTATATTATATTATTTACATCAGCACCTTCACCTTGTTCCAAGCGAGTATTCAGGGCTTTAGTTTCGAATATTTTTGGCCTAACAGCACAACTTGGGCGAATACCAGCATTCCTTTTCTTGGCGTATTATCCCTGTTTTTTGCATCGCTTTTTGCCCGCAGTATCTTACAGACTAATTCGCTAACGCCAAAGTTTGACAAGGGTCTTGTACTGATTGCTATCTCTCTCTTCCTCACCCTACCTTTGGTCATATTTGCTGACTATGACATAGGGATGATTGCTGCTCTGTTCTGCACGTTCATATTCTTTAATTTTGTATTTTTAATCGCTTGCTTAACCGCACTCACAGGTAACAGAACGGCAAAAGTATTTGTAATTGCATGGGCGATCTTCTTAATATCTGGCAGCATAAGCATGCTGGGTGCACTGAATGTACTACCCATAGAGTACGCCAGCCAAGTAGCCTTACAAGTGGGTTCTGCTATCGAGGTAATTCTGCTATCCATTGCTCTTGCTGACCGTATTAACTTGATTGAAAAAGAGAAAGTTGAGATAGAAGCCAAGTCTCGAGAAATATTATTGCAAGCCAATATCCAATTGGAAAACAGTAACCGCCTGAAAGATGAGTTTATCGCCACCATTAGCCATGAAATTCGCACTCCGATGAATGGTGTTTTAGGTTCTGCTCAGCTGTTATTAGATACCGCCCCCACTGAAGACCAATCGCTTTATATTGATACGATTAATAAATCAGGCCAGACACTGCTAGAAATTCTTAATAATATTCTTGATTACTCAAAAATCGAAGCCGATAAACTTGAGTTAGAACCCATTGAATTTGATCTGGAAGATGTCGTCAACGAATGTGCAAATTTCTTCAGTGTACTTGCGAGTCAAAACAACATTAAGTTATTCGTCAGAATGCACCAGAATGCGCCTAAACGAATTATCTCTGACCCTGTACGGTTCAAACAGATCTTACTGAATCTCATAAGCAATGCCTTTAAATTCACAACTCGAGGACAAGTTGTGATCAATATTCAATTAGCTGAGGACTTTAAAAACAAACTTTATATAGAAGTCGAAGACAGCGGCTGCGGGCTTACTTACGAACAACAAAATATTCTCTTTCAACCCTTTGTCCAAGTTGACGCAAGTAGCTCCCGGGAAAAAGGGGGGACTGGCCTAGGGCTTGCCATTAGTAAAAAGCTTACCCGCTTAATGAGCGGTGAAATTGGTGTTCATAGCTTGCCAGGAAAAGGGGCTACTTTCTGGTTTACTGCCACCATTAAAATTACCGAAAGAGAAAACGATAATCGCTTGAATTCAGAACAAAACGTTTGCTTATTACTGTCTAGCCATTATCAAGAAACGCTTATAAAAGATCAGTTACAGGAATGGGAAGTTAAAACGGCAAGCCGCCATATGTTGAAGTACGATACTGAAATTAATGTCATCAGCGACACCGCTCATCTATCTGAGCTCATGGAGCTAGGCGTTCCCGCTCAAAACATTATTATTATCTCTGATCACCCTCATAAAATTAGTGAAGCTGTTCATATTGTATCTTCACCTATCACGTCTCAAAAATTGAGACACGCATTACGGTCATGTGATAGCAGTACCCCTAAGTCCAGCCTATTAAACCAACAAAATAAGCCTGATATTATCGTGCCCAACTTCTCACAACTTCGTGTACTGGCGGTAGACGATAATGCCGTTAACCGTATGATCATGAAAAAAATGCTGAATAAGTATAAAATTGAAGCCGATATTGTTGCTGGTGGGGTGGATGCTTTAACCCTCATGCGCGAACAAGGTAAGCGCTATGATTTAGTATTAATGGATATTGAAATGCCGGTTAAAGACGGCTATCAAACCACCGATGACATCCGACAATACGAGAAAGAAAACAATTTAGAGCCTTGTAAAATTGTTGCTGTCAGCGCTCACTCAATGAAAGAATCAAGAGGTAAAGCACTGATATCAGGAATGGACGACTTTTTGAGCAAACCGATCGATCAGAATATTTTGATCGATATTTTAACCATCACCCAAGCTCAAGTGACTAAATCTAGAAATTAGCTCAGAAATAACAATTGTAATTCACTAGCGGCAGCTAAAGAGAAGCCACCAATTTTATTGATGGCCTGAAATAACCACAGACATGTTTGAAAAATCAACATTATCTAAATAGAATGATCCAACCGACGCATCTGCAATGGATATCGCGCCAACCCCCATATCAAAGACTAGGCTTTGAGGGTCGATATGAAGTCCATCATCATCAGCATGCACATCTATTTTGATGGCCGTTACAATATCACTTAATGATACACCTTGCTGACCCCATTCTTTTTTTGACTCTAAATAATTTGAAGAAGCAACAAAGACATCCTCAATTTTCATATTTAATGATGAAATATCAATATCCAAATCCGATATACCGATATCCATTTCCGTAAAAATGTGCGACGTTGCCGCATCTATTTTCATACGAAACTTAGTCGTCACTCCACTAAGACTGATCGAGTCGACAAGCGTTGCTGTAACTTGCTTATTGGCACTGTGTAACTGGATGCTACCAGTTGTGATACCAAAATCAATGATTCCTCCAACACTAGGATCAACCCCTCCAGCAATGACCAAATCACCATCAGGTAAAACATCAATAGTTAATAGTGAGCCATCCAACTTATTTCCAGAGTGAGAGCCTGGGCCCCAATCAATTCCAAAATACGTTTGTTTATTTGCTCCACCAATCACAATATTATTTATACCGATACTTCCTTCATCCGTGTATTCAACACTACCAATCGTCGCATAAAGGTCGGCATCAATAGTAATACCTGACTGTCCACTAATGTTTGCTAGCGCGTCATCCCCTACGGGTTCAAAGCCAGAATGAGCTAAGGCGCTAGCGGTTAGAATACATAAACTCAGAATATTTTTTTGCATATTATTTCCTGATGAAACTTATTTTTTCAGGAGTGTAAATAGGCAAAATCATCGTCGCAATGTATTAAAAGGATATTAAGCTATAAATGATATTTAACTATTAGAAAATATTTTCCAATAGCTAAATAATGGTACGAGTGTTTTATCAGCAGGTGATTTTTTAGTCTTTAAATTATATAAAAGTTAAAGAAACATTAAACACTTTTATATAGTTTTTAAAAATTAACATAGACCCTAAGTCAGCTTTATCTTTCTACTTATGCGCGCTATAAATCTAACAAATTATTTAAATCATGTTGACTCGGCATAAACCAATAACACCCTGTTTTAGGGGTAGAAAACTGCATTAACTTATCGCTAATACCGTCTTCGGTTAATCCTAGCATGCGGTCAAGTTGAACAGTAAAGCGCTGCATTTCGCACGCGAGTGCCAAAAAGTACAAACCATGATCGGGTTTATTTTTTTCTTTCTGATCACTAGCAATATTTAATTGGCTTGCCATATAAGGATAACTGCGACGATAAATCGCCATCCCTACACCATCAACTTCCGCATCGGTTCGACTAACGTGTGAATCTTCAGGCATGCTATCACCTTCCAGCTCAACGTCTTCTTCTTTAGTACGCCCAACGACTTTTTCTTGCTCATGTATTGATAAGTGATTAAACGCGGCAAGATCATGCTGCCAGCGTTGAGACAATACGTAAGTGCCCCCTGCTCCAGGTTTACCTTCTGGAATAAAAACGACAGGAAAGCGCTCGTCATCTTCATCGTTGGCGGTGCCATCGACAAAACCAATGAGATCGCGAGATTGTTTATTCTTAATGCCTTCAATATCTAACTGAATATCCGCAATCGATTTCATTTTTTGATAAATTTCTATCACCGCATGAGGAATTAATTCAGCATCAGGGCTATTCAACCAAACAAATACATCTGCCTGAGTACCAGGCATTGATAACTTCCCTTCACCTAACGTCTCGAAAGGCACCAGTTCTTCTGGACGCCAAGCAGGATTTATTCGATCCCAAAAAGAAGCACCAAACGCTAGATTTAAATTTAAGCCAACAATATTTTGCGTATATTGAATCAGTTCTTTTAAAACTATTTTTACCACACCTGAATCGACAGAAGGCTTAATGCAATATTCTAATAGACGAGCATGACGACTGGTTTCATCAAAAAGACCCGATTGTGCAGTTTCAATATTCAAAACTTTTAACCTCTTTTCTTATTGGCTTATTTATCTTAATTTTCTTGCTTAACCAATGAATAAATTAACGCTTACCCATGCGAACATCAAAACCTGCCGCTTCTAAAGCCTGCTGTAAATCCTGACGTTTACTCGGCACTTCAACTCGCATGGTTGGAATGTCACGTCGTAAAGGATAATTTTTTCTTAATAAATCAAATTGAGTTCGCATCGCTTGCGCTTCGCCATTAGTACGCAATAAAGTCGAGCGCATAATGCCATCATCAACACGCACTTCATAAACCGCTCTAATCGCCGTACGCAGCGCCTGACGAACGGGAACACTATCGCCAAACTTAATCTTTTTAATCGACGGTTCTGGTAAATACTGTGCTAACTTATTTCGAATAGGTAAGCCAAAAGTTTGGCAACATGCTTTATAAACTTGCTCGGTGCCCCGCATTTTTCCATCTAACGAATAACCCGCAATGTGAGGCGTTGCAAGCATGCATCGATTCATCAACTGCAGGTCTAAATTCGGCTCACCTTCCCACACATCAATAATACTTTCGAAATCAACGAACGTATCCATATGAGACTTTAACGCTGTATTATCAACAACCGAGCCTCGGCACGTATTAATCAAACACGCATTAGGTTTCATTTGCTGTAAACGCTGCGCATTAATCAAATGATACGTTGCATGCTCCCCAGCATCTTCAGCCACCGTAATAGGAATGTGCAAACTCACAACATCGGCTTTCAGCGCATCCTCTAAAGTCGATAATTCACCGACTTCCGCAGCGTTTTTGAAAGGATCAACAGCAATTACTGTAACGCCCATCGCCTCTAAGCGACCGCGTAATCGCATGCCGACATTACCAACACCGATGATGCCAACCGATATATCTTGAAAAATTTGATCGCGCTTATCAATCAAGACACTCACCGCGCTTAATACGTAATCAACCACCGCTTCAGCATTGCAGCCAGGCGCACTTGAAAAAGCAATCTTTTGCTGACAATTGACTTCGCGCTGCTGATTTAACGATTCTAGATAGGCTAAGATCAATGTGGTCTGTACCAATCGTACAGGTGCCGATAAATTTTACTGAACTGTTAGCAATCAATGCCTCGTCTACTTTCGTTACCGAGCGCACCAACAAAATATCCGCATCCTTCACATCCTCACTCGTCATGGTGCGACCCGCAACTTTACGAATCTCACCAAATTCACTAAAGAATTGTTCTAATAGGGGAATGTTCTCATCGGCAACGATTTGCACTAGGCGATCCTCAGCTTTTGCTGTCATAAATAGAGTTTATTATAAACTCCCATTCTCACTCAGCTTTCAGTCAGCGTCCAGAGGGAAAATGGATATGATCAAAACATAGTCTATTCTGTAGGGTCAGAAGTTGGTTAGAGCAAAGTGATGGCAAAGAATGACTGCTTTTTACTCACATTCACCTAATGAATAGCGAATATAAGCTAAATAAGACTAATTTATGGGCAATGTGGGCATGGCTTTCTTAACGCGCCAAGCCACATGTTTTATACTAAGGCCGAAAAATTTTAAGGCTGTTCCGCTTAACAGTGGCCAGCCACCTCTATCTTGATCGATTGGATGGAGTAGATGATAAGGTAAAAAAACGGCCCTCAAAGCAGTTTTTTTGAACGTCATTATTATAACTTGAGTGAGAGATTCCTATGAGCTTGTATACAGAATACCTAGAAGAAATCGAGGTTCGTAAAAACGAACTTGGTTTGAACCCAAAACCTATTGATACTGCTGATCTTTTATCAGAAATCATTGCTCAGATTAAAGATACTGGCAATGCCGCTCGTGAAGCGTCTTTAAACTTCTTTATCTACAACACGATTCCAGGTACTACAAGTGCTGCTGTCGTTAAAGCGGCGTTCTTGAAAGATATCGCCCTTGGTAAAGAGACTGTTGCAGAAATTACTCCTGAATTCGCACTTGAGCAACTTTCTCATATGAAAGGCGGCCCTTCTGTTGAAGCGCTTCTAGACATCGCCCTTTCTGACGACGCACAAGCTAAAGCGGCTGGCGAAGTTCTTAAGTCTCAAGTTTTCTTATACGAAGCAGATACTTCACGCATCGCTGACGCTTTCAAAGCAGGCAATGCCATTGCTAAAGAGCTTCTAGAAAGCTACGCAGCGGCAGAGTTCTTCACAAAACTTCCTGACATTCCAGCGAAAATCGACGTAGTTACTTACATCGCGGCTGAAGGTGATATCTCTACTGACCTTCTTTCTCCGGGTAACCAGTCTCACTCACGTGCTGACCGCGAATTACACGGCCAGTGCATGATCACTCCTGAAGCTCAGCAAGAAATCGTTGAATTAGGTAAGAAGCACCCGAACGCTAAAGTGATGCTAATCGCTGAAAAAGGCACAATGGGTGTTGGTTCTTCTCGTATGTCGGGTGTTAACAACGTTGCACTTTGGGCGGGTGAAAAGACTTCTCCTTACATTCCATTCATCAACAATGCACCTGTTGTTGCCGGAACTAACGGTATTGCTCCGATCTTCTTGACGACTGTTGGTGTTACTGGCGGTATCGGTCTTGACCTTAAAAACTGGGTTAAGAAAGTAGACGCTAACGGCAACGCCGTTAAAGATGAAAACGGCGACAACGTTCTAGAAGAAGCTTACTCAGTTGCGACGGGTACCGTTCTGACTATCGATACTAAAGCTAAAAAGCTTTACAACGGTGACAGAAGAACTTGTTGATGTTTCTGATGCGTTTACGCCACAGAAAGTTGAATTCATGAAAGCCGGCGGTTCTTACGCATTAACGTTCGGTAAGAAGCTACAGACTTTCGCTGCTGAAACTTTAGGTGTTAAAGCCCCTGCCGTATTTGCACCTTCTAAAGAAATCTCTGTTGAAGGCCAAGGCCTGACTGCTGTTGAAAAAATCTTCAACCGTAACGCAGTAGGTGTTGCTTCTGAAACACCACTACACACAGGTTCTGACGTTCGCGTTAAAGTGAACATCGTAGGTTCTCAAGATACGACAGGTCCTATGACTTGCCAAGAACTTGAATCTATGGCGGCTTCTACTATCTCTCCAAGTGTTGATGGTGCCTTCCAGTCTGGTTGTCACACAGCCTCTGTATGGGATAACAAAGCTAAGGCCAACACGCCTAAGCTTATGGCCTTCATGAACGATTCGGCGTAATCACTGCACGTGATCCGAAAGGCGTTTACCACTCAATGACTGACGTAATCCACAAAGTATTGAACGACATCACTGTTGACGATCGTGCAATCATCATCGGTGGTGACTCTCACACTCGTATGTCTAAGGGTGTTGCATTCGGTGCTGACTCGGGTACAGTTGCAATTGCATTGGCTACTGGCGAATGTGCAATGCCAATTCCTGAGTCTGTTAAAGTGACTTTCAAAGGCACATGAAAGATCACGTTGATTTCCGTGATGTTGTTCACTCTACTCAAGCGCAAATGCTTGCTAAGTTTGGCGAAAACGTTTTCCAAGGTCGTGTAATCGAAGTACAAATCGGTACTTTGCTTGCTGACCAAGCGTTCACATTCACCGACTGGACTGCAGAAATGAAAGCTAAGGCTTCTATCTGTATTTCTACTGACGAAACTTTGGTTCAGTCTTTAGAACTTGGCTAAAGCTCGCATCCAGATCATGATCAACAAGGGCATGGAAAACGAAGCAGGCATGCTACAAGGTCTTATCGATCTTGCAGACAAGCGTATTGCGGGCATCCAGTCTGGTGAAGAGCCAGCACTTGCTCCTGATGACAATGCAAAATACTTCGCAGAAATCGTTGTTGATCTAGACCAGATCGACGAGCCAATGATTGCTGACCCAGACGTTAACAACGAAGACGTTTCTAAGCGTTATACTCACGATGTTATCCGCCCTGCATCTTTCTACGACGGCCGTAAGGTTGACCTAGGTTTTGTTGGTTCTTGCATGGTGCACAAAGGCGATATGCAAATCATCGCTGCGATGCTTCGCAACCTAGAGAAGAACGGTCCTATCACGTTCAACTCTCCTCTAGTTGTAGCGCCACCGACTTACAACATTGTTGACGAACTAAAAGCAGAAGGCGATTGGGATATTCTTTCTAAGTACGCTGGCTTCACTTTTGATGATACAAATCCAAAAGAAGCAGCCCGTACTAAGTACGAAAACATCATGTACCTAGAACGCCCTGGTTGTAACCTGTGCATGGGTAACCAAGAGAAAGCAGAAGCTGGTGATACTGTATTAGCGACTTCTACTCGTCTTTTCCAAGGACGTGTTGTAGAAGACTCTGCTGAGAAAAAAGGTGAATCTCTACTAGGTTCTACGCCAATGGTTGTTCTTTCTACTATCTTGGGTCGTTTCCCAACGATTGCTGAGTACAAAGCAGCGGTTGAAGGTATTAACCTAACAAGCTTCGCGCCACCGTCTGAAGACCTAGCGCGTCCAGCTATTCCTCTTAAAGCTGTTTAATCACAGTTTTAAGAGCATGCTGTAAGAAAGCATCACCTAGCCAGCACTTCACTTGCATTAAGTTAAGTGTCGGCTAGGCTCTTTCTTAAGAGCAAAGTGAGTGACTAAAATTAAATATTAGAAAACGAGATTAGAAAGACGCACAAAAGATGGATGACGAAGAGTGGATTTATTAAGGCTAAGCTTAGCCTTGTATGTAGCTCTCCGATTTAATCGGCTTCTACTGACTGATATCTGACTAATACTAAACATTTAGATTACTGATTGCTTAAAAAAACCGCTTCCCTTGATTCAGAAGACAAAAGTCTAACGATGAAAAGGGAGAGCGGTTTTTTTATACGTGTTGATTGCCAATTAGTACCAACAGCAAGTCGTGACCTAGGTGATTTGGTTTCAAAAAGCTGCATGAGCGTTGAAGGTGTCGGCCGTGGAATACGATACTTTATTAAGCTTGGCACACCACAAAGAAGCATTTGAGTTCTGCATTCTCACCATCTCGTACATGCTTACTCATGGGTAATTTCCTTTGGTTTGATCAATTATTCATTCGGTACAATAACAAATGTACTTAAAATCCACCTCATAAATAAGGCGGCACTTTAAAGTATTTAACCAAATCAAACGCTCCCAGTGTTAAGACAGTTTTAAACGGTAGTAACTCTTCCCTAGGATAAAACATCTGATCAAGCGCAGCTTGCTTCTGAAATGCCTGATACAAATTATCGATATCCTGAGTCAGCTGCTTAATACTATTCGGGCTTAATAAACGACTTGCAGAATAGAAGGGATATTTTTCGCTGTCATTTTGACTAATAGATTCTTTGATAAAACCTTGATTCACATTGACCAAAATTGAATGCAGCGGCCCGTCTAAACGCCATCGAATAGGTCGGTTAACTAAGAAGTAATAAGAGTCATCCTGCCGTAATCGTATCAGCCCCAACTTCTCTAGTTCACGTAAATACAAATACCCATCTTGCTTGCTCAACTGGTTTTTCTCAAGAATAAAGTCAATATCAAATTCACTGACCAACAGCATAAAAAATGACATTAAACCTAATTTTGACGCCAATGCTTGCTCTGTTTTAAGTGATAACTCTGTTGGACAAATCGTTTGCTGAGCTGCCAATTCAACCAAATCCGTGAAACTGATACCTACCGCTTCGCACACTTCCATCAAACGGCTCAACTTACAGTCCTGCTCAGCAAATAAGCGTTTAATAGTGGGCTCTGAAGTTTTCATTTTTTCCGCCAAGTCTTTATAGCGCAAACCCTGAGCTTTCAATACTTGCTTCAAACTGGCGAACAAACCTGACCGCTGTCTCTGCTCTGTCACACTGTCTTTAGTTACCGTAATTGAACTCACCCTACCACCCTTTGATACAACCTTTTGATACCAGCTCTTAGAAAAAGAATCACTTATTGATACCCATAGTGTCTTATCTCGCATAAAAGATACATTTATATATTCTAATTAGCGAACAATCATATTAACAAAAAAGGAAATACACATGACAACATGGTTTAAGCACTGCAGCCTGAATACGCTTGCCGCTCTTTCACTACTGACAATCGATCCTGCAATGGCTGATGAATTACTGCCGCTATGGGAAATTAATGGTTTCGATCAACCTGAATCCGTTGTGGCCAACCCGACAGAAAAAGCCATTTATGTCAGTAATATTAACGGTCAGCCGACCGAGCTAAATGGTAAAGGATATATCAGCAAGGTGTCGATGGATGGCAACGTTCTCAAGAAGCACTGGCTCAGTCACTTAGACGCTCCTAAAGGCATAGCAATCTTTGGCGATAATTTATACATTGCCGATATGCAGCAAGTGCATCAGGTAAGTATTGCTGAAGCGCGAATTATTAAGCAATTTCAGGTTGATCAAGCTAAGATGCTCAACGACATTACCATTGCCGACGATGGTACTGTGTACATTAGCGATCTATTAGGCGGTGTTATTTATCGCATCAGTAATGATGAAATAACACCGTGGTTTCATCATAAAGATCTCCCCCATCCTAACGGTCTATTATGGCAGCAAGGCACACTACTGGTGGCCTCGTGGGGCTTAGGCATGAATGCTGACTTCACGACCAAGACCGCTGGTAGCATTTATCGGCTGAACATTAATAATCCCAAATTAATCATTGTGAAAGGGTCAGAAAAACTGGGGAATCTTGATGGCTTAGTTCGTCAAGGCGATACTCTGTATGTAAGCGACTGGATCAGCGGTGAGTTATTCAAAATCGAGAAAGGTACAAGCCAAAAGCTCCTCACTCTTAAGCCCGGTTTAGCAGATATCGGCATCACAGGCTCTACGCTATTTTCACCTTTGATGATGGATGGCCAAATTTCGGCCTGGAAACTTTAAATTATTGGCGACTTCTTAATATGAAGTCGCCAATAATCATGTCGTTATCACTCAACTGGTAAAACTCATAATCTCAACCATAATTAAACTAAGCCCATACTCTTAAAAGAGTTTTCAGTGTCTTTATATATCCATTTAAGCCTTTCACGGTTAATACTGCTCGTATTCTTATTCGTGCCGCATTTAAGCTTGGCCGCTGATAAAGTTGTTCTGCAATTAAAGTGGAAGCATCAATTTCAATTTGCAGGCTATTATGCGGCGCAGTCTCAAGGATACTTCGCTTCTGAAGGCTTAGATGTCGACATTAGGGAAATCGACAAGGGGCTAATTCCACTTGATTCCGTATTAAGCGGTAAGGCACAGTTTGGAATTTCTGACTCAAGCCTAGTACTAGCGCGTATGCAGGGTAAAAAGCCGGTTGTTCTCGCCACTATTTTCCAACACTCTCCCTTAGTTTTATTGACGCTAAAATCCAGTGGAATCATTAACCCATTAGAGTTAAAGGGTAAGAGGATCATGTTTTCACGGGATATTGACGATGCCGTGCTTACCGCAATGTTCACTGAAGTCGGTCTTTCTTCCAGTGACTATGAACAAGTACCACAGACATTTAAGGATGATGACTTAATCAATCAGAACATCGATGCGATGTCGGCCTATATTACAAATCAAGCATTCTCTCTGCCGCAAAAGAACATTCCGATCAATATTATTTCCCCCGCTAACTACGGTATCGATTTTTATGGCGATATGCTGTTTGTCGAAGAGAGTTATTTTGAAAATAACAAGCAACAAGTATTAGCATTTAGACGCGCAGCCATTAAAGGGTGGCACTACGCACTCGATAACCAAGAGGAGATGGTTGATTGGATCATAAAACACCTGACACCCAAAGGCAGTAAAGCACACTTAATGAAGGAAGCTGAAGCAACCGCTAGGATGATACAGTCTAACATCGTTGACCTTGGTTACTTCAGTACAAATCGATTCATCCGTATTGCAGATACCTACAAAAAACTGAAATTAGTAAATGCTGATAGCAGCTTTTCTGGCATCAGCTATAAAGACTATCTAGGGGAAAAAAGCGACGATAGAAGATGGATACAGGCGGCCATTATTATTTCGGCCTTACTTGCTGCCATTGCTTTAATACTATGGATGCACAACTTTCGGCTTAAGGCAAAAATTAAAGATAATACCACCCGATTACAAAAGGCCAATCAATCTACCACTCGGCATTTAAACGTTATCAATGAATACATAAATACATGCGTTTTATCCCTAGATCTTAAAGTTTTGAGCGTCTCTGAAGCATGGTGTCGAACGTTAAGTAACCCGCGCGAGAGCTTTATAAATAATAAACTACAAAACTTACTGTTCAATGCTGACGATACTAAAATTCAAGAGATGCAGTCGACTTTGAGTAGCGGTAAAGAATGGACAGGTGAGCTTGAATTTATTGATAGCGAAGGAAATTCAGTTTGGTTTAATATCTCTGCACAACTCGAGAGGAATTATGAGACATCGCTTGACGAAATCACTTTCATTGCCATAGATGTAAGTGATCATAAACGAATTGAAATTCTTTCATTAACAGATTCTCTGACAGGCATCGCCAATCGCAGACACCTCGATTCTGTTCTTCAAAATGAAATTAAGCGCATGAAAAGAAATAACACCTCATTATCACTTTTAATGCTGGATGTGGATTTCTTCAAGCAATATAACGATATATACGGGCATCAAGAGGGCGATTCATGCCTCAAACAATTATCAAACGTACTTGTACAATGCACACAAAGACCTGCAGATCTGGCTGCTCGCTATGGTGGTGAGGAATTCATATTGCTACTACCTGAAGCTGATAACAAAGGCGCTCACACCGTTGCAGAACTCGTAATGAATAACGTGATTCTACAAGAGATTGAGCACTCTGGCTCTACTGTCGCTGAACATGTAACGGTAAGCATCGGAATTGCAACGGTGCAGGCTGCTGATATTGATTCACCTGAAGACATCATCAAAATCGCAGACGAGCGCTTATACAAAGCTAAATCGATGGGTCGAAATACCATATCCAGTCATTAATACTCGACGGTATAAATTACTCATCTCAGGCTTTCATACAAAAACAGTTATAATGCTGGCTATATTTGATTTAATTCGCGTATCACCATAACATTCATCTCACATTTATCGCCGCTATTCTGCTACACCTTATTTCAACCACTACACTTGTTTATGTTGACGACCCTATGATTACCATCGAAGTTATTGCGCCACCCTCAAATGAAGATGCGATTACTCGCATCGCAAAACAAAATGAAGCCTCAGACTATTGGATCAGCCGCTCTAACGATAAACAAATTGCGATTAAGATCTTAGTCGATACGTCCAAGTCGCAGAAAATTCTCGACCTCTTACAAAAGCTGATGAATGGTAAAAGTAACTTTCGTGTTCTCGCTTACCCATTAGAAATCGCGCTGCCTTACGAAAAAGACAAAAGTAGCAACAGCACTGCGACTATTTCTAGAGAAGCTTTATTACGCCAACTTAAAGTTCAAGGAAAATTGGATAGTCACTACTTAATGCTGGTCTTTTTAAGCACCATTGTGGCCGCTATTGGCTTAATACAAAATAATGTCGCGGTCATTATTGGCGCGATGGTAATTGCACCACTTTTGGGGCCTAACTTGGCTTTATCACTATCGACAACATTAGGACAAGTGAATGGTATTCTTAATGCTCTAAGAACACTTGCGGTAGGGATTATCTTTGCCTTAGTCTTGTCAGCGGGACTATCACTCTTCTACCCTGATTTAGTATTAACCACCGAGCTATTGTCACGAACAAGTGTAGGCATTGATGGGTTAGCATTAGCACTAGCATCTGGTGCTGCCGCAGCCTTATCGATTACAACCGGAGTATCATCGGTATTAGTGGGTGTAATGGTAGCCGTTGCTCTGCTTCCTCCTACAGTGACGCTGGGCATTTGTTTAGGAATAGGCGCTTATCCAGAAGCTAAAGGGGCTGCTTTTTTACTGATCGCGAACATTGCCTCGGTTAACTTAACCGCTCAACTCACGATGCGTTTAAAGGGCATTAAGCCTAGAGAAGAAGAACACCAACGTACCGCTCTGATTGTTTTCATCATCGGTATCTTATGCTGGTGTGCATTAATCGCTTACCTTATCTATCAATTGAATTAGCAAAGTATCGATTTAACAATAATAAAACTTAAACAGAATACGGACTAGCGAGCCGAAGGTGGGGATATGATTATATTGCAGCGTAAGCTATCAATACCAAGCTCTGGCATCTTATTTACCCGCAGCAATCTGATCGAAAAGCTTAATCATTACAGCAAGTCTTCTTTGACGGTTATTTGTGCACCAGCGGGTTATGGTAAAACCAGCTTAGTCTGTAATTGGTTACAGTATGCAGATCACCCCGTTTATTGGTTATCACTTGATGAACAAAATAATTTACCCAGCTCCTTCTGGACTTATTTCTATCACTGCCTTAGAAAGATAGACAATGACTTAGGTGACGAAGCAGAAACAATATTAGAAAATCATTGCATTGATGATTATTGCCGAATAAGCGATCTAATATTAGCTTCCCTAGAAAAGTTAGGCCGTAAATGGAATCGTCCTCATCGGGCTGTCATTGTATTAGATGACTTTCAATACATCGATAATCCATTAATACTGACATCTTTTAATCGTCTATTAGACTATTTACCTAACTGGTTACAAATCGTTATTACGACCAGAAAAATACCCGCATTGAAGCTGCCAAATCGTTGTTCAAAATCAACAGCCTACCTTATTCAAGCTTCTGAATTAGTATTTGAAGCCGAACACATCGCCGACTTTTTAAAGATGAAGTTAGATTTGCAGCTTTCAAAGGATCAACTGCAGCATCTATTCATGAGAACTGAGGGATGGGCCGCCGCAATTCAATTAACCGGACTCGCGCTTAAAGCGGGAATAAGCTTTGAAGATTGTACAAATACCCAAGACTCTTTATTGGCTGAGTTTTTATTTGATGAAGTCTTCTCTCAGTTAAACCATGATATACAAACATTGCTCGTTGATATCAGTCTCGTACCCCATTTCAATCTTGAATTGTGTCAATCTTTTAATAACTCTAGAGATAACGAAGCCATTTTAACGACCTTGATTAACCAAGGCTTATTCATTTCTAAAGTAACATGTTCATTATCCGATGCGGCTGATACCGTCGATGCACTACAGCATAGCCAGCCCAGTTTTCGTTTACACAGCCTTTTCAGACAGTGGATTACTGAGCATCGAGTTTTAAGCCCAGTAGAGGAAAAACAAAAAAACAAAGTTGCATTAAACTGGCTTACCAATAATAGAAATTTGTATGAAGCATTAGAACTCAGCCTCAAACTGGAAGATTGGCAAGTGTGTTCTAAGTTAATGGGCCAACTGTACCCTTCACTGACGCAAGTAACCCACTTTGATCACGTCTCTAATATTTTAGAACGCATTCCTGAAGACATCATTCAATCTTTACCCCACTTATGTATGCTCGCCGCATTAATCGGTATTAACCTTTATGATTATGAGTGTGTAGAAAAGCACTGTGGTTACTTAGAGAATCACTTTGAGCAGAACCTAAAGCCCTCTGCATATTCACCTGCAGAAAAAACAGCCTTAACCATGGGAAGTATGATTTTACGCGCTCAGGTTGCTCGTTTTAGCGGTGATATTCCCAATGCAAAAATAATCAATCAATCACTTGAGACACGTTATTATCAAGAGAATACTCCCCTAAACTGCTGGATCATGTTAGGTAAAGGGACTGACTTTTTTTTAGATGACAATATAACGGAAGCGACAAAATATAATAATACTGCTCTTTCACTCGCAAAAGAAGCGGAAGATGGACAATGCTGTATCTCTTCTCTTTCGTGGCTATTACATAGCTTATATCATCAAGGGAACATATTAGAGGCTATTTCACTCGGTGAAAAAAACATTATTTGGTTAAAGAAAATGGAATATTTAACCTTACCTAATAGCGCATCGGTTTATGCAGCAATGTCTGTATTATATTTAGAGATTAATAAACTAGACTTAGCCTGGCAGTGCTACGATAAACTATTAGAAATGCTTAATGAGTTTACTGAGCCAAGAGAAACAATACATAATAAATATCATACACTATTTCATTTACTCTCCAGCACTGGGCGATATGACGAAGCGCGTACTTGCTTGCATCAGCTACAACAATACGAAGCTAACCTAGAAAACACAATAAAAATAAATCATTCTATTTTGTTAGATACTGAAACACTCAGTGTGCTTTTAGACTCCAAAATGGGAAATAGTTTTTCTTTATTGCAGCATATTAATAATAACAATCAAGATGATAAAACCCGCTACCGCTTTCGTTTATTATTCGAAAAATTAATACAGGCAGCTGGTGAAATGGTCCTCTCTGCGGGCGAAAGCAACTCATTTACAGATATTGCACATGAAAGCCATAGCAATGGTAATTACAAACGCAAAATCAGCTGTTATTTAGTACCCGCAAAGATTTTAATGTCACTCGGAGAGGAAGCACATGCGCTAACGCTGTTCAAAATAGCATTAGAGTCCGCAGCGCCTTTTCAATTTATTAACTTAATTATTGAAGATACTAATACCATAAAACCAATGCTGCAGAAGTCATTAGAACTAGGCATCGAATCAGAATACTGTAATTTATTATTAGCAGCGATAAATGAACGTGAAAAATGGGCATCAATAATCACCCACAATCAATCTGCAACCCCAGTAAAACAACAATTTGATAATAGCGATAACTATCAAAATCTCAATCAAGGATTAGTAGAAATATTAACCCATCGAGAAATGGAAGTATTAAGCCTTATAAACCAAGGCTACCGTAACAAAAACATTGCGGAATCACTTTCAATCTCTATATCTACTGTTAAACGCCATCTGCAAAACATCTACCAAAAATTACAAGTCAGTAGCCGCACTGAAGCGATTACGTTCTTGCACGATCATACTACTCCCAGCCTTTAGACAACCCTTTTAAAACGTGAACTGCATCACATTTTAAAGGGGGCATGTGGTCCTTTTGGATACTGTGGCCAACAGGCTCACTGCTTACTATAAAAGAATAATAACTTAGATAAGCAAGGACGTACTTATGAGGCCCTATAAATTCCCGATTTTAATTTCTATCGGCACTGCAATGAGCATTATTTTGTCAGCATGCGGTGGTAAGACTAGCACCAAGGATGACGAAGCATTTTTTGCCCCAGCAACAAAAGGCACAGTAACCGAAGATGCTTTTGATCGAGAACGTTTGTTGCAAATATCGCTGCAAATGCCTGCCAATGACTTTGCTCGCTTAAGATCTGAGGGTCGTCCTTTAAACACAGCATTAGGAGCATGCCAATCTTCTGACTTTGAATATTCAGATTTTAAAGCATTAGCGAACATCGATGGTCAAACGTTAGAAAACGTTGCCATTCGTAAAAAAGGATTCTTAGGCTCATTAAGCCGTATCAGACCTTCAATTAAGTTAAATTTTGATACCCACGAAGAAGGCCGAACATTTAAAACCTTAAAGCGAATGACTTTAAATAATGATCGACAAGACCCTAGTCATACACACCAATGCATGGCTTATGACCTATTCCGAGCAGCCGGCTTGGTCGCCCCACGCTGTAATCTTGCTCACGTCTATATTAATGGCGAAGACCTGGGGATTTATAGCCATGTAGAAAGTATCAAAAAACCTTTCTTAGAACGAAACTTCGGCAACAAATCCGGTAATTTATACGAAGCACAGGTCGCCGATTTTGGCAGTCAGCTGAATCAGCGATTTGAATTAAAAACCAATAAGAAAACCAATGACCGATCCGATTTAGACGACTTAGCGGATGTATTAAAACTCACTGATGACGAGTTTCTCACTCAAATCAGTCAGCACATTGATGTTGACGAATTCATAAATTTTTGGTCAGTAGAAACACTCATCGGGCACTGGGATTCCGCTACAGGAAATACGAACAATTATTATATGTATCACAACCCTGATGATGGTTTATTCCATTTTATCCCTTGGGGCACAGACAGCACTTTTACTAAGGGTCATCCGTTTAAACCTAACTCAGCCCCTCTTTATAAGAACTTGTCGCTGGCAAAACGTTTGTATGACATTGAAGAAACCCGCAACCAGTATTTTTCAACAATTAATGAGCTGCTGACTGAGAATTGGATAGAAGAAGACTTAATCAGTCAGCTCGAAAAAATTCAACAACTGACGCTTAATTCAAAAGATAATTATAACGAAGTGACTGAATTCATTAATGGAAATGATGAATTAGGTGAAAAGAGTCAAAGAGAGCTCTTAACGAGTGCCATCGCCGGAGAGGTTAACCAAACAGCGTACATTTTGCCGGATCAAGCTATTAATTGTTCAAATGATACAACATCCTTAACCGCTGAGTTTTCAAGTAATGGTGATCAGGGTTCATTTTCTTTCACCGATGCAGAAGGCATACAACGCACAGCCTCAATGACCATCGTCTCTAACTACACCAGCGTCGATAGTTTCGTTTACCAGCTAGACCAAACGACCTCCCCTTCTGTCGTGGGGTTAACCTTTATTGGTGCAGCAACGCCCCCTTACTACCCAGATAGTTATGTTTTACAGGTTTTTGTAGAAAAACCAGATTATAAAAAAGGTCAGCTGTCTCTGCATGGCATTTCGACCAACATTATGCTTTTTAAGGTAATAGATAAGGATAGTACCCCAGCCAAGATTGAATTGATCAGTGCCGGGCATAGCGGAAGCATCAAATTATCAGAAACCGGTGTGGGCGTGGCAGGCAGTATTATTGAAGGTGAAATTAATGCGCAAATGGGTCTTATCAAAACAATTGACTACATAAAAACTGATTATTAGGAATTATGGCCATGATTGCAGAAAATAAAAACAATATGCTTATATTGAAACCGAAAGAATACGAGAAAAATCATTTGGCCTTAGTTCAAAACAGCAAAGATATTGATTTAACAATATTGAATAAATTTGAACCACATACCTTGCTACAACAAAACACAGCAGCCTTAATGGATCGGGTAGATAGCAAGTTTGTACTACCCATTAAACTTTTCACACCATTAATGACTGCTATATCAGAAGACTACAGTATTTTAAGTGCCTATGGACGAAAAGTCTTTAGCTACCAAACAACCTACTTTGATAACAAAGAAAGGCAGTTTTATCTGGATCATCACAATGGCAAGCTCAATCGTTATAAGGTTCGCTATCGTCGCTATGTAGAGTCTGATATGGGGTATATGGAAATTAAGTTTAAGAATAATAAAAAACGAACCATTAAACAGCGTATCCCTATGAGTTGTATATCACCAGATCAGGCTAGTGTTAATCAGTTTGTCGAAAAGACATTAGGGTATTTCATCAATTTAGAAACTGCTTTATTTGTAAATTACCAAAGAATCACCCTAATAAATAAATCAAATTTAGAACGAATCACTATCGACCTTAACTTAAGTTTTCATAATGCGAGCAATCATAAAAAATCAATTCAGGACAAAACCTTCATTATTGAAGTTAAGCAAGAGCGAAAACCTTATCCATCTTCATGCCGAGAATTTATTAAACATAAAGGCATTAAAAGCACTAATTTTAGTAAATATTGCATGGGTACTATTCTGACTAATGACACTGCAGCAGAATCTGGGGTCTTAAAAATCAATCGTTTTAAATCAGTAATTAATTCATTAGAAAAACTAAATCAACTGCATTAACTTAAACCAACCTACAATAAAACTGGAGTGACTATGGAACTTACCTTAGGAATAGACTTTATTTCACGATTACTAATCAATACTCTTTCTGTTGTTATATTAATTAGATTTTGCTATTACTCTTTTTCACAACACAGAGCAAATGCATCCTCTTTTATGTTATTTGGCATGGGGGTATTTCTTGTAACTTCATTACTGCATAGCGCAGATGTATCAATGGGATTTGCATTTGGATTATTCGCAGTATTTTCAATGTTGAGGTATAGAACAGAATCTATCAGCATCAAAGAGATGACTTATCTTTTTTTAGTTATTGCAATCGCCCTATTATCAGCAGTGAGCACCCTATCGACCTACGAATTATCGCTCATTAATCTAGCCATATGCTCAATGACCTATTTATTAGAAACGAGCTTGATCTTGCCTTCTTTAGAAGAGATAGAAATTGAGTATGAAAAAATAGATAACATCAACATCAATCGCCGCCTAAAGCTTATCGAAGATATTAAAACCAGAACCGGCCTCAACGTCGTTCAAGTTGAAATATTAAGCATAGACTTCTTACGCGACTGTACGCGATTAAAGATACATTTCGCGCCTACTAAAAAATCAGAAAAAAATCTTGCAGGTACGGCTGATACTCATGCATAAGTTCTCATTCATTCTATTCACTTTTAGTTCAGTTCTAGTACATGCAATGGATGACACATCTAATGTTTCATCCATTGCGAATCTTGCAGGCATGGAATTGGATGGGTACCTAATGCTTGATCACGATTATTATTCACCTTTTTACGACAAAAATAGCGAGGGATATCAGCATGCAACCGAGATACGTAGATCAAAATTAGGCATTAGTTTTAAACCTAACAAGTATTTCAAAGGAAAATTTCAAATTAAATATACGAAGCGTTTTTCTGAAAAGGGAGAGTTAACATTAGCTGACGCTTATATTCGAATCAAAAATGATGAAGACATAGGCATTCAAATAGGCCATATGAAAGAACCTTTTGGTTTAGAGCAACAAACAAGTTCATCTGAGTTAATCGCAATTGAGCGATCTCTGCCAACTGAGACATTCACTCCTGGTAGGAGCTATGGTTTATTAATAAATCAAATTAAAAAATCCTACACCTTAGCCGCAGGCTATTTTATTACGAGAAATAATCACGATGAATTTTCATTAACCAATTTTGATTTACTGAAAAAAGGCGACAGTAGCATTGACGCAATAACAATGCGCATCACAGCAGCCCCATTAAGAAAGAAATCACAAACGATACACATAGGAAGTTCCGCATCGAAACGTTGGCTGTATAACAACAAAATACAATATAAAAGTACCGCCGAAGTGCATAATGCAAACAAAACAGTCAGAAGCGCTCGCTTCTATGCTGATCAAAGTAATCTATACCAAGTGGATATAGCCTTTCATCATAGGCATTGGTTACTTCAAAGTGAACTATTCGCTAACAGCATACAACAGGTCGATGGTGAACAATGGGAATATTCTGGAGCTTATATTCAAGCAAGCTATAAAAGCACAGGAGAATACGAATATAAAAAAGGCAGGTTTAAATCATCACAAAGTAATAATGACACTGATCTTGAATGGATAATGCGCTATTCTCACATTGACTTACGAGACAATGATGTGGGTAATAGTTCATCAGCTGGCCTGATCGGATTAAATATCCATCTCAATCCTAACCTTAAACTCATGATGAATATGAATTTTTCATGGGCTACTGGTGACATTATTAATCAATATCAAGAAGGACGAGCATACTCGATACGCGCCCAACTGACTTTTTGATGTATACGCCTTAAATACTATGTCTCAAACATGATATGCGGCGTAGCATTCATTGTATTATCGATACGAGGTTTGCATAGCAGCAACCTAGAAGAGCTGATCCCCTGCTCTTCGACCATAAATCTCTTAAAGTTATTGGCCCGCTGCTCAGAAATTCGGATCAACGTTCCAATTTCGTCTATGCTTAATTTTTTGCCTTTCTCTTGACCAAGATCTTCCGCTGTCGATACCCCACACATCTTAATTTGAAGATCTTTCTTGTCTTTTAACAGTTCAGTGAAAGTAGTAATAAATACGTTTTGATCTTCAGTCACCTCAAATTCCTTCGGGCTGTAATTCAGATCGCTAACTTCGATTTTAAGTAAATGTTTATCCGCTGCCATTACAATTTTTACCAAGCTGGCATAAGGAACAAAAGTCATCGTTAAGTACTCTTTTGCGCCAGCAATCGTCGCCTGCTTAACCAGCAAGGTAATAAAGCCTGAAAAGCCGAATGATGGACTGCTAGTATCACCTGAAACAGGTAGATCAAGCTCTACATTTCCATCACCGTCTTTTAACATGCCAAGGGCGGTATTGAACGGAATATAGCTTTGATTACTTGATTCCTTTCTTTCATAATCGTCTACAGAACTTAGTTCGATTCCACGCAATAAAATATGTGAATTGCCATCAATTTGGCTACCGATTAATTTAATATCCATAGCCAAATCAAGTTGGCCACTTTCAATTTCATACCCTAACGCTGTTTTCACATAGGCGCTTAAAGACTCTAAATCCAGTTGATTTAATGAACCTTTAACGGTGTAACTCTGCGCAGCTAAGAATGGTTTGGCATCAATTGAGATGTCGAAATTTGTATAATTATTGCTAATCCCCGTCACCTTGATCACTGAAATTTGATCAGGCTTTTGATTATCAAATGGCCCTGCCGATAATGCGTTCACTTTGATAAAGCGCGCGTAAATAGGAGAAACACTTTGATCGGTAAATTGAATATTGGCACTGTCTACGAGACTAAAGTTATTCAATTGAATATGAAACTCTGCGTTACTAGCCTCTGCCGCAGCAACCTGACTTGCGTCTGTGTTTGCACCCTTATCTGAATCTTTGTTTATACCTTGAGCAGCGTTGTCTTTTAAAGGGGTATCTTGGTTGGCAAGCGCTTCGCTCTCAACCTTACTATCAACTTCACTCTCAATTTCACCCTCGGATCCTGCGATCGCTTTGGTCAGCTGATCTAAGGTTAAAATTAGGTTTTTGATTTGTTTGTCTTTATCCAACTGAACGTCTGATTTAAGACCGGCCAGCTCTACGGTATTTATAGACAACGACTGATTGGTTAATTCAACATCGTTAACCGTCAGCGTACTAAAAGCGGTTAAAGCAGGAATATCATTTTCGGTATTATTTGAGAAGAATGAATCTAATAATGAGGTCGTATCAATGGTCACATTGTATTGACCTTCACTACTGTATAAATCAAGGCCACTCAATGCTAACTGAGACATTGCGACTAAGACTTCATTGGCGGTTTTATTAAATACGTTCACATCTTGCCACAATAAATCACCTTTTCCAGCAACGGTCAGCTGAGTCTCATTATTAACATCAACAGTGATTAATGGGCTGTTAAATTGCTGCTCTCCTAAAGTGAAGTGTATATCGTTTTTATTCACTTCGATGCCTTGGGTTTCAAAACCAAGATCCGCAATTTCAACACGAATCCCTTCTTTCATCAGTTTAATATTATGCTTACCCTTGTAACTAACAAATCCATTTTCAAGCGTGATTTGAGGCGTAAATAAATGACTGAATTTATGTATATTCACGTTTTGAACATCAATATCAAAGCTCATCTTACCCAGTTGACTAACCATCTCTGTTGATGCTGAGAGTTCAATTTCCGATTGATTAAACTCGGCCAATAAACTCAACGATAGGCTTTGTAAGTTTGGGGTTATTTTATCAACATGAAGACCGATATCTTTTAGCTTTAAAGTATGCAACTGACCGTTTTCAATAATGTCTATGTTTGAATTAGTTAGCTGCATTTTTGGCATCAGTAACTGAAAGTCTGGCTCAGCTGACTTCACATCATTTTCCGGGTCTTTTTGCTCTGTGTTTGTTAGCTCAGTGCTTTCTAACTCAGTGCTTTCTAAGTCAGAGCTTTCTAACTCAAGAGGCGGCTCAACGTCTGATTCTTCAATGACCGTCTTTTCGGCAGTTGGAATACGAATGCCTGCAATACTTAATGACTCAGCTTGCTTATCAATAACAAGATATAAACCATCGATTAATAATTCAGAGACATTGAGTTCTCGTGATATCAACTGATAAGCGCTGATTTCGAGTGAGAGTGACGATAATGATAAAACATCTGCTTTTTGATTCTTAACCACTAGAGAGTCAATCGTTAAGCGTGATAAGAAAGGGTTGTAACGAATCGTCGTCTGATCTTCTAGCTCTAGATCATGCTGCTCTAGATACTGAGCAATAAAATAATTGGCAATAAAAGGCGATAGTGCCCAGGCAGACAAATAAATTCCCGCGATCAATATTGCTGTAAATTTCACTAAGTTTTTCAGCACACGAAGCATATTAGTCTTTCCTTAAATATTAAGAAGTACGATGAAAAATCGTAGATAATGGTATAAATCAACCTCCCGTTTTATCACTTACTACTGAATAAGACAGGAGGTAACATTGCTTAGTATTCTTTGAATTGATGCTTCAGGTCGTCGATGCTGCCAATATCAATACCTAAGTCATTAATTAAGCCATTACCTAATCCATAAACAAACCCATGTAAGTAGAGCTCTTGCCCCTTCTTCCAGGCATCACGCACAACCGTTGTACGTGCAAGGTTGCGCACTTGTTCCATAACGTTCAGCTCGCATAAGCGATCCCTAGCCTTATCAGGATCCAAGACTGATAGTTCATCCATATGCTTATAATGAACATCTTTTACATGACTTAACCAATTATCAACCAAGCCGTGACGAGAGTCGTTATAGGCCGCATGAACCCCACCACAGCCATAATGCCCAGTAACGATAATATGTTTAACGCTCAATACCTCTACAGCAAATTGCACCACAGATAAGCAGTTTAAGTCAGAATGGATGACCTGGTTGGCAACATTACGGTGAACAAAAACTTCACCTGGCATCAGTCCAACAATTTGGTTAGCAGGCACTCGGCTATCCGAGCAACCAATCCATAAGTATTCTGGGTTTTGCTGTTTGCTTAAGTTAGAAAAGAAATCAGGATTTTCCTGACTCACTCTTTCTGCCCACTCTTTGTTGCTATTTAATAAGCGATCTAATGTTGACATATCTGAATTCTATTTCTAATGAATGGACGCAGGGCCTACTGGCAGGCTTGCAAATTTTTTATAACGATAATTAAAACTATCGACTTCGTGAGTGCCAAAAAATGTTCTCCAGAACCAACCACTCTCTAGAGTCTCGCGGCATTCGACTAATTGTTGGTTATACATTCGGGCACGTCGGTCGACCTTTCGGCTAACTTTTTTTAACCAAGGCTTATTTTTATAAGTACCTCGTAAATAACCACCCGCACCTTCGTGATACGCCAAGTATAAACGGTACGCATCGTGTTTTTTAATGCCTGTGCGTTTAATGGTTTTTATATTATACCAACCGATAAAATCAACCGCGTCGATAAAGTCATCTCGATCGGCACTCCACTGCCCGGTATCTTTTTGATACTCTCGCCATGTTCCATTCAATGCTTGCGTATAACCATAAGCGGTAGAAGGATAGTCGCCGGGAAATATCCATAAGAACCATTCTCTTGGCGGCCGTGCATCCTCAACAAACTTCGACTCTTGATGAATAAACGCCATGGTAACACCAATCGGAATACCGTATTTTTTCTCGACTTCTTTTGCCGCATTGAACCAATCGTAATACTCATCAAAAATATCACAAACATCGTCTAAGTTTTGCGGCGGAGTCGTTGTACAAGCCACTAACAAATTCAATACCATCAGTACAAAAATAGATTTACTTGTCTGAAGTAAGCGCATTAAAAGCCTTCAACCTGGTGCTGTTGAAGTAACTCAATAAATCCCGCTTCGTCAAGAATATCAATGCCTAATGCTTCGGCCTTGGTCAGCTTAGAGCCGGCTTTCTCACCTGCGAGCAAACAATCAGTTTTCGCCGAAACACTCCCTGTTACCTTGCCACCCAATTGTTGTAAAAATTGCTTAGCATCATCTCGACTCATTTCAGACAGAGTACCTGTAATCACATATACCTTACCAGCCAACGGTAACCCAGCGCTATCCTCTGCAGAGGCAGGCTCAGCTTCAGGCCAGCTAAGCCCTACTTTTTTAAGCTGTTCGATAATAACTTGATTATGTTCTTCGTTAAAGAAAGCCAAAATATGTTTAGCGACAATTTCGCCAACATCAGGAACCGCCAATAAAGTAGCTTCATCCGCTTGCTGAATACGCTCTAAAAAGCCAAAATAATCGGCTAAGTTTTGTGCCGTTGTTACTCCCACTTCTCGAATCCCTAACGCATATAAAAAGCGGCCTAGAGTAGTATTTTTTGCCGCCTCTAATGAGGCTAATAAATTTTTAGCCGACTTCTCGGCCATACGATCTAAAGCAGCCACGTCTTCTAGGTTTAAATGAAATAGATCATCAAACGAATTAATCAATTCAGCATCCACTAACTGCTCAACCAATTTATCCCCAAGGCCATCAATATCCAGTGCTTTACGCGAAGAGAAATGTTTAATGGCTTCTTTGCGCTGTGCGCCACAATATAAACCGCCGCTACAACGAGCAACTGCTTCGGTAGCGATGCGCTCTACATTTGAACCACACACAGGGCATTCAATAGGCATAACAATGTCGGTCGCATTCTCAGGTCGTCGATCCATCACCACCGACACCACTTGAGGGATCACATCTCCAGCACGACGAATAATAACTGCATCCCCAATTTTCACGCCTAATCGGGCTATTTCGTCCATGTTATGCAAGGTCGCATTACTAACAATAACGCCTGCAACATGAACAGGTTTTAAGCGGGCTACAGGGGTAAGAGCCCCGGTTCGACCGACTTGAAAATCAACACCTTCAAGCAGGGTAATTTCTTCTTGAGCCGGAAACTTTGCAGCAATTGCCCAACGGGGGGCGCGCGCAACAAAGCCTAGAGTCTGTTGAATCGCGAGGTCATTTATTTTAAATACAATACCGTCGATATCATAATCCAGGCTATCGCGTTTACGCCCCATCTCGGCAAAATAATCAACACAAGCCTGAATGCCTTGCACGACAGCCATGTCATTATTAATTTTCAGCCCCCACTGCTTTAAGCATTGAAGAATCTCTTCGTGCTTATTCGGCAATGCATATTCTTCTGAAACAACACCAATACTGTAAGCACATAATTCTAGCGGGCGTTTCGCTGTGATTCTGGAGTCTAGTTGGCGTAACGAACCTGCTGCTGCATTACGCGGGTTGGCAAATACTTTTCCATCATTATTACGAGCCTCTTCATTGAGTTTTTCAAAGCCCGCTTTAGGAATATATATTTCACCTCTAACTTCTAATCGTTCAGGATAATCCGTGCCGCGTAATACCAGCGGAACATTCTTAATCGTACGCACGTTTAGCGTGATGTTCTCACCGGTTGTGCCATCGCCACGCGTCGCCGCTTGTACTAGCTGGCCCTTTTCATAAAGAATACTGACCGCCAGACCATCTAGTTTAGGCTCGCAGGCATACTCTATTGCAACAGAGACATCGATTTCTGTTTTTAATCGATCACGAACTTTACGCTCAAAATCAACAAGTTCCGTTTCGTTCATCGCATTATCAAGCGATAGCATCGGACGTTCATGGGTTACTTGTGTGAAACTGGCTAAAGGAGGTGCACCCACTTTTTGAGTTGGCGAACCAGCGGTAACACTATCTGGAAATTCTTTTTCGATGCTTTCTAGCTCTCGGAATAGACGATCGTATTCTGCATCCGGAACAGAGGGTTCATCCAAAACATAATATTGATGGCTATAGGTGTTGAGTTGCTGTCTTAGGTCTTGAATACGCTTTGATACTTCAGCGGTAATCGTCATAAATCTTATACTGCGTAGGCTGTTATAGTGAATATGGCTATGGAAATTGAACTAGCGGCTCTCTCGAACCGCTTTTGATACTAATCGCTTTTGAAACTAGCTGCGTCTCACTTCAGTCGCGCTTTATTATTAGTCGCGTCATGCACCAACTTATTTTTTACCGAGGAGCTTTTGCTTACGCACAAAATCTCGTACAAGTTGGCGGTTATGTTCAATGGTTTGCAACGCCATAATACTGTGCGTTTCATCATGAACATCACCACCTAAATTCCGCGCGATAACCGATGCCATTTCTGTCATCGCCTCAAACGCATTCATCGCTTTAACCGGCCCAGGTAAACTCATAAATAAACTAACGCCATAAATGCGTTCGTGCACTAGCGTTTCAGGATCGAAGGTGCCAGGGTTAAACGAGTTAGCCATTGAAAATTCAATGCACCCTTCACCACCTTCCTCTTCAAAGCGATGGAAAATACCTTTTTCACCATGTCGAAGGTCGCAACTGTTTACCAAGTAGAGAATGTCTTCGCCACAAAATCCTTCTTCATCATGAGGAACAACATGAGTAACCAATACTAAGCTAGGAATAGAACGTCCACTCAATACTTCAGCATTAGGTCCTGGTTTCTTCACTGGGGCATAGGCGGCTTGTGCCATCAAATCTTGTGCTTTTTGCTGGCCTGAACCTATGACGGGCTCTTCTTCAAAAGCAGACTCTTCGTGAGTCACAGGTTCTTCATCTTCGGCCGTCATAGAAAACACATCCCCTATATCAGCAACCGATGATTGTATTCCTTCGATATCATCAACCGTTAGCTCTACCTGATCGCTAACCTGCTCTTCTAAATCAGAAGTATTAGCTGGCGTACCGTCTTCGTTTTGACTGTTATTAATAGAATCGTTTTCGCTTACTTTATTCGAGGCAACGGGCGCATCATGAACAGCCACATCTTCACCCAGCTCCTCTACATCTAATAATAGTGGAACGTGCTCATCCAAATTTAGCGGCATCGCACGAGGGGCAGCGGTCTTTGAGCTCTGCTCTACTTTCTCAGAAATATCTAAGTCAGATGAAATCGACGGCTCAGAAAATAATTTGGCAGACCGCGCAGAGTTTTCGTGAACAGTCGTTGCATTAACAGCGTCATCATTTGATTCTGATTGACTGTTTACTTCCGCTGAATCACCATTGAAAGCCGCTTCTGAGGGAGTATTACGCTTAAGTTGAGAGTCAAATTGAGAACTCAGCCCAGAAGTAATACGTGATTTAAGTTCAGACTCAAGCTCGACCTCAGCTTTAGACTTAGTCTCAACAGCAGATTGGGCCGATGAATCAGAATAGCTCTCATGCTGAAAGTCAGGTTCCCCCGCATATATACGCTCTTCACGCATATTGGCTTTTATTTCATCATCAAGCGCTTGATAAGCATTTGCTTCCAAAGATTCAAGAGCCGACATACCAGGAATTTCATCCAATTGATCGCGAAACTCCTTTGCATCTTGCATTAACTCATCGGCATCGACTTCGCCAATCACCCGAGCACCACCGTTAGGTAATTCAGACGAAAAGCTATCTTCAGGGAATTGATAATCCCCCTTAACATCAATACTAAGTGCATCCTGACGTGCGCGACGCATCCGCCTAAAGCCGTCGACTAAAATACCTAGCATAATAATACTGCCCAGTATTACGAGTACTGTGCGCAGATTCAATTCCATTTTGCCACCTTAAAACATCCGTTTATTGTATTTTCTTTGCATGCTTTCACTATTATTCTCATATTAATCATGCTTCAACCATTTTTACAGCTTCTTCAATATCAACCGATACTAACCGCGAAACCCCGGGTTCATGCATCGTTACCCCCATTAACTGATCCGCTTTTTCCATCGCTATTTTATTGTGGGTAATATAAATAAATTGTACCTTTTCTGACATGGCTTTTACCAGTCGAGCATAACGCCCTACGTTAGCATCATCCAGTGGTGCATCAACTTCATCCAGCATACAAAAAGGCGCTGGATTAAGCTGAAAGATTGAGAATACTAACGCAATCGCCGTTAACGCTTTTTCTCCACCTGATAATAGATGAATAGTACTGTTCTTTTTGCCCGGAGGCGATGCCATGATAGCAACCCCCGCATTCAACAGGTCATCACCGGTAAGTTCTAAGCTGGCATAGCCGCCGCCAAACACTTTTGGAAAGAGTTCAGCCAAGCCTGAGTTTACTTTATCAAAGGTTTCTTTAAATCGTGTTTTCGTTTCACGATCAATTTTGTGAATCGCATTTTCTAGAGTCGCTAAAGCTTTCTCTAAATCTTCATGCTGAGCATCAAGATAAACTTTACGCTCAGACTGAATTTTATATTCATCAATGGCGGCTAAGTTAATCGCACCTAAACGACGAATACGCTCAGCAATGCGCTCTAATTCTTCACTCCAAAGCTGAATATCCGCGTCTTCAGGTAAACTTTCAAGCACATTTTCTAAGGTCAATTCATCTTCAACCAACTGTTCAACCAAGCTATTACGACGTATTTCTAATGACTGAGTTTCCATACGCACTTGCTCTAATTTAGTACGCACATCTAAGCCGGCTTTTTCAGCAACGGCTCGATCTTTTTCAAATTGTCTTAACTCGGCATCCACCGCTTCTAGCTCACGGCGAGCATCGCTCATTATTTGTTCAGCATCCAATCGCTTTTCTAGCAACTCTTCTAGCTGCATTTTTAATTCTTCGAGGTCCGAATCGTGATCACGATTTTGGTTTTGCTGAATCTGAGATTTACGCTCTTGGCTGCGCTGCATTTGTTGATGTAAGCGTTCTACCGCTTGAGACAAACTTTGCTGTTGGTTGGTAAACCCTTGATGGCGTAATTGCAGCTGGTGAGCTTGGTCTTTTTCTTGACGAGCACGCATGCGAGCATTTTCGATACGAGTCGTTGTATTTTCACGCTCTGACTGTAAACGGCTGCGTTCATCTGCGTCTTGATCCATATTTTCCATGGCTTCTTGCCACTGAATACGCGCCTCAGCAATTTGCTCTCGCTCTAGAGTTTGAAGCTCACTCACCTCAGCAAGCTCATTATCAATTTTATCTGTACGTAATGCTAATTGCTCTGCTCGAGCTTTTTTACCAGCCAGCTGAGATTGAAATTCTGCCAATTGTCGTGCGAATGCAGCCATTTCTTTTTGCTGAACTTCGCGCTGTTGCTCTAAATTACGCAGCTTCAGTTGTTCGGCATCTAGGTCAACTTCCCACTCTTCGACGTTAATGTCTAAGTCTTCAAAGCGGATTTCAAGCGTTTCTAATTCTTGCTGTCGAGCAAGAATGCCACCATTACCTTCACCGTCTTTTGCCACCCGCAACCAAGATTTACCTATCCATAAGCCTTCAGGCGTTATAATTGATTCGTCTTCGCGGAGTTGTGGCCGACGCGCCATAGCTTGGGCTAGATCATCAGCCACTTGCACCTTACCCAATAGTGCACTGACATTTTCATCACCGCTGACTTTGGCCGATAGTGAATGACTGCCTGCCTGCACCGCCATTGCGGTTGCATCAGCTGACCATAAAATAATCTCGCCGTCTTTTAAACCGTCTACCCAATGCTGAACAGGATCTAGATCATCAATGATAACGGCTTGTAAATAATTCCCCATCACCATTTCAACGGCTCTTTCCCAGCCGCTTTCAACGTGAATTTTTTCTGACAATCGCGCCTTACGAGATAACTGATGGCTTTCTAGCCAATGGCTAACAGCGGTATTGCCTTCGCCTTTAGCCGCTTGCTGCAGCGCTTCTAACGAGGCCTTTCGACCTTGTACTTGCTGTAATTCGCTACGGCCTTCGTCCAATTTTTTGCGTAAGTTTTCAATGCCTTCACGCTGCGCATTAACCTGTTCACCAAAGCTATCGCCCGACATCTGCTGCTCTTCAAGTTGCATTTCATGTTCTGAAATTTGCTCTTGTAAGAATAATATTTCTTCTGCTTCTGGATTTGATACGAGTTGACGTCGCTCTTCATCTAAACGCTCTATGCGTTGCTGTAGGCGAGTTAATTGCTGCTCTAAATTTTGAATTCGGCTTTGTGCAACTTCGGCTTGTCGTGCAGGTGCGCTGGCTTTTTGAGTAAACTCGTCCCAGCTACGCTGCCAAGCCTGCATTGCTTCTTCGGCAATCATTAGCTCTTCACCCGCCGCTTCTTCTCCGGCCAGTAAAACTTCCAGTTCGGGCTCTAACATCATCAATTCTTCATTGACGTTTTCAAGTTTTAGCTGATCTTCTTCTAACGCACGCTGCGTTTCTAAAATACCTTTCTCAGTTTCAGCCAAGTCTTGTGACAGCTGTAAACTCATTTGTGCTTGGTGCTCTAGCTTTTGTTCATGACGCGCTATCTGTGCACCCACTTCATAGTATTTAGCTTGCGCCGTGCTAAAAACTTCGTTGCGCTCATGATGGCTTTCACGTCGTTCTTCAATCGCGGTATCGGCAGCGGTTTGTTGAGCCATTTTTGCTTCGTACTGCATATCGAGTTCAGCAATGTCTAATTCTCGCTTACGATAATCGACATCCAGAACTTTCCACTTCAAGGCTTGAAGCTGACCTTTTTTAAGGCGTTCTTCTGCTTTGTATTCTTTATACTTTTCAGCGGCTTGTGCTTGACGATGCAAGTGCGCTAACTGGCGCTCCATTTCGTCACGAATGTCTTGTAAGCGCTCTAGATTTTCATGAGTGCGGCGCATGCGGTTTTCAGTTTCGCGACGACGCTCTTTGTATTTTGATATACCTGCCGCTTCTTCAATAAAGACGCGCAGTTCTTCTGGCTTAGATTCAATTAGGCGAGAAATCATGCCCTGCTCAATAATTGAATAAGAACGAGCTCCCAGCCCCGTCCCCAAGAAAATATCGGTAATATCTTTACGACGGCATTTTGTACCGTTTAAATAATAAGTTGATTGTCCTTCACGCGTCACCTGTCGACGCAGGGCAACTTCACTGAAAGCAGCGTACTCACCGCGTAACGTGCCATCACTGTTATCAAAAATAAGATCAACACTGGCCTTGCCGACAGGTTTTCGCTGAGCAGAGCCGTTAAAAATAACATCGGTCATCGACTCGCCACGTAAGTTCTTCGCTGAGCTTTCACCCATAACCCAACGAACTGCATCAATGGTATTCGACTTTCCGCAACCATTTGGCCCAAGAATACCCGTCATATTAGTTGGAAACGGTATATAAGTTGGGTCTACAAATGATTTAAATCCTGCCAGTTTGATGGCCTTTAGGCGCATAACCTGTTTTTCCTAATTAATTATCTTTTATTCTATTTAGGGTCTAGCCCGCTTTTATCGCAGCCAATACCAGATTCAACTGATGATCAAAATAGTGCTTTACTGCCTCAGGCAGCAACTCAACTTGTCGTTTGGTTACGCCTGTCATTAGTGCCGCAAAAAACGTTAAAGCTGCTTGACCATCATTGGGCTTATATCGCTGCGCTAATGCGTAGCATCTATGAACCGCAGGTTCCATATTAACCAGCACTTCATGCAGGTATTCATTTTTTGCTAGCGGGTAAGCCATGTTTAACAAAGTGAATACTTGATCTATAAACTCTTCACGATCTTCTTGCTCAGCCATGCTTTGCAATAAAACCAAGTGCTGAATAACCTTATCGAGGTCATTTCCCTGCCAGCGCTGGGCAACCAATACCGCTAAACGAGTAACCAATATGCCGAAAACATCAAACAGGTTTTCGACAGATTCGGCGGTTATTTCAGCGACCATCGCCCCTCTTCTAGGCATAATTTCAACCAAATGCCTTTTTTCCATCAGTAAGAGCGCTTCTCGCACCGATCCGCGACTTACCTCTAGCTCCTCAACAATTTTCAGCTCTTGAATACGCTCATTAGCAATTCGCTGGCCTGAAATTATTTGATTCGCAAGGTGTCGAGCTATTTGCTCTGCCATGCTTTTGGGTGCATTAAAACTCATGGAGCGAATACTCATCCTACATCTATATGCAAAAAACTAAGTCTACCACAGCCTCTTATCGCGAAAAGCCTTATATCAAGCCCTTTTTACACTATTTTTCTTAAAACCCAGACCTACCTAAAATTCAGCCCATTCTGTCGGAGAAGCAGACTATCATTGATTACTTTACAACCAAATATTGCAAAATACTCCCCATCAATCTATCATTGTTCTACAATCTTACAACAAAAGGCATTAAATAATATAAACAGCTACGAACTCACTTATGAACTCAGCGCTTAATACAAAGGTAAAAAGCATGAATACCATCGCAGCATCACGCTCATCAGAGCTCGACTTAATAATAAGAATAAAAAAATATGCTTACTTGTTAGTCATATTACCTTCATTGATTTTACTTACCTCAACATGGCTAGGTGAACAGTATGGTTATCGCGACCTATTTGCCTTCACTACGGTATTTTTTGTATTTGTTATAGTGCCCATTTTTGACCACATCATCGGCCAAGATCCTGTTAACCCCAATGAAGAAACGCAAGTTCCTGCATTATCAAAAGAAGTCTTTTACCGCATTCTCACGCTGCTTTGTCTTCCTATGCAGGTCGCTACTATTTTGTATGGCGGCCATGTCTTTATGAAGGGTGAATTGAGTTTATTGGGCCAGATTGGCTGGGTGCTTTCTGTTGGAACCATTGGTGCGATCGTTGCCATTAACGTCGGTCACGAGTTAATTCATAAAGACCCTATTATCGAGCAATGGGCAGGTGGATTATTATTTGCGTGTGTTACTTACGGCGGCTTTAAAGTCGAACATATCCGCGGTCATCACGTCCATGTGTCTACCACTGAGGACGCTTCCTCTTCTCGTTTCGGCCAAAGCTTGTATGCCTTTTTACCCCATGCGTACTTACACAATTTTTTAAATGCCTGGAAATTAGAGGCTAAAAAGCTAAACAGAAAAGGCAAAAATTTAATAAGTTTTAGCAATGAATTAATTTGGTGGTACACCATCAGCTTTGCGTTTGCAGCATTGTGTGGCGTACTTTGGGGCTGGGCTGGCATTGGCTATTTTTTCGCTCAAAGCTTTATTGCTTTTTCACTATTAGAAGTTATTAATTACATTGAACATTATGGATTACACCGCAGAAAACTTGAAAATGGTCGTTACGAGCGTACTAATGTGGAGCACTCTTGGAACAGTAATTTCCTACTGACTAATCTATTTCTGTTTCAGCTGCAGCGCCATTCAGATCACCATGCAAATCCTAAACGCCGCTATCAGGTTTTGCGCCACCACGAAATCAGCCCACAACTCCCTAGCGGCTATGCCACCATGGTTGTTTTAGCATTATTTCCGCCGCTTTGGTTTAAAGTTATGAACCCAAAAGTTAAAGCTTATTACAAGGGTGAAGAGCACCAGTTAGAATAATTATGACGAAGAACTCATTTGATATTGAGCAGACGCTTCAATAGGAATAATGCGCCTGCTAATACCTGTTCTAATACTTATCCTAACGCTTGTATTAATAAGCCAAGGCGCTATCCTTGGCTCATATTTCTTATGATTAGAAGACTATGACAGGTTCAGAATCAACGCCAAAACCACGCCCTAATTTAGACCCTAAAGTGGGTGAATATTACAACCAAAATTTCGATAATCTTCAGTATTCGGAAGAACAACTCGACGAAGTAGAATTTGATAACTGCACCTTTAAAAACTGCAATTTCTCAGGCACTCAATTCAAGCATTGTAAGTTTATTGATTGTCATTTTTACCAATGTAATTTAAGCAATATTCGTATTGGTTACAGCCGTTTCAATGAGGTGTTTTTTGATCATTGTAAAATGCTTGGAATCGACTGGACTCGGGCACACTGGCCCAATTTAGCACTGGCATCACCGCTTAAATTTTCTCATTGCATTTTAAATGATTCGTCTTTTCAGGGATTAAAATTATGTGAACTGCAACTAGAATCGTGCAAGCTTCAAGACGTTGATTTTCGGGAGGGTAATTTTAACCAAGGGAATTTTACTGGTAGCGATTTTAGCTACAGTTTATTCAATAGAACAGCGTTGGTTGAAGCAGATTTTAGTGATGCCTCCAACTACAACATCGATATAAATGTTAACAACATAAAACAAGCAAAATTTAGTCGAGACCAAGCCCTTAACTTATTGTCAGGGCTTGATATTGAACTGGTAGATTAAGACATAAAAACAATCAGCGATTCGCTCGATTTTCAATAAGCTCATCGACCACAGACGGATCTGCCAGGGTGGATATATCGCCTAACGCACCAAATTCGTTTTCTGCTATTTTACGCAAAATACGACGCATAATTTTACCCGATCGTGTTTTGGGTAAACCCGCCGTTAACTGAATTAAATCGGGAGTAGCAATAGGCCCAATATCCTGACGTACCCATTTCTTCAATTCTAAAATGAGCGCATCATTAACCGCAGCATCTGTACTTAATTCACCTTTATTCAAGGTCACGTAAACATAAATACCCTGACCTTTAATATCATGCGGATACCCCACCACTGCGGCCTCTGCAACCTTAGGGTGCGCCACTAAAGCACTTTCAATTTCTGCGGTCCCCATGCGGTGACCCGAGACATTTAATACGTCATCTACACGACCCGTAATCCAGTAATAGCCGTCTTCATCACGTCTTGCGCCATCGCCGCTGAAATACATACCGGCATACGTAGAAAAGTAGGTCTGCATAAATCGTTCATGATCACCATAAAGTGTGCGCGATTGACCCGGCCAACTATCTAACATAACAAGGTTTCCCTCTCCTGCCCCCTCAACGATATTACCTTCGCTATCGACCAACGCTGGCTGCACACCAAAAAATGGACGAGTCGCCGAGCCCGGTTTTAATGCTGTCGCTCCTGGTAGTGGCGTAATCATGATACCGCCGGTTTCTGTCTGCCACCAGGTATCGACAATCGGGCATTTTTCTTCACCAATTGTGCGGTAATACCACTCCCAAGCCTCGGGATTAATCGGCTCACCTACCGTGCCTAAGATTCGTAACGAATGACGCTTGGTTTCTGTGACCGCCGCTTCACCTTCGGCCATAAGCGCTCGAATTGCTGTCGGTGCGGTATATAGAATGTTTACTTCGTGCTTATCTACAATTTGTGATACGCGGTTAATACTTGGGTAGTTAGGCAAGCCTTCACACATTAATGAAATAGCGCCATTCGCCAACGGCCCATAAACCAAATAGGTATGCCCAGTAATCCAGCCAACATCGGCAGTACACCAATAAACGTCACCTTCATGATAATCAAACACATATTCATGCGTTAACGATGCATACACTAAGTATCCCCCCGTGGTATGAACTACCCCTTTAGGCTTACCGGTTGAACCCGAGGTATACAGAATAAATAACGGATCTTCAGCACGCATTTCTGCTGGCTGACACTGAGTTGATTCTTTCGCGATGGCCTCGTGGTACCAGATATCGCGGGTTTTATGCCATGCGATATCCGCACCGGTGCGTTTCACCACAATGACTTTTTCAACCGTTTTGACACTAGGATGAGTCAATGCCTCATCAACGTTTGCTTTAAGCGGTACGGTTTTTCCACCACGAACCCCTTCGTCCGCGGTAATGACCACTTTAACGTTACTGTCATCAATTCGACCAGCTAATGCATCAGGAGAAAAACCACCAAAAACAACCGAATGAATGGCTCCAATTCGGGCACAAGCCAGCATCGCCATAACCGCCTGTGGAACCATAGGCATGTAGATACAGACCACATCCCCCTTACGAACCCCCTGGGTTTTTAAGGTGTTGGCAAACTGACATACCTCTGCATGCAACTCTTTATAGGTAATGTATCGATCATCACAAGGCTCATCACCTTCCCAAATAATTGCTGTCTGATCGCCACGCTTTTCTAAGTGTCTGTCTAGGCAATTCGCAGAAGCATTCAATGTGCCGTCTTTGTACCAGTTGATATCAACGTTATGCTCATCAAACGATACATCGCGAACTTGAGTAAAAGGCTGCATCCAATCGATGCGCTTCCCTTGCTCGGCCCAAAAAACCTCAGAGTCTGTAATTGAATACTGATACATAGATTCATATTGATCATTATTCATCAAAGTGGTTGAACCAATACTGTCTTTAACTGGGTAGGTTTTAATCGCTGACATGAGTAATCCTAAAGTAAGGGATTTAATCCCGTTTTATTTTTGTATTTGTTATCAAGTAACTGTACAGCAACTGAATGTGCTAGAAAACCGTGAAGAATAGGATTTATTCATGAAAGTTTTTTGACGAGAATCGAGCTTAGAAGTGCACAAAAGTTACTTAAATTGTTATTTATTCAATATTTTACAATTCACTTACAAAAAGTCACACCTCATATTTTCTGAAAATTGTGACAAAAATTGTCGCTGATGGACACATAACTGATTGTTTATGTAGGTCTTTACTACTAAAAAACACAGCGATCAGAATATTCCTAAAAAATAAATACTTATTTTGTAAAACCTCATTAAATTTAAGCAATTACAGTCGATTATGAGACATAAGTCCCACATTTCAAAGATTTGACGTAGGTCTAACTCCTCAATATTATCTGACAAGGTTCAACTAGACAGATTGAGACATTAGTGACGAAAACTTATTTTAACTTCCGATATAAAGTTCAACTATGCATTATTTGCATCAGTAACTTTTGTCGCCAAAGTTATTTGAGTAAACACTTGATCGCTGGTTTTGTTGCTTTATTATTTACGAGCCAGGCTGCACTTTCTGAAAACGTCATTTTACGCCATAGCTTTGCGGGTAATATTTCTTTTGCACTGGCGGGCAATACCCTACGCAGTTCAAGTAATACTTGCGCACCAATCAGTGGGGGCGAATCTTCAAGCACGATCAACATTCCAATTGGCGCAACCATGAAAGCCGCTTATTTATATTGGTCTGGCTCTGGTTCGGTTGATTCTACGATCGTTTTTAATAACTCAACACTGACTGCCGACATTAGTCACGTTGAAGTTTTTCAGGGCCGTAATTATTTCAGCTCTAAAAAGGATGTAACAAACTTAATCTCTGTAAGCAGCACATCGCATAAAGCTTCTGGTGTTACTTTTAATGGCTCTACCAGCTATTGTGATGTACAAAGCGCCTATGCTGGCTGGGCTTTAGCCGTTATTTATGAACATACCGGTGAACCACTAAGGGTTATTAACGTATTTGATGGCTTTAAGAATTTTTGGGGCAGCGAGCTTGACTTGATTCCAGATAATTTTGTTATTGCCCAAAACCCAGCAGCTAAAGGTGGTAAACATGCCCACATTACGTGGGAAGGTGATGCCAATAACTCACAACCACGAAGCGATTTTAACGAAACATTAAGATTTGAAAACAACAATTTAACCGGAACGAATAACCCAAACGGCAATCAATTCAATGGCTACTCAAATATTTCGGGTGGAAGAAATACAAGTGGCGTTGATATTGATGAGTATCAAATTGGTAGCTACCTCACCGCAGGGGATACCAGCGTACATACCACCTATTCTTCTGGGCAAGATGCTGTATTTTTAACCGCTGAACTGATCAGTGTGCCTAACGAACCAGTGGCTGACTTATCAATCCAGCAGATCGGGCCTAGTAGATTCATACGTGGCGAGAACAATACAGTCAATTTCACTGTTTATAATAACGGACCCAGTATCGCGACAAGCAGTACTGAAATTTCAATTCCATTACCGACAGGCCTCTCGCTAAACTCCTTTACGGGGAATCAATGGAGTTGTAATGAAGTTTCTGCAAATGTTATTTGTAACTATACCAATGATATAGCCAATAACGCTTCGGCCAACTCACTTTCCATTTCGTTCTACTCTGACAATTCAACGAATAACAGCGTTAATATTACTGCGACCGTAACGGGTGTTGTATTTGATAATATCTTATCCAACAATACTCGCACTCAAACCTACTCGGTTGTTTCAGCGGACCTTTCTACATCATCCAAATCTGTGACTGACCTCAACGGAGGTAATGTCCAAGCCGGTGAGAAAATCAGATATACAATTGATTTAATTGAAACTAACGGGGTTGCAAAATCTGGAATTTCTGTAGTTGACAACTTACCCAATAATATTTCTTCATTTGAGGTTATTAGCCTACCGAATGGAGCAAGTAATAATAGTCAGCAAGCCCCCGCGGGAAGTAATTCAACAGGATTAATCTCTATATCGAATATTTCAGTCGCGGCTAATGCTACAGAATCAATCGTAATTGATGCCATCATCCTCGCTTCGTCAACTGCAAATACCGCAATCGAGAATACAGCTACCATCAGTGCTCAGAATATGTCTGACATAACCATTAGCTCTCCTACAATTTATGTATCCAAACCCGCAAACCCAGCGACGGGTAATAAGCCACTTTATTTACGCCAATCCTCTAATTTAAGTAGAGTACAGCCAACCTCTAGCGCTTTTCATACATTGGCAGATTTAGCTGAGAGAACGTATATTATTACACCCGCTTTTCAGCAAGAGTTCATTTTTTCAGATTCTACCGTCAGTGCTTATTTATTCTTACAAAACGACTATAATCGTGATTCTTGGGGACATACTGTTACCGTTACTCTGTTACGTAACAACATAAGTATCGGCAGCGTAACTCGAACGATATCTGTTCCTTCTGTAGGTTTAAACGGTGATAATGTTGCCCTATTCGAATTCTCTATTCCCCTATCTGGCACCCCGACTCTTGATCCTAATGATACGTTATCTCTTAAAGTAGCTAATGATTCTCAGTATGGAGAAGATAGCTTACGCATATATTCCATTGACCCAAATGTAAATAACGCTGATAGCATTTCACCCTATAGTTTAGTGAGCCTTCCAGCTGCCACTGTTATTAATGTTGACAATATATCAATTATTGATAACAACTCACAGGAAGTAAGTGAGGCTTCTCCTACAGAGACCATTATTATACAAGCTGAGATTAGTGATCCGTTTGGCGCATTCGACATAACGTCATCAAATATAACCATCACTAATTCCCAAGGCACAACGCTTGTGAACAAAGCAGACATGAGTTTTTTATCTGAGCCACATCCTGCTAAAAAAATATTTCAATTCAGTTTTAATTTGGCTGCAGATGCTGAGCTTGGAGACTGGAGTATTTCAGTGACCGCTCTTGAAGGTGTTGAAAATGACATCGAGCATACCAGTGAATCAACCTTCAAAATCGTACCTCAACTACCCAATATAACCTTAACCAAAAATGTAGATGTGTATTCGGACCCTATTCACGGTACCAATACTGCAACATCTTTCGCTAAGGCTATCCCAAATGCTGTTTTAACTTATACGATTTCGGCAAGTAATTCCGGCCCTGGGGCTGCTCAAATAAATAGCATCTGGATCGCCGACGCAATACCATTAAATATGTTTATGAATGTCTTAGATTTTGATGACGTCGCAGATACAGGGCCAATTAAAGTACTTCCAAGTGCATCGCCCAGCGGGCTCAACTATAACTTTGAAAGTTTAAGTAGTAACTCCGACGACCTAGAATTTTCAGCTAATAATGGCGCAAGTTTCACCTACAGCCCTACCCCTGATAGCGACGGTATCGATAAGAATATTACTCATTTTAGAATAAATCCAAAAGGAGTTTTTCAAGCACCTGCTGCTGGAGAAAGTCCTACTCAATTCACCATTAAATTCAGAGTACGGCTTCAATAGCGTTGCTCAATGACTGATAAAAGAACCAACAAAAGGTATTAAATATGAAAAACGTTCCATTCACTAAATTACTAGCTTCTACTGCTATTTTAGGGGCAACCTTATTTAGCACGAATGCATTGGCCATTGGTACTGAAGCCGGTACAGCCATCCAAAACACGGCAACGGTTAGCTTTACGCGAAACGGCAGCTCTGATAGCGAGCAAGCAAGTGTGAGCTTTAAAGTTGACGAGATCATTAACGTGAACGTTACTGCCGCCAATGCCAGTACTAACATCACTAACGGCGATCAAAATGCGGCTATTACCTATACAGTAACCAACACAGGTAACGGCCCAGAAGCGTTCAAACTGTTTGAATCAATCGGTGCAACTAACGATTTGCCGCTAACAGCCGGTGATTTAACAGTGTATTACATCGATACTGCGTCATCTGATGGTACATTTGATCCTAACAACATTAATGAAACTCTATACACTGGTACAGACATAAACATTTTAAGAGACGAATCCATCACGGTTTACATCGTTACAGATGTACCGAATGCTGCGACCTTAAATAGCCTAACAGACTTAGACCTAACCGTGGTTTCTCAAACTGAAGCTAATGGTATTAAAGCGGGCGAATCTGCTTTTGGTACTGTAATTCCTGGTGCGGGTGCTGATTCCACTAACGCGATTATTGCTGTTGACCAAGGTCGTGATGATGCAACGTCTGAATTGAAAGTAACGACTTTCGATCCAAGCCAATCTCTTGAAGTACTGATTAATAAAACAATCCTTGGTTCAAGCGCTTTGATCAACGGCACTGCAACAGTTACCGATCAGAAGATCCCTGGTGCAATGGTTACTTACTTCATTAAAGTAACGGTTCAAAACGATACCGCAACTGCTCTTGCCATTAGCGATATCATTCCGGCTAACATGACGTATATTGCAGAAAGCCTACGTGTTCAATCAGCGGCTGGTAGCACGATTAATACACCAACTTACAAGGCGCCTGTGTTACCTGCACAGACTCCAGCGACTTACTCTAACTTTACCGCGCTAACCGATACGAACTCGGATGCCGATAATGCAGAGACCGTTCCTAACACAGGTACTGTTACATCGATCAATGTTGCACTGGGTGATTTAGCACCAGGGGAATACGCAATCTTGCTAGATGCAACTGTAAATAACTAATCGAATTTAATTTATGAATATCAACTTACCAAGAGGAAGCAGCATGATAAAAAACATCACACTCGCATTAAGCCTCGCACTGATGAGCTTCATCGTAAGTGCAGAAGTGACACTGACAAATACTGTGTTTGAAGTGGTTACCATTACCAATAAAGATGGTAGTCAGCAAGACCAGTGGCAGCAGCCGGATAAAATTTTACCGGGTGAACGTGTTGGTTACAAAGTTGAAGTGAGCAATAAAGGAACTGAACCGGCTGCGGATATCGTAATCGCAAATCCTATTCCTGAACATACTGTGTATGTTCAGGGGTCAGCAAAAGGTTTAGAGACCCAAATAGAATTTTCTGTTGATAACGGAAAAACCTACGCACTGCCTGCTGAGCTTTTCATTGAAAAAGATGGCGAACGTGTGCAGGCAGAGGCCGCTGACTATAGCCAAGTTCGCTGGTCCTTAAACAAACCTTTGGCTGCAGGTGCTTCAACGACCGTGCAGTACATTGTTAAAATCAAATAACGTTTAATAAAATTTTAAGAAGGTAAAACTTATGAAATTGAAAACCCTAGCGTTAGCCGTAACGGCTACCGTAGCAAGCTTTTCAGCTGCGGCCGAGACCCCCTATGGTGATCTTATTACCAACACGGCAAATTTAAGCTACTCGGTTGCCGGTGGCACGAGTGTTGACGCAACACCAGCGACTGCAGAATTTAACGTAGACCGTTTGGTTAAATTTAACTTAACAGCAGCAAATGCTACGGCTGATGCACCTGTTGGTGAAGATACGACCATTGGTTTTACGCTTACCAATAACAGTAACGCCGCAATGGACTATTCACTACCTACCCTAGATAACGTTACTTATTTCATCGATGAGAACGGTGATGGTGTTTTAGACGCGGGTGAAACCACCCCTGTCCCAGCCACAATCTCACTTGCTCAAGATGATGGTGATGGCAACACGTCCACGCACGTATATAACTACATCGCTGTATTTACACCGCAGCAGGGTGTTGATGGTGAAACTATTGAAGTTCTGTTCTCGGCAACTGCCATTGAAAATGATGCAGCTCAGGGTACTGTTGGAAGCGCAGTTGTTCCAACACCTGCGACTACAGCATGGGATGCAGATGCTGTGCAAACTGTTGCCGAAACAAATGCTGCCGGTGAATTTATCACTACTCAACCTGAGCCAGTGACTTTCACCTATGTCGGTGCAAATATTGCCCTTGCGAAAGCAGTTGAGGTCGTTAGCGACCCTGTTAGCCTAAGTGGTAACGCTCCTGCTGGCTATACGCCTAAAGCAATCCCTGGTGCTGTTTTAAAATACACTCTAACAGTGACCAACTCTGGTGCTAAAGATGCAGACCTAACACTATCAGATGTTATGCCTAGTATTTTTTCCGAAAGCGATATTGATACAGCAAGCTACAAGCAATCTCTTAATGGTGCTGCTGCCACAGACATTTCAGCCAACGTGACAGCGGCTACAGATGCGGGAGTCGTAACCATTACCTTCCCATCAGTAACGGCGACTAAAAACGATGGTACTGATAATGGTACGGTTGTGACGTCTTTTGAAGTAACGCTGCCTTAATGTTGCCATTAAGTACGCTTCGCACTCACTCACTCCAGAGCTCTTGCTCTGGGGTGCGTGAGCGCTCTATTAATAATTCTCTACTTTCTAAAAATGAAAGCGAGCTCACACATAAGTGGTTTTATAATTTCACCATGCAACTCCTTATGTGTGCGTTTGTTTTATTGAGTTCTTTATTCTCACTCACCGCCTCTGCAGCAGAAACAGGCGATGTTCTAGACAGTGCCGCATCGGTTCACTACTTCTACAACGGCCTTGCTTATTCAAAGTCAGATAATGCACCTTTCGTTGTAGAATCTGCAGCCGACAGTGCCCCAGGCGCTCCAGGTACTTCTTCAGCCATTGATATTTGGGGCCCAGTATCAGCACCCAATTCAGACAAGAACTCGAACCTAACTCAATCTGAATGCCGTATTGGTAATGGCACCACAAGCACTACCCAGCTGACATACGCTAACGGCAATCCTCTTAATCTGCCTGCATCTATACCTTCACAGCAAAGCGATGTATTCAAAGCAGGTTCACCGTTAATTGTGCGTGTGATTGACCTTGATGAAAACCTTGATAATAACCAAATTGATACGGTCACGGTTACGATCAACTCAACCAATCCGGTAGAGAGCAAAGAGCTTGTATTACACGAAACGACAAATGATAGCGGCGAGTTTATTGGCATCATCCAAACAACCGCCACCGAAACTGTTTCTGCTAATAGCTGTGACCTTGCATTAACACCTGAAAGCCAGGTTTCTATTAACTATCAAGATTCGCAAGATGCAGAAGACTCACAAAGTAAAACACTGAGCTTTGATCCATACAGCCGTGTATTTAATGCCTATACGGGCGAATTAATCGATGGCATTACCGTTCGTTTAATTGATAACAGCAACGGCCTGCCTGCTACGGTATACGGCGATGACGGAACCAGTACCTTCCCAAATACGATCGTTTCGGGTGGGCAAGCACAAGATAGCAGCGGTAAATCTTATACCTTCCCAACCGGTGGCTACCGTTTCCCTTATGTAGAAAATGGCGACTATCGCATTGAAGTTGATACGTCTATCGCCTATATATTCCCATCAGAAACTGATGATCAAGTGATACAAACATTACCCACGGCGCCCTATCGTTTAAGTAATGCATCACGCGGTCTTGCAGCCTCAAGCCAAAACTTATTATTAAATGTTGATATTCCTTTAGATCCTCAGTCAGACCGAATTCTATTGGATAAAAGCAGTACTTTAACAACGGCTGGTATTGGTGATTTTGTTCCTTTCGAAATCAGCATGAGTAATATTGAATATGACGTATCTAATATCAAATTGGTCGATACTTTACCGGTTGGCTTAAGCTATGTAGAAGGCTCACTACGGGTTAATAAAGCAGCTTATAGCGATGTTGTAGTTAGCCGTAATGGCCAACAGATTACGGTTAACTTTCCGTCATTACTGTCGCAAGAAGTTGTCAGCATCTCTTATATCAGCCAAGTTTCAGCAACCGCCAGCGGTAAGATGACCAACGTTGCTGAAATCGCTCACCCTATTTTAAAGTCAAACATCGCAACGGCGAGCATCGACTTCCGTGATGACTTAATGCGCGATAAAGCCCAAGTGATTGGCCGAGTTATTTTAGATGACTGTGATGGCAACTTAGATGCTGAAGGTTTAGCGGGTATTCGTATTCTTATGGAAGATGGTCGCTATGTTGTTTCCGACCAAGAGGGTCAATGGCACTTCGAAGGCATTAAGCCGGGCACCCACGTTATTCAGCTAGACGTTGCAACATTACCGCCTTACCTAGAATTGTCGACCTGTGATAATGAATTCTTCCATGCAGGTCAAAGCTATTCTCAGTTCATCGACGTGCAGCCGGGCACACTGTGGCGTGCAGACTTCCACGTTCAGCCAAAAATGCCAGATAACGGCGATGTTAAGCAAACCCTATTAAATGAATTAATGCCGCTTAGCGAAGAAGAACGCTTGGCTGAATACAAAACACCTGTCGATAAAAAAATCATCTATACCGCCAACATTGGCGGTACAGGCGTTGCATTGAATAACGTGATTGAAGAAATTCGTTTACCTGCTGGCACGGAATTAAAAGAAGGCAGCTTAACCCTAGATGGCGCGCCCTACCCTTACGACTACCGCAATAATAATATTTTTGTGCACATTGGCGACAAGCCAAAAGAATGGTCACATGAAATTAAATTCACAGCCTTTATTAGCACGAATGCTAAAAAAGGAACTTTAGCGGCTCGTGCTATTTTACATTATGAAATTGGCCCACTATTAAAAGACAGTACGCCGTTAGCAGAAACCCGTGTGAACTTATTCATTCCGCCTGCCAATGGTAATGCTGATCCATTAAAAAATCCTAAATTTGAGTCGCTATCAAACGTATTAACTGATCAAGATAAAAGTAATCTATCGGATGTTATTTTTGCTCTTGAAGGTCTTCAAGACTTAGAAATTGCGGTCACGGGTCATACTGACAATATCGGTATCGCTAAGCGTAATCGCCATATTTATGCCGATAACCAAGCGCTATCTGAAGCACGGGCAACGGCTGTAGCAGAATATATTTCTACTCAAATTGATTTACCAATTGAAAGGATTAAAATTGCTGGCATGGGTAAAACGTCGCCACGTGTTTCAAACAGAACATCCGATGGCCGCGCTAAAAACCGCCGCGTTGAAGTGCGTGTTTTAAATGCACGCTCAGATGTCGCTCTAGTGAGTGTGAATGCAGATGTACAAATTGCTAAGACTCAGACTTTGATACCCGGCTTAGATTTATACGAAGCAACAGCAGCGGGAGCGAATACCAACCCTGAAGATCAAATTGTGATCAAGCAGCAACCAACAATTGATGATGCTTGGTTTGTTAATAAACGTGCTGAAAAAGATTGGGTATGGCCTCCATCGGGTTATAGCCCAGACATTTCGGCAACTAACATCTTAGTTCAGCACCCAAAAAATAATCGCATCCGTTTAACCCTTAATGGCGTGCCGGTTCATAGCATTTATTTTGACGGAATTAAGCGCGCAAAGGGTAAAGCCGTTTCAGTTAGTGAATGGCGTGGTATTAACATTGAAGAAGGCGAAAACCAATTTGTTGCTGAGATTTTAGATCGCAATGAAAACGTCATCGACTATCTAGAACACAGCGTTTATTTCGCTGCAGCCCCTACCCATGTAGAAATCGTTCCTGAAATGACCACGTTAGTGGCCGATGGTATTCAGGTTCCTATTATTGCGGTTCGTATAACCGATAAAAATGGTTATGCCGTGCGTAAGAATACTCAAGGCGAAATTCAAATTTCTGAACCTTTCCAGCTGCTTCAGCGTAACGAATATGACATTAGCCCACTTAACGATACAAATAAGTTGAGCTATCGCGTTGAAGGCGACGGTATTGCTTTTATCCGTCTGCAGCCAACGACGCAAACCGGTGAGTTAACGTTAACCTTTAACCATGGTAACGGTTTGTCTGACGAGATTCGTTCATGGTTGAAACCTGCACCACGAGATTGGATTTTAGTCGGTTTAGGGGATTTATCATTTGGTGCGAATAACACCAGTAAAGATGCGAGTAATAATTCAAATGGCTCTATCGATGAAAACATATTCCATGAAGGTCGCTTGGCGTTTTATACCAAGGGACAGATTCCCGGTGATTATTTAGTCACAGCGGCTTACGACTCGAGTAAAGAAGAAACAACGCCGTTCGCTACCCTTGTTCAACCTGGTGAATATTACACCTTGTATGCCGACGCCAGTCAGCAAGGTCAAGATGCCAGCAGCGGCGATAAGCTCTATGTAAAAATAGAAAAAGAACGTTTCTATGCTATGTATGGTGATATCAATACCGGCTTAGATAAAACTCAGCTATCGCGCTATGTTCGTAATCTGACCGGTGCTCAAGTCGTTTATCAAAATGACTTAATAGAACTGTCGGGTTTTGCCAGTGAAGCAGATTCTAATTTTGTGCGCGATGAAATTCAGGCCAATGGTACGTCGGGTTTATATAAGCTAAATAATCAGTCGATCATTCAAAACTCTGAAAGTATCCGTATTGAAACCCGTGATCGTTTAAACAATCAGAAAATATTAGACACTAAAACGTTACAGCGCCACCTAGATTACAGCCTCAATAACAATGATGGCAGCTTGTACTTTAAGTCTCCTATTCCTTCAACCGATAGTAATTTTAACCCTATCTATATTGTTGCGGATTATGAAACTGAAAATGCCAATGGCGGGCACCTAATCGGTGGCCGTGCAGGTATTAAGTTATTGGACGATACTTTAAAAGCGGGAATGACCGTCATTGACGAAAATAAAGACCGTCAAAGCAATCAACTGAACGCCTTAGATGCAACGTTAGAACTGGGTAACTTAACCGTAACCGCTGAAGTGGCTCAAACACGCCCTACTCAACAAGACGGTGTGAGCGACCCTAAACAAAATGCCAGCGCTAAGAAAGTAGAAGCTACGCTGCGTACCTCAAGCGCTGAAATCACGGCTTATACGCAACGCATTGATAAAGACTTTGGTCTAGACCAGCAAAACCAAGCCGAGCTCGATCAGCAAAGCACAGGGTTGAATGCAAGGTTATATCTAAGCGAAACCAATCAGCTAGATTTGGAAGGTGTTTATCAGACTGAAATTTCTACCGGTTTCGATAAGCAATTAGCCTCGGCTAAATTAACTCATAACGTCACCGATAGCAGCTCGATCAATGCAGGTTTATATACCAACATGCAAGAGTCTACTGACGGTATTAATTTTGTTGATGAATTAAGTATTGGTGCAAGCACTCCGGTATTGAGCCAAGATTTCCGTATCAATGTCACGGCGACCACCGACATTACGGCCCGCAGTGAAGAAAATGATCGCATTAAGTTAGGCGCTGAGTATCGCTGGAACGATAGCCTAACAACGTTCGCTGATTATGAGCGTTCGTTTAATGCTAACAACCTTGAAAGAACATCGTTAGGTTTGCGCACTCAACCTTGGCAAGGCGGACAAGCAGAACAGTCCCTTGTACAAGAACGTCAGAACGATGGTTACCGTTTATATTCTGAATCGGGTTTAAGCCACGATTGGAAAGTCGACGAGCATTGGTTAGTGAGCTTTGGCTTTAACCAAAGTAAAAACCTTGAGCAAGCACAACCTGCTGAGCAAAGCACAAGTGAAGATTTCCATGCCATCAGCACCGGCTGGGGCTATCGCTCTGACGAATGGCAATGGACTAACCGTCTAGAACGTCGTATTGCTCGCAGCAGCAATGTTCATAGTGCACATACGAGCTTGTACCACCCGTTAAGCAGCTACATGGCGATTGGTGGCAGCATGGATTTCTACAAGCAGGCAACGCATCCTGGGTTTGAACAAAACATCAATGCGATCCTAGACTTTGCGATTCGTCCCTATAAGCAGCCGTTTGCCATATTATTACAAACTCGCTTGGTCGAAGATTCACTTTCAACCTCTAACTCAGGTCCAACCGATCGTAGCCGCCGCTTAATTAATAATGCGCATTTAAACTGGAAATTTAACCGCAGCAATCAGCTTTCTACTCAGTATGGGTATAAGCGCATTTTGGATCAGTACAGTAATGACGATTATGCGTCTTCTGTTCATTACCTTGCCGCTGAATGGCGTCATCAGTTAAACGAAACGTGGGACATTGGCGCTCATGGCCGTGAATTACTTAACGTCGGAGAACAACAGCAGAACAGCTATGGCTTCTCGATTGGTGTTCGCCCGGTTAAAAACGTTTGGACCAGCATCGGTTTTAACTTTGAAGGCTTTGTTGATAACGATTTCTCAGCAGCCAACTATACCGCTCAAGGCGTATATTTGAAGCTACGCTTCAAAGCTGATCAAGATACGCTATCTTCTTTACGCCAAGCATTTAACTGGTAGTCGCTTCCTTCTTACAAGTGATACGACGACTGCCAGTATTTTAATAAAGCTCCCATAGTCAATCCTATTAGAATCTGCCAAAATGGTAACAATTATAATAAGATTTATGCACGCAGGAGCCTTTCATGGCTAAAGAAGAACTGATTAATAAAGACGGCCAAGCCAGTTTTGGCATTTTCCCTGACGGCGTCGATACTATTAATTACATGGATTTTGATTTACGCAACGCCATGGATAAGCGCAGAAGCACTCTCGCTAAGCGCTTTAAATTCAATCAATTTCAATTCATTGGTTTTACCTGTGATAAGTTAATTGTTGGCCTTGCTATTGTCGATTTAAAAATCGCCAGTAATTGCTTTATCTACATTTATGACCCTGAGTCTAAAGAATACGCAGAACACAGTTTTATAAACCCACTCGCCTTCAATACTCAAATTGATACCCAGCCTAACTCCGGTAATTCTTTTTTTCGAAAAGGAAACAATAAAGTCAGCATAGAAGCGACGGCGAAACCTCGTTTACGCTCGGTGAATGTTGATTTAGAATCGGGCATTAAAATCAGTGCGGTAATCGATGAATCAGGCAGTTTTGAGCCGTTAGCATTGTGCGTTCGCGCAGGCTATGAAGGCTTTCATTTTACGCAAAAATCTACCGCACTTATCTGTAATGGCCTCGTAGAATGGGGAAACAAAAAAATAGTGCTCGAAGAAATCGGAGCCCTGGCCTCAGTCGATTGGAGCGCAGGCTATATGCGCCGTGAAACGGCTTGGAATTGGGGCAGTCTTTCTTGCAATCTTCCTGATGGTCGCCGCTTAGGCTTCAATTTAGCCGCGGGGGTCGTTGAAACTGGATTCACCGAAAATGCTGTATGGATAGACGGTAAAATGCATAAAGTGGACATGGTCGACTTTCAATTTGATCGCTACCATCATAGCCATGCTTGGTCATTGCGTTCAAACGACGGCATCATTAATCTTCACTTTGAACCAGCAGGCCAACGCAAAGAAAAAACAAATGCCATCATTGCCGCGACAAACTTCACTCAGCATTTTGGACGTTACTACGGCGAAATTTTGATTGATGGTGAAACCATTCACTTAGACGGTGAATGGGGATTCACTGAAGATCACTATGCTAAATGGTGAGTGCTCAGCCAATAAGCTAATCGCCATTTTTAATCTATAAAAAAAGCCTTGGGTTTGCACCTCAAGGCTTTTTTATTGCGCATCAGATTATCTAAATGCTTTACGGAACAACTTGATCAATCACTAGTTCAACGATGCCATCCGACTTCACCACAACAGGCTTGATGACCCCTTGAAAGTCCCCAGGATTTGCCATAGGCTGTCCACCCTTCGCAACCCGAGCAATCAGCTGAACTTCTTCAAACTTGCTCAGAGCAAGCCCAGGAACCATACCTTGGCTATCATTTAAAACAACCTCCATTGGCAAGTCTTTCGCCAACACCCTTAATGCCGCCAATGGCATTACTGGGCCAGAAACTGCTTTAGCCATCACAAACACAGCATCGCCTTCTTTCAATTGAGATTTCAATTCATCAGTGATCGAAACAAGCACTTTCACCTCGGCACGCTTCATCCAGCTCAAATCGACTGTTTTACCCTCAGATTCTAAAGAAGCCGCAATGCGTCGAATTCCCTGCTCTAATGCACCCGCTTCTGGGCTGCTCGACATGTTGAACCAAAGTGCTTTCCAATGATCCAGGGCTTTTTCAAGATACCCTAGCTCAAACGCCACAATGCCACCTAAACCTAACGCCTGTGAATTCCCAGGTTCTAACGCTAACGCTCGCTCTAAGTAGCTATAGATAGACTCACTCGCCTTTTGCTCGGCAATATAAAATTTACCTTGAGCGATCTGCACCAGTGTTGCGGCACGATCTGCTTTAGCTTCTTCTGGCAACCCTTTAAGAATTGTTTCGAACGTCTGTACACCCTGTGTATATTGCCCATCATTAACCAACATACGAGCATAGAGGTATAACCACTCGCCATTTTCAGGCTGGCTGATTGAGGCTTTACGCAAGCTTTCTTTTAACGTTGCATTCTCTTCTTCACTCAATTTTTCCGTCGACATTTTATTTAACAACTGAGTCGCAACAAGTTCATCTTGAGCCCCCATGTCTTGATAAATAAACAGTACGCTCGATACCATCAATATGAATAAAGCAAATGACGTTAAGATTTTTGTTTTTGGCGATGCATCACTTGTTTGTGCTGCATCAGCTTCTGATGTCACTAACTCGCGATCCAATTCCAATAGCATTTGCTCGCGTTCGTCTGCAGTGTAATCTGCTTTAGCGATTTCTTTTTTACGCTGATTATACAAGCGTAAGTTTTCTGCTTCTCGGCTAGCAATATAATCACGGTTGGAAAATGCAGGCCAAACAACAAAGCCTAAAGTAACCAATAATAAAACCAGGGTAATCATCATGACTCTTGTTTCTCACTTCTTGCAGCTTTTAATTCAGCTAATTTGGTGCTTTCTTCTTCACTTAATGGCTGTGACTTTTTATTAGTGCGCGTAAGGCGAATAATAATAAAAAAGGCAATCAGTGCCATGACCCCAGGACCAAACCACAAGAAGAAGGTATTTTTTTGAACCGGTGGGTTATATCGAACAAAATCTCCATAACGTGCCACTAAATAGCTCACAATTTGATCATCGGTTTGACCTTCAATCATCAGTTCATACACTTTATCGCGTAAATCCGATGCAACCGGTGCATTAGAGTCAGCAAGATTTTGGTTCTGACATTTAGGGCAACGAAGCTCTTCCGCTAAGACTTCAAATCGCCCTTTATCGATTTCGTTATCAAAGGGATATTTATGCCCATCAACAACAGCAAGAGAAGTGAGTGCAAATAAAGACAAACACAGTGCCATGATTAATTTCATTACTTATCTTCTCCCATCGATGCGTTGGTAAGATCATCCGCCGCAGAATCAAGATGAGTCGCCATGCTTGCAAACTTAACTTTATATTTATCCCATACCTGCTGGTTTAAATCGCCCACATGCTTTGCGCGAATAATGCCATCACCATCAACAAAAAATGTCTCTGGCGCGCCATAAACACCCAACTCTAATCCCAGCTTGCCTTTCGGATCACTGATATTAAACTCGTAAGGATTACCATAATCTCGTAACCAAACTTTGGCTTCTTCATCATCGTCTTTATAATTAATTCCAATAATTCGAATGCCTTCAGCTGCAAGCGTATTCAAAAATTCATGCTCGGCTTTACAGGTTGGACACCAAGTAGCCCAAACATTGACGAGCATCGGCTTACCTTGCAAATCCGTTTGTGTCAGCTGCTTTTCGGCCTCTACTTGCTGCAAGATAAACTGAGGGAAGGGCTTATCAACTAACGGCGAAGGTAAGACATCTTTATTTTCACGTCCAATACCTCCCCCTAAAAAAGCGGCCATCACCGCAAAAATAATCAGCGGAATAAACAACATCATGCGATTCATATTAACTACCCAATTCCATTCATATCTAAGCTAATCGTTTAAGCGGTTTTAACGCGCATACGATAGCGCTTATCTAAAATTGCTAACAAGCCACCCAATGCCATGAATATAGAACCTAACCATACCCAACGCATATAAGCTTTCACTTGTAAGCGCATCGCCCAAGCACCGTCTTCTAACGGCTCGCCCATCGACACATAAAGGTCTCGGAATAACCCCGCATCAATCGCGGCTTCTGTCATCATAGAGCCTTTGACTTTATAACGACGCTTCTCAGCATGTAATGTTGCAACCCGTTCACCTTGTTTGGAGATTTCAAATACCCCAACATGGGCGCTGTAGTTTGGCCCTTGCATCGTGCCTATTTGTGCAAATTTGAAATCGTAGCCAGATACAACTGCCGACTCACCGGGGTACATTTTTAGGGCCTTCTCAACACTAAAGTTACTTACAACCGTGATGCCGATAACCGTTACTGCAACACCTAAATGAGCAATAACCATTCCCCAATAACTCAGGCTTAGCTTAGACAAGCGGCTAATCTTGCCTTTTGACTTCGTCCAAACATCACGCAGCGTCGTGGCAATGAGCAAGGTGGCAACAAACATACCCAAAGCCACTTTGAAGTTCATGTCTCCGGCATAAACCAGTGGGAACACTGCAGCAACAATAATCGCTAAAACAAACGAGCTTGCAATTTGAGCCAGTAATAATTTACCCGACATGGTCTTCCAGCGAGACATTGCACCAATACCTGCCAGTGAGGTTAATGCCGCAGCGAGCGGAACAAACATGGTATTAAACCAAGCTGAGCCAACGGATAGCTTCTCGCCACTAATAAAATCAACGATTAATGGATACAGCGTGCCTAACAAAATAGTCAGCGTAGCGACAATCAATAACGCATTATTGGCTAATAAAAAGCTTTCTCGAGAGAGTAATTTAAACTTACCCGCCGATGATACCGTTGGTGCTTTTAAGGCATAAACCGTTAATGATCCACCGACACTCAAGCCTAGTAACATGAGAATAAACACACCTCGTTCAGGGTCTGAAGCAAATGCATGAACCGATGTTAAAACACCCGAGCGAACCAAGAACGTCCCTAATAAACTCAAAGAGAACGCAAAAATCGCTAATAGTACTGTCCAGCTTTTAAAGACCCCACGCTTCTCTGTTACCGCTAATGAATGAATTAACGCGGTGCCCACTAACCAAGGCATGAAAGAAGCATTTTCTACAGGATCCCAAAACCACCAGCCGCCCCAGCCAAGCTCGTAATAAGCCCACCAGCTACCCAATGAAATACCGATGGTTAGAAATACCCAGGCGGCGGTTGTCCAAGGTCGAGACCAGCGCGCCCAAGCCGCATCCAATCGTCCACCTAATAGCGCGGCAATCGCAAAAGAGAACGCAACCGAGAACCCCACATACCCCATATACAAAGTAGGCGGATGAACGATCAAACCAAAATCTTGCAATAATGGGTTTAAATCTGCGCCGTCCGTCGGAATGGACGGTAAGCTGCGGTCAAACGGATTTGAAGTGAATAGCGTAAACAGAATAAAGCCGACACCCACCATTCCCATAACCGCTAATACGCGGGCAACCATGTCCAACGGTAAAGTTCGGCTAAACATCGCAACGGCAGCCCCCCAAAGCCCTAGCATTAATACCCAAAGCAGTAATGAACCTTCGTGAGCACCCCACACTGCGCTGAACTTGAATATTTGAGGCAATAGGCTGTTGCTGTTATTGGCCACATACGCGACTGAAAAGTCATCCACCAAGAAGCAATAGCTCAAAGCAACAAAGCTAATCAATAAGAATAGCGCTTGGCCCAAAGCCATGGGCCTCGCGTACTGCATCAACCATTCACGATTGGTTTGTGCCCCTAGCATGGGGACAAAAGATTGCACACAGGCAAATGCTAGGGCAATAAGTAATGCTATGTGTCCGTATTCAGCTGCCATTTCTAGTACTGCTTTTCAGAGGTGGATTTTAATTTTTCAACGCCGTCTTTATGCGCATTGTCGAGTGCGTGCTGCACTTCGGGTGGCATATACTCTTCGTCGTGTTTTGCTAAAACTTCGGAGGCAATCATCACCTTACGTGAATCAACTTTACCCATGGCGACAATTCCCTGCCCCTCTCGGAATAGGTCCGGCAAAATCCCTTCGTATTCAACGGTTACATTGACCGCACCATCAGTAATAGCAAAGCTAACATTCAAACCATCATCACTGCGAGCCACGCTGCCAGCAACCACAAGACCACCCGCACGAATGGTTTGACCCGGACGAACTTCACCATTTGCAATTTGCGTCGGGGTCATGAATAAATCGATGTTTTGGCTTAATGAATACATCATTAAGCCAACCGCTGCGCCAAGACCAATCACCATAAATAAAATCAGAATCAATCGATTCTTACGCTTCGGATGCATTTTTCTTCTCCCGACGCAGTAAACGCGTCTGTTGTTCAATCAATTTCTTTCGCTGGCGAATGGGTGCAAGAATATTTGCAATAATCACTAACGCGGTAATACCGTAACAAAGCCACACATAAAAACCGTGTTTGCCCATCGCTAAAAATTCAGCAAAGCTTTCAAAAAACATATTATTTCTCTGCCTCTGGCTGTATTAACTTTTTCACCCAATTCTTTTTACGCTCATGCCATAAAACATGATTTCGTGTACGCATAAAAATCAGCGTCGCGAACAATAAATAAAAGCCAACAATCATGATCAGCAAAGGAATTAACATTTCCATGGCCATCGTCGACTCTTCGGTGAGTTTTAACGTGGCAGGCTGATGCAAGGTATTCCACCACTCAACGGAATACTTAATAATAGGGATATTAACCAACCCCACTAAAGACAAAATTGCACCGGCTTTAGCAGAGTTTTCTTCAGTATCCATCGCTTTTTGCAGCGCCATTACACCAAAGTATAAAAACAATAACAGCAGCATGGACGTTAATCGCGCGTCCCAAACCCACCAAGTCCCCCAAGTAGGCTTACCCCAAATAGCACCCGTAATGAGGGCAACAAAACAGAAACTAGCACCAATAGGCGCGATCGAAGCCGCCACCCAAGCCGCCATTTTCATTCGCCAAATCAAAAATATTGCACCACTAACGGCCATCATGGCATACGCACTTTGAGCTAATATCGCCGTGGGCACATGAATATAAATAATACGAAAGCTATTACCCTGCTGATAATCAGCCGGAGCAAAAGCCAATCCCCATACAGCCCCTACAATCAAAAATAACGCCGCTGGAATAGCAAACCAAGGAAGCCAAACTGCCGATATTTCATAAAACCATTTTGGCGACCCCATTCGATGATACAGTCGCTTTAACGCTTCCCACATAACTCGATATCCAAATTCTATTGTTATATTAACGAGACAAATTTAATTTCAAGGCCCCTGCCACCGCAAAAGGTGTCAGTGTCAGTGATATGCATAAAAATGAGCCTAAAAAGCCTAATTGACCCGCATACTCCATTCCAATGCCTGCATGATATACCGCACTCGCACCAAAGATGAGTATAGGAATGTAAAGAGGCAAAATAACCAGACTTAATAACAAGCCGCCACTGCGTACACCCGCCGTCAAAGCCGCGCCTACCGCACCTAACAGACTTAAAATAGGGGTTCCTAATAATAAGCTAAAAAACAACGCACTGTAGGCATCTTCTGGCAAATTCATCATTAACGCTAATAGAGGGGCTACTAATGTGAGCGGTAAGCCACTAACGCACCAGTGAACAAACACCTTGCCCAGCGCCATGGCAAATAAGGATTCCCCTGACGCCAACCATTGTTCCAAGGTGCCATCTTCGACATCGGCTTTAAAAAGTGCATCTAAAGACAATAACGTCGCCAGCAATGCCGCAACCCAGACAACACCGGCTGCGATTTTAGAAAGAAATTTAGGATCAGGATCAACGGCCAGCGGAAAGAGCGCTAAAACCATTAAAAAGAACATGAGAGGGTTTAACCATTCCCCAGGATTACGGGCAGCAATGACTAAGTCTCGTTTAATCGTTGCAGTAACTAAGCTCATTTATGCATCCCCAATTCAATCTGGCGTAATGCGGGAATATCCGTTAACGCATGATGACTGGTGATTAAAACGCTGCCACCGGCATTAACATGACGAGCGATTTGGCTTTCTAACCAAGCAACCCCCGCTTTATCGAGCGCGGTGAAGGGTTCATCGAGAATCCACAACGGTGTCGGCGTAACCAGCAATCGCGCTAACGCAACACGACGTTGCTGACCGGCTGATAGCTGTTGGCACGGAACATCTTCGTAACCCGCTAAGGTCACTTCTTCAAGGGCTGTCCAAAGATCCGCCTCTTTCACTTCTGGCCAGCTACTGACAAACCAGCGCAGATTTTCTAGCGGCGTTAGCACTTTTTTAATGGCAGAAAGATGGCCTATATATAATCGCTGACGAGCGTAGTCGTGGAAGCACGTTTTAATATTCTCGCCGAACCAACGAACTTTGCCTTCGAAATCTTGATTCAAGCCCGCCATTAAACGCAACAGCGTTGTTTTGCCTGCGCCGTTTGGCCCCACCAATTGAATAAGATCGCCTTTTTCGACTGACAGACTTAAGTTATCAAACAAGATACGGTCGTCTCGCTCACAACTCACTCCGTCAGCTGACAAATCACAATGAGTGGTAAACCTGATCGAAAAATCGACAGGATCTGGGCTAGTCATATGTATCCTATGGCTAATGAGAATAATTGGCTGGTTTATGCCAGTATTATAAACTGATTCAATGCTTGCAGGTAATAATTGTAAGCCTCAAGATTGATCTAAGTCGGTCGATAACTTGATATACGACTAAAAGATATTCGATTGTAGCGCGTCCGGTAGTAATTAACCCTCTATAATCAATATGTTATCACGGTTTGAAACAATGAATTATGGATAGAATTCCACTTATAAATCCCAGATTGATTAACGTGGTTAGCACCAAGGCCGACAAGACACCTGTGGCCATTTTAAAAGCGGAAGTTGTCTCTTCAGAACCCATTCTTTCGCAAAATAAACACACTCAAAGTAAGCCCTCGCAGACTCAAGAGCCATCCCAGACTCAAGAGGCAAGACAAAATCAATCCCAAGAGAAGCAGGCAAACCAAAACCCAGATTCTAAAGAACAGCAATACCGTGTCGTACTAAAAGTTGCTGAGCAAACCATTGAAACGGTCAGTAAAGAACACTTTAAAAAAGGTGCCCTATTAGACGTAAAAGTAAGCCCCGGCCCTGAATTAAAAATATTACCTTCGACTCAAGAAAAGCCCCTAGATCAGGCCAGCGCTAAAGCCGCCATGCAGCAGTTATTGGCCGACCGTATTCCTAAGATTCAATCCACTGGGTTCAATAAGTTAATTGATCAACTCAGCACACTCCTGTCTGGGACGGCCGCGAAAGCATCGATACACAATGATTCAGCACACAGCCCGACCGAAAAGCCCTTAGCCAGTATAAGCAGTAATACTGATCTAAAAGCACCGGTCGCGAGCCTTACAACAAAACAGACACTGGCTCAGCTAGCCTATCAGTCACTTAACCCTTCGCTTACTAAGAACGCTGCAACCATTCCTAGTACTGCCTCTACAAACGTATCGACTAGCTCTCATTCAAACCCAGAGCAACACATAAAGAACTGGCTTCAACAACTTCCCAGTAGTAACGACATTAATACCAGCGCAGGTCTAAAAAATGCTCTCAACAATACCGGCATTAAGGCTGAAGCCCAACTAGGCCAACTTGCCCAACAACTCACACAGCTCGGTAAAGCAGGATATAGCGGCAGCGAAAATAATCGTACAGGGTTAAAAACCCCGTTAAGTGCCAACAATATTTTTCAGCAACTGCAAAAAATCCAACAAAAGATATTTTCAAACAATTTCTCAAACAATGATACCGCCTCGCCTTCCTCAAATACTAAGGGTCTTACCAGCGCGCTTCAAAATACCGCTCAAAGTTTAGAACAAACCAGTAAAGTATTATCTGGGCTCAATAATGCAAGCCTACAACCCAGTTCCAGTAGCTGGCAAAACCCGTTATTAAACAACCAAACATACACGTCTCTCAGTGACCTTTTAAAAGATCCGTTGCTGCAAAACCCAAGCTCAAATAATAAGTTTGCGCTTAGCCAAATACTTAGCCAGCTAACTCAGCAAGATGACTCATCTACTCGCATTCCTTTAAATTGGCCCGCACGCACGGGTAACGAAATGACGGTTTTTCGTACATTACAGAATTTACTGGCACACCTTGAGCGCGAACAAGGTGTTCAAATGCAGCAAGCTGATAGCGCTTCTAACAACAGCCTTAATAATCCCAACCAAACAGCTGCCCAAAACCAGCAATGGTTACCGCTATTAATGAATCACAATGAACAATTTCAATTAATTGAATTTTTTATAAACAAAGAGGAAAAAACGAATCACCAAGGTGAGCAGAAAAGCCATTGGTTTATTAACCTCCACTTTGAATTGCCGCAGCTTGGCCAGCTCGGCATTGAGATTTCGATGTTTGAAAATGAATGCAATACCACCTTTTGGTCTGAATCTGCTTCGACGCTCAGCCAAATATCACAACATGTTCAACCCTTACGGCAACGATTAACCGAGCAAGGGATTATTGTTAGTGATGTTCAGTCACGCCATGGCACGCTTGCTAAACGCAAGCAGAATTTTGAACAGCGCTTAGTCGATATAGAGACCTAAATGAGAATCAAAACAGAATGAAAGACAGCAGTGAAATAAACAGAGAGTATACGACTGACATACCCAAAAGCTTACTCAATGCGAAGCAAGCCATTGCCTTAAGTTATGATGGTAAAACGGCCCCAACGATAGCGGCCAAAGGAGATGATGAGTTAGCCCAAGCCATTATAGAACTGGCACTTAAGGCTCAAGTCCCTATTTATGAAAATGCAGAATTGAGTCAATGGCTAAGCAATTTAGATCTTGGCGATGAAATCCCTCAAGCTCTTTACCTCACCATCGCTGAAATTCTTGCCTTCGTTTATAAGCTTGAAGGCAAAGAACCTCATAAAGATGCGCCTTAAATTATACCGTGCTCTCAGCTTGCTGAGTAACCGCATTTAAAAGCCATTTAATATGGCAGTCAACAACATCTTCTGGAATAAGATCGACAGCATCCATCAACATCGATAATGCACGATAATGGTAAGTATCCACTAAACCATGTACCGAAGCTGTAAAGAATAAAGCTAATTGCTTTTGACGATTCTCATTTTGTTCCGACATGGCAGGTATTGCATCCACGATCAAGGTCATCAAATGGCGCTGCCATTCTTCTACCAAGCATGCTAACTGCATTTCTAGCTCTTGATCGACGTGTTCAGTATCCTGTAACTTCAAGCGCGGTGGTTGGAACATTAGCTGATAATAACCAGGATCTTTTTGTGCAAAGCCAATCAATAATCGAGCAAATTGCTGTAAGGCTTGCTCGGCATTCACAGCACTGCCCATCTGCTCATTCATTTCGATAAAGAACATGTCAAAACCACGTAAACGTGTTTTAAGAAACAGTACTTCTTTATTTGGAAAATAATTATAAATATTGCTTGCCGTCATCCCCAGCTGACTGGCCAGCTTACGCATCGATAAATGATGAAACCCGACTTCGGCCATCACATGTGATGCACTATCCATTATTCGTTGGCGTTGAGCCGCGACTTCTTCAGGCGTAAATGGCTTCTTTGGCATAGTGAGCCCCTTGCGATCATTATTTTTTTTATAGTTGGTCGATAAGTGCTCTCTATAGAACGACCCAATCGAAACAAAATCAAGGCCCTTTACGGCCTTTCTTAAAAATAATGCCTATTAAATTCATTTATGACGCTATTTATGTATTTTTCGGCCGAAAGCGCCAAATCATTAATAATTAAGTCTTACTTTTATAAACCCTATAAAAATAATAAAAACAGCTTATAAAAACCATTTACTGGCTACATACTCAGATATTGATTCAGGACAAGAAGCGATGAGTACTAACACTTAAAATATCGGGATACAGATAAGCATTACCACTTCACAGTCATTGAAATAAGAAGTCATTATGAGCGAACAATTGCACTGGGATCCAGAACTGATCCAACGCTATAACCGATCCGGCCCTCGCTACACATCCTACCCAACTGCAGTAGAGTTTAAGGTAGTAGAAAATGATCAAGTAGAAAGAGACTTATTGAGTCAGCGTGATCAAAACGTGCCGCTATCGCTATATTTGCACATCCCGTTCTGCGCCCACGTTTGTTATTACTGTGGCTGTAATAAAATTGTCACCAAAGATCGCTCAAAGTCAGAGCCTTATCTTGATTTATTAAAAGCCGAAATCGACCGCAAAGCAGAACTGTTGCAAGGTCACCCTATTGTGCAGCAAATGCACTGGGGCGGTGGAACGCCAACTTTCCTTTCAGATGACCAAATGTCTGAACTGATGGACCATTTGCGCAAACGTTTTAACTTCAGCAGCGACGATAGCGCTGATTATTCGATTGAAATCGATCCTCGTGAAGTTCGTCCGAATACATTAAAACTACTACGCGAGATTGGCTTCAATCGCACCAGCTTTGGTGTTCAAGATCTGAATGAAAAAGTTCAGCAAGCGGTTAATCGCATTCAACCAGAAAGCATGATTCGCAAAGTAATGGTTGAAGCACGCGAGCTTGGATTCCGTTCCATCAATATTGATTTGATTTACGGCTTACCTCATCAGACTCAGGAGACCTTTGCAGAGACACTTGATGTCATTATCGATATGTCACCTGACCGTCTCTCTGTGTTCAACTATGCTCACCTTCCAGAGCGATTTAAGCCTCAGCGTCGCATTAAGGAAGAAGACCTTCCAAGCCCTGAAGAAAAATTAGCCATTTTAGGTAATTGCATTACGACGCTTACGGAAGTGGGATACCACTACGTCGGCATGGACCACTTTGCTAAACCTGATGATGAGTTATCTCGTGCACAAGGTGCTAAAGAGTTACATCGCAACTTCCAAGGCTATACGACTCACGGAGATTGCGACCTTATTGGTTTCGGCGTTTCTTCCATTAGTCAGATTAGTGACTGTTATTTACAAAACAGTCCAGACATCAATGTTTATGAAGATGCGATTAATAACAATCAATTTCCTGTGGTTAAGCTGATCACAACCGATACCGATGATTTGATTCGCCGCCAAGTGATTATGGAGTTGCTGTGTCACGACCAGATGATTTTTACTGAGTTAGATACGTCCTTCTCAATCGATAGCCAAACCTATTTTGCCGACGAGTTATCACAGCTAAGCCCGATGGTTGAAGATGAACTGTTGGAAATCAGCGCCGAAGGTATTCACATTACTGAAAAAGGCCGTTTATTAGTACGTAATGCCTGCATGGTATTTGATACGTATTTGAACTCGAATATTATTCAAACGTATTCAGCCAGTGCCGATGCCAGCACTCCGGTAAATCGCCCTCGATTCTCTAAAGCAATCTAGATTCATTAATAATAAGACAATAACAATCAGGGCGGCTAGCACTATAAGCCCCCTGGTCTTCCCTTCCAAAAAGCCCATTTATTGTCGCTGTATTGTAAATAAACCCGCTTTTCAAAGGGCTTTTCTTTTGATTCCAAGCTGCGGCGTAACGTGCGCGCACCATCAAACGCGGGTGCATCGACCCAATCTTGAATATCCGTGACATACCACTGTATATAAGCTTCTGCATAATAGGCATCACCAATTAAATAAGGTTTAGAAAGCTGCAAGATATTTTTTAAACGACCATGTCCGTAATAGAAACCCGATTGCGAACTGATTTCCCCCACGCCCTGCTGATTAGCAAACGAATAACGGTAATTCAAAGCAATCCGCTTGCGATTACTGCCTTTAATTTCGATCACCTGAGTTTCTTTTTCTCTTACCAATAATTGATGGTTAAACAAAACTTCTAGCATGGCCGCATCTTTATGTTGACTGATACGCTCTATACTGTAAGGAAGTGGGAACCCTTGCCACATCAAGGGCTGCATATTTAGAGCATCATCAATAATAATGGCGGCCTGCTTCTCTGTCAGGCTAGGCTGTTGTTTAGCAAACGCCGTTTCAAATACCCCCAAAAGCGATACCATCATTAACAGCAGTGTTAAAGCATGGTTTAGAGGTGATGCTGCGGTTCTATTTTGGTACATAAGGAATGTTTATCTCCTAGAATATAAAAATCAGGTGTATTACTTACGTGTATTACTTAGGTTAATAACTTAGCATAGCGCCTATTAAAAGATTCGAGAAATCAACCAGTTGATATACAAGTAATTACTATCTCAACGTAAGTCTCGCTGTTAGAATGCCGCCATTTAATTTAAGGTTTTATTATGTACAAACGATTTTTAGAGTGGATTGCTTCCGCAAAAGGCATGCGCCAACTGCTTAATATTTACGGCCCCTATTTTGGTGCGGGTGTAAAAGCGACCTATATTGAGAAAGACTTTCGACAAGCAAAAGTAAGCTTACCGCTGCGTTGGTATAACAAAAATTACGTCGGCGTTCATTTTGGTGGCAGTTTGTACTCAATGATCGACCCATTCTACATGCTATTGCTAATGAACAATTTAGGAAAAGATTACATCGTATGGGATCAAAGTGCCGACATTGAATTCATTAAACCGGGCATCGGCACAGTATCCGCCACCTTTATTATCACCGATGATATGCTGAAAGAAATTAAAGAAAAAACAGCCAATGGTGATAAGTTTCTGCCGACCTACCCTGTTGTCATTATCGACGAACAAGGTGAAATTGTCGCTAAAGCCAATAAAACGCTCTACATTCGCCGGAAGCAGTAGTTAGGTTTAGCCTGCCTGAAAAACGGGTTCATTTTCGACCACAACCACTTCACTAAAGCGATTACGACCACTGTCTTTGGCGCTGTAAAGCGCTTCATCGGCAGCGGCTACCAATCCATCAGGTCGAACATCATTATCCGGTTCACACCAAGCTAGACCCATACTGACGGTAATATAGGGATTTACTCTAGACGATTTATGAGGGATTTTTAAATTCGCTAATGCTTTCTGCAATCGTTCGGCAACCACTTTCACACCTCCGGCTTGAATAGAGGGTAGTAGCACAATAAACTCTTCACCGCCAAAACGTGCAACAAAATCGCGTGGCCGCTGCACGGCTGTTTTTAACTGCTGCGCGACGAGTTCTAAGCATTCATCCCCCTGTAAATGCCCATAATGATCATTAAACGCCTTAAAATAATCAATATCGATCATTATAACCCCTAACGTGCCTTGCTCACGGCAAGCCCTGCGCCACTCTGCATGATAAAATTCATCAAAATAACGGCGATTAGCGATGTGGGTTAAAGCGTCCGTCATTGAAAGTGATGATAAATGACGATGTTCTTTCACTCTAGATAGCTGTAACTTGATTCTGGCTAACGTTAATTCAGACTTTTTAAAAGGTTTTGCTAAAAACTCAACGGCGCCGCTGGTTAAGGCAAATAACTCAATATCATCACTGGCATCAGCCATGATGATAATAGGAACCTGCCTCATTAACGGATGGTCACGCCATTGCTGGCATACTGCCTGGGTTTGCTGCTGGTAAAATTGATAGTCTAAAATCAATAAACTGGGTAAGCTTTCAACTTCTTGCTGTAACCAAAAATCAATCTGAGAATCCTGAATTATTGAAGTAACCTGAGCATCTGCAATCAACAAGTCCGCTAATACCGCCTGGGTGCTCAAATTTTTATCAGCGATCAATATTAATGGTTCAGTGTCCATACTTGGCCTTTACTTAGGTGATTAGCTTAGCGGTGAATTAGAATAGATTGCGATTTTTGTAACGTTTATAACGTTCTGTTACATTTCAGGCAAGTATTTCTCTCACGTTATTAACATCGACCAATTAGAATAAGACTTTAATTTTTGATAGAAGCCATTAGAATCACTTATACTGAGTATAAATTTATTGTCATAAGAAGGACGCATTTTGAATTTTTCACTACCGACCACATCGATATTATTCTCGCCATTTAACGGTTTTTCAACCCTAAAACAGGCATTTGTGGCTGCTGCCCTTACGTTACTTACCGCCTGTGATCAGTCGAATGATGTTTCTGAAGCCAACAAAAATTCAGATCTAGCAAAAAAGAGCGTTACTCATTCAACACCACAAATTAGCGTTAAAGAGAAAAAGGCTAATTTCTTTAATTTTCTAAGCCCTTTGATTCAAAAAGCCAATGCCGATGTATTAAAACAACGTGAAGAGCTATTGAGCATTAAACAAAGTCTAGCGAATCTCAATAGCCAGCAAGCAGATACACTCGCGGCTCTTGCAAAAACGTATAAAGTCAGTGACGAATTACCTCCTGAAGTTCAGGTTAAAGCTTTGGATAAAAAGATTAATACCATTCCAGCCTCTTTGGTTTTAGCCCAAGCTGCCAATGAGTCTGCATGGGGAACTAGCCGGTTTGCCCGCGAAGGCAATAACTATTTTGGCCAGTGGTGCTTTAGTAAAGGTTGTGGCATCGTTCCTAACAGCCGTAATAGTGGTGCCAATCACGAAGTCGCCGATTTTGATACGCCGCTAGACTCGGTAAAAAGCTACATCAAAAATCTCAACCGACATGCAAGCTACAAAACGCTGCGCGAAATTAGACAAGAGGCCATTGATAACAATCAACCCGTCACAGGCGTTGCCTTAGCCGAAGGATTGATTGGCTACTCTGAGCGCCGAGAAGAGTATGTTGAAGAAATACAAAATATGATTCGCTATAACAAATTGAGCCGTTTTAATACGCTTGAATCGTCAAAATAGCGCTGAACAAAAGACGAAACTGGAATCGTCTTCAATAAAATAATGGAAATATATCAACTTGATCACAAATGAGCGCAGAATTGATACCCGCACCTTAGCAGGCGGGTTGAAATTCGAACTGCAAACCCGTTATTGGTTCGGATTAATTAATCCCCTTCAGATTGTAGAAGTGAGTAACTTTTCTATAAACGGCGCTGCTATTGTAACGCCGATCAAACTCAAAATGGGGCAACGCTTATACATCAATATTTTAAGTGAATTCCATAGTATTAAGCGCATCCCTGCTGAAGTAGTGCGATGTAATACTAAAAGAGAAGATTACCACTATGGGATTCGCTTCAATATCAATAAGTTACCTGATATTGCCAGTAAGAATGCGTTGCATGTTTTAGATAATATACAATACGCATTAAATCAATCTCTTAGTTAGTAATAATAAAATCACATTCAAGTTGATATGTGTCAGCTTGTTTTCAAGCGACAATTTATCGGCCATCATTTTAGTTTAAGATGACCACTTAATTTTTTGGTATGACCTTAAGGCCCCTCATGAGCAGTGCTAATATCCTTGTCCTTAACTGTGGCAGTTCATCTATTAAATTCGCCATCTTCGACATGTCGACACAAGACGTTATTATCAGCGGTTTAGCTGAGCGTTTATACGAAGCGCAACCGACTATCAACTGGTCTGGTTTACATAAAGGTAAAAGCCTGATTACTGATCAAGGCCATCAAGCTGCGCTTGATACCTTGGCCGTTCTACTCGATGAATGGCATATTCTAGATTCTTTAACGGGCATCGGTCACCGAGTTGTTCATGGTGGCGAAAAATTTTCCGCATCAACACTTTTGAACGACGAAAACATTGCTGATTTAAGAAAGATCAGCCATTTAGCGCCGCTTCATAATCCGGTTAATATGTTAGGCATTGAAGCCTGCCAAAAATTATTACCGCAACTTCCACAAGTCGCCGTATTTGATACTGCATTTCACCAATCTATGCCTGAGCATGCCTATTTGTATGCCGTTCCTCAAGCTTGGTATGAAGATCATGGCGTACGCAAATATGGTTTCCACGGAACCAGCTATCGCTACATTACCGAAGCCTGTGCTAAACAGTTAAATAAGCCACAAGAAGAACTGAATATCTTGTGCGCGCACTTGGGTAACGGCTGCAGTGCCAGCGCAATTGCTAATGGCAAAAGTGTTGATACGAGCATGGGGCTCACGCCGCTAGATGGCCTTATCATGGGCACCCGTTGTGGCAGCATTGACCCAGGCCTGATTGAATTTATGATGAATGCTGAAAATACCAGTATTGAAGACATCATGAACAGCCTAAACAAAAAGAGTGGTCTATTAGGGTTATCAGGCTGCAGCAATGATATGCGCACCTTACTTTCCGAAGAAGCAGCAGGTAATGAACAAGCAAGCCAAGCCATCAATGCATTCTGTTATCGTATTGCTCGTGAATTGAGTGCCCTGTCGGCCTCACTGGCGACCATTGATGCGCTTGTATTTACTGGAGGGATTGGCGAGCACGCCACCGCTATCCGCCAGCGTATTATTAACTACTGGCCTAATTCTCAGGTCATCCTTGATCCAAAACTAAACAACCAAGCGGGCAATGAGCTAGGCATTATCAGCCAAGCCGACAGCCCAGTAGCGATGGTTATCGCTACCAATGAAGAACTAATGATCGCCCAAGACTGCTACGAGTTATGTAACCATGATTAATATTTTTATCGCGCCAACAGGCCTACACAGCGGCCTAAACAGTATTAGTATCGCCTTACTACACGCACTGGATACTCAAGGCATTAAAGCCTCATTTTTCAAGCCTGTGGCACCTTATGTTGAGGGTGAAATTGAACGATCGACGCAGATGGTTAAACAAACCTACCCGCTAAACCCACCTAAGCCAATGCCGCTTAAAAAAGCTCAACAGTTGATTAGTACTGGGCAGACAGACCGTCTATTAGAAGACTTAGTCGGTTTGCATCACATAGCTACCTCGGGAACAGAGGTCACTATTGTTGAAGGCTTAGTACCTGACCGTAGCGAGCCGTACACGGCTAAATTAAATGCCGAGATAGCCAAGGCTCTCAATGCCGATATTATTCTAGTAAGCAGCGCTGAAGATCGCTCTTCTCATGATATTCAAGCCGACATTAACTTAAACGCTGCCATCTTTGGTGGGTTTAAAGCCGGCAATATCATTGGTGCGATCATCAATAAATATGGCACCCCTGCTGAATCTCATTTTATGCTTTCAAATTCGAGCGATAGTGATGCAGAGCGTTTAAGCAAAGCGCCTAAAATCACTTTGGATCACTGCCCTTTATTAGGCATTATTCCGTGGCAGCGTGATCTTATTAGCCCAAGAACTCTCGATATTGCTCGCCAATTAAAAGCGGGAACCATCAGTGAAGGTGAGTTAGAGATACGTCGAGTTAAAACGATTACGCTATGCGCTCGCACCTTGCCAAACATGTTAAACCGATTAACCGCGGGGACTCTAATCGTAACCCCGGGTGACCGAGATGATATTATTCTGGCTTGTGCATTAGCAGAAACAAACGGCACGCCCTTGGCTGGTTTGGTATTAACAGGTGGCTTAATGCCTGGTGATGACGCGCTACGTTTATGTCAAAAAGCTATTGCAAACGGCTTACCAATTTTGACCACAGAAAGCGATACTTTTGCTTGTGCTAACCAACTCCACCGTATTAATACTGCGGTTCCAGAAGATGACCTGCAGCGTATTGATCTAATTCGTGCCCACATTGCCGAGCACATCGACATTCCAGCACTACTAACGGCTATTAATGCGCCTCATACCGAGCGTTTAAGCCCTGCAGCATTTCGTTTCCAACTGGTTGAGCGTGCTCGTGCAAATGTGCAGCGCATTGTTCTTCCCGAAGGTGAAGAGCCAAGAACCATTCAAGCTGCAACGATCTGTCAACAGCGTGGAATTGCCCAGTGCATTTTATTAGGTAATGCCGAAGTTATTCATCAAGTAGCCGAAGCCCAAGGTATTGAACTGCCTTCTGACATCGTCATTATGGAACCGGACAATATTCGTGAAGATTACGTCCCTGCTATGGTTGAATTGCGCAAGCATAAAAACCTAACAGCCCCAATGGCGGTTGCTCAGTTAGAAGACAACGTGGTGCTAGGCACAATGATGCTTGCTTTAGATAAAGTCGACGGCTTGGTCTCTGGCGCGATTCATACCACTGCGAATACCATCCGCCCAGCCATGCAGCTTATTAAAACTGCCCCGGGAGCAAAACTGGTTTCTTCTGTATTTTATATGTGTCTGCCTGAACAAGTATTGGTTTATGGTGACTGTGCAGTAAATCCAGATCCAAATGCCGAAGAACTAGCCGATATCGCCATTCAGAGCGCCGACTCGGCCTTAGCCATGGGCATAACGCCTAAGGTTGCAATGATCAGTTACTCTACGGGTGCCTCAGGCACAGGTAGCGATGTCGAGAAAGTAAAACAGGCAACTGCAATTGCTAAAGAATTGCGCCCTGACTTGATCATCGATGGTCCTTTGCAATACGATGCCGCAACAACAGCTTCTGTGGCCAAAAGCAAAGCGCCGAATAGTCCAGTTGCAGGACAAGCAACGGTATTAATCTTCCCTGACTTAAATACCGGTAACACAACTTACAAAGCAGTGCAACGCAGTGCCCATGTAATTAGTGTGGGTCCAATGCTGCAAGGCTTAAGAAAACCAGTAAATGACCTTTCAAGGGGCGCATTGGTTGAAGACATTGTATACACTATTGCATTAACATCGATACAAGCTCAACAACTCAAGTCATAGGGAACGATATGCGCGAAAAAATAACGGCAATAATCGCCAGCACATTACTTTTTATTAATGTTATTTTTTGGTGTTCTCTTCTCTTTATTCTGACACCTATTAAGTTCATCCTCCCTGAAATAGTGGTCCGTAAGGTTATGGACCCTATTTTCAGCACCATCGCTAGCGCATGGATTTCATGCAACAGCGGCTGGATGAAGCTCACCCAAGGAACGCTTTGGGATATTGAAATACCCGACAACCTTAACCCTAAAGGCTGGTACTTTGTATCGGCTAATCATCAAAGTTGGGTTGATATTTTTGTCCTTCAGCATGTACTTAATGGAAAAATACCTTTTCTTAAATTCTTTTTAAAACAAGAACTTATTCGCGTACCTATCATGGGACAAGCTTGGTGGGCACTCGATTTTCCTTTCATGAAGCGTTTTTCTAAAAGCTACCTAGAGAAGTACCCTGAAATGAAAGGCAAGGATATTGAAACTACTCAGAATGCTTGCAAGAAATTCAAATACATTCCTACCAGCGTCATGAACTTCTTTGAAGGAACCCGCTTTACACCCGAGAAGCATGCAAAGCAGCAATCGCCGTATAAACACTTACTGAATCCTAAATCTGGTGGTTTCGCCTTTGCGCTTAATGCTATGGGAAACAAGTTTCAGTCATTATTAGATTGCACCATTGTCTACCCAGAAGGCATTCCAAGCTTCGCTGACTTTATGCATGGCAAGATACCTAAGATCATTGTGCGCATTCGTGAAATCCCTATTCCTGCAGATTTTTGCCAGGGCGACTATGAAAATGATGCAGAATTCAAACTTCAGTTTCAGTCATGGATTTCTGATCTTTGGCAATATAAAGATAAAGAAATCGATAACTTATACAAACAGGAACGCCTAATTAAAAATGACCAAACTCAGACTGGCCATCTCAACTATTAGCAAAATAAACGACTAGCAAAATCAACTTACAACCCGATTGCGACCGTCTGCTTTCGCCCGATAGAGACAGCGGTCGGCAATACGTAATAAGTTAGCCGGCTCATCCGTCATGCTAGGTACCATTGCAGCAATACCAATACTAATAGTCACCTTATTATCCATTGATTCACCATGCTCTATGTTTAAGTCAGCAATTCTTCTGCACATACTTTCTGCGAGAACTTGGGCACGAACTAAGGTCATCCTAGGCAGCAGTACAACAAACTCCTCTCCGCCATAGCGACCAATCAATTCACCCGAACGCTGAGCATAATCTTTCAAGGCATCGCATACTTGACGTAAACAATCATCGCCAGCTTGGTGTCCATAACGGTCGTTGTATTTTTTAAAATGATCAATATCGATCATTATTAGAGCAATTGAATCTTGTGTTCTAATGGCTCTTCGCCACTCTGAATCAAAACAGTTTTCAAAATGACGTCGATTGGCTAGCCCTGTTAGACTGTCAGTGGTTGATAATAAATGCAGTTCTTCACCCAGCAGAGTGAGCCTTTGAGCATCAAGAGATAACAATCGGTTTTTAACAAAAGCGATTCGAGAGGTTTTTTCTAGTTCGTAGCCGAGATAAATACCCATCAATATCAAAACACCCCAAAAAACACTAAACAGAGGCAACATAATAATAACAAGCTGATCAATTTCTGGATGATAAGGTAAGAAATCTTTATTAACCGATACTAGGATATAAGCGATATAGACAATCACGGAATTAATAGCAATGGCGCGTAAGTTGGTCCTTAATACAACAAGCACAAAAACCTGCCAAGGAATTAAGCCTAGATGATAAGCATATGCATACGGCTCATTTACCACGGCCAAAAATCCAACGGTACTTAAGCCAACTACCACCATGCCAAGAGACGTCAATTTAATCACCCAGCGCACTAATCTACGATTAAACATAACACTTATCGCTAATAGCATAACACTGGCAAGCACCAAGCGGATAACCCATAGAGTGCCCGCTTGCTCCTGCGCTAGCGCATAATCAACAAAGCCAAAGACAAGGTATAGCAGCACCCCAAAGGATAGAATTAGGCGCGAAGAATCAATAAATAGAGAGTTACTTGCATCGTCATAATCTTTTTCGATATCTTTTGGGAATTGTAGTTTTTTAAAACCTGAAGACAATAACCCCTGATAGCGATTAATCTGTTGCTCTAGCACTTCGAGTTTGTCATTCAAAAACTGGGCTTTTAATACCACAGTAACTCCTAGATTATTTTATATCTGATATTCATAACGCTTGGCGACGAGCTTGAATAAAATCAGCTAACGACACAGCCGTTCAATAGCCCTAAAGAAATGAGCGAATGAAAGAGCTTGTATTAGAGCGCTCAATAAAATGGCCTCGATGGATGAAAGCACACTGATAAGCACCCGTTGATTGTCAGCAATTGATTTTCACCATCGCTATACTTCAGTGTAGACTTACATACAGAAAAAAAACAAAACGTTTAAATAAATATGAACAACAGCGGCTGGAAGATTACCAATCGTTATTTCATTAATTAAAACCAGTATTTACAAGGGAAACAAGCAAACATGAAAACATTTGATGATATTTCACAATCCATAGGCAATACACCGTTAGTGCGTATCAATAAACTGAGCAAGCATAACAAACTGTTTGCGAAGCTAGAAAACCGTAACCCTGCTCAATCGGTGAAATGTCGTATCGGCGCGAATATGATTTGGCAAGCTGAAAAGGATGGGACCCTAAAGCCAGGTATGGAAATCATTGAGCCGACTAGTGGTAATACTGGTATTGCCTTAGCGATGGCAGGCGTTCCTCGTGGTTACAAAGTTACGCTGACAATGCCAGAAACGATGAGTATAGAACGTCGCAAGGTTATGAAAGCACTTGGCGCTAACGTTGTACTAACGGAAGGCTCAAAAGGTATGCAAGGCGCTGTTAATAAAGCCAACGAATTGGTTTCGGCGGCCAATGGCAATGCCATTTTATTACAGCAGTTTGAAAATCCAGCCAACCCAGCTATTCACGAACAGACAACCGGTCCAGAAATCTGGAATGATACCGACGGTAGCGTAGACATTTTCGTTGCAGGCGTCGGCACAGGCGGTACGATTTCTGGTGTTAGCCGCTACATTAAAAATACCCAAGGCAAGGCGATTACGACCGTCGCTGTTGAACCTTCAGATTCACCGCTCATCAGTCAAACGAAAGCGGGTGAGACAATCAAACCTGGGCCGCACAAGATCCAAGGAATTGGTGCCAACTTCATTCCAGGTAACCTAGATATAGACCTTGTTGATGAAGTAGAAACCGTCGGTAATGATGAAGCCATGGCAATGGCTCATCGCCTGATGGCTGAAGAAGGCATTCTTGCGGGGATCTCATGCGGAGCAGCGATGATTGCAGCGTTACGCCAGGCCGACAAAGCTGAAAACAAAGATAAATGCATTGTGGTTATTTTACCCGATTCTGGGGAACGTTATTTAACCTCTCCTCTTTTTGCAGGTATGTTTGAAGATTAATACTTGTAGGTAAACAACACAGCGTTTTCGGTATATGCCCATTTACCGAAAATGCTGCTACCAAAAACTCAACTAGCGAACGCCAATTAAGGCTTCAAAGCGGAACATTATGATAGGAGTAATATCGTATTCCGTCTCACCTTGAGTCTCCAGCTCTGGATTCACCTCAACAAACATCCAATCCTGATAAACCTTTCGGCGGTAACGTATTCCAATGCCATAATTGTTAAATGTTGGCCCTTCAATAGAATCACCTGCAGCGCGAAAGTAATACGCCAATATTTCTGAAGCATTAAGCTCATGATAAAGCGCCAGTCCATAGTTCAAACTAAAAAAACCATCATCAAGCAAATATTCAGCGCCCGCAGAGTACCTTATTATACGATCTATATTTAAGGGCTGATTCAGCTCAACCTTGGTTTCCTCCCCAAATCCTTGGGTGCCTGACCAAAAAAAATTTTGTGTTGCTTTCACTCTAAAATCATCAAAGTATGCAAACCGTCGAAAACGAAGTCGGCTAAAAGGATCGGTTGGAAGACCCCAGCGAATTCCTGTATCAAAGTTAACTTTCCAGCGCTCTGATTCTTCAAAGATATAACGCAGGGCCGTTGAATATTGGACGTTATCCACAGTATTGATAGGGTTACTCTCGCGCTCACCCTCATCACTTTCTGATGATTCTAATAATAGATTTAAATGCTCGTCAGTATTAGGAAGCACTAGCTTCACGCTAATACCATATTGATAATCGACGGGTTTTCCTATTTCGCGACGTGTGAAAAATGACAATTTGGCTCGGCTACCGTTCACATCGTCTTCAATAATATCGTCACCGAAAAAGGTATCAATGAAAAAACCATCAACATTATAAGACAGGTTATCAATGTAATCTTTTAACCAATCATGGGAGTATTCTATAACGTTAATTTTGAACGGTTTTTGCTCAGTAATTACATCAATTTTAATCGCTTGATTACCACCGCCCTCTTGCAGTTCGAAGGTATGTAAATAGCGTTCCTCCATGCCCCAGCACGGGTATATAAACAGTACTGAAACACTGAAAATCAAGGCCCTTATCAAGTGTTATTAACTCGGTGATGCGTGTTCATTTCTTTATGCTCAATCGGGTCATGGTGAATTAAGACATCCGCCCGTGGAAATTGCTTAACGATTTCACCCACTAACCATTCTCCTTGCGTATGAGCATGATAAAGAGAAACGTGTGCAGAAAAATCCAAATGAATCTGTATAAATTGAATATTCCCTGACTGACGCGTTTTAATATCATGGCAATCTAGGATTTCTGCATTGCTCGCCACTAACTTTTTAATCATCTCGGCAACTTCAGGCTCAAGCGCATGATCCATCAACATGTTTAGCGCTTCTTTTCCTATATCAAAAGCACTCTTTAATAAGGCAAATACAATAACGATAGCCACTAATGGATCAAGCCACACAATGCCCCACTGTCCACCCAATAATGCTGCAATTACGGCAACTGTGGCTAAAATATCGCCAAAATAATGCGCCGAATCTGCTTTCACAGCCAGCGAACCAGTTTTCTTATAAACCCAGCGCTGATACATGACTAAAACAATGGTTAAAATAAGTGAAACAACCATCACCCATGTTGCTAGCTGCCAAGATTCAATGGGCTTAGGGTGAATCAGACGTTCACTTGCATGCAAAAGCAAAACAAAGGCAGAGCCCGCAATAAATGCCGATTGCATGAGCGCCGCTAAAGATTCCGCTTTACCATGACCAAATGGATGTTCTTTATCCGCCGGTGAGAAAGCAAAACGAATGGCAAAAAAGTTAATTAGCGATACGATAATATCGAAACTAGAGTCCGCAAACGAAGCTAAAATACTGGCAGAATCCGTATCAACCCAAGCAACCCCTTTTGCTAAAATCAGTATCGCTGCAACGAAAATTGACAATATTGCAGCGCTTTGAGTCAGCCTAGCATCATCACCCATATTGTTTGTTCCTTCTTTCTCTTATAGATAGCGCTATGTTCGAGACAGTTTTAAATAAAAATATTAATAGCTATTGTAATGCGCTACGACAAAGTCAGCCAGCGCCAACAGGCATAAATAGGCTGTTTTGTGCACTTTCAGTACAAATGAGTACCAATTCTCATTTAAAAAGGAACCCGTCTATTGACCATTTCATAATAGAAGGACACTATTGCTAAATGCTTACGTCAACAGTGACTTAAAGCGCGATAAGGATGTGCCACCATGACAATAAAAAGTGCCCTCATTGTAGACGACTCTAAATCTGCTCGCATCATGCTACAGCGTCTGCTAGAAAAAATGAATGTAATCACTTTAGGGGTAGAAAGTGCCGAAGAAGCATTAACCTACTTAGAGAACCAGCATCCCGATATTATTTTCATGGATCATATGATGCCAGGAATGGATGGACTAGAGGCCACCCAAACCATCAAGAGCAACCCCAAAACTCAAGGCATTCCAACCATCATGTACACCTCAAAAGAAGGTGACGGATACAATACTTTAGCGATGTCTCATGGTGCTAGCGGCGTCTTGCCTAAACCTGCTAATCAACAAGCAGTAATGGCAGTGATTGATTCTCTACAAAATACCGCGGCTAATGACGTACCTCATAAGGCACCACCGATGGATACTCACCAAGTATCGTTAGAAGCCATCGAAAAAATGATTCAGCAACGCTTAAATAACTCAGTATTATCAGCTAAGGCTGAAATTGCTGCTGGTTTAGATGGCGTCAGTCATCAGCTGCTGCAAACACAGCAAGAGCGCCTTACCATTGCTGAACGAAATCTCAAGCAACAGCTAACCCCTATCAAAATTTCAATATCTGAATTGAGCAATGACGGCGTATTGTTTAAACGCTTACAACCCCACATGCAAAAGCAGACGATGGTTATTGCCGACAAGATAAGTCGCCAAAAAGTTGATGCATTTAATAAGCAGCAACAGGCCAAGATCCAAGCGATTGAAGAACAGCAAAATAGCCTACTACTCGAAATAAAGAAGCAATCAAATTCTGCCATGCTTAAAGGTATGATGGGCGGTGCAATACTGGGGGCTGCTATCGGAGTGGGAGCTGTCCTGTTCTTATAATTCTACTTTAAACGTTCTTACATCACTATCGTTTGTGGCTGAATTTTGTTCAGCCGCTTCTCTTTCTCCTAGCGTAAAAGCCCGCAACGCTTCAATGGCAACTAATCGTGTCGCACTCTGACCAACTCATTCATTTAGCCTGCTATTAACATACCATTTTTTGATCTATCTCTTCTAAATCTTTCTTTCTATCGTTAGACTAGAACTATTATAAAAAAACATTCTCACGATAATTATATTTTAGGACAAACACATGAATCTTAGACTTTTAGGTCTTACTCTGGTCGTAATGATTACAACAGGCTGCTCTATTGCGACACCTTTAGTCGCCGCAGGTGCAGGTGGCCATGCAATTGGTCGTTACGAAGAAAACATAAAAGTGCGCGGCGCGGCAGCCTTACAAGAAGAACCTGATCTTCTTACCTTTTCAGTTCAAGCCATTGCTAGAAACAATGTTGATGAAGCCGTAATTACCTATACAAAAGGCCTTAACGATAAAAACTACAGCGCTAACATTAAGTCATTAGCCCTTTACCAAATTGGTTTAATGTACATGAACCCTTATGCAGAACAGCGTAATGATGATAAAGCTCTGCAGTATTTCAACCGTCATTTCCAAGAATATCCTGAATCGCGTTTACGCAATAAAATAGAAGCTAAAGTAGCGCTTATTGAAGAGCGTAAGGCTTCTAAAAGCCAATTGACTGCGAAAGAGCTATTGTCATTAGCCGATCGTAACGCGTTATTACAACAATCAAATATTCCGTTTGATGCAGATTTAACTCCTATGAGTGAGCGTGCCATTATTGGCGATCGCGTTGCTGACGCCGAAAGTGTTTATTTGATTTTATACGATAACAAATCATCTTCTGATGATATGCGTGCTAAATCGTTATACCAGATCGGTTTAATTTATATGAGTGAATATAATAGCCATGGGGATAATGCCAAGGCACTGAACTACTTCCGTAAAATTACGCAAGAATTTCCTAATACGCATACGGCCAAAAAAGCCAGTAAGCGTATGAATCAAGTCATTAACCGTCAGTAATAACTAGATAGCAGCTCTAAGTAGCATTAATAGATAGTAGCTCTAAATAGACAGTTATATTCCAGACATAAAAAAAGCGGCCTAGCCGCTTTTTTTATGTCTTATTATTAACAAATAACCAATAACCAGTACCCAATAAGAAATTACTACTTCAAATCCACCCAATATACGTCGTCATAATCAGATACACAGTCAAGAGCAAACTCATTCGACGCGGCATCACACAGTAAGTCTTCAATGATAATAACCGGACTTTCATCAGCATTTTCACCCGTATTTTCTACCAATGCCTGTAAAATAAGAAACTGCTCATAACGGCTGTCTGCACTCGCTACTGCATCATCAATGTCATTGCACTGATTAAACCGGGCACAATTAAAATCTAAACCATCGTAACGAATAACATCGCCCTCGGATTTTTCTAGACCCGCAACTCCCGTTCGCATAATCATCTTAAACGATTCATTCGTTCGGTCTTTAACGGCGTCATTTTCTTTAATAAACTCAGCAGATTTCAAGCTTTTTGCTTGAATATTAACCGTCAAATCCAATTCGTATTGCAAGCCCCACTGAGCTGTAAAGCCAGAAATACTAAAAGGTAATACATTCCAATCAGTACTCGCATCGGCTTCTTCTTTATAGACTAAACATAATCTAGGAACCGCCAGCCCGCAGTCCGTTTGATAATGTGCAATATCAAATACCGCATCATTTACACCTTCACATACTGAAGAGAAATTAGAATCTGAAGACTGACATTTAACAGCTAACAATGTCAGCTCGTCGTTTTCAGCAGAAAAACTCAACTGTATTTTATTTGTATCACGAGCAGCATTCGTTAATGCTGTGCAATCGGCATCCGTGCATGCAAAAGTCTTCTTAGCCGCAATGATCCATTCGCTATTTTGATTGTCTTGTAAAATACCGCTGGCCATATTGAAGGTTAATACAAACTCATTGGTACTAGCATCGATCACCTCAGTTGCATCAATGCTTTCAAGGGTATAGTGAGTATCTTTACCATTGTCATCTCTTTCAGCCTCTACTTGTACGGTATAGCGGCTACCCCACTTTAAGGCTTCAAAGCCCGACATGCCTTTAGTATTAACGGCATAAGCATCATCGGAATTAAGACTCGTACGAAAGCATAACGAAGTAGCACTATCGGTACAGGGCTCTTGGTAATAATCGATATACATAGTACGAGTCGTAGGGTCATAGCTAGAACCTAGGTCTAAATCACATGCGACTAAACTCAAACACGACAGCAGTATTAATATTTTATTCATAATATTTATTTTGTTTCCTAATGAGCGGTTGAGCGTACATTGAATAAAGCTGCGTTTTTACCGCCTCACTTTCATCCTTGCAGCGAATGGATAATTCCAATGTACCTGTCTTGATATCGACTTCATCATACTCTTCGAGAGGCTGACATTTTCCTTGATCTGCGAGTAACTTGTGAGCCGCATAGTTAATTGGAAAACTCGCATAGCCATTAACAATCTGGCGATCAATTTCAGTTGCTAACATTTCCGCGGTATGAAAAAGCGACTCATCGATCTCTCCGCCAAAATTAACATGAACGCGACCCTTGTTGCCCATTAATCCTGTGACAATACTGGTAACATCCTCATCATCCGCTTTTAGATATTCTTCACCTTGGCAAACAGCGGCCAGCTCTCTTGCTTTAATCAGATCGCAAGGATCAAACTCATAGCTAATGCTGACAGGAACAGGGTTTAATGCCTGCAATGACTGCGCAAATGTTTCTTTATCAGTACGGCCCGCTAAGCTTAACATTTTCAAAACAGCGGTATCGGTTGTATCGATACCGTCCTTTGCTCGCCCTTCACGTTGCGCAATCCATACGGAATGCCCCTCTAAGATTGAAAAGCGAATATATTTAGATAATAGCTGTAACGCAGTAAACTTTTCGCGCTTGGCTTTAATCGAACGTCGAACAATAAAGCTTTTATTCAGTCGCATAAAATCCCCAACCATAGGATTTTTTAGCAAATTATCACCAATGGCGATTCGCCCTGTCGGCTTATTATGGGTATGCAGCGCATAGTTAACCAGCGTTGGGTCAAGCGCAATATCTCTATGGTTCGATAGCCATAAATAGCTTTTATCAGCGTCTAATTGATCAATACCAGTAACCTCTAACGAGGTGATTGTTTTTTGAATGATTTTTTCAACATAGCCCGCTAACCACTGCTGAAATTCAGCAATCGACTCCAGACCTGAAAGATCCTTCTGCAAACGCCAACGTATTAATGAACGAGCCAATAAGCGCAAAGGCCCACGCCAATTTGGGCGCATAAAATAAGCCAGCCCTTTTACTAGGTCTGGTTCGGCTAATAAACGCTCTAGAATTTGTTGGAATTCATTATCGTTATAGGGCCGTATCTCAGCAAACTCATCCATTAATTCATTATTCCTAGCAAAAACCATGTATAACCGTAACAATCTATATAACAATCTATATAACAAAGATCACTTGTTTCTATTATACGAATCGATAGTATATCGCAGCAATATCACTATCCCTACCTTTTAAGAGGCGATTTATTATGGTTGATACATGGCAGCCAGCAGACCAAAAAGCAGAGATTTCATCAGAGAAATTACTCCGTTATGCTTCGTTAATAAGTAGCCAAGAGACGGTTCAAGAAGAGATTGTTAGCCTTGAAAAAGCCGATATTGATTTGGTAAATAATTACCTAAACATGCCACAACAAGCATGGTTAAAGGCAATTGAGGGTTTCACCGATGCTCAGGTTTTAAACTTGTGTATGTTCTTTACGGTTGGTGAAATGAATTTTTCAACATGGACCTTTGGCAGTAAAAATCCAACTATCTATTTTTTACGCCACCTTAAATCTGAAAAACGAGCAGCAGAAAAAGAGTTTATCCGCTGGCTCAAAAAACAAACGGATAACCGTTATATCCCATACGGGCCGGCAATCCTGTAAGTTTTTTAGGATTGTCTCAGTGGCTTTCTGAACCATCGTGATCTAAGTAATCCAGCAATACTTGCCGCTGTTCTGGCCACTGAAAAGAATCCCAACCGTCGTGTATTTCCCTTTGATTACCTTGTAATAAGGCCATTTTAGGCACTTCACTGCGATCTTTACTCACATCTTTCATTATACGAGAAGCAACATCAGCATACTGAAGATCCATCATTAATAAGGCAGAAGGCTTATCCTTCGCAATCAAGTAACCCAACTGCACAGGATCATCGGCTAACACCACATCCCAATTATGACGCCTTAAGTCCGCTGCAAGCTCTCCAACAGAACTATCGGGTGACGTAAAGAGTAATAATCTGCGATCCCCTGCAATAAGCTCATCAGGAACAGGCATATCGTTTTGCCGTAAAAAATCCACAAAGGTATCGATCGGTATCCGATTGTCCCCCCTGCCCGGAAGTTTATACGCATCCAAATGTCCTCGTTCAATCCAACGAATGACGGTTCGGAAATTAACACCGCAATACTTTGCGGCTTCACCTGTCGTTAACGCTTGTTTATCTGCCACTGCTCTATCTCAGTTTCTTACTAAACTTATACTAAGTATAGGTAGTGACTAACCATACTTGCCTAGATAATTAGTGCTATTTCTTAGAACTTATTCTGGCTATAAAACATTCATTAAGACGCTTCAGTTATTACGGACACCTCCAATACACTTAATCTGCCTACCTGATATTCACGCTAGCGTGCATCATGCCTCATAATCAAGCCTTAAATGAGCATGTTTTTACAGTACTCAGAGTTTTTCGCTGCATCTATGAAGGCCGTAATGCGATATAATCTCAGCCTCTTTGAATTTACGACAAATTTACGACCATCAGGAACCTTCCGTGAAAAAAGAAAAACTTTATCACCAAATTGCCCACGCTTGTCTACAAGTACTAAAAACACCAAAAGCAGACAGTTCAGCTCAAATAAAAGCGGTTTATGACGCTATTGATCAAGCTTTTCTGAACCAATCAGCTTTGTTATCGTCTGAACTAGAAGACTGTAAAAATAGACTGAAACTAATCTCAGAGCTTGATGATGCGGAAAGTTCTTTACAAGATGCCAAAGATATCGCACGTCAAGACAACGCTCAGCACTAATTCTATAACCTTATAAAAGTCTTATAAAAAGTCTCTTAAATAGTATTAGCCGTTTTAAATTGGGGTTCACATGCTTTTCTCTACTCGCTACAGCACCTTCTTGCTGTTGGTAATTTTAGCCGTAGCTACTGCGGCGTATCGGATCAATATGCACTCAACAAGTCCTACTATCATACAAAGCCCAAATGACCAGCGAGAATATCGCTCGCTGGAACTTGAGAATGGTTTAAAGGTTATCTTAGTCTCCGATAAAGAGGCTGATAAAGCCGCTGCCTCACTCGCCGTAAGCGTTGGTAGTGGTGACGACCCTCAGGGTCGCCAAGGACTTGCCCATTTTTTAGAACACATGCTATTTTTGGGAACTGAGCCTTTCCCAGATTCTGGTGAATACCAAGACTACATTTCAAAGCACGGGGGCAGTCATAATGCGTTCACCGCTCACGATGTCACCAACTACTTCTTTGAAATTGATAATAACGACCTAGCCGGTGCTCTTGACCGTTTTGCTCCGTTCTTTATTTCCCCAACCTTCGATGCCAATTATGTTGAGCGAGAAAAGAATGCGGTTAATGCAGAATATACGTCAAAATCTAAAGATGATGGCCGCCGAATTTTTTCCGCCGAAAAACAAGCCATGAACCCAGCTCACCCGTATGCAAAATTTGCTACCGGCAGCCTGACAACACTTGAAGACCGCCCAGGCAGCGCAATACGTGATGAATTGATCACCTTTTATAACCAGCATTATTCAGCCAATAAGATGACCTTTGCACTGATTGGCAACTATGATTTAGATACTCTTGAGCAATGGACACAAGAACGATTCAGCGCCATACCTAAACGCGATATTGTGGCGAAAGCAAAGCGTCCGCCATTATATCAACAAGACCAGCTGCCTCTAGATCTACAGATAGAGCCCATTAAAGAGTTACGCCAACTCAAGCTGGCTTTTCCAATGCCAGAAAGCCTAAGCCTTTATCAATATAAGCCTCTGCACATCATCAACCACCTACTAGGTCATGAAGGTGAAGGCAGCTTATTAGCATTATTCAAAAAGCGCGGCTGGGCAGAAGGCCTAAGTGCAGGCCAAGGTGTCAGCACGCCTTGGGAATCAACACTCAGTATTAACATTCAGCTAACACTGGTCGGTTTATTTCGCATTGATGAAATTACCGAAGCCGTATTTGCTTACATCGAACTCGTACAGCAGGGCTTACAAGATCCTGTCTTCATCGAACGTATTTACGCAGAACAGCATCAATTGGCAGAGCTGGCCTTTGCTAACCAAGAAAAATCCAAGGCCAGTCACTTTGCTGTACGCCTGACCAATAGCTTACGCCACAGAGCGCCTAGCCAAGTGATTTATGGTGATTACGAATGGCAAACACCGACAACAGACCTACTAAAACCTTACCTAAATCAGCTAACTCGTAAGAATTTAATCCGTACGTTAATTGCCCCAGAAGTTGAAACCAATACGACCGACCCTTGGTACGATACCAAGATGATGTTGCGCCCTGCGGTAATCAAAACAGAAGCGGCCAACAAAGATCCTATTTTAAAGCCCGAATACCGCGAGCAATTATTTCTGCCAACAGCCAACCCATTCATTCCTGAATCGTTTACCCTAACGAGCGCCCCTGCTCAGTCCATTCCAACACGCCTCATCGATGAGGCCGGTTTGCGGTTATGGTATTACCCAGAGCAAGAGTTTCGTTTACCAAAAGCAAAGGTTTTTATTAACCTGCACAACCAAGCCGTTACCAACAGTGCAAAAGATCGCGTCATTGCCCAGCTTTTCAGCCACAGCGTTAACGAGTTAATCAGCAGCTACACCTACCCAGCTTATGTTGCTGGATTAAACTATCAATTACATGCAAGCGGCCGTGGCCTTGAACTTTCCATGTCGGGTTATCACGACAAGCTTTCTGTCTTGCTTGAAAAGATTGTTGAAACAATGGCGTCGTTAACCGCAGACAATGTCAGCCAAGCCGAATTTGAACGTTACCAAGCTCAGCTGAAACGTCGCTTAGAAAATCAATTAAAAGCCAAGCCTTACGAGCGCACCATCAGTGAATTACGCCGTTGGTTGCGCAATCCAAGCTTTAGCCAGCAAGAACTGATTGCCGCCTTAGAAACGGTCACTTTAGACGATGTACTCGCCTTTAATGAACGTTTAAAACAGTCTTTATACATCGACAGCTACGTTCATGGCACACTAGAACCTGAAGCGGCCATTGCCATCAGTAAAGTACTAAAACAAGCTTACAATCCAACCGGCGAGCGCATTGCCCCGGCAATGATTAGCAAGGTGCCTAATACGCCAGCCTCTGCCAATAGCGCTGACCAGAGCTCGCATAACCAGAGCCCTGATAACCAGTACCTGCAATCGATCGAGCAGCAGCATCCCGATAGCGCCATGAGTTTATACATTCAAGGTCAGCAGTTCGATGAACTAACGTCAGACAATGCGCGAGCTCACTACGCCTTATTGGCACAGATAATTAGCTCGCCGTATTACCAATGGCTGCGCACCGAGAAGAAGATGGGCTACATCGTATCGGCCTCTCCTTTCCCACAAAATGCTGTACCTGGAATGATCTTTATTGTGCAGTCACCGACAGCCAGTAGTGCAGATATTCTGAATGAATCGGAACTCTTTTTCGCTGATTTCAAACAACAGCTGGCACAGCTCAGCGCTAAAGAATTTGACGATCACAAACAAGGTCTTATCAGTCGTTTAGTAAGTAAGAAGAAAAATATGGCCGAAAAAGTAGGACACTTCTGGCATAACATTGAAGTCAACCGCCTAACTTTTGATACTAATGAAGCCATCGCCAAAGAAGTTGCCGACATACAGTTGAAAGATATTCAGGCGCTATTTGAAAACAGTATCATCGAGAAAAAAGACCCACGGTTACTCTTCTCTCATAGCCCACACGTGCCATCCGATGGCTGGTCTGAACTATCAAGCATTAATAAAAATGACTTAGATAGGTTATAACGGCAATTTGCCAATGAGCTGTTCTTGTTTATATTAATGAACAGCTCAATTTTTATTCATGTATAAACGTTATTTACAACAAAACCGAGCTGCTGGTATCGCCATCAGCCGTAATCGCCGCTACCAGCGAGAACTGTAAAAACGTTGCGGCGGTAGTGATGTGATTGTGCAACCACAGTTGAATCTGTTCTTGCTGCTCTTCTTTATCGGCAATGTGACCGGCATAACCTTCTAAGGTTAGAGTAACGGTATGTTTTGCCAGTTTTTTCTTCGTTGGATCGGTTACCGCAATCAGTAAACGCTGCTGATTAAAGTCCCAATCAAATAAACAAAACATTGAATCGTCTTCGATGTTGGCATCCAATAAATCAAACGCGTAATCCGCAGCCGAAATAACCGCTTGCTTTAACTCAGCTTCATTAGAGCTTGTCGATACACTGCTATGGCAAAAGTTGTTATCTATTTCCCAGTTCATTTTAATTCCTAATAGTATTTTTACATTAATTTTTTGTATTCAAACCCGCTAAGGCTCAAGCGAACGTTGCCAGACTTCAACCTTATTGTTGATAGACGCTTCTAAGTATTGTTCAATCGCAACCTGCATCTGATCACTGCTTTTAATTCTACGAATCGGTGTAAATAATTCTTCGGCTTCAGGGTAAGACTGGCGCATCTGACTTAACCATTGTTTCACACGGCTAGAATAGTGATGCCCTTTTGAACCAATCACTTGTACTTTGCGATAATTCAGTATCATTTCAACCACACTGTGCCAGCTCATTTTGTCGCTAATGCCCGCAACCACGGCCGCTAAATTTGGCGTTGCCAATGCACCACGGCCAATCATCAAGTCGTCACACTGTGAAATTTCACGACACTTAAGCGCATCAGCCGCATTCCAAATTTCGCCATTTGCAATAATCGACAAGGCTTTGCCTTCATTGGCTAATCGCTGTTTAACTTGAGCAATATAATGCCACTTAATCGCTTCTGCTTTGTAACCATCTTCTTTGGTACGCGCATGAATCGTAAGTTCATCAGCCCCAGCCGAGACAATCGCATCGACAATTTCATGGACGCAGCTAGGATCATCCCACCCCAAGCGTATCTTGACCGATAAGGTTTTAGCACTCGGTACGACTTTGCGCATTTCAGTGACTGCGTCAGCGATCAGCTGAGGTTCTTTCAATAAGACCGCGCCGCCTTTACTTTTATTCACGGTTTTGGCTGGGCAGCCAAGGTTCAAGTCTATGCCATGAGAACCAAGCTCTATCGCGCGCTGGGCATTCATCGCAAGAGTGTCGGGCTGAGAACCTAACAACTGCAAGCGCACAGGGGTACCGCAGGGTGTTAAACCACTATTTTCTAACTCAGGCGCCAACTGATAAAAGGTGCGCGGGGGTAATAACTGATGGTTAGACACCCGTAAAAATTCAGTAATGCATAAATCATAGCCACCGAGACCCGTTAATAATTCACGAACGGTATGATCCATGACTCCTTCTAATGGAGCTAAAACAATGCGCATAATTTACCGACTTTATCTTAGCCAAAGAATAAAAAGCGTGATGATATCAATTCCTTGGCTTTGATTAAAGATAAGCTGCTTCTCTGTCAGTATTCACCATTACTATCGGCGTCAAATATTGCTAGTCTGTGGGCATAAAAACAACATAAGGTATTCGTTAGTTATGACTTCTCAACCTAAATCATTTGATGTCATTGTCTTTGGCGCCACCAGCTTTGTCGGCCAGATACTCGCACAATATTTAACAGATCAATTTAATCATCCTGGCCAAGAATCCCTTAATTGGGCCATTGCTGGACGCTCGCAAGCTAAATTAGACGAAGTGAAGCGCACGATTAAACAGCCAGAGCTCACAACCATCATTGCCGATGCTAATGATGAAGCCGCCATCAATGCCATGTGCGCACAAGCCAAAGTGATTATCTCGACCGTAGGGCCTTATGCGTTATATGGTGAAACTCTGGTTAAAGTCTGCGCTGAATCGGGGACGGATTATTGTGACCTGACGGGCGAAGTCCAGTGGATTGATCGCATGCTGAAAAAGTATGAAGACAGCGCAAAAGCCAGCGGAGCGCGCATTGTTCACTGCAGTGGTTTTGATTCTATTCCTTCCGACATGGGCACCTACTTTACCCAGCGCGAAGCTAAAAAGAGCTTAGGAGAATACTGTAATAAGATTTCTATGCGCGTGAAAGCTGCAAAAGGCGGCGCATCAGGCGGTACCATCGCCAGCATGTTGAACATCACAGAAGAAGTCATGAAAGATCCGGCTTTACGCAAAGACTTGGTGAACCCGTATTTAATTTGCCCAAAAGGCCACTCGTATAAAACCCGTCAGTTTGATACTAAGACCCCAACTTTTGATAAAAACTTCAATGGCTGGACTGCACCTTTTATTATGGCTGCGATTAATACCCGAATTGTCTTTCGTTCAAACGCCCTACTTAACCATGCCTATGGCGAAGATTTTAAATACGATGAAGCCATGCTGGTTGGTAAAGGTTTAAAAGGCCGCTTAACGGCAACCGCCATTGTCGGCGCTTTAGGGGCTTTCTTTATTGGCGCAGCGATTAAACCGACTCGCTGGTTATTATCTAACTACATGCTGCCCAAGCCCGGTGAAGGCCCAACACCAAAAGAACAGGTCGAAGGCTATTACGATATTCGCTTTATTGGAAAAACCCCGACGGGCAAAGAAATTCGCACTAAGGTCATCGGCCAAGGCGACCCAGGTTATGGCTCCACCAGCCAAATGCTCGGTCAGGTCGGAGCGTGCTTAGCATTAGATAATGAATTGCTGGCCGATAAGCCTGGAGGGTTTTGGACGACCTCTACATTATTAGGTGATCGTTTGATTGAGCGCCTAGAAAAAGATGCCAAGCTTACGTTTGAAGTTCTGAGCTAGTGCCTTTCTAGAATTAGATCCCAATTAAGATCCCTTAATTGGGATCTTAATTCTGATCCACTTATCTAACTCTCCGCTATTCGACACTGCGGTGTTATTTAAATAACAAATCCCGCAAACCACTGGCACGTTCTATCTGAGAATTCACCCCTGCCGCTAAGACCTCGTCATTTGAATACAACGAAAAACTTTTCTTTCCTCGAGTAATCGCCGTATAAATAAGCTCTCGACTAATAACTGGCGAATGATTGTCGGGCAATACCAGTGCGACATCGGCAAACTCAGAGCCCTGACTTTTATGTACCGTCATTGCAAATGCCGTTTCGTGGCTTGGCAAACGCGTCGGTAATAGTTGCCTAACTTTTGGCTGAGTATTTGAATCTGCACTCGAATTTGCACTGGTATCTTCGGTAGCAAAGCACACTCTTAATTCTTTTTTACCTTTTCTTCCATCAGCTATTCCATCAGCTATTCCCTCAACCTTGCTCTCAACCATCATAGCAATACCGATATCACCGTTAAATAAGTTGAGTTCGTAATCGTTGCGGCTAATCATCACAGGACGACCGACATACCAGCGGCTTTGCTCCGATGAATGATTAAAACCAGCGCCTTGATGATTATCAATGTTCAGCAGCCCTCGGTTTTGCAATAAACTTTGAACTCGATCATTCAATGCCTGCAAGCCTGAACTGCCTTGGCGTAAGGCGCACAATAATTGAAATTTATTAAACAGCTGCAAAACCTGATAAGGGCTTTCGCCTTGCTCAATCGCTTGAAGGTATTGGCTATAGCCGTTAATCACTTGCTGCTGCCAAGCGGCTTCGGCCTCTCGGCTTTGGGTTGTTAAATCCTTACTAAAAGGCGCTGCAAGATTGGTATAACAGTGGATATCGTCATACTGAGTAAAGCTTTGCTGAACTTGGCTAAACTGACCCGCATTCACCGCCGCCGCCAGTTTTCCGATACCCGAGTCCTGCGTAAAGCGATGACTGACTCTTAATTGAGTCAGGCTGTTCGCCATTAAAGGGGCATTCGCTTCAATATACTCATTAAGATAGCCCTGCTGCATGCCACACAGCGCTTCTAGCTGTTTTGACCTGTCGGCCTGCAAACCATGAGCAGGATAGCCATTCACCATCACACCGCTGTCACACAGGTCTCCTAGAACACTGCCCGCTTCTACTGAGGCTAACTGATCTTTATCTCCTAATAAAATCAGTCGAGTATTCGCTGCCAAGGCTTCCATCAACTGCGCCATCATCGGCAAATCCACCATGGAGGCTTCATCAACAATCACCAAGTCATAAGGCAAGGTTTTCTTATGGTTATAAGAAAAACCGTCTGGTCGCCAACCTAATAAGCGATGTAAGGTAAAACTGGCCACCGGAATTTTCGCCGCTAATGGAAAGGCCTGCGCCAGCTTGGCTTTAGCCGCCAAAATAGATTCGACCAAACGTGCTGCCGCTTTGCCCGTAGGCGCCGCAAGTGCAATGCGTAGGTTTGGCTGCTGGCTAATTAGCGCGGCTAATAAACGAGTGACCGTGGTTGTTTTACCTGTACCTGGGCCACCCGTGATCACACTAAATCGATTTAAACACGCATTGGCTGCGGCTAACATTTGCCAATCGGGTTGAGCCGTTTCTTTATTAGCATCTTGTACAAAAAGGGTCTGCAACGTGTTGCTCAGCTCTTTAGTCTGGGCTTTAGTTTGGTCAGAGACTGAATGCAGACGCGAGCTGATAGTATAGAAAACCTGCTGCTGGTAAAACCAATAGCGCGAAAAATACAATCGCCCTTGCATCACAACCAAAGGATAATTGACAACCAAGTCATACGGATTGGTTTTTGAGAGTTGCTTTAAATTCTCTGCGCCATCCGCCAAAGAAATAGTATGCACCGTGGCATAGCGCTGTAAATATGACTCAAGGTCTTTATTAAAAACCCCTGTCTTCTGCGACAAATCATACACGCGTGATAACTCAATACACACTTCGCCGCGACTCAACGCCTGACTTAGTTTGATCACCAAATACGCGAATAACTTAAGGCTCGTCTCATCATGTGCTTTTTCTTTTGCAATCAGCGCAATTTCATTAAGACATAAGCCACTGGCCAATTCTAAATCGATGGCTTGCCCAAGCGTTTTTTCAAAGGTCGACTTCAGCCAAGACTTTAAATTCTTCGGGCTTTCTATATTTAATACATTCGTCATTAGAATAACCCCATTTGCTGATTATCAGCGTGCGCCATTACTGTGGTCTCAACGTCTATCGAATCACTGCCTAATAACCAACTGCGCCATTTCTCTAACTGCGATTTTTCGGGGCGAGTAAAAAAGACCCCTTCACCATCCGACTTGCCATTCATTCCTCGCAAGAAGAAATAATAAACGCCGCCAAAATGCGTTTCATAATCATAATTTGGAATTCGACGGCTTAAGTACTGGTCAACGGCAATACTGTAAATCCAATACTGTAAATCGTATTGATGATGTTCCATCGCGTCTTTTAAAGCAGCCGGTTGATAATCGTTTATCTGATCCCCCAGATAATTCGATTTATAATCGGCCACATAATAACGTCCGTCATGGCGAAAAATTAAATCGATAAAACCTTTTAACTGACCGCGCATAGGCTCAAACGCTAAGCGACGGCCATCTAATAATGGCATAACCCCCGACGCACGAATTTCCGTCATCGGTAGATAAAATTCCATTTCGACTAAACGATGAGTCTCAGCGATATCCGCCAAACAGCATTGCGCCTCCGCTAACGGCTGGCCGACAACCTGAGCCATCCAATCGATAAGCATTGGGGCGTAATCATTATCAATGCCGTAATATTTTAATTGGTTCTCGACTTGCTCGGTTAATTGCTCGTGATCGACAAAATCCCAGTTTTCTAAAATACCGTGCAAACACGTTCCAGGCGTGGCCCCTTTAGGGAAATCAAAAGGGGTTAATACATTTTCTTCACTCGTACTTGGCACGGCTTCTTCAATGGCATCTTGCTGAAGTGATTCATCATAGTAAGAATCCTCCGAATCTAATTTTACCGCCGCAGGGGGTGAATCAATTTCAGCATCGGTATCAAATTGACTGCCAGAATCTAAAACAAGATCACTATGATGACTCTCTGAGTGACCGTGCCCTGAATGACCCTGCCCTGAGAAACCTGATTCGATATCCAGTTTAGCCAACTGGCTATAACTGGTTAAGCGCCAATTATCCCAGACTTGTCCTTTGAACTGCGCTCGTGATAACACAACATTTTCTGCTTGCTGCGTATCTTCTTGCGTCGTGACCGTTTCCATTTTGGCTAACCAATCAGGATAATAATGCAGCGATAATTGGCCCTCGCCGATCGCCTCACTAAAGCGTTCATTCAAGGCATCAATGCTGACTGAGTTTTGCTCTAGTAAATAACCAATGGCCGAATTCATCAGTAAGCCTTTCGGACCTGCCTTCAAGTGTCTTACGATATTTTCTAGCTGAACAAAGCACGCTTGCTCGGCGCGAGTCAGTGCCACATACAATAAACGCATGGCTTCAGCACGAACTTCATCAATATGCTTCTTCTTGGCCGCGTCATCCGCTTTGGTATTAATCGTAAGTACAGATTTATCGTCCCGCTCGGTATGATAAATCGCATCAAACTTAACTTTATTATGGTCTTCATCCCAACAAAACGGTAAAAACACAACCGGATACTGCAACCCTTTACTTTTATGAATGGTGACAATTTGAACAAGGTTCGCATCACTTTCTAATCGTATCTGCTGCTCTTCCGACTGATTCAATAAAGCATTTTGACAACGTTCAGAATACCAACGAAGTAAGGTTAATAACCCTTTGCCATCGGTATTATAAAAACCCGATTGAATACCCAATTCGCGACTGGCTTGCTGTAATATTTCACCCAAGTGTAAAAAGTTAGTGAGCTTGCGCTCGCCGTCGGGCTGTTTACGCAAACGAACCGCTAGGGCTTCAAGATCTAAGCCAGAGCCAGACTCGCCACTATAACGTCCAGGCACCATTTCTAGCCAAGCCATAATGAACGCCATCACACCACGTTGATTAAAACGTTCTCTTAGCTGATACAACTGGGCTAATTCAATTTCCCAGCGAGCTTCATCATTCAATAACGAGGCTAAATATCGTGCATCATAATTTAAACTTTCACAGGCTAATGCATTACGCAGGAGTCGCTCATTTTGAGGTTCGGCAATCGCACTCAACCAACGTAATAAATCGCGCGCTTCAATAGAGTTTAAAACACTGTCTCGAGATAAAAAGACGCTATTAATGCCTAAGTGTTTTAAATGATCTTTCACCAGCTTCGCTTGTTTACGGTTATGAACCAGAACTGCAATATCCCCAGCGTTTACTGGCTTTGCTTGTTCACTTTTTGTTTGCGTATCAAGCGAATTTAAACAGCCTTTTTGCAATAACTGATGAATGCTTTTGGCACACATTTCAGCGGCATTATGGCGCGCACTGTCTCTATTGGTACCTTCTGAGTTCAATAACAAGTGCAATGGTGCACACTTATCTTGGCCACGATAATGGAAGAATTTATTATCCGATGTGCCCGCCGCTAAAACCGATTGAAACTCTATCTTTCCGGGCAAAACAAACGGCTCATTATGGCGAGCAAACAATTCATTGGTCGCTGCGACTAAGTCACTGTGGCTGCGCCAGTTTGTATTCAAGGTAAAGCGGCTATTCTCATCCAGAGCTTGCGCAGCTTGTAGGTAGGTAAAAATATCCGCCCCACGAAAGCTGTAAATCGCCTGCTTAGGATCACCAATCATATACAAGCCCGAGTCTGTTTCGCTGCTATATACCTGATTAAAAATCTCATACTGCAAACTATCGGTATCTTGAAACTCATCGATCATGGCAAAAGGATATTGCTGGCGAATATGCTCTGCCAAGGCCACGCCATGAGTGCCGCGTAATGCATTTGCTAACAAGCGTAATAAATCATCAGGATTCATTAAATTCGCTTGTTCCATCGATGCCCAGAATTTCGTTTTTACCTGCGCCAACATATGATGCGGTAATACCGCTACCATCTGCTCACAATCATCGATCAACTGATCAATCAAACGAAAAGCCTGATGCTGGGGCGCTTCACCCTTTTTGGTTTTGGCAAATAGATTTTCTTGGCCCAGCTCGATCACGTCTTTATGGATAGCCCCTTTAAATGACGTGCCGTCAGAGAAAAATGCTTTGGCCGCAGCAATACGCTTTGGCCGAGTCGTTTTAGAAAAACTGCGTTTATCAACCCCAGATTGCTCAATTAAATCGTTGAGATTAGCCGCGTCTAACGTTTGCCAAACGTGCGTCGCTTTTTCATAACTTTCTTTTGCCTGTAACCAAGCGCTAGAAAAATCCAAACCGTCTTTTGCTCTAGGCAATAATTCAATATCTTCTTGCTGCAACCAACCTCGTACTTTCCAGAACACATCTTCTGGGCTTTTTATCTGGCCTAATAACGCTGATAACTGTTGCTGATCCATGGGATAAGCCAATTCACGCCAATAATCTTGGGCGGCACGACGTAAATAATCTTGTGCGTCTAAGATCATTTCAGATTCAAAACCAACGCCACTATCAAACGCAAACTGTTTTAAAATACGCTGACAAAAACCATGAATGGTGAATACCGAGGATTCATCCATCTGCGATAAATTCGCTTGCAGCCAATCGGTTAACGATACTTTATTGGGGTGATCTTCGCTGAAAAAATTATTTTGGGTGCGCTGGATTAAATTCTTAACATAAGGGTCTATTTGATGTCTATCTGTATGCTGTTCAATGCGTAAAACATCTTCATAAAGATCACGGATACGATCTCGAATACGCCCCCGTAATTCTTCTGTTGCTGCGCGGGTAAAGGTAACCACCAAAATGCGATCGACCGGTTTCAGCCCTAATACATGATCGCCTAATAAAACTCTAAGGTATAAGTTGGCAATGGTATAGGTTTTACCCGTACCAGCGCTCGCTTCGATTAAACGCTTGCCTAGTAGAGGAAAGCGATCGGCTTGTAATATCTGCATGTTATTCCTCCTCACTGATGCGATGATCTAATAGCGGCGTTAATAAACCTTGCCATAAACCTAGCTGAGCATTTAAAAAACTTAAATAATCTTGATTAATTTCAGCAGAAAAACAGCGTTGAACAAATTCATCATTCAGCTCGCTAAATTCACTATCAAGTGCGCTATCTAATACCCCCTCCTGCTTATCCGTTTCGGCGCTTAAATAACCCATGGCTAGCTGCAAGAAAAAGGGTTGCGGCATGCAGTAGCACAGATTCATAAATTCTATCAGCGCGAGTAAATAATGCTGTGCCAATTCAGCAGCGACCGGGCTAAATTCACATTTATCAATTTCGCCGTCTTTATTAATCCCCAAACCCATACTGTTGCCCACAGGATAACCCGCCGCGCAGACAAACAAGTGCTCTAGCCATAAATTGATTATTTGCTTAGCGTTAAACGCCCCACTGCGAAAGTGAAATACCTGATGATTACCTGCGTCGTTGATTAAATGTTCTAGCTGACCATTAAGCTGATAGTCCCCCATTGCGAGGCTATCGCTTTGCGGCGGCATCTTACCAAGATCAGGCAGGTTATTTTTAATTTCTTCAATTAAAGGTGCCAGCTTATTTTCACTTTGTGTTAATAAATAATCAGCAAAACCGGCTACGGGTAAGCGTCCTAGAGATTTCTGTTTTTCTTTGAATAATAACTCAGTGCCTTCTAAACGGCTGGTTAATAAGGCTTCGTTTAACAAATACGATTGCAAACTATCTAAAGAAAAAGGTTCATCAATTTCAGTTTCATCCCAGTATTGAGTGAGATTCACTTTTAGTCGCCGCTGCATAAAAAACTTACACGGGTTAATTAGGCATTGCTTAATATCATCCAGCTCTGGGAATAAGCGAATACTGTCATCACGATCATCGGGTAATGCTTGGTTGAATAAAACTTCCATTGATGAAGGCCGATTTCTCTACTTCTTTATTGGCTAAAGTTTTATTGGCAAAACTGTTTCTAGCTAAAGACTGATTGGCTAAATCATGACTCGCAACCGCCACTTTTTGCCAAAGTTTTTGATAACTTAAATGTGTCTGAGTATCATTTGAGCTTGAATTATTTTCAGTAAAGTACTGTGTATTAAAAGGCTGTAATAACTGCTCTCGTACCAAGTGCTTGCGCAGTTGTTTTTCGCTGTTCTTATGTGGCAATTCTTCATCACCTTCAAGAACATAACCATTGCCAATATAATCGATCAATTCGCTGACCAATACACACGGCTGCAATTCATTATTTTCGCGGCTATCACGGCCACGATAACTAATGTAGAGTTTTTCTTGAGCTGCAATGACCGCTTCTAAAAATAGATAGCGATCATCTTCTCGACGCGAACGATCGCCACGTCGATAAGCACCTTGTGCCATTAAATCGAACCCTTGCGGCGGTACACGGCGCGGATAATCTTCATCGTTCATCCCTAGCATGCACACAATTCTAAAGGGAATACTGCGCATCGGCATTAAGGTACAAAAATTCACCGGCCCTGCTAAAAATCGCTGCCAACCGACTTGTTTGGTTAAGCAACTGGTTAAGTATTGTAATACCACCCCATGGCTTAAACCTTGATCAAACTGAGCCTCGTCTAGCTCTTTGTGCCAGCGCTGAATTTGATCGCGTATTTTTTGCAATACGAGCTGATCGTTTAAGCCCTTTTCGTCTTGGGCTTGTTGCGGATAAAAATCAGCAATTAATGCGAGCAACAAGTCTTGCCACTTTTCTTTATCAAGCAGGTCTTTATCAAGCAGGCCATTATCAAGCGCGTCTTTTTCAAGCACGTCGTTAACAAACGCATTCTCTGCGGTTTTTTGCTGCTGTAAAATTTGATACCAATGGCCCAGCTGATCAATAAAAGCCATCAATTTTCCTAACAATTCACCTTGGCTGCCCATTACGCCCGGCACAGGCCAGTACTGGTCGAGTGCTTGGGCATGGTCGGGCATGACTAAGCCCAGCAACAACTGCTGCAAGCCTTTAAACCAACTATTATCATCCCAGCTCGGCAACCCTAAATCACGGCGATGGGACTCATCCAATCCCCAACGTATATTCGCCGAACTTAACCAGTGTTTTATTTGATCAAGATCTTCTATATCAATACCGAATGTTTGTGCAATCGCCGGAACTTCTAAAAATTCAATAACATCGGTAATGGTTAAGCGACTATTCGGCAGCTGCAATAAGCGTAAAAAGGAATCGATCACCAAGTTTTCTTTATTCAATGCTTGGTCAGCAATGGCCCAAGGAATGCGTTGCTCATCGGATGCACTACCAAATACCGCTTCGATATAAGGCGCATACATATCAATATCGGGCACCATCACCAAGATATCACGGGGTTTTAATGGACTGCTTTCAGCCTTATTTTTATCACGTGCAGCATCTTCGTCAAACCAACTTAGCATTTGATCAAACAAGGTTTGTACTTCTCGTAAAGCAGAGTGAGCACTGACAAATTGAATGCTTTGATCATTCTTATTAATGGCTAATTTAGCTTGGCTATTATCCAGCGCCTCAATACCAAATGCAGCGGTACTTCGATTTTTTAGCTCTAAAAAATCGAGCTGAATATTATGTAATAAATTATTGGCTGCATCAGTTTGATCATTAATACCATTAATATCACTGCCACGGTCAATATCGACAAAGGCTTCGATGTCTTGGAAATATTGCTCTCGTCCGCCCTCGTTTGCCGCTTCATGGGTCAGAGTTAAAAAGTCACGACCCAATCGCCCCCAAGAGGCTAATAAGGGATTTCCAACGGTAAAATAGTTCGCTAGCTTGGCATCTTTCTGCAGTAATTTAGCACGAGTCTTTTCATTAACGATGTCTCCCCAATAGTTTCGACATGGGTTTAATAAAAAGAAGTGCACATCGACATGCTCACTCAAGGCATTTAAAACTTGCCAATACGTTCCGGGTAACGCAGCAATACCAAAAACAAAAATTCGAGCAGGATGCTCAGTTGAACTGGTAGGTAATAGCTTTTTTAAACCCTCTCTTCCTTCGCGCATAATATCAACCAACTGATCGGTTAAGCGAGCACGGTGAAACAAGCTATGGCCGAGTTCAGCACTATCAGCAACAAGGCGACGCCACAGTTCAGGCTGCCAAGGCTGATTACTAATATCCCCCCCTTCAATCTCGTCTTTGCCCTCTTCCCAGGCTAATAACCAATCGGGGCGATAGACTAAATATTGATCAAAGGTATCGGCTATTTTTTCAGCCAGTGCGAACGTTTTTTGTTGGTTTATTTCTCGGGGCTTTTCATCTGAATTATTCTTCGCGTCCAAATCAAAGCTCGCGTCTAAATAATGAGCAATGGGTGCAAATAGTTCTTGGTTATCTTTTTCAGCAATGAGCTTAGGAATTAACCGCATCAACTTCCACGTCATTGCTTCTTTTTCAAAGTGCGAACGTTCAGGCAGATCCGGCTTAACTGAGTTGTATACTTTCCATACAAAACTTGAAGGTAAAGGGAATTCAATATTAGCCGCAATGCCCAATGAATCAGCGACTTGCAGTTTTAGCCAGTGTGCCATGCCTTGGCTTTGAACTAAAATCTGTTCGGGTATGAAAGGGTCACTATCACCCAGCTTCATTTGGTGAACCAGAAGCTCTTTTAATACATCAAGATCATTAGAATGATAAAGTCTGAACATCCGTGCGCCACGCTTAATAAAGAGTTCGAATAACAAAGGAACTAATTTATCATTTATTGCACTGACACGCATTTTTAACTGTTACAAAAAAGCCCTAATGAATCGCTTCATTAGGGCCATAGATCTCACAATTAAAATCAGTTTTAGCTAACTGACTCCAGCGTTTGACCCGGTGTAAACCTTTGCTTACCGCCAGAGGCTACGGTATAGGTTGTAGATTGAATCGTACTAACAAACTTCCACTCAGCCGTTGCTGAAGTAGGTGTAAATTCAACTTCCATATAACCGCGCTGATACGAGTTAAAGAACTGCAAATCATCGACTAATGTTTTGACCGAACCTTCAAACGCATTACGTGCATTAATAACGGCTGCTCTTGTTCCATTACCTGTTGCCGTTCCCGCCGCAATACCTGCAGCGTCAGCACCTTCGGTATCGGCTGGATCATTAGCCAAGGCTGCATCTGAAGCCTGCTTGTAAGCCGCAGCATAGGCTTGTTGATACGCAGCCTCGTCATCTACCGATAAGTATTGATCAAATCCAGGAGAAGTAATAGAAGACGTCGCAAACTCAGCACCGACGGTAAGCTCACTTAATGCACCTGTTTCAGCATCTGCAACAAAGCGTAAATCACTTGCCCATGCATTATGAGTATCACCCGCCAAACTGATGATATTTTTACTGAGTGAGTGCGCACCTTTCAAAATTTTCTCACGTTCAATAAAATATCCATCCCAAGCATCTAAATTATAAGGCGCTTGAGCCTGAAGGCTGCCTAAAGACTGTTCTGAAGCTGATGAAGGATCTAATTTTGCAGCGGCCAAGGTTCCTAACGATGTAAGAATATTAGTCTGTATGCTCTGCAGCGTTGCCTGATCCGTTTCTCCGCCTTCAATAGCATTGGTAAGCACATTTAACCACTGCAGAATCTCGGCAGGAATAAGCGTACGCCCCATCAATACTTGCTGACCTAATACTTCCCATGTGGTTGAAGAATTTGCCCACTCTTGCATCAACCAGTTTAATTGTTCTTCACCAATCAGACGACGATCAGGATCAGCAATCAATGCCGCAGCATCAGCACCAGGTGCTAACAATTCTCCAAACGTTAACGAAGCGTCACGAGCAATATGACGGGTATCCATCATGTTCATTGATACTAATTCACCAAATTTGAAATTTCGATAGATATTAGCAACATCCAGCCCCGTTCGAATCGGTAGCCACTCATGATAAGCCTGGAAAGCTGCAGCACGACGATCGGCAAAAGTACCTTCATCACCTTCTGTATGATTGGCTGCACCTGACTTGTACGAGTCATTGGCCAGCTCATGGTCATCCCAAACGCAGATAAAAGGTTTCACTTGGTGAGCACCTTGAAGTAAAGCATCTTGACGATACTGACCATAGCGCTTGCGATAGTCCGCTAGCGTCCAAATTTCTTTCTCTGGGCTGTGATTACGATTCTGATCAATGGTATTGGCTGTGGTGCCATACTCACCTACCGCATATTCATAAATATAATCGCCTAGATGAACAACAACATCGGCATCAGACTTACCCAGTGCATCATAAGCATTAAAGTAGCCAGCTGGATAGTTAGCACAAGAACAAACCGCCAGTTTGACACTGTCTACAGAGCCTACAGGTAGTGTTTTGGTTCGCCCAATAACAGACTCAACCGCTAATGGGCCGGTGAAGCGGTAATAATAAACGGTATTCGCTGATAACCCATCAACATCGACTTTTACGGTGTAATCAACAGCAGAGCTTGTGCTAACACTGCCGGATGCAACAACCTCAGCCATTGCAGAGTCAGTGGCGACCTCCCAATCAACAAGGACAGCTTGATTAGAAACTTCATTTTCATCAGTGGGAGTAACACGAGTCCAGATAATAACTCGGTCTGATAAGGGATCACCTGACGCTACGCCATGGCCAAAGATCACAACAAGCTTAGAGTTACTTGCTATTTCATTATCGTCATTATCTTTATCGTCAGCACCACAACCTGTAAGTGCCATAGGTACAGCGACTGCACTAGCACCTGCTGCTGCACTTTTCATAAATGAACGGCGAGTTAAATCAGTTTTAATTGTCATATTTTGAATCCAACGGTATTAATTATAATTATTTAAAATAGTACTTATTATTCAAAGTGAGCAGAATCTATAAAAATCTGCTAACCCTCTCTCTTTTTACCTATTTAGTGTGCATCTGACAAGCACTGCTTCTCATGATTTATCATTAGTTCAAAAAATGAGAGTAAGCAGTCGAGTAAAAGAGTATGTAAATAGTTATTAAGAGTGATCTAACACCTCATATACCCTAGCTTGGCAGAACATCTCAACCAACTCAGAATCTATATGGCCACACTCTACTTCGCTTTTTAATATTGAAAGCGCACGCTCTAAAGGAACCGCCGCTTTATAAGGACGATCTTTCGCGGTTAATGCATCAAAGATATCGCAAACCGTCATTATTTTTGCACCAACAGGAATCTCTTCTTTTTTAAGACCCTTGGGGTAGCCGCAGCCATTTAATTTTTCATGGTGTGCTCCTGCTATATTAGGCACATTACTCAATTCAGGGGTCCAAGGAATGGTTTTCAAAAATTCAATGGTATGGCTCACGTGGCTTTCTATTTCAATACGTTCATCTGCCGTTAAACTACCTCGCTTAATCGATAACGCACCAAACTCAAGCTCGTCGATGAGACCACGAGAATCACCATTAACGTCTTCTATCACGTACTCCCTAATCTGTTTTAGATGCTCAAAAGTACCTTCCGATAAGATACTGGGTTCATTAGCATCAGCCACCGCTTGCATATAATTATTTAATCGTTGCAGTTTAATAGCTTCTTCTAGGGTCAATTTTTCTTCTAAATCGGATGATAATTGTTGTTTTTTTAATAATAAGAATTTTTGGTTGAGATAGTCGTTACTGATGCGTTCTTTTTCCCAGGCAATGCGATATATAAACTCACCGTAGGCTTCTTGGGATAGTTTTTTAGCTTTTGTCAGTACATGTTCACGAACGCCCACTTTACCAAAATCGTGAAGAAGTGCTGCAAACCTCAGCTCTCTCATTTCATTGCTGCTAAAATGCGTTTCTTTTAATTGTCCAACATTGCACTGGTGGGCTGCTCCAGCCAACGCGCAGGTTAACTCTGCTACTCTAAAAGAGTGCCCGCTAGTCGTTGGATCTCGCTGCTCAATCGCCCTAACCGATGCTTTAACAAACCCATCAAAAAGCGTATTAACACGATCAATTAAAACATTATTTTCAATCGCAACGGCAGCCTGACTTGCAAGGGCCTGCAATACTGGAATGATTTCTTGATCAAACGTTATCGTCTCTTTTAACGCTATTTCGGGGGTACTTAGGGTAATATTAATATCACGTTTACGATTAATAAATTGAATCACGCCAATGACTTTACCAAGATGGTTGCGCATAGGAATCACCAGCATTGAACGGGTTCGATAGTTCATACTTCGATCAAACGATGCATTAAATTGGTAAATGCTGGACGGGGGCAAATGGTAGACATCATCAAGATTAACAATGCTACCGGTTGAAGCAGAATAACCAGCGACTGAATGATGATCTAGGCTGAAGCGCTGCTCTGCAAAATGGAAATCAATAGAATCATTTTGAGTCAGTTTAAATACAAGCTCGGATGCTGACTTACTTTCCACCGGGCTATCAGCAACCGCACTTCGAATATTCCTATTAACATTTGTAGCGTCATTATGATTCACATTCTCGCATTCAACATTATTCTCATTAGGACGATCAATAAGAAAGATCGATGCGGCATCACAACAGGCTAGTAACCTAGCTTCTTTCAAAATTCTCGCTAATAAAACATCATGGTCTCTTTCCGCTGATAGCGCCTGGCCAATATCCAATAGGCGTGAGATTTGCTTATGCTCTTTTCGCAAATGCAAATTACTAAGAGCTAGCTGCTGCTGCGTTTGCAATAAATCCAATGCTTTCAAGATCGCATTGCGTAAAAATATATGAGGAATATCCGTAGGAACGAGAATGCACTCTTCGCTGTCAATTGGGTGCTCAACGATGAAAATCGCGTCAGGAGAAACTGACTTCCACAATGACAAATCATAGCGATTCAGTGCTTGCTGATCTAAAATAACAATAGAAGTATTGGGGGCAACAGAATCAGGGGAATCGGCAAAATACACATCTGCGGGAATATCAGTTCTTTGGTCTAATAAATCAAAAGATGGCTGATGACTGCACGCGAGAGCAAAGCCTACATCATCAGTTTCAGCGCTGCCCAACCCAACCGTCATTCTAGCGTCCTATTAGCCCATGTAATATCCATTAAGCATAGAATACCTTGGCTAAAAATCGAGCTAAGTGATCACTTATCTTCGGTCAGTTTTTTATAAGCAACAAGCTGCTCTTCAGAAGTCGGTAGTTGCTCAATCGCGGCTTTTAAATCTTCAACTTCCTTGACTAAAAAATCGATAAACTTGCGCACCTTTAGCGATAAATACTGACGACTAGGATACACAACAGAAATGGGCTCAGGCTTTAATTGCCAGTCAGGAAATAACGGTATCATGCGCCCCGAAAGAATGTACTCACCCGCCATAAACATAGGAACGACGCCTACTCCGGCCCCCTGAACAATGCAGTTCAACGCAGCCGCAATATGATTGGTCACAATACTCGGCTCCACCTTAACCGTAATATTATCTTCACTGGCATGAAAGAACTCATACGTTTCATCCAGCATACCTTCACCAATTTTTACCACATCCAGCCTAGCTAAATCTTGTGGGCTGTTTAAGGTCCCTAACTGCGCAATGTATTCAGGAGACGCACAAATAATTGATTCAGTTTCCGCAATGGTGCGTGCAACCAAAGAAGACTCCGGTAATTTTCCCATCGCTAGGCCAAGATCGAATTTTTCTTCGATCAAGTTAACTTGTCGGTCGGTATGTGAAATTTCAATGCGCACATCCGGATAGACTTTTTGGAATCGCGTTACAAAGCGACCAAAAATTCCACTGCCAACCACCATGGGCACCGATATACGAAGCACACCGTGAGGGTGATCTTGTCGATCAGAGATTTCCGTATGAACCCCCATGATCTCGTTCACTAGATGCTTACAGTTATTATAATAATCAGCGCCAACTTGAGTAAGGCTAATTTGGCGCGTTGAACGCTGTAACAAACGCACCCCAAGACTAGCTTCCAAATCAGCGACCATGCGGCTTATTCTTGATTTTGGCACATTCAGCGCCTTGCCAGCAGCGGTAAAGCTACCTTCATCAACAACGCGTATAAAAACTGACAATTGGTTTAAATCCAGCATACTCACAACTTTAATAATTATTGTTTTATTATATTGTTCTAAAAATAGAACAATATACCTATTCGGCCCTAGTCTTAGCAAGTAAAAGGGGATTTAAACAGCCACAAACCATCAACGAATAAGGTGAATTCAGGAATAACGAGAGATAAGGATTAGCCTAGTCATTAAATTGATATTTTTATGTAAAGATAGCACCCCTACCTATTGGGAGTATCGTACCAAAATGATACTATTTAGGTATAAACCTAAATAATAAATACAAAAAATATATAGATAGGTAAATCAATGAGTGCAATCAACAAACTAGGTACGGCTTTAGCGATTAGTACGCTAACTCTTGCTATGTTTGGCTGTAAAGGTCAAAGCAATAGCGCCTCTGCGCCTCAGACAGCTACATCTGCATCCATTAGCAGCACAAGCCAAAATTCGATTACTCTGACTCCGGTCGAAACTCTGTCGATTTCTGATTATTCTTTAGAGCTTTGTATAAAAAATACAGGCCGTGAGTATATTGAAGAAATCACGACGCTTGTTTGCAATAATAAAGGGATACAATTTCTAGAGGGAATTGAGGCTCTAACTCAATTGAAATCCTTGCACCTGAGCTTTAACGAAATTAATGATATTACGCCATTAGTAGAATTAAAGAACCTCAAAACCCTTTATTTAAGTGGCAACCAGATATCTAATTTGGATGCTCTTAGCAAGCTTACTGAACTTACTGAACTTGGCATCCAAAAGAATAGCGTACAAGATTTAAGCCCACTACAATCACTAAGCATGCTTAAATCATTACATACTCACAGCAATCAGATTCAAGATTTTACTATTTTAGGTTCATTAGAACTTAATGAACTGTCTGGCATAGAACGCCAAGAAAGCTAATACCAGCTTAATTATTCTATCTATTAAAAAGAGCAACTATTGACCCAATCAGAGAACTCGAATATCTCTGATTGGGTTTTCGTCTAAGTATTTAATAACTTATACTCTCCTTCCTTAACAAAGAAATAATCTAAATTATTAGACTTGAACTTAATCAAATTTTTAAAAGTCCCTCCTCATTACACAGAATAAAATCAAGAACAACTACCAGCTACCTCATTAGATAAACAAAAGGTAAAAAAAAGCCCCTCTTAATAAAGAAGGGCTTTAATTATCAGAGTAATACAAAAGTAAATAACTAATGCATTAAACTAAATAACTAATATTACTCAATAATAGTTATTGGACTGTGGATACTTAGCGTTATTAGGGTGCAAAGAAAAATAATTATCAGGGTGTAATGGTTTAGCTGTTTTTCCTTGAATGCCAGAAAGTCGATTAAACTCTGCTAGACTCGCTGAAGTATAATTAGTAGTACCACTTACTTGCTCAAGGACAGGTTGACCATTCTTTGTCAAATTTAGCGCACCTAAATTAAACCAAAACCCTGCTTTTGCAGTTTCATAATCAAATTGAACAGAGTCCGTAGGTGAATTAGGATCAGACTTATCCTGTTTAACATCCACTGTATCTGACGGATAATTGATATCTTTGCTTTGCACAGACAACCACACAGCAGGCGAATCATCTAACACTAAATTTTGCATTGGAAATAACTGCGCTTGAGGTGAAGCTTCGGAAACCTTAGCTGCATCCTCTACACTACCACAAGCTAGATCAAGGCCTCCACCCGCACAAGGCCCAACCAAAGTTTTAGTCGGATCAACATCAATAAAACCTACCGTTCGCACACCACCTAAATAAGGAGCAAAGGTAAAATCTGCTGTTCCACCAAGCCAACCCGCATCAACACTTACATCTACAACTGGGCGTACAAAACCAGACACAGCATCAATTGCCTGACCCTGGACCCCCGAAGAAGAACCAAAGCCGAGACGCAAACCTGCAATTTTTCTTACAGTCTCAGAGCCCACGACTACATCTTCATGTGCAAACTGAATAAAAGGTTTTTGAATAATGAAGTCTTCAAGTGTTTGCGTACCATCGGGATTTTCGATAACACGACCAAATGTCATATCGCGTAGACTTATATCTGTGTCTGAAGTCCGCTTAAAGCCCGAAGGAAATATATCTGACCTTGTAAATGCAGCACTGTATGCATAGTGATCTTTACTAATTAAAGAGGCAGCCGCAGCTAATGATTTTTCAGTACTATTCAAGCCAATCAGATCACCATAAACTAATGCCGAAGCACTGAATGGCGTACCATCGCTCGTATATTGATCAATACCGCCACACTTATTTTCTAGACAATTCCAAGAATTGTAGGAATCAGAAGCAGAAGTATTCGAACAGAAGCGGCCATGTTGACCCGCCATACAGGTATTACCACCCTGACGGTAATACCGACCAACAGAAAGCTCATCGATATTAACGTTCATAGCAATTTCTAAACCTAAAGTAAGTTTAGTAAACGTAATACCTTCTGCATTAGGAACAGTATCCTCTTCTATTTTAAATAACGCTTGCCCTACAACCTCACCAAGGGCCGCATCACTTAAAGCATGGTCACTCAAAGAGGTTAAATCAGCGGTACTTTGCAAAGACAAGAACAAAGAGAAAAGTACTGATAAAGCTTGAAGGTTTTTTATCATAAATTTATTCATAGTCATTTTAATCCACAATAAACAGAGAAACTTGAGTATTAGCCGGTAAGCTAAGTTCTCCATTAAGCTCCAGTCCCATTAAAAATGTACTGCTTACACCAGGATCAACATTTTCAGTACTAGATATATAAACACCCGTCGTCTTTAAATTGGTCGCTTTTATCTTATCAGGCAAAGTCCACTGTAAAGCAGATTTGCCTGAATTTTTAAAATCAGAAACTAAATCAAGAGACAAACCTTCAAATTCAATAGCCCCCTGAAGCTCGTCAATAATCAAATAACCCGTTTCAGCTGCGCTTGCATCTGCCTTCGTTTTCCCAGATGTATTAGTAAAGACAATACTACTTTCATCCCCTAGTATTACTTTGGCATTCAATGTGATACCACTTTGACCAGATACTTCATTTAACACATCATCAGCAACAGGAACAAGTTCCGCAAAACTATTAATAGCAAACAAGAATGATGTAACAGCCGTATAAATTAATTTATTTATCATCATATTGTCCTGTTAAATATCCATAGTCGTTATACGAAGGTGTTGAACCTGAATACCACGAATTTCAATAGTATTGCCAACATCGGGTTGAAACGCATAATGATAATTTTCAGGAGTTCCATCATCTGCCATTCCTGATCGTAACCCTGTTCTTAGAGCAGGATTGTATTTTTCACCAAAATAAATACTCTTAACATAGACATTACTTTTTGGTGCGATACCAACGGAAGCTGGCAGTGGTGATATCTCCAGCTGGAGTTGATTATTACCATTTTCATCAGTGACATTATCAAACGTTAACGGCTGATTTTGAGTACCCAATGTTGTATAAATATCAATGCCATTAAATGTCAGTCGGCTATCTATTGGAGAGGTTACATAATCGCCAGATGCTGCGGCTGCATTTTTACTCGCCGTAGTTGGTAAGGAAGTAGAAAGAGTCACTTTATCAATATAAAGACCTGTTCCACCAGCAAGAGAAATACCCTTACCTTGTGTCGCAAAAATATCGGTGTAAGTACCATAAAATCGAAAACCTTCGATATCAATTAATGCTCGAAAGTTATTTTGATTACCCACTGGGTTCGATGCGATGAAATCATCAAAGCGCAAATGAGCGTTAAATTTATCAGACACTGCACTTAGATTTGATTCAAACAACGCTGCGGAAGTAGTATAAGCGGCAAAGTTATTTTGCTGCGCATTAGCTGAGCGATCAACTTGCGTTAAAGACGAGCCAGGAAATTCTGCACGCAAAGAGGTTGTTTCTGACACGGTAGTATCTAGAGAGTCTGTTACATTACCGCTAAAAACATTAATGGCACGCAAGTCACCCAAATAAACAGGATTTTCAATGGTACCAAAATTGCCGCCTGAATCGGCCGAACCAGAAACCGTACCCGTTTTATGAATTCTTAACTCACTGAAGATAAACTGTTCTTGGCCAAGGGTTTCGTTTAGATCAAGAACAATCTCAAACTCCCCTGGTTCACCTTTGTCAGCACTATGTATCGATAAATCATCAACAATCACACCAAGCCCTTCACCCGTGGTTGATGAAAGCTCATTATCATTCATAGCTTCGAGCGCATAACTAGGTGCGCTCAAGGCACCTAATAGCAAAGGAAGATTAATATAATGTAATACGAGTTTCTTCATAGAATCACTCTTACTCTGAATATTTTTATTTTTATAGTTCTAAGCTTTTGACTATAAGCGATGTTTTTTGGAAACCACACAACTCAATTCTAAATCTATTATTGATTGTATAAAGATGTTGTACGTATGTACAACATCTTTACCCTGTCTTTGCTTTACTTAGTATAAGTGGAATAGTTATTAGTTCTCCCAGAACCAATCTCTACGACTACCACTCTGACCACCAGCATTTCCACCACTTAAACTTTTAAGTCCACGCTCAGTAAACCAAGTCAGTGTATCAACCAAATGATTACCATTACTTGCTTTCATATTCTGGCCGCCACCAGTGAAACTAATTTGCTGTAATGCATTAGTGCTACAACTTCTAAATCGTACATCCTCATCACTACCAGAAACCACCTCGAAGCAACCATACTCACCCCCAACCAGAGTCTCACTAATAACCTGTTTCGTCGTTGGGTTATAAATAAAGTTTTCATTACATGCCGTACTTGTACCAATCTCACTACCATCTATCTCTGTACACCAACCACGATCATTCTTTAAGCGACTCCAATTCGCTGCAATTGAAATAGGCACATTAATGGTTACAGCAGCTTTTTCAGGGTGCTTCACTTCGACTTGATAATTAAGAACGGTATCGTCAACTACAAATGGGAGTGTAAATTCATTAACCTCAGCAACGGTGCTTATCAAACTAATCGTACTAGGCAAATGAGGAGCTATTGTAAAGTTGCTCGGGAAATTCGCACCGGCCTTCCCCACACCTGTTGCAGGGAGCGCAGGAGCAACAGAAATATGTTTCCATTTGTACGTTAATGGACAAGCATCTGTAGTATTATTTTCTGCTAGCAATTTAAGTTTTTTAGATTCAAATCCACCTGAAGTCGTTCCATCTGCTGTTACAATCCATTTACCACCTGTTAACTCGGCTGGATTAGATACGCCAGCAACTGTAGCACCTGCACTGACCAATAATGATGGGGATGCGTCTGTAATTGCCAAGCCGCTTGAAGCACTCGATACGTCAATCAAAGTCGTTGGCAACGTATTAGTACCCGGCACAGCTAAACCAAACCCTACGGATAAGCTAGGCGTTGCCACACAGTTATCAACAATAGGGACGGTAATTGTTTTTTCAGTTTCACCTGGTGAAAATGTAATAGTTTCTAACCCAGTTAAGTCACCAAAGTGAGTGCCTTCAATTGCACTGGTTTCTACCCGAGTTAAATTCACAGTAAAACCATTATTATTAACACGATTAGCATTTGTAAAGTCACCTTCGTTCGGGTCACTAACAAGACGAGTCTGAGTCGCCTGAACCGTTATTGTTTTAGCCGCTGTTAATTCAGAGACTGAATAATTAGTTTCGGTGAATTTTAGCAAAACGGGAGTCGTGTAATCGTCAATTGTTACCTGAGTACTTCCGATGTCAGAAGGTTCGGCTGCATAAGGCACAACCGACACTGAACCATTACAACTTACCTTCCGAGTCCAAGTTATCTCAATAATTTCGCTTGGATCATATACTTCATCATTAACAGCCGTGATCTGGACCGTCTTAACTCCACTATCCTGATCACTCCAGAATACATCAGACTGCCCTGAGGCAGATGGGTGTAAATAAGTGACAGTATAATCAGAAGGGGTATCAGCAGTGCTAGCACTTAAGTTTAAAGTGACGCACATTTCGCCATCGTCACCGCCCAATCTTTCAAGCGCAACTATAACCGAATTACTGCCGCCGCCTTGATCCACCTCATCCACGGACGCACTTGCTTGAGCAAAACTCACTCGCCCAGGTGAAATATCATTAATAATTTGAGTATATTCATTCGCAGTGCCCAGAATTGCACTGTTGGCAGGTGCAGAAAGGGTCATCTGACCAGGGTCTGTTACTGCAAGTAGTCTAACCTTAAATGCTTCATCAAATTCTAACTCAGTATCAGAAGCGGCATCAAAACTCAGTGTTTGAGTTTGGCGAACTTCAGGTGTTCCCGTTGAATTATTTATGAAGCTTAGGCGCCCATTTCCAATAACAACATTGGTTCCTGAACTACCAGAAGGTACAAATCCAGCCTGTGTGATTGAGAAATCAGATGCACTGTCTGCAGTTAATGACTCAATTTCATAAAGGACATCAAAAGCACCAATACTATCACTGCCGACTCGCTCAACCGTAATATTACCTGACTGCCCTTCGTCTACTGCACTATTTTCAATCGCTGTGGACGGTGCAATACCAATTGCTCCGTAAATATTGGGGGTTTTATCAACAATATTAACATCGATAACGCTATTGTTACCCAACTCAGGTTCAGTATTCCCTAAGCGTTCAAGCTCAATAGTAAATGTTTCCGTACCTTCTCGAACATTATCACCCAGTAATTCTACGACGATGTTTTTATTGATTGCGTCATGGATACCCCAAGTTAAAGTACCTTTTCCTCTATCAGCACTTCCTATCAATTCTAGGTCATCTTTTAGTCTAAAATCGGTATCCAAAATTGCAGAGCCAGATACTAGTTTAAAGCCAACAGAAACCTCGCCATCATCACCCTGCGTTCGACTAATAGGAATTAATAGCTCATCAACTGCCGCTGGAACTTCATTTTCATCACCGGCTTCTTGTGAATTAACAAAATTAAATACTCCACGAGGCTGGTCAGGGAAAATAGTCGTCAACTCTGCGGCCGTCAACGCACGACTATAAACTCGAATATCATCCAAACCACCAGTAATCCCTTCACTGGTAAATGGACTATTCCCAAAATGCCAATTACCTGCAGAGAAGTCCACGCTAGTACCATTTAATACGCTACTACTATCAGGAACCGTATTCCAAGGAGCAGGATCAAGATTAGCCTCGGCTTTATCGATGTAAAAGATCATGTCAGTGGGAGTTTTAACATAAGCGACCGTCATCCACTGATCCAGCCTAACCTCTTCATTACTCACTGCGCTTGATGCATTTTGGCCACTGGTTGTTGAGTTGGTGTAATTTATGTTGCTGCCCGCTTTATTAAAGAAGATCCCTGGCTGTCTAGAGCCTGCAGCCCCCTTTTGCAAAAAGGTAGCGAAAGCATCAGCGGGTAATTCATCCATTTTAAAACGGAACATTACCGTATATTCATCATTGGTATCTCCAACTATTAAGCCGTTAGGCCCAGTCCCAACAATAGAGAATGAATCACCACTGCCTAGCTTGGCAAAATAATTTCCTGAACCAACAGCGTGAGCCTGTATTCCTACCTGCGACGGGTCTAAAATTAAGTCATGACCATTACCACTAATATCCAGTGCAGGGTTGGTGAAATTATTAAAGTCATAAGCCGCACGTAATGGTGAAATAATTTTAATCGTTATTACTTTGGTTGTAGTGGCAGGTGAATCTACGTCTGCATCAGTGATTTGCAATTGAAGGTCTAAATAATAATCATCGTTGATTAAATCAACCGCTGGGATCGTCACCGTAGGCGTATTTGCATTCACTAAAACAGGGGTGACTACAGTATCCGTACCCGTATTATTGAGCCCTACCTGTTCACCGATGATAGACCATTGGTAAGTTAACCCTACATTATTACCCGTTTCTGGGTCTGATGCCGTAACCGATAGGTTAAGCGCTTGTTTTTCAGAAACTTCTCGTTGAGATGTCAATGAGATAATAACTGGAGATAAGTTAACAACTGGGCCATTAGCAACCCACTCGCCCTCTGATTTAGCATCATTAAGATTCAACCACGCACGTGTATTACCCGAAAGTCTTAAGGCTAAAGCAAGGCGAGAGTTTTGATCAGCGTCGTAAGGCGCAGCAAATTCATAATCTTTACCAAAAGCGACTTCACACGCAGTAAAGCCATCTTTCCATAAATCAGAAACCAGCGATGCACCACTTGTTTGTGCTTCTGTAGCAACTTTCCATTCATAACCGTTAGTGCAAGCAAAACCTTGCTGTAGCGGTGCTCCACCTGCGTAGCACTGGCCTGCTAACCAGTTTCGTTTATTATCTGTTTCAAGACTAAAATAACCACAATCTTGCGACTCACCCGCTAGTATCCCATCGATACTGACAAAATCTAAAAACGGGCTTTCTTCTTTCCAATAACCTTCGCTATTTTGGTCGCTGTAATTCACCCAAACAAACTTATTGCTAGGTAATGTATCCACGAGACCAGCAAGCACGTTATTGGATATTGCTGTATTAGGCGGGCGATACTCCGCATTATCTGCAAGTCGTTTACATAGCCCAAAACCTAATGCAGATTCAGAACGTTTTAAATCTGGTATATCACTGGTTAGCTGCCACTGGTTATTGCCTAAATAACAAGCATGGTAAGCCACTGCGCCATTACACGATTCAGCAATCCAGTTTCCAGAAGAGTCAACTAATGTACAGTCTGCATTTCCGCGATTAGTAGGCTGACCTGCTGCCCACCAAGCTTGGCGAGTTTGATTTGAAATAAAGAATTCTTCATACGCCAAATCTGAACGATTTAGCCATACTTTATTATAATCTGCTGCTACACCTGTACCACCTGAAGGCAAGGCAGCAGCTGCAATAGCGCTATTTTCACCAACATCTCTAGGAACGGCATACAAGGTTTGCAGCCCATATTCAGTTTCACAAGAAGAAAAACCTGACTTCCACCTTTCTTGAGTCTTCGTAATTAACCAAGCGCCAGAATCATAGCAGGCAAAAGAGTGTTTTTCTGAACAAGGGGCATCTTGCCATAAGCCAGTAGCTCTATCGATAAGCGTACAATCAGCAACACCTCCTATTCCTAAGTCACCCGCATTGCCTAAATTAGACGTCAGTAAATTAGTATATTCAGTTCGATTTCCCAACCAATAATTAGCAGACAGCGCAATATTTTCAGTGTTTGAATAATAATAGAGCCAAGTTCTCTTTTTAGCAGCAATCATTCCTGTAATGGCCGCCCCTAGCTTTTCATCTTCTTGTGCATTAACCGGCACACTGAAGAAATAAGAAGGACCAAAATTTGATTTACACAAATTATCGGCTTTAACTGGATCCCATAAATCTACTGACTTAATTTGTGAGCCGACATTACCATCACGAGGCTCACCAGGATTTGTTGCTGAACCCAGCGCTTGTGAAATTTGCCATTCAGTGCCGTTATAACAGGCATAATGAGCCCCCACATAATCACAATCGTCGACAGTCCAGCTTCCACCTGAAGCATCACTTTCGCGGTAAACACAACCCTGTTGAGATTCATCAATGCCCCCCGTTCCCGCATTATCACGAGAAGGGATATAATTGAGTCCAGGACTGTATGACAAAGACAAGCTGGTAAAAAATAAGGTAGATATTGCTAGAATAAAAGACGGTATCAATTGTTTCTTAGCCAATAAAATATGCATAACTTAATGACCTTTAATATGTAAATAACTAACAGGGTTTACACTAATATTTTCAAGACCGGCGCTACCCAGTATGCTTCCGTTAATGTTAATGTCTCGAAATGAAATGGCACCTTGCGTGCCACCTAAAGTAACAGCCACATAAGAATCATCGCCAACCCCTACGCCTTTGAACTTAACATCACTTAAAACAAGATTTTCAAACTCTACACGTGTAGAAATATAGTTTTTACCCGCTGTATCATTCAGCGAGGCATCACCATCGCCATTGGTATCGTAAGTAAATTCACCATCATCAATGTACGTAAAATAGAAAAAAGAGCCGGTAGGCAGACTTGCACTGTACGCAAATTCCCCTTCATTAGTAAATTTGAAGGTAATATCTGAAGACGCCCCTAAAGTAAAATCGTTAATTGCTAAAGCACCCAGACGACCATATTGATTCAGCAATTGAGCTTCTGAAGAAAGCACAGTTGGATCAATTGCGTTCAAACTATCGTCGTAGTTGAACTGCATAGCACCTACATCAATATCCATCACGCCAAAACTATTGAGTTTCATTGCCAGTTCACCGGCAGCTGATATATCAATATCGAAAGAAAATTCGCTGTCTTTGATCACTATATCGCGTAGGGAAAAGGCGCCTCCACCATCCTTCTCTAAGGCACCATCGGTCTTATCTTCGTAACGCAGCTCTCCAACCGTAATATCAGATTCCGTAGTTATATCGATTGTAATACCGCTTTGGCCCGATACCACAGACAAGTCATTATCTTGCATTGGCATCATGGCAAAACAATTTGCACTAAAAAGCAGAGGAATACAGATTATTTTTTTCATTATTATTTACCCTGTATTGTTAGGTAGCTGTCAGGGGTCATTCTATAGCCATTAAGTACAAGTCGCCCCATTGACCCTTGTTGATTACCGGCACGCATATTACTCAATGTAATATCACCTGTTTGAGTAATAACGCCGATGTGAAGGCCGCCAATTTCTTCACCTGCCGCATTCTTACCTGACGTTAAATCGACAGAGTTAACGGCAGTAAAATCATTTAAAGTAACTTTTCCACCAAAACTGAAGTCATCAGCAGTACTATTATTGTCAGCACCATAGTCGGTATAAGCCAAATCTAATGAGAGTATTTCTGGCAGAACCATCTCTATTTGAACGCCCTCTTCTCCGCTAGCGCCACGCGCAAAAATATTAATGTCGGTTACACCACCATGATCATTAATATTAGTCAGAGCCAACCCGCCATAAGAATTATTTTGATTTAAAATCGCCCCAGCAGTGTCATCGCCATTAACATTAATTTGATCCAGCGTTATATCCAAGTCATTAATACCTGATATAGAAATGGCTAAACCAGATTTTTCCCCTCTGGTCACTAAATCTAAAACCATATTTAAAGGCCGATCAACACCAGATCCATCTTGCGTGCCATCAGTATCAATACTGATATTTCTCATATTCAAGGAATTACCCTGAGTTTCGAAATACACTCTGCCGACAGTCCCTTCAAAATTTAAATCTATATCCACCCCACTCTGACCAGAAACATCTCTTAAACTTTCTTCTTCAATACTTTGCATCGCATTAAGCTGGCTTGTAGAAAACAACAACAAAAAACTAATAACACTGACTAATTTTGAATGCTCTTTCATTTTAATGCCCCATCACTTCTAAATAACTACCGGGTAGAATTTCTAAATTCATTTTCAGACTACCCAACACAGGCGCGTCAGCACCACCAGTTGGCTTAAACATTATGTCATTAATACTCATACTGCCTCGTACACCACCGGTATTTGCAACAGCGTCGCCCAGAGCAATTTTAATGCCCTTATCATTGTCTGATTCAACGTTAATAGAGCCATCTTTAATATAAAAATAATTGGTTGCAGCATTGCCCGCATCAGAAGCCAGAGCATTAAAAGATACCGTGGCATTAAATTGCTGATCATCAGTATCGAAATAGATAAAGTCGAAGCCCGTGCCCGCAGCAAAATAAGCATCAAAGTTAATGGCAGACTCAGTTGCTAAAGCTGGAGCTCCTAAATTTACGTAGCCGCCCGCAGGAATGGTAAAATTTTGCAGCGTGATATCATTAAATACTGATTCGTTAAGTTTGAAATTTCTAATATTGACTTGCCCAGCGACTTCTGGAAGGCCTATTCGTAGACCTTCACTGGTCACATCAAATGTAATACCAGCGAATTTAATACCACCTGCTGTACAAGTATTTCCCGAATAACTTGAACAGTGATCTACCGTCATTGATAGCTCAGAGCCATCGTCGGTATAATAAAGATCATACGAAGTTTCTTTAGGAATAGTCACATCAACGGTAAAGCCCGATTCATCCGCTAGAGTGTTGTTATTTAAATCGTAGCCACCCGCCCAAACATCAACAACAAGAGGGTCAATACCACCTGTATCAAGATTTCTCATCCCAAATCCACCCAATGTTTTGCCGTTCACTTTCACAGCATCCACTGATAAATCAATAGGAAGAGCTCTGTTAGTAAAGCGTATACCACTACGACCGTCACGATCGCTACCGATATCACCCTGAACAACATCTAAGTCAACGACCAATTGATCTCTAGTAGCAACATTCACATTAGACATAGTGATATTGCCAAAATCATCTTCATCGAAGTATTGGATAGCATCAATTTCAAATTCAAATTCGGAGCGTAGTACAACACCTTCTTGAGCGACCACATCAGACATACTGGAGTCATCCAAGCGTTCTAATGCACTGGCCATTAGAGGCACCATTAGTAATGTAGTCAGGGCTCGAGCCGCCATGAGAACTCCTTTTACTTATTATTTTTTTTATTGTGCGCCATCTAAAGGGTGGACTGACGCATAGGTAAAGAAACATAACAGAAACAGAACCATTGTACCATTGCCGACTATTACGTTTTATGACAAATACAAAACAAAGGCACTAGAAATGTATATTTGTTTATATATTTCAATAGGTTACGGAGGTTTTAAAGTTATTGTAAAGTATCTATTTTTACTTAAATTTTCGCAATTTATGGCTTGTTTTATTACTTACAACAGCCAATCAATCTCTACCTGATCATTCTCGACAAGGTATTGATTAATATGAGAAAAAGGCTTGGAGAAGAAAAAACCACGATGAGCGGAGAGAGGAGATGGGTGAATGCCTTTTAGCACTAGATGCTTATTTTCATCGATTAAAACGTCTTTCTTCTGAGCGTAAGCTCCCCACAGAACAAAAACGACATTGTTACCGCGCGCCGACAGCAGTTCAATCACCCTATTAGTAAAGATTTCCCAACCTTGCTTTTGATGTGAGCCTGCGTTCTTGCGCTCAACTGTAAGCATTGCATTCAGTAGTAAAACCCCCTGCTTCGCCCAAGGGGTTAGATCCCCAGTGGTCGCAATTGGAATCCCTAAATCAGTATTCAGCTCTTTATAAATATTTTTTAACGAAGGTGGAAGTTTTTTAACGCTCGAGGGCACAGAGAAACTTAGGCCATGCGCTTGGTCAGGTCCGTGATAGGGGTCTTGCCCCAAAATAACCACTTTTACGTCTTTTAGTGGCGTTAAATTAAACGCTGTAAAAATCTGATCCGCTGGCGGATAAATCGTTTTACCTTGCGCTTGCTCTGCCAAAAGGAATTTCTGCAAAGCCAACATGTAAGGTTGGTCGAACTCAGAAGCCAATAATGCTTGCCAGTCCTTTGGCAATTTTGAAGCGGACAATTCAATAGCTGCTTGAGCAGGCTCTTCATCAGCCCGTTCATCAGCAAACATATTGAATTGTTCTTTCATTTTTATCTTCAGATCCGTTAATTACTTAGCAATAGGACGCATATGAGGGAACAAGATTACGTCTTTGATCGTTGGACTGTCAGTAAACAACATAACCAAACGGTCAATACCAATACCCTCACCCGCAGTTGGAGGCATGCCGTATTCTAGTGCCTGAATGTAGTCTGCATCGTAATGCATTGCTTCATCATCACCAGCATCTTTCTCAGCAACTTGCTTCAAGAAACGATTCTTTTGATCTTCTGCATCATTAAGCTCAGAGAAACCATTCGCCAAGCTCACGACCACCCACAAAGAACTCAAAACGGTCAGTAACAAACGCATTCTCATCATTACGACGCGCCAATGGAGAAACTTCCCAAGGGTAAGCTGTAATGAACGTTGGCTGATCCAACTTCTCTTCAGCGGTTTCTTCGAAGATTTCGCACAACCATTTACCAGCGCCCCAAGCAGACTGTTTATCGTCTTCACGAATGCCTACTTGGCGACCATAAGCAATCATTTGCTCAAGGTTGTTTTCTGGGTCGTTAATAACCGCCGCATCAAATTCAGGGTTATATTTAAGAACTGCATCCGCCATGGTTAAACGAGTGAACGGCTGGTTGAAGTCATAAATAACCTCAGAAACCACATTACCATCAGAATCTTTTGTAGTGCTCTTAATATCGGTAGTGCCCAATACTTCTAGCGCCGCAGTACGCAACATATCTTCAGTGATGTTCATTAGATCGTTGTAATCAGCGTATGCCTGATAAAACTCGATCATGGTGAATTCAGGATTGTGACGGGTTGACAAACCTTCGTTACGGAAGTTACGGTTGATTTCGAAAACACGCTCAAAACCACCCACAACCAAACGCTTCAAATAAAGCTCTGGGGCGATACGTAAGTACATATCAATGTCTAACGCATTGTGATGCGTTTCAAACGGCTTAGCCGTTGCGCCACCTGGAATGGTTTGCAACATAGGCGTTTCAACCTCCATGAAATCACGATCCGCTAAATAACGACGAATACTGTTCACGATGCCCGAACGTACTTTAAAGGTATTGCGTGTTTCTTCGCTTACGATCAAATCAATATAACGCTGACGGTACTTAACCTCTTGGTCTGCTAAACCGTGGAATTTATCAGGTAATGGGCGCAAAGATTTAGTAAGAATCTGGAAGTTTTCAACCGCCATCACTTCGCAGTACAACTCACCTTTACCCGACTTACGTAACTGACCTTCGGCTGCAACAATATCGCCGATGTCTAGGTTTTCCCACGCTTTCGATTCTTTCTGTAGCTTCTTACCTACATAGACTTGGATAAAATCGCTGCCATCTTTAATACCCACAAATGGACCACCACGACGCATAACACGACCCGCAACCGAGATAGGCTTATCCAACTCTACTAATGCTTCTTTCTCTAATTCGCCAAATTCTTTTTGTAAGTCACCCGCCATATGCTCACGAGTAAAATCGTTTGGGTGACCATTTGACGCAGAATCTTCACGTAGTTTGTCTAATTTACTACGGCGCTCTGCAATCAGTTTGTTCTCTTCTAATGCTATTTCAGCATTGTTATTTTCAGTTTCATTACTCATGACTACAGGCCTTTTTTCAAACTAGCTTCAATAAATGGGTCTAAGGCGCCGTCTAATACAGCCCCCGTATTTCGATTTTCTACACCGGTACGCAAATCTTTAATGCGAGAGTCGTCCAGTACATAGGAGCGAATCTGACTGCCCCAGCCGATATCAGCCTTTGAGTCTTCCAGTGCTTGAGATTCAGCATTGCGAATCATCATTTCGTGTTCATATAACTTTGCTTTTAACTGCTTCATCGCCTGATCTTTGTTCTTATGCTGTGAACGCTGATTCTGACACTGAGTCACAATATTGGTTGGTAAGTGAGTGATACGCACAGCAGATTCGGTGGTATTCACGTGCTGACCACCTGCGCCTGATGAGCGATATACATCGATGCGCAGATCCGACGGATCAATGTCAATATCGACATTATCGTCAATTTCTGGCGAGACAAAAACAGATGCAAACGAGGTATGGCGACGGCCACTGGAATCGAACGGCGATTTACGCACTAAGCGATGCACACCCGTTTCGGTACGTAACCAACCAAAGGCATATTCGCCCTGGAAGTGAATAGTCGCGCCTTTAATACCCGCAACATCTCCGGCGGTCACTTCAAGCAATTCGACCTTAAAGCCTTTTGCTTCACCCCAGCGCAAATACATGCGCAAAATCATTTCAGCCCAATCCTGGGCTTCGGTGCCGCCAGAACCTGATTGAATATCAAGGTAGGCGTTATTGGGGTCCATCTCATTTGAAAACATACGTCGGAATTCTAAAATACCCAACTGAGTCTCAAGCGCTTCTAATTCAGCCACGATATCATCAACCGCGCCTTCATCGTCTTCCTCAACGGCCATATCCAATAGATCTTGAGCATCACCACAACCAGTTTCAAGATCATCAATGGTCTTCACCACCAGCTCTAAACTAGAGCGCTCGCGGCCTAAATCTTGGGCTTTTTCTGGATCATCCCAAATGGCGGACTCCCCTAATATCAGCTCAACTTCTTCTAAACGCTCTTTCTTATGGGCGTAGTCAAAGATACCCCCTAAGCATGTCTGTACGTGCGCTTAGGTCTTTGATGGTTTCGACGATCGGATTGATTTCCAAGGTGCGGCCTGTTTTCAGTGATGACAAATTTAAATGGAGCCGCATTTTAAATTAAACCCGTCCTTCATTCTATAGCAGGCTCAAAAAAATCAGAGCGCATAAAAAAACGACCATCGTTAAATGGTCGCTTTTATGATTGAAAGCAGATTATCTAAAAACAGCCATTAGCCCCCAAGCACCTGCCAAGAGCCATCGATGTAGCGAATCACATACACGCCATCACGCTCTTCTCTTAAACTACCCGTCACTAATCCACGAAACGTTAAGTACGCTATCGCGTCACAGTCTTCGCCAACTGTTGGTGTCACTCCCCTAGAAAAGAATCCACACTTTTCTTCACTGGCATTATTGCCAAATTCTTCTAATTCACTATTGCTGTAGGGTGAATAAGAAACATTTGATCCGATACCCGCAAACAATCCATCTTTTGCTTGCTCATCTTCAGTTTTTTGCAAGATCTTTGTATCATCAGGGCCATCTATAAACTCAACCCCTCCCCAAGCCATTACATATTCGCCAGATTCATTCCCGCTGGCGTCAGTCATATAGGCAACAGAGTAGCTCTCGGAATCACTGCCGACAGCAAGATAAGGCAAGCCACTACCCGTTTGATGGTTGATTACATGCTCAGCATCAAAAGCCATTAAAACGTTTACCTGAATAACGTCACGAGTTCTCCACACTAAACTGACATCCAATATTGATTGTGGCAGGTAGCTAGCACCTGCCTGATTGACTAAATTAGGCTTAAATTGCAAGCGCATACTATCAACACCTAATACTACAGGAACTTCTATTTTCCCGTAGTGAGAAGTATTGTTAGTAAATTCTTTTAACTCACCCTCATTATCAAGGTAGTCAATCCGATACACCCCTTGTCCATTATATTCTCGCAGCGTAACTAGATTTTTATTTTTTATATAAACCTGATTAATAAAATTCTCTGGGGTTGCCTCACCCTCATACTTATCTCGATAAGGACATTCCATCAACGAACGCTCAAGTTGATTACCATCGTCATCTAAAACAGGATTACCCTCACTATCTTCAACCGGAACAGTAAAGCCATCAGTCCCTGCCAAGGCCTCCTCGTCTTCAGAGCTAGCTGAGCAAATTATCCCCAAATACTCATCCTCACCTTCAACTTTAGGATAAACGATATAACGCTCCAAGCCGCCTATTTCATAATCCAATTCAATATACTGAACATCTATACTTTCACCTTCAACAAGCTCACTATCGGCATCCAGCTTAGGCAAACTCATAGTTCCTAGACGACTGATAACGAGCGGATAAGGACTTTCTTGCCCAACCTCATAACCATTTCTTGGTTTAAAAAAGTTTTCAAATGTGGGGTACACAGTATCAGGGAAATATGCTGTGGAATCTGTACCAGAAACAAACGACTCACTGGCAGAAGCATCGAGGAAGAAGATTGCATTATCCCTCAGTTGAATGACATCACCATTATCATCCGTTATCTCCCCTTTACTGCCTCCACTTGCAACGATAGTCGCCCTAACACTTGATAAATTATAACGCTTACCCAGTTTTTCGATCTCCGGCTTCTCATCAACAAAATCTCCAATGTCTGTATTCGCAATCATCAATGCTGTCAACGAACCTGTTACTTTAACCTCGTTACCGGTATCTTTTTGCGAAGGGTCAAACAATGTAAATTGCGGGAAGACGAGTTCGATATAATCAGGTACTAAATTTTCATTGACAGAAGCCCCCACACCCCCGGCAACTTTTTCAGGCTGAGAAGGCAACTTCTCTAATTTTTCTCTAAAGGAAAAGCGAACACTGCTTTTAATGCCATCAGTATCTTCCGAGGTAAAGTCAGAAAGCTCTAGTCGAATATCATCAAAGACAATAACGCCACTTAAAAACAGGTCATGAGTATATGATGTGGTGGAGCCTTCAGGATTACTCTCATCAAACACTAGACCTTGTGTAACGACCAGATTAGTGCCCGCTAAACTTGAATCGTCAGCTTTTATGATCGTTAATTTATCTTCACTTGCGACAAAGGTATTACCCGCAGAACCATCTGCACTGTGCCACTCACTCTGCGTATCGCATTCGCCGTGCGTACAGGTTAAATAATATTGATAAATCGATAATATTTTTTGAAAGGCCCGATCTAGACTCGGGGACAAGCGACGCGTTTCAGCCGTAACCAAATCAGAAGACGCTTTAATACTGGTTCTATATTCTTCGGTAGCAAAATTGCTTTGTAAATTGCTTAGGTAATTCACCATCGCTTTTGTTTTCGTTACGGCGTCAGCATAGTCCTCTAAATAATAATCATTAACAACTGGCTCAGCCGCTGTTGATTGACCTTCTACTAAGCTATCAATTTCTGCCTTGAATTTCGTTATTACTAGCTCTATTTCTCCCGGTAAAGTCCGATTCAATCCTTTATGATAATCTCGGACTTTCTCTAAATTTTCATAAGCCGCAGTAAACCAATTTTCCAACGTTAAAAGCTGAGAAGATGGAGCCGTCCTTTTATGGTGAAGTTGCCCTTGGTTATCAAGAAACTGGCCAATAACCTCTTGTTGGAAGGTATTCTCACCTTCTACTAAGTTTCTATCATGTTCTAATTCTAGTTCCTGCCAGGCAGCCAATAATGCCCCGTAGCGGATGCTTTCTTCAATGGCAGTCGATGTATTGGTATTCAGCTTATGCAAAAGCGCTAGATTAGCCGGCTCTCGGGACAATATATCACCAAGACCAACGACACCAGCCGTCTGAGAATTACCTTTAACAATGCCATAATTACTATAATAATTTGCCGCAGGCACATCCCCAATGGTTTCAGTGACAGCCAAGGCATCATTAATATAAATGGTAGAACCCAAAGTGCTCGCCATTTCTGTAATGGGGTTAATGACAACAAACTGCCCCTCCGATACAGACTCAACTGCAGCCGACCATTGCTGATTGGGCTTTAAAGAATAATTTTCACCAAAACCAACAACTTGGTCACCAGTATCACACCCCTCAACTAGCTGGCAGCTAGCTTTTGCTGCTTTATAAGCCTCTGCTTCGGCCTCTGCTATTTCTTCTGTTTCTGGGTCTGGATTAAGATATGGGGTAAAAACCGTTAAGATATAAGGACTTTTATCTTCAATCTCTACATTAAAGTGATAGCGGCCATATTCATCAACCTCTTTAGCAATCGCCTCTTCAACACCCTCTATATCGAGCGCAAACTTTCCATGCTTTCCGATAGGTCTGGCAACTATCTCTGCACCAGTCACTGACGAGTTATTAATCACACCCGAAAAGCGCTTCAAATCAGTACTCGGCACCAAGCTCTCAGTCTCAGAGTTGCCCGTACAGCCTAATAATGAAACGACCGCCAAGACGCTTAGAAATTTTAACTTAATACTCATAATCGAAGACATTACCCATATTTTAATTATTACTTACCACCTTAAACCATATTAACAACCTGATACACAATTCAATTTACGATTGTTTTACCCTGCTGCGATCGACTCCCCTATACCTCAGGTGTAACAGCGCTAGGAAGGTTAATAAACACTTATCGATGCGCATAAAAAAAGCGGCTATTTTACAATAGCCGCTTTTTCATAAGCTACTAACAATACGCTAGCATCTGAACTCGCTATCACTAGCGATCAAATCACAGTGTCATAATAAACTGCACTAAATCCGCAGTTTCTGCACTAGAACCTGCACACCATGGGTGTGGGGCTGCTGGCATACCAATCGGTTCAGGCGTTCCCATTTCATCGGGGCCATATTGCTGGCGCATCTTCTGGTAATCCCAATAGTAGTTATCTTTATCCCATTCAACTTCCGAGAAGTACTTATGACGTTCAATAAACAGATTACGCTTATAACCCTTATCTAGCTTAGTAATATAGTTAGATTTAGGCACACGAAACACATCGCCCTTGCGGTTTAAATCAGGTGCAGTAATCGGCTGATCAGCACTACCAGGCTCTGGACGCACTGGCGCATGCAAGGTGTAATACTGATTATAAAGCGGCGAACCCTCCTGACAACGAGCAGGATCAACTAGATCCGTCATGTTACGAACATGGCCATCAGACAATAAGCCACGGCTTTGCGTCCAATACATATCGCGCAAGAACGTCGCTCGAATCGATTCGACTTCTTTTTGATAGATAGTCGGTGCGAAGAAACGACCTACTTCATCCAAACGAACCATTTTTTCATTAGTATTAGCACCTAAGCCATCACTATGACAAGACGCACAATCACGCTCAAACACATCTTTACCACGCTCTACCGCCGCCACAACTTTTGGATAATCCTGCCACCCCTCGGCTAAGAACTGACCTTCTTGCAATACAGGTACTTCACGGATTCTCGTTACCGCTAAATCAGGCTGCTTTTTATAACCCCCCCACCATTGGCGTTTGGGTGGCTGAGGCACCATCTCCACATAGGTCTCTGTCACTAAAGACGTTTCCGTCTGCTCAGCTAAACGATCGTTATCACGCAACCAACGATACAGTCCGACTTGGCGTAGATCATCATCACTTTCATCTAACGTCGTCATATACGCGGTTAAGGCCTCTAACGGTGCTTTACGCATTGCGCCTTGAGCACCATCAGGCTCTTCTGAGTGAATGTACGATCCTTCAAAACCAACATAAGACTCCGTATGAGAAAGTGAACGACGAATCGCCATATAATTGGTGACATTAGGAATCGCTATCGGCGAGAACTGGTAATCGTTATCAGTATGACTGCCTTCTCCATTAATGCGCACCATATTATGCTCACCTGCACCTGCTGGCATGTGGTAAATCAGCATATCTTTAGCAACATGTTTAGCACCTGAAGACCAAGAAGGTCCTTCTTCTTTTTCGTAAATGCCTTTAAATTTCTTAGTCGGCGTTTGCAAAACTGTCCACTTCATAGACCAGCCAGGGTTCGGCAAACCTGGGAATACTTTCGTAATATCTTGGCCGTTAGCGCCCTGATAACTGATCTGATAACCGTGGCACGAGGCGCAGTTAAAACCAATAAATTCACCTGGGCCGGTATACGGCGCATTGCCTTCTGCTGAACGATAGCCAACCCAGCCGGTGTCCTTGGTATTTCCTTCAAACTTCGCTGGCGCTAAGGTTAAAAAGCCAGGTATCGGAGTTGGCATTGGGTATGCATCAAAATACACATCATCCATTGCTTCATCAGGCACTTGCCCACGTACTGATTTGATAGCACCAAACAACTTAGCAGGGTCGGCATACCCACCGGCAATCGGGTCCTTAGATTTGTAATCAAAAATCGCATTCCAATCAAGATTACGCACCCAATGGGCAACACCGATGTTGTAATCATACGCCCAGAAAATTTCACGGCCTTTGCGCACCAACTCAGCAAAACCTGGGTTATTAATATCGACCGCAATCGGTATGCTGGCGGTGGCATCACTCAACTTCGAGACCACATCGCAATTATGCATGAAGGTATCATCCATAATGCGCGAAGTTTGTGCATCGATGACGTTATGCGCTTCTCCCGGATTAATTAACGATTCATTTGCGCCAATACGCTTTTGCACCTGTACGATTAATGGCCCAGTACTGACATGGCCTGGTACGCGAAATTGAATTTCCTTATCGTCCCACGCAATGATGTTTTTTGGCCACTCATCAACTTGCTCGTCCGTCTCATAATTCACTTGGTCAGCGGTTGCTAGCTTCTGGTCGAACATGCGCAAATCGGTTTCAAGAATTCGGGTATTCCCTATCATGATTTTACTAAAGTCAATATCCACCCCTGCGCCAAAATGCGCCCCCTTTAAGGTAACAATATCACCCGGCTGAAAAACCGGAACTTCAGTGCCTAAGCGCGTCCAGCTGACAGCGCCATTAACCTCAATGGTATCGATACTCGGTTGCAGCAGCGCTTGTTGAGCAGACTGCGCGCGCAATGCTTCGCGAGCTAAGTCTGTCGAACACAACTCTTCTTGATGCGGAAAATCTCCGGGAAGCTTTGATAAGGCTGAAACATTAGCGCTATAGATCGACGCAAGGCCAATAGCAACGGCCAATACTGAACGACTCTTCAAACTGCGATGAAAAAAGCTATTAGGCATGCTTTTCCTTGAATAAGAGGGGTTAGCCAGCTGAACCTGGTTATCCATAATGAAATCTCCTGATGAGTGCCTTTAACTACGACGTATTTTTTATAATTGTTATTGGCGAACGCTATTCAAAGCAGCCCTATTTAAAGAAACCCTTATTTAAAGAAGCCATCCGAGCTGAATAAAGCCTAAACAGGTACTAACGTACGCATCCAATAACAATAGTAGCGAACACTTGTACACTCAAGTACTTAAAACCCCTTTCAAGCCGTTTTACTGTGCAAATATTAAATTAATACCAGCCTATGGTTTTTGATTAGAAAATAAGCGCCAAGCGATTTTTAAAATTAGCGTATTTAGCCGTAATTATTGATTTCTATTCTCATTTTTATTCCTAACAGGCAGGCACAAAAAAGCCGCTATGATTTTTCAATCAAAGCGGCTTCTTTTTATAGCTGTGCTAACTTTTTATAGCTGAGCTAACTTCAGCTAGCTTCTAACAACCAGCACTCAGTATTAATCACACCAAACACGGGCATTACGGAACATACGCATCCAAGCGCCGTCTTCGCTCCACTCTTCTGGCTGCCAAGAGTTTTGAATCGCACGGAATACACGCTCTGGGTGAGGCATCATAATCGTTACACGACCACCAGCGGCGGTTAAACCTGTAATCCCTTCAGCCGAACCGTTAGGATTCGCAGGATACGCTTCTGTCACTTGGCCGTAGTTATCAACATAACGCAGCGCGATTTGTGAATTATCGTTTACCGCAGTTTTGTCGACATCACTGGCAAATTCAGCATGACCTTCACCGTGGGCAATGGCGATTGGCATACGCGAGCCTTCCATACCTTGTAACAAGATAGAGTCAGACTTCTGCACTTCTACCAAGGCAACACGCGCTTCAAACTGCTCAGATTGGTTGCGCACAAAGTGTGGCCAATGCTCAGCACCTGGAATTAATTCGTGTAGGTTAGACAACATCTGACAACCGTTACACACACCCAAAGCAAACGTATCTTCACGCTTAAAGAAAGCTTCGAATTCTGCTCGTGCAGTGGCGTTGAATAATATCGATTTCGCCCAACCTTCACCCGCACCTAGTACGTCACCGTAAGAGAAACCACCACAAGCCACCAAGCCGCGGAAGTCTTTCAACGATACGGCACCAGAAAGCATGTCACTCATATGCACATCAATGGTTTCGAAACCGGCACGGTCAAATGCTGCTGCCATTTCGATTTGGCCGTTAACACCCTGCTCACGCAAGATCGCAATGCGCGGACGTTCGCCAGCAGCACGCGAGTAATTAGCGGTAATGTCTTGGTTAATATCGAAGGTTAACTCGGTATTCAAACCTGGGTCTTCAGCATCTAATAAACGATCAAACTCTTGCTTCGCGCAATCGGAGTTGTCACGCAGCGCTTGAATCTCGTAAGACGTTTGTGCCCAAAAACGCTGATAAGTAATGCGGCTATTGGCCAATACTTCTTCATCGTTAAAGTTGAACTCAATTTGGTCGTCTTCGTTCAATGTACCGATTACGTGGGACATTTCACCTAAACCAGCGCCTTGTAGCTGAGCCAATACAAACTCAAGATCGCTACGGCGAACCTGAATAACACCACCCAACTCTTCGTTAAATAATGCACCGGTTAATTCGGCTTCACTATCCGCTAAGGTATCCAGTTTAACCGATACACCGGTACGACCAGCAAAGGCCATCTCAGTAAGCGTCGAGAACAAACCACCGTCTGAACGATCGTGGTAAGCCAGTAATTTATCGTCTTGGTTTAAGCCCTGAATCACTGCGAAGAACGCGGCTAAATCTTCAGCATCATCTAAATCCGCAGAGGTTTTACCCACTTGGCCATAAACCTGAGCAATACAGGAAGCGCCTAAGCGATTTTGGCCGTTACCTAGATCGATCAAGATCAGGTCGCTGGCTTCTTCGATAGTTTTTAATTCAGGCGTTAACGTCCTAGACGCATCAACAACCGGAGAAAAAGCCGTAATAACTAACGATAACGGAGCCGTTACAGATTTATCGATACTTTTGCCATCAGCAGACTCTTCATTCCATGCCGTTTTCATCGACATCGAGTCTTTACCCACCGGAATCGTTATATCCAATTCAGGACACAATTCCAAACCAATCGCTTTCACGGTTTGGTAGAGCTTTTCATCTTCACCTGGGTGGCCAGCGGCGCACATCCAGTTGGCTGACATTTTAATATCAGATAATTTTTCAATGTTAGCAGCAGCAATGTTAGTCACCGCTTCACCTACCGACATACGGCCAGAAGCTGGTGCATTGATCAATGCCATTGGCGTACGCTCGCCCATCGCCATTGCTTCACCGACTAGGGAATCATAAGATGAAGTCGTTACCGCGCAATCGGCAACAGGAACTTGATACGGACCCACAAACTGATCACGAGCAACGGTACCCGTAATCGAGCGATCACCAATCGTAATCAAGAAGCTCTTACTGGCAACGGTCGGCAGTTTAAGAATACGCTCAGCGGCATCCGCTAAATCCAAATCAGCACCGGTGAATTCTTCTTGATCACCTTGCTTTGTTTCTACATCTTTATGAATACGCGGCGTCTTACCTAGCAAAACATCCAAAGGTAAATCAATTGGCGTATTATCAAAATGATTATCGGTAACGGTTAAATGTTCTTCTTCTGTCGCAATACCAACAACCGCATACGGACAGCGCTCGCGAGCACAGATAGCATCAAATGCATCCATATCGGCTTCGGCAACGGCCATTACATAGCGTTCTTGGGATTCGTTACACCATAATGCAAGCGGGCTCATGCCTGGCTCATCATTATGAATGTTACGCAGTTCAAAATTACCACCGCGGCCACCATCGCTTACCAGCTCAGGGAAGGCATTCGATAAACCACCCGCACCCACATCGTGAATAAAGGCGATTGGGTTGGTATCACCCATCTGCCAGCAGCGATCGATTACTTCCTGACAACGGCGTTCCATTTCAGGGTTTTCACGCTGAACAGAAGCAAAATCTAAATCTTCATTCGACTGACCAGAAGCCATCGAAGACGCTGCGCCACCACCCAAACCAATTTGCATGGCAGGGCCACCCAAAGCGATTAGGCGAGCACCCACAGGGATGTCACCTTTTTGTACGTGCTCGTCACGAATGTTTCCGTAACCACCCGCGATCATAATCGGCTTATGGTAACCACGAACTTCACCGTTATATTCTTCTTCGAAGGTACGGAAGTAACCGCAAATGTTAGGACGACCAAATTCATTATTAAACGCCGCTGCGCCCAACGGGCCTTCAATCATGATATCCAAGGCAGAAACAATGCGCCCTGGCTTACCATAGTTCGATTCCCAGTCTTGCTGGAAACCTGGAATATTCAAATCAGAAACTGTAAAACCGTTTAAGCCTGCTTTTGGCTTAGAACCACGACCGGTCGCACCTTCGTCACGAATTTCACCACCAGAGCCCGTTGCAGCACCCGCATGAGGCGCAATCGCCGTTGGGTGATTGTGAGTTTCTACCTTCATTAATATGTGCATTGGCTCTTCGTTATACGAATAGCCACGCGTATCACTGTTCGGGAAAAAACGACCTGCGGTAGGACCTTCAATCACAGAAGCATTATCAGCATAAGCAGACAAAACACCCGTGCTGTGGTTCTTATAAGTGTTCTTAATCATTTGGAACAAGGAGTTTTCTTGTTCTTCACCATCAATCACCCAACTGGCGTTGAAGATTTTATGACGGCAATGCTCAGAGTTTGCCTGAGCAAACATCATCAATTCGATATCCGTTGGGTTACGCCCCAACTTATTGTACGCCTCTAGCAAATAATCGATCTCGTCACTTGCCAGCGCCATACCTAATTCTTTGTCCGCTTGCTCAAGTGCTGCGCGACCACCACTCATCACATCAACCGATGTCAGAGGTGCTGGTTCTGAATGCTGGAATAATTGTTGTGCATCCGCCTTAGTATCTAGCACAACTTCAACCATACGGTCGTGAATCAAACCCCGTACAGTTTCAACTTCTTCAGCGCTTAATTGACCGTCTTTAGCAGTTATATAGAAGGCCGTGCCACGCTCAATGCGATCAACTTCTTTGATTCCGCAGTTATGAACAATATCCGTCGCCTTAGAAGACCAAGGAGAGATAGTGCCAATACGAGGAACCACTAAAAAGAAATGGCTAGTAGAAAGCTCTGCGCCATCGATATCTTTAATATCGGCTTTTGGGCCATATTTTAGGATCTTGCCTAAAGTATCTAGCTGCTGATCGGTTAATTTAGAATCAGTCAGTTCAGAAGTCATATCCGCAAAATGTACAAATTCAGCATATACAGCAGCGACGTTAGGAACGGCGGCCTGTAATTTGGCTAGCATTTTAGTTAAACGGAAATCAGAAAACGCAGGGGCGCCACGTAGTTCAAGCATTAGGTCGAGCTCCAAAAAAGTTGGAAGTGAACACGGTCAAAATTGGCCGCCATAATACGCGGGTATCAGGGAATAATCCACCGAGCGAAGGGAATAATCCGCCCAACCGGCGTCACTTGACGGTCTTTATTATCACGACCTATTGAGAAAAAGTGGATCTATATAACTTTTCCATCTACGTAACTCAGCATTAAGACTGAATTATTACTAACCTTGCGTGATTCCGGTTCTCATCCAAACTTACTAATAAGAAAGTATTAATCGCGTATTCACTCTTAATGCTGTGCTCATCTAATACCAAATCTAATACTTAGCATTAGTACCTGACTAATACTTAATATGAAGCATTTTTATAACTGTTAGCAATACGAAACAAAGTGTTTCACTATTTTACGTTTTGAATTAACGCAGTTAATTCAACTACTTAGAAGGGTTTATCGAGCTCAGAGTAAAATCAAATGTGACTTAGTTCACATCATAGGTGTTTTTTAGTGAGCAAACCGTTAAAATGGCCAAACAAACAAACGAGTGCACCAAAATAGTGCATGCAACAATGCACAAATGCATGAGGAGCTGTATGAATACCAGAATCGCTCGCATCACGACTCGCTTAATTATTGCTTTATTATGCCTACTGACTATTACTGGTAGCGTTCGCCCTAATGCCGTTGAGAAAATCCGCAGCCAAGGTGAAATCGTTGTTATTACCCGCAACAGCCCAACGACCTATTTTGAAGATAATATTGGCGCAACTGGCTATGAGTTTGAGCTTGCGAAAGCGTTTGCTGAATACCTAGGCGTTAATCTTGTTATTAAGCAAGCTGATAGCCTATCTGATATTTACACCTCTATCGATCGGAAACAAGCCTCATTCGCAGCTGCTGGTTTAACAGCAATAACACAAAATGGGAAATCAGCACGTTTCTCTACACCTTATATGCATGTCAGCCAGCAGGTCATTTATCGTCGTGGTGGCATGAAACCAAAAGCAATCTTTGACTTGGCAAAAGGCCAATTGGTTGTCACGTCAGACAGCAGCCATGCCCATCAATTAAGACAAATACAAGGCGAAAAAATTCCAGAGTTAACCTGGAGCGAGAGTCCAGACTTTGAAACTGTAGAGTTATTGCAAATGGTCGCAACGGGGGAGGTAGACTTTACCGTCATTGATTCGAACGAATTTGAAATGCTACAAGCCTATTATCCCAACCTTGCCGTCGCTTTTGATTTAACTGGCGCACAGCCTCTGGCGTGGGCTTTTCCCCACTCTAGAGACGATAGTTTATTTAAAGAAGCTCAAAATTTCTTTAGAAACGCTCAAACTAACGGCTTGTTATTAGAAGTACGTGAACGATTTTATGGCCACCTTGATAAATTAAATTACGTTGGCGCTAAACGATTCAAGAAACAAACGGCTAAGAAACTGAATAAATACGATCACTTATTTCAAGAAGCCGCCGACCGACATAATTTAGACTGGCGCTTATTAGCGGCCATGAGCTATCAAGAGTCACACTGGAACCCAAGAGCGAAAAGTTTCACCGGTGTTCGCGGCATGATGATGTTAACCCTTCGTACCGCCAAGGAACTCGGGGTTAGAAACCGCCTTGACCCCAAACAGAGTATTGACGGTGGTGCAGACTACCTCGTCAAACTACGTAAACGCTTACCGAAAGCGATTCAAGAGCCTGACCGCACTTGGATGGCCTTAGCTGCATACAACGTTGGTTATGGCCACCTTACCGATGCGCGTAAGCTAACCAAGAAAGCAGGCGGCGACGATAGCCGTTGGATGGATGTTAAAGATTACTTACCACTTTTAAGCCAAAAGCGTTTTTACAAGCAAACACGTCATGGTTATGCTCGTGGTAGCGAACCGGTTTCGTATGTACAAAACATTCGCCGTTATTTTGATGTACTTGTTTGGAACGACAACTCAAATCTAGATTTGGCACTAGAGAGTGAAAACCTACAGTTATCCGCTAATATTCGGGTTATTCCACCGCTTCTATAGCGTTTGAGTAGCCTTTTTAAGCTTCTTTTTACCGGCCCGACGCATGGTGAAAAAATCAGACATCAAGGTGGATGCCTCTTGTGCGAGCACTCCCCCCGTTATCTCTATTTTATGATTATAAAAAGGTTGGTCTAATAGGCAAATCGCCGACTCGATCACACCCGATTTAGGCTCTGTTGTGCCGTATACTAAGCGCGCAATACGCGAATGCACCAACAGCCCCGAACACATAGTGCAAGGCTCTACTGTGACATATAACACCGCGTTGGCGAGTCGATAATTACCTATATTTAATGCAGCATCTCTTAACGCAACAACTTCAGCATGGGCACTAGGATCTAAACTGGTAATGGGCTTGTTATAACCACGGCCAATCACCTGCCCGTCAAGCACAACCACTGCTCCGACAGGGACTTCACCAGCATCATAGGCAAGCTGCCCTTGTTCTAAGGCGAGTTTCATAAAATTTTGGTCAGTCTGTTCTTGTTCAGTCATCAATGCAGTATCATGTTTTCAAATAGACATGATAATAGAGAAACGCTATGTGGACCAATACCTTAGAACCCAGATTTGCTGAAACTGATGCACTAGGCCATATAAACAATACTGTTTTGCCTATTTGGTTTGAAGATAGCCGCACACCCATTTTTGAATTGTTCTGCCCTGGCATGGATGTAAATGACTGGCACCTTATAATTGCTAAAATCGATGTCGATTTTTTAGCCGAGATCTTTTATGGCAAGTCCGTTGAAATTCGTACTTTTATGATAAAAATTGGTAATTCTTCAATGGTCGTTGGTCACGAAGCTTGGCAAGAAGGTAAGATAGTCGCAAAAGGCAGCGCAACATTGGTTCACTTTGACCATACAACTAAGTCTTCCAAGCCCATTAGTGATGCAATTCGTGCTATTTTGCAGCAACACCTTATTCCACCTACGCCTTAAGCTAATCCTTATAACTAATGCCTAAATCGTTAATTTAACAAAAGTGAATTCAATGAAAGAGTTACTTCGCAAAGCCTTTGCTCCTATTTTAGAAAACTTTGAATCTGGCACAGAAGAATACCTGTACAAAACGTCTCATCGCGTTAGCTTAATTGTTATGGGCATCTTGTTTGGGATATTATCAGCAGCCGTCGCAGCGATGGCTGCTGAAGCAGATTCAGCGGCTTATTATATTCCAGTGGTTACATTTGGACTGGTTAGCTTGGTGGTTTTAATTGTGGGTTTATTAGGTAATGAACGTGCGGTTTCAAGTATCTGGGGAAGTAAAAAATAACTCCCCACAAGTTAAAATTACTGCTTAATCCACTTTGTTTTCGAGCCACTGAATCGCCTCTTCTTTGTTCCTAAAGACTTTGGTGTGGCTCTGAAACATGGCGGTTATTATTTGTTCTTGGATCCGATTACAGACAACCACCGCGGTCGCTAGACATCCATTTTCTTCATACCATTCATACATGGTTTTAGCATGTTCGATAGTTTCCGGAGATCCTAACACCTCTTCATCCCAAATTTCGAGTCGATACCAAGAGTCTTTTTTTCTAGTTTCTATCAGCTGTTTAACTTTAGGAAACCAATACTCAAGACCTTCCTCATTAAATGCCCCTTCAATCTCGCCAATCAAAATTTGTTTATACCAGGATAGTTTCATATTACCGTGGCAGTGCATAAGAGCTCCTTGATGAGAATTTTTTATTGAGCCAGCTTTTTAGATCAAAACCGGCTACTTTATTTTTATAATTTCTTACATACTGTCTTTTTATGACAGTAGCGCATTCAAGGTAATATTAACGACGCGCCATTACAACCTTGCCGTTTGGCAGTCCCAAAATAATAGACCCCATCATTACCAACCCTAAGCACCAGCAATACACAACCGCTGTCACGAGATCTAAAGGCGATAAGCCCGATAGCGACGCTGCAAGCAACATCTGAGCACCATAAGGAAGAATTCCTTGAATGACACACGCACTAATATCCATAATACTTGCACTGCGCTTAGGATCGACGCCGTAGCGCCCTGCTATGTCTTTAGCCAAACTTCCCGAGATTAAAATCGCAACCGTATTATTGGCCGTACAAACATTCACTAAAGCCACACCCGCAGCAATGCTTAACTCCCCCATACGTCGATGAGCTTTAGGCTCGGCCTTTTCTCGGGTCAAGCGATCGAGCTGGGCAGCTAACCAATCTAAACCGCCCCCTAACTTCATCATGGCCCCTAGCCCACCAATAAAGAGCGAGAGAATTAGAATCTCCTGCATATTGCTGTAGCCTTTATAAATATCACTCGACAGTACCGCAACCGAATAATCGGGCACCTGCCATAAGCCAATCAACCCCGCGACGACAATACCGGTTAATAACACCGCAATCACATTCATGCCCGCAACCGCTAAGCCTAATACCAACAGATACGGCAGCATTTTAGTCGCCGATGCTTGCGGATTAACGGCGACCTGCGCGGCGTCTCCTTGAATATATAACCATACGATGGTGAGCAAAGCCGCTGGAATGGCTATTTTAAAATTGAGGCGAAATTTATCCCGCATGTTACAACCCTGCGTACGCGTAGCAGCAATGGTGGTATCAGAGATAATAGAAAGGTTGTCACCAAACATCGCCCCGCCCATAACTGTTCCGACCGCAAGTACCAACGACAGATCAGAGGCTTCTGCAACCCCAACGGCAATAGGCGCAACCGCCGCAATAGAACCCATAGAGGTTCCCATCGCAGTCGCCATAAAAGCCGTCATAATAAATAGACCTGGTAAAACGAACGACGGTGGAATCGCACTCAGACTCAAATTCACCACGGCATCCACACCACCAATGGCTTTTGCGACACTAGCAAAACCACCAGCCAATAAGAAAATAAGCAACATAGTGACAATTGTCGGATTCGAACAGCCCTGAATAAACTGGTCGACTCGCTGGTTAATCGTCCCCTTCGCTAATAACAACGCTAAGATAATCGCCGGTAAGATCGCCACAGGGGCTGATATTTTGTAAAACGCAAACTCAATACCCTCTGCTTGGTAATACAATCCACTACCAATAAACAAGGCCATAAAAGAGAACATGGGCAACAGTGCCCAAGGGGATTTAGTCGTCATAATACTTACTCGTGATAATAGACGTGAAATAAACCAGAAGCGCGATTGTGTCGCGGCCTATCCGGTATCCTGATTAAGAGTAGCGGGCCCTTGTGAGGCTGTCATCTTGGCGTCAATAAGCCACAGGAATGAGGTCGCGGATTGTACACTTTGCGCTTTAGGGATGCGAGAGTAAGGCTCAGAAATTACAGCAATGTATTATTTCAAGTGAATACTGCTGCCTAGGTCATGAACTTACCTGCCACCGAGTTTGAAAGAATCCCCTTACCCGCTAATCTTTAAATAAGAACTGACATAAAATGACTTAAAAGCATATTCTCAAAGCAGAGGCTATTTGAATGAATAGTGAATTACCATTAGCAGCAGATAAAAAGCTCACGATTACCTATCGAGTTGAACCAGGTTGCTTAGGCCCTCAAGGAAGCGATCACATTACCATGTTCTGTCGAGTAGCTCAGAAGGAGTTTGAACCGGTAGAATCTGACGTCATCAGTTGGGATATTGTACCTAGGGATGACAAATTACTGCCAGAGATGCAATACGCCATCGCAGGGAAAAAAATCAGTCTAGAACAAGCTGAAAAATATCTAATACTGTTCGAGAAAGATTTAGATGAAATAGAAGAAGATTTTGATGAAAGAATTGCCGTACTGATAGAAAAATTTCTGAAAGCGGTTAATAGCGAGTAGTGCAACGAACGCTGATAGTTTTATCATTGGTGTAGAAAATATCGATTACTTTCCTATACCAATCCCCTAATGATCGCTATACCGGCGCATATCTCAATATTGATATTGCCATACATTATCAAAATAATGCACAGGATTCATCAGAGCAAAAGGATTGGGTTAAAACCGTTAAAGAAAAATATAAGGTACGCTGAACAATACAACTACCACGGTCTTAAAGACACCGTGGCAGTGGTTATTACAGTGTATTTTAGTGGCTATTAGCGATTAATAACCACCTTCTGATAGAGTAAAAATTTAGGACTTAAGCTGAACGATTTTATCTGCAATACCCGCAAGCTCAGGTCGATGCTCACGGATTTCTTCTGCACTTAAACCATCAATTTCATGCGGAAATACTAACCAATCATGAGTTTCATGAATATAGTAATCAGGAATGCGATCGGTTTTGTTATTATCAGGCTTAAAATAAGGCGTCGCGACGCGGATTTCAGGCGTATTCTTCTTACAGGCTTTCTTTAAATCCAAAATAGTCTGCTCAATACTCAGGCCACTATCATGAACATCATCCACAATTAACAGACTATCTTCACTCTCAAGACGCTTAATAAGATACGTTAAACCATGAACACGCACATTCTTATCACGCTCACCAATCCCCGTATAACTAGAAGTACGAATCGCAATATGATCAGCCTCCGTCCCTAATACATGCAATAACTCTTGCACCGCAATCCCTACTGGAGCGCCGCCACGCCATACACCTACGATATAGTCTGGACGAAAGCCACTCTCATACACTTGTACGGCCAATTTAAAAGAATCTTCTAAAAGCTGCTGAGCACTGATAAACACTTTATTCATAGGGGATCTGGTTACCTTTCGTTAAAGCCTTATCAGGCCTTTAAATTCCTGACGGGTTGGACAGTTAATATTGGGCGGTGCAGTTTACAGCATCGTAAAATGATATTGAACATTTATCGTTATTGGCAGTCTATGCTTACTCTTATGATTTTTGTTCAACTTGTGAATACGGGTATTACTCCATCCACCTACTTCCAACTCATGTTGCAGCTCATCTTTATGCAGTAATTTTCAGGGGGGTACTCGCTCTCTGCTTAAGCGTATCGATTAATGCTAAAGCATCCGCTGAATACAGTTATTGGCAAAATATTGAAGCCTTAGGCAAAAACCAAGAGGTGTATTTTTACGCTTGGGGTGGTGATGGACAAATAAATGCTTACCTTCAATGGGCTGCTAATCAGGTTGAGGCCAAGTATGGCATTAACTTAATCCACGTAAAACTCAGTGATACCAGCGATGCAGTAAGCCGCGTACTTGCTGAAAAGTCTGCCAATAATAATTCCCAAGGCAGTATCGACTTAATGTGGATCAATGGCGCTAACTTTGCCACCATGAGCGAGCACTCGTTACTATTAAAAAACTGGGCCAATAAGCTGCCTAATTTTCAATTAACCGACCCTACTAACAACCCTTCAGTCATATTTGATTTTGGACTTCCAACCCAAGGAATGGAAGCACCTTGGGGACAAGCCTCTCTGACGTTTTATTATGATAATTTAACTATTGATGGCTCGGTTAATAATCAGCTACCCAAAACGCTGCCACAATTATTACAATGGAGCACCCAAAACCCAGGACGTTTTAGCTACCCTCAACCGACTGATTTTTTAGGCATGAGCTTTTTAAAATATGCGTTAGTTTCTTTAACGGGCAATCAAACGTCTTTAAATCAGCCAGTATCTGCGCATAATTCCGATGCTATATTATCTCCGTTATGGACGTTTTTAGATCAACTGCACCCAACTCTCTGGCGACAAGGTAAGCATTTTATGCACAACGGTGCTCAAATGCGCCGTCTTGTCGATGATACCGAATTGAGTTTGGCCTTTACGTTTTCTGGGCCTGAAATACCTGCTGCGGTAACACGCTTTGATTTACCCACCAGCATTCGCAGCTATGCCATGGACGATGGCAGTTTAAGCAATACACACTTTGTTGCGGTTCCTTATAACGCCAGCCAACCGCAAGCCGCACAATTAGTGGCTAATTTTTTACTCAGTCCAGAAGCCCAAGCGCATAAACAAAAGGCGCATATTTGGGGCGATAAAACGGTACTGGTCGTTTCAAAATTAGATCCAAAGCAACAAGCCTTATTTCAAACGGCAAAACCACACCTAAGCGCTCTGCCTTTTAACAGCATTAAACACACCCTAAGCGAACCTCACCCAAGCTGGGTTAAAGCGATCAAACAAGGCTGGCAAATACGTTATGGGGTAAACCAATGAGCCTCAAAAATACTCAATCATATCTTTGTAATCACAGAGATTTGTTTACTCGCGTGGTCACTTTTAGCCCCAAATTTTTATTAGCGCTACTCATATTGCCCGTATTGGGCGGATTGTTAGGTGTGCTATTGCCCGCCTTTGGCTGGACACCTGCGCTGAAACAAAACGCTATTGGTCTGCAAGGTTTCCAAGCTCTTTGGCAAACCCCAGGCCTTGTCAAAATGATGACCTTAAGTTTAACCACAGGATTCATCAGTACTCTATTTGCGGTTATTTTAACGTTTATGATTTTGGCGGCATTCTTTAACAGCCCTTGGCTTAATCGCATTCAACGGTTATTGAGCCCTATTCTAGTAATCCCTCATGCGGCAGCAGCCATCGCGGTTGGTTTTTTAATTGCCCCTTCGGGAATGATCTCGCGCTTACTGTCACCTTGGTTAACAAAGTGGGAGCTAGCCCCAAACGGACTATTCCCCCACGATGAGTTCGGCTTAAGTATAATTTTAGGATTAATTCTAAAAGAGCTGCCATTTTTATTATTAGTTGCACTGGGCATATTAGCTCAGCCAGAATTGGGGAAGACATTTCGCCAACATCACAAAGTCGCTATTAATCTGGGTTACAACCCGATGACGGCATTTTTCAAAGTCATCTTGCCAAGCCTTTATCCGCTATTACGTTTACCTATTTTAGCGGTTTTAACTTACGCCAGTGCCAGTGTAGAAATGCCGTTAATACTAGGCCCTAATACACCTCCGACTTTAGCCGTTGCGATTATGCATTGGTTTAACGATGTGGATTTAAACTTGCGTATAAAAGCCTCGGCAGGCGCGATAGTACAGTTCATGCTTACTGGAGGTTTATTAATAACTTGGCTTTTCGCAGAGAAAATAATAAAAACGCTGTTTCATCACTTTCTGACCAATGGTGAACGAGAGTACGGCGGTTTTTATTGGCAAAAAATAACTATTTTTCTGACCACATTAATCATTGGTTTTATAACACTGGCCTTCATCGGTTTAATACTGTGGTCGTTTGCGGGATACTGGCGCTTTCCTGCAGCCTTACCTGAGCAACTGGTATTATCTCATTTTAAAGCAGCGTTAACGCACATCAGCGAGCCACTTTTTAATACCCTAGCTATTGGTTTAGTCACTACCGCGTTTGCCATTGTGATTACTTTATTGTGCTTAGAGTCGGAGCAATTAAATAATAAAAAACTCTCGCATTTTATCCGCTTTATTATTTACTTGCCGTTACTCGTCCCTAGCATCGCATTTTTATTTGGTCTAGTTTGGTTACAACAACTCGCCAATACCCAGACCGCATTTATCAATGTTGCGTTAACCCACTTACTCTTTGTTTTACCGTATGTATTTTTATCCTTGGCGAGCAGTTACCGTCAACTAGATCCTCGCTTTGCTTATGTAGCAGCAAGTCTTGGCGCCAGCCCACAAAAAGTATTTTTTCAGATAAAACTCCCACAACTGTTTGCGCCTATTTTAATCGCCACCGCGTTGGGCTTGGCCATCAGTTTTGGTCAATATTTACCCACGCTATTAGCCGGCGGTGGACGAATAAATACCATTACTACAGAAGCCGTTGCCTTTGCCAATGGTGCAAGTCGACGCACCAGTGCGGTTTACGCGCTGATACAAATGCTACTACCACTGATCGGATTTATAGTGGCGTGGGTATTACCCAAATACTTTTTTAAAAGTTCTCATTCTTAATTCGGATAGGATTATAGGTTTTTAATGCAGTCATCATTAGATATAAAAAGCTTAGAGATACAAAGCTTAGAGATAAAAAACTTACAGCTATTCCGCCAAGATGAATTATTACTGAGCCTAAACGAACAGATTAAAGGCGGAGAAATACTCACGATAATGGGGCCTTCTGGCAGCGGTAAATCGAGTTTATTAAATTGGCTAACAGGCACACTAGACCGAAGTTTCCAAACCAATGGTGAAGTATGGCTTAACGACAGAAACATCAGCGACCTCGCGCCGCACTTACGTCACATAGGTGTGCTCTATCAAGATGCGCTATTGTTTTCACACCTAACCGTCGCTGGCAACATCGCTTTTGCCATGCCTAAAGGCAATAAAAAACAGCGCCAAGAAAAAATAGATAACGCACTTGAACAAGTAGGTTTAAAAGACATGGGAAGTCGCCACCCCGATAACCTTTCGGGTGGCCAACAAGCTCGCATCGCTTTGCTACGAGTATTAATGAGTGAACCTAAAGCAATTTTATTAGATGAACCTTTTAGCAAACTTGATACCCAACTGCGTATTGATACACGTCGGTTAGTATTTGACCTCATTCACGATCATAAACTGCCTGCCATAATGGTTACTCACGATCACAGTGATGCACAAGCCGCCCAAGGCAAAGTGATTATATTAAACAAAGAACAAGGCTACCCACATGCTGGATAAATTCATTACTCCCGTAATAAAGCCGCTACTAACTCCAATTGTAGTGCTTGTGCATAAGCGCGGAATAACAGCAGACCAAATAACGGTCGTAGGCTTTTTAATGGGCTTACTCGCGGTGCCGTTATTGGCCTTTGAGTTTTGGTACGGCGCCTTACTTGCGATCATTTTAAATCGTATTTTAGACGGACTTGATGGAGCACTGGCTCGTCATACTGATCAGAGTTCAAGTGCCGGTGGTTTTTTAGATATCACTCTCGATTTTTTATTTTATGCCGCCATTCCTCTCGGCTTTATCATTGCAAATCCGGAACAAAATGCACTTGCGGGTGCTCTACTACTTGCAGCGTTTATTGGCACGGGGTCGAGCTTTTTAGCCTTTGCGATTGCCGCTGAGAAATTCAAACTCGAAAAACCACAGTTTAAATACAAAAGCTTTTATTACCTCAATGGCCTAACCGAAGGGACTGAAACCATTGCCCTCTTCATTGCTTTTTGTCTGTGGCCTCAACACTTTGCACTGCTTGCAACCCTGTTTGCCATTGCCTGCGCGATCACTATTTTTACGCGCATACACGGTGGTTATCATACGCTCAAACAGCAAGAGCTTATTAATGCAGATACAGCTTCGGAGTAAATAATGAAATAGAAAAGCTAACAATCAAGACTACCTACAACCTAAGCTTAACTTAAATAAATGAAGGCATTAAATATGACAACACCTATGAGTTCAGATGTACAAAATCGCTTACAATGGTCTCTCTTAACACTCCGTTTAGGGGTGTTTATTGTAATGATTATGTGGACGCTGGATAAACTTATAAATCCAGAGCACAGCATTAAGATCTTCGACAAATTTTACGGAATAAGCAGCTTAAACGACGTTGTTCCTTATATACTCGGTACAATACAACTCATTCTGATGCTCGCTTTCCTTGCTGGCATTAAAAAGCGTTTAACCTACGGCATTGTTTTTATAATGCACGGCATTTCAACACTGTCTTCGTTCAACCAATATTTAGATGGTTTTAATAACTTATTATTCTTTGCTGCATGGCCGATGTGGGCAGCTTGTTTCACGCTTTATTTATTGCGCGACCAAGATGTGAAATTCACGGTAAAATCCTAATAAAAAGATGCTATTCGTAGGGAGTTAGCACTTAACAATCAGCATGTATTTATTCAACTATGAATCCGAACCCCATAGCTTGATCGAATTAAAAACTGCATTGTTAAGTGTGTATTCCCTTTAACGAACGCAAATATAGCCTTAAATCATCTTAATTCTCACAATTACACCAAACATGAGAAAACCTCATTAAATTGTGAAATAAAGTCAATTTTCTTCATGTAAAGAACGGCGTATAAATAGACTCATAATTTATTAAACACATCAATATGAGTTAACCATGAACAACGAATTGACCTTTAAGCTCAAAAGCACGGCTTTTGATGAGAGCTACCAACCTTCTAATGGTACGCGCCTAACCACCAACTTTGCTAACTTGGCCAGAGGCCGCTATCGCCAAGCAAACTTGCGCAACGCCTTAACCATGATTAACAACCGTTTTAACGCATTGGCGAATTGGGATAATACCCAAGGCAATCGGTACTCTGTCAAACTTGAAATCATTTCGGTTGAAATGAACATTAAAGGCAGTCGTGATTCTTTTCCTACCATTGAAATATTAAAAACCCTCATTATTGATCATAAAACTGACAAACGCATTGAAGGCATTGTAGGCAATAACTTCTCTTCGTATGTGCGCGATTATGATTTTAGTATTCGACTGCAAGAACATAACAAAAATCAGCCTAAATTCAGCATACCAAATGACTTTGGTGAACTGCACGGCAAGCTTTTTAAACATTTTGTGACTTCCAATACGTACAAACAAAACTTTAAAAAACCACCGGTAATATGCCTCAGTGTTTCTGATAACAAGACCTATCAACAAACGGATAATCATCATCCAATTTTAGGCATTGAATACCAGCCAGATGGATCATCGTTAACCGAACAATACTTCAAGAAGATGGGCTTACAGGTTCGTTACTTTATGCCGCCAAATAGTGTTGCGCCTTTGGCTTTTTACTTCTTTGGCGACTTACTGAACGATTACAGCAATCTGGAGTTGATAAGCACCATTTGTACGATGGAGACCTTTCAAAAAATCTATCGCCCTGAAATTTATAATGCCAATGCGACTGCGGGAAAATCTTATCGTCCGGATTTAAAAAATCTAGATCACTCATTAACTCAGATAGTTTATGACCGTGAAGAGCGCAGCCAGTTGGCAAGTGAACAAGGAAAATTTACCGAAGAGACTTTAATTAAGCCTTACCAGACGGTGCTTGATCAATTTACTGCAAGCTACGTTTAGATAGTAATTTAACTTAGTTCTCTTAAAACATATTTAGAAAGGCGGCATTAATTATTATGAATACTTTTACTAAAAATACACTTACAAAAAATAGATTATTACCCACATCTACCGCCGGCAGCTTGCCAAAGCCCTCTTGGCTTGCACAACCAGAAACCCTTTGGTCACCGTGGAAGTTAGAGGGCGACGAATTGATTACGGGCAAGCAGGGTGCGTTGCGTTTGTCTTTGTTAGATCAGCAACAAGCGGGCATCGATATAGTGAGCGATGGTGAACAAACCCGACAGCACTTTGTCACGACCTTTATTGAACATCTTAACGGCGTAGATTTTGAAAATCGAAAAACCGTTAAAATCCGCGACCGCTATGACGCCAGTGTACCCACCGTTGTTGGCCCTGTTAGCCGCCAAAAGCCGGTATTTGTGGAAGACGCTAAGTTTTTACGTCAGCAAACAGATCAACCCATAAAATGGGCTTTGCCTGGGCCAATGACCATGATTGATACCCTGTACGATGATCATTATAAAAGCCGCGAAAAACTGGCGTGGGAATTTGCCAAAATCCTCAATCAAGAAGCCAAAGAATTAGAAGCAGCAGGAGTTGATATTATTCAATTCGATGAGCCGGCTTTTAATGTATTTTTTGATGATGTGAATGAATGGGGCATTGCCTGCCTAGAACGAGCAATTGAAGGGCTTAAGTGCGAAACTGCGGTACATATTTGTTATGGCTACGGCATTAAAGCCAATACCGATTGGAAAAAAACCTTAGGATCGCAGTGGCGCCAGTATGAAAAAGCCTTCCCAAAATTGCAGCAATCGAACATCGACATTATCTCGTTAGAATGCCATAACTCTCGCGTTCCCATGGAACTGCTTGAGCTTATTCGGGGTAAAAAAGTCATGGTCGGTGCGATTGATGTGGCAACCAATACCATTGAGACCCCCGAAGAAGTCGCCAATACACTGCGCGAAGCGTTGAAGTATGTTGATGCCGATAAGCTTTACCCTTGTACCAACTGTGGCATGGCGCCATTAGAAAGTAAGGTAGCAAACGGAAAATTAGCCGCGTTGAGTGCAGGCGCTGAGATTATCCGTAAAGAACTTTATACCGTTCAAACAGCCTCTTCTTTCTAACGCTCCTCTCTACGCTCTAATATTGCAGCACTAATTTGCAGCCCTAATATGGCAACCTAAGATTGTCGCCCTGAAGGACGACCCACATTTCATCGCTAACCGATACAATGTGGGTCGGGGTTCAGCCCGACAAATGTTTATAAAAATACTTGCCCTAACATCCTTAAGCCCGTAATTAATAAAACCACCGCAAAGATCTTCTTCAACTTACCCGCATCCAACTTCGCAGCTAACGACGCTCCCACCGGTGCGAACAAAACCGTTAGCGGCACAATACAAATAAAGCCAAATACGTTAACAAAACCAAAAGTCCCTACAGGCGCATCAATGGGTGTCGTGCCCAATAACAACATAGTCAGCGCACCTGGCAAAGAAATAATCAAACCAATCGCCGCAGCAGTACCCACAGCCTTATGCGCCGGATAGTTATACAACGTAAGCAATGGCACAGAAATCGTACCACCACCAATACCCACCATAGAACTAAAAAAACCAACCGATGTACCCATAACCCCCTGCCCGACACGACCCGGTAGTTTTTGATACAAGGCCGACTTCCCTGTTCTGAACAACATATTAAGCGCCGATAAAACCGCAATCACGCCAAATAACATCGTTAGCATACTGCCGTCAACACGAGTCACTAACCAGCTGCCTAACAATACCCCCATAAGAATAAAAACAGCCCAACGCTTAAGCAGATCAAAATCCACATTACCTTTTTGGCTATGAGAACGAATAGAGCTAATAGAAGTGGGCACTATGGTGGCCAAAGACGTTGCGGTTGCAATCACCATCGCTGATTCTGGCGATACCCCAAAACCCTGAAACAAAAAGAACAGTACCGGCACAATAACTATGCCACCGCCCACACCCAGCAATCCTGCTAAAATACCGGCAAATATACCCGTGGCAATTAATGCCATCACAGTTGAAATGTTATTAGTTATAAATTCAAGAATATCCATTAACGACTACTTCTATATGTGATCACAAAAACGATCTTTCAATTAATTGACGAGGCAACTAACACCTCAGTGATTTTCCCACGCAATAATAGATAAACAGAGTTAATTGATAAAATGATATATTTTCATCTTTCAATGAAAATTGATCATCATGGATATTGAAATATCCAATGTGGGTCGTCCTTTAGGGCGACAGAGCGTAAAGGAGCGAACATAGAGAATAAAAGACATTTGCACTACGGATGTTAGCCTGAAGGCCAACCTACCGCTAAAACCAGATTTGTAATTCTAGAAAAAACTGTATAATCCCACTAATAACAAAGATAATCGCTTTCACTAAAAAGATAGCAGCATCCAACAAGTAGCCAAAAAAAATTAACACATAGCCTAGAGTGTATTAACTTCATCTTATAACTACGATAAAATTTTTCTTAGATTAAATACAACCTCGCTGCTTACGCTCTTCATCCGTTACAGGCTTAGCCTGCCTCATTTGCAAATCAAAATCTTTAATTGGAATATATGAATAAAAATAACCAGGGGTAAACTCTTCTTTATTAAGCTGGTCTATATCGATTCTCAATCTGTGTAGGCGACTTAATTTTTTCCAGTTCGGAAATTCACTAATTTTGGTTTGATCAACACCAACCTCACCAAGCAGGGGTAAATGTTCAAGATTTTCGAACGTATTAATAGGGTTTCCAGCTACCCAGAATTTTTCTAAGCACAAGTTCTTATCTAACCCTTCTATTTTAGAAATTTTATTAAATGTTAAGTCTAGAACATTTAACTTTTTAAGTTTTTCTAAGCCACTTATTTTAGTAATGTTATGATCATTCAAAATTAAGGTTTTCAATTGATCATTATCATCAAGATGCTCTATATTTTCTAGCTTACCCTTATTAATTTCGAGAACTTCTAAATTTGGGGCGGCATCAAGTCCCTTTAAACTTGTAATAGGAGCATGATAAGTCACTATCTGCTTTAGCTTAGGCATATTACTTAAGAAACTAAAATTACTAATACCAGATACCGTCATCTCTAGTTTTTCTAATTTTTTTAACTTAGATAGAGGAGTAAAATCCGTTAAATCGCGCTTTCCTGCCCAAAGCTCTAATTGTTTTAAGTGGCTAAAGTTGGCGATACCTTTAATATCAGTGGTTACAGAAGTAGATAACTTTAGTTTTTCAAGCTTATGACCTTTTGGAATGCCAGAAAGGCTTTTGAAATTTTTAGACGTTTTTTCACCGTTGGAGCTAATTTCAGCCTCTTTAAGGTTTGGCATATTTTCAAGTCCATCGAAACTTTCGATCCCCATGCTTATTATTTTAATCTTTCTTAAGCCTTCAACTCCAGTAAATTTCTTAAAGTTCGGAGTATTCAAGCCCCACACTTCAAAAAAAGACAGTTTATCTACATTTTTAATTTTAGTTAATGTTCTATATTCATTATCTTCAAATATTTTTATAAACCGTAAATCAGGCAAGTTGGATATATTGATATCGTGAATATCATTATCCGATAAATTTATAGCCACTATTTTTTTAAATTTATTTAAAATAGTCATATCATTGAACTTAGACTCTCTAATAGAAATCCCATTCACATTCCCTTTGTTATCAGTCAAATATGCATTAGGAGCTCTTACAACTGATCCAGAGGCAACTTTATCCTTACTATCAATCACCCCATTTTTTTTTCTATCCCAGTACAACAGACCTTCCGGCCCCACGATAAAATGGCTTGATCGTTTTAAATGTTTGAATTTTTCAACGGGTATTTGTGCATTTATGGCAACCTCTTCTAATACTTTATAGTCATGTGCATTAATGGGCGCTTGGTCTTTACCTATAATAATAGGGTCAGCCAAGGCTAGTATGGATAGCGTATTGAGTAACAATAAGCTTAATAATATTTTCATAATACGGTTATTAAACATAGTAATTCGGCTTATAGAGTTCATGGCTTTGTTTATTTAAATCTTCCCAGTTTAATCCGTTTTTAGTTTGCTTTTGTCTAAAGTACAGGTGGTCAAATGAAATTATTTTTTCTTTCCCATCAATCACAACGGTTAATTCCTCTGTCGTGCCTTGCGCTGGCATAAATTCACCTTTCGCGAGCTCCGCCGCTATATCGCCCATACTGCGACCACTGAGCATCTTTTTCACTTTAACATCGGGATCCGCCATAAATTCGTAATACTTAATAATTTCCTCAATATTCTCTACGGTGAAACGGACCTTATGTGCTTCATTCCTGTCGTTGAGTCTTGACTGCTCGGTGGTGGCAAATTCCAGCTTCACCATTGAGTTAATTGATTTCTTTCTCTATTCTTTCCAGCTCCGCCGCTATATCGCCCATACTGCGACCACTGAGCATCTTTTTCGCTTTAACATCGGGGTCCGCCATAAATTCATAATACTTAATAATGTCTTCAGGATTTTCTACGGTGAAACGTACCTTATGTGCGTCATTCCTGTCGCTGAGTCTTGACTGCTCGGTGGTGGAAAATTCCAGCTTCACCATTGAGTTAATTGATTGTATTGAATAACCCTGTAAATACAATGGCACGACGGCTCGCCAGCTGAGATTACCGAACTTGTAATCATCGATACTATCCCAATCAGCAACATCATTATCAAAATCAAGAAGATTGTTATCACTGATATTTTTAATTTCTTTAAACAGTCCATTGCTGCCCGTTGGAAGTTGATCACCGGTATACAGCTCGTGACAATGTTTATCATTTAAAGTCGGGATTTGAGATTTATTGATAGCCGTTAAATAATGATGAAATAATCGATATAAGCCTGTTCTATTACTATCTTGAATGCCATCAACAGTATCATAAACAACCAAGCACGCACCAATGACAGATGCCACACCTAAAGCAATCGAACCAAAAGTAGCACCAATAGCATACAAGGCAATCCGAGAACCGACACTTCTACCTGATATTTTTCCTAGAACACCGGTTAATACACCCCGTCCAACCCCACTTTTAGCCGCATATGCCAGTTGGATATGCAAGTTATTGAGACCCATAGCCAAATCGAAGGCCGCACTATCGTTATTGCCTAATTGATATTGCTGCATGGCTGACCGCATGGAAAATAGCATGGCAACCGCGGCCACATATCGGGCTGCGCCCTCTCCTAGCAATTCAGTGAACGCCTTACCACCAGGATTAACACCGTCAACGTAGTTAGTAAACCCCTTGCCAAACATATTGCAGAACCCATTGCGGGCTAAAGTGACGGTATACAAGGTATCTGCAGATGCCTGCATAATGTATAAGCTTTTACCATATGCATCTTCATTTTTAATATTTTCAGATAACACACTAAAAGTATTCCCATTCATCCCTAGGGTTGTTAAGAACATGAGCGATTTATACCATCTAAAATTAAAGTTCTTATCGTATATCGTATCGCTCATAGCCTCCCCTTCTGTAACCCTTCCTAGCTGGTTTATCACACCACGAACTTGTTCATCCAACTATTATCAACCGCTTTTGTTCCATTCCATTTAGCGGCAATACTGCCTTCGGCTATAAACTTAACATAAAGCTCTGCGTCAAAGATGGCTTTACCTTCTTTGTCCTTTAACTGTTCAGCCATTTCCTTTTTAGCGGCTGAATTAAGTACACCACTATTTTCAATTTCAGCCATTTTTGCTTTAGATCTTGATGCAAGCCCCTTAACTTTTAATAAAAAGGTACCTAAGCCGCCACTAAATGTCATTATTAGCCAATCTAGTAAATCAGTATCAACCTTCATACCAATTAAGGGAGCCAACTCTAAAGCCACCTCGCCAGCCATGCCGACTTCACCAGTACTCGAACTCTCAGCCAACTTAAGCCCACCACCTAAGGCGATTTTAGGTGGTGTGACAGTAACATTTATAAGGTCATCTGAACCTGAATCTTCTTTGAAGTTTGACAGTGTTTTACCTGCCTTATTCAACGCAAGTTCTTGGTTTTTGTTTTTAATATCATCAAGACTAGAGACTATGGATGTCAACATAGATTCTAATTTAGGAAAGCTAACCTCTTTGTTCGAACTGCTGGTACTTTTACCACCAAACTTGGTAGAGTTGCCATTGCGTATGTATTCAATTTCTCCACCAATGGTGAATTTTCGATCTTCCAGTAAACCGACTTCGTTATACTTATGCTCCATTCCAGCTTCAACCTTTCCTTTCCACTCAAACGTTGGAAAGCAATGAACAAGCCCTTTATGGCCTGAAACATCGGAGCATCCTACTGCATTAATAGAATATACTTCAGGTTGCAAATCTCTAAGATCAGGAAGGAAGTAAGTTTGTAAAAAATCCCAAAAGCTTAAATCTTCATTTTTTTTATAAGGTTTAGCTAATAATTTAAAAGGTGATTTCGTAATATCCTGATTAGAATACTCACCACCATCTACCACGATACTCGGGCAAGATTTATCGCCATTCGTACAGTTTGGTTTATCATATTCAATGGTGATTGTTTCAGGCTTATCAGTTTGAGCGACAACCTGAAGTACATGCTGACTACCATTAAGATTAGGTTCGTTATTAATTACGTCTAATTGAAACTTACGCCCTTTTCCAAAATGCTCACATTTAATAATAAAAACTTCAATAGGCTGGCACGTATCATCGACTTGGTTTGATTTCAGTACACCCACCGCTACCGCAGATGAAATAACTTCTTGGAATGGCACAAATAATGACTTAGGTTTTTCGATGATAATCGCGTCGCCATCAACTAATAACTTAATCAGATGATTTTGGTAGTGCTGTGACAATGGAAACATCGGTGCGCCATTAACATACATACTGCCGGTATTGGTATAAAAATTTTGTACCAGCTTCTCTACTCTTACTTCATCTAAGTTAAAGCGTTCTATGTATTGCTTCGAGGCTTCTGGGTTTGAGGTGAAGTTGTAGTATTTAACACCGTAGTATTCGAGCCCATAAATTGCAGGAGCAAGATAAAGTGCACTTTCATTGTCTTCCGCTAATTTATTATTAGGCGAGGTGTAATGAGAAGCACCCGTAAAATACATCTGTAGATTATTAGCTTCAAACTGTTTACGCAAAAAAACATCATACGTATCCCAATGAATATTAAGTTTAAAGCAGAATTCAATTTTGGGCCTAGGGGGCATACCCTCTAAAACTTCATTAAATGCGCCCTGTAGATTACAGCGATAAAAATTTAAATTCGGCTGAGAATTCATTGATCGTCGAGCATCATGCTCAGTCATTACTAGATAGCGGTTATTACCACTTGTCCCTTTGTATATATCGGCCATTAATAATTCCTACAATCCTTGTATCAGCGGCTAGTTCTGTTGAACTTTGCTGCCTTTAATAATGACATTACCCGAACCTTCAACCGTGATGTTCGCGCCTTTAATTGAAATGTCGCCATTTTTACTTAAAGTAATTTGCGCAGAACCTGCTTTAAAGACAATCTCATCCCCTGCTTGCACGGTAATTGTTTTGCCAACATCTAGTATTTCTGCAGTGCCTACAGAGGTTGTGCGATTAGCGCCAATATCACGCTGTTCATCAGCACCTACAGTCATGGTGTAATTAGCACCAATATTAGTGGTATCGTCAGTGACAACATCCGTTACGCGGTTATTCCCTACCGACAGTGTTTCGTCAGTCGCGATGGTGTGTGTGCGGTTGTTGTTAACAGTTAGGTTTTCGTCATTGCCTACGGTCTGTGAGCGATCGTTAACAACTTCGACTATTTCGTCGTTACCTACTTTTTCAGTACGGTCATGACCAATGGTGATGGTTTCATCGTTAATGACTTCGTCTGTGCGATCGTTACCAACAAAATGACTTTCATCATTCTCGACACTGAGGTTCTGATCTTTTTCAGCGTGTATTGTGAGTGTTTCAGAACCTAACGTATCGTCAAAACGCAGTTCGTTGAATGTCTCAACCGAGCCACCTTTAGTGCTGCGGGTTTTGATACCACTTTGATTTTGATTTTCAGGTAGCGCATACGGAGGCATATTGTCGGCATTGTACACACGGCCAACAATCATCGGTTTATCAGGGTTGCCCTCGATAAAATCAACAATCACTTCTTGCCCCATGCGCGGGGTAAAGACAGAACCCCAATTACCGCCAGCCCATAGTTGTGATACTCGCACCCAGCACGAACTGTTTTCGTTTCGTTCGCTGTAGCGATCCCAATGGAAGTGTAATTTCACACGGCCGTATTCGTCGGTCCATATTTCTTCACCTTCTGGGCCTACGACTATGGCAGTTTGGTGGCCAGCAATGGTTGGAGATTGTGAATACAGAGGTGGGCGGTATTGTGTTTGACTTGGGATACAAGAGAACCGTACTTCCATCTGAACATTTTGAGGGTCTCCCGTTTCATACTGCCCAGTAGAAATATAATAATAGACTTTTGTTAATAAATACTCTCCATTATTATCTTCAACAGGGTGTTTAGAGATATTAAACAAACCACCTGCATGTAAATAAGGGCAATTACTGGTTCCTTGAAAAGATTGCGTTGCACTATGAAGCTGTTCCATTCTTAACTGTGCGTAACGCGTGCCATCCTCGCGAAGGGTATAACCATTTTGGTAGTCATACACCTCCATGTTTGCATGATCGTGATCTTGCGCGATAGAAATACGGGTTTCTAACCCCGCTCTAGGTTTTTCAAAATCAAATGCATTTAATGCGAAGCTGCCTGATCCTACCGAAACACTATTACTCCACGCTTCAATAAAATTTTCGTCGCGAACAACCGAGCCTGGTGGGTAGAAAGGTAGATTTTGACAACCTGGAATTAATTCGTGAGCACTCGGTGAGTCACTAAGTACTAAAATGTGTTTATTTTCAAGCTGTTCAAAGTGGTAGTAAATACCTTCTTGCTCCAACAGTCGATTGACAAAATTCATATCAGATTCGCGATACTGAACACAGTATTCTATGGGCGCATACGTATCACTTAAATTGATTTTATAATCTGAAAATCCATTTTCTTCAAAAATCTCAGTAAAGATGTCAACGACACTTTTATGTTGAAAAATTCGACAGTCTTTAGTCTTATCTAAAAAGCCAAACCAAGGTGCCAATTCAATCTCATATTTGGCAAAGCGCCCCTGCCACCCACGGTGACTAATAGCCATGACATGTCCATGAAAATACTTAGCCCCAACTAAATGATGCCCTTGCACCTTTACAGAAATAGTTGTGCCCAGCAGAGACTTCAGGTCTAGCTCATTATTTTTACAAAGCGTAGTAAGTCGATGTTGAAAAAGAGCATTGAATGACTCGTCACTATTGAACTCTAGCATAACAAAGATCGTTATCGAAGCTACCAATAGAATTAGTCGCAATGATTTCTATCTCGCGATTGTCAAAAAAGCTCATTTTAATTCCTTCCCTGGAAGATATGTATAATAAATATTTTTTACTTACTTCAATATTATTAATGATACTATATTTCAAATATTATTGAACGATCTTATTAGCTTATAAATCATCTGTTTTTAAGATTATTTTATAAGCCTTTTGTATTAATTTTAGAAATATAACTGGTACTTTTTAATGATTACCTTTAGGGAAAGATAGTGGCATTAAACAGTAATACCCGCGAAAAACTTCAGCCGTCGCTACTAGATCGCTTGATCGATGATAATCCTGAACAACGCAATGAATCACGCGACAAGCGCATTATGAATATTACTAAGCTGCGAGAGTGCGTTATTCGCGATATTAGCCATCTGCTCAATACTCACCACATGGAAGGGAATACCGAGCTTGACGATTTTTCTGAAGTACCGAGCTCTGTTGTTAACTACGGCATTTCTGGGTTAACGGGGTTTTCAATGCACAACATTGATATCCATCAAGCTGAGCGACAAATCCGCCAGGCCATTCTTAACTTTGAACCACGCATTCTAAAAGATACGCTTAAAGTGAACATGACCCGTGATACTGAAAAATCGAGTAACCACGCAATAGTATTCAAAATTGAAGGTCAGATTTGGGCAATCCCAATTCCTCTTATGCTAATGCTTAAAACCGAAATTGATTTAGAAACAGGCAGCGTCAATGTTATTCAAACAAACTAATTTGGCGGCGAGCTAATACCGTGAACGAAAATTTTCTTAAATATTACAACAAAGAACTTAGACACATTCGGGAAACCGCACAAGAGTTCAGCGTTCAGTACCCTAAAATTGCAGGTCGACTGGGTTTAGAAACCCTTGAAGTTGCTGACCCTTATGTAGAAAGATTACTTGAAGGCTTTGCCTTTATGGCAGCTCGTGTTCAGCTCAAAATTGATGCGAAGCATCCAGAGCTTACGCAACAGCTGATGAACATCATCTATCCTCACTACCAAGCGCAAACGCCGTCTTGTGCCATTGTACAATTTTCTCCGATCGTCGGTGAAGGATCACTGCTTTCTGGTTTTGATATCGATAAGCATACCCAAATGTGGAGTAGAATTGGTACCGACAAACAAGCAACGCCTTGCCAGTTCCGTACGACCCAACAAACGACGTTATGGCCCATTGAGCTTTCGGGTGTTAAGTATTTTTCTAGTAACTCTGCACTGTCTGCTGCAGGCTGGCACGGCCCCGAAAAATGTAAGGCGGGTATTCGTTTTCAGCTATCAACTCAGCCCGGTATAGATTTTTCACAACTGCCTATTGATGAGCTAACGCTGCATATCGCTGGTGAAGATGATTTACCCATGAAGCTCTATGAGCAAATATTTGCCAATGGCTTGGGTTTTATCATTAAAGATAGAAGCAAACCCGAGCAGCCTGGTCAGTTTTTTAGTTCAGAACATATTCAGCAATCTGGATTTTCAGACGATGAGGCTTTATTGCCCTATCCTAATCGTTCTTTTCAGGGGTATCGTTTATTACAGGAATATTTCACTTTTCCTAAGCGTTTTCTTTTCTTTAAGTTCACAGCCCTTCAAAAGTTTTTGAGTACTTTTTCTGGTAGCGATATAGAAATTACTGTTTTGCTCGATAAGTCTCACTCAGAACTAACGACCCTGACAACACAAGATCAATTTAAGCTATTTTGCTCTCCTGCCATTAATCTATTCCCAAAGCATAGCGAGCGCGTGCGTTTAGAGAAAGGCCAGTATCAATATCACATAAGCCCTGACCGCACCCGACCACTGGACTTTGAAATTTATCAGGTTGAGGGGGTTCATGGTTATAAGAGTGGCACTCAAACGACGCAAAGTTTCTTGCCCTTTTATGGTCACAAAGATCATAACCAAGATCATTTAGACTCTGGATTTTTCACTACCATTAGAAAGCCGAGAAAATATTCTAGCCAGCAAAAACGTATCGGGGCACGATCAAACAGTTACTTAGGCAGCGAAATTCATTTATCGATTGTTGATAGCAATAATGCACCCTACCAGTTTGACCTAAAGCAGCTAGGCGTTGATTTACTGTGTACTAATCGTGATTTACCGCTGCATATGCCCATTGGCCGAGGTCAAACCGATTTTACGCTTGAGTCTGGCGCGCCTGTCGACAGCATTAAAGTCATTGCCGGGCCTTCAACGCCTGTACAAGCAAAGGCACCGTCTGAAATTAGCTGGCAATTTGTGAATCAGCTGTCTCTTAACTATCTATCATTGTGCGATAACGATGAGGGTGCCGATAAGATAAGACAGCTGCTTCGTTTATATTCCAACGTGCAAAATCCCAGTATTGAGAAACAAATTGAGGCGATTAAAAATATTCGCTCTAAACCTCTCAATCGGCAGCTTATGTTTTCCGATAAAGTCGCCTATTGCCGCGGCCTTGGGATTGAATTAGAAGTGGATGAGAGTGGATTTGAAGGGCAAGGAATTTATTTGTTGGGCGCTGTTTTAGAAAGTTTCTTTTCTAAATACGTGTCTATAAATAGCTTTACTCAATTAACGCTTATTTCGCCTCAGCGTGGCAAGATTCATACTTGGCCACCCAAAGTTGGAGGTCAGCCGATTTTATGAGTTTTTTTAAACAAATCACAAAGGACCCTACTGGCTTTAGCTTGTTTAATACATTGCGTTTTGTCGATGCAAAGTATTCTGATTCACCCAAGATAGGCAAAGCAGGGAAGACAAAAGAAGAGCATATTATATTACGCCAAAAGCCTTCAATGGCGTTTGCCCACACTCCCCTTAGTCATTTTATTCCAGCCAATACTGATTTTAAAAAAGATCAATTATTTAACTTATCTTTTGGTCTTTTTGGTCCTATGGGGGCCATGCCTTACCATTTGACAGAACACGCTTATAGTCGAGAGTATCAGTATGATGACCCTACATTCTCGCGATTTGCGGATGTTTTCCATCATCGCATGATCAGCTTGTTTTACCGTGCAGAAGCGAACATTCAGCCGTGCATAGAGATGGATCGGCCAGACGATAATGATTTTGACTTATTTATTGGGGCCCTAGCAGGGCTATCGCAACTGGAAGATAATCATTGCAGTGCGCACACTAACGATCTTACCAGTGCAAGCACACAGCAATCTGCGCAGTCTATTTATAAAAATAAATGGGATCGCCTGTACCGCAGTGGACTTTTTTCATTAGCGACTCGCCCTGCTGATGGCTTAAAAAGTTTAATTCTCGACTTTTTAGAGCTTCCTGTTGAAATAGAGCAATTGACCGGTGGCTGGCTACAACTGTCTGAAGAAGATCAATTTAACATTGGTATTTTTTCAAATAATAATCAGCTAGGTGTTAATACCAGTTTAGGTGAACGTGTCTTTGATGCGCAGCATAAGTTCACCGTCAAAATTGGCCCACTGGGCATTGATGAATTTTATCGCCTATTACCGAATACCGATCTATTTCAGCAATTACGTGAAATGATTCGCCTATACAGCAATGATGAATACGACTGGGATATTGAGTTAGAGCTTAAATCGCACCACGTACCTCAATTTCAATTAGGTATGCAATCTCAACTTGGCTGGACGACTTGGGCTGGTTCTCCGACCCAAATAGAAGACCAAAAGGTTCGACTAGAATCTAAAGGTTTTTAAACGAAAAAAACCCGCCATAGGCGGGTTTTCTTTTACGCATTATCTATTTAATTAAAAATTAAACAGCAATGTTTTTCTCGATGTTGAAACCAGTTTCAACAGCTGCTTCGCCACTACCGTCTTCTTTCTGTGGAGTGTACTCAACTTTGTATTCTGCAAAGTTTAAAGTAACAGTTTCAGATAGATCACCTGAACCACCAACAGTAACGTTAGAAACGATTGCACGCTGCAAAGTAATTCTTAGGTATTCCAAAGCAGTTTTACCGGCTTTACGAACAGTAAGAACAACTTCTGGAATGTGTTCGCCAGAAGCACAATGAGCCATCAAGGTTGCTGATGCACGATCAACATTTTTAACAATTACCAAATCCTGCACGCTAACACGACCAGCACCACCGCCGCCGCCAACATGCATAGAACCGCTTTGGCTCATGCCCCAATCCCAGCTAAGAACATCGATTTCATCTGCATGAACGCTGTCCTTAGACTCACCTTTAATACTTCCTATTTTAATAAACATATCCGAGGCCATGGTAAACTCCTTTTTTAAGGTTTAGAGAAGCTATATCAATTGGCGATGATATAGCAGTAAAGAACTACGATTTGCCCGAAGGCAGTTTTGAAACCAAGCTTAACGATACTGTTAAACCTTCTAACTGGTAGTGAGGTCTCAAAGAAAACTTAGCGGAATAATATCCAGGTGCGCCTTCTACTTCAGCAACACTTACTTCAGCTTCAGCCAATGGCTTTCTAGCTTTAGTTTCTTCTGTTGATGTTTCAGGGCTACCATCAACATACTGCATTACCCAGTTTTGCAACCAGCGCTGCATATCGGCACGGTCAGAAAAGGTACCTACCTTGTCACGTACAATACACTTCAAATAGTGAGCAAAACGACAGGTTGAGAACAAGTACGGAAGACGTGCACCCAATGCAGCACTTGTTGTTGCATCTGGATCATCAAATTCAGCAGGCTTGTGCAATGACTGAGCGCCAATAAAAGCGGCCATGTCAGTATTTTTTCTGTGCAATAATGGCATAAAACCATTAGTGGACAATTCAGCTTCACGACGGTCGCTAATAGCAACTTCCGTAGGACACTTCATGTCTACACCACCATCATCAGATGGGAATGTATGGCAAGGAAGACCTTCTACCAAACCACCCGACTCAACACCGCGGATACGAGAACACCAGCCATACTCTTTAAAAGCTCGGTTAATGTTAACGGCCATCGCAAAAGCAGAGTTTGCCCAGCAGTAATTACCCGTATCACCAGAATCCGTTAGCTCTTCAAAAGCAAACTCATCAACTGGGTCTGTCGCTTCACCATAAGGCAAGCGTGCCAAGAAGCGTGGCATTGTTAGCGCTAGGTAGCGAGAATCAGAAGATTCGCGCAGAGAGCGCCATGGCGCATAATCTGGCGTCGAGAAAATATTGGTTAAATCACGAGGATTTGACAGTTCTTGCCAAGAATCCATGCCCATAACTTCTGAGCCTGCACCGGTAATAAATGGCGCATGAGAAGCGGCTGCAATCTTAGAGATACTCGTCAACATATCCACGTCTTTAGGGCTGTGGTCAAAATGATAATCACCCACCAAACAACCATAAGGTTCGCCACCTAGCTGACCAAATTCTTCTTCATAAATGCGTTTAAACATTGGGCTTTGATCCCAAGCGGTTCCCTTAAATTTCTTTAAGTTTTTACGCAGGTCGTCTTTTGACGCATTCATAACACTGATTTTAAGCTGCTCATCAGTCTCAGTATTATTAACTAAGTGATGCAAGCCTCTCCATGAACCTTCCAGTTTTTGAAAGTCGTCATGGTGTAAAATAGCGTTAACTTGAGCATTTAGCTTTTCGTCAATATTGGCGATCAATTGCTTGATTGTCGCAACCGCATCTTCTGGAACGATATTGACGTTTGACAATACATTCTCAGCAAGTGTCTGCACGGCAGAGCTTACGGCTTCAGAAGCACGTTCAGATTTTGGTTTAAATTCTTGCTTCAATAATGAAGAAAAATCATCTGCTGCAATTGTTTCTGTTGCTTCTTGTAACTTCTCAGGAGCTTCGACTTCAGACATGGTTATACTTCCTCTGTCTCTGGGGCTTTACTACCAACCAAGGATTGCAACAACGCTTGGTCACCTAGAATTTTAGTAATGAGTTCTTCTGCACCCGCTTTACCATCCATGTAAGTCACTAGGTTAGCTAACTGGGTACGAGCTTCTAATAACTCATCAAGACCAGCAACTTTCTTAGCAATCTGACCCGGAGAAAAGTCATGCATATCGTCAAAAGTAATGTCGATAGGCAGTTCACCGCCATCGTCATTAATGAGGTTAGGAACATTAAAAGCAACTCTTGGTTTCATTGCTTTTAAGCGATCATCAAAATTATCAACGCTAATATCAGCAAATTCACGCTCATGAATTCCTGGTAGTTCGCTGTTGTTTTTGCCAGATAAGTCAGACAAGACACCCATAACAAAAGGAACTTGTACTTTCTTTTCTGCACCATAAAGTTCTACATCGTATTCAATCTGAACACGTGGCGCTCGGTTTCTGCCAATAAATTTTTGACTGCTCATTTCCTATCCTCGAAATAGTTAATTTTTATATTCCATTCCGGCGCTTATTAAAGACACCGCTATTTACTTAACTGATCTACGCTAGCAGCTGCTAACTATCAGCATCTACACCCGCAATTAACTCAACTTGCTTCACCCCATCTGGGCTAAGTTCTTTCATGATGGACATAAAATCCATCGTGACTAATTTTTTGGTTCTTTCTACTAATATCGGTACTGGACTAGAAGGCTCGTACTTTGCGTAGTATTCACAAATTTTTTCTAAGGCCCCTAATACATCTGTGCGATTATTTATGCCTGTACTTTTCACGATAACTTCCATATCGGCTGCCCCAGGTTCACCTACTGATTCATTTTCAATTTCTTCATCAGCAGTCTCAACAGTTACATATTGAGCATAAACACCTGAGATGTATTTCAGGTCACTAATTAGTTTGTCCCAGTCATACCGTGCATGACTACACTCACTATTAACCAGCTGATCTTTAAGCTGAGTAATGTCATCTTGTATCTGCTCTACTAAATTCAATGACGATTGCAATACTTCTTGATCACACTCTTGAAAAGCTGCTTCTATCAAACCTGCTTCAGGTATGAGTTCTTCCGATCCTTCAACCAGCTGAATCTCGCCTTTTGCTAATCGGATATCTCTTAACGTAAAACTACCCGCCTGCTTAGCTTCCACAATAGGAGTCGCAGTCAGCAAGCTTATTAGAGAATCACCTGATAACTCGTTAAGCGTCATAACTCGCCAAGGAGTTTCATCTTTTGCATCGTCTAATACGGGGTGAGTTTCAGCCCAATATTCCGATAAAGTCACTCTAATCAGCTGTACAACACCCGCCAATCCCTGCAAGCGCTTTAGCTGCAATGCGGCCTGAGCAAGAAAAACATAGACTCGAACATCTTTTGTTTGTTTAGCAAGGTCTTCACATCGCGCTAGCATGTCGCGCCAATCAACGCCTTCTTCATCACCATCTAACGTGAGAGAATCTTGATTGACTCGGGCAATACTTTCGAGCATTACAAAATCATCTTCTAAACCTTCATCGTCATCAATAAAAGGCCCACAGGGTTGATCCAATGTGATTTCACTTGCTAGTTTTTCAAACATACATCAAATCTACTCTTACATTACTATTCTATATTCGGGTCATTATTATAAACTGTTCAACAAATGACCCGTTTAATACATACTGAAATATGATCATAAAAAAGTTGGCCCATTATCAATCTTCAAATAATACTTGTCTTTCAAAATCAATAAATTAAGCCTAATTTTACTACTTTTTTATTACTTATTTTTACACATTCAATCTTCTATTTTTACAATACAGCCTAAAATTATAATTCAAGCTCTGTTTCTTCTAGCAAACGCTTTAATCGGTCTGAGTTATCAATTTCATCATCTCTAAAAATTGAGTTATCACTGGCCAGAAAAATGTCGATTGATTTAAAAATTGAAACGTTAATATCCTGACCAATATCAATTGCAACACTTCGTTCGGCGTTTACATCAGCATCAATATCACCTTCTACATTCAACTGCTTTGCATCAACAAAAAATGTATTACTGGCAACCTTCAAACTGCCTCTAAAACTGATTTCCTCACCCACTAAACTTACATCGCGGCCCGTTAGTTCAGTATCACTCAAGAAGTTTAAACTCCCTTGCGAGGTAACACTCATATCATCCTTAATAGAAAGTCGATCAAATGTGACGTCATCAGCAGTGTTTATGGTCAAGTTTTCAGCATCTATATTCAATTGCTTAAAGCCAGCCGTTGAACTGACATTGCCCGTTGTTTTTATATCGACTATTTCAATATTTTTATAATCAAGGCTGAGCTCAGATGGATCACCCACTTGCGTTAATCTATCAGCCCCATCCAACGCGGTTATCTGCATATCATTATTACTGTGTATAAACAGCTGATCCGGGGCAATTACTAGCGAGTCACTCGAAGGGCCCTGATCATGCGAATCACCATCAAGGTATTTAATATTTTCAAATACAATACCATTAGCATCAACTGTATTAGTGGTCTCATAAATCTTAAAGATGTCTGAGTTGATACTGCCATGAATACTCGAATCGACGGCACTTGCACGCTCAACATTATTAAAGACAATGCCCTGGCTCGAAAAAGCACCATTATCTGCTAACTGCCAATTCTGCGATGTATTCGATATAATTTGATCATCATCATTTTCACGCGTGCCTGCGTTGACGATACCAATTCCAGAGAACGCCACCTGATTAACCAATAGCTTAGGTTCTTCTGCATTACCATTTGATGACAGAAGTTCAAATTGCTCATCGCCCTCAGTTCCTTGCAAGGTATTTAATTGACCTTCAACATTACCAGACGCATTTGTATTGATTTGATCAAAACCTAAAAACTGCGTATCGGCCTCAGAAAAACCATACTCAACGCCTTCCAATACGCTAAAGGTTCTTGCAATGGTATTGGTAAACCCTAGGCTATGATCATTGCCTATTTCAGATAAATCATAAATTTTGAAATTCGAAAAACGAGTTGCGTTGCTACTTCCCGTTAGTGTGGTACTGAACATACGAGTATCGGTATCAAACATGTTGTTTGAATCCAGTTCGATACTCGTATCAAACAAAAGGGTATCGTTATTATCAATACCATCTACAAATACTAGATCTGTGAACTCTTGCGAGGTGATTTTCTTAACACCGTTCACTAATACTGTTATTTGATATTTCTCACCGACTTTTTCTAACAGGTAGGTCTCAGCATTATCATTTGATAGTCCGCTAAAAGAAACATCATTAATGATCCCACTAGCAGAATAGCCTTCGTTTATTACTTCACTGCTATCGCTCAGTAATGTTGTCTCAAATCCGTATACTGTATTTTCTAACGTCAATTTATAATTAAGAACGGGATTCAACAGCGTTAATGTATCGGAAGATTCACCACTTAATTTTTCTACATTTTTAAAGGTTATGCCGTTTCCAAAAATAGAATTATTGGTATTGACCGAAAAAGATTCCTCTGCAAAATTTGCCGTATCCAAAGTATCAAGCGTATTTAAACTGAGTGCCGTATTTTGCTTTGCATCGACTGTAACGATGGCATCAAAAATAAATGCATTTTCAAAATTGATCTGATTGCTATTGCCTGTTGTCTTAAATTGATCTGCGAAATCCGTTCCTATAAGGCCTCCAGAACTGATACTGTCAGCACTTTCGATATTTGAAAACAGTATTCCTGAACCGGAATACCCGATTACAGCATTTAGATTTTCAAGTTCGGTACTACGCTCAATTGTCCACGTTTGTCCTGTCAGCCCGGTAATGCTATCAAAGCCACTGCCCTTGCCATCAACATTGCCGATGCCATGATAGGTAATACCGTTTGCCGATACGGTATTGGTAGAGACAATAACAAACTCATCTCTTAAGGAAGTACCTAAAAGTGACTGGCTATTATTGTTATTAATATTATATTTATTGATCGTTTCAATGTTGCTGAAGTCTATTCCAGCTAACGAAATATCATTCATGCCCTGAATAGACATCTCATCACCATTAAACTCAACATCATTGTCACCTGTACTTGCAACCACATCATCAACTTGGTTAAAGGTCGTACCAGCCACTAATACTGAATTATCACCAACGACTTTAAACTTATTCGTTAGCGCAGTACCTGTTACTAGGCCACCATCGCCACTATTGGCAACATCGATATTTTTAAAGGTGATACCAGAGGCTTGAAATCCATCTGCGGTTAATGCCCAATTTGAGCTTCCTGAGACGGTATCAATAGCACTCTCTTGAGTACTTACTTTTGCGTCTACCTGAGTGACTTGACTAAACGCCGTTTCATTAACCAATAAATTTTCTGAGCTCGTGATAATAAAATCTTCGCCTGCGAACGTTCCATTAATACTCGCGTTAGCACCTGAGGTGACATTGGAGAAACCAGTGAACGTCGCGTTAGAAATTTTAAATTGCTTATCAGCTTCCGTTAGATCAAAGGTATTATTTGCTGAACTTGTCACCAGAGTCGCGTCACTGCCTGTCACGGTGCCTGAATAGCTCAAACTTTGAGATATCTGCTCAATATTTAATCTATCTGAAACGGTAATAGCACCATTACCGCTTAACTCATTGGCTGACAAATAAACAGATGAACCTTGAACATTATTATTTAGCTGTATCGTGCTGCCTGCACCCGCTTCAATAATTAACTCACCATTGGTTTGAATCAATGCATTAACATTGATAGCGCCATTTGAATAAAGCTCGAGTGTATTGGTACTGCCTGCATTGATGATGGATGAATTAACATTGATCAGATCAGTCGCTGTTAACTTTACGTTATTAGTATTTAAAAGCGTTTGCAGGGTCTCTGCCTTGATTGTTGCGTTGGTTAAACCAACTTCTGGGAATTCAATTAAACCATCGGTTCCCGATAGATTATTATGGGTAAAATCAGATTCTTCGCCGGCGCCATTTGCAATCACTGTTAATGTATCAGGATCTAATAACAACTCACCCGACTGTCCGTTTGTAGCACTTAAATCTGCCGAGCCCTCAAAATTAAGGTACTGTTTACCTGAAACCTCTACATCGCCACCATTGCCACCTTGAAGCCCCCCCTTCGCCTCAATATTCCCATAAAAGTAGGTATTTTCATCAGCCCAAACAACGACATCACCACCATCGCCAGTAATACCTGCATTGGCCGTAATGTCACTCTCAGAACTTACAAAGGTAGAGCTGGAATTTTTAACATTCTGATCTTTACCTTGATAGCTACCTCCAATTTGGACGTCTCCACCACCTTGCTGTCCATTAGCATTGACGATTGAAGTATTATCTAGACCAACTAAATCGCCCAATATATCGACATCACCGCCTACGCCTTGCTGATGACTAACATCAATCACCCCCGAATGAATTACTTTATTCCCCTCTAAAGTAACTAACCCAGCCGTTTGACCACTGCGAGTGCTCGATGCATCAAGTGTTCCGTTGTTATTGATGTCACCATTAGAAGTAACGATAATGCTAGGCACATTATTTGGCTCGTTTAAATTAAAACCGGTTGCTTTAACAATACCGGTATTATTAATGGCACGGTCAAACAGCTCACTACTCGTTTTTGCAGAAATGGCTACTCGCCCACCGGCACTCAACTCACCATTATTCTCAATCGCTTGATCTAAGCCGAGTTCATTATTCAGAACTTCTTGATCAATTTTAACACTTAAAAAACCCTGATCATCAAAGCTAAGATAGGCTTGCTTGCCAGCAGCTAAATTTATGTACCCTAATTCCGCCTGAATAATACCGTTGTTTATTACCGAATCACCTAGAAGTGTAATACCACCACTTGAAGCATGGATTGTACCGTTATTAATAATAACTCCCTGCCCATCATCAAGATCTTGAAAGAAATACTCTCCATTCAAAAATGCTTCTTTAGCGATAGATAAGGTACTAACAATTAAACCCGCAGTATTAATCTGAGAATCAGAGCCAAAAATAAGCCCTCTTGGGTTGATCAAAATAATCTGGCCATTCGCATTAATTTGGCCGTTGATACGACTCCCGTCATACTGATTAATATTATTAACCGCTACGGAGCTAGCGTCAGGCTGATAAAAATTCACAATCTCGTTAGCGTTTAAATTAAAGCTATTCCAATCAACAATCAGCTGCTGACTACTTTGATGAATATTGGTGATAAGACCTTGTGAATTAATGTCGCCTGTACCACTTGTCACAATTCCGCCTTGCGGTGCCGCCCAAATAATGGGTGAAACCAATAAAGCATTAGCCATGATAATTCTGGATAATAATGTTTTTTGCGACAACGCCTTAATCTTCATGCTTTATACCTTGAACAAGAGATAATTATTTCTTATTCATATTCCATTAATTTGATATGTTTGACTAATCAGTAGGTGTAACGAACACTCACTAGCCACTTTCCATTATCACCCTTGTCAACAAACTGATAATCATCTTCAGAAAATTGTTTATCAACAAAGGATAAGCTCGTATCAACGACTAAGTTACGACGCCAGCTATATCTTAAAAGCGCACCATAACCGCTTACTTCTGCATTAACAGGGACGCTTTGATCAAATCCATTTAAGCGCGCACCCGCCTTCTCGATAAATGCACCTGCATTTAATTGATGATCTGCTGCGATTTGCGTATCACTTAATAAATCAACCAAATCCGTGGTCCACTCTATATGCCCATACAGCCCTGAGTCACCGACAAAGACAGATGATGAGAACGCCTTAACTTTGTCTGGACCACCGATACTAAACTGCTCATAACTGGGTAGTGCTTCTTCGCTATAACTGCCCGTTGCGTAAAACGATAATCTAGATTTAAACGATTGGCTGAACGCAAGTAGTGTACTGGTATTAAAGGAAGCCGTTATTTTTTTGAAATTTTCATTTACACGAATGTCTTCTGCATCACTTACGCTTCCAGAAAAACCAGATGTATTAAAAAATACAGCAGTACGCAGCGACTTTATCAAAAAGTCCATGTCGATGCTTGCGCCGAAGACATTTGATAATTCAGTTCTTTTATCTTTATTCTTGGGCGTTGCAAGAATAAATTTTGAGTTAACGAGTGCCGATTTTTTAGTTGCCGACAGGGTTAATTGCAAATTTGCATCTTTACTTGCCAGTACATTTTGAATCACTGACAGGCCATAATTTACAGTTTTACCTTCTACCAATACCGGAATACCGCCACCAACATCTCTCAATGCTGAATATAGGTTTTGGTCGTAAGCGATGTTTAAACGAGTTGCTGGCAGTAGTAACGGAAATTCATAGTTAATAAACCCCAGCTGGGTTTTTTCTGGATTAAATGCATGCAAATAACCTAGCGAAAGACTATCTCCGTACCCCAAAGGGTTAGCCCAGGCAACGGAAGCTAACAATCTATTTTTACCCGTTAAGTCCGTTCCAAAATTATCAGCAGATATGGATGCTGCGCCCCACTTTTCGTCAACATCTACAATAAGATTGGTTTCACCAGGTTTATCACCGACTTCAAATAAGCCAGACTTTACCGAGAGACCGGGGAATAAGCCAAGAGTGTAATAAGTATCTGAAATATCGGTAGTAACGCTTTGGCCAATATAATCATCAAATACACTCAGAATATCGCTTTCGCTATAACCAGCATCTGCATCGGCATTCACTTTAACCTTACCTAAAACACCACTCTGTAGTGTTAGTTGAATCACGCCATTGGCTTTAGAAAAATCCTGCTGGGGTACGTACACCGTCGACATAATAAAGCCTTGTTTACGATAGAAGACCTTCAAGGCGTCTGCGATTTCTCCTAGACGATCAAAGGTTAACCCTCTAGATTGATAAACTTCCATCAATTTTGTAATTAATAGGCGATTATCCTGATCTGATAGTTCTCCACCATTGGTCGTGTAATACATCGAAGAAAGGTCACTTGCCAAAATAATTAACTGCTCAGTAGGAAAGCCATTAACACCCGTAGAGCTATAATTGGTTTTTTCTTTTAATAATCGATCAAGCAACTCATAAGCTTCAAGGTTATAGCTTCTAATATGATCATCATCTGGCGTATTAATTATTAATTTATTAACCCAGAGCATCTCAGAACGAGCGACCTTATTTTCAACTTTATTGAAGCAGTTTGCAGAAGCATTCCTAGTGCTAGTATCTGCGGCGATACTTAAAGATAATTGAGGTTTACCCTTAATTCGAGACCATTGCGTATTCACCTTACAATTCAACTCGACTAGATAAAAACGCTCAATTTTCTGCAAGGTTTGTGTGATTGCTTGATCGATTGATACTAAGCTTTCAGTCTCTTTTTCAATGCCTGCTTTATTACTTAGACCTATATCAAATGCCAGATTAAAGATTTTTGTAAGCTGATACTCATTCAGTGTGCCTTTACGCTCTACATCCATTTCTGGAAACAGCTTGGTTAGGTAATCTGAAAGTGCTATTAAACCTTTGGTAGAGTGTGTGATCGGCACTTCACCACCATGAAGTTGATTAATGATCATCGGTGCGATTTGATAAAAGCCAAAACCCGAGGTATCGGTCTCAACGTCATTATCAAGATAGATACTCCAGCCCTTAAAGTTTCCTATTTGAATCGCATTATCAAATTGAGTTACCTCGGTAACCGTTTTGGCTTCAGCAAGCTCATTAGAAACAGCCTCAGTTGACCAAGCTGATTGCATGCTCACCAGCAATAGCAAGCAGTACGTATATAGTTTTTTCACGTTATATCCTACTTAGTCAATTCTACTTTTCTTAAAACCCTGAAGCCCGTTACATCTTTTGCTTCCAGACTATAATTCTGTAAAGCTAATGTATTACAGCTCTCCATTGGCGTTAGAATTGAACCGCCAGCCGCTTGATGTTTACTCCCGTCAAATACGACCTCTTGTGCATTACCAACATGGCCAATCAACCCCCAATCATTAGGTTGACCAATATCGACCGGTAATAGGCGAGTGCCTTTGATTAACCCCCGTGAATTTAGCTGACAATTTCTATTATTATCGAGTTCACTATTCTTCGCCTTGGCTGCATGTTGCCATTCACTATAAGTCGGCAAACGATAATCAAACTCTGTTTCCTGACTGAGCCATTTTATATAGCCGTCAATTTGACTTAACGAGTAGCCTGTAGCAGGTAATTGAAAGCTTTTATCTTCAGGAACATCGCATTCATTGGAGGCCTGACAGTAGCTTGCCATCTCCCCTTGTGTTACTTCATATTTACCAATTGAATAGACTCCCAGCGCTTCGCTCTCTACCACGACCAATTCAGGGCCGCGCTTCGCTAAGTCACTAATAAGCCTATCGGTACACGAATAGCGGCGACCTTTTTCGGCAAAGGCCGGCGAACACGAATCAAACGGTCTGATTGTTATATCATTGAGAGCAGAGGCATAGCTTGGAAACATACCTTTTGCTTTTGCTAATACAACCTTACCCGCACTCGGATCGGTCTCACCGAACAGTCGAATGCATTGGCCTAGATTTTCAACATGAGCAAAATTACCGGCGGTCACTTCGTTTGAAATGGAGCGGAAGTTTCGGCTTAGTTTTGTTAATGCTCTCTGCAAACCTTTCATGTTGTAAGTAAACGAGTCATTAACGACCGTCAATTGCTCGGAACAAGCGTTAACATCTCTGGTAACCGCTGAATTTTGTGCTTGATAAGCACTTAAGCTAGATTGTCTAACCATGTACTGATCTTGCTTTTTCTTTTCTTGCCACTTTTCAGTTAATAGTTTTTGAGTGCTATTAATCTCTTCATTACCACTATCATACTGTCGCGCTAAACCAATCATTTTTTGAGCAGCGGCAAAGTCTTCGATGTAGATTTTATCTCTAGCTTGCGAAAGATAAACGTTTGAGACCTTTTGATAATAACCGTCTAACCACTTACTGGTATCTCGCTGGCCTGCATTGAATTTATTTTCTGCATTTTTAATGAATGGCTGAAGGTAACTTTCGGTATTATTATTGTAAAAATCATTAAACCAATGAGTAGGCTGATACACTTCACTTAAAGATGAAATATTTCTACCTACAGATAACTGCCATTCTAGGCTGTCGGATGACGAAGACACAAAGGCATGCTCTTCTAATTTTTCCTTCAAAAGATTCGCACGGTCTAAGTAGTAACTTAACTGGCTATCCAGAGTCGACTTAACCTGATTTATTTTCTGATTTTTCAGCTTTTCTTCTGCTAATCGAGCATTTTCAACTTCTATCGCCTTTTGGGCCGCAATCTTTTGCTCTTCAATTAATTGCTGCTCTTTAAGTAACGCCTGCTCTTTTATTAAGATTTCTTGCTGTTGCTGGTAATAAAGCCCACCACTAGCTAACAGCGCGATAACTAAGCCGAGAAAAATTATCTTTGCTGCTCGCCCAATCTTATTTCTTTCTGGTAAAAAATCATTTAAAAATTCATCAACTGTTTCGTATCGATCTTTTCTGTCGATGGCTATAGATTTCTGTAGCGCTTTAACTTGACCGCGCTTTAGCCCCTCTACGACCGGAAGCTTAATTTGCTTTGTCGAAATCTTATTTGCTGGAACCTTGCCATACGGATGTCGACCCGTTAATACTTCATACGCCACACAACCTAACGCATAGACGTCATCACTTTTACAAGCATCCTGACCATTATGCATTTCCTTACTGGCATAAGCAGGTGTTAATGCATTCAATGTTGATGCATCAAACATTGTATGGTCACGACTATCTCCATCAGTATCAACGTCTGAAACTTGACCTGTACCGATTTCAGCGACTGCTCGGGCAATACCAAAATCAAAAACCTTGGCTACTTTGCTAGAGGTATAAAATATATTGCCTGGTTTAAAATCTGAGTGAACAATATTATGTTTGTGGGCTTCAGCCAGTGCACCACCGACCTGACGAATAATATTAAGAGCGTCTTCTTGAGCGAAACCTTTTTTGTTTCTTTTAATAATATGATTTAAATCTTCACCACGTAATAATTCCATGGTCATGTAGACGGTTTCGCCATCACGGTCAAAATCGTATACACGCACAATATTAGGATGAGCTAATTTTTGACTTTTTTGAGCTTCTCGTTGTAAAGCAATGAATGCCGACGGGTGATCCTTAAATGCATCGTTTAATAATTTAACCGCAACCCAAGGGTTATTATCTTGCGCTTCTACCTTCCGAAGATCTTTTGCCTTATATACCGTCCCCATTCCTCCAACACCCAATTTGGAGGCCAGAAGAAAGCGTTGATTTATGACCTGAATACTTTGGTGCTTACTTTTTAAGCCTTTTACTTCCTGATTTGTTCGATTAATTGCATCAGTCAGTGAAGCGCCGGTCGTTGAGTTTGTATTATCAGTACGAGATATAGAATGTTCAATATCGATGCGAGTTTCTTCGCCATTATCTATCGGTAAACTAACAGAGCGAATGCGAGTACGATCATCGGAGCTTTCGTTTTCGAAGTTTGCAGGTTTATTTTCTACAGAACGGCGCTTACCTTGTGCAAGCTGAGTCGCATCATCTAGACCTGAGTTTCGGTCTGAGTTGGATTGAATAACAGTGCCATCTTCCTGATCACTGTTCTTCTTTATATCGTCTTTAACATCTTCTGACACGTCAAAAATCCCTTATTTGAGCGGCCTAATACTTTAGCATTAATAATGATTATTTATTCTTCATTACTAACATTTATGGCGGTGACGATAACAGAGTTTTAAAATTTAATGTAGGTAATTTTCTCAAATTTTTATTTTTGAGTAGACCAAGTAACAAAAAACTGCAAAATAAAATGTAATTCTTTTTTTTGATGTTATCATTCAATCCTTAAGGAATAGGTACTACCCATAAATTATTGGTACTAAAAAAAGGGACTAATAATACAGGTACTAACTAATGCAGGTACTAACCAAACACGATTTATTATGAAATGGATTTCATGAAGTTAACATTCAAAATTATTAATAATCCGTCTTGCGGAACCCCTGCTGAAAAAACCATCACATTTGGCACGGGCGTTTCTATTATTGGTCGCAACCCCAATTGTGATTGGATTTTACCCGATCCAGATCGTTTCATTTCTTCCAAACATGCAGAAGTATTCACTCGTGATAATCAGTTTTATTTAAAAGACATCAGTTCAAATGGAACAATAAACGGTCTGACTGATGAAAACATTGGTCATAACCAAGAACTTATTATTACAGAAGGCCAAACTTTTTTAGTCGGTGACTATCTAATTCAAGCCAGCGTTCAACTTACTTCAAATACAGACTTTCAGAATTCCAACCCGTCACTAGCAGCCGAACATGCAGAGTGGGATAATCAAATGGATGATTTTTGGGGAAATAGTTCTGATCCTTTAGACTTACTAGCGCCCAATAGAAGCACTGCCCATAACTCAGAAGTTCAGCAAACGACCCCCTCTCTTGCCAATAGCATTGAACGCACGCCTGCATTTAAGCAAGCAATGAGTTTCTCAGAAAAAAGTACCAGTGCAACTCCCATTCCGAGCTCGGATGCGGTGATCGAAGGCATTCCAGAAAACTGGGACAATACAAGTTTTTCATTTCCTGAGCCGGAAGAAAAACCTCCTGTAGCTGCACTTAACTCGATTAATCAAAGCTCCTTAGATAACAGCTCTATAGAAACCGAAGCTACGAATACCCGCGACAAAAATATCAATGATACGCCACCTAGTAGTGAGCTTAACGGTATCAATAATATCGATGACGATGATTTCTTTTCTGGTTTGATTGAAGACAGTTTGTATTCTGAAGAGTTACCTCCCGCTATTAATGCAATACCAAGCCCCGCTATTGCTGAGCGTGCGAGCATGTTGGAACGACCTGCTAATACGCGCCCAAGAAAACGTAAAAATCCAGAAGCCGTAGCGAATCAACCCACGGCTCCTTCTAGTGATAATTTATTAGTTATCGCTAAAAATGAATTTCAACAGCAGGGTTATAACCAAGACTTATTGACGGAAGAAGTTGCAGTTCAGTGGCTGGCATTAATGCCTACGGTTATGCAAAGTACCATTGAGTTGTTGCAGGCAAGAGCTGCGATCAAAAATGAATTTCGAGTGAGTAAAACCCTACTAACTACGTCTGAAAATAACCCACTTAAATTTTCAAGTAATGCCGAAGATGCTATCAATTCTTTATTTCACCACAAGCGTCAAGGTTTTTTAAGCAGTGACCTCGCATTCAAGCAAGCATTTAAAGACATCAATCAACATCAATCTGCATTATTGCATGGCGTGCGAGTAGCCATGACGGATCTGCTTAAACAGTTTGATGCTGACTCTTTAGAAGATAGCTTTAACAAAAACAACAAAAGTACTGGGCTGCTTGACAAATTTAGCACGACAAAATCTTCTCAAGCGAAACTATGGCAGCAATATAAAGACCTTTACAACTCAGAATACAAAGTCGACTCCGACGATAGTTTTCAGCGTATTTTTGGTGAAACCTTTGCTCAAGCCTACGACGAATTTAACAGCCATGAATAACCCCTTAATAACAATGTTCAGTGATTACAGCAAATTTTTGATGATTGCCTTCACGCTATTATTTAGCTGTGTCGGTTGCTCTACCCTAAAGAAAGACGGTGTTGATGCGCATTTTGAAATTATTACATCCAATTTCATAAATCCTGATCATAACAACGAAAGCAGACCATTAAACATCACACTGTATTACTTATCAGAAACTGAAGGATTTCTAAAAGCGGATTATTTTGATTTGTTTCATACAGAAGATAATCCTTTAGCTGGCAGTCTACTTCAGAAATCGAACGTTTTAGTTTTGCCGAATACACGCAAACTCTACCATGAAGAGATTCCTGAGAACGTTCGTGCAATTGGTGTTATTTATCAATTTAGAAAATTAGAAGAGTCTCAATGGCGCGCCGTTATTGAAACCCCTGAGAAATGTTTTTTTGGCTATATATGCCGATCAATATTGCACAGCTCAAACCTATTTATCTCTATTGATGAGCTAAATACTAAAATAAAATTAGTTGATTAAATTATGTCTAGAGAAAACAAAGTACTGTGGACTGAAGGTTTATTTATTAAACCCGCACACTTTCAACAAAATGACCGATATTTTGAATCTTACATTAATAAAGTAAGACAGCTCAGTGGTCCTTATGCCTGGGGTTTTGATGAACTAACCCTTGATAGCCAACTGTTAGACCAAGGAAAAATTGCAATCCGCAGTGCCTCGGGAATTATGCCAGACGGTACGCCTTTCAATATTCCAGAAGAAGACCCAGCTCCTGCTCCGATTGATTTAAAGGAAGGCGTTATTAACCAGCAGGTTTATCTTTGCTTGCCTATTCGTTCTAGCGAAGTCGAAGTATTTTACCCAGATTCAGAACAAGGTCTTCAGCGATATACGTCAAAAACATTAGAAGCCAATGACTCTTCTACGCATCGCCCTAGCTCTACCACCCTGATGGTTGGGGGCTTACGCTTTACGATCATGCTAGAAAACGATACTCGCTCTCAATATAGCAGTCTCGCTATCGCAAACGTTTCAGAGTGCTCGAAAGATAAGCAAATTAGTTTCAATCATCGCTTCATCCCGCCACTCATTAATTGTAACGCCAGTGATAACCTATCTGACTTGCTTACATTAACAAAAGACTTACTGAATCAGCGCGCGCTTGATTTAAGTGGCAGAATATCAGCCAGTGCTTCGGGTACCGGCGGCGTCGCAGAAGTTGAAGACTTTTTAAGTTTGCAACTTGTTAATCGCTATACCCAACTAATGCAGCACCTCATTGGCTTGCCCAGGCTGCACCCTGAATTAGCGTATCAGCACATGATTATGCTTGTTGGTGAGTTGGCTTCTTTTTCTGAAAAGCGAATCATGCCTAACCTTGACGGTTACCGACACGACAATATAGCCGATACCTTTGCACCACTGGCCGATTTGATCAAAGAAAGCCTATCATCACTTTCAACCAAAGCCCGGGCGTTTAATATCCCACTGAAAGATCCAAAGTATGGTATTTACCGAGCCATTTTGTCAGACCCTCAACTGGTTCAAAGCTCTACATTTGTGCTGACTATTAAAGCCGATATTCCAAGCGAAGATTTACAACGTAACTTCCCTAACTTAGTAAAAATCAGCTCTATTGAAAAAATTCGTGAGCTCATCATGGTTAGCTTGCCGGGCATTAACATCAAGCTACTTCCTTATATGCCAAGAGAGCTGCCTTACCACGACGGTTTTATTCCTTTTGAGCTCGATAGAAACTGTGAAGCATGGCAAGACTTAAAGAATAGCAGCGGCATGGCCATTCATATTGGTGATCAGGTGCCTGGTCTTAAATTACAGCTCTGGGCAATACAAAGGTAAAGTGATATGAGCCAGGATGATCGTTTCTTTCAAGAAAATAATGCCGCAGACGATGATGCAGATCGTACTGTGTTTATCTCGCGACCTGCTAGTAATCGTCAACGCAGTCGTGCGAGTGCGCCGCCAGGGCAACCTGCCTTTAGCCAGAAAAATGCAACACCGCCTCCTGTTCAACAGATGCGCTCCCCTGCGGCAGTATCTCTTCATTGCGATGTTAATGTTATTGTATCGGCGGCCACTCCTCTGCTGACGTTAGGCATTAATGCTCGCTCTATGAGCCACCATCCTGACCCAAAAGCACTGTATCAACAGATCGCTGAAGATCTAAAAGCCATTGATTTACAATTAAAAAACCAAGGTCTGCCAAAAGAAACCATCATAACGGCCCGCTACATTATTTGCGCCTACCTAGATGAAATGGTGATGTCTACCCCGTGGGGTGGACAGAGTTTATGGGCGACTCGCAACCTATTGATGACGTTCCACAAAAACAATCAAGGTGGCACTCAGTTTTTTGACATAATTAATCTACTGACTCAAAGCCCAGCCATGAACTTGGATTTAATTGAGCTGTGCTACCTCATTCTACAATTAGGATTTCAAGGGCGTTACCGACTCAGCGACACAGGGTCTATCGAACTATCCAGTATTCAAGACAATCTTTATCAAATCATTTCAACTTATCGCCCTGCAGCACCCAAGCAGCTTTCAAATCATTGGCGCGGCGCGGTTAATGAAGAAAAGACCAATTTATCAGGCAATAAACGCTTATTAATTGCAGCAGGGGTTTCTCTGTTAATCGCCATACTGACCTTCACAGCCTTTGTTATTACACTAGGTCAGCAATCAGATCCTGTGGCTATCAAAACGGCGTCTATTTCAAGTAATTTACAACCGATCGTCAGAAATAATCGACCTATTAAGCGTACGACACACTTAAGCTATATCCGTAACCAGTTAAAACACGACATCAATCAAAACAATTTAACCGTTGAAGATATCTCTGGGGGGGTACGTATTATCGTTTTTGGCTCCAACTTGTTTAAACCGTCCTCTGCCAAGTTGACTCAGCAAAAAGAAATAACCATTGCCAACATTATCGCCACCTTAAAAAATACCCCTGGGTTTATTCAAGTGACTGGCCATACCGATGACATTCCTATTAGAACATTACAGTTCCCATCAAACTGGGAGTTATCAAGCAAGCGTGCTAATACCATCGTCCAACTGATTCAAACACACCTACCAGAAAGAGAAATAGTAGGTGAAGGTGTAGCAGATTCGTCACCGATCGTACCCAATGACTCGAACGAAAATAGAGCCATCAACCGCCGCATCGAAATTAACTTGTATACGATATGAACCTCATGAATAAATTAAAGAGTTTTTTTAGTAGCCCTTGGACGATCGGTATATTTTTATTAATTATCTTAGCCGTATTTATATTCCTAATTGGCCCACTCATCAGTATTGGTGAGTGGACACCTTTAGCGGATACAACGAATCAGTGGATAACACTCATATTTGTTATTTGTGCATGGTTCATCAAACGCTTGATCACTATTATCATTGATAATAAAAAAGAACAAGGCATGGTTGAAGCCATTGTCGAAGACAACTCAGCTGACGACGTTAACCAAGAAGAGCTTAAAGTTTTACAATCACGTTTCTCTGAAGCAATGACGTTATTAAATAAAGGCACAGGTTTTTTCAAGAAAAAACTAAACCTTTATTCGTTGCCTTGGTACATTATTATTGGCCCTCCTGGTAGTGGTAAAACCACCGCATTAATCAACTCTGGGCTTAAATTCCCTCTCACCGAGAGCACGGGAAAACAGTCAATTGAAGGTGTTGGTGGTACTCGTAATTGTGATTGGTGGTTCACCGATCAAGCCGTTATGATCGATACCGCAGGCCGCTACGTGACTCAAGATAGCAACCAAGATACCGATAGCAGTGGTTGGCTCAATTTTTTATCATTACTAAAAAAATATCGTAAAAGACAACCCGTCAATGGGGCTTTTGTCACCATCAGTGCCAGCGATTTATTACTGCAAACGCCTCATCAGCGTCAGCAGCATACTGCCGCTATAAGAATGCGAATTCAGGAATTACATACACAACTTGGTATTAAGTTCCCTATCTATGTAATGATCACAAAATCTGATTTAATCAGTGGTTTTAGTGAGTTTTTCTCTAACCTAGACCAAGATGACCGTAAACAAGTATGGGGCACGACCTTTCAGTTAAACGATCAAGTACACCCTTGCCACGCTTTTGAAGAAGAATTTGACGGGCTCGTCAGACGTTTACAAGAACAATCTTTAAACCGCATCCAAAATGAAAAATCTGTCGATCGTAAAGCTGCCATTATTGGTTTTCCAAAACAACTGCAGCTTTTAAAATCGGAACTCAATGAGTTTTTATCGGATATTTTCGAGAATACACATTATGAAAAAGACGCCATGTTACGGGGTGTTTATTTTACCAGCGGCACCCAAGAAGGCATGCCAATCGACCGCCTAGTCAACCAACTGGCTTATAACCAACAAGCGGCAGCCAACCAATCAACAGGTAAGAGCTACTTTATTTCGGATTTATTAATCAAAGTCGCTTTTGCCGAATCTAGCTTAGCAGGTATTGATTTAAAGCTCGAAAACAGACTAAGTTGGATTCGTCGTTTCTCTGGCGCAGGCATAGCAGCCGCTACTCTTGCATTATTACTGACTTGGACTGGCGGTTTTCTTTACAGCCAAGACTACATTACCGAAGTTGATAACAATATTGATGAGAGCCTGATAAAAGCGCAAAAAATATCACGCTACGAAGGCTCTCCCATTAGTGTTCTACCGCTATTGCATGCGTTAAAAACAGCTGCCTACCCGATTGATGAACTTCAGCAAGAAGATGTACGCCAAGAGCATGCTGCTGTATTTACTCCACCGTGGTACAACAGTTTTGGCCTAGCTCAACAAGCTAAACTCGCGCAACAAACTAGCAATGCCTATGTTAAAACGTTAAAGAGTGGTTTTTATTCACGTCTGATCTTAGAGCTTGAAAATATATTAACTAAAGGACAGCTACCCTTATCGCTTAAATACATCACGCTCAGAACGTATTTAATGCTAGGGTCAGAAGAACATTACGATCCTAATGAAGTGATCGCATTTTTTAATGAAGTTTGGTTGAAATCACAAAGCGCTAGCTTGACTCAATCACAACAAATTCAGCTTACCGAGCACATTAATACATTATTCGCTAAACGCCCTTTGCCTATGCCATTGGCACTAGATGCTCGCCTCATTAGTGAAACACGCGCAAGTTTGCAATCTATTAGCTTCGACGAACAAATTTATGCGCGCATCAAACAGCAAAATTTTGGTCAACCTAACAGCCCAATGAGCGCCAAAGGATTTTCAATTTTCCGTGATGCAGGAAAATCATTATCTGAACTAGTTTTTATCCGAAAAAGTGGTCATTCATTATCAAATGGCTTATCACCCCTATATACCAAGCCTGTTTACACACTACTAATCGCTGGCGGCATCAATGAAGTTGCTGACAGCGTATTGGGTGAAGCATGGGTATACGGTGAAGACCACCCTGCCATTCAACACATGGATCGTGAAGCGATTATTGAACAGGTTAAATCACGCTACCTATACGATTACCGTAAGCAATATCGGGACTTGTTAGCCGACTTAGACATTATGCCTTTTACCTCTTTTGAAGAGGCTCGACGTGTATTAGACGTCATTACTTCACCCGCATCCCCTTTTGTGATGCTAATGGAATCAATTACTAAACAAACTCAGTTAACCAAGCCAAACGTATTGTTAAAAACAGCAACGGAAGATGGCGCGTTAAAACAAGCACAAGAAACATTAGCCAAACTGTTGGGTAATTCGTCTGAAGATGCTATTAGCCAGTTAGCGTCTCAGCGAAAAGACCTAGTAACAGAAGAGTTCTCTGAAATTCATGCGCTGGTCAATACTGATGAAGGCGAAGAAGCAGGCAGTGCTGTACTGATTGCAAACCTAGAAGAATTAAAGAAAATCATCACCGCAATCGCGTTTGAAAATGTCGCCGGCGGGGTTCCTCCTGCTCTCGCTGATAAAGTCAGTACCGTCGCGACTAAAATTAATTATCTTAGTGAAAATCAATCCGATATTTACATAAAGCCTATTCTGCAAAGCATCGTATCGCGCAGCCTTTCACTTTCTCAAAGTGGTGTGATCACTCACCTTAATCAGATGTGGAAAGATGAAATGCTAAGTTTCTGCAAATCCGCCATAGAGAACCGCTACCCACTTGATCAAACCTCACGCAATGACGTTCACCTTGACGACTTTTCGCGCTTCTTTGGTTATACCGGCATGATGGATACCTTCTTTAATACCCACTTAAGAAAATACATCGACATTTCAACAACCCCTTGGCAAGTGCGCTCATCAAAGATGACCCCTATTGTTATCTCATCAGCTGCGCTTAAAACTTTCGAAACGGCCGACCAGATTAAACGTGCATATTTCGCTTATGACAGCGCTGTTGCAGGCATTGAATTCTCGCTTCGCCCCAATAGCATGAGTGCCGCTATTAGCCGCACTAGCTTTAATATTTATGGTCAAAAAGAACAGTATTCTCATGGTCCACTATTGACTCAAAAGATGACTTGGCCTGGTCCTCAGCCTGAGTTCGGCGTAAGAGTTAATACTCAACATACCGATGGATCCAGTAGCAACATGGTTGAAATTGGGCCCTGGGCATGGATGAAAGTTCTTAACAAAGTCTCACTTTCGCCAACCTCTAAACCCGAAAGATTTAATTTAAGTCTAAACAGTAATGGTTATGACGTGCGTTACGACCTGATTGCGAGCACCAGTGATAACCCGTTTGCCTTATCCAAGAAGTTTAAATTTAGCTGTCCTACGAGAATATAAAATCGTGAATTTATAGGCGTGTTTTAAAAGTCGCCCATTGAAGCGCATAAATTTAAATAAGTAATGCTAAACGTGATAAGTAAGACAAAACAAGATAACGGAATATATATGAGTAATTTAGGGTTTTTTGGCAAGATTCCTTTAACCGGTGATTTCATTCATCGCCGCATGAGCAGCGTATTTATGAATCGCTGGGACGAATGGTTAAAGGTGAATATTTTACACAGCCAAAACCAGCTCGGCGATCAGTGGCTACCACTTTATAGCCAAAGCCCCATGTGGCGTTTTTGTATTGCCCCTGGCGTTATAGACGACAAAGCCTATTTGGGTATTATGATTCCGAGCGTTGACTCCGTAGGACGTTATTTTCCGTTAACGGTTGCTCAAGCGGTAGAGCCAAAAGCCATTGCATTCATGCTATCGGATACAGCCAACCAATGGTTTCAAAATATAGAAGATTTATTATTAGATCTACTAGAAGGTTACGAACCAAACTTACAAGTTTTTGATGCAAAAATAGCGGCGCTGCAACCTAAGTGGATCGACACGATTAGTGATATTCCAAAGCGGCTTAGCGTCTCTGGATAAAAGCTTCAACCTACGCTTAGAGGTAAGCTCTGCCAACTCGATCAATCATAGTGTCTCATCACTCATGCTCAATAATTTGATTGATAATAAAAAAGCCTTCACCTTCTGGTGGAACGAAGGCTCTGAGGCATACTCTCCTAGTATTCTATTATCCGACAAGCTACCCGCTACCGATCAATTTAGCGCCCTTCTAGATGGCAGCTGGGATGAGCACAAGTGGGTATCAATCCCACTGGCCAGTCCTGAGTTAGCAAAAGTTGCACGGGCGGAGCCATTTAATGAGCAAACTAATAAACACTTAAATGAGCCATCTTTAACTGACATAGTTCAGCCAAGCCTAGATGAAGCCGCACAGCTCGCAAAGCAAGCTAATGAATCAAATCTAGACATGGATTTAGACTTAGATATTGACTTGGAAGATATAACCATCTCACCATTAGTCAATCCAACATCGACCTACCATTGCCCACAAGCCTTCAGACCGATACCAGAATCATTTGGTTTTACAGACCCAGGTAATAGCCGTAAAGAAAATGAAGACGCATTATTGCTAAAGCCTTCAGCAGGTTTATGGTTAGTTGCTGATGGTATGGGCGGACACAGTTTTGGTTCGTATGCGAGTCAATTAGTCGTTAATCGAATTGCCGCCACAGACGTTTCAGGCTCATTAGAGCAAGCACTTAACAAAATTCACATTGCCCTTCAAGATGTTAATACACACTTAGTAGATTATGCACAGCAGCACGAACAAAGTGTCTGCGGTAGCACAGTCATCGGCATGATGATGAACAAACAAAACTGCGTTTTCTTTTGGGCAGGTGATAGTCGATTATATCTAATTAGAAACCAAAGAATCACTCAGCTCAGTAAAGACCACAGCGTAGAACAAGAGCAAATAGACCAAGGTATCATCAAAAAAGATGACCCTAACTTCAGCGGGAAAAATCTAATTACGCGTGCAGTGGGAGGCGATCGCCATCTAGAACTGGAAATTTGTTATCACCAACCACAGCCCGGCGATCAATTTTTCTTATGTTCCGACGGTGTCTATAACGAAATTTCAGATCAAGAAATTGAAAATATCATCAACATGCCCAACAGTGCAAAAGAGCGCTGCTTAACCATGAACGAAGAAATTATCAGTCGCGCCGCACGCGATAACTTCACCGGGATTATCGTTGAAGTATAAAAAAACGCACACACAATTTTAAAATATACAGTTTAAAGGACTAAATTAAATGGCTACGATTCAACGCACAGCACTCTTTGGAAAGCTTAACCCGGTAATGTTTAAAGCCGCCGAAAGTGCCAGTGTATTTTGCAAATTAAGAAATAATCCTACCATCGAAATGGCACATTGGATTCATCAAATATTGCAACTTGAAAATACCGATTTACGCAAAATTCTAGCCTACTTTGACATCAACAATGCCAAGTTAGCGGAAGACGTTATTGCCTTTATGGACAACCTTCCTGTTGGTACTCGTAGCTTAATGAATTTTTCCGCCGATTTTGAAGAATCCATCGAACGCGCTTGGGTACAATCATCACTCGCCTTTAATCAAACTCAAATCCGCTCTGGTTATTTGATTATTGGAATGCTGTCTGATAGAAATTTAAAAAATGTTTTATTCTCGATCAGTAATGAATTCAGCAAGATCAGCGATGAGCAACTGTCTAACCAATTCGATAACATTGTAGAAGGCTCTTGTGAAGACAACTTGAGTGCAAACGATGGCTTCTCGATTCCTGGTGAAGCCAGCCAAGCGACTGCCCCACAAATGGGCGGCGGTGAGGCACTTGCACAATACACAGTAGACCTAACTCAACAAGCCAAAGACGGCAAGATCGACCCTATTGTTGGTCGCGATGAAGAAATCCGCCAAATGGTTGATATTCTAATGCGTCGTCGACAAAACAACCCGTTATTAACCGGTGAAGCCGGTGTGGGTAAAACAGCGGTTGTTGAAGGTTTTGCACACCGCATTGCCTCAGGTGATGTTCCACCACCACTACAAAACATCAAATTATTATCATTAGACATTGGTTTATTACAAGCTGGCGCTAGCATGAAGGGTGAATTCGAAAATCGCCTGCGCTCAGTGATCGAAGAAGTTCAATCTTCTGAAACGCCTATCATCATGTTCATCGATGAAGCCCACACCTTAATTGGTGCTGGCGGCGCAGCCGGAACCGGTGATGCGGCCAACTTATTAAAGCCTGCTCTAGCGCGTGGTGACCTAAGAACAATCGCAGCGACAACCTGGGCGGAATATAAAAAGCACATTGAAAAAGATCCAGCCCTAACCCGTCGTTTTCAGGTCGTTCAGATTGAAGAGCCTAGCGAAGAAAAAGCAATCTTAATGATGCGCTCTATGACCACAATGATGGAAAATCATCACAAAGTGCAAGTATTAGACGAAGCCATTGAAGCGGCGGTAAGACTTTCTCATCGCTACATTCCCGCGCGTCAACTGCCCGATAAATCAGTTAGCTTATTAGATACAGCCGCCGCTCGTGTTGCCGTTAGCCAATACGCTATTCCCGCAGAAGTGGATGACTGTCGTAAGCACATACAAGCGCTAGAAACAGAACTAAAAATCATCGCGCGTGAAAGCAATGTCGGTATTGAGAGTTCACAACGCCGCGATAAAGCACAGTCTGCTTTAACAGAAGCACAAGAACGCTTAGCTACTCTAGAAGAACGCTGGACCACAGAAAAAGACTTAGTAACCACTATCTTAGGTTTACGCGCACAGCTGCGTGATCGATAACCACAGCGTAGAAGGCACAGGTTCTGAACTAGAGCAGCAAGCTGATGATCAGAGTAGAAAGTGAAGCCGATTCAGAGTCAACAGCACTGACATTAGAAGAACGTGAAGCTGTATTAGCCCAGCTAAAAGAACAACAAGAAAAACTAGACGAACTGCAACAAGAAAATCCGTTAATCTCTGCCGTCTGTCGATGCACTCGCCGTTGGCAGCGTCGTACAAGATTGGACCGGTATTCCAGTTGGTCGCATGGTGAAAAACGAACTTGATACCGTGATGAATCTTTCATCCATTATGGGCGAACGCATCATCGGCCAAGACCACGCCTTAGACGTTATCGCTAAACGTATTCAAACGTCCCGCGCTAACCTAGATAACCCCAATAAACCGATTGGTGTTTTCATGCTAGCCGGTACCAGTGGTGTCGGTAAAACAGAAACTGCATTAGCCTTAGCCGAAGCGCTTTATGGTGGCGAACAAAACATCATCACCATTAACATGAGCGAGTACCAAGAAGCGCATACCGTTTCTAGCCTTAAAGGTGCACCTCCAGGTTATGTCGGTTATGGCGAAGGCGGTGTATTAACCGAAGCCGTACGTCGCAAACCTTACAGCGTTATTTTATTAGATGAAGTTGAAAAAGCACACCCAGACGTGCATGAAGTTTTCTTCCAAGTATTTGATAAAGGCGTAATGGAAGATGGTGAAGGTCGTACTATCGACTTTAAAAATACCCTGATTCTATTAACCACTAATGCCGGCACCGATATGATCATGGACGTCTGCAAAGACCCAGACAACATGCCGACAACAGAAGAAATCACCAAGTCGCTACGTCAGCCATTATTACGTACCTTCCCCCCTGCGTTATTAGGCCGCTTAGTAACCATCCCTTACTACCCGCTTAATGACGACATGCTAAAAGAAATTGCCAAACTGCAGCTGGGCCGTATTCAGAAGCGCGTACAAGAAAATCATCAAATGGCATTAACCTACCAACAAGATGTACTCGATCTCATTATTAGTCGTTGTACCGAACAAGACAGTGGTGGCCGCATGATCGACATGATCTTAACCAATACGGTATTACCAACATTAAGTGCTGAATTAATTAATCGCATGATTGCCGAGCAGCCAATGACGGCCATTGAAATTAAAGTTGAAGACAATAACTTTATTTACGATTTCGTAGATTAACTTTTAGATTGATCTTAGACATAAGGTATTAGGATACGATAAATGAATCAGTTTGATCACTCTCAATCTAAAACAGATATGCAAACTGGGGTAAAGACAACCCTAGAAGAGACTCAAACAATGACCCAGCAGCAGGTTTCACAACCTGCTGCTCACATTGTTATTGGTAGCATTCAAGAGGTATTAAACAATCAAATCATCATCACGTATGAAAGAAATTTAATACCTCAAAAACAAGCGGCACTGGCCACTGTTTCTGTATCAAAATCGGATGTCTCAAGACAAGTCGCATTAATGTTTACCGAACAAGGTCAGCCGATTGTTATGGGGTTTATAACACCACCCGCGAGTGAGTTAGATTCACAATCATCAAGCAGTGACAGTTCTCATACTAATAATCAAGGCGCTGCTATGGAGTTTGACATCATTCAAAACGGCGAACACTGCACAATACAAGCAACAAAAAGTATTAGTCTGCAATGCGGTGAGTCTAACTTCACCATGAATAGCCAAGGTGAAATCACCATGAATGGTGAAAACATCACAACCAAAGCACGCAAGAAAAATAACCTAATCGGCGGCACCATAAATCTTAATTGATTTAAGGTAATCACATATTATGCAGATTGAAAATAAAACATCGCTACCGCTTCAAGCATTAATCATTCCGAACGAACACGGAAAACAAGAATTAATTGTTGTCGTAAAAGCCACCTTTGATTCTTTACAACAGTTGAAGCTTGCCAGTGAAATGCAAGCCATTCACTTAAAAGATGTTTTCTGGGCAGAGCCACAAACCAGCAGCCTAAGATACGCCAATGAAATCCACCTAGGAAAACCAGGTACCGATATTTTAATGCACGCTCATGCCTATGCCCCCAACGGACAAGCCGTGCGCGAAAGCGATGTATCGATTCAAGTAGATCAATACAGTTTAAACTTAAAAGTGTTTGGCGATCGGGTTTGGCAAGGCCGCCAAATATCCAATACAAAACAGTTTATTCGAATTCCTCTAGTCTACGAATACGCCTTTGGCGCACCCATGAATGAATATAACCCCGTTGGTAGAAGTGAAACCCTGCTCGCCAATATTGAAGACCCGACTAACTTAGTAAGCAGTCAAAAATCAGCCCCGATGCCAAGCACACCAAGCCCGATTGCATCACACTGGAAAACCCGTTACCCGCTAGCAGGCACCTACGACCAACAGTGGCAAGAAACTCGCCTACCCTATTTACCTGCAGATTTTGATCGCCGATTTAATCACAGCGCACATCCTCAACTGCAAACTCAACAGCCTCTAAAAGGCGGCGAGCAATATCGCTTACAAGGCGTACACCCTTTAGAAGTATTAGAAGGAAGACTGCCTTTCTGCCCACTAAAGCTCGAAGTAGTACTTAAAGATACGATTAAAGAATTAACACTTAATTACGATACCGTTCACTTTGAACCCGATAATGATCAAGTACATATTTCGTGGCGCGCTAACCATGTGTGTTTAAACAACGCCAAAGATGTTATTAGCGTTAGCATGGATTTTAAATAATATGACCACAGCACCTCTAGACCTAAACAACATGTACATAGCTGATTTGGAGATTTGCACACCACTGAGTAATGACGTTGCAGAACTCAGTGAAAAAATTCAAGCGAATGAAAATGAATTCTGTCTCTCAGATTATTATGGCCATCTTGGCCAACAAATAAACATGTCTCTTTGTGACGGTGCGAGTTTCAGGAAGATAGATCCTAAGATCAATATCAATCGCTGTCATCGCGATAAAACCTTAGTACAAATGGCTGATAAAGCACTTACCCCCCTACTCACACGGTTCAAAGACTACAGCCCTTCTTTGGCACCTTTTATTCTTGCAACGGCTGAACAAGTACCGAATCATAAGCCACTAGCCCCAGATCAACTGGCTAATTCTATTAGGCAACATTTGGGTGACAATGCAGAGATGATTCACTGGAACCAATTTATTCCAGTGACTATTGGGCGTGCAGGCGCATTGGCGACTCTAAATTTGGCGCAAAAGTTATTTCAGCAAAACAATGGAATAGAATTAATCATCATTGGTGGCCTAGACAGCTATCGCCATTCAGCCGTGCTGCGAGACCTGAGTAAGCAACAGCGTATAGCAATGATAGGTAGCGATGGTTTTGTTGCCGGTGAAGGCGCTGGCTTTATCGTAATCACCAACAATAAGCATTATGCGCTCAATAAAAATAATGGATACGTGCGTATTCACTCACCTGGCTTAGCGGTTGAGCAAGGCTATATTGGAAGTAACGAACCTAATTTAAGTCAAGGGCTGACAAGTGCTATTAAAATGGCATTAAACGCCTCGCCAAATTTACCCGTTAGCCAAATTTACACATCCATGAACGGTGAAGCCATTTGGTATGAAGAACATATCGCCAGCACACTACGACATAGGCATGATTTAGACCATGACATTGCAGATAAATCTATTTCAAGCGCGTACAATATTGGCGACATCGGTTCTGCAACGGGAATGATCGCACTTGCGTTATCATCACATAAACTCTTTAGTGATGGCATTGCACAGCGACACTTAATTACAACCAGTTCAGACAAAAACCAACGCAGCGCAGTATGTTTAACATTTGAACCAGCCGAGCCACAGTTAAAGCATAATTCAAGCAATACTGAGGCAAAAGCACAGGAAAGTGCATATAACGAACAGGATGATCAATAATAATGGCTAAAAATAACGTTCTTGTTAATGGCTTAAGCGCCGTTACTTCGGGTAGCAGTGGCATACTCATGACCAGCCCTGACGTCTGTAAAACCACCTGCGGACCTGCGACTGTTCCTATTCCTTACCCTAATATTGCTGAAAGCAAAGACCTTGCCGGTGGTTCATCCAGCGTTATGATTGAAGGCAACCCTGTTTGCTTAGAATCATCCACTTTTGCTCAATCCACTGGCGATGAAAGCGGCGACCAAAAAGGGACCGTTTCTAATACGATCCAAGACGAAGCCAAGCCTGGACTCTTTTCACCCACGGTATTTATCGAAGGAAAAGCGATTGTTCGTAATACCGATATTTTCACCAGTAATAAAATGAACACGCCGCCTGCCCCTGTGATGCAAGCTCAAGTTGGGCCTGGAGTGGGCACAATTCCAGACCACGAACTATTACAGCGCCCCTATCAGCGCGTAGAGTTGCCTCTTGAAACGTTTGGTGATGATGAACATCTTGCAAAAATAATGGAGCAAAAAGTAAAGCTGCTTATCAAAGACAAATCCACTGGAAAAGTACTGCAAGAGAAGCTAGTTCCAGTAGAAGACCCTATGACATCCAGTGCACTTTTCTTAGATGATGGTCAAGAAATTGAAACTCAAATCCTTTGGCCTCATGAGTACCAAGCGCAGCCACTAACCAATAAGGGCAGAGATAAACCTTCGTCAGAAAAGGAAGCACTAGAGATTGAGGAGAGCAAGCAAGATGCCTAGTCAAGAAAACATAGTACATATGACACCTGTGGAAGCTCCGCCTCCGTTGCAAATTGGAATCTTTTTTGATGGTACAGGGAATGATGACAAAGACTCAACCGCACTTTCTAATGTTTGGTATCTTTATGATATGCATAAGGGTGATGATCAAGAATTACTTAACGACAAACATTCATTAAGAAAATTCTATCAACGTGGTGTCGGCTCAGAATCCGAAGGTTTTTTCTCTTTTGCAGTAGATGCTGCTGGTAATGCTGGAGGCTACGGTGCAGCATTACGTTTTGAAAATGTCATTGCATATATTGAGCAATACATAAATGAATATAAGGCAGGTTACGAGGGAACAAGTCCTAATAACATTTATTTAGATGTCTTCGGCTTTAGTCGTGGAGCCGCTATGGCGCGTCACTTTGTTAATTGCATTAAACAAAATTACTTCGATTTTAAAGACCCAAAAATAAACGAGGCTTTTTCTGCCAATAATATCCTGATTAATTTTTTAGGCATATTCGATACCGTCGGCTCTTTCAATATAGCGGGCGACAATAATGACTTTGGCTTCAGCTTTCATATCAAGCCCTCTTGGATTGAATCTAAGGCTGTCCACATTTACGCACTTAACGAATACCGATGGGGTTTTGATTTACAAGCATTAATCACTCAACAAGATACGAACTACCCAATCGACATTATCGAAGGTAACTTCATCGAGATAGGACTGCCCGGTGCTCACTCAGATATTGGTGGTAGTTATCCTTTTAATGAAGCTGTTCAGTACGCCAATAATGCCTTATTAGCCTGCCCACCCTTGGCACTAATGGCAAAGCATGCCATGGAGAATGGTGTTCCCTTAGAAGCAGAAATGTCCGATAGCGCCCGAAAAGATGCAGCTAATGCCATTAAAGATATTAGCTACGATGAGATGATAGAGAGCTATAATTTAATTATGCCCTATATTGAAAACGAGAAATTAAGAGCACCGTTGGGTCTATGGCGAGAGCATATTGCTTTATTAGATATACTCAAATACAAACTTGAAAAAATGAATAAGAGAAGACGCTCTAATTCTGACTATTATAATGATCGGCAAAGAAAAATAGACTTACTAGAAAAGAAAATACGAGAGGCCACTAACCTAGTTCAACTTTCTGAACAGAGCTTAATAGCTTCGTTTGAAAAAGAATATGGTTCTGATAGCAACGATCAATTCAATAGTTTCAAATCAAACTACGATATTTTATACCAGAAGTACATGCATCGTTCACACTACCCATTTAATACAACATTTGGCATGGGTAAACAGGATGCCGATGAAAACGACTCATTGCGAGATCGCTCACTAACTGATGACAGACCTCACCGAGATATCTTCAAGAATCAATATAAAGATTTTGAAAAGATAAATATCAAACGAACTCAGTCTAAAAAACAAAACAACAGTCGACATGGAACAGCAGAAACAAAAGCTTCTCCTGAGTTCAATATAATCGCTTCCAATAAATGGGATGATGCTACACCATGAATAACACCTTTAAATTAAAATTAATTTTTATAACAACTATATTTTTATTCGGTTGTAGTACTTTCTTCCATGAGAAATCCATCTCAATTTATGTATCCACTAATTATCCCGATCAACTAATAGATGAGCCTAGTCAAAAACTGCGACAGAGAACTCTATTGTTCGGCCCTTATATGCCCAGAATTAGTGGAGGAGGCGGAGGTTTTAGTGACAACAACCTCTCTTATGAAGGCCCTATCAAGGGAGCAGAGATTGTCGCATTATGGAAAATGCCTATCGAGCAAAAAATTTTACATTATTATGTTCGAAGCGAACCCTACAAAGGAATTATTAGAGAGCCTAGAAATGGTCATAATACCTATAGTGCTGGGGTGTCCTTAGGGCCGATGCGGGTTTATAAAGAAGGATTAACTAAAAAAAAATTTAAGACTTCTGAAGTTGCAGGATACACAGCATATGGTAACCCTCTTTATTACCGCTGGGGAGAGTGGGATAAACTTTATTATACAACAGGTGTTTTTTCTAGCAGGGACCTTCAAACTAAACCGCATAAATTTCATGAAATCCAAGGTATTGCCATCACAGCCGAGCAATACGAAAAACTCTACAAGCGCTGTCATGGCGAGTGGAAAGCTGTAAAGTGCTTTATGGACGAAAGCTTTCCAAATTTAACAGCCGAGCAATTAGAGTATATACAATCCCGAAAGCACCCAGATGACGATGATCGATTAGCGGGTAAGTTTCCTAAACCAGAGCCTTATGTTAATCGATGGTTATAGCGTGTAGGTAAAGCAGAGTTATTAATGCCCTGCTTTACCCTATTCAATCTGAATTCTGGGAGGACGAAACTCGTGGTTAATATTAAACATTCCTTAATCGTTTTATTATCTCTTGCTCTGCTATCAGGCTGCGAACAAATATTCGCCGTAAAAAACTATGTAAAATCCTTTTTTCATGAGGAAGTAGTATTTTTTTATACATCTACAGACTACCCGGATAAGCTCACTGATGATAAAAGTAAGGATTTAAGACAAAGAACGTTAGTTTTTGGCCCTTACATGCCCAATATTAGCAGTGGTGGTGGGTTTGGTGGAAATTACCACCCTTATAAAGGCCCAATGGAAGGAGAAGAAATTGTCGCTTTCTGGCGTATGCCACTCAAACAACAGACCGTTCACTATTACGTTCGCAGCGAACCCAATAAAGGCATAATAAGAGCCCCCCGAGATGGGCATAGGGCTTACAATGTAGGTGTTGCACTTGGGCCTATGCGAACGGGCCCGACAGGATTAACGGATTATCAATTTAGAACCGCTCAAATAGCACACAAAAATGTTGTTGGCAGTCCAATTCTTTACCGCTGGGGGGAATGGGATAAACTCTATTACATTACAGGTATTTTTACTGGCCAAGAGCTTCAAAACAAACCGCATAAATTCCACGAAATCCAAGGCATTGCCATCACCGCTGAGCAATACGAAAAATTATATAACCGCTGTCATGGCGAATGGAAAGCTGTAAAGTGCTTCATGGATGAGGGTTTTCCTAATTTGACACCTGAGCAGCTTGCTTATATTAAATCACGAAAACATCCTGATGATGAAGATCGCTTAGCGGGGAAATTTCCTAAACCAATACCCTATAAAAATATTTTTTTATAATTGTTAAATCAGGGACTCACCAAATACTGGAAATATACCATGACATCAACCATCATCACTTTCATTTTTTTACTACTATCTCTTCCTTCACACTCCGACCCGGTTGTTATACCTTTCGAAACATTATGGGAGGTTGATGACAATGAGACCATAGAAATTACAACTTACAATTACGCTCGTACTCCACCAAAGGTAACAATCGATTGGGGAGATAATAATATTGAAAACTTTATCAGTAAACAAACACGTGGATTATGGGAAAATGAAACGTCTGTAAAACATACCTATATTAATAAAGGCGCTTATAAAGTAAGAATTTATTTTGTGGATAGCATGGTACGGTTTGACAATCAATCCGCGTTAAAATCAATATTAAACTGGGGGAACTACGGTTGCTATATTGTTAATGGCATCTTCAAAAATTCAGGACTGGAAAGAATTGATGCAGAAGGTCAGCCTAACTGCGATGATTTTACAGGTATGTTTCATATGGCTAAACATTTTAATGACGACTTAAATCACTGGGATATGAGTAACGTTACGCGTATTTCAGCAATGTTCAGCGGAGCCATATCATTTAATGGAAATATTAGTGACTGGGAAACGTCAAATCTAGAAGATGTGAGTAACTTATTTAAAAATGCTAAAATGTTTAACGGTGATATTAGCCAATGGAATACCAATAACATCTCTGATGTTGACTACTTATTCAGTGGTGCCGAAAAATTCAATCAAGATCTGTCGCAGTGGAACCTGACAAAAGCGACTAATATTGATAGCCTATTTTATAATGCCAAATCATTTAAGGGCCCATTACCTAAACTTGCGATTGACAACATTACCTATGCCAGAAACGCATTTTATGGAGCTTCGTTATTAGAAGCCGATTTATCGAACTGGAAAACCAATCACATCAATTATTGTTATCATTTTGTTAACCCAGAAGATAATCAAATCACCCTACCCGCTTTTGAGAATTGCAGCATTACAGGAAATTCTCTATGAATTACAACGAAGACAGCCTTTGATTGTATTTTTCGTATACCACGGTTAACTGTTTCAAATAGCGTATTTTATATAAAGAGCTATTAGGCCAGCTTTACACTATTCAATCTAAGTTTTGAGAGGACGAAACTCGTGGTTAATATTAAACATTCTTTAATCGTTTTATTATCTATTGCTCTGCTATCAGGCTGCGAACAAATATTCGCAGTAAAAAACTATGTAAAATCATTCCTCCATGAAGAAGTTGTATTTTTTTATATCTCATCTGATTACCCCGATGAACCTTATGACTCAAAAGACCTACCGCCTCGCCAAACGACTCTCGTTTTTGGCCCCTATATGCCTAATGTAGGTGACGGAGGTGGGGGGGTTGGTGGGAATTACCACCCTTATAAAGGCGACAATGGAAGAATGAAGAAATTGTTGCGTTATGGCAAGTGCCTATTAAGCATAAAGTCCTAGGTATTACGTTCGCAGCGAACCCAATAAAGGCATTATCAGAGCACCTAGAGAGGTCGCAGAGCTTATCATGTAGGTGTTGCACTTGGGCCTATGCGAACTGGTTCCGACAGGATTAACTGATTATCAATTTAGAACCGCCAAATAGCAGACATACATATTTTGGTACTCCTGTTTTTTACCGCTGGGGAGAATGGGATAAACTCTATTACATTACAGGTATTTTTACTGGCCAAGAGCTTCAAAACAAACCGCATAAATTCCACGAAATCCAAGGCATTGCCATCACGGCCGAACAGTATGATAAATTATACAAGCGCTGTCATGGTGAGTGGGAATCAGTGAAGTGCTTTATGGACGAAAGCTTTTCAAATTTAACAGCCGAGCAGTTAGAATATATTCAATCACGAAAGCACCCTGATGACGATGATCGATTAGCGGTGAAATTTCCTAAGCCAAAGCCACATATTAATCCATATAACTAACCGAATTGAAATTATCGCTGTATCAATGCGAATATTAAATTCGCTCTACCCATGAATAATTATTTTAATAATTACTGCTAGTTTTTATAACAACTCAGATTTTCTAGATAAACAAAGGAGCAATAAACATGTCGATTACAAGCGCACTCTTTTATGGGTTTTCTAGCATAATTATTCTGTTTGTTTTAACGCTGCTTATTGGCCATTTGTGGGTCTTTATTATCCTAGTCATCACCGCCTTCATTAGCATTGCGGTGAGCACTATTAATAATGATAGAAAACCCAGTAGCGATAACAAATCTAGCGAAACCTCTCAGTAAATCAGCAACATTTAGTTACAAAATAATAGTGATTCAAAGAGCCGCAATTCTATTTTCTGCGCTATTATGCGCTCCCTCGGTGATTACTCTAAGTTTAAGTATTGTTCTACACACGGTTTATCAAGTATTTATTTGGTATTAAGGAAGATGTTATGAAATTTAGGTTACTGCATGTTTCAAGGGTGTATGTTTTAAGAACATGTATTTTAGGCGCTTGTGCTCTAGCGCCTATTCCAAGCTTGGCACTGGAGCTGAGTTTTGAAGACGCTCAACACCGCTTATTCAACGTATCCGATGCGATTGCAGGTTCACAGAGCCAGCTCGAAAGCCGCCAGCACTTGGCTGAAGCCAGTGATAGCTTGTCTTACCCCGAAGTAACACTGGATGTTAAGCAAATGCGTTTTGCAAAGCATTTAGATCTAGAAGCCGTTGAACCACTAGCCAAAGTAAATAACCTTTATATCCCATCAGAAATGGACGTAGTGGAGTGGCGAACGCGCCCGATTATTACCGCAACCTTACCGATTTGGACGGGCGGTAAAATCAGTGCTGGTAAAGCCGCAGCACGAGCTGGGGTGAATGAAGCGCGAGCCCAATTAGCGGGCGCTCAGCAAAAAGAACTGGGCCAGTTAATTGAAGCGTATTTTGGCCAGCATATGGCCGCTCGGGTTTTATTAATTCGCACCGATGTTCGTGCCGGTTTGCAGCAGCACTATCAAAGAGCCAGTCGTTTAGAAGCGGAAGGGTTTGCTACCCAAGCGCAAAAACTTCAGGCTAAAGTTGCCTTAGATGAAGCCGAGCGTGAATTGCGTAAAGCTCAGAATGATTTGCAAGGTGCTCAAACTGCGTTATCCGGATTATTGCATACGCAAGAAATCGTTAAGCCCTCCTCCCCTTTATTTGTTTGGCAGCGTTCTTTGCCAGCGGTTGAGCAGTTTATTGACTCGGCCATCGTTCAACACCCGGGTTTATTGCAAATCCAAGCAATTAAAACGCAAGCCGAACAAAAACTAGCCGTCGAAAAAGCCGGCTGGTTGCCGACCGTATATGCCTTTGGTCAATACGATTTAAAACCCGAAGATGCATTTGTCAGTGATTCAAATTGGGCCTTTGGTGTAGGCTTAAGCTATAAATTGCTATCCAACCAAAATCGCAGCCGCCAAGTCCGCGCTGCTCATAGCCAGATCAATCAAGCATCTTATAGCCTGCAAGATAACCAAGTAAAGTTAACCATCGCGGTAAAACGTTCTTGGTTAGCCGCCGACAGTGCCCGCCAGCAATTCACCCTATTAGAAAGCGCACTCGCAAGCGCTAAAGAAAACCTGCGCTTACAAGAGCTTTCGTTTCAAGCAGGCCAAGCAACCTCTTTGGATGTGATTGATGCCAGTTTAAAAGTCGGCAAGGTGCGTATTGAGCGTGCACAAGCGGCTTGGCAATTTGACCTAGCGTTAATGCAACTATTAGACGTGAGTGGTCAAAGCGATCAGTTTAATCATTACCTTAAACTTGCCGACAAGGTACTGGCCAACAAATCCCTTGAAAACCAGCCCCTTGGAAAAACATCGATTAGTAAAGAGGCGCTTTAACATGACAAACTCTACTCAAGACAATTCAACTAACAAGCCCATGGATGCCACCTTGAATACTGCTACAGATAACGCTTTACCGATGAAGGAACGAAAAAAGATCAGAGTAGTTATCGCACTGGTGATAGCGATTTGCGGTCTGGGTTTATATTTAGCATTAAAGCCAAGCGCTACCTTAATCCAAGGCATGGCCGATGCAGATTCATTAAAAGTATCAGCTAAAATCAGCGCTCGAATTGTTGAACTGTATACCCGCGAAGGTCAGCGTGTAGAAGCAGGGCAATCGCTTTTCCGCCTCGACAGCCCAGAAGTAGAAGCCAAATACAATCAAGCTATAGCCGCATTAGATGCCGCTAAATCCCAAGCTGAAAAAGCAGAATACGGCGCTCGCACCGAGCAAGTTCGAGCCGCTGAAGCGAATTGGCAGCGTGCTAAATCAGCCTCTGACATCGCCCGTGATACTGCCAATCGTTTAGATGGACTCTATAAAGAAGGCGTAGTTTCAAGACAGCAACGCGACGAAGCCATGGCACAAGCAAAATCATCTGAAGCACTCACACATGCCGCAAGAGCACAGTTCGACGAAGCACAAAGCGGTGCTCGCCAGCAAGATAAAGACACCGCCCAAGCGCAAGTTCGTCAAGCGCAAGCCGTGGTAGAAGAAGTCACCGCTGCTCGCATTGAAGTATTGGGTTTAGCGCCGAGCAATGGCGAAGTCAGCAAGCGCTTGGCCGATATCGGCGAACTAGTGCCAGCGGGATATCCGGTTTTCACCTTGGTCGATGTCGATAATATGTGGGTCTCTTTCACCTTGCGTGAAGATCAGTTCAACAACATTAAAACTGGGCAAGTAGTTCATGGGGATATTCCTGCTCTAGGGTTAGAAGCCATCGCCTTTGAAGTATTCTTTATTAGCCCTGCTGGTGAATTTGCTACCTGGCGCGCTACCCGTCAGTCGGTGGGTTACGATATAAAAAGTTTTGAAATTCGCCTGCGCCCTACCGCTAAAATCGATAACTTCCGTCCAGGAATGAGTGTCTTATTCAGCTGGCCGCAGTCTGCTCAATAACATGAATAGCTTTTACGCAACGTTAAAAAAAGCCTCCCAAGATGAGTGGCAATTTTTGCACCGCTCACCTTGGGATTTAGCTTTAGTTACTTGGATGCCTTGGTTAGCAATGGCATTAATGGTGGCGCTATTTTGGCAATCCGTTCCCCGTGCTCTGCCGATTGTCGTGGTCGATTCTAGTCATAGCACCATTAGCCGAGACATTATCCGTAAAGTCGATTCCACCCCAGCGATAAGCGTAGTCGCGCAACCGTTAAACCTAGCAGACGCTTGGCCCTTAGTTGAATCAAACCAAGCTCACGCCGTGCTGTATATTCCGCCACAAACCGATAAGCAAATCGCCAACAATCAACCGGCCACCTTATTCGCTTTTTATAACGCCACCATGACCACCGCCGGCGGCACCGCTGTGCGTGCAATTGATTCTGTAGTAAAACAAATGAATAGCGAAATTGCGATTCAATACAACGCCTTCAGTCTTGGGCCGAGTGTCTTAAAACCCGCACCGATTCAAGCGCAAGTCACCTTGTTATATAACCCAGCGCGTAATTTTGAAATATTTTTAATCGGCCTATTACTGCCCGGTATTTTGCACTTTGTTATGTGTATTGCACTCACCAGTTCGTATGCCCGAGAGCTGCGTGATAAAACCGTACAGGTCTGGATAGATCGTGTTGGCGGGCATACCGCGGGCGCGATTGTCGGAAAAGCCTTACCGTATGTTGTGCTCTTTTCGTTGTATGGTTTGGCCGCGATTTTGTGGATCGGCTACATCCGTGGCGACGGCATACCTGGCTCGTTATCGGCCCTGCTATTAGGCAATGTTCTACTCTATTGCGCCTATGCTGCAATCGCTTTAATGATCGCAGCGTTAGCCCCTGACATGAGCTCGGCTTTATCGGGGGTAGGTTTATACGCCGGAACGTCACTGGCGTTTTGCGGAGCCACCTTCCCTATCGATGGCGCGTCGTTATTTGCCAGAATGTGGCATCATTCAATTCCGTTTTCCAGCTTCGTAAAACTGGATGTCGCCGAACGTTACATTAACGCCCCACTGTCGGTGACGTTATTTTATTTAATGTGCTTGGCATTGTTTGTCATTGTGCCTGGCCTTATCGGCTACGGTGCGTATAAAAAAGCCATTAATAACCCAGAAAAATGGGGACGTAGATGAAAAAGATAGAAACCTTTCTGGGGAGCTTTCATCACCACTTTCCATGCCATTTTTACCGACAAAGCAGTCGTCAGCGTGATGCTCGGTGCAGTGGTCTTATATTCGTTCTTCTACCCTTTAGGTTACCAAGAACAAGTCGCCGCCAACCAACCTATTTATATTGTCGACCACGATCGCTCAGCACTGAGCCGTGAATTAATCCGCGATATTCAAAGTTTAAGAGCGGTAAAAGTACACGCATTAGTGATTGATTCAGACGAAGCCGTGCAAGCGGTGAGAGCCATGAAAATTCAGGGCTACGTTGAAATTCCTGCCGACTTTGAACAAAGTATCTGGCGCGGAACTCCAGCCGATATTGCGTCTATTCGCCAATGGCGCCTCACTAGGTCAAGCCAGCTCAGTACTGGCCAGTTTAGCGTCAGCGATTAGCGGCTTTGCGCAAGAAATTGCGGTACGCCAAGCCGCTTTTACTGGTGCTGGTATTCGGCCACCGTTTGAATTAGTACAACGCCCTTTGTTTAATACCCGCGAAGGTTACGGCAGTTTTTTGGTTACCGGCGTTGCCCAATTAATTATTCAGCAAACGTTATTAATCGGCTTAGCGGTTCTTGCGGGCACTCGTCGTGAATTATATGGAAGAATTTATCTAACCCATAAGCAAATCATGGGCATCAGCGCCGCCGCTGTGAGCATCGGTTCAGTGAATATGCTGTATTACTTAGGCTTTATGTTCTGGTATCAAGACTATCCACAGCATGGGAGCTTAGGCAGTGTACTTACCGGTAGCGTGTTATTTATCTCTGCGGTTGTCGCTTTCGGCTTGTTTATTACCAGTTTCTTCCGTACTCGCGAGCGCGCCTTTCAGCTTATTTTAGTCACCGCTTTGCCGCTGTTCTTTCTTGCTAATTTGTCTTGGCCCGAAGTCAGCAGTCCAACGTGGTTAGTCTGGTTTGCTAAAATAATACCGTCGACCGCCGGTATTAACATGATGGTTAAAATCACTCAGTACGGCGCGCCGTTAAGCGCAGCCAAAAATGAAATTATCAACTTGTTAGTATTGATATTGGTATACGGTGGTTTAGGTTGGTGGCGTTATCATTTTTATAAAATAACTAGGCAGTAGAGCATGCACGAGGTTTAAAAAGTGGACACCCTAAATCTCTTTAAGAGATGATGTAAGCTGCCACACTTCGACATAGCCAAATAAAAAATAACAATATGATTTCATCTAATACAAAGCAGCCAACCACTCTTGCCGCTTGGCCACTGGCGATCTGCCAAGCGCTTGAAGCAATCAATATAGACCCTGACCCATTATTAGCATCAGCCGACCTCATGCGTACCGCCCTTTTTGACCACCCCGATGGACGGGTCGATATAACATCAATGACGCGCTTTTGGCAGGCCGTCGAAGAAACAACACAAGACCCTAGCTTTGGCTTATCCGTTGCTAATTATGTGCAACCCATGCATTTTCGCGCTCTAGGATTACTCATGCTAACCAGCAAAAGTTTAGAGTCAGCACTGATGAAATTAGGTCAATATTCAGAACTGGTTAGTAATTCTGTAGAGACTTACACTGAAACTACTGAGCAACTCATTGGCTTAACCATCAAACCAATCCCAGGAATTGATATACACCCGATGTCGATCGACAGCTTTTTCTCAACGCTACTGAGTTTCAGTAATCAGCTTGGTGCTTCTCTTAATGCGATTCATCATGTTGAGTTAATGCGCGAAATACCCTGCACCTCAGAAAAGTGGCAACAGCGATTTAGCGCTCCCATTCAGTTTTCTGCTCACTATAACTGCCTTTGGTTTAAGCGCGAAAAGCTCGGCCGATCAGGAATAATGGGAGATGAAAAGCTGGCTGCCTTTAACGAATCAGTGGTCAAAGATTATATCAGCAACATGAATTCCAACTTAGTGCAGCTAAAGGTTAAAAACATCATCATGGCCTTACTCGAAGACAATCAATTAGACTCTACAGAACCTAGCATTCAGACGGTTTCTGGCCAATTAAATATGAGCGAACGCAGCTTACGAAGACGTTTAAAAGAAGAAGGTGCAAATTACCGCGATTTACTTAAGGAAGCTCGAATGAAACTTGCCAGCCATTATTTACTGCAAACTCAGCTGCCTATTACCGCAATTGCATTACACCTTGGATTTACCGATACCAGTAATTTCTCACGGGCATTTACCCGCTGGTTCGCTCAATCACCCAGTCAATTTCGGCAAAATCACGCTTAATCCGATCAAATTTTGATCCAATACGACTCACAGCGGCCCTACAATTACCCTAACAGCTGCCTTAAAAAATACGATACTGTCCTAACAAGACTACAGATTGTCCGCTTCAGACCTGCCGAATTCTGATTATTGCTTACACTAAAAGCTAAGAATAATCATAAGCAGGATCTAGCATGCGCAAACCACTGATAGCCTTACTCACCAGTACAAGTTTAATCGTCGCCTTAAACGCCTGCGATTCTACTTCAAAGGTACTTCATGTTAGTACAGAACAAGCTAGTACTGCAGAACGTGTAGATGCTCAAGGTCATACGGCTCCAACCGACGTCACCGTAAAAGCCAATAATGCCGTTTTACAGCAACGAGCATTTACCAATAGAGACGATTTTGACAATGCCATGCGAGGATTTATCGCCAAAGAAGATAACCTCACAATTAAGCACCGCAACGGCAGCAACGTTTGGGACATGCCTGCGTATGACTTCATCGATGCTAAAGGTAACAAGGCACCGAGTTCCGTTAATCCAAGCTTATGGCGCCAAGCTTCACTGAATAATATTCACGGCTTATTTAAAGTCACTGAAGGCATATATCAATTACGCGGCTACGATCTTTCGAACATGAGCATTATTGAATCGGATAATGGCTGGATTATTGTCGATCCACTTACCGCAAAAGAAACCGCCAACCAAGCCTTACTATTTGCACAACAACAGCTGGGGAAAAAACCGATTAAAGCCATTGTATTCACGCACAGCCATATCGATCACTTTGGTGGCGTACAAGGCATTTTACAAAACATAAGTGATGCAGAAAAAGCGGAAATAAAAATCATCGCCCCCGAAGGATTTGAAGAAGAAGCTACCAGCGAAAACATCATTGCTGGTACCGCAATGAGCCGACGTGCGATGTACATGTATGGCAAAAACCTAGCCCGTAGTGAGCGCGGCCATATAGGAACAGGATTAGGGAAAGGCCCGGCATTTGGTACGTTCGGCATTGAAATGCCTAACCTTCTGATTGGCACCAACAATAATACCCAAACCATCGATGGTATTGAATTTGAATTTCAGATAGTTTCTGGCTCAGAAGCCCCGGCAGAATTCACCTTTTATTTACCAAAATACAAAGCATTCTGCGGCGCTGAATTAGTCAGCCGCAACATGCACAATGTGTATACATTGCGCGGGGCAAAAGTTCGAGATGCTAATATATGGAGCAGTTTTATCGAACAAGCACGCACTAAATTTGATAACGCAGATACCTATTTTGCAAGTCATCACTGGCCATTGTGGGGCCAAGACAATATTAACGATTTTTTAATCACGCAACGCGACACCTATAAATTTATTCATGACCAAAGCGTTCGGTTACTGAACCAAGGTTTGACACCCAATGAAATTGCCGAGCAACTGACTCTGCCCGACAGCCTCAATACCCGCTTCGATAACCAAGGCTATTACGGAACGCTAAAACACAACGCCAAAGCCGTTTATCAAAACTACCTAGGCTGGTTCACCGCCAATCCTTCGAAACTTGATCCATTACCAGAAACACAAGTAGCCATTCGCTACATCGACATGATGGGCGGCGCTGAAGCGGTATTAACACAAGCACAACAACAGTTTGATAACGCCGCTAGCATGAATGTAAAAGAAGGTACCGACAACTACCGCTGGTTAGCCGAGCTCTTAAATCACCTAGTCTTTGCCGATGCTAACAATCACCCAGCGAAAGCACTGCTAGCGAAAGTCTATGATCAGCTAGGCTATCAAGCAGAGTCTGCACCTTGGCGCGACTTTTATCTAAGTGGTGCCTATGAACTGCGCCATGGCGCTGCAGAAAAAGGCATCAACCCTGCTGTAATGAAAGAAGTATTAATGGAAACATCGGTCGATAAATTCTTTGATAGCATGGCGGTGCGCTTAATCGCAGACAAAGCCGCCGATAAAAAACTAACCATAGAAATCAACTTTACCGATCTGAATCAACGTTATTTATTAATGCTAAATAACTCCGTACTGCGTCATAAAAACATTAGCGACGTAAGCTCGAGTAATACTGTCGCCAACGCCACCCTCAATCTAACACGAGATTTATTTGTGAAAGTAATTATTGGTGAAGCTGGACTAAAAGAAACACTGTTCAGTGACGAACTAAGCATTGATGGCAGCACACTAGACCTCATTAACTTCTTTTCACTATTGGATAAACCGACAGGAACGTTCAATATTGTTACGCCTTGATAGCACTGATTTATTGATAGCACTGATTTATTGATAGCACTGATTTATTGATAGCACTGCGCCGTAGCTTTAGCAGCTCAAAAGGCAATGCCACAACCTACGTTGGCTTGGAGGATTGGGAGCTTTATTTTTCAGCTTGATTTTTTAATACCTTAGATGCACAATAAAAGCCAATGATAACCGTTCGCATTAATTAAAAGAGTACTTTTATGCCCTACCTTCGTTTTTTATCTGTTATAACATTATCGGCATTAGCCGCTTTCCCTGTTAATGCCGATGATCCTGACCACTTTCACGGTCTTGAGTCCAATACGCTAGAAGAATCTATCAGTAATATTTCTGTTTATAACAATAAGCTAGAAGAGCTGTTGACGGGTGAATTGAGTCCTTCCGCAATGGGACAAATACATCAACTTACCTACACCCTAGAAAATGCTTTAGCAAGATTAGAAAACAGCATCGATGAAATTGAAGAAACGCTAGAAAAAGTTCACAAAGGTTCTGAGCGTGCCGATACTGCAACCGTTAAAGCTGAAGGTAAGAAATATCTTACCGAAACTCGAAAAATTATTAAATAATAGAAATTGATTCTATAACAACGTGTGATCATTGAGGTCTCTGCATTCAATGATCACACGTTATAAAAACATATTAAGCGTACAGTACTCTGCTAGCAGAGCTCTCCTTGTCTGCACTCAAGTCGTAAACCTCAGTAGATATCCCCATTTCGGCTAATCGCTCAAAGAATGGAATTGGGTCCAACTCTTCCACATTTACCATGCCCTTAACATCCCACTCACCACTTGCAATAAGTTTAGCGGCTGCAACCGGAGGCACTCCGGCAGTGAAAGCGATGGCTTGGGAATCAATATCGGCATAAGTCACTTCATGATCGCAGATATTATAGACAAGCAGTTCTTTGTCTTGACCATCACGCTTACCTTTAATTAATGTGCCGATACACGTTTTGCCCTTGTATTTTGGCGCTAGACTAGCAGGATCAGGCAGGCAAGCTTTCAACGTATGCAGAGGTACAACTTTCTCGCCATTATTGGTTGTCACCACTTCGTGATTCAATAAACCTACTTTTTCGAATACTTCTAAGCACTTTAGATAATGATCACCGAACCCCATCCAAAAACGCACGGTTTTTACCCCAGGTATATTCTTAGATAACGAATGCACCTCATCGTGTCCCATCAGATACAACTTGTGCTCTCCGACTTCGGGGAAATCGTATTTCATCGAACGGCTATGGTGTGGATAAGTACGCCACTGACCATCTTCTAAGCAACCCGCATCTTCAATAATTTCGCGCAGGTTAATTTCAGGATCGAAATTGGTTGAGAAGTAATGACCATGATCACCATCGTTCACATCCATAATATCGATGCTTTCAATGGAATCAAATTCGTATTTTTGTGCATAAGCGCAATAAGCATTAACGACCCCCGGATCAAAACCACTGCCTAGAATAGCCGTCACACCCTTCTCTTTACACCGCTCACGCTTTTTCCATTCGTAATTGGCATACCATGGATACGGTGCATTCATAACACTGTAATCTTCATGAACCGCCGTATCGATATAAGCTGCACCTGTTTCTAAACAGGCATCCAAAATATTCATGTTTACGAATACGGTACAGACATTAATAACAATCTGGCTTGCCGTTGATCGAATCAAATCAACCAAGTCATCAACACTGTCAGCATTCACTTCACGACTATAAAACTGAAATTCTTCTATTGTTTTATCATTTTTTTTATTGACTGAATCGATAATCGCATCACATTTAGCAACATTTTTAGACGCTAAACAAACAGATGCGAATACATCGCTACTTTGAGCACATTTGTGAGCAACCACTGCCCCTACTGCACCTGCTCCAATAATGAGTACGTTCTTTTTCATAACATATTCCCCCCAAATTTTAAAAAGCTCAGACTAAAAATTAAGACAAAAAGTCTCGGAAATCTTCGTAATCAAACTCGCGTATTACGCGTGTTTCTCCATGAATATCATTGAGGCAAATGGCCGGCATCTTGATACCGTTAAAGAAGTTTTTCTTCACCATCGAATAACCCGCCACATCGGTAAATCTCAGTTCATCCCCTATTTCAATTTTCTTATTGAAAACATAGGTTCCGAATACATCACCTGCTAAACAGGTACGACCACTAACACGATAAACAGACTTGCCTTCTTTTAACGCGCATTGCAATGCATCTTCTATATCTTGTTCTTCGATTTCTTCGGCGTTTTCTAATGCAGGCGTAAACTGGTAAACCAATACATCCAACAAATGGGTTTCGACACCCGCATCGACAATCAGCGTCGGTAATTGGTTTTCTACTTTATCCAAGACCTTCACAACCAGAGAAGTCGATTGAGTTACCGATGCTTCGCCAGGCTCTAGATAGACTTGCAGGTCATAAGTTTTTGCTAATAGCGTGAGGCGTTCACATAACGCATCCAGCGCATAGCCATCACGGGTAAACGCAACACCCCCGCCTAAACTCAACCAGCTCAACTTAGGTAAAATCGTAGCGAAGCGATGTTCAATTTCATCCAGCTGCTTACTAAGATTTATGAAATCATCGTTTTCACAATTCATGTGAAACATGACCCCATCGATGTCATCAGTGATATTGTCTGGTAATAAATCAAAACGTATGCCCAAGCGAGAATACGCTGCCACCGTATCGCTCAAACCATATTCGGAATGACCGACTTCTGGATTCAACCGTAACCCAACCGAACGACCTTTTTCTTGTACCTGCGCTTTGTATTGCTCTAATTGATTCAACGAGTTAAAAATAACTTTGTCGCAATACTCCACGAGTTCTGAAATTTCATCTTCGCTATAAGCAACACTGTAACCGTGGGTTTCACCACCAAATTTTTCATAACCCAAACGCGCTTCATATAAACTACTGCTCGTCGTGCCAGCCATATACGGTTTCATAAAATCAAAAGCACACCAGCTGGAAAAACATTTCAATGCAAGAACACTTTTGGCACCACTACGCTCACGCACATAAGCGATACGTTCCATCGCTTTTAACATACGGGTTTCATCAATGAGATAATAAGGAGTACTAACGTTCATATCATTAGCTCTGGCTGTGACTGTTTAATAAAGTGTGATTCCAGTTTTTCCAGCTCTTTGCGATCGTTATCCAGAGTTGAAAATACATCAGGCCCAAACCACTCCAACGAAGCATCCATGTTTGTCCACGCTATATCGGAGTCTTTCATCAGATAATCTAAAAAGTGTTTAAAATCGTATTCTCCATTGAATAACGGCGTCATACCCTCACGACTGCCCGCTGGTGCATAAACATTTCCAGGATTAAAAACATTAAGCAGATTACGCTGGGTTATGTTTTTAAAATGCATATGCTCAATTAAAGGCGCGAGCTGATTGAGTGCAAAAACAGGATCACTGCCCATCTCCCAAACATGAATCACATCAAAATTAATACGCAATGCTGGATGATTAACCTCTTCAATCAACTTGAGAGTAGATTCCAAGGTATCTGCTAACGTATTGGGATGTGTTTCGACAATAAGATAAATCCCATAATCGGCTGCTATTTTGCAGTATTCACGCAAACGCTTAGTACAGGCAGCACGCTCTGCTGCATCCATTCCTGCACTGGGCTTGTTGCCAGAAAACGTACGCAGTTTTTTAGCCCCCCAAGAACGTGTAATCGCGCATAAAGATTTAGCGCCTTCTAGTGAGAGACCTAAATCCCCATCTAAGGGCAAATAGTCACTGACCATGGATACCGATAAACCTTTCTCAACCAAACACTCTGGAGTAAAGTCTGAAGATCGTCGAAGGTTTTTAGCATGTACTCCCCACAATTCAATAGCATCAAATTGATGCGCTTTAGCCCAATTGGCAATACGCTCCAGTGATATCAATTGATGACGGAAAGAAATGGTACAAACGGAATATTTCACGGGTGAGCCCCTTCTAATTGTTGAGTATCGGACGGATTGAGCATGGTCTCTGCCCAGCTATTTTTAACTTCAATTAAACGTCGCTTAAGTTTGAATTCTCTTTCGTCTTGCTGATCCAATAACTGGAATAATTTTTCAGCAAAGGCTTCGTTACTTGTCACTGATAATTTCATCGCATTGAATTGAATCAGCTTGTAGGTTTTTGCTAATTCATCAATCACATCACACCAATCATCAAACTCTGCTTCAGGCAGCCCCAGCTCACGCCAGAAGAATGCAAAGCCATGTTCGTAGGCGTATTTACGAGGCGACATAACGGGAATTTCTTCTACTGCTTTGATTAAATTTTCCAGCGGTAACGGTTCTCCATTTTTATCTTCACCTTTAATATGGGCACTGATAATTGAGCGGATCATATCTGTAACTGGATTAGCATCTTGCACGACAGAAGCTTCAAAAAAAGCATTCACTTCTTCAGCCGCTGTTGGTCGAGCGCCCTGTTCTGAAAACACATAGCCGCCGGATACCGTTGGCTGAGCCACTGCATTTAAAATTCGATCTTTGTTAAATACACCTTCCCAGCGGTAATCTGGGTCATACATAAACCAAAGATCAGGATTATTGGTTGGCCCCAACATCACGTAATGAGGGAAAGGATCCTTGTTAAATTCATTCTCTCGCTCAGGCAAATGGAACATGTCCAGCATTACCAAAATGTGTTGGCCCTGCTCACGATTCTTAACCAGAGATTCTAAAGTCGCTAGATTCGCCTCTTTACTCGCTTGCTTGTCATACCAAGACCGAATCGGCATTCCATACAAGCGCTCATACCAGTTAAAAAAAATGTCGTGATTAATGTTTTCATCGTGGTATGTCAATACAAAGCGATCATCAATGCAGGCGTTAGCATCGGAAACTGCAAAGTACAAAATACGATGATCTAATTGTGGAAAACGTTTTACGATTTCAGCCAAATTACTTGCCACACAATGGATCTTAACGTCCTCATAAACTTCAAGACCCTTCTCATACGCTGGCAGGTTCTGACCCTTATATAAAGTATCGGCAACCGCACGTACAGTTTCAAAGTCTTCATTCATCAAGGCGCTTTCATCCATCGCCATTTCATACTCCACTTCAAGCAACATCAACATATGCAGCACCATGGATGAATCTAATGCAAGGTCTTCTAATAAACGGGCATCGCTTTGAAATTTATCCATATTTGGCAGAGACATACTCTCGCTTAATACCTTAAATATGGCTTCAACAATCTGTTCTTTTGTCATCATAATTTTTAATCTTAGTAATATTTTTCTTCTAAAAGGCTCTGATTTTTTAAGCACATGTCTATTTATGACAACGCCAATGCTTTACGGCTAACCTTTCCGTTTGGTAATCGATTTATTTTTTCAACTTGAGAGATTTGAATTGGCACTTGATATTTATTCAGATATTGGCCACACCAAGTGCGGATATTTTCATTAGAAATTTCTTGTTCAGCTATAAACTGTAAACACACCTGATCATTACCAAACGCATGGCTCTTTTTAAATACCACTGCATCGGTAATCGTTGGCATATCCATTACCACTTTTTCAACTTCTGCGGGGTAGACATTAAGCCCTGCCACATTAATCATTTCATCGATGCGAGAAATAAAATGCAGTCGGTTATTGGTATCTAAATACCCCAAATCACGGGTAAATACCGTAGTACTAGTTTCTGTTGTCACCACAATTTCTTGTAGCTCTTCTGAAGAAGACCCAGATTTAACAGTCAGGTGTGGCAGTGGCAAACCTTGATCATGAATTGACTTAATATCACCACCCAATGCGATACAACCCACTTCCGAACAGCCATACTGCTGATATAATTTTTCACATTTATTCGCGGCCTGTTCTAACCAAGTCGCCTGCATCAAAGTGCCGGAAGTCATGATGGCATGAATAGGCTGATCAGCTTTCACCATCATAGTGATGGTAGTAATCAATGCCGGTGATGAATATAAAATAGGAGAAGCTGTTTCTCGCAGCTTATTGACAATGTATTTCGGATTTAAATTAGTAATCACCACGGGCTCTGAGCCACGCTTAATGCTAGCTAAAATTCCGCAGATCAAACCATAAGAATGATTAACTGGGCAGGCAACGACGGCGGTCATTTCTGCTAAATCGGTGAAATGCTCGATGTAATTTTTTAATTCAATATCGATACTAACCCAAGTGCGATCAATACATTTTGGCTCACCGGTTGTACCGGAACTCATTTGCACTAATACAGGTTCTTCATCATCTTCGTGATCACTTATTTTTTCTATTTTTGATAGCAGTTCTTCCATCGAATCTGCCATTACTTGATAGTGACTGCCACTGAGCTTTGCTCGCCTCTTTAATGCTTCTTCTGGTGTCCCCGCCGGTAAAGGAAACACAGATATTCCGTTACCACGAGCATAAAGACATAAAGCAATCCACACGGCAGCATCACTAATACAAGCGGTAATGCGCTTCCCTTGACAATTGCCTAAAATCTCATGCTGATTGAACTTTTGGTAACACTGGTCAAAATAATTTTTATCAAAGTGTTTATCATTAAGGTAAATCATATTTAGCCTTTTATTAATTCGCTTGGGATTCAATTTGATGCAACTCGATATTTTCAGAAATTGCTTCATCGATAGCTGCTAACGGATTGCGAACTGTATGTTCGAAATACTCTAAAGTGCCGCCATTTAATATTTTTTTCTTTAGCAGCGACTCAACAATAATGCTGGGATTACCTGCTCCGAGACGATCAATACGCTCTGGATCGGTAATACCAGATTGTCGATAGTGATTAAGATGCTCTTGTACTTGATTCCAAAAATTTGTTTCTGAATAGCCGTGATAACGTTCTAATAAGAAGGATAAGTCTGCTAAATTGAGCACATAAACGGTATCCATAAATAGCTCTCGCAATTCATCAATATCCGACATACTGAAACCTTCATCTAATGAAATGGTTTCAAAATATGAGTCTGTTTCAGCCAACTTTGGAAGATGCTCAGGAAACTTTAAATAGTCTTCTACGTATTCCATATCTTCATGAAAGTCGCGTAGCACGATGCGGTGAGGCCAGCCGTTTTTGTGAGTTAGTATTAAATTTTGACAATGGGCCTCAAAGGCTATGCCGTTATGAACCAACATGTGCCAAATAGGCACCAACATGACGTCTAATAAACGATTAACCCAAGCATCAACCCCATAGCAATCTAACCAATCAGCAATAAAAGGACGATTGTCGGACTCAATGAGCATTAGTGCGGTAAAAGGAATAGCCTCTTCACCGAGTTGTAATTTATCAACGACACTTTCGCGGAAAATAGCACCAATCAAACCATCCATTTCTTTGGCTTGTACTTCATCTTCCGGTTTATAAAGCAAACCGGCATACTCACTTAACAGCAGTAGCTTGCCTTCCCGTTGCAAGTATTCATCCTTAGCCACCACTTCCTGTAACCATGTTGAAATAGCCGGTGCAGTACAAACGAAATGATCTTGTAGATTACGATGCGAAGAAGTGCTCACCAGATTCAGAGGAATTTTCACATGCGCTTTTTCAGGGTGACTAACATTCACTAAGGTACGTAACGATTGAGTTGCCTGATAAAAGTCACCCGCCTTGCCTAACTCAATAATATCGCCACAAGCAATTGCATCGGCCAGACCTCTATCTTGGATGGCATTTACCTGCCACGGGTGAATGGGGACAAGAGAATACGACAACCAATTTTTACCTAGCGATTCAAGGCGCTTACTCAGAACTGTAAACTGCTCTTCTCCCAGCTCTTTAGTCCAGAAATTAATAGCGGCGCTTGGGTAAGCATGATCTACATGTTGCGATTGAATCGCCAGCCACTCAAACTGAATCGTTTTTCCTGCCTCTGGCCCATATTGAATATGGTCTTGCAGCGTGAATCCTGTTCTGGCTTTAAAGCTAGGATGATATAGGTGGCCCTCTGTAATAGCCGATTCTAATTGAGCGAAGTTGAGTTTGCGCCTTGGTTTTTTATGATGATCTAAGTTGCGGGTATTCCATCGACATAATGCGATGGTTTGCATCAATTCTCCCAACACCCTTATCTTAGTTTCCGAATCGGTATCTAAGTAGCATATAAGTTCTTCAATACGACATTCACGATACTTTCTAGAGTCACGATACTTTCTAGAGTCACCATTCTCAGCAGTTCTGGCTTGCTCAAGTATTTGAACTGAACCATCAGCAATGCGTATACGTTCAAAAATACGACGAGCACCTAAGCACCTGAAATTTTCGCCCCCCATACTGAAGAAATAAATACTATCGAATACCGCATCGAAATTATTAAATTCTGCTGGAGAGGCTATTCTGGGTTCTGAGCTAAATTCAACTATTTCCTCGTAAAGCAACGCCTCTACAAACTGACGAACCACTCGTTGTTCTTCGCTATCAGCCAGTTTAGGGCTCTCAATATACTGAGTATGCTCAGGACAAAATTGCTCAGCAATCTGTACTAATAGTGTATCTTTATCCAGATTATCCATAGACTTCACTCCGCTTACTTTCGCAATCTTTGATAAGTTCTTTCTGCAATTCAAATTCTGATGAAGATTTAGGTTCTGATTTAGATTTAGACTTTGATTTAGACTTTGATTTAGAGAAGAAGGGATTCACGATGGTTGAATAAACTGCGTGTTCCATGCCTTCCTGTAACTCATCAATATTATTGACGCGAGCCAAAAGATTGGTTTTATAATCTAGGCGCTCACTGTTTAGGATATAGGTAATAAAATTCTTACCTACGCCTTGCATATTTTTTTGCATTGTTAATAAACTTTGGCGACAGCGCTCTACCAAAACTTCTTCGTCTATCAGACCATCCGCCCCTATACGGTAAATCACTGCAAACAACTGGTTTACAAATACGTAGTAGGATATGGCGGTAAATATTTTGTCATCATCATAAAAAATATTGGTGAGATTTAATTGTTTTCCTACTTCTGAAAGCTCGGCTTCGAAGTGCTCCGATAAATAAAACCCCTGATTATCTCTATAGTAATAGCAGCTTGGATAACCCGCTGAGACATCCAATAAACTGTTTTGTTGATGCGCCTCTAATGCAATGCCATAGCCATCATAAAGTGACAAAATCGATTCAATGGCACAGTCCCAGTAACGGTCAAACCAATCACTAGCCACCCGATCAAGTGTGCGATTTTCTTTAGCAGCCAGATCTACAATAATATTATTTAATAAACTGGATCCAGCTGTACCATCAGCATTTGGAATCGGATCTTGCACAAGAGTGAGAATTGAACATATTCCTCGACCGTTTTCTTGCGTGAATACATTACGACGCAAAACAACTTCAAAGCCGGAATCCAATTGATGATCTTCAGGATGGTTGATCGTGATATACGCAGGGTCATCAACTACTTTAAATTGAGGGTATTTAGTCAGAAAACCGATTTGATTCAGGTAGCTTTCAATGACCATCCCGTCTTCTAATTCACGTCGTTTATTGGTACGTAATGAATTCGTTATTTTCACTGGAATGGAAAGCTTCACCATCCATTCAGAAGTCTCGTTAGCGACCGTACGCACAGAAGAAGTAGCGGTGTAATCAGCCCCCAGCTCTCCAAGATAATTCAAGCGCCCCTCTGACATTAGATCTTTCACCCACTTTTCCAGTAACAGATTAGGAGCCTGCAATGGGTGAATTGGCACTAAAACATGATTGCTAGCTAAGTCTAATGAATCATAACGACTGACTTCAGAAACGATAATTTCACTGGTGCTTTGTGCTAACGAAGAGCCTTCTTTAACCAGGGATTTATCTACAGAAAAATAATGCAATTTAAAGCGACCGCATAACTCAGGGGAATAAAAATCTTGCTGCCAAAATGCAATTCCCTGCTGACTCTTGGGTGTTGGGTGCAACCAATGCCCGTATAAAATAGATTGCTCAGAATTAATAAAATCAAGACTGCTTAAGGCTGTATCGCCCACTCGCTGACGCAAAAAATGAGCCATAGTCTGATAGCTACCCAACAGGCGACTTAACAATTCGACTTCATTTATTCTTACTGTTTCTGCCAACTCATCAGCACAAATCGAAATGTCTTTTTGGCGCTGATAGATTTGTCGAACCAAAGCTATTAGCAAATACATAATATCGGCTAGCTGCCAAGGGCTAGTCGTTCCTGTATCAGAAACAGATCCCTCTATGTATTCGGCACATGCATACACTCCATGAAAATGGTGACGCCCTACTTTAGATTGATAGGCCACATCCATCACAATCCATTGTTGACTTTCAGGTAAGCGTAACTCTAAAACCTGACTTCCTTTTAACTCATAAGGAAAACATGTTGATGCCAAAAATTTGCTTTTATCAATCCAAACTCCGGCGTCAACTTCACGCAGATAAGCATTTATAAAAGCGTGAAAAGATGCGTACTCAGCAATGTTGTTTGCTGCAAATTTCATAGTGACCCTAACTAACGAATTTCCATTTGAATTGCAGTATACACATTAAATACGAATGATTCTTATTTTATTTCGTATTTAGATTAATATTGGTGATAAAGTGGAGAAGAATGTAAAAAATCAGCTAAAAAGTAATCAGCCAGATTATTAAAGACTTACTACAAAGGGAATAACGCTATTGGCCTCGAGCCGATAGCGTAGAATTAATGGTTATTCAAAGGATTTTTTAATCAATAATGCAGGGCGATAATTAACAAAAAAGATTAAAGCAAATACAAACGCTAAAGCCTCTGCGACAGGCACCGCGTATAAAAAATGAACATATGGAAACATCATACTGAGCAACAGGACAAAACCTATTGGCAAAACTAATGAGCGCAACATAGCAATAATACTAGAATGAACCGCCTGTTCTACCGATGTGAGATATGCACAAATCAGTACATTAAAACCATTAAACAAAAAGATAGGCCAAATAATATGCAAAAAATTTTGTGCTAACTGTCGAGACTGCTCCGCTCCATCCTCAAGAAAGAAACCAATAATCAGATTTTTCAAAAACGTGAAGTGTGACCACTAACACAATACTCAAAGTTGCAATCGATATTGCGGCGATTCGCATAAATGCCTTAACTCGATCAATTCGCTGAGCTCCAAAATTATGCCCAAGCAATACATGCATGGCATCAATAATGCCGTAATACACCATTAAACTAATATAAATCAAATAATTTACGACACTGAATGCTGCAATTCCCTCCACCCCACTTTGTCTGCTAATAACCCAATGAAAAACAAGAATAACCAAGCCAATTGAGAATTCATTAATAAATTCTGAAAAACCGTTAAAGGCGCTAAAACCCAGCTCTTTAACGTTAAAAATTGGCCAAGATAATTTCAGATTGTTTCGGTCTGAAAAAAAATAACTAGAGATGTAAAGCAACTGAATAATCTGCGCAATTAACGTCGCCCACGCGGCCCCCTCAATACCCCAACCTAACTGAGCTATAAAGAGCGCATCAAGCGCTATATTAATAAATGCCCCCAACATCAATGCACGCATTCCCAATTCAGGCCTGTTGTCTGCACGAATGAAGTAATACATCACCAAACAACTTAGTTGCACAACTGTTACAAAACAGAAAACTTCAAAATAACTTTGCATAAGAGGATATAACGAGGGCGCCGCTCCCAATGCAGCAAACAAATATTCACTAAATACAAAAGATAAAGGCATTGCGATTAAAGCAATCGCCAGTACCACAAAAAAAATCTGACTAAAAAGAGAAGAGGCTCGGGGGTATTTCTTTTCGCCTATATAAATACTGGCTTTAACGGAACCACCAACAGCAAACATCAGAGCAATACCGAATAATAATGCAAAATATGGCATCAGCAAATTAACCGCCGCTAATGCCTCTGCTCCAATATAATTACCGACAAAAAAACCATCGACAATACTTGCAGTAGAAATAGCGAGCAAACTCAATGTAGAGGGAATAACAAAACGAAAAAAAGTAGCGACTAAAGGCCCAGTATCGGGGGAAGTATCGATTATTTTTTTACTCATAACATCTCACAAATTAATTTTATAGAAGGTCGCGACTGAAGCTTTGGCTCTCTGTTGTCCTCAACAGCTTCCATGACAAACATGAAGTTTGCTCGTTTAACCCAAACCATTCATTGATTGTCACGGCAGAGATATCAATTGCTTTATCAGTATCGATTGTTAACGCCACGCTGTAGTCTGACCACAAGCAAAATAAAGCAATAGAACTGCCTTTTTCTACAGTCAAAGTTTCAGCCAAAGAAGACGAAGCACTGAGCTCCAAATCACCCTGCCCCTTAAAAGAGAAGGCCAGCTTAGAAAGTGGCACTCTCAAACCTACACCATTCGCTTTTAGGTAAGACTCTTTTAAGGTCCACAACTGAGCGATGCGCTTAATTTGTTGCTGCTCAGTCATTTTCATTAGGTCAGCCAGTTCAGATGTAGCGAAATAGCGCTTAGCAAGTGCCATGCTAAATACCGGGCGATGAATAGATTCAACATCAACGCCCAGATTCAGCACTCTACCCAGGCCTTTACCTGAGCCTTTACCTGAGCCTTTACCCAATGCCAATACGACCAGATCTTCACTGTGTGATAAATTAAAGTGAAGATCTAAATTAGAAAACTCATCAGCTAACTTTGGTTTACCATAATCATCAACGACAAAAGTCCACTCACAGGGCAACACATACCGAACTCGATTTGAAAGCTGACTGCGCAACAGAGCCCTCGCTAACAAATACTGTTGAGCCTGCTGCTTACTCACAAAACGCTGATAGCGCTTTTGCTCTTCTGCGCTCAGCCAATCTAGAATCTTCGCTGAAAAATTTTTATCCTCCAAAAGCTCAAGTGACGCATAATACAGCTGAACCGAAGAATTAAGATGAGTAAGCATTAGATATTCACAACTGACGTTTACATCAAATCAAAGTTTGGTTCTTCAATAATTCGCCACGGTAAACCCTGCTTATTCATTTCGTCCATAAATGGATCAGGATCCAACTGCTCCATATTCCAAACCCCCTCCTTAAGCCATTTACCTTCTACCATCATCTTTGCACCAATCATAGCGGGCACTCCTGTGGTATAAGAAATAGCCTGTGATTGTACTTCACGATAACAATCCTGATGATCTTTGATGTTGTACACATATACGGTGCGAGTTTCACCAGCCTTAATACCGGTAACAACACAGCCGATGCAGGTTTTACCCGTTGTACGCGGCCCTAATGTAGAGGGCTCAGGCAACAGCTCTTTTAAAAACTGCAACGGGACAATTTCTTGGCCATTAAAATCAACAGGCTCAATCCCTGTCATACCAACATTACCCAGCACTTCTAAATGCTTCAGGTAACTATCACCAAAACTCATCCAGAATTGTGCACGCTTAAGTGTTGGATAATGCTTTGCTAGTGACTCTAATTCTTCGTGATACATACGATAAATATTGTAAGTGCCAACACTTTCAGGGCATGTGAATTCTTGATTAGTCGACATGGCAGGTGTTGTGATAAAGCCACCATCTTCCCAGTGTCGACATTCCGCAGTCACTTCACGAATATTGATTTCAGGATTAAAGTTAGTTGCAAACGGATAACCATGATCTCCACCATTAACATCAATGATATCTAAGGTATGTATCTCATCAAAATAATGCTTGGCCGCGTAAGCTGTGAACATATTGGTCGCACCTGGATCAAATCCTGAACCCAGCAACGCCATCAAACCCGCTTCCTTGAATTTAGTCTGATATTCCCACTGCCACTTGTACTCAAATTTCGCGGTGTCTAGTGGCTCGTAATTCGCCGTATCAAGATAGTGTACTTTGGTTTCTAAGCAGGCATCCATAATCGTAAGATCCTGATAAGGTAACGCCACATTGATTACCATAAACGGATCGTGCTTTTTAAATAGGCGCACAAGATCATGGACACTATCTGCATCAACCTGATCCGTTTCAATTGCGTACCCATAATTCACCTTAATTTGCTTAGCAATATCATCACATTTACTTTGGGTGCGACTGGCCAATACAATTTCACTAAACACATCCGGCAACTGGGCACATTTATGCGCAACAACCTGACCAACGCCACCAGCACCAATAATAATTATTTTTTTCATAACAAATTCCTCTAAACGCTTCACTTAGATTTTTCTTACATTATTTCTTTAAATTACTTTTAAAAGAACTAAAGCAAATGATCTTTTTCGTAATAGGTATAGCCTTGCATACTGGCATTAAAAGTATTCATCATTTGCTGGCGTTCGCGGGCATTGATACGACCTTCATTCACAGCAGCTTCTAGTTTATTACGATAGCGTAATTTCATTTCCCAAGGCTGGTATTCCACATAACCTAAAACGTCTTCAATGGTATCGCCATGAATTTCTTTAACAAATTCGTACCCTCCGTCATCATGCAAACGAATACTGGCAACATTGGTATCACCAAATAAATTATGTAGATCTCCAAGGGTCTCCTGATAAGCACCGACTAGAAATACACCCATATAATACTCTTCAGATTCTTTTAATGAATGCACGGGCAAGGTCGGAGAATATTCACGATCGGTGGCAATAAAACGATCAATTTTTCCATCGCAATCACAGGTAATATCGGCTAATACTGCGCGTCGATCAGGCTTTTCGTCTAGACGGTGAACCGGCATCACCGGGAACATCTGATCAATGGCCCAGCTATCTGGCAAAGACTGAAACAGACTGAAATTACCATAATAAATATCGGCTAAAGACTCATCAAACCCCTCCAGATCTTTAGGAATTTGATCCATATCCGACAACAAAGACTTAATATCTCTCAACACTTTTAAAAATAAATTTTCTGCTTCAGCGCGAATACGCAAGCCTATCTGACCACGTTTAAATAGCTCACGCACTTCATCCCGATAATAATGCGCATCATTAAAACATTCCTGCACCCGGGCTGGTTTTAAGTAGTCAAAGATACTCTGCATATTATCGAGTAACTCATGCCCTTTTCCTCTTTCGCCACCAGACGTTCTAATCTCGACAGGTTCAAAACGCGTAACATCCAATATGTTAAACAACAAGATAGATGAGTACGCGACAGTGGCACGACCAGATTCGGTAACAAGAGTGGGATGACTGATACCATAACCGTCGAGCGTCGACATAACGGTTTCTACCACATCCTCACAATATTCATCCAAGGAATAATTTCGACTTTGACTCTCTTGTGAATGCGCCCCCGTATAATCAACCGCCAACCCTCCCCCTAAATCGATATAATTCATCGACGCACCTTCATTACACAAGTCTGCGTAATATCGACACGCTTCGCTAACACCACCACGAATGTCGCGAATATTAGGAATCTGAGAGCCCAAATGGCAATGCAGCAATTGCAAACAATGCAACATCTCATTGTCTCTCAGCACATCAACAACCTGAATAATTTGGCTGGCCGACAAGCCAAACACACTGCGATCACCACTGGTTGAATTCCAATGACCGCCAACCTTGGTCGTCATTTTTGCGCGCACACCAATCAAAGGTTCAATACCCAACGCTTTGCTGCGCTCAACAATAATCGGCAACTCCGACAGCGCTTCAATTACCACAAAACAACGCGTACCCAACTTAACCGCTTGCAAGGCCAGATCAATAAATTCCTGATCTTTGTAGCCATTACAAATCAACATTTGATCACTGCTATTACCTAATGTTGATAATGCCGCGATCATTTCAGGCTTACTGCCTACTTCAAAACCGTAACCATAGCGCTCACCAAATCGCGCTACTTCCTCAACGATTTGTGCTTGCTGATTAACCTTAATAGGAAATACACCGCGGTACGAACCCTTGTAATCCAGACGCTCAATAATCTTTTTGAAAGACTCATTTAAGTGACTGATGCTGTTATCGATTATATTTTCAATGCGTAATAACGCAGGCATATGCAGGTCGCGATCTCGCAAGCCTTCAATAACTTCCACCAAAGACAAACCCAAAGACTGCTCTAAAGAAGACTGCTCGGAAAATGAGTCCTTAGGGTTTTTAATAATAACCTCACCATTAGGACTGATATCAAAATACCCATTCCCCCAATTTTTTATGCCGTAGATATCTTGTGCTCGCTTGATATCCCACTCAGCCTGCTGTTCTATTTTCATATCACGCACGACTTAACCCTTGTAATTTAATATCGATAATCGCAATGATAATGATTTGCATTTCTAATATCTAGTTATAAATAAATTTTCAACCGATATACATCCATTCACCTCCACCACCAACCTCAACGCAATTGATAATCATTATTATTCATGAAACAATGCGCCACATGCCCCAAGGCGGCAGAAATGCAAATTACAATTCGCGCACAAGCTGACTTAATAAATTTCTCATGAGAGTGATAACACCATGAAGGCCCCCTCTACAAAAGACAGCCAGACATTATCGACTGCTACTTGCACAGATACTCACACTGGCAACTCAAGAATCAAAGAGCTCGATATCTATCGCGGAATTTGTGTCATGTTTATGCCGCTCGTACACTTTTTTTATTTTTATGGCGCTCCAGAATTCAGTAAAAGTGTCATTGGTTCATCTGCTGAGCTACTGATGATTTGGACTGTCATAACTATTTACTTATCATCAGTACTTATCTTACTGACTCCAAATGCTACTGGCATTCAACATATGCAGCGCATAGCATTTCTTTACGTCTTCGGCTATGCATCGATACTGGGCTACGTACACGGACTTGAGGCTCCATTAGAGATTACTCATGAAGTACTGCTCTTTAGTGTTTGCTGCTTCGTATTCCTGATGGGGATTTTTATTACTCTGGCAGCCAAAAAGAACATATCACTGTCGATTAAACGTGGCGCAATGCTGTTTTTAGCGGGTTATGCCCTGAATTTTTTCCGCAGCTCGCTACCCATGTGGCTGTCATTAGAATTTGGGCTGGTCAGCCAAGAAGAACTAGGCGATGGCAATCCAATCTATGAATTATTGGTAGTTGATATATTACAGTTTGCAGGCATTGCTTTTATTGTTTGTAGCCTGCTGAGCCATTACCTTCCTAACCCAAAACATTGGTTAATCATCGCGCTCGGAATTGCTTTTGCTTCACCCTACGCATGGGACACTTACACAGGCAATGTTTTCGCCGATGAAATTTTAAAATTGCTCGCAGGTAATATTGCGGAAGGTGCATTCTTTCCACAGCTGCCTTGGTTATCCTATGCCATTTCAGGCATGGCCTTTGGCCACTGGATGAAACAAGCCGATGACTTAAATGCATTTTTTAAAAAATCTGCGTGGTTCAGTCTTACCATCACATTAGCAGGTATTGCTATCATTTTTACCAACATTGATTACCACATTGGTGATTCAATGCGCGCAGGCCCAGGCGCAGTTATCGCAATCAGTGGCTTCACTGCGCTCACTATTTTCTTATTTAGCGTTATTATCGAGAAGGTACCCCACAATCCGATTTTCAGCTTCTGGTACACCTGGAGCAAACACATAACCACCATTTACGTTATTCATTGGTTACTCATTGGCTGGGGGCTGATGTATTTTGGCTTCCGAACGCTTAGCGGGACAGAATTCCTAGTAACGTTATTAGCCCTCTATCTGCTGACTCATTTTCTCTCAATAGGTTGGGTTAAATTTAAACCTAATCAGAAAAAAACATAGCGCAGAACTTGGGGGAATTATTATGACTTACCGCTTACCGCCAGAATGGCACCCACAAGATGCAACCATGCTCACCTGGCCCCATGCAAATACCGATTGGGCGCCCTATCTTGCCGAGGTAGAACCTGTATATATTACAATTGCTCAACAAGTATTAAAGCGACAATCCTTAATAATAATATGTCATGACAAGACTGTGCAAAAACACGTACGGGCGCTGTTAAATACTAGCGATATGGATACACACCAACTCTACACCTTTGTCATTCCTTGTAATGATACTTGGGCAAGAGATCACGGCCCTATCACAATCGTGAATGAAGAAAAAAAAGCACTTTCACTGGATTTCATTTTTAATGGCTGGGGCAACAAATACGATTCCACACTAGACAATGCGATTAATAAAATTTTTCTAAAGCAACCCATAGTACAAGCTGAATATAAAGCCGTCGATCTGGTATTGGAAGGCGGCGGTATTGAAGTCGATGACAAAGGTCACCTATTAACCACAGAGCAATGCTTATTAAACCCAAATCGCAATTTTGGACTGCCTCGTGAAAGAATTGAGTTTGAACTAAATAAGCACTTAGGAACTCAAAAAGTGCTCTGGTTAAAGCACGGTTATTTAGCAGGAGACGATACCGATTCCCACATTGATACTTTGGCTCGGCTTACGCCCAATAACACAATTATTTATGTGCAGTGTTTAGATAAAAGTGACGAGCACTTTGATGAACTAAATAAAATGGAACAGGAGCTTCAAGCACTGCATACTTGTGATGGTCAGCCATTTAAGTTAATTCCTCTACCAATGCCAACAGCATGCTTTAATGAAGAGTATGAGCGCCTACCAGCCACTTATGCCAATTTTTTAATTATTAATGGTGCAATACTGTTTCCGACTTACCGTCAGGAAAAAACAGATAAACTTGCTTTAACACAAATTAGAATAGCATTCCCACAATACGACATTATTGCCATAGACTGCCTGCCACTCATACAGCAGTTTGGCAGCTTGCACTGCATCAGCATGCAGTTACCTAAAAGCTTTTTGTAGAGATTATTATGACAACGACACTTAAAACCGCATTAATTCAACAAAATAAATCGACTGATTTAAACAAGAACTTTTCCGACAGCCTAAAGGCCATTCGTCAGGCAGCAGAAGCTGGAGCAAAGCTAGTTGTATTACAAGAGCTGCATTGTTCTCTGTATTTTTGCCAACAAGAAGATGTTGATGCATTCAATCTGGCAGAAACAATTCCAGGCCCTTCAACAAATGTTCTAGGGGAATTAGCAAAATCTCTCAGCATTGTCATTGTTGCTTCATTATTCGAAAAACGCGCCGCAGGCTTATATCACAATACCGCCGTGGTATTGGATGCTGATGGTAGTATTGCCGGCAAGTATCGCAAGATGCACATTCCCGACGACCCCGGTTTTTACGAAAAATTTTATTTCACACCAGGAGATATAGGCTTCGAGCCAATTCAAACCCGTGTTGGTAAATTGGGTGTGCTGGTTTGCTGGGACCAATGGTTTCCGGAAGCCGCTCGCTTAATGGCATTAGCCGGGGCAGAACTATTAATTTATCCAACCGCCATTGGCTGGGACCCACGCGATGATGACGCAGAACAGCGCCGCCAACTTGATGCCTGGGTGATAAGTCAGCGCGCCCATGCTGTTGCTAACGGAGTGCCCGTATTGAGCTGCAACCGAGTTGGTCATGAATCCGACCCAGGCCCTTGTGGTGATATAAACAAAGCAGGCCCCGGTATCAACTTTTGGGGGCACAGCTTTATTACAGGACCTCAGGGTGAATTTTTAGCCATAGCCAGTGAAGATAAAGAAGAAATTTTGTATGCCGATGTGGATTTAAATCACGGCGAAAATGTGCGCCGTATCTGGCCATTTATGCGTGATCGTCGCATTGATTATTATCAGGACCTGTTGAAAATTTATCGTGATTAGTAATAAGTCAAAAGAAACACCCGCATTCATGAAAACGTATTTAAAACGCATCAAAGGTAATTAGTCATGTCCAAATATCGGCCTTACCAATTAACGGTCAGTAAAAGCCAATGCATTACTCCCAATATGCAGCGCATCACCTTACAGGGAGACGATTTAGCAGAATTCAAAACTGACGATGAAGGCAGCTACGTAAAACTTGTGTTTCCAGTTGAAGAGACTCAGCCAAGTGACGAAGATACTAACGTCATCATGCGCACCTATACCATACGCAAGTTCAATCCCTATGATTTAACACTTGATATTGACTTTGTATTGCACGGTGAATTAGGAAAGAATTCTGGTCCAGCATCGACTTGGGCGGCGCACACAAAACTCGGCGATACCATACCGATATTTGGGCCTGGCAAAGTCAAAGCAGCTACTCTGGAAGCAGATTGGTTTTTATTCGCCGGCGACATGACGGCCTTACCTGCAATTAGTTGCCAGCTTGAACAATTACCTGACGATGCAAAAGGCTATGCAGTTATTGAAATCAATTCTGAGCAAGATCAACAATCACTGCAAAAACCTGATGGAATCGATATTCTATGGGTGATCAATCCACAACCAGATACAGCAAATACAGTGCTGAGCGATGCGGTAAAAGCTTTGTCTTGGTTATCAGGTATCCCCTCAATTTGGGCCGCTTGTGAATTCAGTAATATGCGCTTATTACGCACTTACTTTAAAAAAGAGAAACAAGTCTCTCGCGATAACCTTTACATCAGTAGCTACTGGAAAATGGGGCAATCGGAAGATAAACATAAAGTAATAAAAAGACAGGATGCCATTGCCGAAGATTCTGTTTAATTAGATTCAACAGACAGCGCCATCCTTCTGTGCTTCTAAAAGAGCCGACGAAACGGCTGGCGCTGCCAATAATATAGGCTTCTCCATAACCACTCTACCGGGCCAAATCTTAATTTATTCATCAATATTTTACCGATCCATAGTTGCAAAGCCCACACCCCCATCACCACCAAAAGCTGCTGTAGAAAATCTAGCTCTAATGCTCTAAAGTTTAAAAACAATGGATAGAATAACAACACAGATATCAGGGTTTGCAGCAGATAATGTGTTAAAGCCGCACGGCCGATAGCCTGTAACCTGACTTGCAGCCACAATAATTTATTTGATTGACTCCATAGAACGATAATCCCAATATAAGCAAGAGCCTGAAGAATTGAGGCCAGAGTGTTCAGATCAACGATCAGACCATAAACCTCACTCAGGAATAATGCCATCCCCTGGAGAACAAGCCCGGATATCAATCCTCCAATTGCCCAATTACGGTAAACCTTTCTAGAAGAGTCACCCAAAATATAACCAAGTTTATACAATGCCATACCGATTAACATATTCGCCAAAGAAAGTGTGAAATATTTAATACGTTTCAAATTTTCAAAACTTAAACTCGGATCAGTATCGGCACTGCCACTGTTATAATGAGCGCTTAGTGCAGGCCCTATGTATGCAATACAAACAACGTACAAAGGAATACTAAGACAGATAAGCGCCTTAGCATTCAGCTTTCTTAACGGATACAACAAGAAACCTGACATCGCATATAAAAATAAAATATCGCCATACCAGACTAAAAGATGAAGAGCGCCAATCACCATCAACCAAAAATTGCGACGGTAAAACACGCTTAAAGATTTCGCCCCTTTTTGGTCCAGATTCTCTGTTATTAAAATAATACTAGCGCCAAATAGAAGTGAAAACAGCGTCATCATTTTTTGTGAAAACAACACTTGAATCAACGAATAAGACGTTAGCATCAGATGACCATATAAAAATGATCCTAGACCATTTTCCATAGAAGGAAAGTACTCCCCTAACTGTCGATAAAACTCTATAAGCCCCGTCTCAGAATAAGCAAACAATGTAATGTTAATTACAAAAATTCCAAGAAGGGCCACACCACGAATCAAATCCAGCTGAACGATTCTCATATGATTTATATCATCCTTATTTTTTCAGAGGTTTACATTATTAATGCTGCGTATTAACTCTCTTCTGCAATTAACAGCCGTCAGATATCAATCCTTGAAGACACAATTGATGCTTCGCTGCTCAGAACAAAGATGATATTGATTATCATTAGTATTTAGTAAAGATAGAATATTGTCAATGCGAGCTAAAAAATGAAATTGCCGAAGGGGATAAGGTAATAACCCATACTCGCAGTGCAAAAAGCTTGGGAGTTTCTGACATGGCCTCTGTCATTAATCAAAAAATCACTGAATTAGCGCTTGATCATACGCCATTAATCTTTATGATACGCATTCTCATTTTCATTTAGATACAACCACAGGTCAGGATATTTGTTATGCCAATCAGTGTCTTTTTAATCTGGCCTGCGTTACATGCAATGTATGGCCTAAAAGAACACAGAAGCAGTAAGATTGCTTATAACAGAAGAATTACGGGTAGGATCCTATTATTTATCTCTGCCTGTTTAACCGGTATTTCCTTAGGCCTCGAGCACGGTTTCTTCATTTGGTTATTTGCACTAATGGCGATAGCCATAATCTTCGTGCAACTCAGGATTTGGCAGCCAAGATCTGTATCTCTGATAACGGCACTCAGCCTAGCAGGAGTTATATATCAGGGAATCGACTATGTTCGTTAATATTATTCGCAGTACAGGTAGCCGTAACATTGCCGCTATCGTCGGTAGTTTTTTAGCGACAGTGGCCTTGACCATTTCCATTACCCTACTCTGGCCATTTGGTAATCTTGCAGAACAAGTACTCGCAGGAGGGACCTTTTTCTTTATTTTTTGGGCCTCAGTATTTTACTGGGCCATTCTGGCACAAGATGGCCTAAAAGCCTGGATCAGAATTCTTATTTTGTTAGTACCCGCCCTTACGATAGACATCATCAGTTTAGCCGCTTAAGAACACTGGATTAAGAACACTGAATTAAGAACACTGGATCGAGAACACTATAAAATGAAACAACATACTCATAAACGCCTCTACGATACTCATTCTTGGGTTGGCATCATCTCAGGCATATTGCTCTTTATTGTTACCTTTTCAGGCATTCCAGCCCTATTTGAACACGAAGTCGGATACTGGCAATATCCAGCATTCGGAGAGATCCCAACAGACAGATCCTTCGATCTTGAACACACGATCGCAACAGCAAATGACATCGGTTTTCAATACGATAAATTAACCATACAACTGCCAGATGACATTAATAACCACATCATGCTGAGTCATTTTTCGGATGAAAGTGAATTTTATACGCTCTATTTAAAAACAGGTAGCTATGAGGAAGTAAAATCATCCCCTTCCGCATTAGGTCAAATTCTTACCCATCTGCATACCGACCTGTATTTGCCTCGCCCTTTCGGACGTTATCTTGTCGGCCTCGCAGGCATGGCCATGCTATTAGCCATCATTGCGGGTATTTTTATACATGTTAAATGGCGTAAAGAGTTTGTCATGCTGCGCCCTAAAAGAAGCTGGCGTTTATTATTAACAGATCAACATAAATTGCTTGGGTTATGGTCACTGCCCTTTACGCTTATTCTTGCTTTTACAGGCACTATATTAGGGTTATTAGGTATTATCAGCCCTATCTTAGCGCTGGCCGCATTCGATGGTGACGTGCAGAAGGCGACCGATACTATCCTTGGGCCAAGCGCTGAAATTACTGGGGAGCCGGCCCCTATGTATCCATTGAATGAACTCTGGGTCAAAGCACGCTCCGACCTATCTGATAAAGAAATTAAACTGATTGAGATTGAAGGAGCTGGTGACAAGGGAGGATTAATTAAATTTTCGGCTCATCACCAAAAACACCTGAGCAACATAGAAACAGTTACTTATTCTACCGCCACCGGCGAGACAATTCATGAAGGATCTTTTATTGGTAAAGGCCCTTTCCATCGAATCTTTGCAGCCGTCACCCCCCTGCATTACGTCTTGTTTGGCAGCGTTTGGCTAAAAATTTGTTATGCGTTAGCCGCACTGGGGGCTTGCGGTCTGATTGTAACCGGCAATATGCTGTGGTTAGAACGCAGAGGACATGGCATGGAGCATCCTCTTAGTAAATTAACATTGGGGATTTGTGGTGGCCTTGTTGTTGCAACATGCGCCCTTTTCCCAGTAAGCCAATTACTTTATGTCTTTAAACTGGGTGAAGAGCACCACCATTTTGAAGAGTGGATTCTTTGGAGCACCTGGGGAATTACGTTATTCATCCCCTTCCTTTGGAAGAATGGATTTCAACTGAGCCATTGGATGTTGCGTATCAGTGCAGCATTACTCTTATCAACATTAGTTGTCGATGGCCTGGTTAATGGTCGCTGGTTATGGCTAACCTCTGGATGGAACTTTTATATTCAAGCTGGGCTTATTTTCTTCGCGCTGCTGTTGGTTTATCTGGACATAAAAATGCCGGATGAAAAGAAAGAAAAGTTTGCCAGTAGAGCAGCCATTATAAAAGTGACGGATTAGGTATTGATAACAGCCAAGTATTTTATTTTGCGATGACACAGAATCTTTATATGACGCTACTCAACCTAAGTAAGCGACTAGCGTCTGAACCTGAGTTGATTGGTCATGCAGTGTGAGTGCAGCAATAATGAAGACTAAAACAAGAGAGATTTTATTTATCCATTCAGATAGGTAGCTTAATAGTAGCGTCTGAGTCACCGACGCGACTGTAAATATAGCTGTCAGATACACTAAGCCCAAAGCAAGTCCATGTAGATCAAAGAACAATGCAAAACTGAATATCAGGGATGCAAAGCCACATACTCGGAATAAATTTTGGATAAACCTACGGCTATTTTTTGATTGACCTATCGTACTAGCATAATGTTTTTTTATTGAAAGGCTTAATAAGACACAACTCATAAATACCCAAAGCGAAGCTATGTACATGCTATTTCCTTGGTTTTCATGTTTTTTATTAAATAACGGGCAATACAACCGAAAATTAAGCCAATCAGAATCATCGTTAAATCAAACCCAGCCATCACCCAGTCATCTTGTAACACCGCAGAAACTAAATTTTTATCAGATGTCAGCGCATTAAGCATGGGCAATAATAAATACAGGGCAGATGCTAATAGAAGCTGTTTAACCCAAAGAGCTTGGATAGTGAGTTTTTTTGCCAAAATAAATGGCGCAATGAGCATTACAAACCAAGTAATAAATAAGCTGTTTACTTCCCAACTTGCACGGTTTTCAATATCAATGGGAACAATTCGATTAGCCCAAAAATACACGGCAATAGCGATAGGTAGACCAACAACAATACCAACATTAGAACATTCAACAAATTTAAGACCGGAATCTTCTGTTCCCATTCTACGTGCTTTCTCTCTTCGCTTTGTAGCCCATAAAATCATGCCAGTGGCAATCATTCCTGCTCCCATTAAGCCAGATATAAAATATAGCCATCGCAATGCAGTACCCGCAAAATTTCCTTCGTGCAAATCTGTGAATACCTTATACAGTTTTTTACTAGCAAATTGTGCGGTGGGCTCCTTCAAAGAGTCGAACAATAACTCACCTGTAATGCCGTGATAAATAAGTTCTTCACCCTCACTAATACCAGAGTATTTATGATGCTTCACTTGCACATGTGCGCCAGCTGTTCCTCTCCCCTCCATTCCAATTTCACGCAGGGCACCTTTTCCCCAATGAGATTCAATTTCTGGCATAAAACTTAACATTGATAGGCTGTTAGCGGGTTCATGATTATGTTCGGGGTGACCTGGTTTTTCAAATACAGATTCAACAAAGCTATTGTGTTTTTCCTTATCGGTACCATAGGAACCAACAATAATGCCAGGCATGGATGTAAACATTAAAAAAACCAAACCACTGTAGGTAATCATTAAATGAAACGGTATGGGTAATACACTGAATACATTGTGTATATCTAACCAAGATCGTTGCTTTTTATTAGGACGAAAAGTGAAAAATTCTTTGAATATTTTTTTATGCACAATAACCCCGGTAATTAAGGCTATAAACATAAACAATGCACACAAACTGGTAATCCAATATGCAAGAGTTGGAGGCATATAATGCAGTACATAATGCATTGCATACAAGGTTTTACCACCGCCAGTTTCACGAGTAATAACTGGATTTCCTGTTTGCACATCAATCGTATTATTTTTCCATCTCCCGCCCTGCTCGTCAGATTCTTGCCACCAAATAACGGCGGTATACGAACGTGCGATAGGAAATACAACCCACCAAGACTGCGCATCTGGGGCTGTGATGTTTAGATGTTGTTCCGCCATTTTTACTATATTGCGCTGATCAACCTTCTCGTTAATAACAGGCCTTTCTGGCTGCATCCAATGAGTAATTTCTTTCTCGAAATAACCTGCGGTGCCAGTGATGAAAATAAAATAAAGAAGCACACTAAGTAATAAGCCTGACCATGTATGCAGCCAGTTCATAGATTGACGAAATGACCCATTCATAGAGAGCTCTCCGGCATTGCTAAATACATACCAACAGAACTCATAGCGCAAGCAATGAATAACCCCAGCCATGCCTTACCTGCTGTTTTTGTACTGAATACACAGATAATAACAATACTGTAAAACAAAAAACTTAACTGTAACGACAGTAAAACACTGTCTGCAGTTTGCATAGGAAGTAGGTAGGATGTGAGGACTGCTAGTAAATTGCTGAGCACATAACCGCCAATAATGGCGGCTATAGTACGGGAAAGCACACTCAAACCCATTTGTGATTTTATATTACGCATTTTTGTAACCAGGTGTTTGGAGTAGACAAATTTTCATATGGAAAAAAGGATCAACTAACATCAATATATTTCCACTTTCGCCATAGCCTCCTCGTTTCTGAAAGCTCTAAAATTCAACGACGGTTTTAAGACTGAAAGCTCGGCCTGGTCTCTGAACCCCATAATGATCATAGAGTTTTTCATTGGTTACATTTTGGATTTCAGCGGCTAGCGAAACGGTATATGAATATATGTCTTTCGTGTAGATTGCGGCTACACTATGGCTTTCCTGAACAGGAAT
>CAWKOX010000009.1:0-371074 GCA_963851095.1 uncultured Gammaproteobacteria bacterium | reverse complement strand
TCCAGCCCCCACAACACCCTGCATGCCCTACTAATCTAAATGGGCACAGGGCGTTTCACTTAGAATGGTGAAGCTACTCTTAATTTAGAAAGCATCCATCGCACAACGAATATAATACTTCCGTTTTCAAGTAAGCATTTGATAATGCCTGATTCTCTTTATTGAAAGATTTTCAGAGTTCTAGAGCTACGCCATGGGCCTTCGCCTCGCATGATGTTTTTGTTCATCAGCTCGCCTGATTTTATTAGTCGTGCTAGCGACATCCCAGCCGTTGCTGGGATTCACGGCGCTACGCTCTCCGGCCCCAACTTCGCAGTTAAGCCCTTGCCATTCGCTAGTAGTTAACATCTAATAGTGATATTAAAATCGCTAAGGATGGTGACCTTCCTACAGAGGACTTTCACCTCATTAATTCATGCCCATACTGGGCTTACATAAGCAAAGATATGTGTCGAAAAAGATACGCTCAGGCTTTAGGCATTATTTTATTAGGTGCAGTTTGAGAAATAATTTACTAGCTACTTTTTCATTGCTCTTAGTATCTTCGTCTTTGGTACATGCAGAAATTATGGATAAAGAACCAACTCAGGGATCTATGATTTTATGGGGTATTATAGGATCTTTGGCAATTATTTTTAGTGCAAGGTTTAAACCTTGGCTTTTAACATTAGCACTCCCGCTTCCCGTTTTATATTTTTACGGACTAATTTTGGAAATTAATGATCCTTATGTTGGTCCTGCAATACTGAATGAAGCAGGTACCGCATACATTAACTGCGCTTATTTGCTAAGTTCATTACTGGCTTTCAGTCCATTCATTGGAATAATTTGGAGAAGATATAACGAATCACTGAAAAGTGACGCTAAGCTTCCCCCCCGATAAGATTTTGTAAGGATTTCAAACTAAAGGAGTAGGAAATGGATATTTCAAAAAATTGGAATGAGATATTAAACGTACTTAGTAGCGGTAAAAAATCGAATAGATTCTTTTCGATAGCGACCGTAGACCAAGATGGTAACCCTCATGTTACACCCATTGGTCACGTTTATTTCCGGGACGATATGACAGGGTATTACTTTGATGCGTTTTCAAAAGCAATGCCAAAGAATTTTGAAACGAATAACCGTATTTGCCTAATGGCCGTAAACAGCAGTACCTTATTTTGGTTAAAGTCATTATTTAAGGGAAAATTTGGTTCTGCACCTGCTGTACGGTTATTTGGTGAAGTTGGCGAAGTGCGGGATGCTACAAAAGAAGAAATAGATAAGCTGAAGAAAAGTATAAGCATCACTAGCAATTTGAAAGGTCATAAGCTTCTATGGAGTGATCTTACAAGAGTCAGAGATATGAAATTTACTGAATTCTCACCCGCAACCTACCCAGTAATGTGTGAGAATTTGTGGCAGTAAAAGCCAATATATTAACAAGAACAGTCATAGGAAAACTTCGCCTTTGCCCTTATCCGTTGAGGGCTTGGGTGCGAAAAAAGTGTGATATCTCATGAAACTACAATGCCAAAAATGCAACCTCTTTGAAATAAAGTACAGTCTGTTCAACTCTGGTGACAACCTGCATTGCCGTAATTGTCTGACTCGATATAGCTATAAAAATAAACACCCTTGGTTTTCTAGAGCTGTGTATTTGATTGCCGCGTTTATCTCCAGCGGTATTGGCTTACATTATTTTAGTTGGATTCTATGCTTGATAACCTACTTGATGATAATCTTGGCTTCGTCCTTCTTTTACTCAAATGAAAAGGTATTGTTACCTACCGGATTTAGAGCAAAGGACAAGCTATAACCAATACGACCACGACTAAAGTCATCAGAAAATAAATGGACAATCAAAGTATGGATACTAAAAACCCTAGAAACATCGGAATTTTACTGGGTGTTCTTTATGGCATATCAATTCGAATAATTTTGGATATTGATGCGTTAAAAGAATATGCTGATTTGGTCTCCGCTACGTTTATGTTTTTAGTTCCTTTGGTCATTGGGTTTATTCGGGTTCATTATGAGTTAAAAGTTAAGCCGAATCTTTCTTATGGCAAGATGATGACTATTTCATGGCAGCCGATTTTTATTTTTTTAATCGTCAGTGTGATTACGCTACTTGAGGGCAGCATTTGCATTGCCATGGCGTTACCTGCTTTTATGTTTTTTGCCAGCCTTGGCGGTGTTCTTGCCGGTTGGACCAATCGATTTATTACGCACCGAAAAAATAGCACTCTTCTCTCGGTAGCATTTTTACCCTTGTTGCTCGCACCTGTTGAGGTCAACTTTTTGGATTCTTCCCGTACGTATACGGTCGAGAATAGTATGGTGATTAAAGCGTCTCCTGAGGTGGTCTGGAGCCAGTTGGCTAATGTGAGTAGCATTGATCAAGATGAACTCTCTTTTTCTCTTACTCATTTTATTGGTGTGCCTAGACCGATTGAAGCGAATATGAATGCGGCTGGCATTGGGGCGGTTAGAACCAGTAAGTGGGATAAAGGCGTTGAGTTTAAAGAGGTCATTACCGATTGGGTCCCGAATCATAAGATGTCGTATACCTTCGATATTGATCCCGATGCGATCCCCGATGATGCGCTCGATAAACATGTTAAGTTAGGCGGTGAGTATTTTTCGCCCATTAAAGGTGAATATCGTATTACTCAAGATAAGTTGGGGCGTACTGTTTTGCATTTGAATACAACACTATTAGATAATACCAACTTCGGCATTTATTCGAGAGTTTGGGGTGAGGTGATTTTTCAGGACTTCCATACTTCTCTGCTTAAACTGATGAAGTCTCGTGCCGAAAAGATGTAATGTACATTCTATTTGATAGGACGCTATTCGATAGACCACTATTCGATAGGACTACGTTGAATAGAAGTTGAATAGAAAAACTAAAAATTTAAGCTTAGGATTCATCAATGAACATTGATAAGACTTTAATCTCGACTGACTTTATAGATTCGGATAATAACGAGATTATTCGCTTTGCAAACGAAGCCATTGGTTCTGAAGTGGATCAAACCCAGAAGGCAATTAAGCTCTATTACGCGGTGCGCGACAGTATTCGTTATGATCCTTATCGTATTCAGCTTACCCCTACCGGTTTAAGAGCAAGCGCGACGTTGGCTCAGGGTTACGGCTATTGTGTGTCAAAAGCGGTCTTATTAGCAGCGACGGGCCGTGCTGTTGGCATTCCTTCGCGCATTGGGTTCTCTGATGTTAAAAACCATTTGAGTTCAGAGAAGTTAAAGCAAGTGATGCAGTCTGATGTGTTTGCTTGGCATGGCTATACCGAATTTTATCTTGAAAATAAGTGGGTAAAGGCGACGCCTGCTTTTAATCAACAGCTCTGCGATAAAGCCGGTATTAAGCCCCTTGAGTTTGATGGCATTCATGATTCAATTTTTCATGAGTTTGATCAAGCAGGCAATAAGCACATGGAGTACCTGAATGAGCATGGCCACTTTGATGACGTGCCTTTTCAAGCCATTGTAGACGCTTATAAAGAGCACTACCCGCTTTTGACTCAGCTTATTGATGCGCAGTCTGGGGTGAGTATTGAAGGCGACTTTGAGAATGAGGCAACCACTTCTGCTACATAGCTAAAAATGAGGTGAGTAAGGAATTGGGATTGGAAATTGGGTTTTTTATCAATTAGAATCCCTTCTTACTCACCAGCGCTCTCTGTATTCATGACTGTTTCACCTTTAAATTCTGCTGTACTTCGAACCTCTTTACCAGTGCTATTCGGTTACTTGCCGCTAGGCGCCGCCTTTGGTGTGCTGTTTAGCGATCTGGGTTATCACTGGCTGTATGCCGCTGCGATGGGACTTTTTATTTACGCCGGTGCAGGCCAGTTTCTTGCGGTCGGTTTGCTGGCTAATCAGGCGGGTTTAATGGAAATGGCGGTTGCGACGCTGCTATTAAATTCGCGCCATGTGTTTTATGGCTTGTCACTGATGAATCGAATGCAGAATCGAGGATGGCGTAAGTGGTATCAAATCTTTGGACTAACGGATGAGACCTATTCTCTGATTACCGCGACGCCTGTTCCTAAGGGGATTAACCCTGGTGAATTTCATTTTAGGATAACCGCGATCAATCAGGTTTATTGGTTAGTCGGTTGTACTCTGGGGGCTTGGTTTGGCAGCCAGTTGGAGTTTTCCACAGACGGTATCGCTTTTGTATTACCTGCGCTGTTTATGGTGTTAACGATTGAGCAATATAAGCATCTGCGTGATATTCGCCCATTTTTGGCAGCGCTAGCAATTGGCTTAGGGACTCTGGCCTTAATTAGCCGCGAGCACATGTTACTGATTGCGATTTTATTAAGCTTAAGTGTTCTTATGATGCAGTATGCTGCGCGCCGTCGTTCGAATGTTATGTCTTCTAAAGCTATGACTTCAGAGGAAGATTCAAAATGAATGATTGGAATACGTTCTGGTATTTAAGCAGTGTGATTGCGGTATTAGCAGCTACGACGTTTTTTACCCGTGCACTACCGTTTTTATTGTTGTCGCGGGTATCGAATCACCCTTTACTCGAGCACCTCGGCCGTTTTTTGCCCCCGATCGTGATGGTTTTATTAGTGGTGTACTCCTTTAAAAATGATGCCGCTCTGGCGGTTGATTTTTTGCCCGAGCTTGCGTGTTTGGCACTGGTTGCCGGATTGCATATAGCCTTTCGACAAGCGTTATTGAGTATTGTGGGGGGAACGGCGGCGTATATGGCGCTTGTTCAAATGGGCCTTGGCTGAATTTATTTATTAAGGTGATATTGTTTCATCCACGCGATGTAGGGCTCAAACGCTTGCGGTTTTTGGTAATAGTAGCCTTGCACAATATGGCAGCCATGCTGCTTTAATATGTGTTCTACTGCTTCGTTTTCTATACCTTCGGCGACGAGTTTTAAGTTCAAGTTCTTGGCCATTTCTATGGTCGCTTTTACAATGGTTAAGTTTCGTTCTGAGTCGACTAGATTCATCACAAAACTTTTGTCGATTTTTATTTCTGTAAACGGCAACTGCGAAATATACAATAAAGAAGAGTAGCCGGTTCCATAATCATCTACCGCTATATGAACACCCATGGCTGACAATTCGTTCATGATATGACTCAAATGGTGAAAGTCATTAACCATCACTGACTCTGTTAACTCAAAAGTTAAGTTAGGTGGAGATATGTCGTATTGGCTCATTACCTGTTTTATATTGTCTAAAAAATTCAGCTCTGCTATGTCTTTACCGCTGATATTGACGGACACGTTATAATCGCTATACCCCAATGCGAGTATTTTTTCTAAATCACGGCAGGCCCTATCGGCGACCCAGAGTGTCAGTTCATTGATGATACCGGTATCTTCTGCTAATTGTATAAACACATCTGGGGCAATGAACCCGTATTCTTTATGATGCCAACGCAGCAAAACTTCTGAACCATCAAGTGTATTGTTTTTTAAGTCGATTTGCGGTTGATGATACAACTCTAATTCGTTTGTTCTTAATGCTTGTTGTAAATCAGAGGCAAGTGCTAAACGCTGAGCTACGTTATAAGCTTCTTCTTGTTGATACACCCCTAAGGCTGTTGATTCTCGCTTTCCTTTTTCGAGCGCTTGGTAGGCTTGTTTTATAAGGTCTGATGCGATGATTTTATTCTGGCGATCGAGTAAAGATACTCCAACACTGGTGGATAAATTTATAAATAGTTTTCCTATTTGAGCGCCCTTTGCTATGTCGTGTTGTAAAAATGAAAGCTGTTTTTTTAGCCGCTCATACTCTTCACCTGAGGTCGCTGTAATATTAATAAGTGCGGCAAAAACACCTTCATTAATTTTTGCTAGCTTGGTGATGATGCTTTTATTTTCTTCTAATACGATGAAGTTTTCTTCATGATACAGCTTGCGCTCAATGGCTTTAGCCACCATGAGCATTAGGTCATTATTATCGGTATTGCTAATGTAAGGTAGCAAGCTAGAAAAATCAGTGATTTCTATAATGCATACCGCTAAACCATTTTCACGATTTAACAATGTGTTTATTTTTGTTTCTAACAGATGGGTATTGGCGAGTTTTGTTTCTGGCTCATGCATTGCGTTAAATAAGGCTTGTTCCTTTTTAAACTGCATGCGCTTGGCGAGTGCCATGGCCATCAATACTATTTCAAACAGCACTCCAATCATCAGTGCATGGTGAATGATAAAGGTCTCGGTGATTGCTCCCGTGAGTCCTAATGGTTGTAAGGTGCCACCAATGATAAGAGGAATCCAAGAGGCAACGTAAAGCCTGGCCCACTTGTAATTTTTCTTAAATTGCTGAACGATGAGCAGCGTCGCGGCAGGATAAAGAAAGATCATGCTCACAAAGAAAATAGGGGCGGCAATGTACTCCGGTAAAAACATGCTGATAACGGCAAAGACGATTAAAAAAGCGATATAACCACAGCAAAATTTAACGATTTTAGTTTGATTATCTAGCGCGTTAAAAAATAACAAGGCGAACGTTAAAGTAAATATCATTACCGATATATTTACTGCGACAATATTTTCGCGTAAAAACCGAATGATGCTTTCTGGCCATATATAATGACCAAAACCAATCACAACCCCTAGCATCATTAATACCGATGTAATGTAACCAGTGTATACAAGGTAGACCCTGTCTTTTAATCCAAAAAACAATACTAGATTGTATAAGGCCATCGCAATTAGAATGCCGACAAAACTTCCCCATATTAGGAATGTGAATCGGACTAGGCTAGAGAAGTCATCTTTTAAATAGATATCAATAGGGGTTTTGGAAATACCATTGGTGGCTATGCGGGCATACAGTTCAATGGTGCCCTGAGGTTTAATCTGAAATTCATAAGAAGGAATACTGCGATTCATTCTGCTGAGCTTAGTTTCTTGCCAGCCTAATGCCTTTTCGGCCACCAGCACATTGTCTTTTATTTGATAGATATTCAGCTGTTCTAACATGGGGTTTGAAAAATGACTGACGAGATCCAGCTCTCGGTTATTCTGATTATGAATCACCAGATGTATCCAATAAGCTTGATCAGAAAAACCCCACGGAATTTCATTTAACGGGCGCTGTATTAATGATTTTTTATTAGACATTAATTGAGGGAGTACGAGTTCAGCGCTACCATCGACTAAAAATGCTTGTTCAATTTTTACGCCTTGCTGCCCGCTTTGAATCGCATTTTTGGTTGGGTCTGAAATTGAGATAACGTACTGATAGACCAGCATGAGGAACATGGCAAGGACTAAGTAAGCTAACGAATAATTAATTTTTTCCCTGTGTTGCATCACGTTGCGCCAATCAAATATATCTATAAAGATTAGCACAAGGATTCTGATTTCGAGGGAAAATTACGGGCTATTTAATACTTTTATAAACAGTATTTTTTACATGAAGGCGTTGAATATTAATTGTTATAAATCAATACGATACAAAATAATTCAGCGTTGAACAAAGTAAAAAATGGACGAAAGTTTTTCCATGAAGCCTTCGTAGCTATGGTTTCCGCCTGACTCAATCCAGCTAGGACAGTCTTGGTATTTCTCAATTGCTAATCGATAATCCAGTGTTTCATCGCCCGTTTGCAATAATAGCAGTAGGTTTTCTGGTGCCGTTAATCGTTCAGTTTCAATCACTTGCAGTTGTTCGATGTGTTTCATTTCTAGAAGGTATGTTTGGCCGTCGTAATAGTGTTCATTCGGGCCTAGGTACTTATCGAGCAGTTCATAAGGACGCACAGCAGGGTTGATTAATACGGCTTTGATATTTTCTTCAGCAGCCAGGTGCGTGGCATAAAATCCACCTAATGAGCTTCCCATTACAAAGACTTGATCAATGCCTTCTTGCTTCTGCAGCTCTTGAATAGCATCGCGAGCTTGCTGAATCGCAACCGCAGGTTCAAACGAGAGTGCCGGCACGCGTAATTGCTTTTGCAATCCGTGGTCGGTAAAAAACTGAATGAGTTCTTGGGCTTTTTTAGATTGTGGAGAACTTAAGAACCCGTGCAAATAAACACAGGCAATATTGCTAGGTAGTATCATAGGGGAAGTTTTGGCCGATTGGATGTATTGTGGTGTTCGTAGTCTATTTTTGTGGTGCTGGTATGGGCGTAATGTTCTTAATCAGTAGCCTTTGACGGATAAATCGACGTCAAATTTGATACCTTCGACTCTCGATACATCGGTTTCGATTGAGCCATCTGGATTCAGTTTTAAGCGACGATAGCCTGGGGCAATCATATCCACATTAAAGTCTTCCGACTTAGGTAAAAACTGCACACACGTAGAGGGGGTGGAAAGCATACGAATGCCATCGACCAAACGATCGCTATCTTGGTGCACATGGCCCCAGAGAATGCATTTTACACTTGGGTGCTTGGCAGCGATTGCCATAAGTTTCTCGCCGTTTCTTACACCAATTTTATCCATCCAGCCGCTTTCCATAGCAATAGGGTGGTGGTGTAAGCTTACTAGGGTATGTAAATCTGGACGTTCTGCTAAAGCACGCTCAAGCAGTTCTAGCTGGTCTTCAGCTAAGTTACCAAATACCGCGCCTTCTACCTGAGAGTTTAATAACACCAGTTGCCAATGCGGAGTACGAATAATGTTTTCTAGGTGCTCGGTGCCTTGACTGACTGTCTTCATATTAGACATTTCGTCGTGGTTACCGGCAAACCAAAAGGAAGGAACTTTAAAAGGCGCGAGCGAGTCTTTTAGACGCTGATATGAACTCAGAGAACCGTCTTGAGATAAGTCACCTGACACCACAAAGAAGTCGATGTCGGTATTTTCTGATTGAACCGTTTCAAGAACACAGTCAAGACTGTACTGGGTTTCTAGCCCCAGTAAGTGTCCTTGCTCAGTTTCTAGCAGATGGGTATCCGTTATCTGAATAAACTGAATGGGTCCTTCATTATCTAGCGAATACAAATAGGAGCTCCATGTCCAATTTTAAAGAGTCTTAACTAAAAGCTATTCTCTAACTATATACTCAATTTCGTAACCTTTTAAGAATTAGATCACATTTTATTCGATTTGCGAACCATTACCGCTATTACCTCTGTGGCGCAAAGTCTAAGGCAACCTCGGCATGGCCGTATTTAAGGCAGTGAGTCAGCCATTCTGCTAAGAACTGATTGAGCTGTGCTTTCTCATCGGGCATACGCATTTGCGGATTAGGGTATTGGTACTTCCCTTCGATGCGCTTCTGATTTTGGTAACTCGTTACCTCTGCCGAGCGCGCGTCGTGGTATATCCGCACAATCATGCACGGCGGCTGTATCCACTCAGGGCAGATTCCCTTTTGCACAACCTCGACCGTGGAGGTATAGGGAAAGCTTTCAATGACCTTCAGATGAATGCTTGCTTGATACTCATGACTATCACTGGGCGCATCTCCGTGTATATTAAAGGATGTTTCATAGCCCAGCTCAAATTCAGGCATCAGTTTGTTTAAGCGAATGTAATTCCCTTCACAAGCGGCCCCCATTTTCTTGAGGTCTGGAACATAACGGCGATTTAATGCCATGGTGTCATCCTTCTACTGCAGTGGTTCATTCTATTGTACATTCAATACTTATCATCAAGTCGCCACCCTATCGAAAAGCACACAGATTGCCTAGGGCAAAGACCCAGTTGATTTAACAACTAGGCTACTCAGTCTTTCTGGCTATATGGAGTTATTCACCGCTTGGTTCGTCTGCAGTGAGGATTGAACGTTGATGAATTTTGAGCCACTGCAGCGCAATGATGGTTGCTGCATTATTAATTTCGCCACTCGCAATGCCGTTGTAAGCCTGCTCAAACGGTACGATTCGCACTAAGATATCTTCTTGCTCATGCTCAAGCCCGTGTACACCGCCCATACCGCTACTGTCCAATAGCGCGCAGTACAGGTGTATTTTCTCGGAAGTACCGCCTGGTGAAGACCAATAACTCGAAATAGGGATTAGGTCTTGGATAATACCATCGACTTCTTCTTGCGCTTCGCGTCGTGCAACGTCTTCTGGCTGTTCTCCTTCTTCTACGATTCCCGCCACGACTTCTAGCAACCAAGGCGAGCTTTGATCTGGGCTCTGAGCGGCACCGATTCGGAACTGTTCGGTTAATACCACTACGTCTTTTTTGGGGTCATACAGCAATACGGCTGCAGCTTCTCCGCGCTCAAACAATTCGCGTGTAAATAGTTCACTGCTTCCCCCTGCAAATAGCTTATGCTGTATGGCAAAGCGATCTATCTTAAAGAAGCCGTTATACAGCGTTTCTTTGGATACGATTTTAAAATCATCTTGATTAAATTTTACGGTTAATTCAGACATTAAGACCTACTACATAACTCGATTGGAATATTAAATAACTACAAGGTAGACTACCTGTAACGCAGTGTTGCTGATACTGGAACAATTTAGCCATGTATTCACGGATTAATCTGTTAATATTCTTGTTAATCTATTTTTACAAGCCGTTTGAGACCTTGTCATGAAAAAAATTATTACACTAACATCGATAATTTCTTCTGCTTTTTTCGCTAGTCATGCGATGGCTGCAGACCTTAACGAAATTTATCAGCTTTCGCTAACCAATGATGCTGAACTTGCTGCCGCGAAAGCTAAACGCAGCTCTGGTGATTACCAGGTTGATATAGCTCGCGCTGCTCTGCTTCCTCAAGTTACTTTAGGCGCAGACAAGGTCTTTTCAGACACAGAAACCGACGCTGGCGATATTGATTACGATACGCTGTCTTTTAATGCCACGATTAGCCAAACTTTATTCAATCTGAACAGCTGGTATACCTATCAAGCAGCATCCGCTGGCGGTAGCGTATCAGATTTAGAGTATATGCTTAGTGAGCAGCAGTTGATTCTTCGTAGCGCAGAAGCCTATTTCAATGTACTTCGCGCTAAAGAAAATTTAGAGACTGCTCAAGCGGAAGAAAAAGCCGTTAAGCGCCAACTGGAACAAACTCAGCAGCGTTTTGAAGTGGGCCTAATCGCCATTACTGAAGTTCATGAAGCAGAAGCCTCTTATGATTTATCATATGCGAACTTAATTGGCCAAGAAGCAGCTTTGGATATTAGTTATGAAGCGTTAGAGCAAATCACTGGCCAGCGTTTTGAAAACTTGGCGCATTTAAGAAGTGATGTTGAATTTTCTACGCCGAAGAAGGCTGTCGGAGAATGGGTTGATGCTGGTTTAAGTAAGTACGCTGGTATTCAACTGGCTCAAGAAGGCGTTAATGCCGCTGAATATACACGCAAAGCGGGTTGGTCTAACTATGCACCACAAATCAATGCTCAATTTAGCTACACCGATGGTGAACAGTATAATCAAGTAATTGGTGATACTAGCGATATAACGAATACAACTTTAGCCATCTCTGCCAAGATTCCATTGTTTGCGGGTGGCAGTAACTATGCCAGAGCAAAACAAGCTGCCGCACGTACTACTGAAGCTAGTGCGAATTTAGATTTACAGCAGCGCACAGTTAAAAACAACATTCGTAGTTTGTACCGCAAAGTGCAAACGGATGTATTAACGGTGAAGGCGCGTAATCGTGCAACGGTTTCTTCGCGTAGTGCATTAGAAGCAACAGAAACGGGTTACCAAGTGGGTACGCGTAACATTGTTGAAGTATTAAATGCTCAACGTAATTTATTCAGCGCTCAGCGTGATTATGCCAATGCGCGTTATGATTACATTATTGATTTACTGAACTTGAAGTTCTTTGCCGGTTCATTAGCAGAAGCGGATATTCAAGCGTTGAATGCTTGGTTGAAGTAATTTTTTTTGCGATATATAGGTTCTGTTATTAGGACTGAATAGTAAAAAGTAAACCAAAAAAACCACTCAACTGAGTGGTTTTTTTGTGTCTATTATTTTGACTATTAACTCATTATTTTAGTTATGAATTCGTCGCAAGCTGCTGCTCTTCCGTAGTAGGAAAGGAGTACTTAATGACGCGCTTAACGACCGTCCAGTACTGTTGGCCAAACGATCCTGTATTATAAGGAATATTATACTTTTTACAGACCGCCTCGACCTTGTCAGCCATTTCAACATAATGATAAGCCGGCACATCAGGAAAAAGGTGGTGCTCAACTTGGCAACTTAAGTGCCCCGTTAAAATATGAAAAATACGACTGCCTTTAAAATTTGACGAACCTAAAATCTGGCGATAATACCATTCACCACGGGTTTCATTTTCACATTCTTTTTCATCAAAGGTCTGCGCGTCTTCGGTAAAGTGGCCGCAAAAAATGACACTTGCTGTCCACCAGTTACGAATAAATTCCGCAATCATATTTCCCGCCAATACGGCAAAAAACATGGGCCATGAAATTAACGCCGCTAATAGTGGAAAGAATAAGTACTCTTTAAAAACCTGCTTTTTAATTTTAGAAAAGAACGATTGCTTTAATGCTTCACGGCTAATTGGCAAGCTGGATGTTTCTTTCTGTTTTCCGGCAAAGATACGTTCACCTGCAACTTCGTGATAAGCAATACCAAACTGAAAGAAACTGCTTAGCAAGGTGTAGGTAATAAATTGAAAACGGTTTTTTGGGCGCCAAGATATATCATCACTTAAGCGTAATAATCCGTAACCATAATCGCGGTCTTTGCCGATAATATTGGTATACGTATGATGTTCATGATTGTGGTAACGCTTCCAAGATTCACCATCACCCCAGATATCCCAATCAAACTTGCGTGAGTTAATGTGGGGGTCATTCATCCAGTCGTATTGGCCATGCATAATATTATGCCCAATTTCCATATTATCTAGAATTTTTGACAAGGCTAATAGCCCAATGCCCGCCAGCCAAAATAATGGATGAAAAAAGCCCAACACTAAAGATAAGCGGCCAAACACTTCACCACTGCGCTGAATGCGAATAATTTTTCGGATATAACGTGCGTCTGCTTGCCCAACTTTAGACATGGTTTCTTCACGAATGGTATTGAGGTCGTTTTCGAATGCGTTTAATACTTCCGCATCAGGACGATTATGGGCGAGATTGATTGTCATAGTAGTTTCCTTATCGTCGGTTAAAGATCGAGTACAACATCGCCTTGAGCGACGGAGATGCACAGTTGAATTTCTTCACTGCCGGTATCTGAATATTGTTGAGTGCGAGTATTAAATACGATGCCACTTTTCTTTTTACAAATGCACTGATGACACACCCCAATACGGCAACCAGACACAGGGGTTAGTCCTTCTGCTTCGGCTTGCTCTAATAACGTTTCGATTTTGTTTTCTTCACTCACCACAATTTTTTCTGAAGTCTGAAAGTGCACAATCGCTTGACCTGTACTGTCCATTTCGACCGGTGCAGCGCCAAAGAACTCAAAGTTTATTTTGCTGTTATCAACCTTGAGGTCGGATAGTACTTTTCGGGCTTGCTGGATCATTGGGCTAGGGCCGCAAATAAAACTCGTACGTTGGTGATAATCGGGGCAATACTTTTGCACATGCTGTTCACAAATAAAGCCTTCTTGCTCGCCGTCTATAAAAGTAACGGTAATGTTTGGGCAGTTATTCTGTAGCTGTTCTAGCTCTTGTTGAAAGGCGATGTGCTGATTGTTTCTTGAATAATAAAGTAGATGAATGTCTTGCTGCTCTGCATCTGCGGCCAGTAATTGTTGCTGCAGCATTGCACGAAAAGGGGTAATCCCACTACCACCCGCGATGAATAAACATTTTTCAACAAGCGGCGTCGGTAAAATAAAATCACCTTGAGCGGCTGAGATATTCACCAAGCTGCCTACGCGCATTTGTTCGCGAATCCATGGGGTGATTCGGCCTTGCTGCTGAATTCGAATACTCAACTCGATTAGGCCTGTTTTTTTATAATATGCAGGCGAAGATGAAATACTAAAACAACGCAGCGTTCGGCTGCCTTCTTTCTCAACCATCAATTCAATAAACTGCCCTGCTTTAAAGCTAGGCCATTGCTGATCGATCAATCCCGTTTTAGGTTTTAAAACCAAGGTAAACATGTCGGCCAATTCATCACGAATCTCTATAACTTGAGCGCGATAAGCATCGGTTGACCATTGCGGCGCAATCAATTGAATCAATGGCTGGAAGTAGCCAGAAAATGAGCTGTGCTGAGTTAATGCCTGGCTAAACCAGATCCAACTTTGTTGTGCGAGTGCGTTCATGTGGACTCCTATGATTTCAGCTAACAAGTGTACACTGAAATTATTGGCGAGCCTATTTGAGGATAATAAAGAGATCTATGCCTTAAGGTTAATAATACCTAACGATGTAGGCGCTCAGTGACAAGTTCAGTGAGTCGAGCGACGGCACCTTGGTTATCAGCAACGACTCGCTGGCCATTTTGTCCCATTTCTTTGCGTAACGCTGGCCGTTCCAGTAGCTGTCTTAGACAAATAGTCAGCTGTTCGGCAGACGTTTGCTGCATCGCACCTTGGCTAATCAATTGCTGTGAAATAGCCGCAAAGTTGTAATCACTTGGCCCCATAACCACCGCCTTCGATAACGCACAGGCTTCTAATGGATTATGGCCACCATGTTCGATAAAGCTGCCACCAATCACGGCAATATCGGCCGTCGCAAGTAATAACAGCATCTCTCCCATGGTATCGGCCAAATAGACCTGCGTCGCTGGGCTTGCCTGACCATTGCCTTTTTCGAAAGATTCACTGCGTCTTATTAGGTTTAGTTTTCTGTCCAATACTAACGCGGCAACCTCATCAAAGCGTTCGGGATGACGCGGTACAATGGTTAATAACAAGTTGGGGAAGTCTACTAATAGCTGTTGATAACTTGTCAGAATAAGATCGTCTTCCCCTTCATGACTGCTCGCCAATACCAGGACTGGGCGCGCCTCACCCCACTGAGTTTTTAACCTTTGGCCGTCTACCAGCGACTGCTGTGGCACACTGATATCAAACTTTATGCTGCCTGTGACATCGACTTTGCTGCTATCAATACCCAGTCCAACAAAACGTTCAGCATCATTTCGGTGTTGTGCAGCAACCAGATCGAGTCCTTGTAACATAGGCTGTGTTAACTTTGAGAACTTGGCATAACCCTTAGCTGATTTTTCTGATAGCCGCGCATTGGCCAATATCACGGGGACTTGCTGTTTATTACAGCTACGGATGATATTGGGCCACAGTTCGGTTTCCATAATGATGCACAGGCGCGGCTGAATTTTCTTAATCAAGCGTCCCATCAACCAAGGCAAATCGTAAGGTAAATAAAGATGAATGATGCGCCCTGCTGCTAGATCAGCAGCGTATAGACGCAATACTTGGTCAGAGCCTGTGGGGGTTGTAGTCGTGATTGTAAGGGTTAGATCGGGATGTGCGGCTTGTAAGCTGCGTACCAATGGCTCTGCCGCTAGGGTCTCGCCGACGGATACCGAGTGAATCAAGAGTCCGTTGGCCTTGCCCTTAAAAGTGAATAGCGCAAAGCGTTCTGCCCAGCGTTCGCGATAGCCTGGGTTGGCACTTCCGCGCAGCCACATGCGAAGCAAGATAAGAGGAATGGCTAAGGTAAAAACCAAGTTGTAACAAAAACGAGCCACTCGCAGTGCTCCTGCCGATAAATTCAAAGGTAAAATGACTTCACATATTAGCAAAACCCTCGCGGCTTATATAGCCTGTCTGCTAGTTCCGAAAGGCTAGTTTTGTTAGACTGAACTCATTTACTTAACCTTCTTTAATTTACATGGCGGATCAAGATGGATTTACAAGTTCCTAACTTCCATCAAGCACAGGTATTAGTATTCGGCGATGTCATGCTGGATCGTTATTGGCAGGGGCCTACATCGCGAATTTCCCCTGAAGCTCCTGTACCTGTGGTGAAAGTACAAGATATTGAGAACCGTGCTGGCGGCGCGGGTAACGTTGCTTTAAACATCGCAACATTGGGTGCCACTGCGCACCTATTTGGCATCACGGGTGATGACGAAAACGCCAACGACCTTGAGTATATGCTAAAAGCTAAAGGCGTGAATTGTGGCTTTTTACGTCATGAAACCAGCCCAACGATTACAAAATTGCGCATTTTGAGCCGCAATCAACAACTGATTCGTTTGGATTTTGAAGAGTCGTTTCACGACGTTGATCTAACCGCTATTTACCAACAGTTTGACCAACAGGTCGCCAATGCTGGCGCGGTTATTTTGTCTGACTATAACAAGGGCGCCCTAAGCGATCCGCAGCGTTTAATTCAAGCGGCGCGTAAATCGGGCACTCCAGTTTTAGTTGATCCTAAAGGCACTGATTTTAGTCCTTATCGTGGCGCGACGTTAATTACGCCCAATCTGGCTGAGTTTGAGGCGGTTGTCGGTTATTGCAAAGACGACGAAACACTGTTTGCCAAAGGTAAGGCTCTTTTAGAAGAGCATGATCTTACGGCCTTGCTCGTGACACGCAGCGAAAAAGGCATGACCTTAATTCAACGTGATATTGAACCATTAACGCTGCCGACTCGTGCGCGTGAAGTATATGACGTGACCGGTGCGGGCGATACGGTCATTTCGGTATTGGCTACGGCATTAGCCGCGGGCGAATCGTTAGAACACGCCACCGCATTTGCTAATATTGCTGCGGGCATTGTGGTTGGCAAATTGGGTACGGCTACCGTTACCAGCGATGAATTGCGCAGTGATATTCGCAGTGAACAACACGGTGGTGCTGCGGTCTTTGATGAAGACGAATTAATGCAACTAGTACGTGAATGCAAAGAACGCGGCGAGAGTTTGGTGATGACCAACGGCTGCTTCGATATTATTCACCCTGGACATGTTCAATATTTAAAAGAAGCAAAAACCTTAGGCGATCGTTTATTAGTGGCGGTAAATTCTGACGAATCAGTTTCGCGCTTAAAAGGCCCTACTCGTCCGATTAATCCTCTCGATCATCGCATGGCGGTATTGGCGGGTTTAGAAAGTGTCGATTGGGTTGTGCCATTTACTGAAGATACTCCTGAGCGTTTAATTACGAAAGTGCTTCCGAGTATTTTGGTCAAAGGCGGTGATTATAAAATTGAAGAAATTGCTGGCGGCGAAGCGGTCATGGACGCGGGCGGCGAAGTGATTGTTTTAAGTTTTAAAGACAATTGCTCGACGAGTGCAATTGTTAAACGTATTCAGGCTGAGAAGGCGTAACCGAATACATAATTTTGAAAAAGCTAACTTGGTTCTGGTGAATCGCGTGCCGTGGAACAGAGCTAAGTTAGCTTTGATAGAAATTCTGAATGAGTAATAAAATATGATTATTGTTACAGGCGGCGCTGGCTTTATTGGCAGCAACATCGTTAAGACCTTGAACGAACAAGGTCGTAAAGACATTATCGTGGTTGATGATTTAACCGACGGTAAGAAGTTTTATAACCTAAGCGATTGCGACATTACCGATTATCTTGATAAAGATGATTTTTTGCAGCTGGTTAAGCTCGACGATCCTATTTTGAATAACGTCGAAGCGATTTTTCATGAAGGTGCTTGCTCTTCCACAACGGAGTGGGATGGTAAATTCATGATGGAAAATAACTACGAATATTCCAAAACACTGTTACACGCCTGCATCATTCGTGAAATTCCCTTTTTATACGCGTCTAGCGCATCGGTTTATGGCGCAGGTTCTGTATTTAAAGAACAGCGTGAACATGAGCAGCCATTAAACGTTTATGGTTATTCTAAATGGCAATTCGACCAATACGTGCGTGAGATTCAACATACCTTTAAATCTCAGGTTGTTGGCTTTCGTTATTTTAACGTGTATGGCCCACGCGAACAGCACAAAGGCAGCATGTCTTCGGTAGCGTTCCACTTTAATAACCAAGTCAAAGAAAACGGTGTAGCTAAATTGTTTGGCGGCAGCGGTGGTTATGGCGATGGTGAACAGCGTCGTGATTTCGTTTATGTCGGTGACGTGGTTAAAGTAAATCTTTGGTTCTTAGCCAACCCAGATAAATCGGGCATCTTTAACTTGGGTACGGGTCGCTGCCAGAGCTTTAACGATGTGGCGAATGCTGTGATTGATTGGCACGACGAAAAAGGCACTCACGTTACGAAGGCGACTAAAGAGTACATGCCGTTCCCTGAGCATCTTAAAGGGGCTTATCAAAGCTTTACTGAAGCGGATATTTCGAAGCTGCGCGATATGGGTTATGACCAACCTTTCGCAACTGTTGAAGAAGGGACTCGTGCTTATTTAGATTCGCTGAATAACAAATAACAGCATTTTTATAAAAGAAAATTGTATAACTAAAAACCGCTCTCTCTATTGGTATAAACTACTGATATCGATTGAGCGGTTTTTTATGGCTTTAGATTTTTAACTTGAAGTCTTTGATCCACAATTCAAAGCCTAGAACTTAAAACTTAAAGTCACGATAACGAACCTTACGCGTTTAACTTATCTTTGATTTTTTCTAATGCACTGCGCATATTATCGCTAGAAGATTCTGAAGCAACTTTGGTTAACTCGTAATCATTGCCTTTTTCTGCTTTCTTCATGATAAAAATTTCATCACTGCCTTCTAGCATCACCTTACCTTCGCCACCCGAATTTAATACTTTATCGAGTTCTACCTGCGTATCAGGCTCTACAGGAATGATTGTGCTTTTAGAATCCTTCATGTTTTTTCCTATTTTATTTTGTGATTAATCGACAATAGAACTGATGATTTTATTGTCCCATAATTTTTAGTGCAAGGTACGGCATAACCATAAATACGAATGTTAGGAGTTTATAGTTAGCCAAATAGTTCATATAAATTGTGCTCAGCTCGGTTTCAGGAATTGATAATAACTTACTGTGGATAGCAGTAATATACGGTCTCATTAGAACCAATAATAAACTCGCAAAGCTCAACATGCCTAAATTTAATAGCGATGCCCAACCCAAGAATTCAGTTAACTCTACCAGTGTCATCATACTTATCTTCCTTCCCAAATGAGTACTATGCGCTTTATTGGCACATACTAAATATAGCACTGTTCCTATCGCGATAGCTCTAACTAATAAACGGTTTGCTTGTATGAATTTTGTAGAGAGGACTGAGTTGAAGGGGGAAATCGAGGTGAGATTGGATTTGGAGTATCGATGCTCAAGGAATAGATAATTTAGAAAAAACGAAGCCTTAACTAAGACGGGGCTCAATGATTGAGGCTTCGTTCATCATGGCGCGGAAAGGCTATCCGTATAGCGCTTCAACCGTACCTTTTAATTTAATCATCAACGGCTGGCCACGACGATCTAAGGCTTTTGGAGAAGGAATCATTACCCAGCCTTCACTGATGCAATATTCTTCAACGTCGAAGCGCTCTTTGCCATTAAGTAAAATGCGAACATTGTGTTCGAAGATTTCTTCTACATGATATGGGCTGCGAGAATTGCCTGAAAGGCGATCTGGTAAAGGCGGTAGTGATGTTGAATCGTTCATGATGGACCTGATCAAATAAAAAGTGACTTATTGTAGTCAATATAGCCCTACCGCTCAAGAACTGCTGCAACCCTGGGCGGTATAGAAAGTCTTTTTATTAGCTCATACTGGCAATGCGTAAATAGGTTTCTTGCAATACCTGCACATCATTACCCGCACGGTGAGCTTTTAGCCCCAGTTCTTGCAGAACCGTTTCTTTGGTTGGATGCCAAAACTCTACTTGCTCGGGTCTTAACAGCTTGTTGATGGTCTCTATTCGAAAGCGCTGTACGATTCCAGCGCTGTCAAATAGACGTCCAATCCAAGAGCTATCAAAACTCCAGGCATCGGAGTATAGGGTTTGCCCTCGTAGCATTTCGTTTAACTTAAGGGCAATATCTTCAATACTCATGCCTTCGGCCGTAAGCTGATCACGAGTAATGCCGTGTATTTTTTCGGCGTCTTGGCTCCAATGCGTCCAATCGGCTTCTGGCTTAATTAAAAACGCGTGTATATCTCGGTTTTCTAAAGCGAAACCGACTTCAATAGGATAGCTACCGCGGCCAAAGCCCGATGCTTCTAAATCAATAATTGGAGGCACTGTATTCACATCTATTGCCATCGTTATTTGTTATGCAATGTATTTACTCAGGTGACTGTGTTCTTCTGCTGTGTAGCTTAGCCGTTATTTGAGCGAGTAACTATGACTGAGTCGTATTTTTTGACCAGAAATACAGTTATTCACCACTCAACCGGGCAGATACTATGACATTGGAGCCACTCGCATGACTTCTTCAATGGTCGTTAAGCCAGCGGCTACTTTTTGAGCGCCACTTAAGCGCAGGCTGTGCATGCCTTCTTTCATTGCTTGCTGACGGATTTTCAGGTGATCAGAGTCACCATTAACCAACCTGCCAATGTCATTACTCATTGGCAGCACTTCATAAATACCCATACGGCCAATAAAGCCGGTATCACGGCACTCTAAACAACCTTTAGGCTTGAAGATCTTAGCCGGCTTGGCTACGCTCCAAGGGGCAACTAATTCTTTCCAGGTAGCATCATCCATTGAGCGCTCTTCTTTGCAATGTGGGCAAAGAATTCTCACCAATCGCTGCGCCATCACACCCAACATGGTTGAGCGTATTAAATAAGGCGGCAAGCCAAGCTCTAATAAACGAGTAATCGCGGTGGGAGCATCATTGGTATGCAGTGTGGATAATACCAGGTGGCCGGTTAACGCTGACTGCACCGCCATTTCTGCGGTTTCTAAGTCACGGATTTCACCGACCATGATGATATCGGGATCTTGTCTTAATAGTGCGCGTACGCCCGTTGCAAAATCTAGATCAATACTGTGATTCACCTGCATTTGGTTAAATGCGGGTTCAATCATTTCTATCGGATCTTCAATGGTTGATACGTTAACTTCAACCGTTGCGAGTTCTTTTAAGGTTGAATACAGCGTCGTGGTTTTACCTGACCCCGTTGGACCAGTCACAAAGATGATGCCATTATTTTGTGTGGTCATCTCTTTCCAGCGGCGATAATCTTCTTTGCTAAAGCCTAGCTCGGCAAAGTTTCTGACCAAGACCGACGGATCAAAAACACGCATCACGAGTTTTTCACCAAACGCCGTCGGCAGTGTTGATAAACGCAGTTCGATTTCTTCTCCTGCCGGAGTTTTGGTTTTTAAACGCGAGTCTTGCGGCTTGCGCTTTTCGGCGATATTCATGCGCCCTAATGTTTTTATACGAGCAATCACCGCTTGTGTGACTTGCGCTGGCAACTCATACACTAAGTGCAATACACCATCGATGCGGAATCGAACTTTACCTAATTCACGACGAGGTTCTATGTGAATATCACTGGCTCGTTGTTCAAATGCATACTGTAATAACCAATCCACAACGTTAACGATGTGTTCGTCGTTAGCATCTGGTGCGGTCGCTTTACCCAGTTCTAGCATGGATTCTAGGTTTTGAATGCCACTAATGCCGTCGTGCTGTGAAGACGCTCGATTAATGGAGTTAGCCAGCTGATAAAACTCAACTCGGTGACGTTCAATTTCGCTCGGCATCGCCAGAATGCGTATAACATTACGACGCGAGACATGCTCTAAGTCTTGTACCCAAGAGGTGATATTGGGCTCACTGCACGCAACCACCAGCTCTTCTTTGCTCACTTTCAGCGCCAGTATTTTATGGCGCTCAGAAAATGCATACGACATGGCCGAAGTAATCGCTGCGACATCAACTTCTAACGGGTCGATACGAGAATAATCTAAGCCTTTATCTGCGGCGGCCCACTCACAAATAACTTCTTCTGTCAGCTTGCCACCGGTTTTTTGATTGGTCAGCTTTTGCTTACCGACAAAGGCAAACGGATGCATTTTTAATTCTGACGGTCCGCGTCGTGCAAATTGCGCCAGCTGATAATTCTCATCGTCGAGCATGCCTGCTTTTTTTAAATCATCCAGCAAGATATTCATTACGATTGGGCGGTCTGAAGCCATGTTCATGAACGTATTCCTTTTGCCAGCAATGCATTACTGAGCTGTTCAATGTGCAAACGCATCAAGAGTATTTCGTCTTCCGACAGAGTATATGCTGCGCTATCGTTCGATAAATTAAATAACCAATGCCCGCAGGCTAAACTCAACTGCCCCCATAAACGGGTTAGTTCAAGGGGGGACTGGCTCGCTTGGTCGAGCTGACGTTTTAATAATTGTGCATCTGGCAAGCAATCGATATGAGTAAACAGTGACAGCAAGTTTTTAAGCAATTGGATTTGCAGCCCTGTTTTTTCATTCTGATTTTTCTGGCCATCCCAAATACCATATTCCAAGCTGCGCTGCAGACTAGAAAGCTGAAAAGCAAAGTAGGTTTTAAAACAGCTGATCACATCTTGCTGCTCATCAAAAGTAGGAATCTTACCCGCCCAATCCTTTTTAATGCCGGCATAGCGGGCTGACTTAGCCAGTAAACCATAACCGCGCTCCGCCTTGCTGATATCACTCATCAATACTGGGCACTGCTCAGCTAATTGTTGGGCAACTTGAAACAAGACTTCGGGCTCGCCTTGCTTTCAACTCTAATTCTAGCTCTAATAAATCGATGCGGTGTTCATCGGTCGATACTTCACCTTGGTCGAGCACCAGCTCGATTAAGGTATCGCCTTGCTGATACATCCAAACGTTACGCTGAAAATCAGTGGTAAATAGCGAGGTTATTTCAGCCAAATTTAAGGACGCCGATAAATGTTCTTGAACCTCGCCCGATTGGATTAATCCGAGATCCAGTTCAACCGCGGTCAATGGCCAATCCCACTCCATTCGTTGATGTAAGCCCGCCGAGCTTGTGCCCCGAGTTTTTAACGTTTGAATAATCCGTTCATCGGTCAGAGCACCATGCAGCATCAATAATGCCTTGCTGGCGAATTCGTAATGCTGCGCCACCTTGGCTTAGCCCCATTTGCGGGGTATCAAAATAGCGGTTCAGCAATTTAAGCGTCGGTTCACGGTTAAATTGAGCGTGCGCTAAGGCCTTTTCTAATAAAGGCAATTCGCTGGTATTTAAACGCAGCTTTAATTCGATTTCATGATTCATTATTGGATGATAAGACGGATTAGAGTTAGTTACCATAAAGCCATCTATATAAGCGTTACTTTGTCGCGGATTTTTGATAACTATTTGGCAGAATACGTTATGCTTAACATACATTTTGTCTTGATACATTGCGCAGCCTTATTGCCCTACTCTACTTCATTCATTTGAACAGGAAGTTTAAACATGTCACACCTTATTTCACGCTTCCAACAGCTTATTGCGGCGCCGAGCATTAGCTCTGCTTTACCGGAATACGACAGTAGCAATAAAGCGGTCATTGATATGCTGGCCGAATGGCTGACGCCTTTGGGCTTTGATTGCGAAATAATGCCGGTACCAAAAGAGCGTTTAGGGGAATCAGACAAATTCAATTTAATAGCGACCTTGGGTAGCGGCCCGGGTGGATTAGTATTGAGTGGCCATACCGATACCGTACCTTGTAATCCCGAACGCTGGACCAGTGATCCCTTTAAGCTAACGGAACGTGACGGTAAGCTTTATGGCTTAGGCACCTGCGATATGAAAGGATTTTTCGCGCTGGCGATAGAGGCCATCGAAAACATTTTGAATCAGCTTGGTAACCCAAAACAGCTGAAGTTACAGCAGCCGCTGATTATTCTCGCCACCGCCGATGAAGAAAGCTCGATGAGTGGTGCGCGTACTTTAGTAGAACAAGGTCGCCCCAAAGGCCGTTATGCCATTATTGGCGAACCTACCGGATTAAAGCCGATTCGCATGCACAAAGGCATTATGATGGAGACCCTTCGTATTACCGGTAATGCTGGGCACTCGTCTAATCCGAGCTTGGGTATTAATGCCATTGATGCGATGCACGATGTGATGACTGAGCTAAAAGCCTATCGAGCACAACTAGCCGAAGAAAACCGCAACCAAGATTTTGAAATTGAAGTCCCTACACTGAATTTTGGTTGCCTGCACGGTGGCGATAACCCCAATCGTATTTGCGGCAGTTGTGAATTGGCTTTTGATCTTCGCGCACTGCCTGGCATGAGCAATGACCAGCTACGCCATGAAATGAGCGAACGCATTAAGCCCATTGCCAGCCGCCATAATGTGGAATTTGAACTCGAAGCCTTATTTCCCGGTGTGCCGTCTTTTGCTACCGATAAGAATGCCGAATTGGTTAAGCTGGCAGAAAAGCTTACCCATCATCAATCCCATGCCGTTGCTTTTGCTACCGAAGCGCCTTTTATGCAGCAGCTTGGAATGGAAACTTTAGTGCTTGGCCCCGGGTCGATTGATCAAGCCCACCAGCTGGATGAGTTTATCGATATGGACCAAATTAAACCGACTGTTGCTTTGCTGTCTCAGTTTATTCATGAGTTTTGTTTAGAAAAACAAGAATAAGACGACCATGTTCGTTTAATTGTGCGCTTTTATTAATCTCAACTTAATGACAATGTGACTTTGTGCTATGTTGATTAACCTGAATACTCCGACCTATATTGATAGATAAACATGGATAATAGCCAGTACGTTAAATGGTTTAGACACTCTTCACCCTACATCAATGCTCACCGAGGAAAAACCTTTGTGCTGATGTTAGAAGGTGATGCCATTGCCGATGATAACTTCGCCAACATTGTGCAAGACATTGCCTTGCTCAATAGTTTAGGTGTGCGCTTAGTCATCGTTCATGGTGCACGTCCGCAAATTGACCAAGCGTTGAACGTACTGAATATTACTAGCCGCTTTCATGCCGACTTACGCATTACCGATCAACCGGCCCTCAATGCTGTGCGCGCCGCGATTGGTATTGTGAAATCAGATATTGAAGCCCGTCTTTCTGTTGGTTTACCGAATACGCCCATGCACGGTGCTCGCATTCGTGTGGTGAGTGGCAACTTTGTAACCGCTAAACCAAAAGGCGTGATCGACGGTATTGATTTTCAGCATACCGGTGAAGTTCGTCGTATCGACAAGCAAGCGATTAACCAGCAGCTTGATCAAGGCAACATCGTTTTATTGTCCAGCTGTGGTTATTCCCCAAGTGGCGAGATGTTTAACTTGGCCGCTGAAGATGTCGCCACACAAACGGCGATTGCCTTAAGCGCCGAAAAGTTAATTTTAATGGGCGAAGATGAAGGCTTACCCTCGGTTGGCGAAGATTCATCGGTTATTTCGCAAATAACAACAGCAGAATTAACCACGCTGATTGATGACTTGTCAGGCGAACATAAAATGCACGCACAAGCATCGCTAACCGCAGTAAAAGCCGAGATTAATCGCGCCCACTTATTAAGCTACAAAATTGATGGTGCATTGCTGCAAGAGCTATTCACTCACGAAGGTGCTGGCACGCTTATTACAGCCGATGATTATGAATTATTACGCCAAGCCAATACCGAAGACGTGGCAGGCATTTTAGAATTATTACGACCTCTCGAAGAGCAAGGCATTTTAGTACGCCGCTCGCGTGAAGTTTTAGAAACTGAGATTCATCGCTTTAAAGTCATCGAGCTTGATGGCATGGTCATCGCGTGCGCTGCTATTTATCCGTATTCAACAGACTTAGCAGAACTTGCCTGCGTTGCGGTGAGAGCAGAGTATCGCTCTGGGCAACGCGGTGATCGTTTATTAAGTGCCATTAGCGCGCAAGCAAAAGCGAATAATATTCATCGCATTTTTGTGTTAACAACACGCACAGCTCATTGGTTTATTGAGCGTGGGTTTATTGAAACGGATATTTCTGCACTGCCGCAAGAGCGACAGTCGATGTATAACTTTCAGCGAAACTCCAAAATTTTTATTAAAGAGCTAAAATAAAGATTCTAAATAATAGCTCAAAAAAAGATTAGGCTGATTTTAGAACAGGAAAAACCTACGAAACCAGCCTCACTCTTCTCCTGAACAGTCTGAAAAACAAGGTAGTTACCAGCACTCATGTTTACAATTTTAAATAGTATCAAGAATTTCTTTGCCAATATATTTAGACCAACCACGATGTCGGCCCATGAAGTTCACAGCAAAAACTGGCAACCTCATTGGAGTGCATTTTTAAAACAATCTGTCAGTTTTTATCGTAATCTATCGGCACAAGACCAGTTGTGTTTTGAGCAACGCTGCATCTTGTTTTTAGAAACAACACGTGTCGAAGGAAGCCAAGACGTAACAGTTGATGATAACGATAGATTATTAGTCGCTGCTAGTGCGATCATTCCAGTTTGGGGATTTCCAGACTGGCACTATTTCAATGTCAAAACCGTTATTTTATTGCCTGCTCGTTTTAATGAAGAATACCAATATGGCTTACCAGATTCTCGTATTAGCGGTATGGTCGGCACCGGCGTTATGTCGGGTAAAATGGTGTTAAGTAAACCTGATTTGCATCGTGGATTTCAAAATGGTCGCGACAAACAAAATGTCGGTATTCATGAGTTTGTACACTTAATTGATATGGCCGATGGTCAATGCGATGGTTTTCCTGAGCGCGTTACCCAATATGAATATTTAGCACCTTGGTTTGAATTTGTTCACCATAAAATCAACCAAGTAGAAAAAGGCCGAAGTAATATTAACAATTACGCGGCGACCAATAGCGCTGAGTTTTTTGCGGTATCTTCAGAATACTTCTTTGAACGTCCAAAAATGTTGCAAAAGAAGCACCCAGAATTGTATAAATACCTCAGTGAGTTTTATAAGCAAAACTTGGCTGAATTAAAAACCGATATCGCCCCCCGTAAGAATCGCCCCTGCCCCTGTGGCAGCGGTGAAAAGTACAAACGCTGCTGCATGCCAAAATCTTAAACAATCTGTACGGTTATCACGATGAAATCTATTTGTGTTTTTCTAGGGGCCAATATGGGCTCCCACCCTATTTATGCCGAAACCATTCAACAGTTAGGCACTGAATTAGCGAAGCGTAACATTACCTGTGTTTATGGCGGATCAAACTCAGGCCTCATGAAGTTGCTTGCCGATAGTGTGATGGAAGCCGGTGGGAATGTGATTGGTGTGACGGTTAAAACCTTACACGATAAAGAAATCTTTCATACTGGGCTACCCGAGCTGCATGTCACCGAAACCATGCATGAGCGCAAAGCCATGATGGAAAAATTAGCCGAGGGTTTTATTACCTTCCCTGGGGGCTTAGGCACATTTGAAGAGTTCTTTGAGGTTTATACTTGGAAGAAATTGAAGATTCACGACAAGCCCTGCGCACTGTTAAATGTGAATCACTACTTTGACCCTATGCTTGCCATGCTCGCGCATTCAGAAGCAGAGGGTTTTGTATTACCCACAGACAAAGATTTATTGCTGTGCAGTGATAATGTGACTGAATTGCTGGATAAAATGTTAGCGGTCTAATCCCGCGTTGAGCAAATAGCCCCTCAGTCTATTGAAGGGCTTTGGCATTACTAGCCGTATATTTCAATAACAGCCTATTCGGCTAAAAAGTGCTCACGGTAGTATTTCATTTCAGCAATCGACTCTAAGATATCGTCTAATGCTTTATGCGATCCACTCTTTTTGAAACCAGGCAAAATGGAAGGTTTCCAGCGCTTCGCCAGCTCTTTTAAGGTGCTGACATCAATATTGCGATAGTGAACAAACTCTTCAAGCAATGGCATTTGTTTCACTAAAAAGCGGCGATCTTGATGAATACTGTTGCCACACAAGGGTGAATGGCCTTTTTTCACGTGCTGAGCAATAAATTCTATTGTCTGCTGTTCTGCCTCCGCCATGCTGACCGTACTGGTTTTAACACGCTCAACCAAGCCTGATCCGTTATGGGTTTTAACGTTCCAATCATCCATTTTATCCAGCTCGGAATCAGGCTGATGCACAGCAATCACGGGCCCTTCAGCGACGATATTCAATTGGTCATCGGTAATAATGGTGGCTATTTCGATGATCACATTATCTTCAGGATCAAGCCCTGTCATTTCAAGGTCCATCCAGACTAAGGTATCTGTTCTGCTCATTTTTTTATCACTCCTAATCAATGAATGTAGTTTAGCAACTTGCGTCCGTCGCGGCCAACAACGACAATAGCGGTTATGGCTAAAAGAAAATTAAATAAACGTCAGCAATGGCGTATCGAAAAGATTCAACAAGAACGTACCGACCGTGCGACTCGCAAAGAATCAGACATCACTGAGCAGCTTTCAGGCAATGATTTAGGCCCCGAATTACAGGGCATGATCATCGCTCACTTTGGCACGCAAGTAGAAGTCGAATCCCTAGATAGCATCGAGAAAGGCATCTTTGACGATACTCGTCGTTGCCATATGAGAGCGAATCTTGGCTCACTCGTGACCGGCGATAAAGTTACTTACCGTATGGATAAGAATGAGCTTGGGGTGGTGGTTTCGATTCTGCCACGGGAAAGCGAACTGTCGCGCCCAAACCCGTATAACGAAATCAAACCCGTTGCCGCCAATATCGATTTTATCGTGCTGGTAGTCGCGTGCGAACCTGTGGTTCACCCAAACCTGATTGACCGCTACTTAGTCGCGGCCGAAAACTGCAACATCGAACCGATTATTCTATTGAATAAAACCGATTTACTCGATGAGAAGTCTGGCCCTTACATGCGCAATATGTTGGCAGATTATGAAAAGCTGGGTTATCAAACGATGACCTTGTCGATCAAGCAAGAAGATGGCCTAGAAGAACTGAAGCAAAAGCTTAATGGTCGAATCAGTGTGTTTGTTGGACAGTCGGGTGTGGGTAAATCCAGTTTGATCCAAGTACTGCTGCCTAAGCAAGAATTGAAAGTGGGGGCACTATCGGTCGCCAGTAAGAAAGGCCGTCATACCACCACCACCGCACGCTTATACCACTTCCCTGCAGGCGGTGACTTAATCGATTCTCCAGGAATCCGTGAGTTCGGTTTGTGGCACATGGAGCCCGATGATGTGCTTTATGGCTTTAAAGAATTGCGCGATATGATTGGCCATTGTAAATTTCGCGATTGCCAGCACGAGCTAGAACCTAAGTGCGCGATTCGTGAAAGTTTGGAAGAAGGTAAAATCAGTCAGTTACGTTTTGATAGTTATAAACGTATTTTGTCGACGCTGGGTGAGTTTGATAAAGGGTTCTGATTGAGCTTTCTAGCCTGCCATAGCCACGCGTCAGTAAAGATAAAAAATAGACTTCAATTGAAGTCTATTTTTTTAGCTGCGATTCCCTTAATGCTCATCAATACCAACAACCACTACCAAAAACTTTCAGCTTCGTTAGGCGGTGTATCGTAGCTATTATCCAATCGCTCTCGATCACTCTTTAAATCGTTAATGAGTGAATCAGACGAATTGATTATGGGTTCCCGCGCATCATTATTAATCGAGCCTTCGTTCTCTGTTTCTTTATCGTTGATAAATTGAATATTAGGATCGGTTGTCCCTGTGCGGGATTCGATACCTTCTTGATATTTTTTATTTAGCAATACAATTGCTATACGTCGATTAACATCACTTTCAGGGTGGTTAATATCCAATGGAGCGGTATCGCCCATGCCTAATATTTGAGCAATTTGATTTTTTTCGACCCCGGCTTCCATTAATGCGCGACGCGCGGCGTTTGCTCGGCTGGCGGATAATTCCCAGTTCACATCATCTTCTGGGTTATTTTCGTAGTACGCATCAGAGTCGGTATGCCCTGTAATAGACAGCTTGTTTTCAACCGTCATAAGCATTGGAGCCAGTTCATAGAGAATGTCTTCGCTGTAATATTTCAATACTGCGCTGCCAGCATTAAACATTGGCCGCTTTGTTTGATCGACAATTTGAATGCGCAGACCTTCCGTTGTGAGTTCGATTGTCATCTGATTTTTGAAAGGACTTAGGGTTGGGCTCGCGTCGATTTTAGCTTCAATTTCTGCTTTCAATTGTTCTAAGCGACGGCTCTCAATGGCTTCGGCCATACTCTCAATTTCGTCGGCCTGTAAGATTTTTTCAGGATCAATGGTTTCTGAAATCGCGGTATTTTCGGCTAGACTAGGACTTCCACCCAAATCGATTACGTAAGGGCTAGGGCTGCGCTTACCTTCTTCATACGCTAAGGGATCTTGAAAGTAGCCAGCAATCGCTTCGCGCTCTTCCTCATTAGAAGAGTTGGTTAACCAGAGTACGATAAATAAGGCCATCATCGCAATCGCGAAGTCAGCCATTGCAACTTTCCAAGCACCTCCATGATCTTCATGGCGACCTTTTTTAACGCGTTTAATAATGATGGTACTTTGGCCTAGATTCTCCATGGCAGCCTCGTATTAACTCTCATCATCTTTAGCGCCCACGAACTTTGCTATCGAGTTCATTAAACGTCGGGCGGTCATGGCTGAATAGCGACTTGCGCCCAAATTCAATCGCAAGCTGAGGGGCTAGTCCATTCATCGATGCAATAATCGATGCTTTGGCTGCTTCATAGAGACGAATTTCATCCTCCGCAATATGCCTCATACGAACGCTGATCGGCCCGACTAATCCGTACGCTAATAATACCCCCATAAAAGTACCCACCAGCGCGGCCGCGACGTGCTGACCAATCACCGCAGGATCGCCTCCGATAGAAGCCATAGTAATCACGATGCCTAATACAGCCGCCACAATACCAAAGCCTGGTAGTGCATCAGCGACTTTACCTAAGGCTGCACCGGGTTGTTCTAGCTCATGCAGGCGTGATTCTATCTCTTGATCCATTAGCGCTTCTAATTCATGAGAGGCTAAGTTACCTGCTGAAATGATGCGAAAGTAATCGGCAATAAAACGTGACAAGGTATCGTTTTCTAGGATCGTTGGATAGCGCGCAAAAATAGCACTGGACTGTGGGTTCTCTACATCTTCTTCTATCGACATCATGCCTTCACGGCGCGACTTATTAAGAATATCGTAGATTAAGTGCAACACATCGAGACACATTGCTTTATTCACTTTTGAGCCCATAACCAATTGAGGCACTAACTTCAGCGAATCAATCACCAGATGAAATGGGTTGGATATGAGATAGGCGCCTACTGCGGCACCAATAATAATAACCACCTCAAATGGTTGCCACAGCGCCGCCAGCTGGCCATGAGACATAACAAAGCCCCAGCCAACACTACCAAATACAATTATTATTCCGAATATAAACAGCATCTAAACCATTCCAGATTAATCAACAAAGGCTAAGTCTTATCGCACAGTCTCAATAAGTTACAAAAAGTCTTGTTAGGAAAATAAGCAGCTTCGAAGAAACTGACTATAGTAAGTAAAGGTTACGTTTAGAGTTTTCTCAAATATACAGATGACATTAAATACAAGTAAGACACATAAAATGCCTGATCGTGATGATTGGCAAAACATACTGAAATTCCAACAATTTCCGTTACTGCCGAGCACTCGTAAAGCATTTCGTCAGTTGATGACCAAAGCCAGCTTGAGCTTTGATGGCTTAGCCGGAATTGCTGAGCAAGACCCTGCTATCTGTCTACATCTGCTGCTGCATATAAAAGAACGTAATCCATCAAGTTTAGACCAGATAAACACAGCCGCTGGCTGCATTTCGCTATTAGGGATGGAGGAAGTTATTAACATCGTTAAACAGCTTCCAGCCTTGGATTTTTCACCTAAAAATCGCTCCGAACGTAACTACATGGGCATGTTACATACCGCTGTCTTAGCGGGCCGCATTGCCGCTGAGTGGGCAGAGTCTAAGCCAGGGCTCAGTCGCCATCAGGCCCAGTGGTCAGCGATGTTAGCCTCAGCACCGTTATGGGCTTGGCAGTTACAGCACGTCAGTGCGACGCAAGAATTCTCCAACCAAATGAGCCAAGGCAAAGATTTAATGCCTGCCTTGAATACCAGTTTTGGTGAAATGACGAATACTAAACTGTTATCGTGGCAAGAACTGGCTACATCACTAGCCCTGCCCCATGCTTGCCAATCGTTATGGCAGCAAGAGTGCTGGCCTAATGCTGAAGACTGGCAAGCGCTACGCTTAGAAAAGCTGACCAGTATTGAAGGTCATCGAGCACTTAAGCATCAATGTCAGCAACCCGAACTACTTATCTATATCGCCAATGCTTTGGCTAGCCAGTATCAAACAGGGGTTTATCGTTATAAGACCAAGCGCTGGGTTACCTTAAGCGCTCACTTTCTTAACTCCGATAGCGCAAAGGTTCATCACGATGTACTGAGGATTATTCTGCAGATGGCGCAACAAGGTCGTCGCTTAACCGCAGTTTCGACATTATTGGCCCCAACTCATACTGCTGTGCCTAAAGGTCATGTTTATCTGTGTGATAAAACCGCCGTGACGGATACAGTACAAAAACCAAAGAGTCGTGAACCGGTACCGGTACAAGAAAAGCCCTCCATAATTGAGAGCGTCAGTACGAAAGACAGCGTGGAAGTTGATGCAGCTGGAGGTCGTGAAATTGACCGTACTTTCCTCAAGCGCCTGTTAAAAAAATTAGACGAAGCCCCTGAAACTTTTGGCGATTTACATCACCTAATGCGCTCTGTTTTGAAAGGAATCACCCAAGGAATCGGGCTTAAACACGCTTATATTATGGTGCAAAATAAAACCGGCACCGCGGCAAAAATCTATTATCAAAAAGGGCTCGCCGAAACAGACCCACTGTGCCACTTTGCGATTAGTCTAGAAAAAGTACACATATTCAAACGAATGCTAGAGAAGCCTGCTAGCTTGATGATTACCTTAGAAAATAGAGAAAAAATGTTGCGCGGAATTTCCCCAGCTAAACAAAGTGTTTTTCCTGAGCAATTTATGATGATGTCATTGTTCTCAAATGATCGCCCTGTCGGGATTGTTTTTGCCGACATTGGTTCGCCTCCTTATGACCCTCCCATGCAGTTATCTGAATATAATGAATTTAAATACCTCTGCTTAACCGCGGGTAAGAGCTTGACCAAACTAGCTCAGGCAACGCAAAGACAGCCAAGATGAAATCGCAAAAATAAGCACGTAAAAAATGGGCACTTAAAATGAATTGCCCCCGAGTCTGATAAGCGTTATTTGCCAGAGTGCAAATACCGATAGTACAATGCGGGTCAATATTGAATACTATCTACGGATGGCACCATGCCGACTTACTCGCTTTTAATCGAACCAGAAGAACTTCAGTCTTTTTTGGGTGATGAAAACTTACTGATTATCGACCAGGGTAAGCTAGAAACCTTTTTGGATGCTCACATTCCTGGCGCCGTTCATTTGGATTTTAAAGACCTTCAACTGGGTCAAAAACCAACCCCTGGTGCCTTACCCGATTTAGCCAAGCTGAGTCGCGTTTTTTCTAATCTTGGCCTTACCCCTGAAAAGCATGTTATTGCTTATGATGATGAAGGTGGCGGTTGGGCTGGCCGATTAATTTGGGTATTGGATATGATAGGTCATAGCCACTATTCCTACCTTAATGGCGGCATCCATGCATGGCAGCAAGCCGGTTTACCCACCGAGCAAGGTCAACAAGAAAGTAGTAAATCTGACTATTCTGTATCGACGCTAAATCATGATTTCCAGCTATCGAAAGACACAAATCATTGAGCGTATTGGCCGTGAAGATTTTGCTATTTGGGATGCTCGCTCGAATAAAGAATATACCGGCGAGAAAGTCATTTCTGCTCGTGGCGGTCATATTCCTGGTGCAGTGAATTACGAATGGACCCTAGGGATGGATGCTGAGCGAGGTTTACGCATTAACGATTTAGCCGAGTTTGAAGCATTATTAAATTCTTTAGGTTTAACCAAAGACAAAGAAATTGCGACACACTGCCAAACACATCACCGCTCAGGTTTTACGTATTTGGTCGGTAAAATTTTAGGCCGAAATATGAAGGCCTACGCAGGTTCTTGGGCCGAATGGGGCAATGATGAACAGGCTCCAATAACAACAGGCAATGAAGCCTAACGCACTTAAGTTTAGTGCACTTGCAGCATAACGCTCTTACAACATTAAGCACTTACATAGATTAATAGGATTTTATTTTGGCGACTTCAATTAAAGACAAGTTATTCATCGCATTTCAGTATGTGGTTCCACAGCATTTATTATCACACCTTGTTGGTTGGTTGGCTGAAACGCGCATTGACTGGATCAAGAACTTATTCATTAGTAAGTTCATTAAACAGTTCAATGTGAATATGGATGAAGCTCAGCGCCAAACCCCAGAAGCGTTTGAAAACTTTAACGATTTTTTCACCCGTGAATTGAAAGAAGGCATGCGTCCCATTGACGATAAAAGCAATAGCATTGTCTCTCCTGCTGACGGCGCGATTAGCCAATTAGGCCCGATTGAAAACGGTCGTGTATTTCAGGCGAAAGGCCATGATTATTCGTTGATCGAATTATTGGGGGGCAATAGCCAAACTGCTGAAGAATTTATGGGCGGTCAGTTCGCAACGATTTATTTGTCACCAAAAGATTATCACCGTTTGCACATGCCAGTAACCGGTACGCTGCGTGAAATGATTTATGTACCTGGGGATTTGTTCTCGGTAAACCAAACCACTGCACAAAATGTTCCGCGTCTTTTCTCGCGTAATGAACGTGTTGTCGCTATCTTTGATACCGATTTAGGCCCAATGGCATTGGTCTTAGTGGGCGCAATGATTGTTGCCGGTATTGAAACCACTTGGGCAGGTCGCATTACACCGTTTGATCGTAACGTGCGCTCTACTAGCTACCCCGTTCAAGGTGAAACGATCGAGCCGCTGGTGATTGAGAAAGGCGAAGAGATGGGGCGCTTCTTCTTAGGTTCGACCATTGTTGTTTGTTTTGGTGAAGATAAAATGCATTGGCTTGAAGAAATGAAAGCTGAACAACCGCTGCGTTTAGGCGAGAGCATTGGTTTAACGCTAGAATAAACATTCTGTTTTTAACCCGTTAGTATTTTTAAACAGTTAGCGCATGAATCATTATGCGCTAACTGAATACAAAAAAATGATCGCCTTCGTCTTCTATACGACGCACAGACACATTAAAAACCTGGTTAATTAACACTTCCGACATCACCTCTTTCGCTTCACCCTGCGCGACCAGCTCACCGTTTTTTAATAACCAAACTTCATCTGCAAGTCGCATCGCCTGATTCAAATCGTGTAATACGATCACCACACAATGCCCTTCTTCAGCCGCCCGGTGACATACCGCTTGTAATTGTTTCTGGTGCTGTAAATCCAAACTGCTCGCAGGCTCATCCAATAACCACAGTCCACAACCACGGCCTTCGTTTTTCATATTAATATGAGGTCGCTCTAACATATTGGATAATTGTAAATACGTTCGAGCAATCTGACATCGTTGCTGCTCCCCCCCCGACAACTGACGAAAATCTTTGTGGGCAAGGGTTTCAATCCCCCAATCACTGATCACCTGTTTTACCTGTTGGCGTTGTTGCAATTTTGTTAAGGCAAAAGGCAAGGTTGCTAACGATAAAACTTCTTCCACTTCTAAGGGGAATTGCAACTGGCTATGCTGAGGTAAATAAGCCAATTTTTGCGCGATCTGCTGTGACGAGTAAGTCGTTATATTTTTTCCCTGTAATTCAATACTTCCCTCACACGCTAATAAACGTGCCATGGCCTGTATTAACGTTGACTTACCTGCGCCGTTCGGCCCGAGTAAGGCAATGATTTTTCCACCCGCTAATTCACCGGAAATATTGTTTAATACCGACTTACCATTTCGTTCAAGGCTTAATTGTTTTAACGACATTACCATTGCAAGCGTCTCCCTTCGCGCACCAATAACCAGATAAACACAGGAGCACCCAACAGTGCTGTGACAATACCAATGGGTAATTCAGCTGGGGCAATAATGGTGCGCGCAATGCCATCGGCAATCACTAACAAACTGCCCCCTAAAAAGAACGATAAAGGCAATAAATAACGATGGCTCGCGCCCACCAGCATACGACCAATATGCGGCGTCACCAAACCAATAAATCCGATAATACCGCACGCCGATACGGCCAATGCCGCTAATAAGGCAACCAAAATAATGCTCTGAATTTGTAAGCGTTTTACATCAACGCCCATAGTATTCGCTTCGGCTTGTCCCAATAAAATGGCATCAAGTTTTCTATGTTGTTTTGGTAGCCATAGACACACAATTAATAGCGCCAGCGAGCATAATGTTAACCAAAAATAGTTGGCGCTGGCTAAGCTGCCTAACGACCAAAAAGTGATATGACGCAATGCACTGTCGGTGGCTAAATACGTCAGTAAGCCAATCAAGGATGCTGCGACGACGTTAATTGCAATCCCCGCCAATATTAATAACGCCATGCCGCCGGGCATATCATTGCGGCCTAATTTTAAGACTGCCATGGTCGCAAGAATACCGCCGATAAACGCGGCAACCGGAATATAATAATGCGCTTGAATATCAATAAAATCCGCGGCAACGATCATTAACGCCGCACCCAATGCCGCACCACCCGATACACCAATTAAGCTTGGGTCGGCCAATGGGTTGCGGACATTACTTTGAATCAATACCCCCGCCAGCGACAAACTCGCGCCAATAACAAAGGCTAACAAGACTCGAGGTACACGAATATTCCATAAAATATTATGGCCAATTTCGCTATTTAATAAGCTGTGGGTATCCAGCGATCCTAAAAATAAAGCGCCCAAGCAAATACCAATACTTAATAAAATGCCTATCAACCAACCTAATGGCGATACTAAAAGTTTTTTAATCATGAGAAAACAAGGCTAAACTAGCGCCTCCAATTACCTGTAGGTCTAAGTATGTCCATTCTATGCCATAGCAACGAAATTGCAGAGGGAAAAAGCAAAGGATTCCAACTGGGTGAGCGTTTTGTCTTTGCGGTAAAGAAAGCAGGCCGTATTTATGTCTACGAGAATACCTGCCCACATTTAGGTATTCAGCTTGAATGGCAGCCGGATGAATTTTTAGATATCGATGCCACCATGATCCAATGCAGCAGCCATGGCGCGTTGTTTAAAATTGAAGATGGCGAATGCGTCGCCGGCCCTTGCATCGGACAATCCTTGATCGCTGTGGATTTTTCAATTCAGGATAATCAGGTCGTCATTGAATCTTAAGTAAGGTTGCCGCGCTGATGATGGGCTTGTGATTGCTGACGATTGTTAGAAGTCCGTTGTTCCACCTAGTTCGCCCGTATATACTTTGCGGCAACGGATTTAGGACAACATGGATTTATAATGATTTTTTCTCATCAAACAGACTCGAGACACGACACGCCTAGCAACTCAAATCAGACTCTTTTATATCCGAAACTCTCAGTACAGCTCTGTTCATTTTTACTCTTTTCATTATCGCTCAGTCTATTCGTATTTAGCGCTCATGCCCGCAGTGAGACTAGCTCATCTTCTAACGCATCAGTGCCGATTGAAGACATCATTCCCACTACCGTGGCCAATATTAAAGGCCACAAAGCCATGTATGAAGATGGCTGGTTTATAATTTCATCCAGCCAAAAAGCGTTAGCCTTTGCCAAAGAACACAGTATTAACTCCTCGGCAGAAGCGATTAATAAAGCGAGACTATCGATAAAAGAGAATACCTCGGGTTATACAGACAGTCTCAGTGACGGCATTGAACGTGCCCAAAATACCAGTAAGGTTATCTTTAACGAGGGTACCGACCGTTCAATGAAGATTCTTGCCGGAACCCACCTTCTTGCCCAAAAAGAAATAGCCTTCAGCAAAGAAACAGCGGCTGAAGCTTGGGACTCCTTTATCACGGGTTATGTTTATTTAGGAGAGCGAACGGAAGATAGCCGCACGGCGTTAAAAAAGATTCCGAGTGACTTCGTCGATAATGTGAGCGAAGATTTTAATGAACTAGCATCCGCAGTCAAAGAGATGCAAGCGCGCAGTACCACCGATATTACCGGCCAGTGGGATAATGCATTGGCCAACGCAGAGACAGAATTTAAACGCGGTTATAAAGAGTCTGGTGAAAAAAATGATTCGATTACTGGGCTCTGGACGTTATTAGCGGGGTACGCCAAAGGGGCCTATGAAGGTCTGTTTAAACCTGCTGCCAAGAGCACTTGGCAAACCGCTAAGTTCACCGTCAAGGTCGCTGGTGCTGCGGTATTTTTACCCGTTGCCAGTACCTATATATTAACCAAGAACACCTTACAATCTAGCGGCATGGCAATTTATTACACAGGTAAAACGGGCATTGAGGTGATCTCTCCTACCTTGAAAGGCGGCTACTTAGCGAGCATGTCGTTATTATCCGCCGGTGCCGTTCCTATTACTTATGTGGCGGGTACAACGGTGGGGGTTATTAACCAAGTCGGCAGTACGGTTGCCGCCCCAGTTGTAGGAACGACTCAAGGTGTCGTAACCACAACCGCTGATACGTTAAAATACGGTACGTTAGTGACCTACGATGCTTTATTAGGTACGACCAAGGTTTTTGTTGAGCAAGTGAAGTCTGGCGTCGTGCTGGGTTATAACGCCTTAACAGCCTTACCTGCGCATGTTTTATTGGGTGGTATTAATACGGCGTATTTTCTTGTTTGGGACGGCCCTAAATTAGTCATCGCGTCGGTCACGGGTGATGTCACTTTTGATTCAAAAACCATGCAGCCAGGGGAGCTGCCTGTGGGTTCAGTAATCGATTTAAAAGCCCTGCAAAATAATACCGACTTAAACGTTCAAGTAGTTTCTGACGACCCTGAGGTGATTGAACACGTATTAGAGAGTTTGCCTAGCGACTTAAAACAAAGCGACTTAAAACAAAGCGACTTAAAACAAAGCAATTTGAAACAAAGCGAGCCGCAAGGAAATGATCTAGATAAGACAAAAGGAATTGAAACAAAATGATTAAGCCTCTTTCATTACTTTCGCTGGCTGTTTTACTCAGCGCTTGCGCCTCAAATCAGGTGGGTAATAGCGTCGAAGATCCACTTAAGAATACCAAGCATTTAGTCGTTGAAGGTCATAAGTCCCTTTATCAAAATGGGGCTTTTCATATTCCTAATACCTCATTAAGTTTAATTCCGGCAGGTCCAAGTGCTTTAGAGTTTGCCCAAGAACTTTCTGGTATTAAAGCACGAGAATCTTTTTTAACCTCAATTCAAAATGCTAAAGACTCAGTCGAAGTGATCAGCATTGGTAATAAAAAAACCTACGAATTCAGCAAAGATATTTTTGAGGGTGGCAATGAATTTGCTAACGCCATTCGTGACTTCTCTCGTCCTAATTCGATTTTATTAATTAAAAAATCCTACCCCGATGCAAAGTATATTATCGGTTCTTCCTGGGAAGCGGCCAAAACAACCGGTTTATATCTAGCAGATGTGAGCGACGATATGGTTAATGCGTCACTCGATGGCGCCAGTACCTTAAATGAAAAAGGAACGGACTTTAGTGCTGATTTACTGAATGCCTCTTGGAAAGCTGGCGCAAACATCTCTCGTTTAAGCATTGAGCACGGCAGTGAATTAATTGAAGGCGCTGGTTCAAGTTTTGTTCAAGGTTACGTATCGCTTCCTGCGGCACTCGCCAAGCGTGGCGAAAATATGAACCCTTCAATCACCTGGGATAAATACAAAGAGACCACTCAAGATGTACACGAATGGCGCCAAGAATCTTCGGACGACTTGGCTTATTTTGTTTCCGATACAGCGTCTGGTTATGTTTCTAATGTGTCCGATTCTTTTACTAAGAGCAAAGAGGCTTTTTCTAATTCTTCTGAAACCGGAAGCTTTGCGATTCTAGAATCTCTTGGCTGGGTCTTACATGGTATTTTTTGGGAAGGGGCCATTAAACCGGTATCAAAAATATCCGCCGGCACATTGGGTTATCTCGCGGTTAATACCGTGGTTTATCCCGTGATGCTTGCAGCACAAGGAACCGTGTCTTTAGCCGAAGTGGCGGTCAAAGTAACCTGGAACTCTGCGGGTATGGTCTACGACATTATCGCGCCAACCGGTGAAGCTGCACTCGCAGGCTTACTCGGCACACTCGAGATCGCTGGAGGGCAATTAGCGGGCGGAACGTTGATTGCAGGCTCAAGCGTTGCCGCAGGCACAACCTACGTGGGAACCAAAGCGGTCGCGGCAACCGTCGCCACGGTCGGCTATACCAGTGGCAAAGCGGTTAAATACATTGGCGTTCCCTTAGCAGCGTCAGGTATTACTTTAGGAGGCAGTGCGGTTGGCGTGACCGTTGCCGGAGCGGAAGCGCTTACTGGCACTGTTTTATTGGCCGGTGGAGAAGTTGTATCAGCGACTAGCCAAGTCGCGACGACAGGCGTATCGGCTACGACCCTTGCCGTTGGCTCAACTGCATCGACAGCGGCGGGTTTAGGTTTAGGCGTTTATGAGCTTTCTAAAGCGGTCATCGTTCCTACAGGCTATCAACTGACATCCGGAGTGGTATTGGGTTACGGCTCGTTATCACAAATAGCAGCGCACAGTGTTTTAGCGGTCTCGGATGTTTCGTATATGGTTCTATCTTTGGAAGGCCCGAAGTGGGTTCTCTATGGCGTGCAAGGCAAACTAGGTTCTGGGGAAGAATTAACCCCTGGTACTATTTTAGATTTAGAAGACATGCAGAATCATGGGGAAACCTTTAAACGCCTACCCGTATCGGCCGATGAAATGGAAGGTATTATTGAATACTTACCTCACGATTTACAGCCCACGTCTATTTGACGATAAGCGATAAAACTCCGTATTTTGTATCATTATTCTCTTTCAGTTTAATGATACAAATACGAGGTTAGAAATTTACTTGAATGTTGTTTTTAAACTAAATAGAAATTTTAAGCGGTGTTTTTAATATCATCCCCTGCGGCTGAAATTCAACCCGATAGGCTAATATTTCTACCCCTTCGGATAAAACTTCACGTAATTTTTCAGCATAAACAGGGTCAACATGCTCGGCGACTTTTACTTCTTTAATCCCTTCGTGCGGCACACAAAAGAATAAAATACTGCGCTGACCTTCGGCCTTTAATCGCTGCAATACTTCTAAGTGCTTTAATCCTCGACTGGTCACTGCATCAGGAAAATAACCGATACCCGTTTCATCGTTTGTACTGGCTTCGTTGCCGAGCAAGGTCACACTTTTAACTTCGACATAGGTTAAAACATCATCGATATCTGAGCTGACTAAAAAATCTAATCGCCCTTCATCCACCTTCGGCTCGCTTTTAAGATGCTTCGCAGAAGGAACCTGAATTTCCTTAATGGTATTGGCGAGTAAGGCTTCTTTTACTAATTGATTCGCTCGGGCGGTATTGATACAAGCCTTGTATTGCCCTTCGACTTCAACCCATTCCCAGCTCAAGGGAAGTTTGCGTTTTGGATTTTGACTATCAAACAACCAAACTCGTGCGCCATCATCTTTGCAGTTGGTCATTGAGCCCGTGTTCGCACAATGAGCCGTGACCACTTCACCCGCGCGTTCAACCGGGGTGACTATCTCTATATCGGCCAAAAAGCGTTTATAACGTTGTATTAACTTTCCGGTTAATAGCGGGCGTTCATATTCCATTTCTTTGCTCTCTAAGACTCTTAAGATTCTTTTTGTAGCCACGCTTTGATACGCGCAATGGCTTGCTCTAAGCGCTCGATATTAGTGGTATAAGCTATTCGAATATACAAATTAGCGTTCTGTTCGCCAAAATCAAAGCCGGGCGTAATCGCCACACCGGTGTCTTGTAAAAGCTGCTGACAGAAAACCTGCGTATCTTGAGTTAATGCACTGGCGTCGGCGTAGATATAAAAAGCGCCATCGGGCACGACGGGGATTTTAAACCCGAGTTTAGGCAATTCGGCTAACAGGTAATCTCGGCGCTGCTGAAGTTCAAGCCTACGTGCTTCCATGATGGCCAATGAATCGTCATCAAAAGCGGCTAAAGCACCATATTGTGAAGGCGTTGTCGGCGCCAAGAATAGATTTTGAGCTAAGCGTTCAATCACAGGTATGTAATGCTCTGGCACGACCATCCAGCCCAAGCGCCAGCCTGTCATACCAAAGTATTTAGAAAACGAATTAATCACCACTACGTGCTCACCCAGCGCTAACGCTGTTTGTGGGCGCTTACCCGCAAAGCGGCTATCACTCGCATCGTGATACGTTAGTCCGTGATAAATTTCATCGACCCATAATTCCCCGCCTTGCTGAGCAGTAACTTGAGCTATTTTTTCTAATTCTTTATGAGATATCATCGCACCGGTAGGATTGGCAGGGCTGGCCATCAATACCGCCTTACTGGCTCCCTCTGTCCAGTTTTTCTCAATATGCGCTGGGGTTAATTGGAATCCACTGTCGGCGGTGGTCGAAATTAACCGTCCTTGGGCTTCAAAGACCCGGGCAAAATGGCGATTACATGGATAACCTGGGTCGGCCATGAGCAATTCATCTCCCGCTTCTAAGCGAGCGGCCATTAATAATAACAAAGCCCCCGAGGCCCCTGGTGTGATGGCAATTCGGCTGGCTGAAACGTCAACGCCATAACGTGTTTGGTAAAAATCTGCGATTTTTTGGCGTAACTCAGGTAATCCCAAAGCTGGTGTATAGTGGGTTTTACCTTGTTTTAGCGCTTCAATTCCCGCTTCGACAATGGGCGCGGGGGTGCTGAAATCTGGTTCGCCTATTTCTAAATGAATAACATCAACTCCCTGAGCCGCGAGCGCCTGAGCTTGCTGTAAAATGGCCATTACTTGGAAGGGAGCGATCTCTTCTGTGCGAGAGGCAAATCCAGTCATTTTTATTTCCTATGGATCTTCAAGGAGGGGGATTTATGTCATATTGTGCCAGATTAATGCCAACTGACTAGTAAAGTATTAATTTAATTGAATAAAATCAGTCAAGTTCCTAGTCATACGACGCTTTATCTGATAGCTTGCCCCCGTTAAAAAATAAAGCGTTCAAACTCCGGACGAACGCATGGAATAATGCTCGGCTCGTTATGAATACGAGCTCTGTAGCGATATGAGGCTGCTGCAATTATGCCACAAGATAATAAAGCTTTTGCTATTACGACCTTCACCCCTTATGTAGAAAAAGGCGATGAAGAGTACATGAACGACGAACAGCGCAAACACTTCAGCATGATTCTTACTAGATGGAAGCAAGAGTTAATGGAAGAAGTTGATCGTACGAAAGAGCACATGCAATCCGAAGCGAATAACGCTGCGGATCCAAGCGACCGTGCCAGCCAGGAAGAAGAGTTTAGTCTCGAGCTCCGAGCGCGCGATCGTGAGCGTAAGCTGATCAAAAAGATCAACAAAACGTTAGAGCTGATCGAAAAAGACGATTATGGTTTTTGTGATGAGTGTGGTGTTGAAATCGGTATTCGCCGTTTAGAAGCCCGCCCAACAGCAAATCTATGCATCGACTGTAAAACTCTAGCCGAGATTAAAGAACGCCAACTTGGTGTTTAGTATCTGATTTTTAGATGCTAATACGAGATGTTTAGTAACTCGGTTAATAAAACGGCCAATATTCCTTATATTGGTCGTTTTGCTCCCTCCCCGACAGGACCCCTTCACTTTGGTTCTCTCTTGGCTGCTTTAGCCAGCTATTTAGATGCAAAATCGAATCATGGCCAATGGTTTGTTCGCATAGAAGATATCGACCCTCCACGCGAAATTAGCGGATCTAAAGACGAAATTTTAAACGCCTTGGATGTCTACGGCCTATTTTCCGACCAAACAATTGTCTTTCAAAGTCAGCGCAGCGATTTTTATCAACAAGCTCTGGAGCAACTCATCGCTCAGAAGTCGGTATTTCCTTGTATTTGTTCTCGCAAGCAGCTCACAAATCGCGGTGGCATTCATTTTGGTGATTGCCTAGCTAATATTGAAACGAATATCCCGTTTGCGTGGCGCTTCGATAGCCAGTTCATCACCGAAAGTTATTCACAAGGCAACGCTTCTTTCCATGATCATCTGCAAGGTATGTTCAGCCAGTCGGTTGAAGAATCCATTGGCGATTTTGTGGTTAAGCGCAAAGATCAGCTTTGGGCGTATCAATTAGCCATGGTGGTAGATGATTATGAGCAAGGCATTACCCATGTTGTGAGGGGAATTGATTTAATCGACTCAACACTGCGTCAGAATATGCTGCAACGAGCACTGGGTTACCCACTTCCAGCTTATGCTCACATTCCTGTCGCTTGTGGCGAGAACGGTCAAAAGCTGAGTAAACAGAATTTAGCCCCAGCTTTAGATCTATCCCATCCCGAAGAGACCTTATGGCGCGCTTTGTCTTGGCTCGGACAAGAACCGCCAAAAAACTTGCGTTCAGCCAGCGTCAAAGAAATGTTACTTTGGGGGGTGCAACATTGGCAGCCATTAAAATTACAAGCCATTAAAAACCAACCTGCAATTTAAGCACATCCAATACCGTAAAAGTCGGCGATATGTTACTCTCAGTAACACTATAAATGGTTATCTAATAATAAGAGCCTAGTATGTACGATTATCGAATTTCACTGCTTTTGGTGGTGGGGTTGTATATTTTTTCTCCCGTCATTATTGATTCATGGCTTGCGCCAAATAGCGCTTGGTACCACCCCTTTGCGATTTGGTTTGTATTAATTGCGATTTATGTATTGGTAGAATTCAAACGAGGCCCTGATGAGCTTTAGTCTTTTACAACTGAGCCTCATCGTATTTGGCTACTTATTCTTCCTTTTTCTCGCCGCTTACATTGTTGAGCAAGGCTGGATTCCTAAACGCTGGGTTCGCCACCCCGTGGTATACGTTTTATCCTTGGGCGTATATGCCAGTGCTTGGGCGTTTTACGGCTCAGTATCAATGGCCGATCAATACGGTTATGGCTTCTTAGCCTATTACATGGGGATCAGCGGGGCCTTTATACTCTCGCCCATTTTATTAAAACCCATATTACATATTACTCGCACCTATCAACTCAGTTCGTTAGCGGACTTATTTGCCTTCCGCTACCGCAGCCGCCTTGCGGGAGTCATGGTGACCCTATTCACCTTAGCGGTTGCTCTTCCTCTACTTACCTTACAAATAGCCGCCGTTGCAGAGAGTATGCACCTGCTAAATGCAGACCTTCCGTCAACAACTCTCGCATTTGGTTTTTGCATTACCATGGTGGTATTCGCTATTTTGTTTGGCGCACGCCATGTATCTCCGCGAGAGAAACATGAAGGGCTCGTCTTCGCATTGGCCTTTGAATCTTTATTAAAATTGGTCGCGATCACCATATTGGGGATCACCGCTCTCTTCTTCGTCTTTGATGGCTCAGGCGATATGCAAAGCTGGCTAACGGCAAACCAAGAGCAGTTGATTAGCCGCCAAACCAATTTACAAGAAGGGCCATGGCGTACTCTGTTATTAGTATTCTTTGCCGCAGCAGTTGTTGCCCCACATATGTTCCATGTCACCTTTACCGAGAACATGAACCCTAAGGCGTTGCGCCCTGCGAGCTGGGGATTACCGCTATTTCTATTATTAATGAGTCTTTCAGTTCCGCCTATTTTATGGGCCGGTATTTATTTGAAGCTGGAAGTACCTGCTGAGTTTTATGCCCTAGGCATTGGCATGGCTCTGGATTCAGAGCTGTTAGTCATCATGGCATTTGTGGGCGGCTTAGCGGCCGCATCGGGGGTTATTATTGTGACGACACTCGCCACCGCGGCCATGTTTCTAAATCACATCGTATTGCCAAGCTATAAGCCAGGGCCAAAACAAGACTTTTATCAGTGGTTGTTATGGGTGCGTCGTTTTTTGATTGGCGCAATTTTAATGGCCGCTTACGCATTTTATCGCGCAGTGGGGGCAGACTTAGAAATTACCTTGCTGGGCATTCTCGCTTTTGTCGCCGCAATGCAGTTTTTACCAGGGGTGCTTGGGGTGCTTTATTGGCCTAAAGCTAACCGCTGGGGACTTATTACCGGCCTTAGTATTGGGATTTTTGTGTGGGCGTATACCTTATTGCTGCCGCTCTCTCACCTGACTCTAGGCTGGGAGTATTCTATATCGTTACCAGCCACCAATATGGATAACTGGCACATTGCCGCAATGGGCAGTTTTGGCATCAATCTAGTGCTTTCTGTACTGATAAGCCTGATCACTACTCAAAAAGAATCTGAGAAAACCGCTGCTGAAGCCTGTTCGGTTGATACGGTTTCTCGCCCAAGCCGAAAGCCACTGATTGCCGGTAACTCCAACGATATTATTATTTCGTTGAGTAAACCACTAGGACGCTACGTCGCAGAAAGAGAAGTTCATCAAGCATTGGCTGACTTAAGCTTACCGTCCTATGAAGATCGCCCTTATGCTTTACGCCGTTTGCGAGCACGTTTAGAAGCCAACTTATCGGGTTTGATGGGCCCGACTGTAGCACACGACATTATTAATCGTAATCTACCTTTTCAAGCCAATGCGGAATTAAGCGAAGATATCTATCAAATTGAGCAGCGCATTGAAGGCTTTCATGACCGTCTTAGTGGTCTTGCAGGCGAGCTGGACAACTTACGTCGTTATCACAGGCAAACGCTAGAGCGCTTACCCATTGGTGTTTGCTCTGTATCCGATGAAGGTGAAGTTCTGATGTGGAATACAGCCATGGAAGAACTGACCGATATTACCCCGGGGGATGTCACTGGGTCTCGCTTAACCAAAGCGGTTGAACCTTGGGGCAGCATGCTGAATGAGTTTTTACTGGATAGCGCAATGCACCAGCACAAAAAGCGCATCGAACAAAAAGGACGACCTCATTGGTACAATCTGCATAAATCAATTATTAAAGCGTCAGGCGGCCAACCAGGTGGCACTGTCATTTTGGTAGAGGACCAAACCGAAACTCAAATGCTAGAAGAAGAGCTCATGCACAGCGAGCGTCTAGCTTCCATCGGACGATTAGCCGCTGGGGTTGCGCACGAGATCGGCAACCCAATTACGGGAATAGATTGCCTCGCTCAAAGTATGCGTTATGAGACCGACAATAAAGAAATCTTGGAGATGGCGGAACAAATCCAAGAACAAACGAAACGCGTCACACGAATCGTTCAGTCATTAATGAACTTTTCTCACTCGGGGCATCTAACCGCTGAGCACCTACCCGTGAACATCAGTCACTGTATTGATGAGGCGATTCAGTTATTACGCCTGAGTAATCATGGCCGAGATATTGAATACATCAATCAATGTGATGCCAATTGGCAAGTAGTAGGGGATTCTCAGCGCTTAGTGCAAGTCTTTATCAACCTGCTGGGTAATGCACGTGACGCCAGCCCTGACTTTAGCAGTATTCGTGTATTTGGCTTTGTTGATCCTCACCAAGTCACGATTTATGTATTGGACCAAGGCAGCGGGATTGCTGAAGATAAACTTGATCACATTTTTGATCCTTTCTTCACTACGAAAGAAGTTGGTAAAGGAACAGGACTTGGGCTGGCATTAGTTTATAGTATTATCGAAGAACACTATGGGCACATCAGTATTGATAGCCCTGTACCTAGGCACATATTAAATTTCGATATAAATGCTTCACAAGAAGATAGACCCACAGAAAAATCATTATTAAACCCCCATAGCGCTGAGCTAGATCAAAACAATGCGGGCACCAGTGTCACCCTTCGTTTGCCCAAAGTGCAGAACAATTTGCTTGAGGATAGATCCGAATGAGCCGTATTTTAGTCGTAGAAGACGAAAAAATTATTCGCCAAGCAGTAAAACGCTTATTAGAACGTCAAGGTCATGAAATTTTTGAAGCGGACTCATTGCATGTCGCGAAAGAAATGACCTTTAGTGAATACGACATGATTATTAGTGATCTACGCCTACCCGGTGGTAATGGCACAGAACTGATTGAACTGGCGGGTGATACCCCTGTTTTGATCATGACCAGCTATGCCAGCTTGAAATCAGCCGTAGACGCTATGAAGCTAGGTGCGGTGGATTATATCGCTAAACCTTTCGATCACGAAGAAATGCTACTCACTGTTGAACGCATCCTTAAGCAGCGTAACCTCAGCCGTACGAATGAAGTATTGCAGCATGAAATTGAAAAAGAGTACCCCGTTACTGGGATTATTGGCAGCTGTGAGCCAATGCAAAAACTCTTTTCCAAAATCAGCAAGGTCGCCCCCACTGATGCCACGGTATTAATTCAAGGTGAGTCAGGAACCGGTAAAGAACTCGTCGCTCGCGCTTTGCATACCCAGAGTCGTCGCAAAGATGCGCCGATGATCTCGGTAAACTGTGCGGCTATTCCTGAGTCGTTAATTGAATCTGAATTATTTGGTCACGAAAAGGGCGCATTTACAGGTGCAGCAACGTTACGCCTTGGTTTGGTCGAAGCCGCTGATGGCGGAACTTTATTCTTAGATGAAATTGGCGAGCTGCCTTTAGAGGCCCAAGCGCGTTTATTGCGCGTATTACAAGAAGGTGAGATTCGCCGTGTCGGTTCGGTACAAAGTCGAAAAGTCGATGTTCGTCTTATTGCAGCGACCCATAGAAATTTAAAGGACTTAGCCTCAAAAGCGGAGTTCCGTGAAGATCTTTATTACCGTCTAAACGTATTAGAACTTCACCTGCCACCTCTACGTGCTCGTGGTCATGATGTGGTTGAGCTGGCCGAATTCATGCTGCAACGCAGCTGTGAAAAGATGAACCGCGGTACTATGTTGCTTACCGATTCTTCACGCCAAGCGATATTACAATACCAATGGCCAGGTAATGTACGTGAATTAGAAAATGCGATTGAGCGTGCGGTTATTCTAGCGGACGGTAATGATATTACTCCCGAAAACATGGCTATTGATTTTTCTCCCGATCAATACGTCCCTCAAGCACTCAAAGAGAATTTGCTAGAACCAGAAGTCACCAGCAACCTTGACGCAAACCAAGGGGATTTATCGCTGGATGATTACTTTATGCATTTTGTGCTTGAAAACGAAGACGGCATGAATGAAACCGACCTTGCAAGAAAACTAGGGGTTTCTCGTAAATGCCTATGGGAACGTCGCCAGCGACTAGGCATTCCACGCAAAAAAGCCAGCAAGTCCAATTAAGTCTAGGGTATAAGCAATAGGGATTCGGTCATTTATCGCCACTTCGGTATCACAAATAATTTAATTCCTCTCCTTTCGGTAACGAATATAAGTGACAATTTGTTACCACTTTGCCAGTAAGACACATAAGCCATTGATTTTAAAGGACTTTTAAAAACTGGCACGCTACCTGCTATTACCAAAGCATTAATAACAAGAAATATTGCTCAGATAATAAAAATAAAATTAGAGCATTCTTTAAAAGTTGGTCGGCACCAATAAAAATAATAACGTCGATCAGAGCTATAATAACAATAATAAAACCCCGGCTCGCTAGGTCTCAATTGCTTTACACTACAATAAGAAGTGTAAAGCAATTGATCCTTAATTTTCCTCTCTCACTTTACCCACTAACCTCTTAAACTTTTATCTTAATTCAAATTACCATTGCTAGCCTTAAATGCAGTCGCTTCACACAAGGCTACTTAACATTGCGACTGTCAATTTCAAGTCTCTAACCTACCCACTTGCCTTTACTCCTACTCAAACTTGTAACTGTGACCTCTGATTACGTCAAAAAATCCATTCAATTGCCATTTTTTACACTAATAGACAATTATATTTCCTACTCAAGTGGTCAACTAATCTAATTGTGGCTCATTTTATGAACTCAGTTACATTGTGTTACCTAAGTACCACATTCGTTACGTCCGAACATTACTTCAGGTAACACATTTGGCGTAACAAGTTGCTTATCAAACCGATAATAAATGCAAGTCATTGTTTTATAAGGGAATTTAAAAGTTGGCACGCTTATGGCTTATACTAAATATATAACGTTAAGCACAAATAAAAATAACAAAGCTAAAACGTAAGATTGAGATTAAACGCAATAATAAAAATAAAACCGCGTTTACCGAGATCAAAGCACCCGTTAAGAGGTGGCCTCACAATAAAAATAATAAAGAGGCATAGAAAAAATGAAAATTAGTTGTTTTGAGTGCGAAGTGAGCATCACTTAGCACACATATAATAAGAATAATAACGGAGCTTTTAGTTCCTGCGTATTCAAAACAGCTAGTTTACTCAACTCGGTTTGGCACTAATAAAAATAATAACCGCCAAACCTGAGTTTTACTTTCTTTATCCATCCCTTTTATTTAAGCCAACCTTTATAGCCTTCGATGCTTTGAAAGCGCCACCCCATCAGGTAAACTCGCTACTAACTATTATTGAATAATAATCATATTCGTCAGGCGAAAGTATTTCTTTGAAGTAACTTCCTCTGTAATCGCGAAAATCAGGCAACCATAGATGTCCATAGTTAATACTGTAGCGCGCTTTTTCCCCTCATTAATGGGGCCCCGCAAAGACAAAAATGCGGAGAGCAAACCACAAATTTTGCAACGCAAAGAGCATGGTATTAGTCGCCGTCAGCTCAGCGAAAATGCTCTGAAAGTATTGTATCGCTTAAATAAGGCAGGCTATCAAGCGTATCTTGTTGGCGGCTGTGTACGCGATTCTATGTTAGGTGCCCACCCAAAAGATTTTGATGTTGCAACCAACGCAACACCCGAGCAAGTTAACCAGTTGTTTCGCAATTCTCGCTTAATTGGTCGTCGCTTTAAACTAGTACATGTTTTATTTGGCCGCGAAGTGATTGAGGTAGCAACATTCCGTACCTCACCGAGTAAAGAACACAGTAGCAACCAAGCCAAAACCGGCGATAGCGGTATGATTTTGCGTGATAACGTTTATGGCAGCATTGATGATGATGCTATGCGCCGTGATTTCACAATTAACGCAATGTATTACGCGGTTGACGACTTCACGGTTAAATCGTATGCCAACGGTTTCCAAGATGCTCAAAATAAGCTAATCCGCTTAATGGGTGATCCTGAAACCCGTTACCGTGAAGACCCTGTTCGCATGCTGCGCGCTATTCGCTTTGCCGGTAAATTAGATTTCACCATCGAAGAAAAGACCGAAGCACCGATTAAAATGATGGCGCCGTTAATGGAACAGATTCCAGCACCGCGTTTATTCGAAGAAGTTCTAAAACTATTCTTATCGGGCAATGCGTTAGTAACCTACCGCCTGCTGCGTGAATATAAGTTATTTGGTGAGCTGTTTCCGCTAACCGAACAATGCGTTGCTGATGATGAGTTCGCGGCTCGTTTTGTTGAACAGACCATGATCAATACCGATACGCGCATTCAAGCGGGTAAATCGGTGACGCCGTATTATTTCTTTGCCGCTCTACTATGGCCTTCGCTGCAACGCGTGCAAGCCGAGTTTTTAGAGCAAGATATTCCACCTCAGCCAGCACTGCACAAAGCCGCTAGCCGAGTAATTGAGCAGCAATTAAAACGTACGTCTATTCCGAAGCGTTTCACGATTCCAATGAAAGAGATTTGGGATCTGCAATCTCGCTTTGAAAGAAAGAAAGGTAAAAAAGCATTCGAAGTGGCTGCAAGCAACCGTTTCCGCGCGGCTTACGACTTTATATTGTTACGCGAGCAGTGTGGCGAGAACCTTAAAGGTCTTGGCAACTGGTGGACTAAATATCAAGAAAGCGATGAGTACCAAGATGTCGCGGCTAATCGTAAACCCGATGAGCGCCATACTAAAAAGCGTCGTCCGCGTCGTACCAACCGTGGTACTCCGAATGATCGCCAGCGTGCTCGTCGCTCTGAGTCGTAGCCTTAATTAGTCCTGATATTTAGAAGAGATTATTAGTCATGTCTTTGGTTTATATCGGCTTAGGGGCAAACCTTGATCAGCCGCAACAGCAATTAGAGCAAGCTTTAATAGAGCTTGCTCGATTGCCAGACTCTAAGCTGATTTCGCATTCTTCGCTTTACCACAGCAAGCCGGTTGGCCCCCAAGATCAACCCGATTATGTGAATGCAGTGGCCTTGTTAGAAACTCAACTTGCGCCACTAGATCTGCTAGATGCACTGCAGCAACTTGAGCAAGACCATGGCCGTATTCGAAAACGCCATTGGGGTGAGCGCACTCTCGATTTAGATATTTTACTAATCGACGACTTGGTAATGAATAGCGAACGCTTAACCGTGCCACATCCGTTTGCCCAAGAGCGCAGCTTTGTTGTTTACCCTTTATCTGAAATCACTCCTTCACTCAGCTTCCCTAACGGCAAACGCTTAGAGCAATTGCTCACTGAGCTGGATAATGATTTAATCCGCATCCACGATTAATCGTGGCAACATAATCGACTCCGTTATTAATTGTGATCCATATTAGAATACCTGAGGCACAGCATGAATAATGTCAGCATCCGCACCCTTAGTGAATGCAAAACTAAGGGCGAAAAATTCAGCGTATTGACCGCTTACGACGCAACCTTTAGCCACATTGCCAGCAGCGCTGGAATTGAGGTTTTATTGGTTGGTGATTCTTTAGGTATGGTTTGCCAAGGTAAAGAGAGTACTTTGCCGGTCACCATGACCGATATGGAATACCACACCCGTTGTGTGGCTCAGGGAAATCAAGGCGCGCTTATTATGGCCGACATGCCATTTATGAGTTACAGCACCTTAGAACAAGGCCAAGCCAACGCGGCGCTATTAATGCAAGCCGGCGCACACATGGTTAAAGTTGAAGGCGATGATTGGTTAGTGCCATTGGTTGAAACTTTAGCCCGTCAAGGCGTACCTGTATGCGCTCATCTAGGTTTAACACCTCAATCAGTCAACAAGCTTGGCGGTTATCGCGTTCAAGGCCGTGATGAAGCAAAAGCACAGGCTATGATAGAGCATTCTAAAGCACTCGCCGCTGCTGGCGCTGATTGCATCTTATTGGAATGCGTTCCTAGCAGCTTAGGTAAAGCCATCACTGAAGCTGTTGATGTTCCGGTTATTGGCATTGGTGCGGGCAGTGATACCGATGCTCAGGTCTTGGTTGTTTATGACATGCTGGGGCTGAATGTGGGTCATACGCCTAAGTTTGTTAAAAATTTCATGATTGATGGCCGTACACCACAGCAAGCAATTGAGGCGTATGGCGAAGAAGTGAAAACGGGGCTATTTCCTGGCTCCGATCACGCATTCTCTTAATCTCTCTAATGGTTTAAGTTCGCTTTCAAAAAAGTTGGTTTTGGTATGAGTTTATTAACGGTTTCTACGGTCGCTGAATTACGCGAATATGTGCAGCATGCAAAATTCAAAGGTTTAAGCGTTGGCTTTGTACCAACGATGGGCAACCTGCATGCTGGCCATATGAGCCTTATCAAGCAAGCCAAGAAGCATTGTGACCTTGTGGTCGCAAGCATCTTTGTTAATCCTTTGCAGTTTAACGATAAAAGCGATTTAACCAATTACCCGCGTACGTTAGAGCAAGACCAAGCACTATTAACCGACAACGGTTGCAACTTACTCTTCGCACCCACCGTCGATGAAATGTACCCGAACGGCCAAGAAAGCCAGTCGATTGTTTCTGTTCCTGATGTTTCTATGGGGTTATGCGGCGGCTCTCGCCCAGGGCACTTTGATGGTGTTGCGACGGTCGTTACTAAGCTGTTGAATATGGCACAAGCGGACAAGGCTTTTTTTGGCGAGAAAGACTTTCAGCAGTTAGCCGTTATTCGTAAAATGGTTGCCGACCTATGCATGCCTGTCGATATCGTTGGTGTACCGACTGAGCGTAATAGCGAAGGTTTAGCGCTGAGCTCGCGCAATGGTTACCTTTCAGCGGAAGAACTTGCCTTAGCACCTGCGCTGCATAAAGCACTTCAAGAGGTGGCTATCGCGGTACAACAGGGTAATGATTTTGTCACAACATTAGAGCAAACTCAGCAGCGCTTGAATAAACAAGGCTTCAAAGTTGACTATTTATCGCTGTGCCGAGAATCAGATCTAAAGCCCGCCACGGCTGACGATGATCAACTAGTGGTACTTATTGCTGCCTTCTTAGGCAGTGCGCGCCTTATTGATAATTTGCCATTTCCGTTGAATCGAACTAGCGATTAGGGCATACTGCGCACCGCCTTCAATAAGGCTATAAATTAACCAATGAAAACAGAGGCCATTTTGCCTGCTGAGTCATTGAGACGTAACCGGATTAAAGGTTTTTTCTATGCAGTCCACAATGCTGAAAGCCAAGATACACCAGGCTCGAGTCACACAGGCCGTATTGAATTATGAAGGCTCCTGCGCTATCGACGGTAAGTTGTTAGAATTAGCAGGCATGCGCGAGTTTGAACAAATTCAAATCTACAACATGGAAAACGGTGCTCGTTTCACCACTTATGTTATCCGTGGTGAAGATAATTCAGGCATTATCTCTGTCAATGGTGCTGCTGCACGTTTGGCACAAGTCGGCGACCGCTTAATCATTTGTGCTTATGGCACTTACGACGAGAAAGAATTGGAAAACTTTAAACCTAAAATGGTTTATACCAATGCTGATAATACCGTAAGCCATACCAGCTTCGACATTCCTGTCCAGGTTGCTTAATCGACATTAAGCTCGATTTATACCCTTGAAGATTCATACGCCACACTTGCTGTGGCGTTTTTGTTTCTGCCGCTCTACTTCGAAATGCACTCTTTGCCCTCTGTCCCATCGGTAGTCAAAAGTTTATACTGCCTGTAACTCTGATTTTCGACTCATATAAGGACTATTATGGGCACGCCTCTTCAACGCCTTGATATTTGGCAGCAGCTTAAAGATCACTATGCTCAGACCCATCAGCAACATATGCTGGATTGGTTTAAGCAAGATAATCAACGTTTTGACCGTTTCAGCTTGGAAGCTGCTGGCCTGACACTGGATTATTCAAAAAACCGTATTACCAGCGAGACGATGGCTTTATTGACTCAGCTGGCTAAAAAACGTGATCTACCCGCACAGATAAAAGCACTGTTTGAAGGCGAGTTGGTTAATCGCAGCGAACAACGCCCAGCACTTCATACCGCATTACGAAATTTCAGCGATCGCCCTGTAATCGTCGATGGTGTCGATGTGATGCCAGAAGTGCGCGATACCATGAATCGCATGGAAGAGTTTTGCTGGAAGGTACGCCGTAAGCATTGGCGTGGGTATACCAACAAACCGTTTACTGATGTTGTATCCATTGGTATTGGCGGTTCGTTCTTAGGGCCTAAATTAGCCTCAAGTGCTTTGAAGCCCTATAACGATAATCAAATTAATGTGCACTACCTCGCCAATATCGATGGCTCGCACATTACTGAAATTTTAAAACACTTAAGCCCTGAAAGTACGCTATTCATCGTTCAATCGAAGTCTTTTGGCACCCAAGAAACATTGAAAAATGCGTTAGCTTGTCGTCAATGGTTTCTCAGTAATGGCGGCGAAGTGGATGATTTGCCTAAACACTTTGCGGCGGTATCGGCTAATGTCGAAAAAGCCATAGAGTTCGGTATTGCTAAAGAAAACATTTTCCCTATGTGGGATTGGGTCGGCGGTCGTTACTCATTGTGGTCTGCCATTGGTTTGCCGCTTGCACTAGCGATTGGCATTGATAATTTCCGCGAGATGCTGCGCGGCGCTCATGCCATGGATGAACACTTTCGAACAGCCCCGATGGAAAAGAACATGCCGGTTATCATGGCATTACTTGGCGTGTGGTATGTGAATTTTTATGGCATTAATTCACAAGCTATCTTACCTTACGACCACTATTTACGCGGCTTGCCTGCCCACCTACAACAGTTAGATATGGAAAGTAACGGTAAGTCTATTGGTATCGATGGCCGTAAAGTTGATTACCATACGGGTCCGATTATTTGGGGCGGTGTTGGTTCTAACGGTCAGCATGCTTACCACCAGCTATTGCACCAAGGCACGCACTTTTCTCCAAGCGATTTCATTTTGCCCATGCGCAGCCATAACCCGATTGATAATTTTCATGCCATGCTGGTATCAAATGCTCTATCTCAGAGCCAAGCATTATTAACCGGTAAAACTGAGCAACAAGCGATTGATGAATGCGTAGCCGCGGGTATGAGTGAAGGCGAATCGATTGCGTTAGCCGCACAAAAAGTGATTCCTGGTAACCGCCCAAGTAATACGCTTTATTTTCCAAAATCAACCCCTCACTCGGTCGGCGCCTTGATTGCTCTTTACGAACATAAGGTCGCTGCTCAGGGAATGATTTGGGGAGTTAACTCCTTTGACCAATGGGGCGTTGAGCTGGGTAAAGATATGGGCAATAACGTACTTGCGGCATTAGAAGGCCAAACGACTAGCGCAGCATTTGATAGCTCTACCAGTGGTTTAGTGCAAGCCTATAAAAAAATGCAAGATCTGTTGTAGTATTTTCTTGATCATAGGATGAGCTCAAATCTTTTGAGCTCATCCTATGTGTTAATTCTGCAAGCTGATTCCTTATGCATCAAGGGGTATAATCAGCCCCACGTTCTGATTTTTCATCCTTTTATATCATTCCTATTTGGAGATCCTTATGACAGACGTCGTTATCGTCGCTGCAACCCGTACCGCCATTGGTACTTTTGGTGGTTCACTTTCTAGCTTACCAGCCACAGAGCTAGGCGCGATTGTTATTCGTTCTCTCATTGAGAAGACGGGCATTTCTACGGATGCCATTGACGAAGTTTTGATGGGCCAAGTATTAACTGCAGGCTGTGGACAAAACCCTGCACGCCAAGCTGCTATTAAAGCAGGTATTCCTGCAACGGCTTCTGCCATGACGATCAACAAAGTCTGTGGTTCCGGTCTAAAAGCACTTCATTTAGCCGCACAAGCAATTAAAGCAGGTGACGCGGATGTGATTATTGCCGGTGGCCAGGAGTCTATGTCCAATTCGGCGCACGTCTTACCTAATTCTCGCAATGGTCAGCGCATGGGTAACTGGAACATGGTGGATACCATGATTACCGATGGCCTGTGGGATGCGTTCAACGATTACCACATGGGCATCACCGCTGAGAACATTGCTGAGCAGTTTGAAATTCCTCGCTGCGAGCAAGATGAGTTTGCTGCACAATCACAAGCCAAAGCCATTGCTGCAATTGAAGCAGGCAAGTTCAAAGGTGAAATTACAGCGGTGACGATTCCTCAACGCCGTGGTGACGATATTGTTTTTGACACCGATGAAGGCCCACGCGCAGTGACCACAGAAAAACTTTCTGGTATGCGTACAGCATTTAAAAAAGACGGCACGGTTACCGCGGGGAATGCGTCTTCTTTAAACGATGGTGCAGCCGCCGTCATGTTGGCCAGCCGTGAAAAAGCAGAAGAATTAGGTTTGCCTATTCTAGCGACCATTTCGGGTTATGCCAGCGCTGGTGTTGATCCAACGATTATGGGCACAGGCCCAATTCCTGCAGTTAAGAAGTGCCTAGCGAAAGCCGGTTGGGATATTAACGATCTTGATTTAGTAGAAGCGAACGAAGCATTTGCGGTTCAAGCTTTATCTGTAAATAAAGGCCTTGAGTGGGATACTAACAAGGTCAACGTCAACGGTGGCGCGATTGCTTTAGGCCACCCAATCGGTGCTTCCGGTTGTCGTGTATTGATCACACTATTGCACGAAATGATTCGCCAGGATGCGAACAAAGGTCTTGCAACTTTGTGCATTGGTGGTGGTATGGGTGTTGCGCTGTCTATTGAGCGTTAGACTCAGTCACTTTTGAGCTGGGTACTGTGGGCGGGGCTTTTCTCGCACTGTATTCAGTTATTCGTTTCTGGGGACGCTGTGAATACTCGGTCGTACCTCCCTTCCCTGTAAGCTCGTATCTGGCATCCATGCCAGATGACGCCACCAGAAACGAACAACTAAATTCAATGCCCAAGTCACCGTTCCAACCTGCTGTATTTGATAAGCAGAACTATTTATAAATAACGCCATTCATAAGAAAGTCTAGCTAGACTACTCTTGCTCAACCCGCTGCTTCGTAATACTCTTGATTAAAACAATAATTATACAGAGAGTCAGAGATGCCCGATGAAAAGCGCTTTCAATCTTTTGCCGAGTTCTACCCTTTTTATCTAAGTGAACACAGCCATCCTATGTGTCGTGCGCTGCATTACATCGGTAGCTTTGGGGTATTGTCGATTATTGCCTATGCGATTATTACAGGGAGTTACATGGCGCTGTGGTTTATGCCATTAATGGGATATGGCTTTGCTTGGGTCGCGCACTTTTTTATTGAGCACAATCGCCCTGCTACCTTTAAATATCCGCTATATAGCTTCATGGGTGACTGGGTGATGCTGAAAGATTTTTTATTAGGTCGCTTTCGCAAGTCAGTAGACAAACGGTAGTCTTAGCACTGCAAAGGCGTAGAGACATTCTTTACGCCAAACATCTGCTTATCTTGGGCTTTCTTGATCAACCCCCAGACGATACAACCTGCAATTAAGTTACCCGCAGAAGCGCCTAATAATAACCCTTCAAAACCATAAAAATGACCGCCTAGCCAAGCCAGCGGCACATAAAAAATACTCAATCTGACTAAGTTAAGCAGCATAGAGACGCTGGTTTTTTGTAATGCATTGAGTGCTGAGTTCGCACATAAAACGATCCCCATTCCCGCATACCCCACCGGCATAATCATTAAATAACTGACGATTTTATCGAGCACAATCGGATCTTGAGAGAAGATGGTCGCTAGGTAAGGTGATATGCCCCACAACACTAACCAGACAAATACTTGCCAGACCAAAATAAAACGCACAGCGATCGACAGCGCCTGCCAGATTCTTTCATGCTGGCCCGCTGAAAAGTTCTGCCCAACAAAAACAGGCAAGGTCGATGTGAGTGCTAAAATAGCCACGATCACAAACGGCTCTATTCTGGCCCCAACACCAAATGCTGCCACGGCCTGCTCTCCCATTGGTGCAATCATCGCTAGTAGAAAAGCACTGGCTACGGGAACTAATACATTGGTAATCATCGCAGGAATACCCAACGCAATTAAGCGCTGCCAAATGCTGAATATTTCTTTCAGCGTCAGTATTCCCCAGTGTAATAAATCAATCTTGGCTAATGAATACAACATAACAAGTACTACGATCAGCCAGCATAACGTACTGGCAAGTGCTGCTCCGGCAACGCCCATCCCTTCAATAGGGCCAATACCAAAAATTAAGATGGGATCTAATATCGCATTTAATACCGCAGACACCAGCATCATCATGCTGGGTAATTTTGTATTGCCCACCGCTCTCATACTGCTACTAATAACGATCATAAGCATCATCACAACAATTCCTGGCCAAAAGAACTGCATGTATTGCCAAATTAAGGGCAGTAACGCGTCATTAGCCCCGAGTAAGCCAAATAGTTGATCATTAAACATTAAGCCAGCCACCAGCATAATACCTGCTAGAGCCAAGGTGAGTAACAAGGCGGCAATCACGTAGTGCTGAGCGAGGGTATTATTTTTCTCACCCGTCGCACGGGCAATTAACGCCGATGCGGCAATGCCTAAGCCAATGGCTAAGTTCATCACCACCATCGCAATCGGCATGGTGAAACTCACCGCGGCTAAGCTTTGAGTGCCTAAGAGTGAAATAAAGAAGGTATCGACTAGGTTAAAGAAAAAGACGGCAACAATGCCAATGACCATCGGGAGTGTCAGCTTATAAAGCACATCGCCAACAGGGCCTGAAACAATCGCTGTTCTCACACACTCACCATTTAATTATTTGTAGTCGTGTAAATAATAACAGAACAGCCATAAAGCGCTTCGAACTCATTGTTCCATTATATCGCCTTCTCTCAGTACTCATTAATTCTTTGGATGCCCCTGTTGGGTATGATTACGACTTATGAAAGGACTGAATACGTTAAATGCTGTAAAAGCCGCAGTAGCGTCTTTTACAAAACAGATAAAATCCTCTAAATTACTCCTCAATGTAGCAAACACTCTAGTAAAAAATTAAATCGATAACGATCTGTTAAACAGCCAATTAACGATTGACTAGATCGTATTTACACTTTAATTGCATAAACGGAACCCTAATATGATGAAAAAGACTTTATTAGCGACAAGCCTATTGAGCAGCGCTTTAATTCTTCCTAGCATGAGCTTCGCAGAAGACGTTACTTGGGATGGTAACGCTGAACTTGGTTTTATCCAAACCAGCGGTAATAGTGATACACAAAGCTTAAACAGCAAGTTCAAAGTATCTCGCGAAGAAGGCCCTTTCAAGTCAGGCTTGCGTTTAGTCGCGTTAACCAGTGAAGAAAGCGGCGAGCGTTCAAAAGAAAAATACCTAGCGGCATTAAAATTTGATTACGCGATTGGCGATAAAGATTATTTAACCTCACAAGCATTGTATGAAGATGATCGCTTTAACGGTTACCAATATCAAAGCACGACTTCTATTGGTTATGGTTACCACGCCTGGGAAGATGAAAACGGTAAGCTAGATCTAGAAGCCGGCCCTGGTTATCGTCGTGATGCTTTAGAAGATCGCAATGAAGACGGTGATAAAGTTATTGAAGAAGCCGTTGCCCGTTTATCCTTAGACTTACTGGTAAACCTAGGCGAAAGCGCTAAATTTACCGAAGCATTCACGGTAGAAGCTGGCGATTCAAAGACTGTTTATACTTCTGACATGGGTCTACAAAGTACGTTAACCGGTAGCCTAGCTATGAAAATCAGCTACGAAGTTAAGCATACAACCGATGTTCCTGATGGCACTAAGAACACCGATTCTTTAGTGGGCATTACCTTGGTATATGATTTTTAATCACATTCTAATTACTTAGAATGCTACCGACACAGCAGGAAAACGAGATCACGCAGCCAACCGAGCTGCGTGATTTTTTTGAATGGCACCAAGGCATTAAATACTACGGCTTTTGGGCGATCGAAATTCAGCACCCACACTGCTTACAACAACTGAAGATCTTGTCAGCAATCCATTGCGGATACATTACATCCTCACTATTTACGCCAAGCTCATATCACACTGAGTGCATCTGGTTTACTGGATGAAAAGCACTTCACTGAAAACGATTTACAACAGCAAATTGAAGCATTAAAGCAGGCGCATATTCCGGCCTTCTCTATTAGCCTCATCAACCCCCAATACCTTTACCACGGCGCCTTATCTTTCTATTAAAGATCCGTCTAACACTCTCGCGAGAATACGCGATCAACTGCATAACGTTCGTGATGGGCAAGATGCCTGTGAATACATTCCGCACATCACTCTGGGGTTTTATAACCAAGCCTATTCGATTTCGAAGCTGCTCAATCAGCTCTCAGCCCTTAATATTCCTGCTATTGAATTCATGGTCAAAGAACTGGTATTTGCACGCTATAATACTCACGAAATTCAAGGTCGCTATCACGTGCTACATCGAATTCCACTCGATTAATAAAAGCGACAATACAACATGGCCTACCTTGGATTATTTTTTTCAGCCCTGATTGCCTCAACGCTCTTCCCTATGGGGTCTGAAGTCGTGCTAATCGCTCTATTAGAACAAAACCATAATGTATGGCTATTATGGTTAGTTGCGACCACTGGCAATACTCTAGGCAGCTGCATTAACTACGCAATAGGTTATTGGGCCAGTGCCTATGTTATGCATAAATATCACGACTCGGCTTCATGGCAGAAAGGTCAACAATTCTATAACCGCTACGGAGTGTGGAGTTTGTTATTCGCGTGGCTACCAATCATTGGCGATCCACTGACCTTAATCGCAGGATTAGCCCGCACTCACTTCAGAGTATTTTTCCTGCTAGTCCTGATCGGTAAAGGGGCCCGTTATGCCGTTTTAATTGCCCTTACCCAATTAGCCATTCGTTAACGACTGATTTAACTAGATGGTATACTTGAGCTCAATTAGGCCTATTTTATTCAGCGAACTCTCTTCGCATACTCGATGTAGCACACCATGACCGACGATGATGATTTTTTCCTGCGAGAAATGCAGGGCGTAAAAAAGATACAACAGACAAAGAAAGTGGATTTGAGTAAACCCCACACCCTTTCAGAAGCGCAAAAATTACGACAGCAGTCTGCAACTCAAGAAAAAATCAGCAGCGACCCTAATCACCTTCAACACTATGAAGTCGAGCGCGTGCAGCCCCATGATGAAATAGGCTTTAAATGCCACGGAATCCAAGACGGTATTTTTCGCAAACTTCGTCAGGGTAAATTTCCAATTGATGCTCGCTTAGATCTACATCGTATGACGATTGATAAAGCACGAGAAGTTGTCTTTAGTTTTATTAACGACTGTGTCAAATACGATTTACGCACCGTACTCATTACTCCTGGTAAAGGCGACCGCAATATCGAGGACCCGGCATTACTTAAAAGCTACCTAGTGCACTGGCTACCTCAGTTAGCTGATGTTATGGCCTATCATACTGCGCAACCTAGCGACGGAGGTACGGGGGCATTTTATGTATTGCTTCGTAAGAGCACCCGGAATAAAGAATAAAAGATTTATAATCAGGCTCGTAGACTGGCCAAACGTGCTGAAATTATAATCACCATTAATTGCTCTTGTTAATGAAAAGACTATCGTTTTAATCGTATGCTGTCACAGACTCACGACTAATCCTTTCTTGATGACGACTTTAGAATTAAAATACCCCAATACTGACGACAAAAACTGGAACCCCATGAAAAATCTATTCATCGCCTTAACCGTAGTTTTCACTGTAACCGCTTGTGCAAATCAAAATCTATCAAAAGATATGCTCAATAAAGACATGTTAAAAGAAGCACAGCCTCTTTATAAATCGTGCTTGGAAGATTACAAAAAAACAATGACTGAAGACGAAGCCAGAAAAGCCTGCGCAGAAAAGTTAAAAACTAGTTATGACAAAGTGACTAAAATGTAAGTCTAGGATGTAAGCCTAAATAGTTAGCAATGCCTGAAAACAAAAAAGGCTAATCGATCATGATTAGCCTTTTTTATATCTGTAATTCTAGAGAGCTAGCGAAGGAACAATTGATACGCTGGGTTATCGGACTCATTCCAATAGTTATACCCGAGCTCAATCAAGTAGCCTTCTAGTTCTTTATGCTGACGATTATCTTTCGGCACCTGCAAGCCAATTAATACTCGTCCATTAGCAGCACCGTGATTACGGTAATGGAATAACGAAATATTGAATTTCTTACCCAACGACTTTAAGAACTGCAATAACGCACCCGGACGTTCTGGAAACTCAAAGCGATACAATAATTCATCATTAATCGAATCAGGCGCATGGCCACCGACCATATGGCGAATGTGATACTTCGACACTTCATCTTCGGTTAAATCTAGAACCGGATATTCTTTTTCAGCCAATTCACTTAACAACTGCTGACGAGCATCTTTTTCGGCACCGACTTTAACACCGACATAAATTTGCGCTGAATTGTCGTCGCGATAGCGATAATTAAATTCAGTAATCGGACGCTTGCCCAATAAGCTACAGAACTGCTGAAAGCTACCGGCACGCTCAGGAATCGTCACGGCTAAAATAGCTTCACGGCCTTCACCAATTTCAGCAACCTCAGCGATATAGCGTAAACGGTCAAAGTTGACGTTGGCACCACTTAAAATAGAGACGAAGATTAGCGCCTTTGATGCCCTCGCGCTCAACATATTTCTTCATACCTGCCACACCCAAAGCCCCTGCCGGTTCGCAGACTGCACGGGTATCATCAAAGATGTCTTTAATGGCAGCACAAAGCTCATCAGGTGAGCAAGTAATCACTTCGTCGACATAGTGACGAGCGATATCCCAGGTGTTTTTACCAATCTGAGCAACGGCAACACCATCGGCAAAGATACCCACTTGAGGCAAGGTAACCCGACGACCAGCGGCCAACGCCGCATGCAAACAAGCCGATTCAGTAGATTCAACACCAATAACCTTAATCTCAGGGCGTAAAAATTTCACATACGCAGCGATTCCCGCAATGATGCCACCACCGCCAACAGGGACAAAAATTGCATCAATAGGATCGTTCAGCTGACGCAAGATCTCCATACCAATGGTACCTTGGCCGGCAATCACTTCTGGATCGTCGTACGGATGAATATAGGTAAAGCCTTTTTCTTCAACCAGTTTTTGCGAATAGGCAAATGCTTCATCAAACGTATCGCCATGTAAAACAACTCGTGCACCACGAGCCTTACAAGACTTCACCTTAATATCAGGGGTGGTACGTGGCATAACGATGGTGGCTTTAATGCCCAGCTCTTTAGCAGCCAATGCCAGACCTTGCGCGTGGTTGCCTGCCGAAGCCGCGACAACACCTGCGGCCTTCTCTTTATCGGTAAGCTGAACAACTTTATTGTAAGCACCGCGAATTTTAAATGAATAGACTGGCTGCTTATCTTCACGCTTGACCCAGATATTGTTTTCCATGCGCTCTGACAGGAATGGAGCAATATGCAAAGGCGACTCAATCGCTACGTCATAGACGTTGGCAGACAGAATTTTCTTAATATATTGGTCTAATAACTTAGAGTTGGGCTTGGCAGAAGTACGGGCAGTCATGATCTATACTTTTTTCGTGTATGAGAACAAGCATTGTAACGAATAAGGATTTATAATGCTTGTGTGCGTGATTAATTTTTAAGCCCCATTTAACCGAATCGACTAGAGCCAAAACATGTCCTCATCTGCGAATGCATTAACTTCTGACCAACTTAAAGCCGCTGTCGGTAAAGCCGCGGCTGAATACATCAAGCCACATTTAGAAACAAACTCCATCATCGGGGTTGGCACAGGCTCCACCGCTAACTGCTTTATTGATGCGTTAGCCGAATTTAAACACTTATTTGACGGTGCAGTTGCCAGTTCAGAAGCGACTGCAGAGCGCCTGAAGAACCATGGCATTCCAGTTTACGATCTAAACTCGGTCTTCGAGCTTGAGTTTTATGTTGATGGTGCTGACGAGATTAATCACCAGCTAGAAATGATTAAGGGTGGCGGTGGTGCATTAACCCGCGAGAAAATCGTTGCCGCAGTGGCCAAAGAATTTGTCTGCGTTGCCGACGAAAGTAAATTGGTCGAAGTGATGGGCACTTTCCCATCTACCCGTTGAAGTTATCCCAATGGCTCGCAGCTATGTGGCTCGCGAAATGGTCAAGCTAGGTGGCGATCCCGTTTTACGCACCGGTTTTACCACCGATAACGGCAATGTTATTTTAGATGTTCATCACTTTCATATGGCTCCGGGAGCTAAAGCAGCACCTAAGTCTTTAGAAGCCAGCGTCAACCAATTAACAGGCGTTGTTACTAACGGTTTATTTGCCGTTCGCCCTGCTGATACGTTATTACTCGCCACTCAAGAAGGTGTTAAGACGGTTAAAGCGGCGAAGTAACTCAGCAATAAAACCCTCTCGTAATCGCAAGGAGCTGAGCAGAGAATGAAATCATGGCTTAAAGCACTGCTTATTAGTGTGATTGTACTAGCGGGTTGTATTGTTTATCTGCCGACTCTTGCGAAGCAGGGAATTAATTCTCTGCTGCCTTGGGTAATGGAGAAAGCCAAACTAGAGCAAGGCCATGCTCACCTTAGCCAACTAACTTGGCATACGCTTAAGATCTCTGAAGTAGGCTTCCACCTTCCGTCCAATAATAGCCAAATAGCACTGCGCGATATTGAAATAACCTTCTCTCCTTGGAGCCTTGCTGCGGGAAACGTTAAAGAGGTTTCTATTGATCATGCGCAAGTAACGATTAAGTCCAACGACAAGCCCACAGAAGTACTGTCCTCCTCTAATAGCAGCTCTCCTAATAGCCAGCCCGTCACGAGTGAGAATTCGGAATTAAAACTAGCGAGTTTAGAAGATGTTTTTAAGCAGCTTCCGCTGGATACGTTAACGGTTAAGCAATTTCAATTACAACATCCGCAGCTATCGGTTGATAGCCAGCTGAAATTTAATAAGCAACAGCTCACCCTCAATAATTCAATTCAAAGCGACTCATTAAACAAAGACCTACGCCATGAATTAATCATCGATCACCAAGGTGACATTAGCAGTCTGATCTTTATCGAGCAGCAAACCGCGCCTATTTTTAATCTAAGCGCCCATTGGTTAATGCCAAGCGACTCATCACAACCTGCCATACTGACTTTGCAGCAAAGTGCCGATATTCAATCGTGGTTATCGCTGATAGAACAGCAAGATCGAACTCAATCATTAGACGCTAAGGTTGCCATTCAAGCTTGGAACCTCGCGCTGAAATTACCCACCGTGATCACTGACCCGCAAGCGCTGTTAACCCAGCTTTCGGCAACGAGTTTTTTGCAGTTAAAAATTGAAGATTTTAAAGTTTTTGATCTACTCAATAATAAACCTATTTTAAATGATGCCCGTTTAGACATTAGCTTAAATGCCAATATTGATCACCAGCGCGAAGATGCAATGGCAATTCAGCTTAGATACCTTTGATTTGGCCGGTGACATTGTCTCGCTAGTGCCGACCAAGCTTAAAATAAAACAGCAGCTAAAAGACGCATTATTATTCACCTGCAACTTTAAAATAGACGGCAATACGTGTCAGTGGCAAGGGACTCTCGCCCAACAGTTAACAGGCGACCAGCTCTCTCATAAAACAGAATTAGAACTGGTCGGACAATACAGCCAAGCCTTAAACGATACGGCTAAGTTTTATAGCCAGCAAATATTGAATCTCGATACTCAACAGAAAAATACATTATGGCCAACGTTCACTAATACCAGCCAAGGCGAAATTGTTGTGCAAGGCCAACAGCATGAAAATAACTGGCATTGGCAAGTCAGCTTGCCTCATGGTTTGAATAATCAAAGTCACTATTTAGAAGCAGAAGCGCTTTTCCCCGAGAAACTCGAGGCGAACCTTTCGGCTATTCACTGGCAATTATTACCAGACTGGCTGATAGAGGGTATTGATGGTGAGCTCACACAAGCGAAGGATTTTTCGGTTATTATCGAGCAACTTAATTGGCAACATAAAAAAGAAAAACTCGCGCTAGAAAATGCACAAGTCAGCTGTAATCTTGATTGGCTAAAGCTGCAATACTCACCGCAATTAAGAAGCCAGCAGGCACTGTCTCAATTGCCGCTGGCCTGTCACTGGGAAGTTAAAAACAAAAAAACTCACTGGAACCAGTGGCCGGTTCCATCACTTCTTTTTAAGGGTGAGTTTAATCTTAGTGCGATTGACCTAAAGCAAGCGAAGCTCACCGCATCGATGAAGCTAACCGGATTAGCCAAAAGCTTAGATTTAACACTCTTAGCACAGCATGATTTCAATCATTTACAGCAAGGCCGCGCGCAACTGTATTTGAATAATTTAAAACTCGACTGGCAGCAAATGGGCTTAATTGCCATGGCAGACTTAACCGAGGCCCAGTTGCTGAATGGAAGTTTATCGGCACAAGGCTGGGTGCAGTGGCAGCAGTATCAGGCCGATATTTTCGACGATAACAGCATTGCTTGGCGCTGGCAGCCTGACCTAATGTTACGCATTGACGATATGTCGGGAATATATCAAGAATTGACGACCTGGGAAGATATCGATGTGCAGCTAGCGATTCGCCGTCCTTTTTATGATGACTTTCGTATTGATAGCCAAATATCGGCACTCAGTATCAACCCGGGGATTAATATTGAAAACATTTTAGCGCGCAGCACTACGACCATTGAAACAGACTTCTCACAAGCGCTGGTTGTTATTGAAGAAGTGCATACTGATGTATTGGGAGGCCGAATTAATGTTCCACTTATTCGCTATGATACTCGCCAAGAGATTAATGCCTTTGGCATCGAGGTCGAAGGCCTACAGCTGGAGCAGTTAGCCGCTCTTGAATCGGGTTCAGGCGTTACGGCAAGCGGTCGATTAGACGGTGTATTACCGATTATATTATTACCTGAAGGACCGCAAGTTCCTGCAGGCAGCTTATACGCACGAGCGCCAGGTGGTGATCGTACAATTTCGCGGGGCAACGGCCGATAGCTTAAAGCAAAGCGATCCCAATGTCGGTTTAGCAATGCAGGTCTTAAACGACTTCCGCTACGACAAGCTGCAAACAGACGTTACTTATCAGCCTGATGGGGAATTAAATTTAGGATTACAGTTCCAAGGGTATAACCCAACGTTCTTTGATGGCCAAGCGACACACTTTAATTTAAATTTAGAGTACAACCTACTCGATTTGCTTGAAAGCTTAAGAGTCAGTAATGATATTGTGCAAAAACTTGAGAATAAGTATCAATAATGCAAAAGTATCTATTAATAAATTCAGCATAAAAGAAAACGTTAACTCATATTAATCACTGGAAAATACTATGAAACAGATCTCCTTATTAGCACTGATAATGATCACCAGTGCCTGTACAGTGAAAGTGGCTGCCCCCGACAAGCCTATTACTATTAACCTGAATGTTAAAATCGAGCACGAAGTTCGTATAAAAGTTGAAAAAGAATTAGAAGACTTATTCAGTGAAGAAAGCGATCTTTTCTAATATCAAAATATTTTTATCTTTAAATCAGCCGGCATCATGTCTCCGGTTTGATTAACATTAATTAAGCGCAGACAAGGAATACAACATGACTTTAAAATCGATAATCATGACCGCCTCACTTTTATTAATGAGCCAACTATCGTTTGCTCTTTCATTAGATGACGCACAGGCCAAAGGCTTATTAGGCGAAAACGCCAGCGGCTATTTAGAAATGACGCCGAGAGGCAATGAAGAAGCCAAGACATTAATGACCGATATTAATGCCAAGCGTAAAGAAAAATATCAGAGCATTGCGATTAAACAAAAAACTGATTTAAAAAGTATTGAAAAGATCGCAGGAGAAAAAATCACGGCGAAATTAAAAGCCGGCGAATTTTATAAAGATGCTAACGGCCAATGGCATAAGAAATAGTCTGGCATAAGAACAACCTGACATTAATTAATTTAGCTCAACAGAGCAAATAGTTTCTGAATGCATTAACAAGGATTAGACAATGGAAATTTCAACAATTATTACCCTCGTCGTTATTGCGGCGCTCATATTTTATATCATCAGTATTTATAATAATCTGGTGGCCTTTAAAAATCGCTACGAAAATGGTTTCTCTCAGATCGAAGTACAGCTCAAGCGCCGCTACGATTTAATTCCGAATTTAGTAGAAACGGCTAAAGCGTATTTAAAGCACGAGTCAGAAACATTAACCGCGGTTGTTGAAGCCCGCAATGAAGCCATGGCAGGATTAAAAGCCGTGGCGAGCAATCCTTCAAGTGCTGCCGCAATGGGCAAACTTGCAGGGGCCGAAGGTGCCTTAGCCGGCGCAATGAGCCGCTTTAATGTCACGGTAGAAGCTTATCCAGAACTAAAAGCCAATACCAATATGATGCAACTGACTGAAGAGCTGACCAGTACAGAAAACAAAGTCGCGTTTGCTCGCCAAGCTTTTAACGATGCCGTCACGACTTACAATACGTACCGCCAATCATTTCCACCCATTTTCTTTGCCAATAAATTTGGCCATACCAAAGATGCAACACTGTTAGAATTTGAAGACAGCGCTCAAATCCAAGCGGCCCCCAAGGTTAGCTTTTAATGGATTTTTTTGGCCATCAAGACCAAGCGCGAAAACGTACAAGGCAGTTAATTGTTTTATTTGTCTTGGCGTTATTCACGCTTATTTTTTTGACCAATTTATTGGTCGCAGGCTTTCTTTGGGGCAACCCAGATATTTTTCCTGAGCTAGGAAATAAAACAATTCGTGACCCCTCCTTGCTCGACATATTCCACTATATGTCTTGGCGTTCATGGCTCACTATTTCTGCGATCGTTTGTGGTTTTGTCGGCCTTGCTTACTTTTATAAAGCTGTAAAACTGAGTGGGGGTGGCGCATCCATTGCCGAAACACTCGGTGGTCGTTTGCTACACCCGGATAGCGATGATTTTTACGAAAAACGTTTATTAAATATCGTTGAAGAAATGGCCATTGCATCGGGTATGCCTGTTCCTCAAGTCTATTTACTCGATGATGAAATTGGAATCAATGCATTTGCTGCAGGCTTTCAGCCCTCTGATGCCGTTATTGGCGTAACCAAAGGCTGTTTAACCAAGCTCTCTCGCTTGCAAATGCAAGGGGTTATCGGCCATGAATTTAGCCATATTTTAAACGGTGATATGCGAATGAATATGCGCTTAATCGCAATTTTGTTTGGTATTTTATGCATCGGTTTACTGGGCCGTATTATTTTGAATGCCGGCGCTCGTCATAGTATCTATAGCCGCGGGCGCTCACAAACCACAATCTTTTCTAACAGCTCAAGCAAGAAAGAAGGCGGAGTTCCTCTCTTTTTAGTCGGCTTAGGTTTTATGATACTGGGTTACAGTGGCGTATTTTTTGGAAAGTTAATACAAGCCGCCGTTAGCCGCCAACGTGAATACCTAGCTGATGCCAGTGCCGTTCAATTTACCCGCGATCCACAAGCCATTGCCGAAGCCCTAAAGGTCATTGGTTATGGTGGGGTTGGCTCGGCCATTGGCCACAGCCGCCGTGAAGAATTTAGCCATGCTTTTTTTAGTAATGCCATTTACAGTCATTTTTCTGGGCGTTTTGGATTTCTATCGACCCACCCAAAACTAGAAGAGCGCATTCGCCGCATTGATAAGCATTGGGACGGAGAATGGGTCGCACCACAAACCTTAAAGCAAGCCTACGATGAATCACCTCAGCTGGCGCCTAAAAGTACGTTAAGCACAGAAGATTTACTCACCGGTGTTGCCGCTGCCGTAAGTGCTGCAATTGACTATCCAGCCCCTGCTAATTCAACACCTGCTAACTCAGCATCTGATAGCACGCTTGACCAACCATCAAGTGGCCGGCAATTAGGTGATCAAGAAACCAACCGTATCGATGTGGAAGCAACGTTAACGGCAACAGCTCATGACCCTATGAATGCGAGAGCCTTGTGCTATACCCTTTTACTCGCACCGAATACGTCGCTTGTGTATGACCAGCAACTCGACCTGATCAAGCAATTTTGTGGCGAGGGTTTATACCAGTCGGTCAATCAACTCATCCCATTAGTAGTACTGCTCGACGAGAGTAAGCGCTTACCTATGATCGATAAGGCCATCCCAGCACTCAAGCTACTTTCAGAAGATCAATATACCGATTTTAAACAGCTGCTGGTCAAGCTCGTGCAAGCCGATGGCAAGATCGATTTATTCGAATGGTGCTTGTACCGCATGATTCTTCAATATTTGAACCCAACGTTCAACAAAGCCAAAGCGGTGAAAGCGAAGCACGGTAATGCTAAAAAGATTCTTACCGACATTGAAACCGTTCTATCGTTTGTTGCCAATCATGGCAATGAAACATTAGAAGGCGCTATGAAGAGCTTTGCAGTAGCGGCCAATACGGGTGGATTTGACGATATACAACTGCAAGCAAGAACCTCTTCTTTCAAAACCTTTAATATTGCCCTCGATACACTGACTGAGGCGTTCCCCCACGTAAAAGGGCGGGTAATGAAAGCCTTAGCTGCGGGTATTCAAGTAAACGGCGTAAAAGCTGCTGAGCGTGAGTTAGTGCAAACTATCGGGGCCATCTTAGAGTGTCCTACTCCAGACTTGTTTGACTGAGGTTAAACGGATAGCTGAATATCCGTTTAAGAAAAACTCTTTTTAATCGAATAGCGGCTTCTCACCATGGAGCAAAGCCGCAACCACTGATAGAATGCTGCCAACGTTTAATCCCACACAATGACATGACGACGGAATTATTTTTATGAAGCAATACTTAACGTTTGGTTTTGTAATGGCAGGCCTAATCAACATCTTCGGTGTTCTTGGCTTTTCTCTAGGCTTTCAAAATGAGCTGCTCACCCAATACTATCCACAGATATTCAGCCACTTCGGTTTAGGTATGATTATTTTATGGGGCATGGCGTATATCTCTGTTTCAACTGAGCACCCAAGAGCTTCGCGCTTAATCTTTGTATTCTTTATTGAGAAGATGGTTTACGTAGGCACCGCGTTGTACTTCTGGTTTGTCATGAAGCCAGACATTGCAGTGATGTGGAATGAGTCAATCGTAACGACTATCTTTTTGGTTATTTACGGCATCAACGATTTATTGTTTGGTTTAATGTTCTTCTACGCTTGGCTTCAATACAGAAAATAAGCACACTGACTTATTAGTAGATAAACAGCAGACAAAAAAATACCCGCATAGCGAAAGCCTTGCGGGTATTTTTTTATTAATTAATTATGTCTGAGTTTAAAATCAGAAGTAATAATCAATTGTTAGGTACATCGCAGAAAATTTATCATCTGCACCAATATCACCATTCGCATTTACGTCTTTATTCGCGGTAACATATTCAGCATACATCCAACCTGGGCCATAGTTATAACTAACACCCGGAGCAAAAGCCACTAGGTCATTCGCTTTATTGCCCTTCGTATCCGTTGCTACTCCGGTATATTCAACATAATAATTGAATGGACCTGTTGCATATGAAAGGCTCAAAGACTGACGCAATGTTTTAACTTCATCGGCACCAGCGCCTATTTTATCCAAACCATCACGTTGCGTACCCATAACCTGAGCCATCACACCTAGGTTGCCATAAGTACCGGTATACCAAACATCCCAAGCATCATGACCACCGAATGTAGAATCAGTATCGGGCTGAGTCGTCGTTAAATCCTGTAGCTCACCTTTCTGATACGAAAAACCAACCGTTGAGCTTGCTGATAAGTCATAACCAATATTTGCAACAGCCGTATTCACTTTACGATAAGTCGTAGAAGAACCCCAGTGGCCATTATCATCCATAGTATCAGTACTGGCCGCACCAAAATCATCAGATATATACCAAGCTAAATCATAGCTAATAGCATCTTGTTTATCGCTGAACTTTACACCGACATCTAGCTGGTCGCCATAGCCACCTAAACCCATATCTCCAGGCCAGAAGTTGATGGTGCCAAAGCCAAATGGAACCTGTGATTTACCAATAACTAACTGTCGATCTTCTGAAAAATTATAGCCGATCCATAATTTATGGAAGCCTGAGGTATCCCCTGTTGAGTTATTGCCAGCATCACTAAAAGAACCTGGGCCAGTGCGCCACTCAGCAGAAAGCTGCCAATCAGTATCATCTTGCTGATGATCAACATATAAGATTAATGCTTCACTATTTACAGTACCCAGAGTCTGCGGTTCGCGATCTGAAGCCGTGCCGCTTTCATCTTCTGTGACTATCTGATGATTCAACCAAATACCACCAGAGATTGCTGTCGAAGCAGAAGCAGGAGCCGCTACTGAAGCGGCAATAGCCAACGCTAATAAAGATTTTTTCATTATGATTTTCCTTTCTCTCTTTCTTATAATAATTAACAAAAATAGTAAAAATATTTCTGCCAGCTCATTCAATCACATTAATCTTCTAACATCATTTTACCTAACAAGGTGTGATACAGTTCCTTATCACCAATGACTCCTTGAATTTTTTCGTCACCATGAACCTTCTCAGCATCATCTAAATCTTCATCAAGATCTTTCATAATGAAGACTGCGTGATCAGTATGGTAGCGAATTTCCATTACGTCTTGCATGCCAGTATCTGCAGCAACGCACGTAGGCGCTGCAGTTAACTTAACAATGTCTTGGCCGTTTTGCCACATTTGAGGAGAGAATTCTGCTCCTCGGTAATAAACTTGCTGCTGGTTTGCGCTCAACCAATAATCATGTCGCTTACTCAAACAGTAACCTCTATCAGTGAACGTCATGTCACTGATCGGTCGCATAATTGATTTAGCTTTTAATACGTGAATCGGATTAGTGTGCGCCACGAATTGCTTCACATAATCATTCACAGGATTTAATACAATACTATCTGGCTTGCCCTGTTGAACAATCTCACCATCTTTCATGATTGCAATATTCGTCCCTAATTTAAGGGCCTCATCTAAATCATGGCTTACAAAAATAATGGTTTTATTAAGTTTTTCTTGCAGCTGAATTAATTCATCTTGAAGTTGAGTTCTAATCAAGGGATCTAAAGCCGAGAATGGCTCGTCCATCAATAAAATATCGGACTCAGTCACTAACGCACGAGCTAAACCAACGCGCTGTTGCATGCCACCCGACAACTCACTCGGCTTTAGCTTTGCCCATTGCTGTAAACCAACAAGCTCAAGCTGAGTATCAACACGTTGCTTGATTTCTTTTTTATCTAAGCCTTGCAGTTCAAGTGGCATCGCAACATTTTGCGCCACTGTTAACCAAGGCATCAATGCGAACTTTTGAAAAACCATCGACATACGTTTTGTACGAACGGCTCTTAAGGTATCGGCGTCGGCATTGACTAAATCAATAACTTCACCTTCATGGTCAATTTCGATCGAACCACGAGTCGTATCATTTAAGCCATTAATGCAGCGTAACAAGCTGGATTTCCCAGACCCTGACAGCCCCATCAATACACAAATCTCACCTTTTTTAATTTGCAAGTTTGCATTATTAACACCTACGACTAAACCGGTATTATTGCGAATTTCTTCGCGTTCTTGTCCTTGATCTAATAGCGGTAAAGCACGCTCTGGTTGCTCACCAAAAATGACATCTAGATTTTTAATATTAATCATTTTGCTTGCTCCGCTTTAAAAATACGATCAAGTAAAATGGCTAACAATACAATGGCTAAACCCGCCTCAAAGCCACTGGCAATATCCACGGTATTTAGAGCTCGTACTACGGGCTTACCTAAACCATCGGCTCCTACTAATGCGGCAATTACGACCATTGATAACGACAACATAATGCATTGCGTTACACCAGCAGCGATGCTGGTTGCTGCAGCAGGCAATTCTATACGGAATAATATTTGGCGCTTGGTCGCACCAAATGATCGCCCCGCTTCAAGAATATCTTGAGGCACTTCTGAAATGCCTAAATACGTTAAACGTATCGGCGCAGCAATCGCAAAAATAATAGTAGAAATTAATCCTGGCACAACGCCTAAACCAAAAAGAGTTAGGGTAGGTATTAGGTATACAAAGGTAGGAACTGTTTGCATAAGATCTAAAACGGGCTGCAACGCTTTATAAAAATTAGCGTGATGCGCCGCATAAATACCAATCGGTAATCCAATCAACATACAGAAAAACGCGGCATACAAAACCAATGCAAGGGTCTGCATGGTCTCAACCCAATAACCTAAATTCCAGATTAGGGTTAATGACACAACGGCATAAATTGCCAATCCCACGGAACGTCGAAAGTACAAAGCGATGGCGACGACTATGGCAATAAACGCTATTGGGTTTAGCCAGAGTAGTGCATTAGTGAATAAGCTAATCAGCCATTCTAGTGATTCAGATATGGCATCAAAGAATGATGCGCCATTATCAACTAACCAGTCGACAAATGTTTCGATGTAATTACCCAGCGGTAATTTAAACTGTTCCATGAAATTTCTTGTTGCGAGCAGTTATTACTACTCGCAGCCTCTTTGTGTGATGAATGTTGCTTTGACTGTCGTTACTTCAGATTACCGACTAAGGTGGTATCTATTTCAAGACAGCGCTAGCAGCAGCTAATGCAGGTTTACCGTCTAGTGTGGTTACGTCTTTTAACCAAGCATCCAAAATTGTAGGATTCTTTTTGATCCACTCTTTTGCTGCAACGTTTGGCTTCTTACCCGCATCTAAAATAGCCGCCATCACTTCATTTTCCATCTCTAACGTAAACGTTAGGTTATTCAGAAACTGGCCAACATTCTTACATTCTGCGGTGTAGTTTTTACGAACGTTAGTATGAATATTTGCGCCGCCTAAATTAGGGCCAAAAAAATCATCGCCGCCTTCTAGGTAGGCCAATTCAAAATTTGAGTTCATTGGATGTGGTTCCCAACCTAAGAAAACAATCCACTTATTACGACGAGTCTGGCGCTTAACTTGCGATAACATACCTGCTTCACTCGATTCGATAACATCAAATCCTTTTAAGCCGAATGCATCTTGATCGATCATTGATTGAATCAAGCGGTTGCCATCGTTACCGGGTTCAATACCGTAAATGCGGTTATCAAATTTATCGGCAAACTTAGCGATATCAGCGAATGTTTTAACGCCCGCATCATAAACCGCTTTAGGAACGGCTAGGGTATATTTAGCGCCTTCTAAGTTTTTCTTAATGCTTTCTACAGAACCATTTTCAAGATAAGGCTTGATGTCGGCTTCCATTGTTGGCATCCAGTTACCCAGAAACACATCAATGTCTTTATTTTCTAACGATTTATAAGTAATCGGTACGGATAAAACTTGAGTCTTTGTTTTATAACCAATACTTTCTAAAACAACAGAAGATAGTGCGGTCGTCGCAGTAATATCCGTCCAGCCAACATCGGCAAAACGTACTGTTTCACATTCGTTTGCATGGCTGAAACTTGCTGCTAGCAAGCTCGCCGATAGTGCTAAGGTTTTCATCATCATGCTTTTATCCTTTGTGGTTTTTATTAATTAGCGTTGAGTTTATGAGCGAGTAAGTATTAAGTTTAAGCTTAGCTTAATTTTAAAATTTACTACGTTGAACTGTTTCCCAATCTGGGGCCATCGAGACCTCTGCCTGACTCGGCGGCAACATACCCGCCGACTTAATCAAATCAGCTGCCCGTTCCGCTACCATAATCGTCGGTGCGTTAAGATTGCCATTGGGTATGGTTGGGAAGATCGAAGAATCGACAATACGAAGATTGCTAACCCCGTGCACTCGAGTCTGTGGATCGACAACTGACATCTCATCCGTTCCCATTTTGCACGTACACGACGGGTGATAAGCACTTTCAACATTCGATCTTACAAACGCATCTATTTCTTCGTCAGTTTGAACTTGCTGACCCGGTTGAATTTCATCATCGCGATATTGGTCAAAGGCAGGCTGATTGATAATTTCGCGCGTGAGCTTCACACAATCGCGGAAACCTTCTCTATCGGTTTCTGTCGATAGGTAATTAAAACGAATGCTTGGGTGAGCTTTAGGATCAGCGCTGGTCACTTTAACCGTGCCGCGACTTGTTGGCTTGTTATGTCCGATATGCACTTGGAAACCGTGTCCATCAAAAGCCGTTCGCCCATCGTAACGCATGGCCGCAGGTAAAAAATGGTATTGTAGATCTGGCCATTCAATACCCGCTTTAGAGCGAATAAAGCCACACGATTCAAAGTGGTTGGTTGCCCCTAAGCCTTTCTTTAAAAAGAACCAGCGTGCTCCAATTAATAATTTATTCCACCAATCTAATTTTCCATTCAGCGTAATCGGTTGTTTGCATTTGAATTGAAAATAAAATTCTAGATGATCTTGTAAATTTTCGCCCACGCCAGGTAATTCATGCTGGCATTCGATGCCTGCTTTTTCTAATGTTTCTTTTTCGCCAATACCAGACAGTTGCAATAAGTGCGGTGAACCAATTGAGCCCGCCGATAAAATAACTTCGGTATTGGCATGAACATCAATGATACTGCCCTTACGCTCATAGCGAATACCCGTGGCCTTTTTCTCTGAGCCATCGACCGAGAGTAAAACTTTATGCACCAATGCATGGGTCACAACCGTTAAATTTGGTCGCGCTAACGCGGGTCTTAAATACGCATTGGCCGTTGACCAACGCACACCATTTTTAATGGTCATATGCATCGGACCAAAGCCTTCTTGCTGCTTGGCATTATAGTCTGGGGTATCCATGTAACCCGCCTCTACACCGGCATCAACGAATGCTTGGTATAAAGGGTTTTTCATCTGGTTGCCGTTATTTACACCCAGCGGACCTTGGGTGCCTCGGTACTCACTGGACGCTGAATTATCCGATGCGAGCGCCCAAGTTTCTGACTTTTTAAAATACGGTAAGCAGTTCGCATAATTCCAATCCGTTGCGCCCTTCTCTTCCCACTCATCAAAGTCTTTAGCATGGCCACGCACGTAAACCATGCCATTAATGGACGATGATCCGCCTAATACTTTGCCGCGCGGGCAATGCATTTTTCGATTATCTAAGTGAGGCTCTTCTTCTGTTTCAAACTGCCAAGCGTATTTTTTGGTATTCATCGGAATCGATAAAGCCGTTGGCATTTGAATAAAGATACTGCGATCGCTACCGCCCGTTTCTAATAATAAAACCGATGCATTTGGATCTTCCGTTAAACGATTGGCTAATACGCAGCCTGCCGAACCGGCACCAACAATAATATAATCGTAGCGCAGAGTGCTCTTTTGAATGTTCATTTCATCTTTCATCTAATCAGCATCACGGCAAATATTAAAAAGGGCTTTCTAGTGGCTGCATGCCCACGTAGACAGATTTAATTTGAGTATATTGATTCATCGTGGACGATCCATTTTCACGACCGATACCTGAAAGCTTATAACCACCTACTGGCATTTCTGCTGGCGAAGCGCCATAGGCATTAATCCAACAAATACCAGCTTCCATTTGCTTAACAACTCGATGAGCACGGCGTATATCGTTGGTAAAAATACCTGCGGCTAAACCAAATTCAGTATCGTTAGCGCGCTGAATGACTTCTTCTTCGGTATCAAAAATTAAGACAGACATTACTGGGCCAAAAATTTCTTCTTTCACAATCGTCATATCATCACGACAATCAGTAAAGATAGTCGGCGCAACAAAGTAACCGCCCTCAACACCCGGTGGTTTTAATGCATGACCACCAGAAAGAAGAAAGGCACCTTCTTGGCTGCCTTTTTCGATGTAGCCTAGAACCAGCTGCTGATGCTTTTCTGAGATTAGCGCACCAAAGTTAGTTGCTGGGTCCATTGGATCACCCGCAATAATGTTTTTCTCAGTGCGCTCTTTTAACTGAGCAATAAACTGTGGATAGATTTCTTTTTGCACAAAAACGCGAGTGCCATTTGTGCACACTTCACCTTGAGTATAAAAGTTTCCAAGCATGGCAGCCGATACCGCATCATCAATATCGGCATCTGAAAAGATGATCAAAGGCGACTTGCCACCTAACTCCATCGTCACGTCTTTAAGATTCGTCGCCGCTGAAGCCATGACCTTTTTACCAGTGCCGACTTCTCCGGTGAAAGAAACCTTAGCGATTTTATTGTGTGCTGTTAACCACGCACCCACTTCACCATCACCCTGCACAACATTGAATACGCCATTTGGCACACCGGCCTCAGTAAATATTTCGGCAAGTTTTAAGGCACCCTGCGGAGTTTCTTCTGAAGGTTTAAAAATCATACTATTACCACACGCCAAGGCAGGTGCGGCTTTCCAGCAAGCGATTTGCAATGGGTAGTTCCATGCACCGATGCCTGCACAAATCCCTAAGGGTTCGCGGCGGGTATAATAAAAATCGTCACCTAAATTTTGCTGACTGCCTTCAATGCTTAATGCTAAGCCAGCAAAATATTCAATTGAATCTGCACCAGTGACCACGTCGACAACCGAGGCTTCTTGCCAAGGTTTGCCGGTATCAATCACTTCAATTTTAGCCAGTTCGTCATTGCGTTCACGTAATAACGATACGGCTTTTAATAAAATACGGTTACGTTCGAATCCCGTCATCGCCGACCAAGCTTCAAAACCTTGCTGACTACTTTCAATGGCAGCATTACGAATTTTTTCGTCAGCGACTTCAACTTTATACGCCACTAACCCTGTCGCTGGGTTAATCACATCGAAAGTATCGCCGCTGCTATTATCAAGGTATTGACCATTGATAAAGTTTTTTAAAATCATAATGTTTTTCCTAGCTGACATTGCGATGAGATAAACTGTTTACAGACTTGCTCAGCTTTCTTGAATTCATCTTGGCTGGTTTTACTCAAACTGCTTCTTAGCCACAATCCATCAATCATCGCGGCAGTCATTGTTGCGGCTAGAAATGCTTGTTCTTTATCAGGAATGGCTTGTCGGTAGGAATACAATAAATTTTGCAGTAGGCGCTTACTGTTTACCGCTTGTAAGCGAGCAAGCTCTGGGTCGTGCAATGCTTGCGCCCAAAAGCATAACCAGGTTCTGGTCACGGATGTTGATTTTTGGAAACACGCAAAGTTAGTATCCACAATCATCTGTAGTCTTAACTCAGGCGTAAGAGGTTCTTCACAGTTCGCTATTTGCTGTAGCAAGCCTTGCTTTAATTCTTCTAGAAGGTGTCGGATGGTCGCAAGAATTAGACCTTGCTTGCTGCCAAAATAGTGGCTGATGATGCCTGCCGATAAGTTCGCTCGACGGCTAATGGTTAAAATCGTTGTTCCTTGAAAACCATGGCTTTCTATGGACTCGATGGTTGCTTCGATTAATTCTTTTTTACGTAATTTTTCTGTGCCGACTCTAGCCATAGTTACACTGATCGTCCCGTTGAATGGTCATTCAATTTGGAACAAGTCTAACATCTGAGCCGCTCATAACAAGGAAACTGGCCTAAAAAGACCCTAAATTAGGCCATTTTCCCTTGAGCTTGGTACCAAAGAGAAGATAAATATTCCATCTGTACACAGGCTCTGCGCCATGCGACTAAGTCTGTCACGCCATACAAGGCCAGAATATTTTCTTCTAAATCTTTTTCGATTTCAGGGTGACTATTGTTACTAATGCCATCACTCGCGGGGCTAATAGACTGCATGATGCCATGCTTAATGCCTTGATACAGGGCTGCTAAGTCCCATAAAGGGTGTGCGAAACCTGCGTATTCCCAATCTAATAATTGCAATCCATCTTGGGTATAAAGCCAGTTCGCTAAAACCGGATCGAGATGGCAAAGGCAGAAGTCTCCAGCCGGAGGTTCACTCATGGCAACCTGCATTAGCGGCTTCATTTTAATGATGTCATTCTCAGGATCACGCTGCTCAAGCATCTTCCAATAGGCTTCTGCTTTTTCGCTAATATTAACGACAGGCAAATCTATTTCTACGGGTATCTGGTGCAAAGCTTTTAATTGTTCGACCAAATAAACCAGAGTATTTTGACTCATCGCCGCTACATTATCGGATAAAACTTCACCCTCAATGTAATCACGAATCCAATAGCGATCTTCATCATCGCAGTAGCGTATTGCACTGGTAAAATTTAAACGAGACACCCATTGATGAATCGTTTTTTCAACGTGTCGATCAATACCTAACGCTTGCGTATTATCAGCACTGATTCGAATAATATACTCGCCCGTCTCTAATGAAAGTTGATAGCAAGAATTCGTTAAGCCGCCGATGAGTACTTTAACTTGATGCGGTTCAATCGGTTTTGTGGATATGCCCCAGAGTGGCCAATCATCCAAAATGTCTGCTAACTTCATGTTTAAACAACTGCCTGATTAGAAGGTAATTCAGTTTGCTGGCGGTATTCTTTGAGCCACATAAACCAACCGATGGTTGCTAATACAACATAGACGATCATTAGCAATGCGGTTAAATACAATTCTCTATCGATGAACAAATAGATTGCGACAGTATCGATCACTAGCCAGTACAACCAATTTTCTAATACTTTTTGCGCCACCATATACGTGGTGATCACCGCACCCCAAGTGGTAAAAGAATCTAAGTACGGCAGTGCGGCGCTGGTGTTTTTTTCTAAGCCATAGCCTGTTGCTAGGCTCATTAATATGACGCCAGAAATCACTAAAGCATGACGTGATAACGACCACGTTTTTATCGCGACGTTAGTTTCGCTCTTCTCTTTATTTCCACGCCATACCCACCAGCCATAGATTGCCATTATCAAATAATAGACATTTAATCCTGATTCCATGACTAAGCTTACGTCCCAAAATAGCCAGCTAAAAATAGCCGTACTACCAAAGGCTGCATACCAGCAAAAAATGCTTTGGCGCATGGCCAAAACGAGATAAGCAATACCCAGTATCACCGCGACCACTTCCCAGATACTCATTGCCTGTGCGGCAGCGATGATGCCTTCGTAAAATGCGTCCACTAAATTTTTCCTGTCGTTATCACGATAATGATCCATTTAAATGGGTCATTAAATAGGGCGATCATTCATTAGGGCGATTATAAATCGCCATGAGGATTTAACGCGGGATCTAAATTAGCCCCAATAAATTTACACACAAAAATGGCTTTGCCAAATTGCTCGTAAGAACGACGCATCTCATCTTTCAGCGTATCCATCACCAAGTCATAATCTCCGAATACTTGAGTGCTCATGGTATTACCCACCACACTCAAACCTTCAGTTGCTTGTAAGCGTTCGATAAAATCTTTGATGGCCGGAATGTAATTTTCCGACAATGGGTATTTGCTGATTTCTACTGATAGTTCCATCGTGGATCCCTATACTCTTTATTTAAATTAGTCTTATTTAAATTAGTCGTAACTATTCAGAAGGTTTTAATAAACGATCCATGATTGGGTATTTATTCCACAAAACGGCGTAAATACTTCCCTGTAGCCTTAGTTCGGCTTCCTGCCTCGCATATTTGCTCCACAAACACCCAGTCATGGCTCTAACGTTTTCTTAATTTGAACTACCTGAGTCGTTACTTAATTTATTCGTCAACCACTATTAATTATTCTGAATTAAAAGTTATAACGTCCTTCTATACCGACTAGGCGAGGCTCGCCATATTGCACGTGACCAAATGACGTATATTCATCCTCTGGATTGTTTGCGAAACCAAAACCTCTCACTTCATAGTCACGGTTCGTAAGATTACGACCATAAACGGCAATACTATAATTAGGTTTTTCATAGGCAATGCGTGCATGCCAAAGAACATAAGCTTCTGATTTTAAGTCATGACTGTCTGAAAAATAAAACTCATCTTTAGCTTCACTCTCAACTGTAAATACTAAGTTCTCAGTAATGCCTAGACTCAATGCGGTTGCAGCGCTGTATCGAGGAGCATGAGCTTGCTTACGACCTTTTTGATCATAGACACCATAGTATTCTGACTCAAAGGTATACTCCCCTAACTCTGTGATCAGATAACCATAACTAAACTGCCAGTTTAAACGTTCTGAAAGATCCCAATTGGATTCAAGTTCAAAGCCGTAGTTTTTGCTCTTATCGGTATTGCCAACGTAGTCTCGAAATGTGCGATTTGTGCCCTCTAAAACTAAGAAGGAATTTTTAGTTTGTTGATTTTTTCTATCTACATAAAAGGCAGCAATTCGAGTTTTAAGATCATTTTTAAAAAGCTCTGATTTAAGACCTAGTTCAATCGTATTATTATACTCAGTATCAAACTTTCTATTCTCTTCATCAATTTCAGGATCGGTATTAATACCACCCGCTTTATAGCCTCTCGATAATGAGCCATAAGCTAAATGCTGGGTATTCACTAAATACTCCAAAGTCACCTTACCACCTTTTAGAACCTCGGATTTATCTTCTGCAGCAATGCGATTTTCTTCATAATCCGTTGCCCAGCGCTCAATACGCACACCATAAGTTAACTGGAGCGAATCAGATAAACGCGTAGATAACTCTCCATAAACAGATAAGGATTCGCTTTGTAGTTCACTGACTATTCTCTTATCTGCACGATCTACACCTGTACTTGTATTAGTATAAGTTCTAGATAAATCTTCACTGCGATTGAATCCGTAAATGCCAACAACCCAATCTGTACTATCCGCAAAGATTCGACCTTCGTTGCCCGAGAGCAATCGTAAATCTAAACTGTTACGCTGATAATCCCGCAGGTACTGATCAAAGGCAGTGTATTCCCAACCAGTCTTAATTCCTTCATATGACCAATCGTCATCATAGCTGTATTCAATATCCGCTTTAGTCGTTGCTAACAGAGCTTCAAAATTAACCGCATTGGATAATTTTGATTTTAAATCCAGAGCAAACGAATGGCTTTCTTGAGCATCAACGCCAGGATTATCAGAATAGGTTTTACGAGTATTTCTTAAGCTAAATGCATCATAGCCGTTATCAATATCAGTATAGAAATAAGAGAATCCCAGATCAGTATCTTCACTTAACTGTGCTGCAACTTTTCCTCGTAAAACAACTTCATCAATGTTGTTAGTATTTTCACGATCGAGATAATCATTTTCCATATAACCGTCAGACTTAAAACTATTAACGGCTAAACGCCCTTGTACATTTTCGGCAATAGAACCCGAAATTGCACGCGCTTTGACCATGGGTATTATAATTCCCGAATTTACCCGCAACATAACCTTCGGTTTCTTTAGTTGGCAGCTTTGGTTTGTATATTAATCATGCCGGCTAATGCATTGGCACCAAAGCGAGTACCTTGTGGGCCACGCAATACTTCAACTTGCTGCACATCAAATAAAGTCGCTGCACCACCTAGACCTGTCATATCGATACCATCGATCATCAAACCTACTGATGGATTTACAGGATCAACAAACTGGCTGCGCTCACCAATACCTCGTATTTGGAAATAACGACCACGTGATGAACCTGAAGAAAAATTAACGTTTGGGGCAAAACTGAAAACCTGCTCTAAATGCTCAGCACTTCGCAAAGCAATATTATCTGCACCAATAACGGTGACTGCTTCTGGAAGTTCTTGAACATCGGTATCACGAAAATCCGCACTCACAGTAACAACATCAAGTTGAACAATATCTTGTGCTTGTTCTGTCAGTTGTCGTATCGGCAGTCGCCAGAGTAGAGATCATTGACGTGCTAATAGCAGAGGCTATAGCAAGGGATAAAGGTAAGGTTTTCATGAGTTAGGTCTGCCTCAAAAATAAGAGAAGACCCGGTCGAGCGTAGCAAGCGTGTAGTGTTGGTTAAATAGCTATCGGTTATTTAACCTATCAATTCAACTGCCCATTCCTACGCCGGTATTAACCGGATCAGGTTCAAGGAGTTTGCATGGCATCTCAGGCTCATTAGATCGACTCTTCATCGAATTAACTTGCCACCCCCTGGGATGGAGGCATGATAAAGCATCTGCTACGAAATAAGAATGACTTATGTCGTTAATAGTTTAAGGAGGGTTTTACTTTTCTATACAATTCAACATCACTACTCAAGATTGCTATTCAAGATTGTTATTCAACCTCGGGCGATGACTGCTGCTTCTGCTTCGGCAGCTGCACGATCAGCTTTTGAAACATAAGCAGGCTTACCGTCTTTAGGGGCTAGCTTGGCATTCGCCTTTTTCATTTTTTTGGTTAAGATCTGTTTAATTTTCTTTTTACGGTTCATGACACGACTTCACTAATTTGATTGGGTATGATCACCTGAGCCGCGATTGTAAAGGTCAATTTTTGAAAGGCAAGGGTAACTCCTGTTAGACAGGCTTCTGTTAGACACACCAATTACTAGAAACATCATTTAGAAGCAGCAAGGTTAAAACACTATGAAACGCATCAGCATTTTAGGCAGTGGCTGGTTAGGATTCCCATTGGCCATTGAACTTAGCCAAGCGAACTTTCACATTAAGGCTTCTTCACGCAGCCAAGAACGCTTAACACACCTGCGTAAAGCGGGGATAGAAGCGCACGCGTATGATATCGATGTGTCTGATGTGCGTAAAAACAGCCATGAGAATGACTTCCTTCAAGCCGACATTCTTATTATTAATATTACCTCTAAGAGTATTGAGGCATTCACCCAACTGATTTCAGAAATTGAGAAGTCGACGATTCAGCAAGTTTTGTTTATTAGCTCGACGTCGGTGTATACAAACTCGGCCAATCTTGATTCTGCAGTGGTGACAGAAGACAGCCTTAAGCAATTAAAGCCCTGCCCATTGCTCACCATTGAGTCGATGTTTCAGGCTAATGATCATTTTGAAACAACGATTATTCGCTTCTCGGGCTTAATTGGCTATCAACGCCACCCAGGGCGTTTTTTCTTAACGACAAACGATGATGATTCTACCTATTGTAAGACCATCAAAAACCCTGACGCGAGAGTGAACATGATTCATCGTGATGATTGCATTGGCATTATCAATGCGGTGATCAAACAGAATTGCTGGGGTGAAGTATTTAATGCCTGCGCATCACAACATCCAACACGTCGTGAGTTTTATAAAGCAGCACTGAATCACTTAGGGGAATACGAGCCTGTATTTTCAGGGCAAACAGACTCGGTAGGCAAAATTATCAGCAATCAAAAAGTGACAGAGCAGCTAGGCTATTCATTTATCCACGATGACTTGCTCAACTTCACGAAGATGCCGTTTATTAATTCAGTTGGTTAAACTGGCTGCGTAAACAAAAAATTAATTCACAAGCGATTACTCAATGAGTAATGATTTAGCCTTAATTTGTACATTATTAATATGAATAGCCTCTAAGAACAACTAAAGTATCCACGTTTATAACGCGATTAAAGGATTGATATATGCCAGCTATTCCAAATAATATTAATGGGGTAGAAATTGAGTTTTCTGATGCTGTAAATACAAGCGTTGATCAGAGAGTCATTGATGCTCTTAATAAAGTAGTAAAACCTGGCATTGCCGCAGGTCATTTGCTAAATAAAATATACATATCTTCAGCTAATGACCAGCATACTTCTCCTAGTAGGCATGTCCAAGGTGATGGAAAAGCAGTTGATATTTCGCGTATCAATGGAAATAAGATGTCAGTTTTTTATCCTGGAAATGCACTGGTAAAAGCAGTCGTAGATGCAATGCAGACTGAATTTGAAAGCTATATACATAGAAGAGAAAATTTTGGCCCCTTTATGAAAAAGAAGCTAGGTAACAACCATCAAGTTTCTGGTCATGGCGATCACATTCATATGTCCGTCAACTAAAGAGGCATATAATGAGATTTTTCATATTACTTGTCATAATAATTACTTCAGGCTGTGCGTCTTTAGATAATGATTTACAGAATGCGTTAGCATTTGGCGATATAAAAGTGCTAAACGAGTACAGTGCGGAGATTGATAAGCATCTGCTCATCAGACTTTATAGTGCGCCAATTCATAAAGAAAGCTGCTTTGTAGAGACTCAAGGAACGTGTAAATTCAAGTATTTTATTAGTGTTTCGACGTTTGATGAATATCCCGAAACTAATATCTATAAGCTTCAGAATGAAGGCGAAATCACAGAGGTTAACTGGATTAACACTTCTGATGTAGATTCAGCTGAATTGAATTTAATATTTAATCAATTTTCTTCGGGGGCGCTAAAAAATAACAACGCCCTTATTAACCAGCAGAAAACCGTTAATATTAAAGCTAACCCTTCTGAAATATTAGAAACAGTTACTTTAAACCAATAGAAAACGACAACCAGAGATTAATTCAGCTGGTTAAACTGGCTGCGTTCATACATAGCCACAATCGTTGGAATCTCGTCTTCTGCACAGCTTTCATCACGCAGTCGACGAGAGATTGAATCGATAATGTAGCTAACGGTTTCTGCCCCCGCATGACAGATTGCTGGGGTTGATCCATGCTCGTCGGTGATCCATACCCAGCTACCACCGAACTCTTGAATACACAGCTCACCCAATAAAAATCCCAAACCATCTAAGACTTCGGTTTCTTTATATTTACGCTCAACAAGATCGTCTTGCTGCTTCCATAAATCAATGCAGCGACCTATTCCGGCATAATCTTCGGTGCAGGCGAAGTGTTGTAATATTTCACTGCCAACTTGCTGCCAGTGTTGTTTGTTATTCAGCATGCGCTCAGAAAGCGGTTCTACCATCATGTGACTATCTCTTTTCAAGAAGATTGTTTTGGGGCTTTATGCTGAATAACGGTTTTCTGACTAAACAGCACCACTGGTGTAATAAACTGCAATACCCACACCAACTACCAAAACGGCGGTGCTCAATAACACTTTTAGAACGATTCTTTTAATGAACTCTTCTGCTTCATTGCTTTTAATTTCACTACCTTTAATAGCTGCGTCTTTCTTTTGCTCTGACATCTTCTTTTGCTCTGACATTTTTGAACTTCCAAAATAAAGCCGCTGCTATGATGACATAGCAGCGGCTTCTTTTTACACGTTATAGCGAGCAATTATGCTAACCGGATAGCAATGAAACTAAACCAGTTCGATTGCAACCGCTGTCGCTTCACCACCACCAATACAAAGCGCCGCAACACCTTTTGTGCCGCCAGTATTCTTAAGCGCATTGATTAGCGTAACGATCAAACGAGAACCCGTAGAACCTACAGGGTGACCTTGTGCACAAGCACCACCGTAGATGTTTACTTTTTCAATGTCTAAACCAAGATCGCGGATCGGCATCATTGCAACCATTGCGAACGCTTCGTTAATTTCGAACAAATCCACATCTTCTTTAGCCCAACCTGCTTTAGCCAAAACTTTCTCAATGGCGCCACAAGGAGCAATCGTGAATTCAGAAGGATGCTGAGACTGAGTGCTGTGCGCAACGATACGAGCCAAAGGCGTCGCGCCTTTTTCTTCAGCCGTGCTCTCACGCATCAATACTAAGGCAGAAGCACCGTCAGAAATTGAAGAAGCGTTAGCCGCGGTAATCGTGCCGTCTTTTGCGAAAGCAGGACGCAAAGTAGGAATTTTTTCGATGTTGGCGTTGAATGGCTGTTCGTCATTCTCAACAACGGTTTCGCCTTTGCGAGACTTAACCGTAACAGGAACGATTTCAGCAGTATTCAAACCCCCTTCGATTGCTGCTTTAGCGCGTGATAAAGACATGATTGCATAATCATCCATCTCTTCACGGGTATAGCCCTTTTGAGTGGCTACGTCTTGAGCGAAAGAGCCCATTAGACGGCCTGTTTCAGCATCTTGCAGACCATCTAAGAACATGTGATCTTCTGGTGCCTTACCCGCGCCCATGCGTAAACCCGTACGAACACCTTCCAGAATATAAGGCGCGTTCGACATAGATTCCATACCGCCAGCAACAGCGATATTAACCGAGCCCGCTTTAATAGCATCGTGAGCAAACATGGTGGCTTTCATACCAGAACCACAAAGCTTATTAATCGTCGTTGCGCCAGTGGCGTCTTCAAGACCCGCTTTACGCATTGCTTGACGAGCTGGGCCTTGCTTAAGACCCGCAGGTAGAACGTTACCCATGATAACTTCTTCTACATCTGCGCCATTAATACCTGCGCGAGAAACGGCTTCTTTAATAGCAATTGCGCCAAGATCAGTCGCACTGATTGAGCTTAGGCTACCGTTAAAACCACCCATAGGAGTACGAGCAGCACCTACGATTACAACGTTGTCTTGCTTAGCCATTTCAGTTTCCTCAAAAGATTGAATTGTAAGTTGCGATAAAACAAAGGCGTTATTGTATGCGATCTGAAGCTATTGGAGTAGTCACACGGTGGTTTACCCGCGGCAATAACCCGATCTAAATCAAATAATCGCCAGAACCCTTAATATATAAGCCTTGCAGAGCAGTGGAATAATTTTATAGCGCTGATGAACAAGCAAAAAATAGAGTGTTTTTTAGGCAGGAACAATAGAAATGGTCTAACTTGTTACATGTTGACACAAAAACACGAACGATTACTCAGGCGAATCATACTAAAGAGTGATGAGGTTGATCTGATAGGCGTTTATAGTCGTGGTATCTGTTAGAAATGGGCCAGAAAGGACTTTTCTAATTTATTAACAATAAACATAACAAAAGAAGACAGGTAGACCTATGGTGAAGAAGACCCTCCTTAGTCTCGCAATTGCTGCAAGCACAGCGGGACTAACGGCCTGTAATATCAGTAGTACGGCCGATAATAATGAAGTAGCAGTATCCCCGGTATTATCAGGAACACCTGGCTTTGAAGTCAGTACAGTAACGCCTCAGTTTCAACCAACAAATAACGCTGGGCCTGTTGTTCCTCTAAATATTGATATTCTGTTTGCTGATGCACCTACAACAGATGGAACGGCTAATACAGCCGATACCACACCGCCTGTTACAACCGCCTTAAACAAGCTGGCCGGTTTTTCGACCACTGCCGCTATTTACATGAATTTTACTGGCGCGCTGGATCCTGATTCTGTTGTTGCCGGCCAAACGGTTCATTTAGTTAAATTAAAAAATGCCAAAGATGACCCGTCGATTGATGCTTTAGACATATCTTCGATTGCTGCAACAGGTGGTTTAGCCGCTGCAGATCAACCGGTTGGTGGTGTGGATTATGAAGCTAATTACATTACGCTAGACAACGGTGCAACACACACCATTCAAATTTTACCCAAAACACCGTTAGAGCCAAAAACAAAATACGTAGTCGCATTTACTAATGGTATTACAAGTGCATCAGGCGAGCCTGCTAGCGCTTCTGGCGATACATTGTTAATCAGAAGTGAACAAGTTATTCCAGCAGCACTTCAGCCAATTAGATCTCTTGTTAATGTTTGGGATATAGCCGCCAAGCAAGCCAACGGTGTTGATGATAGCAACTTAATTTTAAGCTACGCATTTACCACTAATGGCACAACTGATGTATTGCACGCGATGGCTGCGCCAGGTACTTTCTTGACCAGCCAGATTCCATCTATTGCTCATGCTGAAGGGGCAATCACTGCAAGTGTTACTGCGAAAGTAACTGCTCAATTCCCAGCAGGAACACCTCAAGCAACTATTGATGCGGCTGTAGATACAAACGTTAAGGTCGCACTAAATGCCGTTGCCGAAGCGGTAGCAATAGCAATTAATGAAGCAATGCCTGGCACCCTACCAACGACTGACGGTGCTTCTATTCGTCCAACGTTAAAGGCGACAGCAGCTTTACAGCCTAGCTATTACCAAGGTTTAATTACCGCAATAGCGAATGCAAATGATGCTCCGACTGGACTAGATGCGATTGTAGATAAGCCGAAGTCTCGTACTTATACGCCAATTGTTTCGGCTCCGGCTACTGCAGTAGCGGTTCCTTACGATACGCTATTAACGGCTCAAGTAACGCCTAAAGTAGAAGCAGCGATTCCTGATATAGCTACCGCGGAAGGAGCAATTTCTGCTTCTGTTATAGCCAAAGCAACAGCTCAGGGTGCAAGTCAGGCCGTAGCGGAAGGCGCAGCAGCAAGTCAGCTAGACGATATTGCTGAAGTCGTTGCGATTGCGATCAATGAGGCGCAACCTGGTACTTTACCAACAACAGATGGCGCTACAATTCGACCAACGCTTAAAAGCACAGAAAGCTTAATCCCTTCCTATCTTGCCGGATTACAAAAAGCGATTGTTACTGGTCAAGTTGCAGATTTATCATCTGGTGGGGCTATCTATCAAGGTGGTTTAACTCTACCTAATTACTTGCCGAACGCTCAAGCTGGCGTTGCGGACAGTGCTTTAGGTAGCTGGTCAGGTAGCAACAATGCAGCACTTGCTCTAGGCTTATCTGGCGCCCCAACAGATGTTGATGGATCCATCAACGTAACTTATCGCTTCCCGTTTGCCGATAAAGTTGGCTTTAACACAGTACCGGTTATGGTTACCATGCCAAAAGCTGATTGTGATCCAGATGATGCTGGCCCTGCAAGTGGCAAACCAGCTGATGGTTGGCCTGTAGTAATTTATCAGCATGGTATTACTGTTGATCGCACCGCTGGTGTGCTGATTGGCAATACACTTGCTAGCCAATGTATTGCAATGGTCGCAATCGATCACTCAATGCATGGTATTGCGCCCCTAAATGGCGATAATGAAGCAAACGCTCTTCGTTTATTTAACGTTGACCAAGTATTTGCTTCCGCTGACCCTGCCGTACTCGCAGCTAAGAGCCCATTCGCAGCCGCTCGCGCTGGCTGGATTCAAGGAGTAGGCGCTGAAAATGCACCTGAATTAGTAGCATTAGCAGAACGTCATAGTAACGTTGCGAAAAATGCTTTGAATGCCAACATTGATATGGTTTTCCAAGGTGCTCTTGATAGCGAAGGCGACCCTGTTACTGCTGCTTCAGTAGGTACTTCTGGCCAGCTATACATTAACCTTAATAACTTCTCTCGAACTCGTGATGGTATCCGTCAAACAGTTCTAGACATGCTGAACTTGGGCGCGTCTATCGGTGATATGGATATTAATGCTGATGGAACGGCTAACGATTTAGATCCATCTAAGATCTACTTCATCGGTCACTCACTGGGTGGTATTGTTGGCGCAACTTTCTTAGCGGTTAACAATAATGCTGACGTTCGTGCATATAACTCTAATCTTCCAGTAATTCAAGCAGCGGCTCTGGGTAATCCAGGTGGCGGTTTTGTTAAGCTGTTAGAGAACTCTCCATCAATTGGTGCAAAAGTATTAGGTGGCCTTCAAGCCGCTGCAGGTATCACGCAAGGCTCTGAGAGCATTGAAAAGTTCTTTGCTGTTTTCCAAGCCATGGTTGATACCGCAGACCCAATCAACTTCGCAGCTGATACTCAGAATATTCCAGTATTAGTGTATACCGACGTTGGTGGCCTAGCCTCTGAAGCAGGTGACGATGATGATGGCGCTCTATCTGATCAAGTTGTTCCAAATAATGCACTAACGCCTACTATGCCTTCTGCTAAGTCTTATTTAGCGGGTACTGATGCCCTAGTAAAAGAGATGGGAATTACAACATTAGTGAATCAAACTAATGCCGTTGCCGGTGGTGCCGTCACTGCTGATCCGAAGTACTACTTCCCTAATGGCGCAAACGACTCATTGGTTCGAGCTAACATTCGCTTTACTCAAGGCACTCATAGCACGTTCTCATCTGGTGACCCTAAAGATGTTTTTGCTGAAACGTATCAGCAAATCATTACCTACTTCGATCCTTATGGCGCGACTAAGCTATTAGGTTTGCCAGGTGATCAGAAAGGGTTTGTTATCGAAAATACTACAGCGCTTGAATTAGAAGCAGCTGAATAAAGTTGCGGAGAATAATAATTATGAAAAATATAAAAATGGCAACGCTATTCCGCAAAGCACCACTAGCTTTAGCATTAGCGTCTGCAGCTTTAACAGCACAGGCAACCGAGTTCAACTTCGGTGATATGACGGTACAGTGGGATAATACAATTAGCTATGGTGTCGCGTGGCGTACTGAAGCACCGGACGGTAAGTACGTAATGCCCGGTAACGCTGCGGCGATGGGCTTCGAAGGTGAGGGCTCTTCATATAACTATGACGACGGTACGCTCAACTTCAAAGAAAACAGCATCTATACCAATGTTGTTAAGTACTCGACTGACCTAGAAATCAACTATAACAACTATGGTGGCTTCTTCCGTGCTAAAGCTTTTTATGATACCGAGATCATGGATGGCGAGCGTGAATTTAAAGAATTAAACGATGCAACGAAAGATGCCGCTGGTAATGGTTATGACTTACTTGATGCCTTTGTTTGGGCGGATTACGATCTTGGTGAAATGCCAGCAACGTTCCGTGTTGGTCGTCAAGTAGTAAGCTGGGGGGAAAGTACTTTCATCCAGGGTGGTATTAACAGCATTAACCCAGTAGATGCTTCTGCTTTCCGCCGTCCAGGTGCTGAAGTTAAAGAAGGCTTGCTGCCGGTTAATATGTTTTATACTTCTATCGGTGTGTCTGCCGATGTCAGTATTGAAGCGTTTTATCAGCTTGAATGGGAAAAAACGCGTTCAGACCCATGCGGTACGTTCTTCTCTACGGTTGATTTCGTAGCTGATGGCTGTGGCCCTGTTGTTTTAGGTGGCAACATTGATGAGAGAGATCTGCTCGCCATTCGTGATGCTGAGATTGCTGGTGGCACGCCCCTATCACAACGTAATGCCCCAATGACTGAACGTCTAGCGGATGATGAAGCTAAAGACGACGGCCAGTATGGTATTGCGGTTCGCTGGTACTCTGAAGCATTAGGTGATACGGAATTTGGCGCGTACTACATGAACATCCACAGCCGCCTACCTTTCATTAATGGTACGCTTACCAACCAAGATCGCGCTGGCGTTTTAGGTAATGGTGATGATCGTTCTGTAAATGATGATGCTACTTATGACAGCTACCGTCCGCTTTATCAGATTGCTTACCCTGAAGATAATCAGCTAGTCGGTATCAGCTTTGCAACGTCTACTGAAGGTGGTGCTTCCATCTCGGGTGAAATTAGCTACCGTCCTGATGCACCGATTCAATGGAATGCCTTTGAATTGATTCTCGCCGGTAACGGCGCACCTTATAGCCGCTTGTATCAGCAGCGTGCTGAAGAAGTTAACGGTGACGCTAAATCTTTATACGGTGAACTAGCGAAGGGCTATGATGAAATGGATATTTGGCAAGCCCAAATGACGTTCATTAAGTTTTACGATCAGGTATTTGGTGCAGACCGTTTAGCGGTTGTTGCTGAAGTCGGTGCGACTTATGTTCCTGACTTACCGGATCTAGACGACGCTCGCTATGGCCGTTCGGGTGCCTTCGGTATTGGTAATAACGATGGTGTTTGGGATGCCTCTCCGACGACTAACTTTTGTGTCGACGGTGGTAGTGCTGCCAACGTAAATACTGACTACTGTACTGATGAAGGCTACGTAACTCAGCTTTCTGGTGGTATCCGTTTCCGTGCCGGTATGGATTACAACAACGCGTTCGCGGGTGTAAACATGACGCCTAACGTTGCGATTTCATATGATGCGGGTAACGGACCTGAGCCAGGTGCTCAATTCGTAGATCAGCGTCTAACGACAGCCGTGGGTGTTAAATTTGTTTATCAAAACCAAACTCAAGTGAGTGTGAACTACACTCAATTTGACGGTGGCGATTACAACACCGTTAAAGACCGTGACAACATTGCTCTATCGGCAAGTTATTCATTCTAAATTTAGTTCGTTGCAAAGAATAATTGAGGGCATATAAATGCTAAAACAGTATAAAAGAATGGGAAGCGCAATTGCGCTTTCCTTGATGGTTTCAGCTGCTAACGCAGGTGTATCTTCAGCAGATGCCGCTAAAATCGGCACAACATTAACGCCGATGGGCGCAGAAAAAGCCGGTAGCGGTGAAGTAACAGCTTGGACCGGTGGTGTAACCACTCCGCCAGCGGGTTATACAGTCGGCAGCAAGCACGTTAATCCTTTTGCAGCAGATAAGGTGAAGTACACCATCACTGCAGCAAATTATAAGGAATACGCTGACAAGTTGAGTGACGGTCAGAAGGCAATGTTTGAAAAGTATCCTGATACTTATCGCATGCCGGTTTACCCGACTCAGCGCTCTGCTGCTTATCCAAAAGAGATTTATGACGCGACTAAGAAAAACGCGACAGATACAGGTCTTATTAAAGATGGCAACGGCCTAAGCGATTATGTAGAAGGTGTTCCTTTCCCTATCCCAGCAACGGGTGTTGAGGCGATTTGGAATCACATTGTACGTTATCGTGGTGGTAGTGTTTCCCGTGTTGTGGGTCAAGCAACGCCACAGGCAAACGGCGAATACTCAATCGTTCGCTTTAAAGACGAATTCACTTTCCGTAACAAGCTTACCGATTATGATGCCTCTAAAGATGCTAACGTTTTGTTTTACTTTAAGCAGGATGTTGTTTCTCCAGCACGTCTAGCGGGTAACGTTCTTTTGGTTCATGAAACACTAGACCAAATTAAAGAGCCTCGTAAAGCTTGGGTATATAACGCAGGTCAGCGTCGTGTTCGTCGTGCTCCTCAGGTTGCTTATGACGGACCAGGTACTGCTTCTGACGGTCTACGTACTGCTGATAACTTCGATATGTTTAACGGTGCTCCTGACCGTTATGACTGGGAACTTAAAGGCAAGCAAGAGCTTTATATCCCATATAACTCTTACCGTTTGAATGATGCTGATGTTAAGTATGATGACATCGTAAAAGCAGGTCACATCAATCAAGACCTAACACGTTATGAATTACACCGTGTATGGAAAGTTGAAGCGACCTTGAAAGAAGGTAAGCGCCACGTTTATGGTAAGCGTACTTTTTATCTTGATGAAGATACCTGGCAAGCAACGATTATCGATCACTACGATGGCCGTGGCCAGCTATGGCGTGTAGCCGAAGCACATAACATCATGTTCTATGATACGTTAGTGCCTTGGTATGCTGTTGAAGCGCTGTATGACTTAAACTCGGGTCGTTATTTAGTACTTGGTCTTGATAATGAAGAGACAGGTTCTTATGAGTTTGGTTTTGAGCGTAGCTCAGGTGATTACACTCCAGCGGCTCTTCGCCGTGCAGGTCGTCGCTAATAGAGTTTAATACGGTTAATTCATTAACCTATTAATTCTGTAAAAGTAAAAAGAACCCGCCTAGTGCGGGTTTTTTTATGTCTTTTTTTAATCAACCCTCACTATCTGATACCTCTATTTTCATTGGCGCCCCCGCTAATTTTTGCCGAAATCAGCCATTAAACAAACAATTTTAATAATAAATTATTGGCAGAGGATCACCTTTTTAGCCTATGAGTGATTGCATACACTGTCGAAAAAATTATAAGAGTTATCCTTTAAATGATTAAAAAAATATTATTAGCTACGGCCATTACCTTCTCGATGATGGCGCTATTTTTTGATGGCAGCGCAGTATTGAATTATCTCTATCGAGATTCAGTCGATCAGGAAGTCGGAGAATTATCATTTTCAGGATTGAAAGCACCGGTCGAAGTTCGTCGCGATGAGTTTGGTATTCCTGCCATTAAAGCCAATAATACTGAAGACCTAACCTTCGCTACGGGTTATGTCATGGCCAGCGATCGCTTAGCGCAAATGTATTCTATGTCGTTATTGGCGCAAGGTCGTTTATCTGAGATGGCTGGGCCTGTGGCGTTAGACATGGATAAATACATGCGCACGCTGGGCATTAATCAAATAGTGCAGCAAAAATACGCGACGACTGATGAGTCAGTAAAAAGGCTATTAGAAAGTTTTAGCCGTGGCGTGAATGCTTATATAGAAACCCACCAAGGCAAGCTGCCATTCGATTTTGATCTTAACAAGTATAAGCCTGAGCCTTGGAAGCCTGAAAACTCAATTTATTTATTTTCAATTTTAAACTTGGGCGTCGCGTTTAACTCTCACGAAGAAGTTGCTTATCTCAACTTAGCCAAAGCATTGGGCCATGAAAAAGCGGCATGGCTAGTACCAAGCTATCCGGACGAACCACTACCGTTTCAAGAGGCTAAAAAACTTGAGGGGATCGACTTGAATGCCGTTCAAAACGAATTGCTTACTGTCGCCAATATTCAAAATAAAATCATGGATACCACATCTGCGTTAGGCATTGCTGCATCTAACAACTGGGGCGTGCATAAAAGCAAAACTAAAAATAACGCCAGCATTATTGCTAATGATACCCACTTACTGTTGTCGCAGCCTTCGGTATGGATGATGATGAGTGTTGATGCCCCCGGTTATCATGCGACTGGCATCGGCTTGGCAGGCTTACCTTCAGTCGTTGCCGGCTATAACGGTCATATTGCGTGGGGTGAAACCATGGTGATGGCCGATGGACAGGACATCTTTTTAGAGCAGCTAAAAGATATCGATGGAAAAAAACATTATTTATTTAAAGGTGAATGGTTGCCGACTAAAGAGCGTATCGAAACCTTTAACATTCGTGGTGGCGACACAGATACGATTACCGTTCACGAAACCCATCACGGCCCATTGATTAACTCCGTAAGTCAAAATGATCCTGCTCATACAATGATGATGGTCAAAACTAAGCAACAATACGGATTAGCATTAAGCTGGACCGCTACTCAGCCAGATAAAACTATTGAAGGTTTTTTAGATCTGGCGCAAGCGAAAAACATGGAAGAAGCGAAAGCCGCTATATCGAATGTTGGCTACATACATCTCAACATGATTTATGGTGACAAAGACAATATCGCTTGGCAGGTAACGGGCAATTATCCGCAACGTAAAAAAGGCACCGGCTTTTTACCGTCACCTGGTTGGACCGGTGAATACGATTGGGACGGTTATGTTGATGTGGAAAAATTTCCTTACGTACTAAACCCTGCGCAAGGTTTTATTAGCACAGGTAATGACCGAACCGTTGATACTTCTGAGTATGACTTCACTTTAACCAACTCGTGGTATTTCCCTGAACGTGGTGAGCGTATTAAACAACTACTTTCAGCAACCGATCAGCACACCGCTCAAACCAGTATCGATATGCAAGCCGATCAGCACGATGTGCTGGTCGTGAAAATTCAGCGGGTATTTAAGCAGTTAGAAAAACCTTTGACGGCGGCCATTGACTCCCTCTCTAAAGGCGATCAAATAAAAGCCAAAGCAACGCTTAAAACCATTTTAGAATTTAACGGTGACATGTTGGTTGATTCACAGCCGGGAGCCGTGATGGCGATGTTTGATCACCAGCTGACTCGTGGAATTTTTTATGATGAACTAGCAGAAGAAAAAACAAAAGTTGATTCAGAAGATAAGCTACTGTGGAAATCTTTCATCAACATGAATGGCCGCAGTTATTCCGCTTACCAAGATCATCTCTTAGCTCGTGAAGACAGCCCGTTTTGGGATGATATCACCACCGAGTTCAAAGAAGACAAACCCTTAATCATTGCCAAAGCATTAGCGAGCACACAAACCTACGGTAACCAATTACTCGGTGCAGATAGCTCAAAATGGCAACTAGGCCAATTGCAAAAATATACTTGGGAAAGTGCCGGTACACAGATGAAACCACTGCTGCCTTTCTATGAGCAATGGGGAATTTCAGTATTATCGGGGTATTTAGATCGAGGCCCTTATCCTGCAGGTGGCAGCCGTAATACGTTAAACGTTGCCGGTTACGATGTGGGTAATGATTATGATGTGTGGAACATCCCTGCAATGCGCCTAGTGGTCGATTTCTCGTTAGACGAGCCAATGTATTTAACCAACGCAGGCGGCCAGTCTGGCAACCCTGCTAGCCCGTATTACGACAAAGGGATAGAGACTTGGCTGAAGGCAAAGAATCGTAAGATTCCGTTTAAGCGCGAAAATGTTAGAAAACACTATTCTAAGCTGCTAATGCTGTCCCCTAAATAAAATCTAGAAGCTCGCGTATAAAAATTAAATACCAACTTTTTAAAGTTCATCTATAAAAAAGCCCAGTTCAATTACTTGAACTGGGCTTTTAATTTCTTTAACTTTTCTAAAGTTAGAGCTTACATTTTAGAGCTTAGATCGCAAAGCTATGACGCAATACAATAGTCTGAACACGGTCTGGGCCAGTAGAGATGATATCGATTGGAGCACCAATCGCTTTTTCTACAAAGCGGATATACGCTTTTGCATTCTCTGGAAGTTGATCCAAAGATTGTGCACCAACAGTGCTTTCAGTCCAGCCTGGAAGATCTTCATAAACAGGAGTGATCTTATCGAACTGATCAGCGCTAGCAGGAACGCCCATCTTGTTGCCGTCTGCATCTTGGTAACCCGTGCAAACGCGAACAGTCTCTAAGCCGTCAAGAACGTCTAGCTTAGTTAAGCAGATAGCATTAACAGAGTTAACACGAATCGCGTGCTTAACCAGTGCAGCATCGAACCAACCACAACGGCGTGAACGACCCGTCGTTGTGCCTTTTTCGTGACCTACAGTAGATAAGTGCTCACCTACTTCGTCGAACAATTCTGTTGGGAAAGGACCTGAACCTACACGCGTTGTATAAGCTTTAGTAATACCCATGATCTGGTCAAGGTACAAAGGACCTACGCCAGAACCGCAAGCAACACCACCGGCAGTGGTATTAGAAGAGGTTACAAACGGGTAAGTACCGTGGTCGATATCAAGCAAGGTGCCTTGAGCGCCTTCAAACATGATGTCGCCGCCCGCTTCGCGGATGTTATGAACCAGTTCAACCGCATCAACAACAACGTCTTTAATCTGCGCAGCCCAATCGTTACACAATGCTAGTGTATCTTCGTAGCTGACCGCTTCAACACCGTAATAGTTAACCAAAGAGAAGTTATGGAATTCCATTACGTCTTTTAACTTGTCAGCGAATTCTGGCTGATACATATCACCAATACGCAAACCGCGACGAGCCACTTTATCTTCGTACGCTGGACCAATACCACGACCAGTCGTTCCGATTTTAGCGTTTCCACGCTTGATTTCACGCGCTTGGTCTAAAGCGATGTGGTAAGGCAAGATCAAAGGACATGCATGAGAAATACGTAGACGTTCCATTACTGGAACTCCGCGTTCTTCTAGTGCGCGAGCTTCTTTCAACAAAGCGTCAGGAGCAACCACAACACCGTTACCAATGATGCACTGAACCCCTTCGCGCAAGATACCCGATGGGATCAAGTGCAATGCGGTCTTAACACCGTCGATTACTAATGTGTGTCCAGCATTGTGACCACCTTGGAAACGAACAACGGCTGTTGCTTTTTCCGTGAGTAGATCAACAATTTTACCTTTACCTTCGTCACCCCATTGGGTGCCTAAAACGACAACGTTCTTGCCCATTGAATTCATTTCACTAATTTAGATTAATTGGATTCGATCAGTTTCCACTGACCGTCTTTAAGCTCTACTCGTGCACCGCTGGTTGGCAGTTCGCCGCTTAGCTGCACTTCAACTCGTTTGCCGTTAGCACGAAGCTCGGCAATCAAGTCTAATAATTCTTGTTCTTGCGATTGGCCATAAGGCGCAGGCGCTTTAACGATACTGGCTTGAGTCGTCGCAAAGCGACCTAACTGAGCTAATACCTTCAAGTCTGCACTGAAGCCCGTTGCAGGGCGCGCACGCCCGAATACAGCACCGGTTTCGTTATAACGGCCACCTTGAGCAATGGCATCACCATAGCCAGGAACGTAAGCCGCAAACACTAATCCTGTGTGGTAGTTGTAACCACGAAGATCGGTAAAATCAAAGTACATGGGTACTTTGTAGCGGGTTGCGATGGCTTGGCAGACTTGCTTCAAGTGCTTAATGATGTCAGTTACTTCAGGAACAACTGACGCTAGTTGCTCAGCCACTTGATCCAGTACTTCTATACCACCTTGTAAGCGCACAATGGCTTTAAAGGCTTGGGTGAGCGCGGCATCAGAAAGATATTCTTCAGCCCACGCATCTAAATCAGTTGCACATTTTACTTTTAATAGCGCAAAAAGCTTCTCTTCTGCCACGTTAGACAGTTGAGCTTTTTCGGCGAATGCTTTGAAAATACCGACATGACCAAGATCTAGGTGCAAATCCTGCAACCCAGCTTGCTGTAATGTATTCAGCATTAGACTGATAATTTCGATATCAGCGCCTGCACCCGACTCACCATAAAGCTCGGCACCGATTTGCGTCGGTGTACGGCCTGCTAGAATGCTGGCGGCTTTGGCGTGGAATACAGTACGGCAGTAGCACAAACGGCTTACGCCTTTTTGTGCCCAACTATGTGCATCAATACGCGCAGTTTGCGGCGTCGTATCGGCACTCAAGCCCATTAAACGGCCTGATAGCTGATCAGTCACCTTAAACGTCTGCAAATCGAGGTCACTGGCTGTGCCTGTTAGCAGGGAATCAAGGTACTCAAGCGCTGGCGGTATAACAAAGTCATATCCCCAACGGTCAAAATCGTCCAACAAATGACGGCGTAGTTGCTCTACACCACGCGCTTGTGGTGGCAACACTTCTTCAATGCCATCTGGTAATAACCAGCGATCGGCAGTGCTCATAGAATTATCCATTAGACAGCTAGACACAAAAAAACCGGATCAGTGTCCGGTTTTTCTGATTGTATCAAAAGCAAACAACTTGTTGAAGTCATTTACCCGACACTTTACGCTTTCGCTTAATGTTCAAGCATACAGGCCTGTATGACAGGCTCAGTATGGAACGATCACTTGGATTTCGAGTCCTTCATGTAACGGAAGAAGTCACTATCAGGTTTCAATAGTAAAACATCTTGGCTACGGAACGTTTCGGTATAAGCCTTCAAGCTACGCGTAAATGCGTAGAACTCAGAGTCTTGTCTATATGCCTTAGCATAGATATTAGCGGCTGTTGCATCGCCTTCACCTTTAATTTGCTCAGACTCGCGATAAGCGTTCGCCAAAGTAACCGTTTTATCACGATCGGCTTCTGCACGAATACCTTCTGCTAGCTCGCTACCTTGAGAACGAATTTCTTTCGCTTCACGGTCACGCTCGGCACGCATACGACGATAAACATCATTGCTTAGCTCTTCTGGTAAATCAATCGCCTTGATTCGAACATCTAAAATTTCAACACCAAAATTTTCTTGGGTTTCACTGTTCAAATCAGCCGTTAATTTGCTCATCAACTGATCGCGCTCACCAGAGACCACTTCATGCAAGCTACGCACACCAAACTCATTACGCATGCCTTTGTTTGCAAGGTCAGCTAAACGATTGCTGGCTTCAAAACGATCGCCATTGGTCGCCTTGTAGTAGCTCAATACGTCTTTAATGCGCCATTTAACAAATGCATCAACGATTACGTATTTCTTACCTTCGGTTAAGAAACGAGATGGCTGTGCATCCAAGGTTAGAATACGTGCATCGAATTTTTTAACCTTCTGCAAGAAAGGCGTTTTAACATGCAAGCCCGCAGGAATGTCACTTTTAACAATCTGACCAAACTGCAAAGTTAGCGCTGTTTCAGTTTCTTTAACAATGTACAAACTTTGGCTACCAATTATGATGGCCAAACCTAATACGATTAATAGTCCTAAGCCCTTACCAGTCATTAGCGGGTCTCCTTACGACGATCATTTTGACGAGATCGAATTTCATTCAATACCTGGTCTGTGATTGCTGAAACATCAACATTCGTGGAGCCAGAGGTATTCGATTGCGGCATGTTCTTCATGATTTGATCCAAAGGCAGATACATCATGTTATTGCCCCCTTCAACATCCACTAATACCTTATTGCTATTGGCGTATACGTCACTGATCGCATCAATGTATAAACGCTCACGCGTCACATCTGGTGCTTTCTTATATTCGGTATACAACGCTGAGAAACGATCCGCTTCACCCGTCGCTTTTGCCACAACTTGTTCTCTATAAGCATTCGCTTCTTCTAGCTGACGCTGAGCTTGACCACGTGCTTGTGGCACGATGCCGTTAGCATACGATTCAGCTTCACTGATTAAGCGATCTTTATCTTGGCGAGCTGCCTGTACGTCATCAAATGCTGCTTTAACCTGTGACGGTGGGCGTACATCTTTAACGTTCACGTTGGTCAACTGAATACCGGTTTGATAACGATCTAGGTAGCTCTGCAAACGCAGCTTAACTTGTGCAGCCGTTGCTTCACGACCAGACGTTAAAAGAGGATCCATCGCTGTAGAACCTACATCATGACGTAACGCACTTTGCGCAGCGTGCTGTAGCGTTAAGCGTGGGTTTTCAATACGTAATGCATAAGCAACCGGATCAGCAACACGATATTGAACGTTCAGTTCAATCTCAATAATGTTGTTATCTTCTGTCAGCATACGCTCTTCGATGTTTTCTTTACGAACAGTCGTGGTTTCGATGCGTGTTAGCGATTCAGCGACTGGCCATTTAAAATGCAAACCAGGGCCTTCAGTACGATCGTATTTGCCTAATACCAAAATAACGCCGCGCTCTTTTTCATCCAGGGTATAAACAGAGTTAAAGCCTAGAAACAAAACACCCAACTACTAGCAAAATACCAATTATGCCACCGGCACCTTGGTTATTGCCTTTATTTTCGCTACCGCCAGTACCGCTCTTGCCGCCAAACATGCCATTCAGCTTGCTTAGCAATTGCTTTAGCGCTTCATCAAGATCTGGTGGTCCTTGGTTGTTACCGCCGCCATTATTGCCGCGGTTACCACCGTTGTTACCGCCATTACCCCACGGGTCTTTGCCGCCACCGGGTTCATTCCACGCCATAAATCACTCCATTATTTCTGGATTGCATATTATTAATAATATTAAGTTGCGCAAATAATAGAAGATTGACTATAAAATTCCTATCACAATCAACACCTTTACCTATCTTTGCTCTTTCAAATTCTGAATCTAAACTACTTTTCCCAGTCTTCTAATTCCACAGGAATAAAGCGATCAGCTCTTGTTCCTGTTTTTGCTAATAACTTTTTAAAATCATCCAGCTGTAAACGTAGGCGCAATAAATTATCGCCATTGTCTGCATAAGTCTCTTCTGCAACCGCTGCCTGTTCAAAAAGCAATGCTCTAAGCCTAGAATCAGCTGGCGTTAATTGAATGGTGTCTTGAAACAAGTCATCCGCAACTAACTCTGCAATGGCTTGTGTTAATAACTCAAACCCAACTTTTGCCTGAGCCGATAACCATACAGCAACGGGAACACCATTTTCATCACGATCAATTCTGGGCTCTGCATGCTCTAATAAATCAATTTTGTTGTAGACCTTTAACTGCGGAACTTGATCAGCTTCAATTTCAGCCAACACATTGTCGACTTGTTGAATATTGTGATCACGCTCATCCGTTGCGCTATCAATCACATGCAGCAACAAATTCGCTTCAGTGGTTTCTTGCAACGTGGCGCGAAACGCTTCAACTAACTTATGCGGCAGATGGCGAATAAACCCTACGGTATCGGCTAATACAACCTCACCCACATCCATCACTTTTAAACGACGTAAGGTTGGGTCGAGTGTGGCAAATAATTGGTCAGCCGCAAATACGGTCGCATTAGTTAACGCATTGAATAATGTCGACTTACCGGCGTTGGTATATCCCACCAAAGCAATCGTCGGAATATCTGAACGTTTACGGGCGCGACGACCTTGCTCACGCTGAGCGCGGACTTTTTTAAGCCTGTTGCGAATAAGGGTTTCGCGAGTAGCAACCAAACGTCTATCAGTTTCTAACTGAGATTCACCAGCACCACGAGAACCTATCCCCCCCTGTTGGCGCTCTAAGTGCGTCCAACCTCGGATAAGGCGTGTCGTCTGGTGCTGCAATTGCGCTAGCTCAACTTGTAGCTTACCTTCGTGAGTACGTGCGCGCAGGGCGAAAATATCAAGGATAAGTCCGGTACGATCAAGCACTCGAAATTCTAAAGCTTCTTCAAGATTTCGTTCTTGGCTTGGCGTTAACGCATGATTAAACAGAATAATATCTGCTTCATGGGCTTCCGCCATGGCTTTAATTTCTTCTACCTTGCCTTTACCGACAAAGGTTTTTGGATCAGGCGCTTTACGCGAACCTGTTATGAATTCAACGGGAGTACCACCAGCGGACAAAACCAATTCTTTGAATTCGTTTGGGTCTTCGCGGTTATCACCTTCCGGAAAATCAATGTGTACGAGAATGGCGATATCGCCAGATTTGTTGTTGCCAGCTTCGGGACGATCAAAGAACAATAGATTTACCTAAATTGAGTAGCAGAGAGTAATTGAAAATACGCTGCTCATTTAACAATGAACAACGCACTCGTTTATCAACTCTTATTCAGCTTCGTCTTCGTTGGTTTCTACCTGCAAACGAACCGGACGGCTTGGAACTACCGTTGAAATCGCGTGCTTATAAACCATCTGACTAACTGTATTTTTCAAAACAATAACGAACTGATCAAACGATTCAACCTGACCTTGCAGTTTGATTCCGTTGACCAAAAATATGGATACTGGAATGCGCTCTTTACGTAGTGCATTCAAGTAAGGGTCTTGTAGAGAGTGCCCTTTTGACATGTTCTTCTCCTTCGAAGAATTTGCTGTCCAATATGCGGACAGTCAGAAATAAAATAATTAATAACCCCGGTGCCTTTGTTGTTAATTATAAAAAATAATTAATTTCATCAGCGGTCTCTTGTATACAACTCTTGATAAACACTAAATCGCAAATTGGTGGTTCAATAGCGACGATATTGGCTAAACTCTAGACAAAAGGCCTACTTTGATCAAAAAACATACGAAATAGACATGCAAGATCTCTATTTAACAGACTAGTGTTAAATATGGCGGTCTATCGCAGTATTTTCAAGGCACTTTGCAGAAGATTTGGATCTTCTGTGTCGAGCCAGTGTAAATCTGGCCAACTTCTAAGCCATGTAATTTGTCTTTTCGCTAATTGTCGCGTTGCAATAATGCCTCGTTCAACCATTTCATCGTAGTCAATTTCACCTTTCAAATACTGCCAAACTTGGCGATATCCGACGCAACGAATGGACGGCAGTTCTTCATGCAGGTCATCACGAGCAAACAAGGTTTTCACCTCTTCAACAAAGCCCTGTTTCATCATGATGTCATAACGTTGAGCAATGCGTTTGTGGAGCGTTTTTCGCTCTTTCGGCATCACTGCAAAACTTATGACATTGTAAGGCAGCGGTTGTTCATTTTGCTCGGCCCAAAACTGCGTTAATGTTTTGCCGCTAATTTCAAAAACCTCTAATGCACGCTGAATCCTCTGTGAATCCATTGGTTTTAAACGCTTGGCAGATACCGGATCAATGTCAGCGAGCTTGGCATGCATGTGGGGCCAGCCAAACTGTTCTCCTTCAGCCAACAAACGCTGGCGAATATCTTCGTTTGCCGTAGGCAGCTTTGCGGCACCATCACGCAAAAATTTAAAGTACATCATGGTGCCACCGACCAATAACGGCACCTTACCCTTGGCGGTAATATCCGCCATTTCTCGCAGTGCGTCTTCACGAAACATCGCAGCGGAATAGGCTTCTAATGGATCAATCAGGTCTATTAGGCGATGCGGCGCGCGTGCTTGTAATTGAGCGTCGGGTTTCGCCGTGCCGATGTCCATACCTTTATAAACAAGAGCTGAATCGACACTGATGATTTCACAGTTGTAATTTTCGACTAATTCTATGGCTAAGGCCGTTTTGCCAGAGGCCGTTGGCCCCATTAGGAAAATAGCCTGCGGAAAAGATGCGTCGGTATTCACAGCATCTGAATGATTCACTTCTGAAAAAGACACTTAACGGCCCCGTAAGAATAATTTATCTAGGTCCGACATACTCATTTGAGTCCACGTCGGGCGGCCGTGGTTGCATTGACCACTACGCTCAGTTTCTTCCATGTCACGTAATAAACCGTTCATTTCTGGCAAGGTGAGCTTTCGATTTGCTCGCACACTGCCATGACACGCCATGGTGCCGAGTATTTCATTGCGATGCGCTTGAATACGGTCTGAGCTGCCATGCTGCATCAGGTCAGCCAGCATGTCGGTGACTAACCGTTCGACTTCTGCCTGCTGTAAGATTACTGGAATTTGGCGAATCATAATCGATTCTGGAGCCGCTCGCTGTAATATCACACCAAAGCGTGCGAACTCGTCAGCAAACTGATCGGCCGCGTCTGCTTCACCCTCAGAGACACTTAATGTAATAGGCACTAATAATGGCTGGCTTTGGACGTTTTGATTATCCACTGCAATTTTTAAGCGTTCATAGGTAATGCGCTCATGTGCGGCGTGCATATCTACCACCACAAGACCATGAGCATTTTGCGAAAGGATATAAATGCCATGCAGTTGAGCTACGGCAAAACCTAATGGCGGTACATCGTTTTCAACCGTTACGGCTACAATCTCGCCCGTTTCTGGATCTATGCGCTCTTCTACATTTAATGGCTGGGATAACGATTGATAGGCATTCAAATGCTCTTGTACGTTGTCTGAATTCAAACTGCCATTCTGATTTTGCGCCGAGTACTGACTGGTAGGTTGACCTGTTAATGGGTGCCTACCAGGCAATAAGCTCATTCGCTCTTGCCCAGCAAACTCACCCGCCTGAATACCAGTAACTGGCTGCTGACTATTTGCCATTAATGCGGGCGTGGTCAATCCCGAAGCCCCCAGTTGCAGCGTCACCAGCGAGTACGCCAGAACCCTGCAAACTGGTCGGTGCAACCTGATTATCTGGGCGCACATCAGCCAATGCTTTGTGCAAGGTTCTGAATAAATAATCATGCACCAAGCGGCCATCACGAAAACGGACTTCGTGCTTGGTCGGGTGAACGTTCACATCCACCAATGCGGGATCAACGGTAAGATATAAAACAAACGCAGGCTGACGACCATGATAAAGCACATCGCGGTACGCTTGCTTAATCGCATGTGCAACTAAGCGATCACGTACTACGCGGCCATTCACAAAGAAGTACTGCATGTCGGCTTGGCTACGAGAAAAGGTCGGTAACCCTACCCAGCCCGTCAAACCTAAACCTGCTGCTTCAGCATCGACATGCAAAGCAGCATCAATAAACTTTGTACCCAATAAAGCTGCCACGCGTTTTTCTTTATCAATATTACGAATCGCTGGGCGCAATGAGTGAATCACTTTTTGATTGTGGCGCAGACTAAACGCCACGTCATAACGACTTAACGCTAAGCGTTTAAAGTATTCATCAACATGATTAAATTCGGTTTTTTCAGTACGTAAAAACTTTCGTCTTGCAGGGGTATTAAAAAACAAGTCACGTACTTCGAGCGTTGTGCCTTTTGGGTGCGCAGCCGGTTTTACACTGGCTGACATTTCACGACCTTCGACTTCAACTTGCCATGCTTGTCCACTGTCTGAATCAGTCTCGTCTTCTTCGGCTGCTGCGGTCGCTGAAGTCAGTGTTAAGCGTGAAACCGAACTGATCGAGGCTAATGCTTCGCCGCGAAAACCTAAACTATGTACCGCTTCTAAATCATCTAACGTGGTAATTTTACTAGTTGCGTGTCGACTCAACGCTAACGGTAAATCGTCCTTCGGGATGCCGTGGCCATCATCACGAATGCGTAATAATTTAATTCCTCCTTGCTCAACATCAATCTCGATGCGCTGGGCACCGGCATCTAAAGAATTCTCAACTAACTCTTTGATAATATTGGCAGGTCGCTCTACTACTTCACCCGCGGCTATTTGGTTGGCTAGGCGCGGGGATAATAAATGAATTCTTTTCATGTTTTTCTCAGCCTAACTGGCGGGCAGTTTTATTTTCTGCCCCACTTGAATGCGATTGTTCTTAATACCGTTTAAACGTCGAATATCCGCAACGGATACTTTGTATCGTTTGGCAATATGTGAAAGCGTATCACCTCGTCTAATTGTATAGTTGCGAGGGGAGCGTGTAGGGATACTATTTGAAGCGGCGATGCTTGATCCGCCTTTTTTCCAAGCGACATAACTGCCTTCGGGTGGTTCATCATCAAAATATTCGGTTAAACCCTTAAAGATCTCTCGCGCCATTTTATTTTGATAGCTCGAGGTTGCTAACTTTTTCGCTTCACCTGGATTTGAAATAAATCCGGTTTCAATTAATAGCGCAGGAATATCAGGGGCTTTCAATACCATAAACGCCGCTTCACCCACATGCCTTTTATGTAAGCGTGATATTTTGTCCATGCGTTTTAAAATAGACTTACCAACGGCCAAACTTGAACCACGGGTTGCTGTCATCGATAAGTCTAATAAAGTCATCGCTACATGATCATCTTTATCACCCAAGCTAACCCCACCGACCAAGTCGGCTTCGTTTTCTTTTTCGGCTAAGTAGCGGGCTTCTTCACTCGATGCTCCACGTTCAGATAATACGAATACCGAACTGCCATGGGCCTGTGAATTGCTAAAGGCGTCAGCATGAATCGAGATAAATAAATCGGCATTAGCATCCCGTGCCTTACGAGTACGATCTCGCAGTGGAATATAATAATCTCCGGTACGGGTTAAGTAGGGTTTATAACCAGGCTCTGCTTCTAATAACCGTGCTAACTTTTTGGCTATTTTTAAGACTACGTGTTTTTCTTTCGTGCGGCGATACCCCACTGCACCGGGGTCTTCCCCGCCATGCCCCGCATCAATCGCAACAATAATGTCGCGTTTATTGTGGGCGATTTTATCAGCAACAGTAGTCACCGCTTTCGCAGGTTCAATAACCGCTATATCTTTCTCATACAAATCAACCACAAGCCTGTGGTGCGGATAAATTTTATTAGGCGGTAAAATAGAGCTTTTAGGATCCACGTCTCCGCGCAATGAAAAAACCATACGCAGATCGTTATTTTTTTGCCTACCGGTACGCAAGTTTGTTACTAGAGTACTATCCAATTCGACTTTATTAATAGCCGGTTTAAACTGAGGACTGCCCGCTAGATCAATGACTAATCGGTACGGTTTATCCAGAATAAAAATTTTATGCTGATGCGGTTGAGATAAATCGAAAACCAAACGAGTATTCGTGGGTGACTGCCATACGCGCACACCATCGACATCAGCGGTCGCTTTTACCGTTACCCCTGCTAGCAATAACGGTAAGCCATATTTTATTATTATTTTAACAATTATATTTTTCATCATACTTCTATTAGGTCTAATTGCTGACACCAAGCTTGGCCCTTTTCGGTGCCTGCTTGCCAGCTAAGTTGTCGCCCATCATCAATATCGGCTATGGACAATACCAAGTCTGCAACCGGTAAGAAACCTAAACCCTTGTCTGCCCACTCCATTAAACATAAGTGTGCGCCTTCTAAATAATCGCGAATGCCCATAAATTCCAGTTCTTCAGGATCAGCAACGCGATACAAATCAAAGTGACAAATTGTCAGTGGTTTATCTTCTGCAAACGTTTGAGTTGTAACAGAAGCTTGAGCCGCAACAGAAGTTCGAGTCGCAATAACGTCATAAGTTTCAACCAAGGTATAAGTCGGACTTTTCACTGGGCCAGCATGACCAAAACCGCGCAGCAAGCCTCGGCTAAAGGTTGTTTTACCCGCACCTAAATCACCTTCTAAAAAAACCAGGCCGCCATCAATCGCCGCGTTGGCAAATACCGTTGCGCATTGACCCGCAAAGGCCATCATTTTTTCTTCACCGATCAGATCAATCATCTTTGCTGCTACCTTGTTCTGTCTCTTCTAACGAATGTTCTGTCATTCCATCGCCGGACACTGTCTGGGTTTGAATAATGCGGCGTATAAAAGGCAATAAATCCGTGGCTCGCAAGCCAATTTCGCCCTCTACACTAGCATGATCTGCCGCTTTACTGTGAACACAGCATGCCAGTTTCGCAGCCGCCAAAGGTGATAAACCTAAGGCGATGAACTGCGCTAAGACTGCTCCCGTTACGCCAGAAAGCAGGTCTCCCATGCCGCCTGTCGCCATACCTGGATTACCATCAAGGCAGCGATAAATCATTAATTCGCCAGCCTGGTTTCTACCCGCTATCAGGCTGTACTGACCTTTAAGGATAACGGTGCAAGAAAATTTATTCACCAAGGCTTCAGCAGCGCCAACTCGGTCGGCCTGTACTTGTGCGGTACTGATATTCAATAAACGCCCTGCTTCCGCAGGATGTGGTGTGATAATCACCGCATGCTTAGAAAAGTCAATGACTGAACCCGTGATCATGGGTTTCTCGGCCAGTAAGTTCAAACCGTCGGCATCTAAAACTAATGTTCGGGGTTTATCGGCCGATTGCAGCTGCTGAAAGACCGTTTGTAATAACAATTGGCCAAATGCCTGCTTGCCTAATCCTGGCCCAACCACCAGCACGTTATTGCGGTGCTGTTCGCCAGCAATCAGCGGTAATAGCTCTAAACCCGAATTGATTGCTGCAACCATCACTTCAGGGCAACGACTGATATACGCCGTAATGTGTTCAGGACGCGTTGCACAACTCACTAGGCCAGCACCACTCACTAACGCGGCCTGCGAAGCCATTAAGGCTGCTCCGGCATAACCATGATCACCACCAATAACTTGCACATGGCCATGGTCACCTTTGTGGCTATCTAACGCGCGCAAAGGCAATAACTGATCTTTTTGCTGGAGTAACTGCCAACTAATATCGGTCGTTTTTGTGCTATTTATGGGGCTGCTCATATTACTGTTTGTGGGTTCTGTATGAGATAACGTCATTCTATGCTGTATGCCTAAGCGTTTCTTTGGCGGAATTATACGTCCTTGATGTTAAGATGGCGAAGGTATAATCAATGCGATAACGACAATATTCACATGACACAAGTAGCCCTAACCCAAAGCGAACTCCAAGACTTAGCCGACCAGATAAAAGTATGGGGGCGCGAGCTTGGTTTTCAGCAAATAGGCATTACTCATATTGAATTGGGTGAGCATGAAACAAAGCTTAAAGAATGGCTCGCAAAAGGCTATCACGGCAACATGGAATACATGGCCGCTCACGATAATATGCGCAGCCGTCCTGCCGATCTACTTCCAGGTACGTTACGCGTTATCAGTGCCCGCATGGATTATTTACCTGCTGACGCTCGCATAAAAGAACAGCTACAAGATAAAAGCCTCGCTTATATTTCTCGTTATGCGCTGGGTCGTGATTACCACAAGGTGATTCGTAAGCGTTTAACTCAGCTGGGTAAAATGATTGAAGAAGAAATCGGTCACGGCTATCGCGCCTTTGTCGATAGCGCCCCAGTATTAGAACGCGCCCTTGCCAGTAACGCGGGTTTAGGCTGGCTAGGAAAAAATACCATGCTGATCAATAAAAAAGCGGGATCGTATTTTTTCCTCAGCGAGCTGCTAACCGATTTGCCCTTACCCATCGATCAGCCCGACGATAAAAATCATTGCGGAAGCTGTACTGCCTGCATCGACATCTGTCCTACTCAAGCATTTGTCGGCGAACAAGTACTGGACGCTCGACGCTGCATTTCTTATTTAACCATTGAATTAAAAGGCCCTATTCCTACCGACTTACGTAAAGGGATGGGCAATCGTATTTTTGGCTGTGATGACTGCCAGCTTTGCTGCCCATGGAATCGTTTTAGTAAAACCACTCAAGAAACCGACTTCACCCCGCGCCACCCACTCGATAACGCCACCTTGTTGGATTTATTTGCTTGGGACGAGCAGACTTTTTTGAAGCATACCGAAGGTAATCCGATTCGTCGTACAGGTTATGAAAACTGGTTGCGTAATATAGCAGTGGCATTAGGTAATGCACCTTCCAGCATTGAAATCACCGAAGCCCTTAAGCAACGTTTACCAGATGCGAGTGACTTAGTGAAAGAACATATTGAGTGGGCACTTGCGCAGCACGCTTAACCTCTATTTATGATCACTATATTAGTGCTATTTAGTCGCTATTTTCAACATAGGCACGACTAGAAACGCATACTGGTAATTTTCCATATGCGTCTATACTAAAAAATAACTAAATATTTTTAGTATTTTCCTTCGTTTTTTGAGCAGACTTATTATGCCTAACGCCGCCACCTATCCAAATGAAACATTACGTTTAGCCGCGTTAGAAGAGCTAGGGATTCTATATACCCCACTAGAAAATCGGTTTGATAAAATCACACGCTCTCTGTGCCGCATGTTTGATATGCCCATTGCTTATATTTCTTTAATCGATCGCGATACTCAGTGGATCAAGTCAAGCCAAGGTTTAGATCTGATCACGGCCCCAAGAAGTACCTCTATCTGCGCCCATACTCTGCTCGTCGATGAAAGTATCATTTGTGAAGATTTGACTCTCGATGATCGCTTCAAAGATAACGAATATGTGACATCTGGTTTGAAGTTGCGTTTTTACGCAGGCTTTGCTTTAAAAATCCGAGGGCAGAATGTCGGTACAATGTGCATTCTTGATGTTAAACCCCGAACGTTTTCTGAAGCGGACCAAGCTGCGATGAAAGATCTTGCTTCATGGGCACAAACTGAGATCAGCCTTACCCAACTCAGTGAGGTGCAAATTAAACTAATTACCGAGCTCGACCAAGCACAAAGAGATGCCCAAATTGATAATCAAACAGGTTTGTGGAATCAAGGCGCTATCAAGGATGTCTTACAGCGCGCTCATCACCGACATCTGCTAACACAAAAGCCCTATTCATTAATGATGGTGGATATTGATAATTTTAAAGCCATTAATGATACCCACGGACACCTTTTTGGTGATCAGGTGATCACTACCGTTGCCGATGAAATCAAGAAATCAGTAAGGCCAAGCGATACCATCGGACGCTACGGTGGTGATGAATTCTTAATTATTTTAGAAAATTGTCCTTATTTCAGAGCGAAAGAACTGAGCGCAAGATTGCTGAACAAAATACAAAAATTAGAAGTAACATATAAAGAGATTTCAATAGCCACTAGCGTGAGCATCGGCTTTACATCAACAGACGAGATTTCAATAGATGGTGCGGAATGCTTATTAGAATCAGCCGATAAAGCTCTCTATAAAGCCAAAGAAGAGGGGCGAAACTGCGCCAAGGGTTCAACCCAGTAGCGCGTTTTTTTGCCAACGACCTTTGAATAAACAACTCTTTTAATAAACAGCGCTTTAACAGAAAATGCTGCTATCAAACAATATCGCGATCGCGATAGCCTAGTAGATAAAGCACACCATCTAAACCCAGCGTCGAGATAGACTGCTTGGCCGACTCTTGCACCAAAGGCTTTGCGCGGAACGCAATTCCCAAGCCTGCAATACTCAACATCGGTAAATCATTCGCACCATCACCCACCGCAATGGTTTGCTCTAGGCGAATGCCTTCTTTTTCAGCAATCTCACGCAATAGCTGAGCTTTACGATTACCATCAACTACGGTACCGGTTACTTTGCCGGTCACGATGCCATCTTCCATATCCAGCTCGTTAGCGAAGACATAGTCAATGCCGAGCTTGTCTTTTAGGTAATTGCCAAAATAATTAAAACCACCGGATAGAATCACCGTGGTATAACCTAATGAGTTCAAGTTACGAATTAGGCGCTCGGCCCCTTCAGTAACCGGTAAACGCTCTGCAATATCTTGTAATACGTCGCCACTTAAGCCCTTCAATAAAGCAACACGCTCATGAAAGCTTTCGGTAAAGTCGATTTCACCACGCATCGCACGTTCTGTAATTTCAGCGACTTGCTCACCCACGCCCGCCGCCGCGGCTAGTTCATCAATGACTTCCGCTTCGATTAAGGTTGAATCCATATCAAAGGCGACAAGGCGGCGATTGCGGCGATAAACGTTATCTTCTTGAACGGCAATATCGACATTTAAATCGTTGGATACCGATAAGAACTTCTCTCTTAATACCGCTTGGTCAGCATCTCCACGCACAGAGAATTCGATGCATGCACGATTAGGAATCGAATCATCAAGGTCTTTGGTCAGGGATACACGTCCGGTTAAGCGAGTGATGTTATCAATATTCAGTCCGTGCTCTGCCACGATGGCAGTAATACGGGCAATATGTTCTGCGCTGATGGTGCGAGCAAGCAAAGTAATGATATGGCGATCTTTACCTTGGCCTGATACCCACTGCTCGTAGCTATCGCTATCGACAGGAGTAAAACTCACCGTTAGCCCTATTTCATGGGCTTTAAAAAGTACATCTTTTAGTACAGGAGCAGATTCTGCGTTAGAGGGAATCGCGGCGAGTATGCCCAACGATAAGCTGTCATGAATTTCGGCTTGGCCGATATCCAATATAGTAACGTTATACTGCGCTAGGATCGCAGTAATACTTGCGGTTAAACCTGGTTTATCCGCCCCACTCACTCGAATTAATACTAACTCAATCACGAATCTGCCCTTAACCAACCTGACTTTAAATCAAAAGGTAACACTGTTTTAAATTGCTTAAAGCTTTTCTACGCTTGCTTGCAAATCAGCAACAACACCACGGAGTTCTTCAATAAGATCAACGGTTTCGTGTACTGATAATGCACGCTGACAATCTGAACTTATTAGATATAGGCCTTTAGCCAACTTTTCGCTTTTTTCTTGTAATGCTTTTTTAGTATCGCTCATCACTATAATCCCATTATAGAATTGAATTTGATTAATCTAGCAGTTGCCAGACGGCGCGTATGATACCATCATCTAAGTAGAAATGTTTGATATCGAGTATAGAATTCAATGGGTAAATCCACCAAAAAGATGACTCAGCGCTTAACCACTAGCCAACAGTGGGCCGCTTTTATCGCCATCGCCATATTAATTACCGGCTTAACCTTTAGTTATCTGGTTACCAGTCAATTGCGCCAACAGCTATTAGGGCAGCAGCAACAGCTGTCAACGAGCTTGGTTAAAGATGCCAGCATCTTATTGCGCCCCAGTCTTCGCAAGGATGATCGCATCAGCGCCAACATTGTCCTCAAAGATTGGGTTGATCAAGAACTTATTCTATCCGCCACTCTTTATAACTCGACTCAACAGCCCATTGCCGAGCAAGGATTAATCGAACTGGGCGCTTATGATGTATTCTGGATCAATCAAGTCGTCACCGACAATGAGCAACTCATTGGCCACCTTCGTGTCGCGATTAATATGAACCAGGCTTATGACATTAGCCAACGCAATGCCACTCTATTGATGCTTGCGAGCCTAATGCTCAGTATTATTATGGGCTTATTAGCCTACTACTGGGGAGAACACCTACTGCGAGCCAATCACAAGCAGGTTAAAGCGCTCAATGATCTACTCAGCAATGAGCAGCCCACCTTGGTGAATGACGGCGCTAACAGCTTAAATGATCAAGCACTGAATAATGCGATCAACAATTTAATCGCGCAAAAACAGCATAAAATTGCCATTAAAAAATCTTTCGAAAATTTTATGGCAAGCCCCAATTTATCTAAGTCGAATACTTTAACCTATCATCACAGCGCGCTACTATTCATTGAAATTCAAGGCCTCAAAGAGTTGCAGCAAAGACTCACTGCCGATGAGCTTAGTGACATTCTAGGAGATTATCATCAGCTGTTATCTCATGCGGCCAAGCTTTATAACGGCACCGTTGATCGTTATATGGGAGATGGCATCTTAATCATTTTTGGCTACCCCGATAATGACCCTCGCGATGCCAGTCACTGCTTATATGCTGCCCAATTATTTTTAGGTCTAGTCCAAGAGTTGCAGCGTACCGATGTACAGCTTCAGCAATTGAATTTTAGGCTATCGGCACACTGGGGGCCGGTACTGATCGCGCCGTTAGAAATGAACCAGCAAATTCAATTTAGTCTGATCGGCGATACCGTTCACTGGACCGCTCAGCTGGCTCAGCAAAGTAAAGAGATGCAACTATTGGTGAGCCAAGATCTGGTCAACCAACTGAGCGAGGCAGAGAATATTCTTTGGCAGCCAGGGCCCAGCTTAATGGATTTGAACGCCAACGAACACGAGACCCGCTGGCTTGATTCACTTCCCAATAATGCAGAGAAGCTCATTGATCGCCAAGTGAAGCACATTATGGCGATGAAAGAGAAAGCCTGATTTCATCCTGCATTTTTGGTAGCTAGAGCCTGCACAATAAGCGGTCTTAGCTAACGACACTCTCACAGGTTAATAAGACGTTATTAGCCTGTAATAATTCAGCCTGCAACGTATCACCAGCGATGAGTGGCCCAACCCCAGCAGGGGTTCCCGTTAGAATGACATCCCCAGCCTGTAAGCTAAAATGTTCACTCATGTGGGCAATCAATGGCAAGATGGAAAACAGCATCTCAGCGCTCGTCCCCTGTTGTTGTTGCTGGCCATTCTTTTCAAGCCTTAAACCCAGCGTTTGATAATCAGCAGAACTCATCTTCGCTACAGAGACAAAACCCGTCAATGGGCAAGCGCCGTCAAAGCTCTTTGCTCGTTCCCACGGATGGCCATTTCCTTTCAGTTTATCTTGTACATCACGCAAGGTTAGATCCAACCCTAGCCCAACACCTGCAATACTTTCAGCAACCTGTTGTTCAGAAGCATGAGTTAATGTTTGACCAATTAAAATCGCGATTTCAAGCTCATGATGCACACTGCCTTGATCTTTAGGAACCGAAAAAACAGGGTCAAAAGGCACAGCGCTCGAGGCGGGCTTGATGAATAGGATAGGAGTCGTAGGAATTGGATTATTCAGTTCTTTTGCATGCGCGGCATAATTACGCCCAACACAAACGATCTTACCCAAGGCATGAGAGAATTTTTGTTGATCTAATGTTAATTGCATCATCGTTGTTTGCATAATCTAATCATAGCCCCTAAAAAGCCACAGTATAAAAGAAGCATACGCGATCAAGCAAAGACAAAAGGCTCAGCTATACTTAAAACAAGAATTTCCTTCAATAGTCAATGAATGCCCAGTGCGTACTATGTCAAATAAAGCCGTAGACAATGCTACCCAGCTATTACAGCAGAGTGCTCAGCCAGCCCTACTTGTAGAGATGCATAGTCATGACCTACTGTTCAGCAACCCTCCTTGCCATACTTTACTGAAACAAGATCAAGAGCAGATAAAGAACTCAGAGACATTTTTTCGTATTATTAAAAAAGCTCAACAGTTAGCCCATAAAGGATTACTCTTTTTTAATTATGAAATTTTTTCTGGGGATAACATCCTACTAATTACGGCTGAAATCAAAGATTCTCTTATTCTGATTTACCTACAAAAGAAGTTCATTTTCAACATGCCCAGCAATCAACTTATTACTATTTTAGATAGTTTAGGCGCTCAGGTATATTGCAAAGATGCTAATTATCGTTACACCTACGCCAACAAAAAAGTAGGAGATTTAGTTAATAAAGATCCAAAGAGTTTAATTGGAAAAACTGACTCGGATTTATTTGATACCGCCGCCGTTAATAAAATTCAAGAGGAAATCGACCGAATAACCTCTGGAAAAACAGTCAAGATTGCAAGCGAAGAAACGCTATTCATTAAAAGTATAGGTAGGGCTAAAACGTTTCTGTCGGTCAAAAAACCCTTAACCGGAAAGAATGACAAACTGGTAGGTATGTTTGGAATATCAACTGACATTAGCCACTACAAAGCGACCGAAAATAAATTAAATACGATCTTAGATAATGTTCCCGTATACATTTATATAAAAGATCTAAAACAACGATTTATCTATGCCAACAAAATGGTAGAAGAATTATTTAATCGCCCCGGAATTGAAATCTTAGGCAAAACGGCTCACGATCTTATGGGGTTTGAAGAAAGTAAAGAGTTTGATCCTTTAGATCTTAAATTACTTAAAACACAATCCACAGTGGAAGGCATTGAACAACTAACATATGGAGATAAAACGTTACATTACTGGTCTGTTAAGGCACCGTTATTTGATGATGATGGTACGCTGACCAGTTTAATTGGAATGTCCACAGACATCACTCGAAGCGTGGAATTAGAACAAGGCTTTGAAGAAGCTAACAAAGAATTAAAAAAGAAAATCGAAGAAATCACCAAGCTACAAGAGTCTCTTTGGGAGCAAGCGACCCAAGACCCTTTAACGCAATTATTTAACCGTCGTTATTTTAATGAAAACTCAAACAAAGAAATCCAAAAATCAGAGCGCAGCAAAAAACCTCTCACGTTATTACTACTGGATGCTGATTATTTTAAACGTGTTAACGACCAGTTCGGACATGACATTGGCGACCAAGTACTCATTAAGCTTGCGAAAATAATGATTGGCGAGTGCAGAAGAACCGATATTGTATGTCGCTATGGCGGTGAAGAGTTTGTGATTTTAATGCCTGATGCTAATGAAAAAATTGCTTTTAATCGTGCAGAAAAGATACGTTTACGATATCAAAAAGAAGTCAGCGAATTTTTAAAAACGCCGTCAACAATATCCATCGGCATTGCTATGTGGAATAAAAATTTAGAAACGCTAGAAGAGTTTACTAAGGCAGCAGATAAAGCCATGTATCAAGCCAAAGAGAATGGCCGAAATCAGGTTGTTGTTTACAATCCAAATCCTAAATAAAAAAGGCCGATTGATTCACATCATATCGGCCGTTTATTTCGATTGAATTATTCCATATCGATTAGCTTGCCAGGATTCATAATATTGTTCGGATCAAATACTGCTTTCACCGCACGCATATAACCGATTTCAGCCGCACTACGGGTATATTCAAGATAAGGCTTTTTGGTCATGCCCACACCGTGCTCGGCAGAAACAGACCCCTTGTATTTTTCAACAATTTCAAAAACCCAAGTCGATACTTTCGCGCACTGCTCAAAGAAAATTTCTTTTGCTAAATCATCAGGCTTTAAAATATTTAAGTGCAAGTTGCCATCACCAATGTGACCAAACCAGATAATTTCAAAGTTCGGATATTCACGAGTAACAACTTCTTCAATTTCATTTAAGAAAGGCGGTACTTTCGAAACAACCACAGAGATGTCGTTTTTATACGGCGTCCATTCAGCAATCGTTTCAGAAATATCTTCACGCAAGCGCCATAGATTTTGCGCTTGAGTTTCAGACTGGCTCATTACGCCGTCTAATACCCAACCTTCTTCCATACACTTCTCGAACAGCTCCATCGCTTGATCGATGTGACCTTCGGTTTCGGCTTCGAATTCTAATAACGCGTAATATTCTGCTTCGGTTTCAAACGGTGCAGGCACATCACCACGCGCCACGACTTTACGCATCGCTTTGTCAGAGAAAAACTCGAACGCGGTTAAATCGATATTGGTTTGGAAGGTATTTAAGACGCTCATGATAGCTTCAAACTCAGGCACACCTAAAACCAATACCGTTAAGTTTTTAGCGGGGCGGGTTAAGCGCATGGTTGCTTCCGTCACAAACCCAAGCGTACCTTCACCACCAATAAACAGCTGACGCATGTCGTAACCGGTATTGTTTTTCACTAGGTCTTTATTCAATTCAAGAATATCACCTTTACCGGTCACAACGGTTAACCCCGCGACCCAATCACGGGTCATGCCATAACGAATGACTTTAATACCACCGGCGTTCGTACCAATGTTACCGCCAATTTGGCTAGAGCCTGCAGAAGCGAAATCAACTGGGTAGAATAAGCCCTGCTCTTCCGCATAATTTTGTAACTGCTCGGTGATCACACCCGCGCCACAGCGAACGGTTTTATCCATCGCGTTAAAGCCAGAGATGCTATTCATGTAATCAAAGGCAACAACCACTTCACCCTTGGCGGCCACTGCGCCTGCACTCAAACCGGTACGACCACCAGAAGGCACCAAAGCGACTTGATGTTCATTGGCGAATTTAACAATCGCTTGAACGTGCTCGGTCGTTTTAGGAAATACAATCGCAGAAGGATTTGGCGGATAGATCTTAGTCCAGTCCTTACCAAAGGTTTCTAACGAATCAGGGTCAGTTTTTACTTTATCGTCACCAACAATGGCTTTTAGTTGGTTTTCTAATTCTATTTGGCTTAAAGAAGTTTGAGACTGTGTCATCTAAATATCCGCTTTAGTTATGCGTATTCGTCGGTATTATGTTGGAAATTAGCCCTTTCTTGAGGCTTTTATGCCTATATGAAAGATATTCACTTTCAAAATACAAACTTTTCATCATTCGCCCCCTTCAAAAGAGGACACTTTAATTGCCGTATATGTTAGCATACGCGCCTAATTTTTCAGAGCCTTTGATTAAAACTTGGTAAAGCAAAAAGCCAACCAAGTAGTCAAAGTTTCTAGCGGATTTTATACTCCAACGGATTTCATACTCCAACATAGGTACCATCATGAGCCAAACTTCTCTTGATAAAAGCAAAATCAAGTTCCTACTACTTGAAGGCGTACACCAGAGCGCTGTAGACACATTGACAGCTGCTGGTTATAGCAACATCGACTACGTAAAGTCGGCTTTGCCTGAAGACGAACTGAAAGCGCGTATCAAAGATGCCCACTTCGTTGGTATCCGTTCACGCACACAGTTAACGGCTGACATTTTTGATTCAGCTGAGAAGTTGATTGCGGTTGGTTGTTTCTGCATCGGTACTAACCAGGTTGACCTTAAAGCTGCTACAGAACGTGGTATCTGTGTCTTTAATGCACCTTATTCAAATACTCGCTCAGTTGCCGAGCTTTCTATTGCTCAAGCTATCTTATTGATGCGCGGCGTACCTGAGAAAAGCGCTCAGTGTCACCGTGGCGAATGGGTAAAATCTGCAGTGAACTCTTTTGAGATTCGCGGCAAGAAGCTAGGCATCGTGGGTTACGGCAGCATTGGTACCCAGCTGTCTGTTATGGCTGAATCTATGGGTATGGAAGTTTTCTTCTATGACGTAGTGACCAAGCTTCCTCTAGGTAACGCAACTCAGGTTGCGACCATGGAAGAATTATTAGGCATGTCTGACGTGGTTTCTTTGCACGTTCCAGAAACGGCTGCCACTAAGTGGATGATGGGCCCAGAACAGTTCGCGCAGATGAAGCAAGGTTCTATCTTGATGAACGCTTCTCGCGGCACGGTTGTGGATATCGATGCACTAGCCGATGCGGTTCGTAGCAAAAAGCTATTAGGCGCTGCGGTTGATGTATTCCCAGTTGAGCCTCGCTCAAATGATGAAGAGTTCATCACACCACTGCGTGAATTCGACAACGTTATTCTTACTCCACACGTGGGTGGCTCTACCATGGAAGCGCAAGCTAACATCGGTTTAGAAGTTGCTGAGAAGCTAGGAAAATACAGCGATAACGGTACGACTATTTCTGCGGTTAACTTCCCAGAAGTTGCATTACCTGCTCACCCTGACCAGCACCGTATCTTGCACGTTCACCAGAATAAGCCTGGTATCATGAACGCGATCAACTCGATACTGGCTGAAAATGACATCAACATTTGCGGTCAATACCTACAAACCTTCGGCAACATTGGTTATGTCGTTATCGACGTAGATGCTGGCGCAAGTGAGTTAGCACTGGATAAAATTCAGAGTGTTGACGGCACGATTAAAGTACGTCGCTTGTTCTAATTTTCAATACCTATTTGAGTATTGCTAAAAACCGCTGCGGCCTATGGTCGCAGCGGTTTTTTTATGGTCGAGTAGTAATTTGTTGAGGCATACGCTATGCTCAATTTCACTATTTGAGCATGACAACCCTTATCCCATCTTATGGAGAAAACGATGAAACTTCGCACATTATTGATTGCCAGCACAGCGACTTTATTAGTGGCCTGTAGCTCTACTCAGCCTTTACCTCAGCCAGTGGCTAGCTGTGTATTTGCCGACGGTTCTAACCAACCTGCTCCTGAGTGGATTTGTGGCGCTCCTGTTGATGGCATTGAGCTTTCTGCTGTTGGTTATGCTGACAAGTCTGGCGCTGGCGCTAACTTCATGAAGCAAATGGCCGCAACTGCAGCTCGTGTAGAGCTGGCTCAGACCATGAAAGTTGAAGTTCAGAACATGATTAAACAATACGCCGAAACAACTGGCGCGGGTGATAGCGAAACCGTTGATCAAGTAAATACGTCTGTCACGAAACAGATCACCAAAGAAACCTTAATTGGTTCTCGTATTTTCCGTCAGATGCCAACACCAACAGGTGGCATTGTTGTACTAGTAGGCTTGGCACCAGAAATCGTTGGTAAAATTGCTGAACAGTCGATCAACACTTCCATGAAAAATGAACGTGCTTTATGGCAGAAATTTCAAGCAGGCAAAGCTCAAGACGAGCTAGCCGCAGAAATTGCAAACATGAATAACTAATCATTATTCAATTGTCAAAAACCGGCCTCGCGTCGGTTTTTTTTGCTTTATGTTTTTACCTCAGCCTTCATTCCTAGGTCTTACTATGAACAGACTAACTCTACGAAATTTTTTCTTAACCTCTCTTGCGCTTGCAGCTTCAACATTCAGTATTAATAGCCAATCTGAGAATTCAGAATATGAACAATGGTTAAAGCAAACCCAATCTGAATTTCAAAGCTACCTTGATGAAAACGATAAAGCATTCATTGGCTTTTTGAATAAAAAATGGGAAGAAGTTGATGTAGAGAAAACGGTTAAGCGTGACATCAAACCTAAACCTTTAGAGATGCCTATTGCTGAACCCGTCATAATCACTAAAACTATGCCTAAGGTCGTAAAGATAGAGCAAGAAGAAAAACCGATAATTATTCAGCCAATTAGCATTTCAAAAAACATTAAAACTAAAAAGCCTTTACCATTAAATTTAGAGCTCAACAATTCAAATACAAGCATAACTAAAACACCCAGTACCAAAAAAGATTATAATTTACGTACCGAAAAATTTGACTTTTTTGGTGAAAAAATAAGCATTGAATATCATAAAAAATTTAAACAAACCTTTCGCAAAAAAATCAGCAACAAAAATATCGCCAGTTACTGGGAAAACTTAGCGACTCAGCCCCACAAAGAGATCATCTCCCAGCTATCTGAAACGGCAACCTCACTACAACTCAATGATTGGGGCACCGCCCTATTATTTGATCAGTTCGCACGCGAACTGCATGGTTCGAATCAACGTAATCAAAGCAGCCGTCAGCTTACGTCTTGGTTCTTATTGGTTAAGGCAGGATACAATGCTCGCATTGCTTACAACGACCAAGTATTCTTATTAATGCCGTCAAAGCAGCCATTATTTAGTACAACGTATTTCACATTGAATAATCAGCGCTATTACTCTGTCGCGCTTAATGAAAAAGAAATGAAACCCGGCAAGGTCTTCACATACAGTGGTAAGCATCTTGATGGTCAAAGAAATTTAGATTTCTCTAATCCAAATAATTTTATTGCGAGCAGCCATAAAGAAAGCCGTGAGTTATCGTTCAGCTATGGCGGCGAGAATCACACCATTACGATTAGCTACCCTAAGGATATGATTAATTACTTCAAAACTTTTCCGCAGCTCGACTTAGAAAATTATTTCTCTGCAGGCATGCCAAAAGAAACGGCTTTTAGTTTATTAACTCAGTTAAAACCTATTGTCGAAAATCAAACCGAAACAGAAGCCGTCAATCGCTTATTACGTTTTGTACAAACGGCTTTTGAATACAAAACAGATGATGATCAATTTCAGCAAGAGAATTATTTATTCCCACTCGAAACCCTGTATTACCCGTATTCTGATTGTGAAGACAGAGCCGCTTTGTTTGCTTGGTTAACGGAATCACTGCTGAATCTAGACGTAGTGATTGTCGATTTTCCAGGTCATATCGCAACCGCGGTTGAATTTAATAGCCCAACAGAGGGTGATAGCTGGGAATTGAACGGCAAACGCTACACCATGGCCGATCCGACGTATGTAAATGCCAATGTGGGTATGACGATGCCGCAGTATCAAGGTACCCAGCCCGAAATCGTAACGTTCTAAATAACTTAAGAGATTAGGCGCAAACTGATTCATCCTGCGCCTAATTTCTTGGTCTAAAGACCTCCCACCTATGACCTATTGTTAAAAGTATTGACCTAATAACATTGCCCTATTGAGTTCTTCTGTTATGATGCCCAAAAAATGCAAGAGGGATCTTCATGCGTATACTTTATTTTTCTACACTACTTTGTTTTTGCTTAACAGCTTTTGCCGAATTAAAGTACCAATCGTTTACACCTCTCGATGATCAAGAATCATCTGATGTTAGAATTCTGTCTGATCACAAATCACGCCTGCACCTAAAGCCACCCCAGAATGATTATTTAACTCTAGAGCCAATAGCCCAAAAACTATTTAATGATTGTAAAGAATCGCATACGATGCTGGTTTTCACCCAAGACATTCAATCGTTAATAAAAAACTGTGACATTGCCTACAATGCGGGCGCAGCAGACGCAGCTTACTTAATTGGTGAGAGCTTAATGTCTGCACAATGGACTGCACCCGACTATACAACAGCTTATAAATACTTAGAAAAATCGGCGAACAATGGCAGTCGTTCGGCTCAGCGTTATTTAATTTCAGCTTATAAAAATCCTAGACTACCCATTAATAATTCTCGCCGAGCGTATGAGCTTGGCAAAAGAACTCGCCCAAAAAGGAGAAGAGTGGGACCTACTAACTTACTCCGTGATTCAAACGACTGGAAAAAATAAAGAAGATGCCATGCAAGGCTACCAGGCTCTATTAATACTGGCACAGAAAGGTTATCAAAATGTTTATAACCTGCTTGCGCTCATAAAAATAGTAAACGGTCCATTACAAGACCTGGATTACGCTGAAGACTTATTAAATAGACCTTATAAAAAAGAATTTTCTGAGATGACTTTTACCAAAGTTATGTTTGCCATCATGAAAAATGATTTCGTGGCTGCTCGAGAACAATTAGCCGACTGTTACCTTCTCAATAGCCCTTGTGCCATGACCTATATTCAGTTCCTTTCACTAGGAATCGCTGGCGATAAAAACTTAGAACGAGCAGTTGAAGTTTTAGACTACGCCCTTACGCGTTCTTCTTCAGAGTTTGCTAATGACTATGCTTGGGTAAGATCAACCGCTAAAGAAAAACCACTGTTCGATCCTATTGCTGCACAAAAAGCGATTAACAATATTCCCGAATATAAAAAAGACATGCCATTCATTATTGATACCGTCGCGGCTAACTATGCGGCGAAAGGTAATTATACAAAAGCCATTCAGCTTCAAGAGAAAATATTGCGTGATTTAAAAGGGAAAGGCTTAGGAGTCATTTACGAAGGTATGCAAAATCGACTTGAAGGCTATAAAAATAACGAGCGCTGGCATTCTCAAGATAATACGAATTCTTATATTAATAAACTTAAAAGCATTCAAAATCTATCCCATATGGATTCTGAAATAGCATCGCTGTAAACATTTTTATTCTGTGCAGGTCTCTCCTGCACGAACTTAAGAATTTATATCAAATTAGGTTATAATTGCACTCAAGCTTTATCCATTTATACCTGTGATACAGAGAGCACTCCCATGCCATTACAAGTCGCCATCGTCCCTGTGACACCGTTCCAACAGAATTGCAGCATCATCATGTGCGAAGAGACTAAACAAGCTGCCGTGGTCGATCCTGGCGGTGAAATCGAGCGCATTGTTGCGCAGGCCGAAGCGATGGGCGCGACCATTACAAAAATTCTATTAACCCATGCACATTTAGATCATGTGGGCGGCACGGTAGAATTAGCTAAATTAAAAGACATAAAGATCGAAGGGCCACATTTAGGCGATAAATTTTGGCTAGACATGCTACCTCAGCAATCTCAAATGTTTGGTTTTCCGATGGCTAACAGTTTTTTACCCGATCGCTGGTTAGAAGAAGGCGAAACAGTCACCGTCGGCAATGTAACTTTAGATGTAATCCATGCACCAGGACATACGCCAGGCCATGTGATTTTTCATAGCAAAGATGATCAACTCGCATTGGTTGGTGATGTGTTATTTCAAGGTTCGATTGGTCGTACAGATTTTCCGCAGGGGAATCATGAAGAATTAGTTGCTTCGATTCGTAATAAGTTATTTCCACTTGGGGATGATATTACGTTTGTGCCAGGACATGGGCCTAACTCTACCTTCGGCCAAGAAAGACGGACAAATCCATTTGTTGCGGGTAAAGCAGGATAGCTTTGAGGTATCAAGCAGATAAGTAATACGTTAAGCACGCTAGATATAAAAATAGTCTAGCGTTGCTTCACTTCAACGAGTTCTTGCAGTGCTGAGTTAAAACCCACTCTAGTTAAAAAACCGCTCTTAGTTAAAAACCCAAAACTCTACATCATAATCCAAAGCATCTTCGCCAAGAATATCTTCTAACGGATAACGGCCTGTGTGCGAAGTATTTTCAGTATACGCTTCAACGTTAATCACGATATCGCCATTTTCATCTTCAAAAATGATACTAGTATTTTTAACCGCTTTTTGAATTTTCTTACGTAGGTTGCTGGTAATCGAGATTTCTTTAATATTCATTTTATTTCCATAGCATGTAAGTAAAAAAAAACGCGCTGAGGATAATCCTGAGCGCGTTCTTTGGATTCAGTGCAAGAATTTTACTTCTTGAAGCCACCAAAACGCTTCTGGAATTTGTCGATACGACCGCCAGTATCAACAGTCTTCTGCTTACCAGTATAGAAAGGGTGGCAAGAAGAACATACGTCTAAGTGAATAGAACCAGTACGAGTTGATTTAGTTGTGAACGTGTTACCACAAGTACAAGTTGCAGCAAGTTCAGCGTATTCAGGATGGATACCAGCTTTCATAAGTCACCTAATAATATCAAAAGTGCCGCTATCTCCAGCAGTGTTATTCCTACACTGGAGTACCGCACGAAAGTGCTAACATGACGTATTCTTCAATAAGAACTAACAATGTTAACGATTTGGATCGGGAATGATACCAGAGAGTTGGATTCTAACAAGCACTTTCCGTCGGATTTTATCCACAAACCCTGTAAACTAAGTATCATGACTGACACTTACTACCTGCGTATTGCGCTGCCCGTACCCTTGCGCCGACATTTTGATTATTTGCCGCTTGCCCAAACCGCTGCCTCTGATTATGAAATCGGTAGCCGTGTTCGGGTGCCTTTTGGCCGCCAGCAATTAATTGGTTTTGTTTTATCCATCGAGACAGACACCGCTGTGCCTGTGGATAAGCTTAAGCAAATCACCGATAAACTCGATTCTCGGTCGTTAGTCAGTCCTAACATACTTGCGTTATGTGAATGGCTCAGTAGCTATTATCACCATCCTCTGGGCGAAGTACTCGATCTTGCGATTCCGGTATTATTACGTAAGGGCGGCCAGATCAGTGACATTGCTGAACCGCATTGGCGCACCTGCCAAGTTGAGACAACCTCTGCCGAAATGATTAGCTCAGTGAGCGGAAAGAAGCAGCTCGCGTTATGGCAGCTTTTTCAGCAACAATCCTATTGGCGACATAAAGACCTGACTCAACAAGGCTTTACCAAAGCCCAGCTCGATCGTTTAGCGAGTTTAGGCTTAATCGAGCATTACCAACAGCTTCCTATTCCTCAAAGTGGCTCTGCACTGTCGTTAGCAAGGGAGTCAGCACTTACTTTAAACAGCGAGCAAGCCTCTGCTGTGGATAAAATATCTCAGCAATTTGGTAAGTTCCACGTCGCGTTATTAGACGGCGTGACCGGCAGTGGTAAAACCGAAGTGTATTTACAGCTAATCGCCAAAGCCATCGAACAAGATAAACAAGCGTTAGTACTGGTGCCCGAGATTGGCCTTACCCCACAAACATTGCGTCGCTTTCAAGTGCGGTTTGATGTGCCTGTGGTGATGATGCATTCAAACCTGAATGATAAAGAACGCCTGATAGCTTGGCACCAGAGTAGCCAAAACCAAGCTAAGATTCTTATCGGCACGCGCTCGGCGATTTTTACCCCTTTGCCAAGTTTGGGCTTAATCATCATTGATGAAGAACACGACGCCTCGTTTAAGCAACAAGACGGCTTACGCTATAACGCTCGTGACTTTGCCATTAAACGCGCGCATAAAGAATCATTGCCGGTTGTATTGGGCTCAGCGACCCCCGCATTAGAAACTTTGCATAACGCCTACTCTCGTCGTTACAGCCATCACAAGCTAACCCTACGTGCGGGTAACGCCAAACCACCTAGCATGAAGCTGCATAGCATTTTGCATCAGCCACTAGAGTTTGGCTTAGCCTTGCCCGTTGTTGATAAAATTAAGCAGCACTTAAACGCAGGCCAGCAGGTGATGATTTTCATCAATCGCCGAGGCTTTGCCCCCACTCTAGCCTGTCGCGATTGCGGCTGGATGGCAGAATGCATTCGCTGCGATGCGCGCATGACCATACACCAATATCCACCGCACATGCATTGTCACCACTGCGATAATCAAGTGGCCATTCCACGGATATGCCCTAACTGCAATAGCATACATATCGAAGCGTTAGGCCAAGGTACTGAACGTATTGAAGAAAATCTGCACACATTATTTCCCGGCGCAGATATTAAACGCGTAGACCGCGATACCGTGCGCACTAAAGACGCTTTTGATAATTTGTTTGATGAAATTCACAAAGGCGAGCCGTGTATTTTAGTCGGTACACAAATGCTGGCCAAAGGGCATCACTTTCCAGATGTCACTATGGTGGTCATTCTCGATGCGGATTCCGGTTTGTTCAGCGCCGACTTCCGTGGCATGGAGAAAACCGCTCAGCTGATTTTGCAAGTAGCAGGCCGCGCTGGCCGAGGTGATAAACCCGGCGAAGTGTGGATTCAAACCTTGTATGCCGATCATCCGCAATTGAACATGTTATTAGAAGGCGGTTATCACGGACTCGCCGCTAATCTATTACAAGAGCGCAAACACATTCAACTACCGCCTTACAGCTACATGGCGTTATTGCGCACCGAGTGCAGTGATAAGTCACTGGCCGAGCAAGTACAAAACCAAGCCCGTGAATTTGTGCAAAGCTGGTTAAATCAATACTGGCAGGGCAATCTTCTATCCATGAATGAAACTCAAGCAGATACCACCCCAGTAACCCTGCTTGGCCCCTTCCCAGCCCCAATGGAACGCCGTAATGGTCGCTTTCGCCAGCAAATGCAAATCATGAGTCATGAACGTACCGCGCTGCATCGTGTTCTTGATCCCTTGGTGCACTTTTTAGAAAATTTGAAGGGTATCCAAAAGGTTCGTTGGAACTTGGACATTGACCCTATGGATATGAGCTAAGCTGAATCGGCCTCAAACCTCGCGATAACTCATTCTTTGGCTAGGCTTAAAGAATGATCATTGTGCAGGTTTATCTATTATGTGGAATACATTGCCCATTCGTCGCAAGCTATCACTCGTCATCGGCGGCTCTCTATTAATCAGTGTTCTGATTTCTACCATCATCAGCAATACCTCCATGCGCAGCATGATGACGGAGCGGATTAATAACGAAGAAATTCCAGCCACCCTTGATGCCGTGGCCTATGCCATTGAAAAAGAAATCAGTCTTCCTCTGACAATATCTAAATCTATGGCTGAAAATACCTTTACCAACCAATGGTTAGCGCAAGGTGAAGATGCATCACGACTCAACGAAATTACAAGCTACCTCACCGCGACAAAACAAAATAACAATGCCATCACCGCATTCATTGTTTCAGGCTTAAGTAATAACTACTACATCCCAAGTGGTCTATCGAGAACACTAGACCGCAATAGCAGCAAAGACGCATGGTTTTATAAATTTTTAAACAGTGACAAAAAATATTCTTTAGATATCGATAACGATGCGACTCTAGATACATTAACGTTATTTATTAATTATAGAACCCATGACGGGAAATCAGTTGCGGGGATTGGCATGGGAATATCTCAGGTCATTGACCTCATCAAAAACTATACGGTGGGTGAGCAAGGCTTGGCTTTCTTAACCGACCAAGATGGCAACATACAAGTTCATCCCGATAAAAGTATCGCTTCCGGAACGAGCTTAAGCTCTTTATTTAATTCTGACATTCAAAATAATTTATTAAATAAAGAGTCGATTAATATTCTGCAAACCTCCAGCCATGATGGACGCTTCTTAGCGGCAAAATTTATTCCATCATTAAATTGGTTTGTCATTATCGAAATTCCGACGAGTGAAATTTACACCCCGATTAATAATACTTCCATGCAGCTTGTATTAATGAACATGATAGTCGCAATCCTGTTAATCATACTTGGTTTGTGGGTAGCCCTTGGCTTTGCACGCCCTATTATAAGAGCGTCTAGCATGCTCAGTGATATCGCTTCAGGTGATGCCGATCTAACTCAACAAATGCAAGTTGATACAAAAGACGAAGTCGGAAAGTTAGCACGTTCTTTTAATACTTTTGTTAACCAGCTGCATAGCTTAATTATCGCAATCGCCAGTAATAGCCGCGACGTTACTCACATTGCTAAGAACCTAACTGAGTCATCCTTATCCACCCAGCACAATACCGAAGAGCAACAGCAAAGCGTTGATATGATCGCCACCGCCATGCACGAAATGGGCGCGACTGTTCACGAGATAGCACGCAATGCAAATGAAACGGCAAATGCCGCTAAACAATCTGCAACCGATACCGCCAATAGTGAAAGAATTGTTCAATCGTCCATTGAAGGTATCAATTCTTTATTTGGAAAAATGCAAAACGCTTCTAGTGTTATTCAAACTCTTGCTCAAGATGTCGGCGATATCAGTTCTGTTTTAGAAGTAATTAGAGGCATTTCTGAGCAGACTAACTTACTGGCCCTTAACGCCGCCATCGAAGCCGCTCGCGCGGGTGAACAGGGTCGAGGTTTTGCGGTGGTTGCCGATGAAGTAAGAACACTAGCTCAGCGGACGCAAGAATCAACAGAAGAAATCAATAGCATGATTCATAAACTGCAAAGCGGTGCAGAAGATGCTGTTAGTGCTATGGATGAAGGTATAGAAACTGCTAGATCTTCCGTAGAAGAAGCCGATAAAGCGGGCGAGTCTTTGCAAAATATTACCAATGCGATTGGCATAATTACCGACCTGAGTATTCAGGTAGCGACGGCAACAGAAGAGCAGAGCTCGGTAGTCGAGGAATTAAACTCACATATTTTAAATATTAAAAACATGTCAGACAATACAGCGAATGAGAGTAAGAATGTAAATATTCAATGCCAACATTTAAATGAGTCGGCAGCAATATTAAATACAATGATTGGAAATTTTAAAGTTTAGCTTTTAACTGTTTTTCTATTTATAAAAATAATTAACAAAAATCAAGGCCATACAGCTGTTCATTTGAATACTGCAATTCTAATGAGTTTCTTTGTGCCTTGGTCATTCCTTTTACAACCAAGCGATACGAATTATCTATTTGCCGTTGAACTTCACCATCAGGTAGGTCACTGGCATTGTCAGCATCGGTAAGATATAGCGTATTCCAGTGCTTTTTATTCATGTGATAGCCCGCAATCACATCATCAAATACATCACGTAATTGAATTGCTTCTAATGGATCGCATTTAAGGTTCATCTGAGGGCGCTTATCGGGGGTTGATCCACTGCCATAACTTAGCAGTGCAAACATTTTTCCTTTGACTTTAAAAACCATCGTGTCCGGACCAAAGGGGAAGTCTTCTTCAGCCTCTGGTTTGTTTAATAAATAATCCCTTACTTTATTTTGTTCCATCAACCCAATCCTTGATGCCATACTTTCAAATATTTTTATAAGTAGCTACTTCTACTACAAGCATTTAGTTATAAATTACAGCGCTTTAAATTGGATTACATTACTTTCACGGCTTAAGTTTGCTTTTTCCAAACGGGCCAAATAATCCTGCCAAAGTTCAGCTTGCTTATCACACAAGTGACGTAGATATTTCCAATCATACAGACCAGAATCATGGCCATCATCAAAAATCAATTTCAGAGCATAGTTACCAGCCGGTTCTATATTTAATAAAACCACATTCTTTTTCCCATACTGAAGCACTTCATTACCCACGCCATGACCTCTTACTTCTGCAGAAGGTGAATAGACTCGTAACAGTTCGAAACTAATCTGGAAAACATCATCTGCGCCCGTATCATTTGCATAAATCAGTTCTAAGCACTGACTTTTCTTTCGGACTTTTATATCTTTAGGTATAAGAGACAAGGAGATGTCCTCTTTGGGAATAATGGAATAAGACTAAGTATGCGAATTAAACACTCAATTACTGTCTAGTGACGACTCTGTTAAAATACAGTAACTGAAGCGCTGCATGCAGTGGGAATGCAGCTTAGTCGTGTCTAATTCGCCATGGTGCATTGTTAATAAGTCGTTATAGAATGAACTGACTTAAGTCTTCATCTTGTGCAATTTTGCCAAGATGCTCATTCACATATTCTGCATCCACAATAACGGCTTCTGATAAATCAGTCGCGCTAAATGACACTTCTTCTAACAACCGCTCTAATAACGTATGCAAACGACGCGCACCAATATTTTCAGTGCTTTCGTTAACTTCAAAAGCCACTTCTGCAAGACGCTTAACGCCGTCTTCAGTGAAGCTTAAATCAACGTCTTCCGTTTTCATTAACGCAACATACTGCTCGGTTAACGACGCTTTTGGTTCAGTTAAAATACGCTGAAAATCTTCTGGCGTTAATGCCTGTAATTCCACACGAATCGGTAAACGCCCCTGCAGTTCAGGAATCATGTCTGACGGTTTAGCTAAATGGAAAGCACCGGAAGCAATAAATAGAATGTGATCCGTTTTAACCATGCCATACTTAGTGCTTACTGTGCAGCCTTCGATCAGCGGTAATAAATCACGCTGCACACCTTCACGGGAAACATCGCCACCTGAACCACTTTCTTGGCGCTTACATACTTTATCAATTTCATCGATAAATACGATGCCATGTTGTTCAACAGCTTCTAACGAGCGGGCTTTTAATTCATCGACGTTCAGCATTTTTGCAGCTTCTTCATCTTTGATTTGTTTAAACGCATCTTTAATTTTTAATTTGCGTTTAGACTTTTTATCACCGCCCATGCTCGAGAACATGTTTTGCAACTGGCTGGTCATTTCTTCCATGCCAGCAGGGGCCATAATTTCTACGCCCATTTGTGATTGCTGAGCAAGATCGATTTCAATTTCTTTATCGTCTAGCTGACCTTCACGTAATTTTTTACGGAAAATCTGACGCGTTGAAGAATCTTCTTTTTTCGGTTCTTCAGTCGTATCCCATTCTGTTTTTTCACTGGTACGGGCTGGCGGTAATAACACATCAAGAATACGTTCTTCAGCGGCTTCATAAGCGCGCTGATCAACCTTCAGCATTTCTTGCTCACGCAGCATTTTAAAGCCCGTTTCCACAAGATCACGAATGATCGACTCTACGTCTTTGCCAACATAACCCACTTCGGTAAATTTCGTTGCTTCAATTTTAATGAACGGCGCATTAGCCAGTTTTGCAAGGCGACGAGCTATTTCAGTTTTACCGACACCTGTTGGGCCAATCATTAAAATGTTTTTTGGAGTAACTTCTTCGCGCAGCTCTTCATTAAGCTGCATACGACGCCAGCGATTTCGCAAAGCAATAGCAACGGCGCGCTTTGCTTCATTTTGGCCAACAATGTGACGGTCTAGTTCGTGGGCAATTTCTCTTGGGGTCATCTGACTCATTTTTCTTCCCCTTCTGCAGTAATGGCTTTAATTTCAGCCGGTGCGGTCATGGATTCAATAGTAAAATTTTGATTGGTAAAGACACAGATATCGCCAGCGATGGTTAAACTTTTTTCAACGATATCACGAGCAGAAAGTTCTGTATTATCTAGCAGTGCGCGGGCAGAAGCCAAAGCGAAGTTACCGCCGGAGCCAACCCCCACAAGATCGTCTTCTGGCTGTAACACATCACCGTTGCCGGTAATGATTAATGTCGCGGTATGGTCGGCAACAGCTAAGATCGCTTCCAGTTTACGAAGAGCGCGATCTGAGCGCCATTCTTTGGCGAGTTCAACTGCGGCACGGGTCAGCTGACCTTGGTTTTTTTGCAGTTGGGTTTCAAGCTTTTCAAAAAGGGTAAAAGCATCGGCTGTTGCGCCAGCGAAACCTGCCAATACTTGTCCATTGAATAGGCGACGTACTTTTTTAGCATTACCCTTCATTACGGTATTGCCTAATGAGACTTGGCCATCGCCACCAATTACGACTTCGTTGCCACGTCGTACAGATACAATTGTTGTCATCTTCTGCTCCAAAAAGTTCGATTGGTTGCCGTATAAATACTTGTGATAGCAACCCTAGTTCAAACTAATTGGGGGCAGTCAGATCGAATTTCAACCCTGAAACATACCGGCCCGAAGATCTTTCGCAGTCGCAATTTCTCGACCTGCTTGGTAGATAGTGCCATGAGCAATTGCCAGCACTGTTTGGCGGGCAACAATACGACGAATATTAATTTTATATTCGATACAGCCTGCCTCGGGGGTTATCTCATTTTTAAGTCGCAGATCACCCACGCCAAGTGCTCTTACCTTTCCAGGGTAGCCGCTCCAGCCCAAATAAAAGCCCAGTGTTTGCCACAGGCCTTCTAGCATTAGACTGCCCGGCATCAGGGGATCACCGATAAAATGATGTTCGAAAAACCAACATTCTGGGTTGATATCAAACTCGGCGATTATTTCACCTTTTTTAAACAAACCCGCATGAGGTTTAATATCAACAATACGGCTCATCATGAGCAACGGCCCTGCCGGTAACTGGGCTTCGCTTGATTTAAACAAACCTCCCTGCCCACAAGATTCTAAATCTTCTCTACTAAATTGCACCTGCTGGGTAAGAGGCGTTACGGGAGAATTTGAGGCTAGTTTTGCCACTAATTGGGGGGCTATTGGTTGCACAATTGACTCACAAGACAACAAGGAAGGAATAGGATAAGCGGTAAGTCCTTTATTAGAAACGACAAACATCTATGATAATTTCGCCATAATCCCTTTTATCGATTTTAAGCGCCAATTCATACTGTGCAAAAGCTACTTGATCGGCTTTTTAAAGACGATGGCATTGATTCGGTGGTTGGCTAAAACATCCTGCGCTTTATTCATTATTGAACGATCGGTGAAAGGGCCAACCATAACGCGATAATACGGTGTACCTTTTACACTTACTTCTTCAATAGAGGCCGCTAGATTTTTCAAAATTAACTGAACCTTTAAGCGATCAGCTTGTTCATTTGTTCTAAAAGATGCCGCTTGAAGAGTGTATTGGTATTTAGCTTCATCGGTCTTAGGCGTTGATTTATAGTGTGACTCTTCCGCGTTGGGTACCGGCACATCACTATCTTTTAATAGCTTATAAAAATCATACGCCGGTTTAGCCGCTATTTTTTCAGCTTCTTTTCGTGCTTCTTCTTTTGCTCGCGAAACACCCGTTTGTAATACTTTTTTAGCATCCCCTTTTACCGCGTCCAATTCATCACCAGAGGGCACTGTCTTTAAAAAAAACAGAAACCCGACAAAGGCAACCGCTAATAATGGGGTTAATAACCAAACAATTTTAGGAATACGACTTGTACTTTCCGACATGGGAGACCTTGGTAAATAAAGAAATAATCGCTATTCAATCACGAACGAATAGTAATGCCTTCTAAGATAGCTGAAAATTTTTAAGATGCTACCCGCTTTATGATTTATCATAAGGTTTTTACTTAATTTTAACTTTCTTGAGCCTTAATTCTTCAAATGGATAAGACAAATGACTTCAGCCGTTAAACCGAATCTACGCAACCCCATTCACCTCTTGGCCTTTGGTCTAGGCTCTGGCTGTGCGCCTAAGGCCCCAGGAACGTTCGGTACCCTCGCCGCAATTCCGTTTTGGTGGCTGTTTCTGCAAGACGTTCCGCTGATTCCTTATTTATGTGTGTTGATCGCAGGTTTTGCCTTTGGCGTATACCTGTGCGAACAAACCTCTAAAGACTTAGGCGTACATGACCACGGCGGCATTGTTTGGGATGAATGGATTGGATTGTGGATAACTTATCTTGCGCTGCCTACAGGCATCGAATGGGTCGTGATTGGCTTTATTCTTTTCCGCTTTTTCGACATTGTAAAACCTTGGCCAATTAAATGGCTAGACGAAAAGGTTCATGGCGGTTTTGGCATTATGATTGATGATGTTTTAGCGGGAATCTTTGCATTGGCTTGTGTGCAGGGACTGGCATACTTTTTTTAATTAAACAGATGCTAGAACAAAAAGAGTTCATCGCTCTTCTTGTTCTAGCTCAAGCAGCTCTCATTCAAACAGCTCTAATTTAAACAGCTACTGATCCCACACAAACAACTTCTCTACGCCCCACCAAATTCCCATAAAGAAATATCCTAGCGGGCCATACGTGGCTTGCTTTTCTGCCGACAGTTCAATCGATGCATAGTTAACTTGGCTATTAAGGTATTTCATCCGCCCTTCTAAACGATCAATCTCACTTTGTGTGCGATTCAGTTCACGCTCAATTTTTAAAATGTCGTCAATGCGATCAGCTCGATTTAATAGCAGCTGAATGCGATCGCGTAATTTATACAAGTTGGTTAAACGCGCTTTGTTATCGATAAACTCAGTTGTAACATCTTGCACATTTTCATTTTCAGACTTGATCTCACCGACTTGTCTTAACTCAGCCAAAGCCATGTCATATTGCTCTTGTGGAACGCGGATCGATAAGTTGAATGATTTACCTTGTTCGCCCTGGGTATTTTGAATATAACCAGATTGCTGCTCGACTATGGTTTTTGCTTGCTTTTCGGCCTGAGCTAAATCCTTCACGCTAAGTGTCAGCCAGCTGCGTTTGATCAACTTGCGGGGCGTATCCGTATCGCTGCTATTCATATCATGGCTATCACTGCGTACCGACTTTAGAGAAGAAACCGGAGCCGCTTCCATCGCCATCGCTGATCGGCCCTGCATGCCATAGCCTTGGTCATGACCCTGATGACTCGCGCAACCGGTCAGTAGCAACCCAATGCTCATTGCCAGCAAGATTAGGATTTGTTTGGTTATATAGGTTTTCATTTCAAATTCTCCTTCATGATTTATTCTTTAATTTCTATTCTGGCAGCTTAATTTAGTGTCTAAAATAACGTAACCAGCGCCATACGTTTAATAAACTAGCAAGAGAGCCGGCAACATAGGTGAGCGCCGCCGCTAATAAAATCGTATGAGCATCCTTCATATCTTGTTCATTAAGATACTCGCCTTTTTCCAATATAGGCAAGGCTTTGCCAAAGCTCGCATCCCACTCAACCGGTAAAGTAATCAAGTGGACGAGGGTGCTGGCTAATATCGAGATAACGGCAATACCCAACGTCACGCGACTCGCTGCTGGGCTGACAAAAGCCAGCATCGGGCTGATCCAAAAGGCGATAGGCGTTATTCGCTGAGCAACATTGGCAAACTTGGCGGCGCTGATACGGGCATTAAAAGTTTTCTCTTTATTGTGATCTTGAATCGCATGGCCGACTTCATGAGCCGCTACAACAATAGCGGTGAGCGAGCGTCCCTCGAGCTTATCAGGAGTGAGCCTCACCATTTTATCCACAGGATCATAATGATCACCCGCCTCGGTTGCTTCAACCTGAACTCCCTCTAATCCATGAGCGTTGATTAAATGCAGGGCGAGCTCGCCTCCCGTGCCGGGAAAGTCTTCACGCTCATGACTATGACGCTTTAAGACGCGCCCGACCCACCATTGCGGCAAGAAGAATAGCGCGACTGCTAAAATAAAAACCAAAATCCATATCATGCCAATCTACCTAACTCTAAATGAAAGCCCTAAATGAAAAACCCTAATGAATACTTTAAATAACACTCTAAAATACGCGTAATAAACGACAAAACTATAAGTGACTAAATATCATATCAAGGTTGAATTAACATTACTGCGCCCCTAAATTAGTCAGCGGCGATTAATCTTGTTAAAATGCGCCCCAAATTTATATAAACATCATTAATTGCCTGCTTGTTAGCCGTTTATAACGGTTATTGACTTCAAGCATCCGAGGTTTCCCCTTTGAGCATTAAATACATCGCTTCCTCTAAATTGCCAACGCCTTTTGGCACGTTCACCATGCATGGTTTCGAAGACGAAAGCACAGGGAAAGAGCATGTTGCCTTATCAATGGGGGATATCGACTCTGGTGAACCTGTTTTAGCCCGCGCCCACTCTGAATGTCTTACTGGAGATGCCCTTTTCAGTATGCGCTGTGATTGTGGCTATCAGTTAGAAACAGCCTTGAGTTCTGTGGCAAAAGCCGGTCGTGGTGTGGTGTTATACCTTCGCCAAGAAGGTCGTGGTATTGGTCTATTAAACAAGATTAAGGCTTACAATCTGCAAGATCAAGGTGCCGATACCGTAGAAGCAAACGAACAGTTAGGTTTTGGCGCTGATATGCGTACCTACGATATGTGCCAGCCAATGCTCGCTCATTTAGGTATTGAAACTATTCGTTTGATGACCAATAACCCACGTAAGGTAAAAGCTTTGTCTGAAGCTGGGGTTAATGTTTTAGAGCGTGTTGCAATTGAAGTAGGTCGTAACCCGCATAACGATGGTTATTTGAATACTAAAGCGAGCAAGCTAGGGCACTATTTAAATAGTAATGTTAAAGCAGAAGCAGCGGCGAATTCTAAAATTAGCCATCAAGATGACGACGCTTAATCAGCGTCGCTTTCTCTTGAGGTCATTATCTTAAGATCATAATGAAGTGCTGTGTTAAGAAGTGATACGCTATAAACAGCTCATCACTTTAGCAACGATAGCGGCTTTGTCGATGGCAACATCTTCGAACTGCTGCACCGGGGATGCATGTTCGATATAACGATCAGGTATTCCCATTAGCTGACAAGGAATTTGTAATCCTTGCTTAGCCAAGAACTCCAGTACTGCAGATCCTGCTCCACCCATAATCGCATTTTCTTCAATACAGATTAACTGGTCATGAGACTCAGCCAATTCTGTGACTAACGCTTCATCCAACGGTTTCACAAAACGCATATCTGCAATACTGACTTCAATGCCCTGCTCGGCCAATTCATCAGCGGCGGCTAAGGTAAAGTTCACGCACGAGCCAAACGCTAATACCGCGATAGCCTTGCTGGAATCCGCAACACGCTGGCGGCGCATAATACCTTTACCAATGTCTAGCAATTCCATCTTAGTTTGCACCTCGATGCCAGTACCTGAACCACGCGGATATCGAACCGCTGTTGGCCCTTGGTATTGGTAACCGGTATACAGCATTTGGCGGCATTCATCTTCGTTCGAAGGTGCCATGATAACCATGTTCGGAATCGGACGTAAGAAGCTGTAATCGTAAGCACCATGATGGGTTGGGCCATCTTCACCCACCAGCCCTGCACGGTCGATAGCAAACATCACATCGAGATTCTGCAATGCAACATCATGAATCAGTTGATCGTAACCGCGTTGTAAAAAGGTCGAGTAAATCGCCACAACTGGCTTCGCGCCTTCACATGCCATTCCTGCTGCCAATGTCACTGCGTGCTGTTCGGCAATGGCGACATCAAAATAACGCTTAGGATACAGTTCAGAAAAACGGATCATGTCAGACCCTTCACGCATTGCTGGGGTAATCCCCATTAAGCGCTCATCAACTTCGGCCATGTCGCACAGCCAATTACCAAAGACGTTAGAATAACTTTGAATCGCAACCCCTGCAGGGGCTTTGACATGTTGTTTTTTCAGCGCATGGTATTTAATTTGTTCTACTTCGGCTGGCGCAAAACCTTTGCCTTTTTTGGTAACCACATGAAGAATTTTTGGCCCAGGCAGTTTTTTCAAGTTCGCCAAGGTATGCACAAGCTCTTCGGTATCATGGCCATCAATCGGACCGTAATAATTAAAGCCCAGCTCTTCAAAGAAGATACCTGGTGCAACCATCGCTTTCATGTGCTCTTCGGTCTTACGCATGAATTCCCAGGCGGTCGTGCTTTTTTGCAGTATTTTTTTACTACCTTCGCGGAACGAGGTGTAGCTAGGGCTAGCCCAAAGACGCGTGAAGTACTTGTTCAAGGCCCCTACGTTATCAGAGATCGCCATGTCGTTATCATTAAGGATAACCAACATATCCGTTTTCTCATGACCCGCATGGTTTAAGGCTTCAAAGGCCATTCCCGCGGTCATAGCACCATCACCAATGATGGCAACGGCTTGATTATCTTTGCCCATCGCGCGCATGCCTAAACTCATGCCCATAGCGGCACTGATTGAGGTGCTCGAGTGGCCTACGCCAAAGGTATCGTATTCGCTTTCGCTGCGCAGAGGAAAAGCCGCTGGGCCTTCTTTGCTGCGAATTTTGGTCATTTTCTCGCGACGACCGGTAATAATTTTGTGTGGATACGCTTGATGGCCAACATCCCAAACGAGCTTGTCGTTAGGTGTATCAAAAACATAATGAAGCGCCGTCGTCAATTCGACCACGCCTAGACCCGCACCAAAGTGCCCACCGGATTGGCCAACACTGTAGATAAGGTATTCGCGTAACTCGTGATTAAATTGCTCAAGTTGATCGAGAGCCAATAAGCGCAAGTCTGCCGCTTCGGTCACAGAGTCCAATAACGGCGTTGCGGGTCTTTCATTGGGTATTTCAGTAAACATGCACTTCACGACGTTGGCTGGCCCGTTGGAAAGTCGCTAATCAACCTTTCCACAAGCTCGTATTCATTTTAGAAAAGGCGCTATTCTACCCCCCTAGCTCGGCAAGTAGAACCTATTAACCTGTAATAACCCCTAATAACCACGATTAAGAACAGATAGTGCGTCCTTAATTTATTGCAGCGCGTTCTTAATTATAGCTATTCACGCTTAATTTATCGCTCTTCGCGACAGCACCAGCATCACTCGCCAGCAATACCCAGCCACATTAATGGTCACGAGTAATGATGTATTCCGCGAGTTGTTCAAGCGCTGAAGTATCACCAGAAAGATTTCTTAAGGCCTCTAAAGCCTGCTGGCGTAGCTGCTCTGCTTTATCTTTAGCGCCTTCTAAGCCTAGTAGTGCTGGATACGTTGGCTTATTTAATGCGACATCTGCGCCCTGCTGCTTACCGAGGGTTGCGGTATCACTTTCAATATCTAGGATGTCATCCTGGACTTGAAAAGCTAGGCCAATCGCATTGGCATACGTCGTGAGGTGCTGCAAAGTATCGGCGTCTGGATCTCCGCATACCGCTCCCATCAAAACACTGATGCGAATTAAAGCACCGGTTTTATGTGCATGCATACGCTCTAGATGAGTAAGGTCGACGTCTTTACCAACAGACGCTAGGTCAATCGCTTGCCCAGCAACCATTCCTGATGCGCCCGCACCTTGGCTTAATAGACTCACTAATTTTAAACGCTGAGCGATTGTAAACTCGGCAGGCATATCAACAAGAATTTCGAAGGCGCCGGTTAAGAGCGCATCACCCGCCAATATGGCCGTCGCTTCGTTAAATTTAATATGGCAGGTTGGCTGTCCACGACGTAACGCATCATCGTCCATGGCAGGCAGATCATCGTGCACTAACGAATAGCTGTGCACCATTTCAATCGCGGCCATCGCGATATCAACGCGTTCATCATCAATTCCCATGGCCTGAGCAGTCGCTTGCACCAAAAAAGGTCGAACGCGCTTACCACCATTAAGCAAGCTATAAACCATGGCGTCGGCAAGATAAGGGTCACTAATATTTAAGTGTTTGATGGCTTTATTTAAGGCATTTTCACAGCGTTTCTGGCTCGTCAGTAACTGCTGTTTAAAAGTCGCGGGTAGCGTCATAACAATTAATCTTCGTCTTCAGCAGATGGGCTATTAAACGGCTGTGCTTCCATCTGGCCATTTTTTTGTAGCAGCAGCTGAACTTTTTGCTCTGCTTTAGCCAAGGCATTTTGACAGTCGCGGGTATATTTAATCCCTTGTTCAAACGCTTTTAATGAATCTTCTAGGCTCATTTCGCCAGATTCCATGCGCTCAACGAGACTTTCTAATTCCGCTAGGGATTGTTCAAAATGGAAGGTTGTTTTCGCCATGGTTCACCTATGTTTGCCGCTTAAGCCATCACTCTGTGGCGCCACACTAACCGAGCATTACTTTCTAATCAAGTGAGTAATTAACTGTGAATTCATGTAGTTACTTTTACGGCAGAATAAAAATCTTTGTCTACACTTTTGTTATACACCTTTATTTCCGTTAATTTTTGAAAGAGCAAAAGGAGCAGCAGTGGATCTCGCATCTCTGATTGGAATTTTAGGCGCCTTTGGCTTAGTGATCATGTCAATGGTTATGGGTGGCGACATCATGATGTTCGTCAACGTCCCCTCTCTACTCATCGTAGTGGGCGGAAGCTTATTTGTAGTATTAATGAAATTTGAAATTGGCGCTTTTTTCGGGTCTTTTGGCATTATGGCAAAAGCCTTTATGTTTAAAGTCAGCAAGCCAGAAGAAATCATTGAAGAAACCGTTGAACTAGCTGGCCTTGCACGAAAGGGCGGACTTCTTTCTTTAGAAGGGAAAGAGGTTAGTAACGATTTTTTGGCCAAAGGCATTCAGCTTCTTGTTGATGGCCATGACCCTGAAGTCGTTAAAGCCTTACTCGGCAAAGATATGAAAATGGCACAAGAACGCCATAAGTACGGAGCAACCTTTTTTACCCACATGGGCGATGTTGGTCCGGCAATGGGAATGATCGGTACACTCATTGGGCTGGTAGCCATGCTTGCCAATATGGATGATCCAAAATCCATTGGCCCTGCTATGGCGGTTGCCCTATTAACCACACTCTACGGTGCCATGATGGCGACGATGGTCATGATTCCGTTTGCTGATAAATTAACGCTGCGTGCCGAACAAGAGGGATTGATTCAGTCAATGATCATTGATGCCCTCATCGCGATTCAAGGTGGTCAAAACCCTCGAGTAATCGAGGCTATGCTACAGAATTACGTCAAAGAAAAACAACGAGCGGTAGCGGAGTAGTCAATAATGAGTGATGAGGAAGAAGAAGTCTGTGAATGCCCCGCGGGGATTCCTGCCTGGGTAATGACATTTGCAGATTTAATGTCACTACTCATGTGCTTCTTCGTTTTATTATTATCATTTGCCGAGATGGATGCGTTGAAATTTAAGCGCTTAGCGGGTGAACTACGCCAAGCTTTTGGGGTACAAGCAGAAGTAAAAGCCGATGACCCACCTAAAGGTACCAGTGTTATCGCTAGGCATTTCAGCCCGTCTATTCCTGAGCCAACGCCTATTAATGAAGTACGGCAAAAAACCAGTGATTTATCAAAGAGTAGCTTAGAAGTACTCTGCCAAGATGAAGTAACTCAGCAGCAAGAACGCCAAGGTGACGAAGGTCAAAAGACTCGTGAGATCGCTGTTCCAAAAGACTCAGCTGATGAAAAGAAAGCGGAAGAAACGGCCGTCGAAATTGCCGCCGAGCTAGAGACTGAAGTTTCTAGCGGCAAAATTGAGGTTGAAACCCAAGGTAAAAAAGTCGTTATTCGAATCAGAGAAAATGGCGCTTTCAAATCAGGCTCTGACTATATAGACGACAGATTCCTACCGGTTATCGATAAAATTCGTGAGGTATTAGTCACCATTCCTGGTCGCATCTCAGTTGAAGGGCATACCGATAACATTCCTACCGTCGGCGGTCGCTTTCGTTCTAACTGGGCATTATCAACCGCCCGAGCAGCGGCATTTGCCGAAGAACTTTTCATTGCGCCAGAAATGGGGCAAGAAAGATTTCAAGTGGTTGGCCACGGCGACGTTAGACCTTTGGTAGAAAATACCGACGCGGCATCTAGGGCGAAAAACCGCCGAGTCGAGATTATCATTCTACAAAGTAATGAAAATGATGACGACGACAAACCGCTCATCGAAAACCCAGAACCCGATATAAATGATGCATTGAATGCATCACCAGAAGACTTTGAACTCGACCCCACTGATATTTTTTAAGCGTATTAGCAATTAAAAAGGTACAAGAATGACAACTGAACGTCGCCGTTTTTTCCGTATTGATGATGAGGCCGAAATCAGCTTTAAAATGATCACCGATGAAGAATATCAAGCTTGGGAAGATGGCCAGTTTGATGACAACAGCAAAACGATCGACAAAATCGATACCGAACTGGAATCGGCGATAGAAGCGTTAGCAAACCAGCACCCTCAATTAGCAACGATTTGCACGTTACTCAATAAGAAAATTAACGTATCAATGTGTGGGCAATCCAAGACCCACGGTTTTATTGATAATGGCGAACTGAAACCCGTTAATCTTAGCGCTTGTGGAATATCGTTTCATACCGAACAGAAAATCCCTGATGACGAAAACCTATTATTACAGTTAAAGCTGAAACCCTCTGACGTCGCGATTATTACTGCCGGAAAGGTTGTGGGTTCCGGCATTAAAGATGGAAAACAGATTGTTCGTGTCGACTTTCAAGACTTAGATGATCACAATCAGAACCTACTCATGCAGCACTTATTTCAAGTACAAAGTCGAGAGCTAAAAAAGAAGCGCGACCCTAACTAATGAACTTGTTTAAATCGTGAGCTGATCCAGCGCTTATTCAAACTGAGAAATTTTTGTAGCAATTGAGGCCAATTTATTTGAAATCATTGCAAAGCCATCATGAAACCGTAATCTAGGAAATATAAAGTAAGCCATACTAATGTCGTAGTTAGTGGGAGCTCACGGCATAAAAACAATAATACACCTCAAATAGAGCAAATTCATGATGATTCAAAAAACACTCACATTAGCATTAGGCGCAGGCTTGATGTTAGGCAGTCTTCAATCTCAAGCATTTACGCAACCTACGCACAAGCGTCTAGTAGAAGATGCCGTTGCTTATATGGCTGCACACCCCGATACCACAAACTTCGCTAAATTGGCTGCCACAGCGCAAGCGGCTGGCTATACCATAGAGCAATTTGCCAACGCACTGGGCCAAGGCGCACGCGATGTTGATGACTTTGCAGATACCTATTTATGCGGTGCAGTAACCGGTGACTGTGTGCGAGCGCCTGTTTTTGGTGTGGGTAGCTTTGTAGCAACCTATACCGCTTGGTGGCATTTCCAGAATCACTCTCGTGGTGGCGATGCACACGGAAATGATCTTGCGGGCTACAACTACAGCCAAATTCCAGTGAAAGGCACTGAGGATACGTTGTTAGGCACATGGTTGGTCGGTGATCATTTAGATGATGGCAAAGGTGGTATGACAGGCTGGTGCTTTTGGCGCTGGTGTAATGAAGATTCAGAGTATAACTCTTACGAAAAAACGGCTAAAAATTACAGTGTCGGAAGCTACAACAGCAAGTCTCACTACGACGACTTTGAAGATGCAGCCTTTCAACCTATCGATAACTTAGGGCAATACTGGTACAACGAGTTCATTAAAACGCCAACGGTACAAACGTTAGGCTTTGCATTACATACCACTGATTTGTTACAACCGCACCATACTTGGACAACGTCAGCGAACAACCACGGTGGTTGGGAGTCTTGGGTTGAAGATAACTATGATGCAAAAGACATGAACAATGATGCCGCGATTACTGAAGCCATGAACAGCTTTACGCCAATCCCAGCAGGCCAAAATGATATTCGCCCACTATTAACCGAAGGTGGCGCTATTTCTTATGGTCAAGGTGGGATCGTTTTGAGTAGTACAAGTGATGCTGATCGCTCAGAAGTAGCAGCTACCGTTATTCCTCATGCGATTGCCATGACAGTGCATGTACTTAACCATGCAGCAGAACGTTTCTAAGCTTATGATTTAACGCGGTGGGCCAATCGCCCACCGTTTTTAATTTTACAACATCCCTAGTGTTCCACCTGCTTTAAGCCAGCGTAAGCTGATTGCTTATCGCTTCCTTGTATCTATTTGATACAGCAATAACGTCAAAACTATAAATAATAATGAGAACGAAAGGACAATCATGAATGCCGATCAAAAAGTGACGGATGCAATGGCAAGTTTTACTGCGCTTCCAGCGGGTCAAACTGACATTCGCCCTTTATTAACAGAAGGCGGTTCTATTTCTTACAGCCAAGGCGGCGTTGTATTAAGCAGTACTAGTGAAGCAGACCGTATTGATGTGGCAAACGTCGTGATTCCTCACGCGATTGCGATGACTGTTCACGTTTTAAATCACGCAGCAGATCGTTTCTAGTTTCTCTATGTGATACAAAGAGATGATATAAATAAGCAGCCCGTAAATATTTCGGGCTGCTTAAAATAATAATATAAATGATGATATCTATGAAAATTTTAATTGCTTTATTAATCACTCTTTCAGCGAATATTTCGCTCGCAAAAGTCCAATACGATATTAAAGATCCGAATATTGCCGCCACAATGGGAGAGCTGGTATTAAGCGCCAATACCGTAGAAATGTTTTGGCATAGCTACAATCACCCAAGCCGCCCTATTACGCCACCGCAAGCGATGCAACGCATTATCGACGATGCTTTATTAGCGCAACATGCACGCAAAGCGTTAGCGAGCGAACTGCTTAATAGTGAAAATAAAGTAGGGTTTTCCAATGACGTAATGCTAGAAGATAGAGCGACTGCGCTGATTCGTAAAACCTACGAAAAAGATCTCGTCACCAGTATCAAATCGTTACCTAACGGTCTCGACAGTCTTTACCATTTTAATCATGAATTCAGCGCAGATAAGCTAGCAGAATTGATGACGCTAAAAGCCGCGTTAATGATAGCAGCCAACCCAACACAAGAAGCAGCAGCAAAGAAAACCATCATTGCTAGCATCGACTTCACGCCCGCAAATTTAACAACCAGTAAGAAAGAATTAACGCTATGGGATATCTACCGTCGCCAAAATGTACAAGGCCGCCTAGCAATACATAAAGCCGACTTAGATCATTTAAAAGGGCAAGTTAAACAGCGTGTAGGCTCATTAGTCGTACTCGCTTGGGCAGAAGCCAATCTGAGTACTGACGATTACAGCGCGATCAAACAAATACTTCTGAATGAACAACATAAAACACGTTTATTAGAAAGCATGGGGTTACACGCCGATGTTCACGATGATAATCCAGCATTGCGTGAAAAAGCGAAGTCCATCAGTGAAGCTAAAATCAAGCAATTTTATCAAGCAAACAAAGATGAATTTGAAGTCGTTGAGCGGGTTAAAGCTCGACATATTCGAGTGGCTAGCCAAGAGCTTGCTGATCAAGTCGTGGCAGAAATAAAAGCAGGACTAGACTTTACTGCCGCTATTAAAAAATATTCGATAGCCGACGATAAAAACGATGCGATCCCTGGCGACCTAGGTTGGTTGAAGCGCAGTGATAAAAAACGCAGCTGGTTGCATGCTATTGCCTTTGTCCAACAAGCAGGCAAGGTCTCAGCGCCGTTTAGAAGCCCGCAAAATCAAGGGGATATCGTTTACGAAATCGTCTTTGCCGATGAGCGAGTTGATGGTCATTTACCCTACAGCGACCCAACGGTGCGCTATGAAGCAAGCCGAGATATTGCACTAAAAGAATTGCGCGAAGAGTTTATCGCCTTGCAATCGAATCTTCGTAATAATGCCGACATCCACTTAAATAAAGCCGCGTTGAAATAGGGTCTGTTATGCGAATGTTTCTTGTCATTACAATGGTCGTTATTGCCAGTCTCATTATATTTTGGCAACCCGATGCAAAGATTTTATTTTGGCAAGAAAGTATTTCGGATTCTATCGCCTCAAAAAACGAAGCAAAAAATAGCACGCTAATTTTACCTAGCCGCATCAACCAAGTTCAAACTGAAGAAAATAGCACGACTCAATATGAGGGCAAACGGGATGAAATCATTGAGGATTTCATCCCTAACCCAGAGGCCGTTGCTTCTATGCGCCAAGCCCGACTGGAGGGAGATCCAAGAGCGCCGAAGCTTGGGAACCACCATGAACGTGAAAAACCAACAGAAGAAGAACTTGGCAATCATGAGCAATACTTAGAATATGAACGTCGTCAGCAGAAACGTGTATTTCGAGCTTACGTAGAAGCCAGTAAAGTTAAAACCGCACAGTTACGCAGCATGATAGAAAAAGGCAAGACCGAAGGCGTAAGCCCAGAAGAGATCGCCTTTGCCGAAGATAAAATTCGCGGCATTGAAGAAATGGCGATCAAGCTACAGCAAGATCATCCTGACATTATGGAAGATAGCTATCAGCCACCTGCCGATTGGTTAATTGAAAGCCTAGGGAAAGATGACAATCCTATTAAATCTACTGAAACCCAGCCTAAAATTGCACAATAATTGTTCTTTAAGTGCCCTTCTAGCCCTTCGGCATATCCCTATTTAATTCAATGCAGGTATACTAGCCGGTATGAATATTAAAAGATGCCAGGAGCATGACGCCTAGTGAGTAAGCCTCGGAATAAAAAACCTCAAGATCCACACGCCGCCCGTGAAGCTAAGAATTATGAAAATCCGGTTCCAAGCCGCGAGTTTATTCTTGAAACCTTAGTTGCTTTAGCCACTCCTTCTACCTATGAGGAAGTTTGCGCTGCGCTGCATGTTGATGACGAGGATCGTACTGAAGGAGTACGCCGTCGGTTAATTGCTATGGCCCGTGATGCCCAAATAGACAGCAACCGCGGTCGTCAAACCTACTTTCCGCTTGATCCTAAAAAGGTCACTACCGGTATATTGCAGGGCCACAAAGATGGCTACGGCTTTTTACTGCGTGAAGACGGCGATGATGTTTACATCTCGAACAACCAAATGCGCAAAGCCTTTCATGGCGATAAAGCCATGGTTCGCATTACCGGCACCGATCGTCGTGGCCGTTTAGAAGGTCAGATCGCCAAGGTGCTTGAACATAATACGACGCAAATTGTCGGTCGTTATTTTGAGCAGTCGGGTGGTTTTGGTGTTGTTCGCCCCGATAGTAAGCGCGTAAGCCACGAAATCGTGATTGCCGAAAAAGATCGCAACGGTGCTAAGCACGATCAGTTTGTGAACGTTGAGATTATTCAACAGCCTCGTCCGGGTGAAATGATCACAGGTCGAGTTGCTGAAGTATTAGGTAATAACCTTGCACCGGGTATGGAAATTGAAGTCGCTATTCGTAGCCACGATATTCCGAATACTTGGTCAAAAGAGCTATTAGAAGAGCTTAAATCGATTCCTGAAGAAGTCGTCGAAAAAGACAAAAAGAAACGCGTAGATCTACGTGATCTGCCGTTTGTTACCATCGACGGTGAAGACGCTCGTGATTTTGATGATGCAGTTTATGTTGAAAGAAACAAGCGCACCAATGGCTGGCGTTTATTCGTTGCCATTGCCGATGTATCACATTATGTAAAAGTAGACAGCGAACTCGATAAAGAAGCGACTAAGCGCGCGACCTCGGTTTACTTCCCAGAAAACGTTATTCCGATGCTGCCAGAAGTCATTTCCAATGGCTTATGCTCGCTGAACCCTGAAGTTGACCGTTTAGTAATGGTCTGCGAAGTGACGATCAGTGAAAAAGGCAAAATGTCGGGTTACAAGTTTTACGAAGCCGTTATCCACAGCCACGCACGCTTAACCTATAACCTTGTATGGGAAATGCTGCAAAAGCCGATGACCGATGAAGGCAAACAATGGCGTAAACAATATCGCCCTGTTGTGCCTCATTTAGAAACTATGTACGGCTTGTACAAAATGCTGCGTAAAGGCCGCACTAAACGTGGCGCCATCGATTTTGAAACCGTAGAAACAAAAATCGAATTCGATAGCCAGCGTAAAATTAGCCAAATTGTTCCAACGTCACGCAACGATGCTCACATGATCATCGAAGAATGCATGTTGATGGCCAACGTGTGCGCCGCTGACTTTTTAAGCCGTTATAAAGTGCCGGGTTTATTCCGTGTGCATAATGGCCCAAGCGATCAGAAGTTGGATAACTTAAGAGAATTCTTAGGCGAAATGGGCTTGACCATGGCCGGTGGTGATCCATCCCCTAGCCATTATCAAGAACTGTTAAAGCAAATTGCCGATCGTCCTGATGCTCAGCTTATTCAAACGGTGATGCTGCGTTCTTTGAGCCAAGCGGTTTATCAGCCTGAAAATGAAGGTCACTTTGGTTTGGCGTTTGATGCGTACGCGCACTTCACCTCGCCGATTCGTCGTTACCCCGATTTATTAGTGCATCGCGCTATTCGTTCTGTGATTCGCAGTACTCGTGAATGCAAACACGTTCGTCGTGTTGAAGGTGCAGGTCGTTTAGCGAAGAAGGTTATCTTCCCTTACGATACGCCCGCCATGGAGACCTTAGGTCAACATTGTTCGATGGCCGAACGCCGCGCCGATGATGCGACTCGCGACGTCGTCGATTTCTTGAAGTGCGAATACATGGAACAGCATGTCGGCGATGTATTTGAAGGCACCATTACCGCTGTTACCGGTTTTGGTTTGTTCGTTTCGCTGAATGATGTGTTTGTTGAAGGCTTGGTACATATCTCCAACCTGAATAACGACTTCTACCAGTTTGATCAGGTGAAGCATCGCTTAGTGGGCGAACGCACTCGCAAAACGTTCCGCTTAGGCGATACGCTTTGGATTCAGGTAATGGGGGTTTCTTTAGATGATCGTAAGATCGACTTTGGTTTGGCTGCTGATCCAGGTGATCAAAGTGCTGCCAATTCTGATCAGAAACCTAGAAGACGCAAGGTCGCTGAAAAAGAATCAAATACCGAGGGCGATAAAAAGAAACGTCGCGGCCCTCGTCGCAATAATCGCAAAAAAACGACCAATACCGGTAAATCATCCGACGGTGCAGCCGCCAAGAAAGCCTCTACAAAGAAAACCGACTCTAGCAAAAGCGACAGCCCGGCCAAGAAGAAAAAACGCCCAATGTCAAAGCGTCAGAAGTTGAATGGTGCTCAAGCTAAATCGAAGAGTCAAAGCGCAGAGTCTGCAAAAACACGCAAGCCAAAGAAACCAGGGTCTGCGAAAAAGAAAGCCAAAAAATCAAATGCCAAAGCGCATAACGATTAATGTTACCCAGCCCTTAACCTCTTTAGTTTAAGGGCTGAATCTAACGCATTAATCTCCATAGGAAATAGAATGAAACTTGAGATCGTTTACGGTATTCATGCCGTAATGACACTATTGCAACGCAGCCCAGAAAAAGTCACTGAGTTATGGGTAATGAAAACCCGTGATGATAAGCGCATGCAAGACATTATTGAGCTGGCCGAGGCTCAAGAAATTCCCATCATGGAAACCAATAAAGGCTTATTAAGTCAGAAAGCCGATGGCAACCATCAGGGCGTAATTGCTATGCGTTATCCACAGCGTGGGTATAGCGAGAAAAATTTAGAAGAAGAGCTGGATAAAATCGAAGGCACACCTTTACTGCTGATTTTAGACGGCGTAACGGACCCGCATAATTTAGGCGCGTGTTTACGTACTGCCGATGCCGCTGGTGTGCACATGGTGATCGCCCCTAAAGATAACTCTGCTCCTTTAAATGCGGTCGCGAGCAAGATTGCTTGTGGTGCGGCTGAAGCTGTTCCGTACATTCAGGTAACCAACCTTTCTCGTACGCTTAAAGATTTACAGCAACGCGGCATCTGGATTACTGGCACCGCAGGCGAAGCGACTCAGTCAGTTTACCAAGCCGACATGAAAGGCCCTCTTGCATTAGTGATGGGCGCAGAAGGCAAAGGCATGCGCCGCTTGACTCGCCAACATTGTGATTTTTTAATTAATATTCCAATGGCCGGTGAAGTCAGCTCTCTGAACGTATCGGTTGCTACAGGTGTGTGCTTGTTTGAAACAGTACGCCAACGTTTAACGAACTAGATCGAAGGATTAACAATGGATTGGTGGCAGGATTTAGTAACACAAAATTATGACTGGCTTTGGGAAGCAGGCTTAACCAGCCTGATCACCTTGATCGCTTCCCTTTCATGGCACTATCTTCATAAAAAAATCGATTCGTTCATCGTAAAAAGTAAAAACCGCTGGGACGATATCGCATTGCATGCTTTTGGTACTCCGGTGAACTGGTTAATTGTGATTATTGGCGCCTCTTGGTTTGCCGATATTACAGCACGCCATTTTGCGGCGGATATTATTGAAAGCATTCCTGTTGCTCGCCAATTAGCCGTACTGGTTATTATTGCTTGGGGAACCTGGCGCTTAATTACCGGCATCGAAGAAAAGCAGCTTGATAAAGGCCACGATCCTACGACGGTTCAGCTCGTTGGCAAGGTGACCAAGCTGACCGTTATCATTCTAATTATTATGCCGATCTTTCAAATTCTCGGCATTTCAATTTCCGGTATGCTGGCGTTTGGTGGCATGGGTGGTTTGATTGTCGGCATGGCGGCTAAGGATTTATTAGCGAACTTTTTTGGTTCGATTATTATTTATTTGGATAAGCCGTTTGTAGTGGGTGATTGGATTCGCTCACCCGACCGCAGTATTGAGGGTACGGTTGAGAAAATTGGTTTCCGCTTAACGTCCATTCGTACTTTCGATAAGCGTCCGTTGTATGTTCCTAACTCGATCTTCACCAACATATCGGTAGAGAATCCGTCTCGTATGAGCAATCGTCGCATTAACGAAACCATTGGTGTTCGCTACAGTGATTCGAAAAAATTGCCGCTGATTCTTGATGATGTAAGAAACATGCTAGCTCAGCATGAAGATATTGATTCTAACCAAACCTTGATCGTTAACTTTACGAGTTTTGGTGCATCCAGTTTAGATTTCTTTATTTATACCTTCACTAAAACAACGAATTGGGTCGCGTTTCATCACATTAAGCAAGACGTGATGTTAAAGATTTTGAACATCATTCATGAGCATGGTGCAGATTGCGCATTCCCTTCTCGCACGTTGCATTTGGAATCGGTGCCAGAGAGCTTAAGAGGTTTGAATACTCCACCATCAGATTCGGTTGCGCCGGAGCCAACTCCGTAAACGGGTGCTTTCCTAAAACCCTTATCAACAAAAAAGCCGCTACCTTCTTAAGAAGATAGCGGCTTCAATCTATTTTAATAATTATACTATTCAAAAAATCTAGAAGTCTTCTTGTGCAATTGTCTCGCTAGCATCTGCTGGACCAGGGATCGTTGTATTTTCATCAAAACTTATTTCGACCGACTGAGACGTGAACTCTAAAGTAATCTCACTATTACCCTTAGTGAGCTTTAAAGTACCTGCTGTTGTAATACCGTCTTCACTGTATTTAAGGTCAGTGCCAGTAATTGCAATATCTCGACCCAAAGAATTCATATTAATTGACCCGCTGATATCATATTCAGATGAATTAGGAACATCTTCAATCAATTCTAGATTTTCATATTCAACATACCCTAAATCTGGTTGGAATTCATAGCTAGCATTCGTAATGACGGTTTCAGATTCGTCTTCTTCAACTTGAGTAAACGCTTGTGGATTAAAAACAACTTTAGAACTTAGTTCGTTAGCTCGCGGACATGCATTGCTGTCTGAAATGTTGTCGGCATCCAGTTCATGCAAAGAAGTAAATACATACTCCCCATTGGTATAGGCTTGTGAGTAGCTTGTACTATTATTTAACTTTTGGCGGTGTCTATAATCTTTATAGCCCAAGGTGAACGTTTTAGTGACTTCATTAGACTGTTCATCACAATGCTCAGTAACACTTGTCCAAAGCTCACCATCATAAAGCGTTGTGCCTAGTTGACAGGCATTAAAAACAGCGCGTCGATAGTCATCTTGAGAAAGGCTAATGGAGCCAATATCACAAGGAAAAGCACCATTGCCTGCAAAGATATTGAGAAACTTCCCTAGATCCTCTTCATGCCCTAAAAACGCACTACGAAGATCTAAGTTATCCACTAGGGATGAGTAGCCCAATGAAGCGATTGCTTTGTAATTAGCCGTGGTCCAAGCATCTTCGACAATGACTTTATCCACCGTTTCAAATTTTATTGCGACTAATGAGCCCAAAGATGTCGAACTGGTGTCATTGCCACTACAAGCAATCAACCCTGAAGCGCTTCCGGTAATCAGTAATACCGGCAAAAGACGTGATGTGAGATGTTTTTTCAACATGCTTAGTTCTCTATAATTTTATTTTTGCTTTGTTGTTAGTCTAATCTAGCTGACATTAATGGCAAACCCAACTGCTTATATTTACCCAATGCTCACACGAAATGCGTATTTGATTGAATATTATCCAACAGCCTGATAAAATCCGCGCTCATTTTTCTGTCTGAGACCGCTAAATTTGGCTCTAAGCCACTATTTATCAGTCATCAGCGGAAGACTCCTTGCCTTACTAGCACTTATTAAAGTAGTTGGAAGGCTAAACAAACCATAAGGAGCCTAAACATGCGTCATTATGAAGTAGTGTTTTTGGTACACCCTGATCAAAGCGAACAAGTTTCAGCTATGGTAGAGCGTTATACTGCGTCTATCGAAGAGTCTGAAGGTACTATTCACCGTTTGGAAGACTGGGGCCGTCGTCACTTGGCATACCCAATCAACAACATCCATAAAGCTCACTACGTTTTGATGAACATCGAATGTTCTCAAGAAGTTCTTGACGAGCTAACGACTTCTTTCCGTTATAACGATGCTGTTCTTCGTAACATGGTTATTCGTCGTGACGAAGCTGTTACTGAAGTATCTGCAGTTAAAGCGGCTGAAAGCCGTGATGACCGTCGTCGTGATGACCGTCGCCCTGAAGCACCTGTTGCTGAAGTTGCTGACGCCACTGAAACTGAAGAAGTAGCTGCTGACGCACCTGCTGCTGAAGAAGAATAGGAGTTTTACCATGGCACGTTTTTTCCGTCGTCGTAAGTTCTGCCGTTTCACTGCTGAAAACGTTGTAGAGATCGATTATAAAGATCTTGATACGTTGAAAGGCTACGTTACTGAAACTGGCAAGATCGTTCCAAGCCGTATTACCGGTACTCAAGCTAAGTATCAGCGTCAATTGTCTACTGCAATTAAACGCGCTCGTTACATTGCTTTATTGCCATACACTGACGCTCATAAATAAGCGACGGTTGTAGTAATAATGTTTAAAGCCCTAGCCAAATGGAGCATGGATAAACCACTCAACGCAATCATTGCGATTGTCGCGACGATGTTTATTCCTCTGCTTTTCTGGCTAGGCGCTGCTCTTATGGCGCTTTCTATATTGCGTCATGGAGCAAAAGAAGCCGCCAATGTGGTTTTGTGGGGTAGCTTACCGGCGTTTGCTTGGTTGGCTATGGGGGATTCAACGCCTCTTATCACAGCCCTTGGCGCTTCGACTTTAGCCATTATCTTACGTTCGAGCATTGATCTTAGATTAACGCTGCTGAGCGCTAGTGGTATGGGTGTGTTGATTTATTTTGCCTTACCTATGTTAATGCCTGAGGTATTAGCTGAAGTACAAAAGCAAAGTGAAGTCATGTTAGCAGAAGCCTTAAAGGATAACCTTGAGCTTTGGCATAGCATTCAACCTAAAGTTGGCCCTTTAATGATTGGGGCATTGGCTGCCGTGCAAACGATGGTCATGGTTTTGTGCTTATTATTAGCGCGTTGGTGGCAAGCTGCCTTTTATAACCCTGGTGGTTATAGTGAAGAATTCCACTCTTTAAGACTACCTGTTGGCTATGCCGTCAGTGTTGTTTTATTGTTGGTTTTTGGCTCGAATCTTCCTCCGTTAATTAGCGGTATATTACCAATATTAACCATTCCTCTTGTCATTGCAGGTGCCTCTTTTGTGCACAAGCTTGTCGAGATGAAAAACTTAGGTGGACAATGGCTGATTGCGTTTTATATAAGCGTATTTTTATTCGGCCCCTACCTATTTACATTACTAATTTTTGTCTCTCTGATCGATAGTCTTATTGATATTAGGGGCAGACTAAAAGACACAGTTGATTGAACCCGAAAGGTCTCAACTCTGTAGTGCTAAGGATTTTATTATGAAAGTTATTCTATTAGAAAAAGTTGCCAAATTAGGCGGCCTAGGCGATACAGTTACTGTTAAGCCAGGTTTCGCACGTAACTTCCTTTTGCCACAAGGCAAAGCAGTTGCTGCAACGAAAGCAAACACTGAACACTTCGAAACTCGTCGTGCAGAGCTTGAGAAAGCCGCTGTTGCTAAATTAGAAGCCGCTCAAGCGCGCAAGACTAAGATCGAAGAAATCGAACTTACTGTTGCTGTTAAAGCTGGCGACGAAGGTAAGTTGTTCGGTTCTTTGGGTAACCGCGATATCGCTGAGCTTGCTACTGAAGCGGGCGTTGAGTTGGTTAAAGCTGAAGTTCGCTTACCAACTGGTCCGATCCGTAACGTAGGTGAGTTCGACATCACTGTACAGTTACACGCAGAAGTTTCTGCAACATTAAAGCTATTGGTTGTTGCTGAAGACTAATCTCTTTTTGCATAAACTTTAGTTTTATAAAGATGCACTATTAGCTTATGCTAGTAGTGCATTTTTTTTGATTCAAATTCTTGGCTACTGACTGATTAATAATGACTGACAAAGCTGCTGACCAACAAACTTTATCGTTACGTACACCTCCTCATTCTATTGATGCTGAACAATCAGTACTGGGTGGTTTACTACTGGATAACCGTGCTTGGGAATCAGTTTCAGAAGTATTAGAAGACAGCGATTTTTACAGCCATAAGCACCGTAATATTTATCGTGCCATTAAGTCTCTGGTCGACCAAGAACAACCGGTAGATGTGGTAACGGTTTCTGAAGAATTAGAAGAACTCGGTACCTTAGAAGAAGTCGGGGGCATCGCCTATTTAGGCGAATTAGCCGATATGACACCCTCGACCGCAAACAGTGGCGCTTATGGGGTTATTGTTAAAGAGCGTTCTCAGCAACGCCGCCTGATTGAAGCCGCCAGTGATATTACCCAATCAGCGTATGAACCCGAAGGTAAAAACTCTCTCGACATTCTTTCGGATGCCGAACAAAAAATTGCTCAAATCGCAGAAGGTAATCGCAAAGAAGGTGGCCCTGTTGTTGTAGGTCCGATTCTAAAAAATACCCTGGACCAGCTCGACGAATTATTTAATAAGCCTGAAGGCTTAAGTGGTCTTACCTCGGGCTTTACTGAGATTGATAACCGCACCTCTGGCTTCCAAAAAGCCGATATGGTGGTGGTTGCCGGTCGTCCTTCTATGGGCAAAACGACGTATGCGATGAACTTGGTTGAGAATGCTCTGGTCGCGACCAAACGTCCTTGTATCGTATTCAGTATGGAGATGCCCTCAGAATCGATCGTTATGCGTATGCTATCGTCTATCGGTAAAATCGACCAAACTCGTATTCGTAGTGGTAAATTAATTGAAGACGATTGGCCTCGCCTTTCGTCTGCAGTAAACATCTTAAAAGATTTACCGCTCTACATTGATGACACCCCAGCTTTAACCCCGCAAGATATGCGCGCACGCTGCCGTAAGGTCTATCGTGAGAACGATAACGACCTAGCGCTTGTGATGGTGGATTATATGCAGTTAATGCGGGTGTCTGGGCCGTCAGAAGGCCGCTCGCAAGAGATCTCTGAGATCTCGCGTAGTATGAAGGCCATCGCAAAAGAATTCAGCTGCCCGATCATTGCGCTGTCTCAGCTAAACCGTTCCTTGGAGCAACGTCCTAATAAACGCCCAGTGATGTCGGATCTACGTGAATCCGGCGCGATCGAGCAGGATGCGGATATTATCGCCTTTATTTATCGTGATGAAGTCTATAACGAAGATACCCCTGACAAAGGGATTGCCGAGATCATTACCGGTAAACACCGTAACGGTCCTATTGGGACCGACCGCTTAGCGTTTGTGGGTAAATATACGCGCTTCGAGAATTTAGCCGCGGGTTATGAAGGCAATTGGGATGATGATGAGTAAGCCCTGCTGGCTACTCACCTTACTTCACTAAAGTTTAAGATCGATCCTTAGGCTTTATTTGATCCTCTGGCTCGATCTCCTCTTCTGACGTTACTTCATCTTCCAGTATCTGCTCTTCTTTTATTTTTAGTTCTACTTTCAGTTGTTCAATTTTTGCCACCGCACTTTTCTTTTGCTCCTCGCTAACCGGCTCTTCCTTATTTCCTAGTTGCGCCGCAAGCTTTTCAATTTCTGTCTGAATATTAGAAATTGCTGATGCTTTTTCTGCTTTTTCAAAAATTATTTTTTCTACACTGCCGTTGTTGTTATCTTTTGGTGCATGCTTTTGGCTCTTAGGGATCATCTGTACGTCTTGTACCGTACGCGTATTCATAAAGTTAGGTGAAACAATTTCTATCTTTGCTCCATGCATACGGTCGAGTACTGCTCCATACAGATTCGATTTAATCGACAATAACGCTGATGTATCAGTGATGCGTCCTGCAGCTCGGTACGTCACACTAAAATCACCCAATTCTCTAATTTGTACAAAGCTATCAGTGAGCCCTGCATCTTCAACCGCTAAGCATAATAACTCAGATATTTTTGAGCGAGGCACATCATAACCCAGTGAAATATCCACCGAGATGATAGTGCCTGTCGAGCGCACAACCTTAACCGGCTGCGTCACCATGAGGGTATTAGGTATTGTCACTAAATCACTTTGCTCGGTTTGAACTTCAATATGCAGCAAGCTCATTTCGGTTGCTCGCCCTGTTACGTCGTTCACCGTTATATAATCGCCAAGCTTAATATTTTTAATCACCTTCAACATAAAACCCGCAAGAATATTGCCAATAAACGTTGTTGAAGAAAAAGCAATCGAAGCACTTAATAGCACGCCAAATAAGGTTAATAACTCTCCGCGTAATGTTTCATTAATCGGCAGTACAATGATAACCAAAACGCACGATAATAAGCTGAGCACTAACATGGTTAGCTGAAATTGAAACCTTCTTGATTCCCAGTATTCCCGCAAGAAATGATTTAAAGAAAATAATACGGTGATTATTCCTAATAGAACCAACGTAAGAATGATCATTTCATTATCCGCTGAAAATAATTGAGTTATTTTTTCCATAGCTTACTAACTTCCTTCGCTGTATTTTTCTACAGAGGCGCCTTGCGGAGAGAAATATTGCACTGTGGTACACGCAACAACATCACCCAGTACGTTGATCGACGTTCTGCACATATCTAATATTCTATCGACCCCTAGAATAATCGCGATACCTGCAGCCGGAATACCAACGCCTTCTAAAACCATGCTTAAAATAATAATCCCCGCACCAGGCGTTGCAGGCGAACCAATCGAGGCCGCGACGGCCATGGTTACGATAAATACATAGTTAAATAAACTAAGATCTACGTTAAAGATTTGCGCAAGAAAAACTGTCGCGACACCTTGGTACATTGCGGTGCCTGTCATATTAATCGTGGCCCCCAGCGGAATCAAAAAGCGCGAAATTTCTGGTTTTACTTTTAATTTTTCTTCTACGACATTAAGCGATATTGGCATTACTGCAGCAGAGCTACTAGTAGAAAATGCCAATAGCAGCAGCTCTCTTACGTTAATGAAAAAAACTTTCAAAGATTGTCCAGACGTTATCTTAGCAACAGCAAAATACAAACATGCGACTATCAACAGTCCTAATATGACCGTAAATACATAAATCGCGATGCCTGCTAAAACCTCAATCCCAAGATTCGCTACTAGCTGTGCTATTAAACCAAATACCGCCAAAGGCGCTAGCAACATTGCCCAGGATACGATACGTAAGCTTACTTCTTGCAAGGCACTAAAAAGATCAAATAAAGGTTTTGATTGTTGAGCAGGTATCGATATTAAGGCTGCACCCAGTACTGCCGAGAATAAAATAACCTGTAGCATTTCTCCGGTAGCCATCGACGCTAAAGGATTCTTAGGAATTAACCCTGAGACCTTACTAGGCAACTCTGAAGCAGCAGGAAAACCTTTAGCCACAACATTTGCTCCTTCCGCAACACCGGACTCGACCAAAGAAGATGCATCAACAAAGTGACCGGGCTGAATATTTAACGCCAAGAAGATTCCAATGGCAGCGGCAATGGCCGTCGACAGAAAAATAAATGTGATCGCGATAAGTCCATTCTTTTTCATTGCGGCTGGGTTATTGTTGGCGGCTAACCCTAGCACGATCGATGCGACGACCAAGGGCACAACAATCATTTGAATGGCCGCTAAAAATATTTGCCCTGGCAATGCCAACCAAGACGTAATTGTTTTTACCGCATTCGGAGAGACTAAGCCTAAGTCTGGTCCTAACAAAATCCCAGCCAATACGCCAAGAACTAACGCCAGCATGACCTTTAGCCACAGCCGCCCATTAATCATTTTTTCAAACTGATCAGAGATATTTTTTAACGGATTAGCAAATATTTTTTTCATGCTTAATACTCGTATTAACGATGATTCAATGACGCATTGTTAGTGAGTTAGATTGAAGTAGGATAGCCGGTTAGCTTTATTAAAAATAACCAATTCATTAATAGTGAGCGTACATTAGAGCCCAATACCAGATTAAGAATATCAGCTATATCGAATAAGACATTGCGCTATGACACCACCTTGAATAGATAGTATTAAAGCCCCGAATCCTTCAACAGTTGCTTCATCTTTTTCTGTAGGTCTTTGCGTTCGATCGGTATTTCAACATGCTCGGGTAAGGCTTTTGGTAATTCGATTTCGATGCTTTCTCCTGCAGCAACTCTTTCCATTAGCATTGCATAGTTACGTTCAAATACCGGAAATGCTTTTGCTTCTACAGAGTTCGCCAAGAAGAACCAATCACTGGCGCGACCGGCATAATAAACAGCCGGGTGAGACCATTTATATTCTTTTTTAGGTGACGGCGCACGGCACGCTTCAATATAAGCAGAATGAGCATCAGGCATACCCAATAATTTATGCGCAGAAGACTGGCACGATTCAATCATGTCATGAACATTGGGTAAGAATTTTTGTTGCTTAACGACTTGCTCGGCAGCAAACATGATCGTTTCGGCGGGGTAATCAACCAGCAACCGTGCCCACAATTGTTTTGCGAGCTTTAATGTTTCTAAATCGGGGAAGGCTTTTAGAAATTGATTGTGATAATTGAAACGCAGTAAGGCAAATACCTGATTAATGGCATCTCGCTGATGATCATCTAACTTACGGATCGGCGCCTTTTGATCACCAGTCGTTATCGAGGAGCTGGTCGAGACTCGCTGAAGCTGTTGAGTTACTTGATTGAGCAGTTCCTGATTTTGCATAGTTGCCACCTGTTTGAGAGCCTTGGTTTAACTGCCTTGCCCATTGCTGCTTAGCATACTGTAAAAATTTACTATTCCAACTGGTTTGCAACTGATTGGAATCACGCCAATATAAAACAAATTCACCGATCAAACTTTTCGCATAATTCACATCGATGTGCGCCATTGCCAGAATATCATAACAGTCGTTATCTGGCTGCCAATCTGCACTGATGCGAGTTGGCATCGACGAGTGTTCTAGCGAAGAGGAATAACGCGCCCATTGCTGGCGCACGTGTTGAATGAATTTGGTATTCCACGTTTTATGCGCATCCCCACGCTCTTGCCAGTATAAGACAAACTCGGGAATAGAGTCTTGAATAAACTGCGGCTTAATACCTGCCCGCTGCAATATCTGCTGCGCATCCAAACTGGGCTGCCACTGTTGAGTAATTGGCCCTGCTTCTTCGCGGCGAGCTTGGAATCGCTCTTGTCGGTCAGGACCTTGTGTATGATTGGTACTGAAAGAAGCTTTTTCTGCTATACGCTGCTGCTTTTTATGCGCATCGGTTTGCGTATAAACCCAATGCTTTTTAATAAAGCGAAAAAACTGGGTATTCCAGTCATTGCGATTATTGCCATTCTCTCGTGCCTGCAGAATAAACTCATCCAGCTTCGATAAACTATAGCTGTCGGGAATTCCATGCTGCTGCAAGCGGTTCAAACCATCACGAGTCGGCTGCCACTGTTGCTGCATTGGCTGTTTTGAACTGACCTGCTGACTTGCTAAATGTTGACCCGACGAGTGTTGACCCGCCGACGACTGAAAGGACGATTGTTGATAATTCGGCTGCGCAGGTCTTTGCAATGTTTGCTGAAAAGGCTGTTGCTGCTGAGGCGACGATACGGCTTCTTGTGATAGCTGCTGAGCCTGATGCGGGAAGCAAAAGATCAGCTGCGGCGCATCTGGAAATAATGGAGATACCAGTTTCACTAACCCTTTTTCGTGCAGGCTGCGAAGTACTAGACGAATCTTTTCATCATCCCAAAAAGTAAATACCTGACGCACTTGGTCATTATTAATATGCCATTGAATGCCGCCCAGTGCTTGAGCAATATCATTTAGCCAGGTCAAGACAATTGCCTCTTCCAAGCCAATGGTTGCGGCAAGTGCTGGGGAGAAAACTAATGTTTTATCAGCAATCAGTGGGTGCATGAATTTAACAACTCTATTAATTAAAAATGTACTTTACAAGGTCAGTGCTAGTTTACGACTGCGCAGCCTGACATAATAAACCTTACCTTATATATAGTCTTCCAGATTTAAGCGAAAAACATGGCCCGTCCAACTCAAGCAGTCATTAATCTGCAGCACTTGAAAGATAACTATCAACTGGCAAAGCAGCATAGCCAACAAGCATACGCGGTTATTAAAGCCGATGCTTATGGTCATGGTGCATTAGCTGCCGCACAAGCGTTAACAGAAGCTGACGGTTTTGCGGTTGCCTGTATGGATGAAGCTTTGCAGCTGCGTCATCAAGGCATCAAAAAACCTATTGTGGTCTTAGAAGGCGCCTTTGATAGAGACGAATGGCTTTCTGCTGTGGAATATGACATCGAAATGGTGCTTCATCATCAAAGCCAGCTCAATATTTTAATCAGCGACCCTTGTTTCGCGCAATTACAGCTCTGGTTCAAAATCGATACGGGCATGAATCGCTTAGGCTTTCGTCTAGATGAAGCCAATACTCTATTAGAGAAGTGTCGCAATGCTGGGCTACGTATCAAAGTATTAATGAGTCACTTTGCCTGTTCGGATGATTTAAAGAAAGCCAAGACAGAGACTCAGTTTCAAGCACTCGACGCAATATTACAACAGCAAATAGGTTTTTGGCCTGAGCTAATTTTATCGTCAAATAATAGCGCGGCGATTATCGCTTGGCCCAATGTACGTGATCACATCAGCCGCCCTGGTATCATGCTGTATGGCAGTTCTCCGCTAATTGACAGCAATCCACCCCATTGCGCATTAAAACCGGTCATGACGTTAAAATCTAAGATCATGGCCAGCCACATCGTTAACGCAGGTGAAAGCATTGGTTATGGCGATAGCTGGATTGCTGAGCATACAACTCGTATCGGTATTGTGGCGATCGGCTATGGCGATGGTTATCCACGCAGCGCACCTTCAGGAACCCCCGTCTGGTGTAATGGTAAACGTTTGCATACCGTAGGCAGAGTTTCTATGGATATGCTGTGTATCGACCTAAACGATAACGATGATATTGATGTGGGGGCATGAAGTTGAACTCTGGGGAGAACACATTAATGCCAATGAAATTGCGAGCCTGTGTAATACCATTAGCTATGAGTTATTTTGCCAACTGACTCAACGCGTTAAACGTATTTATAGCGAATAACTATTATTAGAAAGCAGGTATTAGTCAGCAGGCATAAAAAAAGCGCTATTTATTCAATAGCGCTTTTTGAACGAGTGCTTTAAGCCACTTTTTTCAATACTTTCTTCAGTCAACAGCTTAAAGCTATTCGTTTAGCTTAAGTGTACTTAACGTATCTTGGCGGATAGTGCGAAGCAAGTCAGCATTTTCAATTAATGACTCACCGTAGGATGGGATCATTGCTTTCAAACCTTCTTTCCAACCACCACTCTCAAGCTTATCGCTAAAGCAACGTTCAATCACATCGATCATTGTTTGCGTCGCGGTAGATGCACCCGGAGAAGCCCCTAATAACGCAGCTAAGGTGCCGTCTGCGGCTGCAACAATCTCAGTACCAAACTCTAGCTTGCCTTTGCCTTTCTCATCTTTTTTGATGATTTGTACGCGCTGACCAGCGTTGGCTAATGTCCAGTCTTCATCTTTAGCAGCAGGGAAGTATTCACGCAATGACTCCATGCGCGACTTGTCTGACTGAAACACTTCACTGATCAAATATTTCGTCAACGCCATATTATTCATGCCCACCGAAAGCATAGGCTTTAGGTTATTGGCTTTAACTGACGCTGGCAGGTCCATCATTGAACCCTCTTTTAGAAACTTGGTAGTAAAACCTGCAAAGGGACCAAATAATAATGCACGTTCGCCGTTGATCACTCGCGTATCTAAGTGTGGAACTGACATCGGTGGCGCGCCAATCGCAGCCTTACCATACACTTTTGCATGGTGCTGATTGGCCACTTCGGTCTTAGTACAAACTAACCACTGGCCACTAACAGGGAACCCCCCATAGCCTTCACATTCTGGAATATCTGACTTTTGCAGTAACGGTAAAGCACCGCCACCAGCCCCCAAGAATACGAACTTAGAGCGCACGCGAGTTACTTTGCCAGACTCATTATCTTCTAGCAAAACAGACCAGCCTCCTTCGCTGCTTCGCTTCATATCTTCTACTGAATGGCCGAGCAATAATTCAAAGTTGTCTTGCTGCTCTAAGTGCGAAACCATGTCTCTGGCTAGCGAACCAAAATCAACATCAGAACCATGATTAACACGCGTTGCCGCAACAGGGTCTTTACCTTTACGTGAGTTCATCACTAAAGGCATCCACGTGGTTAACTGAGCAGGATCTTCACTATATTCCATGCCTTCAAACAAGTGGTGAGCGCTCATTAACTCATGACGCTTACGTAAGAATTCAACATTTTTCTTCCCCCAAACAAAACTTTTGTGTGGAGTACGATTAATAAATTCTTTAGGCGCTGGTAAAACACCTGCTTTTACCAAGTGCGACCAAAATTGAAGAGTCACTTCGAAAGAGGCATTGATATCTAACGCTTTAGATATATCAATCCCACCCTTGCCATCTTCAGGGGTATAGTTCAATTCACAATAAGCAGCGTGGCCAGTGCCTGCATTGTTCCAACCATCAGTACTCTCGTGAGCTACCTGATCAAGTCGTTCCACTACACAAATTTTTAAAGTCGGATCGAGCTTATTTAGCATCATTGCTAAAGTCGTACTCATCGCTCCGGCACCTACCAATAGGGCATCCACTGTCTTCACTGTCATTACCAAATCGCCTGTCGCTATTGCTGAACATTCACCCATTTTTCGCGGCACATTCTACACTAAATCGTTAACTCTACCTACAGGATAACTTGAGGTAGCGATTCGTCAACTTTGGTCATTGACTTAAATATTGGCCGAAAAGAGAGTTCACAAACAAAAAAGCCCACTTTAAGTGGGCTTTTAGAAACTTAATCGCAATTATTTATACTGTTCACGGCTTAATTCAACCACCGCTTCAATAAATGCACCCGCATGGGCTGGATCGACAAATTGGTGAATACCATGACCCAAGTTGAATACATGTCCTGTACCAGGACCATAACTATTCAGGATACGCTGAACTTCTTTACGGATCGTTGCTGGCTTGGCATATAATACCGAAGGATCCATATTACCTTGCAAGGCAACACGGTCACCAACACGGCTACGGGCATTACCCATATCCGTTGTCCAATCGATACCTAAAGCATCACAGCCTGTATCAGCCATTGCTTCTAACCACTGACCCCCACCTTTGGTGAACAAGATCACAGGTACTTTACGGCCTTCACTTTCGCGATTCAGACCTGCAACAATCTGATTCATATACTTAAGAGAGAACTCGCGATAACACACATCGCTTAAGTTGCCGCCCCACGTATCAAAAATCTGTACTGCTTGTGCGCCCGCTGCGATTTGAGCATTCAAATACTCAGTCACAGAATCAGCTAATACACTTAATAGCTGATGCATCACTTCTGGCGTATCGTACATCATCGCTTTTACATGACGGAAGTCTTTAGAAGAACCGCCCTTCAACCATGTAAGTCGCGAGTGTCCAAGGGCTACCAGAAAAACCGATAAGTGGAACACGACCATTCAATTCACGACGAATGGTACTAACGGCATCCGTCACATAAGGAAGATCTTTTGCGGTATTTGTTACTTTTAATGCAGCAACGTCTTTTTCAGTGCGTACGATCTTTTTGAAACGCGGGCCTTCGCCCGTTTCAAAATAAAGACCCAAGCCCATTGCATCTGGAATCGTTAAGATATCAGAAAACAAAATAGCTGCATCTAAAGGATAACGCTCAAGCGGTTGCATGGTTACTTCACAAGCGAACTCTGGGTTCTTACACAAGCTCATGAAATCACCGGCAGTCGCACGACTCGCACGATACTCAGGTAGATAACGGCCCGCTTGGCGCATCATCCATACAGGTGTTTGGTCTACAGGCTCACGCAACAAAGCGCGTAAAAAACGATCATTTTTTAGTTCTGACATGGCTACATTCGACTTCAGATTCAAGATTTTAAACATCATAACAAAAAACCCAGCGCTAGGCTGGGTTTGATAACAATATCGTGATTTTAATCAGTTGAGATGACAATTACTAAAAGTTATTCAACCGTAACAGTCTCTGTTCTGGTTGTTTCTAAACCTCCAGCAGCGACATTAATTGCTCTGATTTTGATATCACCATCACCAGAACCGGTTACTGGATTTGAAAGCGTTAAGCTATAACCACCTCCAGCAGTTAAATCACTGCCCTTAATTTGGAAGCGATTCGCTGTGCCAGCATTACTAGTTTGACTCATATTAGACACTTCAAAAATGAATATATCATTGGCTGATGGAGGATTCCCACAAGCATCTTCAAAAGTAAAGGTGACATCTTGCGTCTGAGCTCCTGATGAAATATCAATTACATAATCAGTTGTTTTAATTTTAATTCTTGGGTCATCCGTTACAGGCACAGATGTAATAGAACCTGCAATTCCACCTTCTGGGTGGGCTGCTGACAATCTAACTAATCCAGTTAAATCTTCATAGGTGTCATCACGACGAATGGTTACAGGAACCATTACTGGTTCAATCAAAGCTGAACTACCAATTGTATTATTAGGAAAATCAACTTCAAAGCCTTCTGCTTCTACGGTTAGACTCGTACCATTAATAGGAGTATTACCGTTGTAGTCATGGACTAAGAAATTGAAGGTTACATACTCTTCGTTAAACACATTAATACAATTTGCAGAAGATAAGTCTGCTGTCTGACCGCCTACAATCGAATCAATTTTAAAGCCTACATTATCTGATGCCATCACTAATCGCGCTTGGCTACGAATATGAACTAAGCTTGCACAATGACCCAAGCCCCTTGCTGCTTCAGTACAAGTACTTCCCTGGTAAGTGGCCGGGGCAGGATCTTGAGTGCCATTTGCAACATATTCAATGAGTTGCTCAAATGGATTATTTTCATCTGGGGCAGTATAAACACCATCTTCATTGGCATCTAAAAATGCTTCTGCCATTGAACTATAATCTTCATTTACGTCGAAGCGACCGTTACCATTAGCATCAGCATAATCCACTTCACCGTCAAGATAAGCTAATATTGTTACTAAGCCAGAACGCCCTCCATTCCATGCTGGATCCACATCTACACCAGGTCCAGTATTGAATAGCTGAGAGTCAGGATCATTGGTTGGGTGCTCAGTAGCTAATTTCGTCTGTTGTTTGGCAGTAGGGCTATTATCCTTACTGAAGCCTGGCCTAGGATTCTGAGCACGCCACTCTACAGAACATGCACCATTAGAGGTTTCACAAACCGGTTGTATGGAGCCACCATCAGCCAAGAAATTTACTATTGTGCCATCGGGAACAGGGTTGTGGAAACGGTCGGCTAAAAATACCGTTGCTGATGCCGTCTCACCAAAATAATCCCAGCCACGAGGATTAAAGCTATCCAGCACAAGACTAAAAGATGTTTGAACAGGAATCCCTGTAGTAATACTAATACCAAAAGATTGGGTTCTTAATAAGCTAGCATCATTTTTCTCCGCAACTGCCAATACCGTAACTAAACCATGGGTCTTACCTGACTTAACAGTAATAGATACAATACCTTCTGCATTAGTACTAGCAACTAACTCACCTTCACCTTGTATATCTCCTACCTCACCACCCGATAGTGAAGCACCGACGGACTTGTTAGAAAGGCTAAATGCCACCTGCTTTCCGCTAATAGGCTGATTAAACTCATCTTTAACAATAAAGCTAACCGTTGTTGTTTCTGGTAATTCAGAGAACGAAATATTCTGCATGGCAATCTGACGAGCTGTCATGGCCTGATATTCAATACTATTTGACTCTGGCAATTGAATAGTTAAATTACCCTTAGCAATAGCTAAAGACGTTGCGGTATTTACAACATTATCTTCAACGGCATACAAAGCAGCGTTAATTGTATCCTTCTCTTTACAGCCGTTTGCAGTATAGAAAACAGTCGCTATACCCGAGGTTGTTCTGACTTGATCATTATCAAAACTAGCTTCACCACCGGTAACACACGCTGAACTAAATATAACTGCATATTCAGTATCAGTAATCAAGGTGTTAGCACCAGCAGTAATATCAACAATATTCACGGTGACTCCAATTGTTTGGCGTGCTGCTATGCTAGTTTCTGAAAACTGTAATTCACCTGCTGTAAAGCTAGTCGTTACTCCTGTACCTAGTGCAGGTTCCGCTGGTACTAAACTTTCGTTGATTGTTATGTCACTAGTTATAGAATCAAGCTCATCATCAAACTTGTTGAATAGAGTAAGGGTTACACTGTCTGTAATACACAATTCTGCATCCCCGTCGTACCTTGTTTCAATAGGAGATGAAAGGTTGTGAGTTTCAATGCTAAATTCTGCGGATGGGCAGCTATTAGATGTCCATTCAACATAATAGTCGGAAGAATTTAGAACCGAATTAACATTAAGTGGATCAACTGCATTAGCCTTTAATATGGTAGAGGCTTCATCTACAAGGTTTAAATTACCTTCTAGAGTGTTTTTAATAAAAGCTGAGCCACTTTTATTGCCTAGCTTAGGTAAACCTGTTTTTAACTTAGCCGTGGCAGTCGCTATTGGTGTATCTGCGTTAACATCTGCGTCGGAAGGAAATAGCTCTACAAGTACTTCGTCTTCAATATCACATGTTCTGTTAAAATAAGTATTTATTACCGTACCATCACTATTAGCAATAATACTTGAACTAAATTTCACACTATCAGTAGGACAATTAGAAGAGAATTTGTATAGATATTTAGTATTTAAAAGTGAGTTGCTATCATCAGAGTCAACACCATTAACAGTAATTACTACAGAACTTCCCGCAAGAGCATAATCAGCACTAAGCCCTACTACATCTGAAATGAACTCGCTGCCATTGCCGACACCAAGATCTGGCTTAACAACCAAAGTAACCGAGCTACCAGTATCTCCATCGGTACTTCCGCCTGTACTACCAGTGGTATCCTCGCCTGTTGTTTGGCCACCCGTTTCGCTTGAGCTATCCGAACTAGAGTCAGGGCTTCCACCACCGCCACAGGCAGCTATTGCAAAAGTTAAGAGAGATATTGTTACTATTTTTATTGGATTCATTCTGCCTGCTCCGTCTACGCGGTATATCCATGTACAGTTATCATACTATAAAGATAGAGCATAACATTGGAAGTGGTTAACACACCAGAAACAAAAAACGCGGCATAAGCCGCGTTTTTTGATTTTATTAGCATTTTCAACTCATCCATAAGTCTTTCGGCTTAGACGAGTCATAAAAACTACACCTTCAAATAATCCATAATCCCATCTGCGGCTTCTCGGCCTTCCCAGATTGCAGTCACAACCAAGTCAGATCCACGAACCATATCACCGCCAGCGAATACTTTTTCGTTAGTGGTTTGAAATTTGAACGTTTGCTGCTCAGGTGCAACCACACCTTTCCAGCTATTAATTTCGATACCGAAATCACTAAACCAAGGAGCTGGACTAGGCTGGAAGCCAAAAGCAACCAATACTGCATCAGCAGGAATGATTTCTTCTGATCCTTCAATTACCTGTGGACGACGGCGACCGTTCTCGTCTGGCTCACCCAATTCGGTAGAAACAACTTTAATGCCTTCAACCTTATCTTCACCAACAATGGCAACAGGCTGACGGTTAAATAAGAAATTAACACCTTCTTCTTTCGCATTCTGAACTTCACGAACAGAACCCGGCATGTTGGCTTCGTCACGACGATACGCACACGATACTGATTCAGCCGCTTGGCGAATAGAAGTACGGTTACAATCCATCGCGGTATCACCACCACCTAGAACGACAACTTTTTTGCCTTTCATGGAGATGAAGTCAGCTTCGTCTTTTTCGAAGCCCATGTTGCGATTTACGTTAGAAATCAAGAAGTCCAATGCATCATGAACACCCGGAAGATCTTCACCAGGGAAGCCGCCCTTCATATAGTTGTAAGTACCCATACCTAGAAAAACAGCATCGTACTCATCAATAATACTTTGGAATTCGATATCTTTACCGATTTCAGTATTCAAACGGAATTCAACGCCCATTTCTTCGAATACTTTACGACGGTTAATCATCACTTCTTTTTCCAGTTTGAATTCTGGAATACCGAAGGTTAATAGACCACCAATTTCAGGATGACGATCAAACACAACCGGTTTAACACCGTTACGAACCAATACGTCAGCACAGCCGATTCCCGCAGGACCTGCACCAATAATGGCAACCTTCTTATCTGTCCACTTAACGTTAGACATGTCAGGTTTCCAGCCCATAGCGAATGCGGTATCAGTGATGTATTTTTCAACATTACCAATCGTCACCGCACCAAAGCCGTCGTTCAATGTACAAGCACCTTCACACAGACGGTCTTGTGGGCATACACGACCACACACTTCTGGTAAAGAGTTGGTCTGATGGCTCAGCTCAACCGCTTCTAAAATATTGCCTTCTGTTGCTAGCTTCAACCAGTTTGGAATGAAGTTATGCACAGGGCATTTCCATTCGCAGTACGGGTTGCCACACTCCAAGCAACGGTGTGATTGCTCAGCAACCTGCTCCTGCTGGAATGGCTGATAAATTTCAACAAACTGCTCAGTACGAGCGTTCATTGCTTTCTTTACAGGGTCCTTGCGGCCTACCTGTACAAACTGAAAATCGTTATTCAGACGTTCTGTCATTTGAACCTCTCCCACTCGTCCGCAGGCCTTGCTGCTGATTACAACACACAAGACCCATCATTTATTCAAAACGCTTACTCTGGACGAGCGCGCATGTTATCAAGCAGCTGCTGTAAATCTGCAGCTTTAGGTTTAACTAACCAGAATTTTCCAATGAAGTCGTCAAAGTCTTCTAAGATTTCTTGACCCCAAGCACTGCCTGTTTCCGCAACAAACTCAGTGATTACACCGCGTAAGTGGTTACGATAACCTTCAGTAAATTCATTACCAATACGGTTAATATCAACAAGCTCGTGGTTGTACTGATCAACAAAACTATTATCGAGGTCAAGTACATAAGCGAAACCGCCCGTCATACCCGCGCCGAAGTTATAGCCTGTTTTACCCAGTACGCACACCATACCACCCGTCATATATTCACAACAGTGATCGCCCGCGCCTTCAACAACGGCATGAGCGCCGGAGTTACGAACCGCGAAGCGCTCACCTGCACGACCTGCCGCAAGCAATTTACCGCCTGTTGCACCATACAAACACGTATTACCAACAATCGAAGTCTTTTCAGATCTAAATTCAGAGGCTTTTGGTGGATAAATTACAAGCTTACCGCCTGTCATACCTTTACCAACGTAATCGTTAGCATCACCTTCTAAACGCATTTCTAGACCGCCAGCGTTCCAAACACCCCAAGACTGACCAACAGTACCCGTTAAGCTTAGCTTAAGAGGCGCACTTGCCATACCCTGGTTACCGTGGCGCTTAGCGATTTCGCCGGAAAGGCGTGCACCGACAGAACGGTCACAGTTCGTCACTTTAAAGCTGAACTCGCCGCCTTTTTTAGCTTCAATAACAGCCAGTGTCGCTTGTACCATTTCTTCAGCCAATACACCCTGATCGAAAGGCGTATTGCGCTCAACTTGAACAGTATGTGGCTTATCTGTAGGTATGTGATCGTTAACCAATAAAGGCGAAAGATCTAGGTTACGCTGCTTAGAGGTATTACCTTCAATCATTTCTAATAAATCGGTACGACCTACTAGCTCTTCCATTGAACGAATGCCCATTTGAGCCATCCAGCTACGAATTTCTTCAGCAACAAAGTAGAAATAGTTCTTAACCATTTCTGCTGTACCGATGTAATGCTTATCACGCAAGTTATCGTTTTGCGTTGCTACACCCGTTGCGCAGTTGTTTAGGTGACAAATACGTAAATATTTACAACCCACAGCAACCATTGGCAAAGTACCAAAGCCGAAAGACTCTGCACCTAACATCGCGCCTTTAACAACGTCCAAGCCAGACTTCAAACCACCGTCGGTTTGCACACGCACTTTGCCACGTAAGTCATTGCCTCGTAGTGATTGATGCGCCTCAGCTAAACCAAGCTCCCAAGGAGAACCGGCATATTTGATAGAAGTTAATGGCGAAGCCGCCGTACCACCGTCGTAACCCGAAATGGTGATCAAGTCAGCGTAAGCTTTCGCTACACCCGCTGCAATCGTACCCACACCCGGCTCTGATACTAGCTTCACAGAAACTAATGCGGTTGGGTTAACTTGCTTCAAATCGAAAATCAGCTGAGCTAAATCTTCAATCGAATAAATATCGTGATGCGGTGGTGGTGAAATCAATGTCACACCAGGCACCGAATAACGTAGTGTCGCGATTAGGTTATTAACCTTACCACCAGGCAGCTGACCACCTTCGCCAGGCTTAGCGCCTTGGGCTACTTTGATCTGCAATACATCGGCGCTTGATAGATAAGCGGGTGTTACACCAAAACGGCCCGATGCAATTTGTTTAATCTTAGAGTTTTTGTTACTGCCATAACGCTTAGGATCTTCACCACCTTCACCTGAGTTTGAGCGTCCACCCAACTCATTCATCGCTTCGGCTAGTGCTTCGTGTGCTTCAGGAGACAAAGCACCTAAAGACATTGCGGCGGTATCAAAGCGCTTGAAGATTTCGCTAACCGGCTCTACTTCAGAAAGATCGATCGCTTTTACGTCTTTACGTAAAGCCAATAGATCACGAATCGTTGCTACCGGACGATTATTCACCAAGTCGGCGAAACGGTCGTAAGCTTTTTGATCATTCTGCTGAACAGCTTGCTGAATATTCTGGATCACATCTGGGTTGTACGCATGGTATTCGCCACCGTGTACATACTTCAGTAAACCACCTTGTTCTAAAGGCTTGCGTGCCTGCCAAGCGTTCTTTTCTACCCATTCCAAATCATCTTGGAAATCAGCAAAATTAGCACCCGCGATACGGCTGCTAACGCCCACAAAACAAAGATCAATAATTTCTTCGCTTAAGCCAATCGCTTCAAATAACTGCGAACCACGATAAGACGCGATGGTAGAAATACCCATTTTAGACAAGATTTTCATCAAGCCCTTGCGGATACCTTTACGGAAATTCTGCTGCGATCGTAATGGATCACCCAATAATTCCTTACTACGATGCATATCGGTAAGAATGTCATACGCCAACCACGGATAAACCGCTGTTGCGCCAAACCCAAGCAATACTGCAAAGTGGTGTGCGTCGCGAGCTGCGCCCGTTTCAACAACGATGTTTGAATCACAGCGCAATGCTTTAGAAACAAGATGGTGATGCACAGCACCGGTCGCCATAGCCGCCGGAATAATTAACTCACCAGGAGCAACGTGACGATCACTCAAAATAACGATCACAGCACCATCACGTACTTGCTGCTCAGCTTCTGCTGCAACCGCTTCAATCGCTGCTTTTAAGCCGATTTCGGCCTTGTAAGCTAGCGTGATCGTAACGTGCTTAAATGCTTCATTACCGGTATTTTTCAGGCCGTGGAATTTCAACGGTGAAATGACAGGTGATGTTAGAATGATACGTTCAGCATGATCTGGCTGTTCGTCAAAAACATTCTTTTCTGCACCAATACAGGTTTCTAACGACATCACAATCGCTTCACGCAATGGATCGATCGGTGGGTTAGTTACCTGAGCAAACTTTTGACGGAAGAAATCAGCAACGTGACGTACACGCTGAGAAAGAACGGCCATTGGCGTATCGTCGCCCATAGAGCCTGTTGCTTCCTGACCAGCTTCTGCCATTGGGCGTAATACTTGATCGCGCTCTTCAAAACTGACCAACTGTAACTTCTGGTGCGCTTTAAGCTCATCAGGCGTAACAGGCTGTTCGTTTTGCAAGGCTTGAAGCTGTAAACGAGTTTCAATGCGAACACTGTTCTCTTTCAGCCATTTTTTATACGGCTTACGCTGCTTTAATAAATTATCAACCGCTTCCGCATCCATAATCGTACCCGTGTGGGTATCGATCGCTAGAATTTCACCTGGGCCAACACGTCCTTTGGAAACAACGTCTTCTGGCTTATAGCCATGTACGCCAACTTCCGAAGCAACAGTAATAAAGCCGTCTTTAGTGATTACCCAGCGTGATGGACGTAAACCGTTGCGGTCTAATCCACAAACCGCATAACGACCATCGGTCATTACTAGGCCCGCTGGACCATCCCAAGGCTCCATGTGCATAGAATTGTATTCATAAAATGCACGTAAATCAGGATCCATGGTTTCAACGTTCTGCCAAGCAGGCGGAATCATCATGCGTACCGCACGGAACAAGCCCATGCCACCAGTAACCAATAGTTCTAACATATTATCCATAGAGGACGAGTCAGAACCCGTGGTATTCACGATTGGTGATAGCTCTTCCAAATTCGGTAGTAACTCACTACGGAATTTGCTGCTACGCGCGTTAGACCAGTTACGGTTACCACTGATGGTATTAATTTCACCATTGTGCGCCAACATGCGGAACGGCTGAGCCAAAGGCCAGCGTGGCTGCGTATTGGTCGAAAAGCGTTGGTGAAAAACACAAATGGACGTTTCTAGGCGCTTATCCGCTAAATCTAAGAAGAATGCAGGCAGGTCAACAGGCATTGTTAAGCCTTTATATGACAATACGCTTTCTGACAAACTTGCAATGTAGAAGTCTGGGAACTGGATTAAGGCTTTTTCAGCAAAACGTCGCGCGTAAAACAATTTAACGCCAAACGTTTCACTACTCACAGGTTCAGTATTTTGAACCTGATCAACAGCAATAAATACTTGCTCGAATCTTGGCAAGCAATCAATCGCCATTGGGCCTAAGCAATCGTTGTTGGTTGGCACGGTACGCCATCCCAATACGCTCAAGCCTTGGTCAGACATTGCTTTTTCTAATGCAGATTTTTGCTCCGCACAAACTGCATCGTCAAGATCCATAAACAACATACCAATAGCATATTGCTCTGGCAAAATAATGCCTTGTTCTTGCGCGACTGCACGCAAAAATGAGTCCGGTTTTTGTATCAACATCCCACAACCGTCACCGGTCTTTCCGTCTGCTGCAATACCACCTCGGTGGGTCATGCAAGTCAGGGAGTCAATTGCCGTCTCTAATAACTTATGGCTAGTTTCACCCTCAATATGGGCAATCAAACCAAAACCACAGTTATCTTTAAAGTCACCTGGAGTATATAGGCCAGTTCTCATAGAACAGCTCTCATTTAACAAAAAAATAGTAAATTCAAGGGCTTAGAAGAGCCCATCGCTCACAAAATGAGCTACGTACATTCAAAGGGGGGCTTATTCTACACGGATGAGCGGCTCGTCACAAATTATGTGATTTCTTTTGTCTATATTTCATACAAAAGAAATCACACCAGATCAGAAATAGACTACTTGCGATTGCGTAATACTGTCTGTATATCCGAGACAGATCGAACCCAAGGTTTCTGATCACGTAACCTCGAAGACAACTTTTTAGATGCTTCAAGCGCTAACGGCTTTGAGTTAAACGGCCCAGCAATGACAACATGCCAAGGTTTATTCTGATATTCACCTTCATACTGCAAAAGACGAGTGTCATCTGTTTCATGAGCATTCTGAAACGTCTTTGAGTTTTTTGCATTAAAAGAGCCGAATAACTGTATTACAAAAGCACTATTCGGTGCCGACATTAACTGCTGCTCATCTGCGCTATAAATAACCCTTGATGCTTGAGGCGTAACCACTTCCGATGACAGAGGTTCCTTAGATGACAGAGATTCCTCAGAGGGCAAAGCTTCTGTGGCAACTGCAGGCACTAAAGATTCATCCTCAGTACCAGTAATATCAGACTTAGGGAAGTTAAAATCTACTTCATCCTCCGAACCTAAAACTTCAGTCTGATCAACCTCTGCAATAGGAGTAACATCACCAACAGGCGCCGCATTCTCTAAAGTGTTACTTATCGCACTGGTATCAGGAGTTGATATTGAACTGTCCACTTCCGAACTGGCAACCTGTATCGCTTCGATTGGCAAAGTTTCAACAACGAGGCTTGACGCATCGGATGACGTACTATTTTGGTAAAAGTAAGCACCTATTAATACCAACGCAACTAAAACAATGGCCGCAAAATGAGTGATAGGAAATTTAGAAGCTTCCGGTAAAGGTTCAGTCTTTGCTAGGAGCTGCTGAGCAAGGTGAAGTATTTTTCCTGGATTACCTGCGGACTGTTTAATAATAAAATCCGCTTGCTCAGCCTCCCACTCTTGACCAGGAAATTGCTCAAGCAATATAACATCTGCTTCATCATCACTGAGCGGCTCTATATCCATCATATGGAACGGTGCCTGAGGTTCAGCCAGTGCTAATAATTTACCATCAAACCCTTTTGGACCCAGCAACATAATATGCAAGGCATTGGGTGCCAATAAAGCAAGCTGATTAATATCCTCTAAAACGTCATCAGGCAACTGCTCTGCTTGATCGATAATGAGTAAAACAGAACCTTGCTCCTCTTCAGTAATCTGTAAGCAACGCGCTATTACTTGCTGTTCAATACTTTCTATATCATCGGCTAGATCCGCAAGGTCTAAGAACTGTGCGAAATTATGCAGCATATCAAGGTAAGTTAAAGAAAAATCTCCCTCAATCATCAAGCTTTGATCAGGTGTTTCTCTGGAGGCCAGTAGAGCATTCGCAATAAACGTTTTACCCATACCTTTATCCGCGCACACTAGAATCAAAAGCTCACTGTACAAGGATAAATGCTGCAACATTTCAAGCTGTTTAAGCTGAGATTCAGATAAACTAGGAGGCGCAAAAAACTGTGGATTCTTTATTGACTCACTCTCTTGGTCATCAGCATCATCTAGCGCTGCCATATATTCGGTGTCCATATGCGCCCTTTCTCCTAATTAATTCTTAATAACCTAGCTGTTCGCCAGCTGACAAGGTTTTATTCAATGTTTCGACCGCAAAGTCTGACGTGACAACCGCTTCACCAATTGAGGTTAATAAAACAAGGCGTAGCTTTCCATCTAAAACTTTTTTATCAACCTGCATCAGATCAATAAAGTCACTATTACTCATTTCAGCAGGAGGTACACAAGGTAGCTGAGCACGCTTTAATAAACTCTGTAGGTCATGCACCTCTTGCTGGCTAATATTGCCTAAACGCCAAGATAAATCTGCGGCCATAACCATTCCCGCTGCTACCGCTTCGCCATGCAACCATACACCATAGCCTTGGTTTGTTTCGATAGCATGGCCAAAAGTATGCCCTAGATTCAAGATGGCTCGAATGCCACCCTCTCTTTCATCCTGAGCAACCACTGCAGCTTTATCTAAACAGCTTAACTCTACTGCGGTCGCTAATGCACCAGCATCATAAGCGGCCAAGGTTTCCATATTCACATTCAGCCAGTTATAAAACTCGGCATTACAGATAAGCCCATATTTTACAACTTCAGCAATCCCCGCTGACAGTTCACGTTGAGGCAAAGTCTTTAATACTGAGATATCGGCAATCACCGCCTTAGGCTGATAAAAAGCACCGATCATATTCTTGCCCAGCGGATGGTTTACCGCTGTTTTACCACCGACCGATGAATCTACCTGAGACAGCAGTGTCGTTGGCACCTGAATAAAATCAACACCTCTTTGATAACATGACGCTGCAAAGCCGGTCATATCACCAATCACACCACCACCCAGTGCTATTAGGGTTGTCGTTCGATTATGGCGCTTTGATAACAATGCATCAAAAATAAGATTGAGAGTGTCTAGATTCTTATATTCTTCACCATCAGGCAAAATAACTTCATCAACATCGTATTGGTTCAGTGACGATTTAAGCTGATCTAAGTAAAGCGGGGCAACGGTTGTATTACTAACAATCATTACCTGCTTACCATTAATATAAGGGGTAAATAATTCAGGATTTGAAATTAACGATTCTCCGATGAATATCGGATAACTACGATCTGCTAGATCAACTGTAAGTGTCTTCATTATTGCCATCAATAATATTGTTTTCAGCTAAACGTCGTATAATTTCATTAACAACGTTTTTAGGATTGCGCTGATCCGTTTGAATAACGATATCAGCAATTTCTTGATAAAGAGGATCACGCTTGGCAAACAAATCGCTTAAGACTTGCTTAGGATTTTCTGTTTGCAATAAAGGCCGATTTTTATCTCGCCCTGTTCTTGCGAGTTGTTGTTCTACTGAGGTACGAAGATAGACAACAGTGCCACGACCCGCTAAGTGAGCTCGGTTCTCGGGGCGCATGACTACGCCACCACCAGTAGCCAATAATATACCCGACATCTGGGTCAGGTCATCGATTGCACTCTCTTCGCGTGTTCTAAAACCCTGCTCCCCTTCTTTATCAAAAATCCAAGGAATATTAGTCCCGCAACGCTCTTCTATTTCGCGATCAGAATCGATGAATTCCAGATTAAGCTCGCTGGACAAAAGACGACCGATGGTGCTTTTTCCAGCGCCCATCGGTCCGACTAAGTATAAATTTAACGTGTGTGACATTTAGTATTAACGTGTGCTCAAAGTATCTTTAACCAAACGAGGAGTAATGAATACTAGTAGCTCAGCTTTACTCTCGACGTGTTCCGTACGGCGGAATAATACGCCAATTAAAGGAATATCGCCAAAGAATGGTGTCTTTGTTGTCGCGAAAGTTTCTTCAGAGCGGAAAATACCACCCAAAACAATCGTTTCACCATTTTCAACAAGCACCTGAGTTTCCAAAGCATTTGTATCAATAGTTGGACCTGCGGCAGTCACTTCACCAATCGAATCTTGGTTGATCTTAAGATCCATAATGATGCGGTCATCCGGTGTAATTTGCGGAGTCACTTCTAGTTTCAATACCGCCGATTTGAACGAGATTGAAGTTGCACCACTTGAACTTGCTTCCTGATAAGGAATTTCAGTACCCGACTGAATGCTAGCCGTTTGGCCATCTGCCGTAATGACTCGCGGCTGAGAAACGATCTCTGCATTTCCGTCGGTCTCTACTGCGGATAGCTCAAGATCCAATAGATAATCAAAAGTAGAAATACCTACCGCTATAGAAGAAGCCCCAACATCACTAACGCCTAGATCAACAACATAGGCATCAGGAAAAGTAATTTCACCTGGGTCATCACCATTTGCGCGGTCGATTAAAATTTGGTTTGTTTCACTTAACGTTGTCTGACTCGCACCAAACTTCATATAGTTATCGCTATTGGCTTTCATACCGCCGCCGCCCCAGCGAATACCCAGTTTTTCACCCACACTGGTATTGGCAATAACAATGCGAGCTTCGATCAAGACCTGACGAACCGGAATATCCAATAGAGCAATAGCTTCACGAATTTTATCCAGGTTATCGCCCGTATCTTTCATCAGTAAGGTATTAGTACGCTCATCCACTACGGCAGTTCCACGCAGTGACATCAAGCCACTTTCAGAGGTTAGCAAAGATGCAATATCGGTTGCTTTGGCATAACGTAGCTGAACGTATTCAGACAATAAAGGCGCCAGTTCTTCAACTTGTTTAACCGCTTCTAATTCGATTTTTTCACGAGCAGCAATTTCTTCAGCTGGCGCAACCAATAAAACGTTACCCATTTGACGTTTCGCCAAACCTTTTGTCTTTAAAACCAAATCTAACGCTTGATCCCAAGGAACATTCTGCAAACGCAGTGTAATACCACCATCAACGGTATCGGATGCTACTAAATTTTGGCCGGTGAAATCAGCAATTAACTGCAGTACTGCACGTACTTCAATATTTTGGAAGTTCAGCGATAACTTCTCACCGCTATAAGGGAATTCAGTCTGCGCCAACTTAGCTTTTTCAGCTTTCGTGATCGGCTTAACGTTAATCGCTAAAACACCATCCGCTTGATAAGCCAGATAGTCATATTGGCCTTCTGGCTCGATATAGATAACCGTATTGGTTCCTTCCATATTGGCATCGATGTATTTAACAGGGGTTGCAAAATCAACGACATCAAGACGGCGGCGCATATTTTCTGGCAATACCGTGCCTTCTAGCGTGACAATGATTTTTTTGCCCTGCTGCTGAATATCAACACCCGCCTTTGGGTTACTTAATAGAATTTGAACTTGACCATCATCCTGATCTCCACGACGAAAATCAACATTCATCACGGATGAGGCCGTTTGCTTATTGCTAGAGCTGCTATCAGCACTCGCAATCGCTTGGTCAGGCTGTACGTTTTGAGCATCAACCGTTTTACCCATCAAGACGATTAACCGATCATCGCGAGACTCAACGGCATAAGGTACTAACGATGCCAAACTAACAATAACGCGAGCACGTTCATTGGCATTAACAACCGTAGCCGTTCGAGCATTACCAAAACCAATTTTATGGTACTTGGATTTAAGCTGGCTATTAACACCTGGAAGGTCTAACGAGATACGAGCAGGCTTCTCAATGGTATAGCCTCCAGGCACAGGCGGCTGACCATCAAAGATCAACTCCATCTGTGTCACATCCCCGGGCAATGCCGAGAATTTAATATCCACTAAATTTGCAGCAAAAGTTTGCGCGCTGGCAATCGTTGCTAGAATCACGACAACGAATACCTGTGCTGCCTTACTAATACGGTGACTCATTTTTTTATTCCTCTTCCACACCGGCTAAAACAAGTGAGCGTGGACGTTCAAGCCAACCACCTACACCGTTAGGTACAATTTCTATGATATCAATACGCTGTTGCGAGACGCGTACAACTTTGCCATGGTTTTGTCCCATGTAGTAGCCCTCTTTGATCTTATGAATGCCACTATCAGGAACGGAAACAAGCCCCCATAGCTGGTCTTTTTCTCGTTTGATAGTACCTACCATAGAAAAAGAACCGAATGAGTATTGCTCCAACTGCTCTTTCGAACGGTTTAAGTCTGGCTGAACATCTGACTCAGGCGCCGCCTGCTTAATCACCTCATCAAGATTTACGGGTAAATCAAAAGGTGAGCGTAAACCTGTTGCACTATAACTAAATGCCTCATAAGGCTCAAAGACAGGTAAAGGCTCAATAACACCTCGCGGCTGACTCATTACATCATCGACAAATTGTTTCAAATCGGCCGTTCCTGAAGAAACACCACACCCAGTCAAGAATGAAGACAATAGTAATAATAAGGATAGTTTTTTCATTTTAATCACCCTCATTATAACGATAAGTTTTAGCAAGAATTTTCAATGACAAATTGCCATTATCCTTACCTTTGGTTGTGATAGAAAAGTCATGCAAAGTCACAATTCGCGATAGCGATGCAACTGACGACACATAAGCACCCAGCTCATGATAATCACCTTCAACCTCAATTTCGATCGGCAACTCATTATAAAACTCTGTTCGAACCTGTTTTTTCGGTGAAATAACTTTCAGATCCAAACCGTTATTTAACGCGGCCAAAGAAATGTCATCAATCAGACCTGGCACTTCGGTATCTCTAGGAAGCTGCTTCAAGATAGATTCAAAGTTATGCTCCATCTCAACCATCTGAGCTTTGTACTCTTCTAAGTTGGCAACCTGAAACGCCTTGTTTTCAAAGTCTTTCTTGAGTTGACTTTCTTGCTTAATTTCACGCGACAGTTTTTGATTGAGCGGTTCCAGCATCATAAAATAGCCACCAACCACAATCGCAATGGCAATAACACTGCAAAAAACAGCTTTACCTGCAATTGGCCACGAGCCCATATTCTCCCAATCGATATCATTAACATCAAATTCGTTAATTTTATCCAGATAAGGCTGCAGGTCGAACTTATTATCTTTCGCCATTATTCGACCTCCTTCTTAGCATTCTTAGGGTCAACTTGAGTCATAGTGACCTCAAATGTGTTGTAGTCATTCTTTTCAGCTTTAACACTAATTAAATTAGGCGCATCAAACCAATCCGAATCATCAAAGTTACGCATCAGAGCCGCTACTCGATTATTCGATTTAGCACGACCTTTAACACTCACCTGAGTACCTTTAATGTCTAAACTGGTAAAATATAAGTCATCAGGCATAGAGCGTGCAATTTCATCGAATAAGCGCACAATAATTGGGCGATTACCTTGTAGATCCTGAATCAATTTCATACGTTCAAGTAATTGCTCACGCTTATCTCGCAACTGTTGAATTTCTGTAATTTGCTCAGTAAGCACTGACATTTCTTTTTGGATAAAGGCATTGCGACTTTTTTGTGCGGTTAACTGACTGTCAATGTTGGAGTTCACAAACCATACTAAGGCCGCAGCAACCAAAGCTACTGCGACTGCGATCCCAATAAATTCTTGCTGACGTTCCTTGCGCAGTTCTTCACGCCAAGGGAGTAAATTAATCTTTGCCATTAATCAAAGCTCCTCATTGCTAATCCACATGCAATCATTAACGATGGAGCATCATTATTAAGCATGGATGCATTCACCTTCTGCGATAGCGTCATATTAACAAAAGGATTTGCAACGATTGCTGAGATACCCAGTTTCTCTTGGGTAAGCTGATCAAGTCCGATTATTGACGACGTACCACCGGCTAAAATAATGTAGTCGACATCATTATATTGGCTTGATGAATAGAAAAATTGTAGAGATCGACTAATTTGCTGAACAACCGAATCACGGAACGGATCTAAAACTTCAGATTCATAATCATCTGGTAAGCCACCATCCAGCTTCGCCCGAGTACCCTCTTCTTCAGAAAGACCATAGCGACGCATAATTTCTTCCGTCAGCTGCTTACCACCGAATAATTGCTCACGGGTATAAATGGTTTTACCTTGATGCAAAACACTGAGGGTTGTCATCGTTGCGCCGATATCAACGACCGCTACGGTTTCAACTTCGTCGTTATCGTCTAATTGAGTATGAATAAGCTCATAGGCTCTTTCAGTACAAAAAGCTTCAATATCCACGATACCAGCTTCTAAGCCGCCAATCTCTAAAGCGTCTTTGCGCAACTCAACATTTTCCAAACGACATGCGGCCAGTAAAACATCTACACTGCCTGCGATATCGGAAGGTCCTTGAACTTCCCAGTCAAGAGCTACTTCATCTAACGGGTACGGAATATATTGATCGGCTTCGATACGAATTTGATAGTCCATCTCATCATCAGATAAACCTTCATTCATTTCGATAGTCTTTGTAATTACCGCTGAGCCTGCCACTGCAATAGCTGCTTTCTTGCTGCTACTACGCGCCTTCCCTAACGCTTTTTTAATTACTAATCCGACAGCTTCTTCATCACCGATACTTTGTTCAATTACGGCATTTGCCGGTAGCGGTTCTGATGCATAACTTTCAACTTGGTATCGACCATTATTATGGCTTAATTCCAAAAGTTTTACGGATGTAGAGCTGATATCAACTCCGAGCAATGTTTTATTTTTTTTCTTTAAAAGGCCTGCCAGCACGGTGTTTCCCCATCAAATTCACAGACTTGCGGAGTAAAGCTACTTCATTATGTGAATATTCAAGTCATTATAAGCACAATCCTATTAAAAGAACAAAAAAGCCTTATAATGGATTATTCCGCTAACTCTAGCATTCTCTCATTCAGCAGCATACATGTATTCGTTATGATGAATAGCAGTTCTATCTCCAAGTTTCTATTTTGGCTCATAGTGTCCGTTTTTTCCGGAACCAGTTTGCTTATTTCGTCAGTTTATCTGTATTTATCACCACAACTACCTGATATTCAGTCGCTGACGCAAATTGAATTACAAATCCCTCTCAGGATATATACTGAGGACGGTCAATTAATCAGTGAATTTGGCGAACAAAGAAGAAGACCTCTCGAATACAATGAAATCCCAAAACAATTTGTTCATGCATTAATTGCAGCAGAGGATGACCGTTTTTTCCACCATAATGGTGTCGATTTAAAAGGACTTACGCGCGCTGCGATACAATTAGTGCGTACCGGCAAGAAAAAATCCGGTGGTTCAACCATCACCATGCAAGTTGCTAAAAACTATTACCTCTCCAGCGAAAAAACTTTTAGTCGTAAATTCACCGAAATTCTTCTTGCTCTAAAAATAGAACAAGAACTTTCAAAAGAAGAAATCTTAGAACTTTATCTTAATAAAATTTACCTCGGTAAGCGCGCCTATGGCATTGAAGCGGCCGCACAAGTTTATTATGGAAAATCCGTTTCTGAATTAGAACTAGCTCAACTGTCTATGCTTGCAGGATTACCTCAAGCCCCCTCTGCAGCCAACCCAATTAACAATCCTAAGCGTGCTAAAGAACGACGCAATTACGTACTCGCTCGCATGCTGACATTAGGCTTTATTGATCAACAACAATTTGATGCTGCCGCTAATGCCAAAATCATTGCACGCTATCATGGCCTAAAATCTGAAGTAGAAGGTTCTTATATTGCCGAGATGGTTCGCCACGAGCTTTACCAGCAATATGGTGATGATACTTATCGCCTTGGCTTTCGCGTGACCACAACCCTTAATAGCAAAGCACAGACCCAAGCTAATAACGCTCTTCAAAAAGGCCTATTAAAATATGACCGCGACCATGGCTGGCGTGGAAAAAACACTAAAAAAATATTACCGACAGTAAAACTACCCACATTTGATAACGAGATCACTTTAACCTGGCCAACTGAACTAAGCAGCGAGTTTGATATTGACTGGCCACTCACGTTAGATAACTGGCAAGACGAATTAAATAACATCGGCCAGCATGGGCTAATTCAGCCCGCTATTGTCGCGCAAGTAGTCGACGCCGGAGCCTGGATTGTTAGCGGCCGCAAGCAGTGGTCATGGCTACCTTTTAGCGGCGTTAAGTGGGCAAACTCCTACATAACCGTCAATAAGATTGGCAAAGCGCCGACCAAAACCGGTGACGTACTCACCCAAGGGCAAATCATTTGGATTACTGCCAGCGCAACATCCGGTATTCAACTCGCCCAAATCCCAGAAATTGAAGGTGCTTTAATTTCAATCGACCCATATCAAGGTGCGATTAAAGCACTTGTCGGCGGATTCTCGTACAGCCTCAATAAATACAACCGCGCAACCCAAGCAGATCGTCAGCCTGGCTCTGCCTTTAAACCCTTCATATACAGCGCCGCCTTAGCGAATGGTTTAACACCTGCGAGCATCATTAATGACGCCCCTGTTGTATTTAAAGATGCAGGTTTAGAAAATACATGGCGCCCTGAAAACTCAAGCGGAAAATTTTACGGCCCGACTCGTTTGCGCGAAGCCCTTTATAAATCTCAGAACCTAGTATCAATTCGTATTCTAAAACAACTAGGACCACGCAAAGCCATCAACTACATAACACCCTTTGGCTTTCCTAGAGAAAAATTGAGTAAAGACCTTTCGTTAGCATTAGGAGCCTCAGCGATAACCCCACTCGAACTGGCCACAGGATACACCGTTCTTGCTAATGGAGGCTTTCAGGTTAAGCCTTACTTTATTGAACGCATTGAAGTGGGCAGTGAAGCTGAGCCGATCTTTCAAGCTAATCCCATGATCGCTTGCCCAGAGTGTAAAGCCGACAGCGACGATACTGCCAATACTCCGCTTGTCGAAAACGAGAGTCAGGCTCTTCTCGACGCATTCACAACGCCTTTATCGGAAGCGCTAGGGAAAGACTCTAACGCCACCAAGGCAAAGCCGACCGCTCAGATCGCACCCCGGGTAATGGATGAACGCACTCACTTCATTATGAATAACATGCTGCAAGACGTAATCAAACGTGGTACAGGCCGTCGAGCACTCGCCCTTAAGCGTAATGACCTAGCGGGTAAAACAGGCACGACCAACGATCAAAAAGATGCCTGGTTCTCAGGGTATAACCGAGACTTAGTAACCAGTGTTTGGATGGGGTTTGATCAACCAACCACACTGGGGCGCTGGGCTTTCGGTGGCAATACCGCACTGCCTGTTTGGGTTGATTATATGGGCGCCATGCTGGCAGGCAAAAAACATCGCCCATTCCCTCAACCGGATGGCATAGTCAATGTGCGTATCGATCCCGAAACAGGGCTTTTAGCACAACCAGGGCAAGCTAATGCAATTTTTGAACTGTTCAAGCAAGAACAAATCCCTGTGCGGGATAACTCAAAACAAGGCATGACAGAGCAGTCAACCCCCTATAGCAGCGATAACGAAGATGACGATGAAGAGAACGCACCAAGCTTACTGTTTTAGCTTAGCTCTACTGATACTTTATACTGAACCTTTTAGTATCGCTTTGTAATACAAACCCGCTCATACTATTTACCTACCTGTAATTTATTCTCTACCTCAAATTACGGACATAAAAAAACCGGCCTAAGCCGGTTTTTTTATGTCCCTTAAACTCAAAACACTATCTAAGATTAGATATCGTCAACAGAGTTCAATGGGTAGTTAGCTGGGTATGGAAGCTGAGCAACACCCGTATCAACAGCTGCTTTAGCAACAGCAGCAGATACTGCACCCAATAGACGAGAGTCTGTTGGCTTAGGAATAATGTACTCACGACCTAGCTCTAAAGAATCAACGCCATAAGCCGTCAATACTTCTTGTGGAACAGGCTCTTTCGCCAAACCAGCAATTGCGTAAGCAGCCGCCAACTTCATCTCTTCGTTAATCGCAGTAGCACGAACATCTAAAGCACCACGGAAGATGAATGGGAAGCCAAGTACGTTATTTACTTGGTTAGGGAAGTCAGAACGGCCCGTCGACATGATCAAGTCATCACGAACTTCGTGTGCAAGAGCAGGCGCGATTTCTGGATCTGGGTTAGAACATGCGAAAACAATTGGGTTTGGCGCCATTGCTTTCAACAATTCTGGAGCAAGCAAGTTAGGACCCGAAAGACCTAGGAAGATATCAGCTCCTTCCATTGCATCAGCCAAAGTACGCTTGTCAGTTTCAACAGCGAACATTGCTTTGTATTGGTTCAAGTCATCACGACCAGAATGAATAACACCTTTACGGTCACACATGAAGATGTTTTCTGGCTTCATGCCCGCAAGGATCAAAAGTTTAGAACAAGAAATTGCAGCTGCGCCAGCACCAAGAACGGTCATGGTTGCATCTTCAATCTTCTTGCCTTGAATTTCCAACGCGTTGATCATGCCCGCAACCGTTACGATAGCCGTACCGTGCTGGTCATCATGGAAAACAGGGATTGAACACTGCTCGATCAAGGTACGTTCGATTTCAAAACACTCAGGTGCTTTGATATCTTCAAGGTTAATACCACCAAAGGTATTAGCAATGCGACGTACTGTATCAATAAAAGCTTGTGGGCTTTCAGATTCTACTTCGATGTCGATTGAATCAACACCCGCAAAACGCTTGAATAATAGAGACTTACCTTCCATCACTGGCTTAGACGCCAATGGGCCAAGGTTACCAAGGCCTAAAATAGCAGAACCATCAGTAATAACGGCAACAAGGTTACCTTTACTGGTATAGCGGTATGCATCTTCTGGGTTTGCAGCAATAGCTTTAACTGGCTCAGCAACACCTGGGCTATAGGCTAGGGCTAGATCACGAGCTGTTTGAGCTGGTGTAGACAGTTCAACACTGATCTTACCTGGCTTAGGAAACTCATGATAATCGAGGGCAGCTTGCTTCATATCTTCAGACATTTTGCTCTTCCAATTTCCGTAATTTTCGATGGAGGCTAAAACAAAACCAAACAAAACGCTTGGCTTGTATAAAAGTGCGACAATAAATACCAAAATTTGACCAATAAATCCAGTCTAGCTGGCAAAATCGATCATATTTTGATGGTTTTTTGCTACTCGTCAGTAATTAACTCGATACTGGGAATATTCTATCCAGATGCTTGTTAATAAAGCGGCGGTTAGGATCAAGTCTCTGACGCACCGCTTTAAAAGCTTCCCATTGTGGATACAGAGTGGCAAACTCTGCGGCCGTTTTAGTATGAATTTTACCCCAATGTGGACGCCCTTGATAACGATCAAAGATAGCTTCCATCTCGGCAAAGTAGGTCATATAAGGCTTATCATGGAAGTTGTGGACAGAGATAGCAGCCCCAGGGCGCTTATAAAACTGGCTCAACCAAATATCATCCTCATCGACATAGCGATATTCAATCGGGAAAATAATATCAATGTCTTTCTCTTTTATCGTATTCAGAACCTCGCGGAAACACGCCAAGCCATCTTCAGCGGGTACTGTGTACTCCATTTCGTTAAAGCGCATATCACGCACATTACCGAAAACTTTATTCCAAGGACCATAACGCTCTTCAACACCAACGGTGCGCGGAGCGATGTTCATCACGATATCACGCATAAACGGCATCATATCAATCACATCCGCTAGTGTGCGGAAAGTCTCGTAGGCGTCGCCCGATGCGGCCTCACTTTGATTCGCATCAGATTCTTCTTTGCTGACCTCCTCAAACTCAATGAGAAGGATGTGCTTGGCATGAGGAAGCCCGTACGCCTCAAATCGACTCTTTGTTAGGCGCAGTTTTTCCATTTTCTCAAAGGCTTCCTCAATAGGCAGCATTTCAGAACGTTCTTTAAGGTAATAAGTATCTCGAACCTTTAACGTCAGATCAGTAATAATACCTAACGAACCGATATTGCAACGCGCCGCATCAAAAACATCTTTATTTTCCGTGGCGCTACACCTCATAACCTCGCCACTCGCGGTCACTAAGGTCAGGCCCGTAACAAAACTGGAAAGAGAACCAAACTGTTGACCCGTACCATGAGTAGACGTTGCAATCGCACCTGCTAACCCCTGCGTATTAATATCCGGCATATTGATCATGCCAAGATCATTTTCCCAAAGCTCATCGCCGAGTGCCGCTAAGCGAGTACCCGCACCTGCGGTTACTTCTTTAGTCTCGTGATTGATATGACTAATGCCACGAAAGCGCGCCATTGATAACATCGTTTCATCCGTCGGTACCAATGCACTAAAACTATGCCCTGCACCGACCGCACGAATTTTTCCATCGGTCTCTCTTAGCAACTTAACCAAAGCGTCTAAGTTACGTGGGCGCGCGCGCTCAGTAGGATAACTAACTTGATTCCCCGACCAATTAGACCAAGGCATAATGCCATTAATGGGCTGCGGGCCTTTGGATTTTTCAGGTGTACTACTGCACCCTGTTGAGCCAGCAGCACCAGCAATAATGCCGGCACCAACCGTTTTTAATGCATGTCGACGAGATAGCTTAAGGTTCTTAATATCCATAATTATTGCGCCTTTTCTGAAGACATGTAATCAATTAAATCAACCAAGTCTTCTTGAGTGCAATCACTGCACATCCCCAGAGGAGGCATCCCTTTATAACCACCAATCGCATTCGCTAGCAGCACTTCTTTGCCCTTTGATAAGCGCTCTGCCCAAGCAGAAGCATCAAAGCTCTTAGGCGCTCCACCCACGGCGTCTGCATGACAAATTTTACAACTAGTCTGATAAAGTTCGACGGTAAACGGGTCGGTCGCCCAGCTGGAAAGACTGGCAAACGTTAATATTGCGGCAAGGGTAATAGGATGTTTCATAAACTTCTCACAGAAGATTCAATCGATATTTATTTTTATTGTACGAAAGTACCAAAAAAGCAGGTAGGAAATCAAGTACCTCTCATCGTTTGCTACTTATTTTACTTTGTCGTTAAATCACTTATTAAGCTTTAATTCGGTTAGGGAGCGACCATTCCACGCACAAACCAGAGCCCGAAATATTTCGAGCCCGAACCTCACCATGGTGCATATTTAAAATACGCTGAACCATCGCCAAGCCAATCCCATAGCCGCCACCATAACCACTACTCGCATGGTTTCTTGACTGATCTGCTTGGGTGAATGGAGAGAAAATGTCCTCTAACTGATCTTCACTCACCCCAGGGCCTTGGTCGCTGATACTAAAGGTCAATTGCTGCTCTGTTTGATGCAGACTCAAGGTTAATACGCCACCTTTAGGGCTAAACCGAATCGCATTGCGTAATACGTTATCAAAAGCCCGCTGCATCAAGACCACATCAATCGGAAAGAAAACTTCATCAGTATCTAATTGCCAATCGACAGTTAGTTGCTTTGCCGCCAACTCTAACTCAGCATCTTGCAGCCACGTCTTAAATAACCGAACAAGGTCTAACTTCTCGGTCGTTAGCTCACCCTCTTGCTGCAGCTTGGCCAAATCAAGAATCTGCGTGACTAAGTTCGCTACTTGCCCTGACGCGCGCTCAATACGATCGTGCTCTGCCTGAAGTGTATTAGCCGCATCTTTTTTACGCGCAATGCCTAATGCAATCTGCAAGCGTGTTAACGGCGAACGTAATTCATGCGAGACATCGCGTAATAACTGCCGATGACTTTGCAGTAACCGCTGTAACGAATCTGCCATTTCGACGAATTCGACCGACAAATCACCCAACTCATCCCCGCGATTTAAATTAGATCTCAAATCAGAGATATCAAAATCTCCTGCACTGAGCTTCTTCGCGGCTTGCTGTAATCGGCGAATAGGGCTAGTTAAGTGCCAAGCCAATAAACCGCACAAGAAAGACACCATCACCACGACTAAGAAAGGAATCAACCAGCGCTCTCCTTCATCAAGAGAATGGCGCCAATGATAGCGACTAACTGCAATATAAATTTGGTCATGATGAACTAATGGCCCCATCATCATATAGCCGTCTTCTTGCCCCCACAGCGACTGCTGTTCGGCCACAGCATGCTCATAAAACTCAGCCACATCATGCGGGAGATCATTAATTTGAGACTCCTCAAACTTAACGATATTCCAACCAGGTTCCAAACGAGACCATAAACCTCGTTTTTTGATCGTCAAAGGTTTTACATTTTCGGCAATGCGCTGCAATAAGATTTGTTCTCGCACATGAAGTGGACGATGAAAATCATCCTGCAGCCACTGAAACGAAACACTCGCGACCGTCATACTGATGACAACAACAATCCAGAACCATAGAAAAATTTTAATAAATAACGAATTACGCCAGCGCATAGCAGTGCCTGAATTAAACTAAATATTTTAGGTATCTAAAGTCAATTAAACTCACGACACTAATCTTGAACCAAGATATAACCTTGGCCGCGTACGGTTTTAATATACGCTTTGCCGTCATTACGTTCGCCCAGCTTCTTACGCAAGTTACTCACGTGCATATCAATGCTGCGGTCAAAAGCGCTCAAACGTCGCCCTAATGCACTCTGCGATAGAACTTCTTTGTCGACGACTTCACCCGCGCTTTCTAGCAAGGTCAATAAAACACCAAATTCAGCGCCAGTTAATTCAACTTCTTCGTCATGCAACCTTACACTGCGAGTCGCCTTATGCAGCTTTAGCTCATCAACTTGCAACCATGCATTCGCAACCTTGGGCTGGCCCGCTTCTATGCGGCGAAACAAGGCTTTAATACGAGCCACTAGCTCATGGTGGTGATAGGGCTTCGGAATATAATCATCAGCACCATGCTCAAGACCCAATACACGATCGACACTATCGCCACGCGCTGTCAGCATAATCACAGGCAGCATGGACTCGGTACGCAACTGTTTGAGCACATCAAAACCATTCATTTTAGGCAACATGACATCCAACAAAACCAGATCATACTGGCCTGTCAGCGCCGCAGCTAAACCAGACTCACCATCATGGCAAACAGCCAATTGGTAGCCTTCCATTGCAAGGTATTCCTGCAATAATTCGCCTAATTCATAATCATCATCGATTAATAAAATTTGATACATTTCGCTCACTTTTTCAGCACTCCTGCCTCTAAACCGCACTTGCCTCTGTATGCTTCTAGTAAAGAGTGTAATGCGAGAAAATAAATAAGGGGAAGGGTTTTACCCTTCCTTACGCTAAACATGAACGGCTGCCGTTCTAATGACCCAGTAATATGGCAACCCAGCGATTTTTTTCACTACTTTCTAAAGCAATTTTAACCACCATGGTTAAAGGAATTGAAAGTAGCATCCCAACAGGGCCAAAAATCCACCCCCAGAAAACCAAGGAGACAAATACGACCAAGGTCGACAGCCCTAAAGAGCGCCCCATAAAGCGTGGCTCAATCACATTTCCAAATAACACATTAACCCCAACATACAGACCTGCCACCATCACCGCCCCCATAGGACCTAACTGAATCAAGGCAATCAACATCGGGGGAACCGCCGCAATAATCGAACCGATATTGGGAATAAAATTCAATAAGAAGGCAATCACCGCCCATAAAATTGCGTAATCCACACCGAGCCACGCTAGCGAGGTACCGACAACGACTCCGGTGCCAATGCTGACCAAGGTCTTGATTAATAAATAACGCTGAACCGAATCACTAAAGCTCTTATATTGATCAAGGGCACTGGTCTTATCCCCTAAGGCTCGCTTTAACTTTTCTGGGAAATCAGACGCTTCTAATAAAATAAATACCACCGTAAATAAGATCAGAAAAGCATTCGTTAATACTCCACCCAAACCACTAAACACCTTAGCAACCATTTTCATCGCTGCGCCGGGGTCGATATAGTTGGTCAACGTCGCTTCATCAACCTCTATACCAAAGCCATTTAAGGCGGTAACGACGATCGCGCCCTGCTGTTGTAATTTTTGCTCATATTCTGGCAAGTCTTGATAAAAAGCGGCCAAGCTTGTTCCCAATACTGTGCCTAGCGTGAGGGTAATAACAAAGAACAGAACCGCCACTAATAACAAGGAAATAATCGAGGGGACATGCTTTCTTTTCAAAAACATCATCATAGGCGCACACAAAACGGCAATAAATACGGCTAATAGAAAGGGAACAAGCAATTGTGTGGCAGCTTTTAATCCGGCAACAATCACAATAAAAGCCGCGACATTCACCAGCACACTGTATTTCGTTAAAGGTGTATCCATAAATTCTCAAATCCTTGTTGGATGATAGCGAGCCTTAACTCTGCAAGCCAAGCCTATGATGGTCATCATCATAGCAACAAGCATTGGACGACAACAGAAGAGTCGTTACCTCTTAACACTGCCGACATTCACCCAACGACATCGCATTAGAAAAATCAGCTCGTAACCCTTGCCAGAGCGGCGCTCGACAACGATCAGCACTAGATCCTTCTACACCCGATAAGCACTGCTAAATTCTAAATTCTCACCGGCTATCGAAATAAAAATACGAATAAAATGAAATTAATTTCATAAAGTACTGGACACGCCTAGGGAGTCTCTATACTATGCGCAGCCTAAGCGGAAGTGGTGGAATTGGTAGACACGCTAGATTTAGGTTCTAGTGCCGTAAGGTGTGAGAGTTCAAGTCTCTCCTTCCGTACCAAAATAAAGAATGGGAATATGCTAGCAGGACTATTTGCTCTTTTAGTTTTTCTTGTTCTCGGTGAGGCAATCCAATCTTGGATTGCCATCCCCGTCCCTAGCTCGATCATCGGCATGGTTCTCTTGCTGATCATAATTATTTTAAGAAACAAAATTCCCAAGTCGATTGAATTAGCGTCCAACTCGCTTTCTCCTTTATTACCCCTATTTATTATTCCAATCAGTGCTGGTTTATTAACTCAGATAGACATTATCGAACAGCATGGACTAAAGCTCCTTCTTATTTTAACAATCAGCTTAATTCCTGGCGCTCTTGTAACGGCACTTGTTTTGAGGTGGAATAACAAATAATGCTATCCGATCTTTTAGAACTGCCCAGCACCTGGCTCATGGTCACCTTAGGCGCTTACCTAATAGGCCTAAAACTTTATCAGCGATCCAATAATAGTCCTTGGCTTCCCCCTGTCATGTCTGGATTTTTTATTGTTATTTCTATTCTTTGGTTAACCGGCACGCCCTACAGCACTTACAACCAAGGTGGCCAACTACTGAGCTTTTTCCTTGGGCCTGTTGTCGTCGGCTTAGCCATCCCTCTGTTTTATCACTTTCATAACATGCGTAAACAACTATTGCGCCTATTACTAGCAATCATACTGGGAAGCGCAACCACGGTAACCATTGCCGTTGCACTAACGCACTACTGGATCGGTATTGACAGTATTACGCTATCAATGGCCAGCAAATCGGTAACCACCCCCGTTGCGGTTGCCATCACAGAACAAACCAATGGCCTTCCAGCCTTAGCCGCCGCCTTTGTAATGGTGACAGGCATTATCGGCGCCGCCATTATTCCTGCACTACTGAACTGGCTTAAGCTCGATAACCCACAGATTACCGGTATGAGCTTAGGGATTTGCGCTCACGCAGTAGGAACCAGTCGCGCCCTTGAACTCGGCCAAGAATATGCAGCATATTCAGCCATGGCAATGACCCTCACTGCCGCACTGCATGCCATCATTTTACCTTGGTTATTCTAACGACACCTGATAGTTTAGGCACACAAATGCTTTTGGGCTGCGCAGTGGCACTAACCGTACTATAATAAAATCGTACTACCGTCGTATAGACCGCACATTTGTACATCGATAACTTATACCTATAGCGTTGTACCTATCGCTTTATACCGATGCCCTGAACGCTGTATTATCGAACAAGACACTCTTAAAAAGTATAATTCGTCCCCATCCAAGGAATGTTAGTTCATGGGCAAGCCAAAATACGCAGTTATCTTTTTGACCCTGTGCACTTTTTTAATTACCGGAAGTGCAGTTTGGTATATAGGCTTAGAACAACACTATCAACAAAACAACGATGCTTTACAGAACGTTGTTCAATTGCTGGCTGAAAGTGACGACAAAATAACGCAAGAGCAGCAGCAAACTCTCGCAAAAGAAAGAAACTTTAATCTATATCGCATTACTCGCAATCAAAATGACCTCATCAGTATTGAGCCCAAAGACCACAACTTAAGCAAAGTACTTATTTTACAGTCCATACAACAAGAAAATGGATTTATTCCAAGCCCTCTAAACCCTAACAATACGGTTTTTTATAAGCATCAAGTCAATTCCAGCACTTTACTACTCGCTTCTAGCTCACTAATAGCCGCAAAGAAAAACTATTTAGCGGCAACCCAAAAACAGATGCTAATTCTTTTAATCATTATTCTCGCCGCCTGCGCACTTCTGTTTTTATGGTTAGAAAATCAACGCGCTCATATTAAAATTAAAAAAGGGCTACTTGAGAAAAGTCAGCAATCCACTGGTATCTATCTTAAGCTTGATACCAACTTCCGGATCATTGAATGCAATAATGATTTCCTAAATATATTTCCGAACAGTCAAACAATTAACATTCGTCATTTGATTAAAAAAAGTGAGCAAGAAAAAGTAGAGCAGTATCTAAGCCAAACATTGACCAGCAATACCCTCATTGATTTTGAATGCACATTAGTACAAGAGCAAAACAACGATGAAACATTTGGCCTCCAAGACGATGAGAGTCGCTGGGCTGTCCGTGCAAAACCTATCGTCGAAAACAACCAAGCCTTTATTATCATCTCTGCAGACGACATCAGTAAACGCCACTTTATGGAGATTGAATTGCGCCGTGAACGCAACCGCATGCAAGCTTATTTAAATACCATGCATACGCTGTTAATCATCACCGACCGGCACGGAAAAATTATTGAAGCAAACCGTCAATTTATGCTGCTTGCGGGCTGCACTGAAACATCAATAATAGGCAAATCGATTAGCCACTTCAGCCCGAAAAGATCGCACCACAAAATGAATAATTACTTACGCAATCTTACTCCCGAAACTGATAACACTATCTCTGTAGAATTTCCTTTGGTCGCCACCAGCGGCAAAGAGTACTCGATTGATTGGCGCATCACTCCTGTACCGTGCGATGAAATTGAAAATAACAATGACTATCGAGAAAATCAAAGTGAAGAAATATTATTAACCGGTCTCGACATTACCGAATCTGTAGCTAACAACCAAGCCTTAAAGCTTGCCAATACCCAAATTAGAGAAGCGTTGCGCAGCGCAGAAAGTGCCAACCAAAGTAAAAGTGTATTTCTTGCTAATATGAGCCATGAAATTCGCACACCCATGAATGGCATTCTGGGTGCTACCGAACTCATACTTGACCAAAGCAGTGAAGAAGATAAAAAACAATATCTCGATATTATTCACAGCTCCTCACACTCACTTTTAAACATTATCAACGACATTCTGGACCTTTCAAAAATTGAATCAGGGAATTTTGAGTTAGAACAAATCAATTTTGATCTACATCAGTTATGCCATGATATTTATCAGATATTTGCTAATGCGGCAAAAGTAAAAGGGATACAAATATTATATTTTTACGATGCTGGCTTACCCCAGTTTTGGATGGGGGATCCGAACAGAATTCGTCAAATTTTAAATAATTTATTTAGCAATGCGCTTAAATTTACTCACCAAGGCCGCATTGATCTTAGAGTTCAAGGTGTGCGTTTAGCCAACCATCAATACGATTTAAAGATTCAGGTAAAAGATAGTGGCATTGGAATTGCTGAGAAAAAAATTGAACAAATTTTTTCTGCATTCCAACAAGCCGATAGCAGCACAAGCCGAAAATATGGTGGCACAGGTTTAGGACTCACCATTAGCCAATATTTAGCCAATGCTATGCAAGGCAATATTGAAGTAGACAGTGAGCTCGGAACTGGCAGTACCTTTTCACTTCATGTCCCGCTAAAACCGGGGGCAATAGAAGCCAATACCAAGCGCACCGGTTTAATTCGAAACTATCAAGCTAACGTCCTATTAGCCGAAGATAATGAAGTTAATGCAAAAATTGCCAGTAAAATATTAAGCAAACTAGGAATAGAAACAACAACCGTTCCAAACGGCGAACTTGCCCTACACGAAACAATAGATAGCACATTCGATCTTGTACTAATGGACATAAACATGCCGGTTATGGATGGCATCACGGCAACCGAGAAAATTCGCGAACTTAGCTTTCCCAAAAACCAAGTGCCTATTTTAGCCCTAACTGCTAATGCAATGATGGAAGATAAAGAGCGCTGCATGAATGCAGGTATGAATGGGTTTATCAGCAAACCCATCAAGCTTGAACGTTTAATCCAAGAACTGGATACCATTCTAACCAGCTCAGATTAACTCAATAACGCAGAGTAAATAGAGCGTGATTACTTCGCCCTGCTTGCCAAATAATCCCGTGCCAAGTACAAGCCGGCAATAGCGCGACCTTCCGTCATATCCTCGCGCATCACTAGCTCATGCAAATTTGCCAATGGCCACTTAACCAGCTCTAAAGGCTCTGGCTCATCACCTTCAAGTGATGATGGATATAATTCCTCCGCCAAAAAGACATCAATACCCCCTTTAATATAACTAGGAGAAAGGCTCATATTTTTAAGAAATGTTATTTTCTTGGCTGCAAAGCCAATCTCTTCTTGCAGCTCACGATTAGCCGCCTCTTCCAAGGTTTCTCCTAAGTCGACAGCACCTTTAGGCAGCGTCAGAGTATATTCTTCTATTCCGCCACCAAACTCTCGAATAAGAGCCACATGCTCATCATCTAGCATAGCCACCATCATTACGGCACCCGACCCACCGGGCAATAAACGTTCATAAGTGCGTTCAACACCATTACTAAACCTAAAATCTACCGACTCTACGGTAAATAAACGACTTTTAGAGACAATTGACCGGTGTAAGATTTTTGGTTTTTCAGACATAATATGCAGACTCTTTTTTTATAAACACTCACCCTAATTCACGCAGTATACCTGACTACACTATGACAGACAGCTACACACACAACACAGCAGAACAGTCGAATAATAATCAGGCGTATACGGCCGAGCAGTGGTCTAAAATTGAAACCGTCTTACTCGATATGGATGGCACCTTACTCGACCTGCACTTTGATAATCACTTTTGGCTGCAATTTATGCCAGAAAAATATGCCGAGCTTTTTGGTATCGAAAGAGAAGAAGCCAACCGAGTATTAAAACAGGCATCTGACGAAACCTTTGGCACTCTAAATTGGTATTGCCTCGATTATTGGAGCGAGCGCCTAAACATGCCCGTTGCAGAATTAAAGCACGACATCGTTGAAAAAATTCAATATCGCCCACATGTTAAAGACTTCCTTGAAATGCTAAAGCAACAAGGAAAAAGAGCCGTCATCGTTACCAATGCTCATCGCGATAGCGTGAATCTGAAAATGTCCAGAACAGGACTCGACCAACTAGTTGATCGAATAATCAGTTCACATGACTATCAAGAACCAAAAGAAAGCCAAGCATTTTGGCAACATTTACAACAAGATGAGCCGTTTAACCTTGAAACAACATTACTCATCGATGACAGCCAAGCGGTATTAAATTCTGCTAGAAAATGGGGATTCCTACACCTTTTGACCATCTTTCATCCAGACAGCAAAAAGGCACCCAATACAGACAGCGAACACTTAGGCATCCACCATTTTGATGAACTTATTTATAAAGACGGCGCATAATAATGAGCAAGCAGCAAACCAGCGACAACAAGAAAATACGCCTTGATAAATGGCTCTGGGCTGCGCGCTTTTATAAAACTCGCGCCATTGCCAAAGCGGCTGTTGAAGGTGGCAAAGTGCATTATGATGGACAGCGATGCAAAGTTAGCAAAACTGTTGATATCAACGCCAAACTTACAATTCGCCAAGGGTTTGATGAGAAAACAATCGTCATCAAAGAACTCTCTGAACAACGCCGTGGCGCACCAGAAGCCCAAGCCTTATATGAAGAAACAGCCGACAGTATTAAGGCACGAATGGACGCAACCGAACTTCGCCGAGTCATGAAAGACGCAACGGCTGCCCCTGACCATCGCCCGAACAAAAAAGAGCGTCGTCAAATCCACCAATTTAAGCACCAAAGTGAAATATGAGTAACCTATGAGCAACCTTGATAGTATGCAACGCTTTACCTTTGACCAAACCGACGTCCGAGGAGAACTTGTTGGCCTGCAAAAATGCCTAAACGCCGTGCTATCAAAGCATGATTATCCGCAGGCAGTGAAGGTCGAGTTAGGAAAATTAATGGCCGCCAGCGCATTAATGAGCGCGACGTTAAAATACGAAGGCCGCTTATGCTTACAAGCTCGCCTACCTGGGGATGTAACGCTAATTCAAGCTGAAACTACCGATACCGGTGAAATACGCGCCATCGCTCGCTATGACGAAAGTAAAGAAATTGAACACATAGAGCTCGCTGGTGGCCAACTGGTAATCACTCTTGAGCCTGCGGTTGGCAAGCCTTATCAGGGCGTTGTACCACTAGAAGGCAACCAATTAAACGAAGCCTTAGAGTACTATTTCAAACAGTCTGAACAACTGGGTTCACGTTTCTGGTTAGAGTGTGATGGCACCATTGCAAGCGGCTTTATGCTGCAACAACTGCCTGCCAGTGAGCAAGACGACCCTGATGCCTGGGATCGACTAAGTCACCTAGCCAGCACGTTAAAAGCAGAAGAATTACTCAACTTAGACAACCAATCGTTGCTTTATCGCCTTTATCACGAAGAGCCAGTACGCCTATACGACGAAACGGCTTTAAGCTTTGCCTGTACTTGCTCAAAAGAGCGAACAGGAAATGCCATTTCACAAATTGGTTATGACGAACTAATGGATGTTATCGCCGAACAAGGCAAAGTCTCTATCGATTGCCAGTTTTGCTTGCAGCATTACTCGTTCAATAAAGAACAAATTGCTAATTTATTTCCTGAAAAAAAACTACATTAATCATCTAAATGGCCTTATTGCTACTCAGTAAGGCGTGCTTTCTTAGTCAATTAGAGCCAATACTGGTAAATAATCCACTATTTTTGCCAGTATTGAAAAAAAACTACAGGAAACACGCAAAACCAGTCATATACCGCCGACTATCATTCTTAGTTATACCCGCCATATACCCTATCTCGGTTTTGTTAAGTTAAAAAATCTGGCATAATCCGCAGCCTCAAATTACGGGTTCGTCCAATCACCATCTGGACGGTAAAGACGATTCATTTGTGTATGGCCAAAAGCGATACTGACATAACGAGACCCCTCGGGCACGATTATTATGACCACATTTTATACTGATTTATCTGCACCATTATTGGTTGAAAAAGCACTTGAACGTGGCGAAGGCCGCTTACAAGACAACGGCGCTTTTGTTGTAACTACCGGTGTCCGTACTGGCCGCTCTCCAATGGATCGCTTCATTGTTGAAGAACCAAGCACAAAAGACGCAATCGATTGGGGCAATGTTAACCGTCCTTTCGACGCAACAAAATTCGATGCCCTCTGGGATCGTGTTGAAGAATACTTCGGTAAAACTGGCGGTTTCATTTCTAACCTACACGTAGGTTCTGATGCTGCTCATTACTTGCCAGTTAAGTGCCAAACTGAAACAGCGTGGCAAAACCTGTTCGGTCGTAATCTATTTATCCGCCCTGAAACATTCAACCAAGCTGACAAAGAAGAATGGACCATTCTGAACTGCGCTAACTTTGAATGTGTTCCAGAGCGTGACGGAACGAACTCTGATGGTTGTGTCATCATCAACTTCGCTCAACGTAAAGTGCTACTTGCTGGCATGCGTTACGCAGGCGAAATGAAGAAAGCGATGTTCTCTGTACAGAACTTCCTACTTCCTGAAAAAGACGTACTACCAATGCATTGCTCTGCAAACGTGGGTGAAGATGGCGATACTTGCTTGTTCTTCGGCTTGTCTGGTACGGGTAAAACAACTTTATCTGCAGATCCTGAACGTTACCTGATTGGTGATGACGAACATGGCTGGGGCAAAGGCACTGTTTTCAATATCGAAGGCGGCTGCTACGCAAAAACCATCGATCTTTCGCAAAAGAATGAACCAATCATTTGGGATGCGATCCGTTTCGGCGCGATCGTTGAAAACGTAATGATGGATGATGAAAATCGTGTTGCTGATTACGCTGATACGAGCCTGACTGAAAACGGTCGTTGTGCATATCCTCTAGAGCACGTTGAAAAGCGCGTATTAGAAAACAAAGGTGGCGAGCCAAAAGCGGTTATCTTCCTGACGTGCGATATGACCGGTGTTCTTCCTCCAGTTTCTGTTCTTACTAAAGAACAAGCGGCTTACCACTTCCTAAGTGGTTACACAGCGCTAGTAGGTTCTACTGAAATGGGCGGTACTCCAGGTCTTAAGTCTACTTTCTCTACTTGCTTCGGTGCTCCATTCTTCCCACGTCCAGCTGGTGAATACGCTGAGTTATTGATGAAGCGTGTGACTGAATTTGATTCTCAAGTTTATCTTGTGAACACAGGTTGGACTGGCGGCGCTAACGGTAAAGGCGGTGAGCGTTTCTCTATTCCGACTACTCGTGCAGTAATCAGTGCTATTCAGACTGGCGCTTTGCGTGATGCTGAAACTGAAACTCTTCCAGTATTTGGCTTAGAAGTTCCTAAGAGCCTAGACGGTGTTGACGCTAAACTACTTAACCCAACAAAAGCTTGGGCTAACGAAGCAGATTGGGCTGAAGCAGCTGAAGTATTGGCTAAGCAGTTCACAACTAACTTCACTAAGTTTGACGTATCTGACGCTATCTTAGCGGCCGGTCCTAAAACTAAGTAATGACTTAAGCATCTTCTGAAATAGATGCTTAAGTTTCGTTCAATTCGACCTCACTAGGCTGTATTGAACGAATGAGTTAGACACAAAAAAGCCGTTATTCACTAAGTCCTTAAACACTTAGTGAATAACGGCTTTTTTGTTAGCCCCTAGCCTAGCCGGCACTACGCCATTTTTTTATAACGAACCTGTTCGCTCAACATAGGAACAACACCTTGCATCGTCAGTATCTTTAATTTTTCTGTCACAGATTTTGGTGCAGAAAACTCAGCAGTCGCCAACGTCATCACGATCTTCATACCCAACTGTGCCGTTTTAAAGGGCTTAATCAGATAATCGGTCTGCTTCTCTTTAATCGTGTCTTGAACCTGCGGTAAATCTTTTTTGGTGGTTAGCATAATAATGGGGATTCCTGTTAGCGCCACACTGCCACGCAAGGTCTGTATTAAATCTAAGCCTGACAATTCCTCTAACTGCCAATCAGCAATAACTAAATCAATCGGCTGTACTCGTAACATATCAATCGCATGCATGCCGTTGCCAGCTTCAAATACGTATTCAAATCCTTGGCTACGTAAAAAAGAAGCGTGTAGTGCTCGTAAGGATGGCGTATTCGTGACCATCAAAATTCGTTTGCGTTTAAAGTGCGTGGGAATGTCTTCGGAGCTGAAAGTTAAATTCATTCACTAATACCTTCAAATAACCATAATCGAAATAATTGGGCTAATTACTTCCTCGTTGATTTAACATTAGTACAGTTAAAGAAAATGCCGAGGTAATAAGACAACCATTTGCGCCAAGTTGACTCATTTACATTAATGTCAGCTCTAAGTTCAGCCTTCCTCAGTAGGGCACTGCCAACTCTCATTCCAATGACCAGAATAAATTCTCTTTTATCCTCGAATAACCCCTTTAGGGTCAGTATACTCAGGCTCAAATATTTATTTAATTTTCAACAGTTTAGATCGATTAATGCACTACTGTAGCGGTCATTAATCGTCATAACCTGTATTTGTAAAAAATAGACAAGATTAAAAACGAGAAACATTATGGATTCTATTTTCACCCGTATCGCCACCGAACTGAATATTCGTCCGCAGCAAGTACAAGCGTCCGTTACCTTATTAGATGAAGGCGCTACCGTGCCCTTTATTTCGCGCTACCGTAAAGAAGTCACTGGCGCACTTGATGATACTCAACTGCGTAATTTAGAAGAGCGCCTGCGTTATTTGCGTGAGATGGAAGATCGCCGCGGCAGCATTTTAAAAAATATTGAAGAACAAGGTAAATTAACCGACGTTCTGAAACGCGACATTCTAAATGCCGATACCAAAACTCGCTTAGAAGATTTGTATTTACCGTATAAGCAAAAGCGTCGCACCAAAGGTGCCATCGCCATCGAAGCCGGTCTTGAGCCATTAGCCAACTCGCTATTAGCAGATCCTGGCCAAACTCCAGAAACAACCGCCGCTGCTTTCATCGACTCAGCTACGGGTAAAGAAAACGGTATAACTGATACCAAAGCCGCATTAGATGGCGCGAAATACATCTTAATGGAACGCTTTGCCGAAGACGCCAACCTAATCAACAAGGTGCGTAATTTTCTTAAACAAGAAGGTATGTTGTCTGTTCGTTTGGTGCCGGGCAAAGAACAAGAAGGCGCTAAATTCAGCGATTATTTTGAGCACGACGAACCCCTTAAAAGCGTACCCAGCCACCGGGCATTGGCCATTTTACGTGGCCGTAACGAAGGTGTTTTAAGCTTTAGTATTGTTACCGGAGATCCGTCTGACAAGCTAACGCCTTCTCCTTGCGAAGCCATGATCGCCGATCACTTTAACCTTAAGAACGAAGGTCGCCCTGCGGATCGATGGTTGCACGAAGTCGTACGCTGGACATGGCGCATCAAGTTATTAACCCACCTAGAAACGGAGTTAATGACCAACTTGCGCGAAGCCTCCGAAGAAGAAGCGATTAAGGTATTTGGCCAGAACTTAAAAGACCTCATTTTAGCCGCACCTGCTGGCGCAAAAGCCACCATAGGTTTAGACCCTGGTTTGCGTACTGGGGTAAAAGTCGCGGTGGTGGATGCCACCGGTAAAGTAGTCGATCACGATACAATTTACCCAACACCGCCACAAAATCGTTTAGCCGATTCTGCAAAGATTATTACCGCGTTAATTTTAAAACATAACGTTGAATTGATTTCGATTGGTAACGGGACAGGCAGCCGCGAGACCGATAAATTTGTTGGCGATATGATCAAAGCCAATCCTGCTTTAAAGAAAGTGCAGAAGATTATGGTGAACGAAGCCGGTGCTTCGATTTACTCGGCTTCTGAACTCGCAGCAAAAGAATTCCCAGATTTAGACGTAACCATTCGTGGGGCGGTTTCCATTGCCCGTCGCCTGCAAGACCCATTGGCCGAACTAGTGAAGATCGAACCTAAATCGATTGGTGTAGGCCAGTATCAGCACGACGTAAACCAAACCCAACTAGCGCGCGCTTTGGATGCCACGGTTGAAGACTGTGTAAACTCAGTCGGTGTGGATTTGAACATGGCTTCCGTACCACTGCTTACCCGTGTATCCGGTTTGAATACCACCATTGCCAATAACATTGTTAACTATCGTAATGAAAACGGCGCGTTTGCATCGCGTAAAGAATTAAAAAAAGTGCCTCGCTTAGGTGAAAAAACTTTCGAACAAGCAGCAGGTTTTTTACGCATTCATAATGCTGAAAACCCATTAGATGCCAGCTCAGTTCACCCAGAAGCCTATGGCGTAGTAAAAGAAATCGCTAAGCAATCCGCTCGTGATATTAAGAGTTTGATTGGTGATGGCTCTTTCTTAAAAGCCGTCAACGCAGCTCAATATACGACCGAATCTGTGGGTGAAATCACCATCAAAGATATTCTGACAGAGCTAGAAAAACCCGGCCGCGATCCACGCCCTGAATTCAAATTCGCCACCTTTATGGATGGCGTAGAAGAAATCAAAGACCTGCGTTTAAATATGGTGTTAGAAGGCGTCATCACCAACGTAACCAACTTTGGTGCTTTCGTTGATGTTGGTGTTCACCAAGATGGTTTGGTACACATTTCAGCCATGTCAGATACCTTCATTAAAGATCCGCGTGAAGTGGTAAAGGCTGGCGATATCGTCAAAGTTAAAGTCATGGAAGTAGATGCCGCACGTAAGCGTATTGCACTTTCAATGCGCATGTCAGACGATGCCAACGAGCAAGCAAATGAAAAGACGCCAGGCGAGCGTAATAATCGCCGCGGCAACCAAACGACCAAAACCAGCTTTGGCAATAGTAATGGAAATAGTAATGGCTGGCAACAGTGGCGGCGCAATGGCAGATGCTTTAGCCGCGGCGTTTAAAAAGGGTAAAAAGTAAGTTAATACCTTGTGTTTGATCACGGTGCTATGGATTATCTTATCCATGGCACAGTGATTACCATATAGCATACTTACCTCACTCGCAGCATTGCCCTATAATGCTAGCAATCATGCAATTAATTTTACGGCTCAAACATTGAGGCTCTCCTTGGCTAATCCAACGTATAGCAATCTATTATCGTCACTTCGTACTCACAACAAATTATCGTTATTGGGTCGAATTCAACGCGGCATTGAAAAAGAAGGGTTGCGCTGCGAGCCTAATGGTCACCTGAGTCAGGTTCCACACCCTCAAGCGCTGGGTTCTGCTTTAACACATCCAAGCATCACTACCGATTACTCAGAATCATTGCTTGAGTTTATTACACCTGTTTTTGATAACGCCAAAGATACTCTTGGCTTTATGCACAACTTGCATCAATACACGTATCAAAATATGGCTGATGAATTGATCTGGCCTGCTTCTATGCCGTGTATCATTGATGGCGAAATGAGCATCCCCATTGCACAGTATGGCTATTCCAATATTGGCCAACTAAAGCATGCTTACCGCCATGGTTTATGGCATCGCTATGGTCGCACCATGCAAGCCATTGCGGGGATTCATTACAACTTCTCTATGCCAGATGCTTTGTGGCCCACCATGTATGCTGAAGAACATGATGCTGAAGCTGATAGCGAGCAGCTAAAAGATTTTATCTCGACAAAATACTTCGGCCTAATTCGTAACTTCCGCCGTAATTCTTGGTTATTACATTATTTGTTTGGTGCTTCACCAGCGATTTGCAGTTCTTTCTTAGAAGGCGAACAGCACGATTTAGAAACGTTCAAAGACCATACTCTTTACCTTCCTTATGCTACGTCTTTACGCATGAGTGATTTAGGCTATCAAAACAATGCCCAAGCTGAATTAGTCGTCTGCTATAACAGCATCGAGAATTATGTTGAGACACTATCAGAAGCGATTACTCAACCTGTTGCGGCCTACGAAGACATTGGCATGCAAGAAGAAGGTGGCCAATATAAGCAGCTGAATACCAGCTTACTGCAAATTGAAAATGAGTATTACAGCGATATTCGTCCTAAGCGCATTGGCAATGGTGATGAAAAACCACTACAAGCCTTGGCCAATCACGGTGTTGAATACATCGAAGTGCGCTGCACGGATATCAATCCCTTCTTAACGCTCGGCATGGATGAAACTCATATCCATTTCTTAGATCTATTTTTAACACATTGCTTATTTATCGATAGCCCAAGAGTTGATAACGAAGAATTCAAAGCGATAAAAGAAAATCAAAACAACGCCGTAATGCGTGGTCGTGACCCAGAATTAATGCTGAATAAGCAGGGTAAGAAAATCGGATTGCGCCAATGGGGTAAAGAGCTACTAGCTGACTTAACACCACTAGCAGCAACCATGGATGAAGCCGCAGGTAATAAGCAATACACTCACGCACTGGCTCAACAGCAAGCAAAAATTGATGATGCCACCTAACACCTTCTGCTCAATATCTAGCAAGAATGAAAGCCGATGACTTAGAGTTTGCGCAATTGACTCTCGTGCTAGCGCAAGAAAGAGCCGCTGAATTTAAGCAGCCTCTTAGTGATGAACTCAATAAAGAAATGCAGCAGCAAGCACAACAAAGCTTAATGCAACAGGCCGAAATTGAAGCAGGCGATCAAATTGATTTCGCCAGCTTCTTAAAACAGTATCTGACCCGATAAATTTCTTACGCTCAATAAAAAAGGCTATCCGTAAAGTGATAGCCTTTTTTGTTTCTACATTAATACTCGTTTAAGACCCAGTAGAAAAACCCCTCGCCCGCATTCTTCACGCCACTTCTCAGTTAGTTTTGTACAACAAAATTTTCAAAAAACAAATCCTCAACATAGGGCGCCCCCTCAAGCTCGATCATTAAAGACTGAACCTCTTCCAAAGCAAGTTTTCGTAACGTTTCACGCCCCGTAGTCGAATTGACGACCTCACTATCTTGCGACGTTAATAAAAATACCAAGTTATGGCGAATAAAAGGCCGATGATTCGTCACCGCAGAAGCCGCTTCATCCCCAACAACTTTTAACGCGATCTCAGTTCTTAAATACTTCATTCGACCGACATTGCCATAATTTACAACAAAAGCAGGTGTTAAATGGATATACTTAGTCTGAGCAACCGGCTCGGCCTCGTTACTGAAAGAGGCACAGGAAAATAGAATTAATCCTGCTAAAGGCAGAAGAAACTTGAACATTATCAATACTCCTAAGTCTGAATAGATTCACTATAGATACCTATAGAATAGAACAGTATTAACAATCAGGAAGAAGAAAGGTAAAAGAATGCGAATCAATCTAAAACTCCTCAGCATGACAGGTTTTATAACCTGTATTTCATTATTAGCCAGCGCCTACTATTTCCAATTTGCACTGGATATGGAACCCTGCCCACTGTGTATTATGCAACGAGTCGCGACCTTAATGGTTGCACTTGGCTGCTTGGCCGGATTCTTTATGTCAGAGCGTCCCATAGGCTTGCTAATTGCCTCAGGCTGGACCCTGCTATCATCCTTTTTTGGTATTTATCTCGCACACCATCACAACTGGTTACAAAATCTACCTGCCGACCAAGTGCCTTCTTGTGGCCCAAGTCTTGAGTACATGCTTGATGCCTTTCCAATCATGGAAGTAATCACTGTTTTATTACGGGGTAATGGTAATTGTGCTGAGGTATCATGGAGTTTTGTAGGATTATCAATGCCAGGTTGGTTAATGGTCTTCTTTATCGGCTTTGCCATCGCCTCCACTTATGGATTATTGATCGCGTGGAAGGCCCGTAAATAACAAAATTTCTCTGTTAATACGTCTGTCCCCCCACAAAGCATAGAAACATCAGTTTGCAAGCAAAAATAATCATAAAACTTGCTTGCAACTAGGTGTCGAGCCTGACTATATTGGGGTAATCAGAATAAAGAAAGGAATTGGGGTATGTTAGAAAGTTGCAAAACATCACAAGAGCGTTGGGGCGGAGTACATAAACTAATCGACGGTTGGCTCAATGAACGCCAAGATGTCATCGTACTTTTCTGTGGTATCAATACTTTAAAGCCTTTCTCGCCACGCGAGACACCGGTATCTATTAAAATTCAGGCATTCTGTCAGATACTGATGGATTATTGCTCGGCAGGCCACTTCGAGATTTACCAACAACTGTTAGAAGAAGCTAAGCACTACGACGATGGTGGCACTGAACTTGCCAACCGAGCTTACCCCGTTTTAGAAGAAATGACTCAGCAATGCGTCGACTTTAATGACAAGTACGATACCGCCGAGCACTGCATAGAAAAAATTACCGATCTGCAGAAAGACCTGTCCGACTTAGGTGAAATGCTCAGCGAGCGCTTTGAGCTTGAAGACCAACTTATCGAAAAGCTGCATAACGTACACGGTGAACTCGTAGCAGGTTAATAACAGAACCTTAGCCTGTCGCCAAATTTGAACTAAACTGATTTCATACTCTACTGTTTAACAGGGATGGCTATGAAGTCAGTACCATTATTACTCTCCTCCATTTTTTGCAGCACCCTCTTGCTGAGTGCTTGCGATACCGGTAAACAACCCGAGCGCTTTGATGAACTAGCCACTCAAGGTGCTCACTCTCTCTGCATCAACCATAATGGCAGCTTTGCTTTTGCCGGCTCAATTCATCATGGTGGAAGCCTATGGCGCTTACAGCCTTTTGATCGTCTTTATAATTGGAATCACCAAGAAGGAAAGAATAGCAGCATCGTGAGCTGTGATTTCTCGCCAGAAGGAAACTTCGTCGCAACGACTGATAATCGAACCATCGCCTTATGGAACAGCAGAACGGGCGAAGCGATTTGGCTATGGAATGCTCCTGGAGACATTCACGACATTAATCTAAGTAATAATGGCCAATATGCTTTATTAGCCATGTCGGACTATACCGCGACCTTATTTGATATAAAAAATGGCGGAATCAAAAGAACATTGCGCCACGATGGTAGTGTTTATGATGTCAGCATCGATCATCAAGGGCTCTTTGCGGCAAGTGCGAGTGACGACTCTAGTGTTCGAATTTGGAATCTGCAGAGCGGCAAAGAGATTCAACGCCTAGAACACAGCAATCAAGTTCGTAGCGCCGAAATCTCGCCCGACGGAAAAACTGTTTTCACTTCAGCATTAGGAGAAACAGGGAAGCTTTGGAATACCCAATCAGGAAAATTGATCAGCGAGTTTCCGAATAAAAGTGGTTTTTATAATGCCGTACGATTTGATAAAAGTGGCCAGCAACTATTAACGGGGTCAAGCGCAGGTAAAATTCAATTATGGGATTTGAACACCGCTCAATTAAAAGAAACTTGGCAAGCAATTCCCAAAAACGAATGGATTAGCAGCAGCGTTATGATCGAAGACGTCGCGTTTGCCAAGCAAGGCTATCTGGCTAGCGGCTCCAATGGCCGAATATTTTATTTAAAATAATTGGCTCATCCTTTTAAAACGCTATCAATACTTAGTTAATCATTGGACTAGCGGCCTCGGGTTGCACGTTCAATTTGGTCGGTACGATCATCCATAATCTGTTGAATGTTATTCGCATCATCTAACATCTGAGTCACCTTATCCAAAGGGACTGTCATCGGCAATGGAACTGGAGGCATTTCTGCAGCGGGCTTGTTCGTTTTAGCAGCGGCGTATTCCTTCTTCTTTTCGACCTTCAGCCCTTGAATCAAATTAACGTTAGTATCAACTGTCACAGTTTCCATATTCTGTCCTGCCTGCGGCTGATCTGAATAATGCCAAGTGCCGTTTTCATCTTGCCACTTATAAAATGACTGCATTGAAGGGCCACTCAAGGGCCCTGAGGAAGTATCCTTAGAACTTGAAGTAAAATAATCGAGCGGAGATTCAATGAAGGGAGTACCGTCCGGTTTTTTTATAAACATTGGCCCAGCAAAAGCCATCACTAATAGTACGATCATTATAAATATAGGTCGCTTCATCCCTGATTCCTTTATCAAACATTCAAACACTGCTTATTATAGCCTATGCTTAGTAATAAATAAGACACAGGTATTTACCCGTTCTATTATGGATGAAGTCATAGTGAGCCAGCAAGAAACAAAATTCGATCAACCGACTGCTAGAATTATCAACCATATACAACCTATTCGTGTACTGGTCGCTAATGCGAAAGGCGGCTGTGGTAAAACAACCATGGTAACAAACCTTGCAAGTTATTTTGCAACTCAAGGTGAGGCAACAGCCATTGTCGATTATGATCCACAAGGCTCCAGCATGGACTGGTTAACTGCACGTGATCCAACACGGGCTAAAATTCATGGCATTGCAGCATTCAAACACCAAACACCTCATTCCACACGCAGCTATAGTTTACGAGTTCCCCCCTCAACCTCTCGCATAGTATTAGATACTCCTGCAGGATTATCAGGCCACTCGTTATCCGATATGATTCAAGCTTCTGACTTTATTGTTATTCCCGTTATTCCTTCTGCGATTGATATTCGAGCTGCGACTCGCTTCATTCGAGATGTTTTATTAAGCCGCGCGTATCAATCAAATGCAAAAGCCATTGCGGTGGTTGCTAACCGAGTTAAAAAAAACACACTCATTTATCAAAAGCTTGAACGCTTTTTAAATAGTTTGAATATTCCTTTTATAACGTCGTTGCGAGATACACAACATTACGTTCGTGCGTCGGAAGAAGGTCTAGGACTATCCGATTTACCACGCCGTAATGATAAAGACATACTCGAATGGCAACCTATGTTGCAGTGGATTGAAGATCAAATTCATTCAAAACAGATGAAATAAAATAATTTTATTGAAAATAAGTTATTTAAATTCTATTTCTTATCTAAAATTAATGGATAGTAATGTGCTTCTAAGTATAATTACGCTGTCTATTATATCAGTCCTCGAGGAAATTCCATGGTCGCTCGCAAAACCACAGCTAAGAAAGCTCCTGCAAAAAAAGTTACAGCTAAAAAATCTGTTGCTAAAAAAGCTCCTGCAAAAAAAGTAGCCGCTAAAAAAGTAGCCGCTCCTAAAGCTGTACTGAATCCAGTTGAATTATTGCAAAAGGAAATCGCAGCACTAGAAGTTAAACTAGGAAAAGCGCGCCAGAAGATGAGTTCTGATGCAGCAAAAGCACAATCTAAAGCTAAAGCAGCACAATCTAAAGCTGTTGCCGCATTAACCAAAGCAAATGCTGCCAAGAAAAAAGCCGCTGATAAAGTAAAAGTAAAAAAATCTGCTGCTACTGTTAAAGCGCTTGAAGCTGCCAAAGCAAAAGTTGAAGCGGCTAAGCAAGCAGTTACCGCTGCCAAAGAAGCCTTCACAAGCGCTAAGCTAGAAGCGACTACGGCTAAAGCTGATGCTGATGCTGCTGCTAAGATTGCTAAAGCCGCTGCTGCTGTTGAAAAAGAACAACAGAAAGCAACCGCTGCTGCTGCTAAGAAGCAAGCAGCTGCTGAAAAGAAAGCAGCCACTGCTGCTAAAAAGAAAGCCGCAATTAAAGCTAAGAAAGAAGCTGCTAAAGCTAAGAAAGCCGCAACCGCTGCTAAGCAAAAAGAAGCTGCCAAAGCGAAAAAAGCTGCTGCTAAAGCTAAGAAAGCCGCCACTGCTGCTAAAAAGAAAGAAGCTGCTGCCGCTAAGAAAGCCGCTGCTAAAGCAAAAACGGCTGCTAAAAAACCAGCAACAGCAAAAAAAGTAACTGCTAAGCCTGCTAAGAAGGTAGCCGCTAAGAAAACAGCTGCCAAGCCTGCTAAAAAAGTAGCGGCTAAGAAAGCGGCTGTTAAGCCAGCTAAGAAAGTAGCAGAAAAGAAAACGACGGCTAAGAAAGTTGCGACGAAAAAAGTAGCCGCTAAGAAAGCTCCTGTTGTAAAAAAAGCGCCTGCTAAGCCTGCGAAAAAAGTAGTTGCTAAGAAAGCACCTGTTGCTACTCCAGCTCCTGCTACACCTGCAGCCGCTACTAAGCCAGCTGCTGCACCTCAGGCATCTGCTCCAGCACCGACTGCGCCAGTAGAAACACCAGTATCTGGTAGCTTGTTCGGCCAAAACGAAAGCAAGTAATTGCCCTCGTTTTAGTTAGATATAAAAAAGGCCCCGCGCCGTGTTCCTTATAGAACATGGCGCGGGGCCTTTTTTTTGACTATGAGCCTAGATAACAATAAGTCTAGATAACAATAACCAAGCCTAAAAGCTAACAACTATAATGTTAGGCTGGTTTCTTACCCTCAATCCAATACCTGAATAGTTTCTTAATTGTCTTATCCTTCTGCTTCATCTTGATCCAGTTTCTCATAAACAACTCAAAAGACAGGTCATCCTTGTTAATAGGGAATGCCATCGACAATGCAGGAATTAAAGGCTGAGGTGCTACCACCGTATAACTAGGGTTCAATAACGTCCAAGCAGAGGCGGTAGGAGCACCAAATAACATCGCATCGATATGCTTATACTCATCTTTAAAAAAGAGCCTAGGAGTTGATATTTTCCACGCTTTGCCATTAGTGAAATTATCGGCAATGGCCTTCTCATAGAAGAACTTTTCAGGAATACCGATAATCAAATCTTCACGACTAACGATCTTTTTCCATTCAACAAACTCCGCTCTTCGATCATCCTTAACCACAAAAGCGATATGCTGAGTACTATATGGCAGTGATAATGAAAACTCTTTCATGTTGTCGGGTATCACCGGTATACCCGTAGTCATATCGAGATAGCCAGATGACAAAAGTGGTGCCGCCTGCTTACGGAAAATCCTTACAAATTGAATACCCACCCCCAGATCACCGGCCAGCTGGTTCATAATTTCAATATCAAACCCAACCAACTTACCTTTACTATTATTAAACGAATACGGTAAATCATCTCTAAAGTACCCAACCCTCAAAAAACCTCTCTGCTTAACCCGGTTGAGTACTTCACTAAACGGCTGCACTACCGCACTAGAAGCATCTGGCTCAGCTAAATACGTGGTCGGTATATCATTGAATAAAAAATCTCGGTTAATAAATTTGCTATAACCTTCATACTGATAACTAATCACCTGAAAGGTATATTTCAATGAAATTAGAGCCGAAATGCAGACCAACGGAATAATCAAAAGATTCCGGCTAAATTGCTTCCACTTAAACGTGAACCGCTTAATCATACTCGTCGCTATAAGCAGAGGTAGGCATACTGAAAAAATCACTGACAGGAGTGCCGAAAAACGCCCTACTATTAAATTTTCAGCCACTAAGAAGAAATCAAACATCGAGCCAGAGACATTAAATAACTCCAATAAATTGGGCACCGCAATAATACTCGTACCAAATAGCTGAGGCACTCCGGCGCCAATAAGAGTCACATAATCACCCAGCGAAATATGCGCGCCAGAAAACCATGCGGCAAACAAGGTAAAAAGCAGCGCTAATAATTTTCCACCGACCGGCAGACTGAACGTGATGGGCACGATAATGCCAGGCACTTTATCAACTTCTCTATTGGTTGATTCCAGCTTAGCAATCAGAGTTTTTGTTTTTTCTACTATGATTGGTATCACAATAAAAAAACTGCCCGTAGCAAAAGCGGTCACCATCGCTTCGCGCGAGGCCGCCATGATTTGTCGATAGCCAAAAGGCGTGATAATCGCGACGACTGTTGGCAGCACGATAAAGGTCAACAAAAAGACCAAAACCGCTGACGTCACAATATAAACCAGTAAACCATCCAGATCAGAAGGATCTACCGTCGCCGCAGCGCGCAAGCCAATACAAAAAATACCCAATGGAGCAAACCGCATCACCATCACACTCATGTTTGCAACAGCAGTTTGAAGATTGCCAAGCAGTAACAATGCATGCTTCTTACGATGTACATTCATGAGCCCAGCGCCCATGAAAATACTAAAAGTCACCACCGATGGAATCAACCCATTCGCAAATGAGTGAAATGGGTTAGCGGGAATAAATAAATTCACCAGATTAAATTCAGACGTTCCCCTGATCGTCTCTGCACTATAAAACTCAGCTGTCGTCCAATCTGGGAAAGCAATCGGCGCCAAGAATATAAAAAAAAGCACCGCTGCCATTAATAGAAAAATGATCAGAAGGCTCTTCTTAAACGTTCGGCCTAGTCCCGCCGATGACAACCCACCTATTCCTACAACGAGGGATAAAGAAATATAGGGGAGAGCTGTCATTTGTAACAACATCACAAACGCATTCGCAATCGCATCAACTCCGATAAAGACAGTAGAAGTATAAGCGCCAATACCCAAGCCTAAGCCCATCGCCACCAAGATACGAAGGAATGGTGGTATTTTCTGTAACAACATATGAGTCCTGTAGTTGATATTTAAGTCATATCGCAGTAAAGGTTAATAAGCAGCAATATTACCAGTTTAGCATTGAGTATACGTAGAGATAGATGCATTGCTTTTGCCAAAGTTTTTTTAAGCATAGATTTGAAATACTGGTGTGACGATCTAGAGCTTATTTTGTTCCGTTCTATCGATAGGGCTGCTGATAACCCTCTTACACTCATCCTTCAAGTTTCTAGGCTTGTGCTATATTTAATATCTATCTATTTAATATATTGGCTACTCAGTGATCCAACTAAAACGGCTTTGCCAGTTATTACTTTTACTTCTTGGCTCTCCTTGGGTGATGTCAGAAGACATTTCAATTCATTTGAAGTGGTACCACAAGTATCAGTTTGCGGGCTATTACGCTGCGCAGCAACAAGGTTACTTTCAAGATGAAGGTTTAACCGTTCGTCTCATCGAAGGTGGGCCAAATACCAACCATCTCCACCAACTCATTAATGGCTCCAGCCAATATGCTGTTTTAGGAAGTGAAGCTCTAGGATCATTAGCTCTTGGCTCTCCAATTATTATCGTCGCGTCCATTTTTCAACATGCCCCCGAACTACTAATGACCTTGAGGTCCAATCAAGTTGAGTCTATTGAAGGCCTACGAGGCAAATCGCTGATGTTGGCCAACGGTGAAATCGCGGGTCAAATTCCTGCGATGTTACTCAAGAACAATCTCACGTCAAAAGACTACTTAAGAGCGAGCTATGATGGCGATGTTACTCACTTAGCGAATGGCGCGGTGTTTGCTATGTATGGCTATATTAGTAATGAGCCTTTTCTTCTACAAGAAATGGGCTACGAAGTAGACTATTTTAGGCCACAAGATTATGGCATTAACTTTTATGGAGATAACCTCGCCACCAGCCAGAGCGAATTAGATAACAACCCTAGTCGAGTAGCGGCCATCCGTCGTGCAGTGATTCGTGGCTGGAGCTACGCACTCAATCATCCCAAAGAAATCATTCACTATCTCCTGTCATTACCGACCAAAAATCCACAGCCATATACGCTTAAGCACCAACAATATGAAGCTCAAACAACGTTTGATTTGATCGATATCAATGATGTCCCTATTGGTACCTCGAGCCCCGATCGCTGGGCCGCTATGCTCGATGTCTTTAATTCAACAACTGGGGGCCAGGCACACTTTAATCCAAACTCAATTTACAATGAGTTTCATCAAGATCGCAGCTGGATTAATTATGTGCTCATAGCGGCTATTATCGCATCAATCATTATTCTATTTATGTACTCATGGAACAGAGCATTACAGAGTAAATTAAACACGGCAATCAGCAGTTTAGAAAAAGTAGCTCTTGAAGACGTTCTGACAGGCTTAAAGAACCGCTCTTCCATGATGCTATTCATTGAAGAGTGCCGTATTAAAAAAAGAAACAATCAATTTCTTGTCCTAATCGATATCGCAGGGCTACAAAAAATTAATAAAGACCAAGGCTTACAAGTTGCAGATCAACTTATTCAGCAAGTCGCCAGGTTATTAACAGAGTGTGCTTTAAAAAATAGCAATACTTATAGTTTATATGGCGGTAAATTTGCGATTATTGCCTATGCCGAACGCTTTAGTGAACTAGAGCGTCGTATTAATATATTGTTAGAAAAAATCACCCATGCAAACGATGCTATTGTTCTACGCTCGGGGGCTTTAAAGCTCGATTTCAGCTTAGATAATTCAACCCTTACCACACGAGCAGAATTGACTCTTCAACACTCAAAAGATACAAAATCAGACAAACTATCGTCATTTAACTTACTCATTTTAGAGAAAGCGAGTCGCCACGAAGCCCTCATTATTGAAGTGACAGAGGCCGTTAATAAGCAAGAATTTGTTGCTCACTACCAGCCCAAAGTAAATTATAAAACGGGAGAAATTCAAGGATTAGAAGCATTAATCCGCTGGGATCACCCAGACAAAGGGGTTTTATTACCTGGCACCTTTTTACCCATTGTCGAGCACAACCCTGTGGTCATGATGGAGTTAGAGAAGTCGATTATCGAAACCATTCTTTCCGAAGCCAATGATTTAATTAGCTACTACAAAAACAACACGGGTTTTAGATTGTCCATTAATTTATCCTCTATTCTTTTCAATCAGCCATCCTTGGTTACCGATTTATTAGCCAGCTGCCACCGGTTTGATGTCGAGCCGCAATATATAGAATTTGAACTAACCGAAAGCTCAATGCTAGAAGACCTTGATCTCGCCATCGGCATAAGCCAGCAGCTGCAGTCTGCTGGCTTCCATGTTGCTCTTGATGATTTTGGTACCGGTTACTCATCTCTTGCTTACATCCAAAACTTACCGGTTAATGTTATCAAACTCGATTACTCGTTCGTTAAGAAAATCCCCCAAGATATTCGTTCTGGCTTCGTTGTTGAGCATATTATTTCGCTGGCACATAAGTTAGGATTAATCATTGTTGCAGAAGGCGTAGAAGAAGCGAACCAGCTGGCCTATCTTGGTAATCTCAATGTGGATATGATCCAAGGATTTTTCTTCTATCGTCCAATGCCTCTGCTAGAGGTCTGCAAATTGAACTTAGTCGTAAATAATTACAAATAATATCGAGCGTACATGTCCGACTTTTCCTCCGTTAGCCAAGATTTCAAATTCTTTGTTTTATCTGATGCCGATACCAGTATGGGTCTTGGGCATACCAGCCACCTAGATCAACTCGGTGATCCTAGCTTGCAACAGCTTGAACACGATACCGCTCAAGCAAAAACGATCTTAACCAGCCTTGAAAATTGCGTTGGCGAAGACTTCAATCAGCAGCTTGATCTCGAGCTTATGGCACGTTATTTAAAACAACAGATTTTCTTTGCCGAACTCGAACAAGATGGCCAACCACAACGTTGCCGCCAGCCTGGGGGCGTTGATGGTATTAGCGAAGGTATTTTTCAGCTTTTTGTGAATGACGAAAGATCCGCCGAAGCACGCCTAGACAATATACTATCTCGCTTACAACAAGCACCCGCTTACTTAGAAGTCGAAGCGAGCATTATTACCCAACCAATCAAACGCTGGCGTGATATTGAAGTTGAACAAGGAGAAGGCTTACCTGATCTGTTCGCAACTATTTATAGCTGGGCAAAAGAAACAGGCTATCCAAAAGCCGACGAGCTTGAACAAGCCATTCGCACTTGCAACTCAGCACTGGAAATTTACTTAAATGACTTACGCGTTCGCGAATGCTTAACGGATTTTAAAATTGGTGAAGATAAGGTCATCGAATTATTAGCGCTGCGTAATATCAAACAATCACCTGCTGAGCTCATAAAAATGGCTCGTGATTTTATGGCCGATACGCAAAGTCTATTAACCAGTTTAAATAAGCGTCTTTGCAAAAAATACGAACTAGCCGCAGAGACCAGCGATGAACAACTGCATGAATTTCTAAATGAAAAATTTGCGGCTCAAATAAAAGAAGGCAAACTGGACTCTGTACTGGATTATTATTCCGATCAGATTCAATCGATCAATAGTTTTATTGAGCAGCGCCACTTATTCGCCATTCCTTCACAACAAGAAATTCGCCTGTTACAAACCCCAAGTTTCTTAGAACCTGTTATTCCTGCAGGCGCTATGTGGCCACCGTTAGCACTACGCCCTGGCAAGAAAACCAGTCTAGTATATTTAACCCTTAAAGCAGATCAGCTCGCAGAGCATACCGAACTCGGTATTCCTGTAATGATGATTCACGAAGGCATTCCAGGACATCACCTACAGTTTGCGACTGCGGCTCAGCACCCGTCTTTTATTCGTCGAATCTTCTCAGCCAACGAACACGCTGAAGGCTGGACGACCATGTTAGAAGATTACATGCTGGATGTGGGTTATATCAGTGAAGACTTGGTCGACGAAGTACGTTTTATTGCCAAACGTGAAATGTCTCGCCTAGTTGCTCGCGTCGGAATCGACTTGTACTTTATGACAGGTAAACGCGAATACTTAAACGTGGGCTTGGATCTTGGTTTTAATTCTGACAATGATTACAGCGATGATGTATTTGAAAATGCCGCAAAACTATTAAAGAAAGCCACAGGATTCACCGATGGGCGCGTGCAGGCCGAACTTAACTGGTACAGCACAGAGCAAAGCTACCCGCTTAGCTACCTAACAGGTAATCGCTTAGTCTGGAAGTTGAAGCAAGACATTCAGTCTGCCAATAAAAAAGACCTAGATGCTTTAGCCCTCGACCAAGCTTTCCATAAAGTCTATTTAGAATCTGGTTGTATGCCGGTAGAGAATTTACGCTCGGTATTTGAGCATGAAGGCTATTTATAACGATAGGAAGGGTAAGTGACAACCATTAGCTGGCTCGATCTTTTATGGTGCATCGTCCCTATAGTTTTAGTCTGCTGGGTTTACATTACTTGGCAAGGTAAACCCAGTGAAATCATCATTGCTGTCATACGAATGGCCGTGCAATTGGTTGCCGTTGGCTATGTGCTGATTAGCATTTTTGAAAATCCATCCCCTTGGTTCAGTGCAGGCATTGTTAGCCTTATGCTACTCGTCGCAGCATGGATCTCCATTCGTCCTGTGCGCCACCATAAAGGTTATTTACTCTCTGCAGTGATTGCCCTCGGTTGTTCGGTAGGGTTGCATTTATGTATTTCTCTCATGCTCGTGCTAAAAGCTGACAGCTGGTTTCAACCAGAGTTGTTAATTCCTTTAGCAGGGATGTATTTCGCCAATGCGATGAATGCCATTAGCCTCGCCGCTGAGCGTTATCATAGCGAATTACTCAATGGTCAATCTGTGGAGAAAGCTCGACTAACGGCCTTCCATGCATCGATGATTCCGCAAATAAATAGTTTATTAGCCGTTGGTTTAGTTGCCTTACCCGGCATGATGACGGGACAAATTTTATCAGGCGTTTCGCCCCTCATTGCCGTACGCTATCAAATAATGATTATGGCAATGGTACTGGGCACTGCTGGAATAGGAGCCGCATTAATGTTGTGGCTATTGGCGAGAACAAGAAAGCGTGCAATAAACTGAGTAAAGTGGTGTCCACAACCTCAGTGAATGGCATCGGGTACAGCTCAAGAACAATTCGTAACATTTCATCACGATTAATAACATACAGTCATTTATCGACCCACAACTAGCGGTTTATATCACTTCTGCCCTTATAAAATACTTCATCGATTGAGTGTAATTGCTCTAATGCCGATTACATCAATGCGCATCATCATTTCCTTCAAGCTTTTATTTTTACTCAAAGTTAGTCTGAAGATGTCTCTCAAAGACAGTAGTTGAAAGAAAGCTGTACGGCGTACAACCGTACCAAAAAATATGCTGAGAAACTAACAATAATAATCTCAATATTTTGGAAAACACTCTTTGTAATGGTCTTAATAAAGTCATAAAACCATTCAGTTTACATCGAGTTCACAAGGATCAAACATCCTTTGATGTTTAGTGAATGAGTTATTAGGTTCAGGTGATTACTTAGAGTAACAAGATAAGTTCTTATGCTCTGACAATCTCTATAGCGCCAGCGTTACTCTGCTAAAACGACTAACAATAAAAACAAAAACGAGAAGCAAGTATGATGATATCAAAAGCTAAAAATTATCTAATGTGGGCGCTACTATGTGCCTCATCCCTAATGAGTGTGCAAGCACAAGCTATATGCTGGAGTAACTGTGATGCATACAAGACAAAATACCCAATCGTTCTAGTTCACGGCGTAGCAGGTTTCAATAGTATTTTTGGCATCGATTATTTCTATGGTGTACGAAATGCTTTAGAAGCAAAAGGGGCTGAAGTATACACGCCCAATATTACAGCATGGGAAGATGCTTATGATCGTGGTGAGCAGCTAGTGGGTGTACTAGAAGAACTGAGTGCGGCTACGGGTGCTAAGAAATTTAATTTGGTGGGCCACAGCCTCGGCGGGCCAACCATTCGATATGCGGCAGGGGTTCGTCCAGATCTTGTAGCGTCCGTATCAACTGTAAATGCCGTCAACTTTGGTTCAGACGTAGCCGATGTGGCGTTTGGAATAGTTCCTGTCGACGGTGGCGCCGCTCAGTTTATCGATACAGCATTAAGTCTAATGGGTAACATTACTGATTCATTATCAGGAAACCCAGAGTACGCAAGTAATGCACTGGATGCGGCATTATTCATGACATCGGCTCGCTCTGATGAATTCAATGCCCTCTTTCCTGATGGCAAACCATCTTCAACCTGTGGTGAAGGTGCATCAAACGTAAATGGTGTTCGTTACTATTCTTGGGGCGGCGATGCTTCATGGACAAATGCTTTTGATATAGCAGATGCTTTCTTATTATTTACAGGTGGCGTAATTAATGGCAAGAGCGATGGTTTGGTTGAACGCTGTGATCAACACTGGGGAGACGTAATTGGTACGACTTACAATATGAATCACGTAGACGCAATCAACCATATTTTTGGTATACATCACCTATTCGAAACAGACCCTTTAACGCTATACAAAAACCAAGCGAAGAGACTTAAGTCTGCCGGTTTATAAGTACCAATTGAGGTTTTAGACGGCATGACGAAAGCGTATGCCGTCTTCTTTAAATAATAAAAAAATTATTATCCACCTTTGCTGTATTTTTAGGTACCAGATGAACGGAATAAAGAATTATAGACTCGCGCTTATAGCAATTACTGGTGTCGTAGCGTTCGCTATTTATTTAAACCCTGAAGACCCCTCTCAAATAAGTAAGCAAACAGCCCCCCATACAACGGCCTTAACTCATTCAATAGCAGAGGCATCTGAGAAAATTCTTGGCTACAAAACCAAGCACGGGGCTTTACCTAAATCTCTCAGAGGTACAACACTTGATAATGCATTACAAGTTGATGATCAAGGGCATCTAATTGTATCCATCGATCTTAAAGATTTGTTTGATTATTTCCTTTCAACGATCACGGAAGAAGATTTAGATTCCATTCTTTTACGTATAAATGAATATTTAGAGCACTACTTGCAAGAACCTGCGCTTGGAGAATCTAAAGCGATACTCGCGCAATACATCGACTTCAAATATTCTCTTATGTCTCTAGAAAAAGAGATGGGTAATGAATTAGCCCAGATGAGTCAGCAAGATAAAGTAAATGGAGGCTATCTCAATTTTCTTAAAAAACAGATGGATCAGCGAAATGCATTACGGTCGCAATATTTGGATCTCAATGTTTATGAAGCTTTTTATGAAGACGAACAAGCTTACGATAAATATACCTACTCAAAACTATTAGTAACCTCCGATACATCACTTTCCGCGAGCGAACAGTTTGATAAAATTACTGAACTTCAAAGTAACTTGCCAGAAAACATTAGAGAAAGTATTAGAAACACTCAAATTACTGATGAACTTAAAATAAAAACAGAGCAACTTCTGTTAAATGGTGGTGATCAAGAACAAATACGTGAATTACGAAGAGAAATGTTTGGTGATGCGGCCGTTCAGCGGTTTGAAAAACTAGATCAACAACGTGCTCAGTGGACGTCGAGAGTTAATTCATATTTATCTCAACGTAATAATATTTTGAACAGCCAAGGTTTAACGAAAGGCGAGCTCAATGTTCAAGTCGATAATCTTCGCGCATCTCTTTTTGATAAGAAAGAGCAAATACGAGTGCGTAGTATCGAATGAAAAATACAAATAAAGTTCAACTGAATAAACATTCTAATATGAAGAATACATGTGTTTTCAATAAGATTACTGCAGATTCTGCATTCAAATCGGTAGCGTATTTGTCCGCCAAACGTACGATGTACGTTGGCCCATTAAAAAGGGTGTTAGAACAGTCGAATGGTTTAACAACCCTAATAATTTCCATAGATAAAGAGCTTGGGCTTATAGACAACCACAGCGGCCAACATTACATCAGCAAAAGTTTTTTAATACCTGCGGGATCACATGTAACTATTGATACCTACGATTCAATTATAGTTTTATGTTTTTTGGATACGCTTGGAACCGATTTAGCAAAGTTAATTCCCCGCATGAAAAATTCTGTTCATATTGAGAACAGCAGTACTTGCTACAGTGGCATACCAAACGAGTTAGCTGTCATTAAGCAAGCGGGTGAAATATTCAAGCGCAGACCGTCAGCAGAGTATGTGTTTGAGCAACTAAACAATTGGATTGATAACTCCAGCAGTGGAACACCTTTGGTAACGGATACAAGAATTGAAAAAGCGATCGTATTAATAACAAATAACTATGCAAAGAATTTATCGATAACGGACATTGCTAATGCTGTCGGTCTCTCTACACCAAGATTAATCCAACTGTTCAAACAGATCACAGGCATTCCCATTCGTCGCTTTAGGCTGTGTCACCGAGTATTTGTTACTGTACTCAACCTAGGAACAGGAATGTCATTAATTGATGCCGTCGTTGAGGCAGGCTTCTCTGACTACTCTCACTTTTCGCGAGTATTCAAAGAACTAGGAAGTGTCAAACCTTCTGAATTATTTTCTTCTAGAAACCTCATTGATATACGAATTTCTCATAGGCTATCTCGAGAAAAATCCGAAGAGAAAGACTATTCCTGCGCAGCATTAGCTGATTAGAAATGAAACCGCTACTTCTACTAATGCGTTAAATACTTGCCTACTTAAGTATTTAGCGTCACCATATGTCCTTTATTAAATTCAGCAACAATGCTGCCATTGACTATTTTAAGGACAAACCATGTCAACAAAGTTCTCTTTCTCTCCTTTGATCTTTTTAAAATTCATCCCAGTTATCTTAATTATCATTGCCGCACTGCAATCGTATTACATTGTAGTTGAAGGCCATGTTGGTATTGTGAAACGCTTTGGTGAAGCCAAGAAACAAGAAAATCCTGGTTTACATTTAAAAATTCCGTTTATCGAGACGGTAGAAATGATCGAAGTTCGTACTCGGAAAAATGCCGAACGTATGGCTTCTAGTACAAAAGAACAAATGCCTGTCACCATTGAAGTATCAGTTAACTGGACGGTTAATAAAGAAGCTGCAATGGACTTATTCAAAAAGTATGGTGGCTTATTACAGTTTGAGCAACGCATCCTTGATCCAAGATTCCGCTCAGCGACAAAAGATACGATTCCTCAGTTTGAAGCTGAGCAGTTAATTCAAGACCGAGCATCCGCTATCCAAGGCATCGAACGTCGCTTAACAGAAGAAATGGCCGGTTTCCCCGTTGCTGTAGACAACATTCAAATTGAAAACATTGTGCTACCTAAAAAATACATAAGCTCGATCGAAACGAAGCAAACGGAAAAGAATTTAGCCGCTGCCGAAAAACACAAACTTGAAAGGCAGCGCCTAGAAGCCTTACGAGGAGTAAATACCGCCGATGCGAAAGCCCAAGGTATTTTGAAAATTGCTGAAGCGGAAGCCAAGTCTATTTTATTAAAAGGTAAAGCAGAAGCTCAAGCGATTGAAGCCAAAGCCAAAGCGTTAAAGAGCAATCCGCTCATCGTCAAACTAACCGAAGCACAGAGCTGGGACGGAAAGCTGCCAGCAACGATTATGGGCAATACGGCTATGCCGATTTTAGACATGCGCCCAAGTAAATAAGCGCTGTAACATTGCGGTGCTCTTATTGCAGTGCTCTTAAAGCGCGGCAATAAGCAACTCAAAGTACTTGGGGAGAATATTCATGTTTTCTCCGAGCTGCTTTAGATTTTTTTCAGCAAGAAAGGCTGATCCCTTTTTATTGTCGCCCTTCTCTCTAAACCTATTAGTTTTAGCTTCGCTCTGCACAAACAACATTGCCAACGCATATTGCTCCGCCTTCAGCTCCAACTTTTTCACCTGCTGACGAAAGTCTTCACAACTCTCTCCACGCAGCTTTACCCAGTCGACTTTTAAGCCGCGGCGCATGGTACGAATTGGCATGACCTGCTCTTTTACCCACTTGTCATAGTCATCGGGAATACAGGCCGGGGTCCACTCAATACCTTCACAGGCTAACCACAAGGCTTGCAGAATCAGATTAATATCTGCCCCATGCTCATCCTGTAAACTTAACAAAGCCGCTTCCACCCTCTCCAGTGAATACACCTGACACGCATATTGCCAGAGTGGGTTATCGAGTGATTTTGTGGCAAAATGCCCATCAATTATTGAGTCGCTTTTTGAATCAGCCAAAGCGCTACACCCTCATTTATAAAAGTATTCTGAAAGATTATGATCGAATTTAATCAGGTTTCATTACATCGTGGTATCAAACCTCTGCTTAAACACGCAGATTTGCGAATTCATGATGGTCAAAAACTCGCCCTTATCGGCCCGAACGGTGCAGGTAAGTCTAGCTTATTTGCTCTGCTTTTAGGGGAATTAGGGGTGGAAGAGGGTGATTTATATTTGCCAACGGGCTGGCGTATCGCACACATGGCACAAGAAGTTGAAGCCAGCGACCGCTGCGCAGTTGATTACGTCATCGATGGTGATAAAACCTACCGCGAAATTGAACACGGCATTGAAACCGCTACTTGCGATAATGAACTGGCCAACTGGCACAGCAAGATGGACGCTCACAATGGCTACAACATTAAAGTACAAGCTGAACAGCTATTACACGGTTTAGGTTTTAAGCAAAGTGACATGATTAAGCCGGTATCAGGTTTCTCCGGTGGCTGGCGTATTCGCTTGAACCTAGCCCAAGCCTTGATGACGCCATCGGATTTATTATTACTCGATGAACCTACCAACCACTTGGATTTAGACGCGACCTTGTGGTTAGAGCAATGGTTAAATAAGTATCAAGGTACTTTGGTATTCATATCTCACGACCGTGATTTTATTGATGGCGTTGCTGATCATATCGTGCATTTACATCAGCAAACGCTTACAAGCTATCCAGGTAACTACAGCGCTTACGAACGCATTCGTGCTGAACGCTTAGCCCAGCAGCAAGTGATGCATGATAAACAGCAAGTCCGTATTGCTGAAATTGAAAAGTTTGTGACGCGCTTTAAAGCTAAGGCCAGTAAAGCCAAGCAAGCCCAAAGCCGAGTAAAAGAATTAGAACGTATGGAGCTGATTGCGCCGGCCCACGTTGATTCACCGTTTGGTTTTTCATTCGCCTGTGCTGATAAGGTTTCTACTCCTCTTCTGAATCTTGAAGAAGCTGATATTGGTTATGCAGGTAAAGGGGGGGGCGAAGCCGTTGCGATTTTAGAAAAGCAAAATGTTTCTTTAGTGCCTGGGCATCGCATTGGTTTATTAGGCGCAAACGGCGCGGGTAAATCAACATTAATTAAAACCTTATGCGAAGAGCTTCCTCAGCTTTCTGGATTACGCCATGAAGGCGAACATTTAAAGCTGGGTTATTACGCTCAGCACCAGCTAGAAACATTGGATGTTAAAGCTAGCCCTATGTTAATGATTCAGCGCATCACACCTTCAGCCACCGACCAAGAAGTACGAAACTTTTTAGGCGGCTTTGATTTCCGTGGTGATAAGGCCTTAGATATTTGCGAACCCTTTTCTGGTGGCGAAAAAGCGCGCTTGGCCTTGGCTTTAGTCGCGTGGCAAAAACCCAATCTTTTGATTATGGATGAGCCGACCAACCACCTTGATATTGAAATGCGTGAAGCACTCACCATGGCACTGCAATCGTTTGCCGGTGCCATTGTTTTGGTAAGTCACGACCGTCACCTATTAAAAGCGACGGTTGATGAATATTGGTTAGTTGAAGATGGCAAGGTTGAATTGTTTGAAGGTGACTTAGACGATTACCATAAACACGTTCAGGCAAAACAAGCTGCGTCTGGATTCAATGCAGGTCAGCTAGCGACAAATCCAAACTCTGCTGATAGCTCTGGTTCAAATGATAATAAAGCCGCTGGCGGAAGCGCTCAAGATCGTAAAGAGCAAAAACGTTTAGACGCCGAACGTCGTGCCCGCCTAGCCCCTATGCGCAAAGAGTTAAAGAAGCTTGAAACTCGCATGGAGAAATTACAAAGTATTTTGGATGAATCTGAAACTCAACTTGGCGATACCGCTTTGTATGAAGCGGACCGCAAAGCCGACTTACAAAAGATCTTGCAGCAGCAAGGTGATGCTAAAAGTGAAATGGAAGAAGTCGAAATGGAATGGATGGAACTGAGTGAAGAAATGGAAGCGGCCGAATAATGGTGCCTTCTAAATCTGAAACTAGCTCTAATAGTTCAGCCATCAAAATGATTTTACCGCCACTATCTCTGTATATTCATGTGCCTTGGTGCGTGCGTAAGTGCCCTTATTGTGACTTCAACTCTCATAAAGCGGAAGAGCACATTCCAGAAGCAGAGTACGTACAGGCGCTGTTAGATGATTTAGCAGCTGACCTTCCTTATGTACAAGGCCGTGAGATTCAAACTATCTTTATCGGCGGTGGCACGCCTTCGCTATTAAGCGTCGAAGCGTATAAAAATTTATTGGCAGGTCTGCAAGAAAAAGTAACCTTTGTTAAAAATATCGAAATCACCATGGAAGCAAACCCAGGTACTTTCGAAGCCGAAAAATTTGCGGGTTATCGTAAGCTCGGCATTAATCGTCTTTCCATTGGCGTGCAAAGTTTTGCCGATCATCAGCTAAAACACCTAGGGCGTATTCACGATGGCCAACAAGCTGTTGCTGCGATTAAAATGGCAAAAGAAGCAGGCTTCGATAATTTTAACATCGATTTAATGCACGGGCTTCCCGACCAATCGCAGGTCCAAGCCTTAGCCGATATTCAGCAAGCCATCGACCTTGGCCCAACGCATTTATCTTGGTATCAATTAACCATTGAGCCGAATACCGAATTCTTTAAACGCCCTCCCGTTTTGCCAGAAGACGAAACACTGTGGGACATTCAAGAAGCTGGGCAAGCGTTATTAGCCAAGCATGGTTTTGATCAATATGAAGTATCGGCTTACGCTCAAGCAGGTAAGCAAGCGACGCATAATCTAAATTACTGGCAGTTCGGTGATTATATAGGTATTGGCGCAGGCGCTCATGGCAAAGTAACCGACTTGGTTAATCAACCAGAAAGCATTACTGCTTCGCCTGTTTTTAGAACATGGAAAACTCGCGCGCCAAAAGATTTTTTAAATGCCGCTAAAAGTAATTCTACTCAAAATTGTAAGGGCTTTTTAGCCGGCAAAGAGTCGATTCAAAACGAAGACCTAGGGTTAGAGTTTTTGATGAATGCGCTGCGTTTACAAGATGGCTTTGATTTAGAGCTGTTTGAACAAAGAACCGGATATCCACTGGATACCATTGCCGACGGCATTCAGCAGGCTGTTGATAAAGATCTATTAGTGCGCCAGGGGAAGCAGATAAAAACATCAGAGAAAGGAAGTTTATTCCTGAACGAGATCCTCGCATTCTTTATGTGAGGACTAAAATTACTGACCTCTGTGGTCAACTTCCTTGTCTTCATCGGCCACTGCAATCACATCAGTTCCTTGTTAAAGTAGAATTATCATACACATAAAAACAACGACAAAAATGACGACGATACTCATTGCACATTGAGTGATCAAGACAAGGTACACAGATGACTATTCTAAAACACAGCTCTAATGCATTTAATATTAAACAGCTAGCCTTAGGGATTATGCTATCCACAGGTATCCTTACTTCACACAGCACACTCGCAAATACGACTGAAACAGTAAACCCTCAAATTAAAGATTCAGTCACTCAGTCAAATGCCAGTGATCTTCGAGACGTCATCGTTGTAGGTAACAACTGGGATGGCACGGTGGATATTTATGATCCGCATACCTTTCAGCGCATAAAAAAATTAAACGCCGTTCCCGATAAAAAAGAACGTTTAGAAGAACTTACAAGCAGTATAAAGCGTCGTATCGTATCGACCTTTATTAAAGAAGTGATCGGCGAAGGCAATCATCAGATGGTTGATGACATGTTCCCATCCAATGATGGTCGCCACTTATTTATTTCGCGTCCAAGTTTTGCTGATGTAGTAGCCCTGGATGTGAATACCGGTGAAATTACCTGGCGTACTCCCGTTGAAGGTTCTCGCTCAGATCATTCGGCAATTTCACCCGACGGAAAAACTTTTTTAGTATCCGCGTCTACTGCCGGGAAAGTTCACGCGATTGATACCGCCACAGGAAAAATGATTGGTGAATTTGATTCTGGCGATCAACCGCATGAAAATACCTACTCAAAAGATGGGCAAAAAATCTTCCATGCGAGTATCGGTAAAGTGTATGTGCCTTTTACCAGCGGCTGGTTAGATTGGATTAAAGGTGAGCGTGTTTTCCAAATCGTCGATGCCAACACCTATGAAATCTTACAACGCGTTGATATCGGTGAGAAACTGGAAGAGTTTGGCTTTCCTTGGGTCGATAGCGCTGTACGCCCAATGGCAATCGCACCGGATGGTAAGTTCGTCTATATGCAAGTTTCGTTCTTCCATGGCTTCTTTGAATACGATGTAGAGCAGCAAAAGATTACTCGTAAAATTGACCTGCCCATACCACAAGAAATTGCCGAAATGAGCACTCGCGATTACCAACTAAACTCCGCACATCATGGATTAGCGATTAATAGTGAAGGAACTAAGCTATGTGTTGCCGCAACAATGTCTGGCTATGCGGCAATTGTTGATCGTGAAACGTTTGATTACAAAACCGTTCAACTTTCCGAGACGCCACTAGGCGCTAAACCTTATTGGTCGACAGAAAGTGCTGATGGAAAATATTGCTATGTATCGGTCAGTGAACAAGATCGTGTCTCGGTTATCTCGTTTGACGATGCGAAAGAAGTCGCTAGTTTCCCGGTAGGCGATCACCCACAACGTATTCGCACCGGAAAACTCGTTATAAATTAATGCTTTAGTGTAAGTTAATTATTAAAAGTGTAATTTGTCGTATTTTTACAAAGCTTATGATTAGGTTTTTCTGCTAGGATCAATAATTTATAGCGAAAAAATCTGATCATGCGCATCATCAATATAATAATCGTTAGCATCTGGTTACTCATCTCGTCGATCTCGACCACTCATGCATTAACGATTGGTGTCGAGTCGACCAGCTATGAGCCGTATTATTATGTGAGTACCGAGAAGAAATATCAGGGGGCCGCTCGTGATATTTTCGACTTATTTTTTCAGGTGAGCCAGCTCAATATTGACTACTCCCCAATGCCTGTTCCTCGACTCTTCAATGAATTTGTAAAAGGCACCATCGAATTAAAGTTTCCAGATAATCCACTTTGGGCTAAGTCACTCAAGTCCGATGTGAAAGTTCACTACAGTGACCCTATTTTTGATATTACTGAAAGCGTATTGATTTTAAAAAGCGATAAGCCAGAAGTTGCAAAAAGTGAGATAAAAACCGTCGGAACCATTTTTGGATTTACCACACCTGGAATTGCGAATGAAATCAAAGAGAATTCACTAACAGCAGCACGAACAAAAGTAATCGAGCAGTTAATCCACATGCTGGTTTCAGAGCGTGTACAGGCCGTATATTTCAATAAAAATGTTGCTATGAATTTGATAAAAGAAATGTACCCTGAAGAATCCTTAGTACAGCATTCCAAGTTTCCAGCGTTTAACTACGCTTATCACCTTTCGACGATTAATCATCCTAAGTTGATCATGCTGTTTAATAAGTTTTTAGTGAGTCACGCAGAACAGGTGACCAAGATCAAACACCGTTACGGTTTAAAATAATTAACCGTAACGGTTGCAGGTATTTTTATTCAGCGCCAGCGTCTTTCAATAAAGCAGCAAACTCTGCGCCTTTGGCATGTCCAGAAATAATAGACAACGCTGTTTCACCGGCTTCATTTTTCGCATTAATGTCACCGCCTTTTTCCTTTAACAATATTAAGAAATCAGCAAAAGATGCAGGCATCATATGGCGGTACGCACGAATAATTGACGTGAAATCAGCCGTTTCGCCCGGGTAATCTTGCTCAACCAAAAACTCTTCTAATTGCTCTTGGCTCCACTCGCCACCAAATACTTTTTCTTTATCTTTCTTAGTCATATTTAACTTCCAAGTTAACTATTTAATAAATTTTTATACGAAATTAATAGAAGCGTTAGCATTAATGCCACCCACTTCTAATATTTAGCTTTAACTAATTTTTTCGAAGAACAAATCCCAAACCCCATGACCTAGCTTCTCGCCACGCTTTTCAAATTTAGTCAGCGGACGATGATCTGGACGAGGGGTATACTGCCCTTCTCCGGCTTGGTTTTTATAACCTTCAGCGGCGCTCAATACTTCCATCATATGCTCTGCATACGGTTCCCAATCGGTCGCCATATGAATGATGCCACCAGGTTTCATCTTTCTACGAATCGTCTGAATAAACTCTTCGTTAACGATGCGACGTTTGTTATGACGCTTTTTATGCCAAGGATCTGGGAAGAACAACTGCAAACAATCAAAGCTCTCGTCAGCAATCTGATGTTTTAAAACTTCAATCGCATCGTCTTCACTGATACGCACATTGGTCACACCTTCTTCATCAGCCATGCGCAAAGCAGAACCAACACCGGGTGTATGCACTTCAATACCAATGTAGTTTTTTTCTGGCGCAGCCTTTGCCATTTCAATAAACGACTGACCCATACCAAAACCGATTTCTAATACCGTATAGGCATCACGACCAAAGGCTTTAGGTATATCGAATTCACCATCTGCCAAAGCAAACCCTAGATTATCCCACTGGCGGTCATAACCCAGCTGCTGACCTGCCGTTAGGCGACCCGTACGACGAACGAAAGAGCGGATGCGGCGCTTTTGGCTCTCGATCACTTGCTCTTCAGACAAAGCCTCTTTAGATAGAGTACCTTCTAATAGAGTATCTTCCGTTTGAGGCTGTTCTTGTTCGGTCACTGTATTCTTCTCTTCATCAATCATATAAACGAATTATTGCTCATCAATTGGCAGCTTAAAGGCAGCAACCAGTAAAAATATCCAGCCCATTATAAAGGCTAATCCACCAATAGGGGTAATCGGACCTAACCAAGCCGGAAATCCATCCGCCGCTGACATAAATGTCATGGTATATAAGCTGCCGCTAAACAGCATTATTCCAACAATCATGAAGTTCGCACTTATTTTCAACAGCTTAGATACAACCTTCGCCGCAGGCATGAATAAAAAGATCGCCAATGCTAATAAGGCCAAACTATGGATAAACTGATACTGCACACCGGTTTGATAGGTCGCCAACATATCCACGCTCACGACTTTCTTTAAACCATGAGCACCAAACGCGCCTAGAGCAACACATACCGCACCACTTAAAGCACTAGCCCATAGATAAAAGCGTGCACTCATAAACTAAAACCCTCAAAAAGTCGTATAAAACTTAGTTAGCCGTCATCTTATGGACATAAGATTAGAAATCAACTGCTTACCCCTTTATGATGTGAGCATTCAAGTATTCATTAGCAGAAACAGGTTACTCGTGAAATATAAAGATCTGCGTGACTTCATTAAGCAATTAGAAAAGAAAGGCGAGCTGAAACGCATCAGCTATCCTGTCGATCCTCATTTAGAAATGACTGAAATTGCCGACCGTGTTTTACGCGCAGGCGGCCCAGCATTATTATTTGAAAATCCCAAAGGCCACAGCATGCCAGTATTGGCTAACCTGTTTGGAACCCCCGAACGTGTTGCTATGGGCATGGGTGAATCGTCCGTAGAAGCCTTGCGCGAAGTCGGCGAACTGCTGGCTTTCCTAAAAGAACCAGAACCGCCTAAAGGCCTAAAAGACGCATGGAGCAAATTACCGATTTTCCGCAAGGTATTAAGCCTCAGCCAAAAAGAAGTGAAAAAGGCCCCTTGCCAAGAAATCGTCCACGAAGGCGACAAGGTAGACCTAAGCAAATTCCCTATTCAGCATTGCTGGCCTGGCGACGCTGCGCCGCTTATTACTTGGCCGTTAGTCATCACCAAAGGGCCAAACAAAGATCGCCACAATCTTGGTATTTATCGCATGCAGGTCATTGCCAAGAATAAATTGATCATGCGTTGGTTAAGCCATCGTGGTGGCGCGTTGGATTTTCGCGAATTTCAACAGCAAAACCCAGGCAAACCGTATCCAGTATCCGTCGCATTGGGTGCTGATCCGGCAACGATTTTAGGCGCAGTAACGCCTGTGCCAGATACGTTATCGGAATATGCTTTTGCAGGCTTATTACGTAATAGCCGCACAGAGGTGGTAAAAAGCATCGGTAACGATTTAATGGTGCCGGCGTCTGCCGAGATCATTTTAGAAGGCTTTATCTATCCTGATGAAATGGCCGACGAAGGCCCGTTTGGTGACCATACCGGTTATTACAACGAAGTAGACAGCTTCCCTGTATTTACGGTTGAGCGTATTACTCATCGTAAAGACCCGATTTATCACAGCACCTATACGGGCCGTCCACCGGATGAGCCTGCCATTTTAGGCGTGGCGTTGAACGAAGTATTTGTACCGATTTTGCGTAAGCAATTTCCAGAAATTACCGACTTCTATTTACCACCCGAAGGCTGTTCGTATCGCATGGCAATTGTCACAATTAAGAAGCAATACCCGGGTCATGCTAAACGCGTGATGTTAGGGGTATGGTCTTTCTTACGCCAATTTATGTATACCAAGTTTGTAATTGTCACCGACGACGATGTCAATGCGCGTGACTGGAATGACGTGATTTGGGCCATTACTACCCGTATGGACCCTACTCGCGATACCACCTTGATCGATAATACGCCGATTGATTATCTCGATTTTGCCTCCCCTGTTTCTGGCTTAGGCTCAAAAATGGGCTTAGATGCCACCAACAAATGGCCAGGAGAAACCAATCGAGAGTGGGGAGAGCCGATCGTCATGGACGAAAACATCAAAGACAAAGTTGACGCAATCTGGGATGAACTAGGCTTATAAAATGAGCACATACTTAGATAAAGCGCCCACTTCTTATACCGTCACCTTTCAGCCATCGAATGTTTCCATTCAAGTGGCTGAAAACCAAGCGCTGCAAGAAGCCTGTTTTGAGCAAGGGGTTATCATTCCTCTTAGCTGCGAAAACGGTGTTTGTCAGATCTGTGAGGCCAAGCTACTATCTGGCACCATCGATCAGCGGCAGGGTTATCAGGTCGATCAACAAAAAGGGGAAATACTTGGGTCTCCTAATCAGGTATTATTGTGTTTAACGTATCCGCTATCCGATTTAGAGATTTATATGCCAGAGATTTATGCACCAGGACACTCACCCGTAAAAACCCTTGCTTGCCAAGTGTTGAGTGTTGAGGCCTTAAATACTTCTGTATTTCGTATTGAGTTATTAGCCCCTGCAGGCAGTAAGCTCGACTATTTGCCTGGTCAGTACTTAGAGCTGCATATTGCTGACCAGCAGCTGCCGTACTCTATTGCGAATGCGCCAGACCCTCAACAACCTCGTCGTTTAGAATTACAAATTTCAGATCATAACGAGGTCACTGCGGGCATTATTGCCGAGCTTTCAGCGGCCGCAAAAAACCATGGCACGATTAAAGTCACGCTGGCAAAAGGCGAGTGCTTTTTACAAGAATTGTCAGAGCAGCCCATCTTATTAGTGTGTGCAGGCACCGGATTTTCTCAAATTAAATGCTTAGCCGAAGCTATTTTAGCTCAAGACCCTGAGCATGAAGTGCACCTGTATTGGTCAAATCGCTCGTTAGATGAATTTTATCTATACGATACGCCAAAACAATGGGCCAATGAATTCACCAACTTCTCATTCCACCCTGTTCTAGAGGCGGGTGTTGATAGTTGGCAAGGCCGCGCAGGATGGATTTACGAAATAATTCATGATGACTTTAACGATTTGAGTGGGGTACAGATGTATGCTTGTGGTTCACCGAACTATGGTACACGGTACGTTAGATCAGCTAGAAAAGTTGGGCCTAAGTGAAGCGAATATGCACAGCGATGTGTTTAGCTACGCACCGCGTGAAGCGTTTAAAAAATAAGCACTAGCAGTACAATCTAGCAGTACAATTAAGAAGTAGATAAGAACTCATTGAAACGAAGACGTTGCTCAGGTTAGCGCTTCGTTTCAATGACGTTTGTGACACAAGCTTTGTAACCAGTGTTAGACAAGCGCTTTATTGAAATGCTCACAAGCACGTTCAAATTCGCCTTGCTGGGTTAATAAATCCCCCAACTCAGCATGCACTTCTGGCAAAGCCTTAATCTTGCTCGCCGCTTCTAAATATTCCTGAGCCTTCTCAGCATTCCCCATTCGATTAGCGATTCGTCCTAAAGCCAATAACAACATAGGATCGTTAGTACGTTCTTGTAGTTGCTGCTCAGCAAATAATAACTGACGCTGAAGATCGTTGCCCTTCACACGCCCATAAGCGCAAATCAAGTTGTCATGCCATACCGACGGTAAGGACTCGCGCAAAGCCTGCTCGGCTTTACCTGGCTGATTAAGTGAGATTAGCAAATCGACGTAGTAACTTAATACGTCAACCGACAGGCGTACAGCACGTGGCGCATCATCATAAATTTCTTTAATTAATTCCGCTTGCCCTGCTGAAGCCGTCGCCGAACGATGACTTTTAGCCGCACGCTGCATCAATTGAATAACAACTTTTTCTTCTAACTCTTTTAATTTGTCTTGTGGAATCAGCTTAGCCAGCTTGCGCACTGTCGGCAGTAAATCTTTTAAACCAACCCAATCTTCTAAGTCACGTAAAACCTTGATTTGCATTTTTAATAAATGCTTATGCTTTGGGTGCTGCTTGCGTAATCTCAGCACAACAGCCAGTGCTTGCTCCGCTTGGCCACGAGACATTAATAATTGAATCTGCGTTATGGCAACCGCCAGCTCAGCACCTTTTGTACTCTGCGCCGCTTCTTTTAACCAAAGATCCGACTTATCGGCATCGCCTTTTTCATAAGCCGCGCGAGCAGCCCCAAGATAGTTAATCAAAGGGTTGTCGCCTAATGCTGCCGCTTGCGTTAACTGACGCTCTGCGGTTCTCCACTGACCTTGCGCTAAGCTCAAGAAGCCTCGGGTTGTTTGACGCTGACCACGGATTGAACGACGCTGCTTGCGCCATTCATTAATGCGCCAATCACTGCCTACCAGCAATAAAACAAATCGCAACGTTAAATAAGCCGTGATGAAAAAAGCAGCCAACATAATATTGAAAAACCAAAAGCTGGTTTCCAAGGTGTAATTTGCCCAGCTGAACAATACGTAGCCCGAATCAAGGCTGACTAAATAGCCAAACAGCAGCCCAACTAATAAAAAACCAACGATTAAAATAACGAGTTTTTTCATGGTCTATTCCTCGTTATTTAACGCTTAATTGCGCGGAAGTACGACGTTGCTGATCCAGCAATTTGCGCAACTGCATCAGTGAACCGCTAATATCTGGAAATTCAGGAGACACGTTCCAAGCACTGAGCTCGGTTAATGTTTCTTTCACCGCGTCTGTTTTAGAGCTTTTCACAATCGAAAACTCTTCTAACCACGTAAGCGTTCTGGCAATGCTTTGCTTATACAAGGCATCTTGCTGACGAACGAGAGCCACTTGTGCCTGCTCTAACATCAAGTGCATGTTTTGTTGCAAATAATAATGTTGATCTGGGCTTAGTGGTGCAGGTAGAGCTTTGTCGTGCTCACGAATACGAACGATTGTTCCTATGCCTGCCCAGGCTTTGCTAGCAAATTTTTGCCATGCTGTTGGCACGGTTTCTGGTAATTCCTCAACAACCGCTGCCGCCTGAGGCAAGGTACGTGGCATCCACTCTAAAGTACTGATTTGATCTTGAACCGCCTGCAAACGCAATACTGCACCCGTCAGGTCAACTGCAGGAACCGCACGCAGTGTTTGTAGCTCTTGGGCTAGCTGCTGTCGAACTGAGCGTATTAATGGATTTTGTGTTTCTGCTAATACCGCATCTGCTGCGACGAGAATAGCAACAGCACCTTGCCAATCTTTTTCAAGACCTAAGCGCTGGTTAGCGAGTCGTAATAAATACTCGGCTTCGGCCAATAACCAGTCATTACGATCGGCTCCTGGCAGTTGTGCAATTCGCTGAGCATTTTGTTGCAGTTGCTTCGTCTGTAACTGAGCATTTCTTTCGGCATTAGCCAGCTTAGTAGCCAAGGCAGAGTTTTTCTCTGAACTTTGATCAAGTTGGTGAGATAGGGTTAACAGCTGCTGTGAAAGTTCAAAGCCTTTCCAGCCAATACCGCCAACGGCAAGCAAGGCGAGGATCACCAAGATTAGGGCAATAATGGCGATCGCCGAGCTTGGTTTTGATGCTGGCTGTTTTCCCTTGGTCTTTGAGCTGTGTTCTACAGAGCTTTTTTCTACTGTGCTCGGCTTAGCTGCGTTTTGATCAGCCGACGATTCTTCTGTGGTGGGTGCTTGTTGCAAATTATCTGTCACAACTATTTCCTTAATAAATGAGTCGATTTGCTTTTTTTATTAATTATTTTCTTTAATCCAGTCTTCCACTGCCACCAACATATCAACGTCTTGCGCACTTGCGGCAATCTGTATCTTGCTAAAGCCTAATGATTTTGCCAGTTCTGCGACCCGGAGGCTAGGAGCAATGATGCCACGAACAGACTCAGCTATCCTTGGCTGCTGCGCCGCAATGGCGTCTAACCCTTGGCCACTGCTGACCAATAATAGAGGATTGGAGGCTAAGGTTTGCTGCCACTGCTGTTCATCATATTCCGGTACTAAGCGCTGGTAAAGCTCGGCATACGTTACAGTAGCACCACGCTCTGTCAGTGTACTGGCCAGAGTTTCACGGCCACCCACTCCGCGCCAAATAAGAATTTTCTTATCGGCAACATCGGTAAGCTCAGGCAAGCGTAACGCACCTTCACTATCAAATTGTCCGGCGGGCATGCTAACCGTTAGGCCTTGGGCTGAGAGCACTGCTGCGGTTACCGGCCCAATCGCAACCCAATCAATCTCTACTGGCCATTGAGGCCAATATTGATCCAGTTGCATCAACCCCATTTCAGCCGCATTGCGACTGATTACAATCACGACATCATAAAGATCGATGTTCATAAACTGTGATTTCAGCGCTGGCGTTTCGGCCACCGCTTCAATCGCAAGCAAAGGCTGACGAATGACGTTGCAGCCTAACGCTTCTAATGATGGGCAAATTTCTTCGGCCTGCGATGCGGGTCGGGTGACCAACACAGGCAGAAGAGATTCAACCGGACTATTAGGCCTGTGCATGTACTTCCGCCAAAATTTTATCGGCACCCTGACTCAATAAATCGTCGGCCGCTTTAATACCCAGAGCTTCTGCTTCTGCAACCGGTGCGCGATATTCTACGGTCAGCATTTGCTTGCCATCAACACTGCCCACCAAACCGCGCAACCAAAGCTCGCCGTTATTTTCAAGTGCGTAACAGGCAATAGGCACCTGACAGCCGCCTTCTAAGCGACGGTTCATGGCACGTTCTGCCGTAACGCGATAAGTGGTAATGTCATGTTCGAGCGGCTTTAATAATGCCAACGTTTCAGCATCATTGCTGCGCAGTTCAATACCCACAGCGCCTTGGCCACCAGCAGGTAATGATACTTCTGGTTCTAGATACTGAGCAATGCGAGATTCCATTTCTAAACGAATCAAGCCAGCAGACGCAAGTATAATGGCATCAAATTCGCCACTGTCTAATTTTCCTAAGCGCGTTTGCACGTTGCCACGCAATGAGCGGATGACGAGGTCAGGACGTAAGTTTTGTAATTGACACTGACGGCGCAAGCTAGAGGTGCCAACAACCGCGCCTTGAGGTAGGTCTTCAAAGCATTTGTAGTGATTAGAAACAAAAGCATCACGAGGATTTTCACGTTCTAAAATAACACCCAGCTCTAAACCTTCTGGAAATTCCATTGGCACGTCTTTCATTGAGTGCACAGCGATGTCGGCATCACCTGCTAACATGGCAACTTCTAATTCTTTAACAAATAAGCCTTTGCCACCGATTTTAGCAAGCGGAGTATCCAGTATGATGTCGCCTTTGGTAGTAAAGGTCACCAGTTCAACAACAAGGTCTGGGTTTAAAGCCAACAAACGTGATTTCACGTGTTCTGCCTGCCACATAGCAAGAGGGCTTTTACGAGTAGCAATTCTAAGAGTACGGGCTGACATTGGAGTTCCTTCAGCGAAATGAGCAAATAATCGCTGTATCATAACAGCAATCATGGGCTTATTTGAATGTTCTAAGTCAGTGCTCTCGTTTAGTGCTCTGCTGAGCACTTAAATTTCAGTAATTCATCTTAAGTTCTACTTTTAAGCGGTATCAGGGTTCTATTTCTAAACTACAGACTTCGCATTAGCTTTCTAACTGAAGGCAAATGACGTCGACTCACACTCATCCCCTCTTCAAAATTTTTTAAGTAGAGCAGGTGAACGCTATTAGAAACCGTTTCTAAACGCTCAATTTTCTCTTTCGCGACCAAGGCATTGCGATGTATACGAACAAAATGATGTTCAAATTCGTCTTCTAATACTTTCAGCGGCTCATCAATCAGTACTTCTCCCATCACCTCATTCTCGCAATGATATTTGACCGTAATGTACTTTTGATCGGCCTGAAAGCAATAAATATCAGTAATTGGTATCAGCTGCAAACCTTGATGAGTGCGCGCGCTGATGTGTGTTCGGGCACATACATGGGTATTGAGAGGATCAGTTTCAACATCTGGCTGCTGTTCAATCCAGCGCTGCGCTTTTTGTAGGGCTTTATTGAGTTCATCTTTTCGAATGGGTTTTAATAAATAATCAACAGCGTCGACTTTAAATGCACTTAGCGCATATTCATCGTAAGCCGTACAAAAAATAATAGCGGGGCGGTGCCCTTTTGGTGGCAACGTATCCATGAATTGCTTGGCAACCTCTAGACCCGTTAGCCCTGGCATCTCGATATCCAGCAAGACTAAATCTGCTTTATGCTGGCGCAACCAATCCAATGCCGCTTGGCCATTCCCGGCCTCTGCCACAATTTCATAATGTGTGTGCTCTGCGAGAAGCCGTGCCAAGCGCTGACGCGCTAACGGCTCATCGTCCACCAGCAATACTCGTAAAGTCATTTCTTTCTCAGCTTTAGCATCTAATAATTCATGCAGTTTTATTATTAAAATCGTGTTTCGCCTGACTAGTATATTCCGGCAAGCCAACAATCACCCGGTACTGGTTGGCAGTTTCTTCGCAATGCAAGGTGGCTGCGCCATCAAAAACGGCGTCTAAGCGCAGGGCAATATTAGGCAGCGATATTTGATGCCCCCCTTTTCTAACCACCTGCTCCGCTTTATCATTTTCAATCGTCAGCAACCAACGCTTGTCCTTGTTGCTGCTGTCTTCACTTAAGCTCAAATTAATAACGATTTTGCCCCCATTTATCAAGGGCTGAACGCCGTGATAAATCGCATTTTCAAGCAACGGCTGTAATAACAACTGCGGCACTTGAAGCTTGGGGATTTCAGCGGGTAGCTGCCACTCTATCTTCAACCTATCCCCAAGCCGCTCTTGCTCGATATTAATATAACGTTGAGCTAGTTCAATTTCTGCTGACAGATCTACTTGCGCATTCTGGTCTTTCAAAACCACACGAAATAGTGACGATAAATCGACCAGCATATTTTCAGCTTTCTCAGGATCAATCACGATCAGAGAGGCGACAGTATTTAAACTATTAAAAAAGAAGTGAGGACGAATTCTAGCCTGCAGTGCCTCTAAACGCGCACTCAGCTCGGCCTGACTCTTTAAACGCCACTGGCTTTGCACATAAAAGTAACGCAACCCCATGGCGCCAAAAATGGCACTGATTAAGATGTTGCGCAGTATCCATGACCAGTTAATTTCATAGCCCAATCCCAGAAAAGGGAAGACGGACTCAACCGCTAAGCTGATCGAAAAACAGACCAGCATTAATAGTGACATGGCCCAACATACCGCCCAAGGCAATGCCAGTCGCGCCATAAACTTGCGCGACCGGCAAAGCAAAGCAACCGAGAGCAAGGCAACCCACTGCACAAAGTACGATACCGTTGCAAAGCGTTCCCATTGAAAAGCGATAACACTGCTTTCAATTAAAATTAACGCGGTCACTAGGGCTTCCGATAATAAAATCAGAACAAATACCGCCCTCACATTACAGAGATCGGGTAAAAAGAAGGTCTCGAGTTTTTTATTATGAATATCCATAACCTCAGTGTTCCGCTGTCTCACCCATAATACAAGGAATAATTACTCTACTGCCGCTATTTAGCTTACGTCTTTGGCACATCGTGATGACTACTAATTCACCCCTGACAAGGCTATAATTCGCCCATTCACATTTTCGTGCATTTCAATCTACTTGCCCTGCACTTCTCACTTTTGTTTCGAGGTATTCATGTCCGATCAAACTAACTCTTCTTGGGGTGGCCGTTTTTCTGAGCCGACCGATGCTTTTGTTGCCCGCTATACCGCTTCAGTTGATTTTGATCAGCGCATGTACGCACAAGATATCCAAGGCTCTATCGCTCACGCTAAAATGCTCACTAAGGTTGGCGTGCTGACCCAAGCAGAATGTGACGATATTTTACGTGGCCTTGAAGAAGTACGCATCGAGATCGAACGTGGTGACTTTAACTGGTCAATCGAGCTTGAAGACGTTCACATGAACATCGAAGCAGCGCTAACCGCTAAAATCGGCATTACAGGCAAGAAGCTACATACGGGCCGTTCTCGTAACGATCAAGTGGCTACCGACATCCGTTTATATCTGCGTGACGAAATCGATAATATCGGCGCTGAGCTAACCCGCTTACAAGAAGGCTTGATCGGTTTAGCTGCGGCTCATTCTGATACGATTATGCCGGGTTTCACCCACCTGCAAACGGCTCAGCCAGTCACCTTTGGCCACCACATTTTGGCGTGGAACGAGATGCTAGAACGTGATTACGAGCGTCTATTAGATGTGCGTAAGCGTTTGAACCACTTACCACTCGGTGCAGCAGCATTAGCGGGGACGACTTACCCAATCGATCGTCACTATACGGCTGAGCTATTGGGCTTTACCGCGCCGACAGAAAACAGCCTAGATTCTGTTTCGGACCGTGATTTCGCCATCGAATTTACCGCAGCGGGCGCCATCATCATGATGCACATGTCTCGCTTCTCGGAAGAGCTTGTGCTTTGGGCTTCTGCTCAATTCCAGTTTATTCATCTTCCAGATCGTTTCTGCACCGGCTCTTCCATTATGCCGCAAAAGAAAAACCCAGATGTTCCAGAGTTAGTACGTGGTAAGTCTGGCCGTGTTTATGGTCACCTTATGTCACTGCTTACCTTGATGAAGTCGCAGCCGTTGGCGTACAACAAAGACAACCAAGAAGATAAAGAACCTTTATTTGATACGGTTGATACCCTGCGCGATAGCATCCGTGCTTTTGCTGATATGGCACCGCACCTTGAGCCAAACAAGCCGTCTATGTACGAAGCAGCCCGTCGTGGTTTCTCGACCGCAACCGACCTTGCCGATTACGTCGTAGTGAAAGGCATTCCATTCCGTGACGCACACGAGATTGTGGGTAAAGCGGTAGCGTACGGTATCGAAACCGGTAAAGACCTAAGTGAGATGACCTTAGAAGAGTTACAGCAGTTCTCTGACCAAATCACCGCTGACGTATTCGATGTTCTTACTCTTGAAGGCTCTGTCTCTGCTCGTGACCACATTGGTGGCACTGCACCTAAGCAAGTAGTTGCTGCAGCAAAACGTGCCAGCGAGCGCTTAGCTAAGCGTTAATTCCCAGCTTAGCCAGTCACTGCTCATTAGCCTCTTATTTTTATGGTTGCATTAAATAAAGATAAGGGGCTTTTTTGACCTCATGAGTTTAGATTTCTTGTCTATACTCAATCTATGCCTAAATTTTCCTCTCAGGTCTCGTCTAATACAAAGGCCAAACCACTAAACATTACGCCACCAAAATCTCAGCAAATTCATCAATGGCGGCTTTCATTTTTGGGCCTCAATAGCGCACGCCTCGAACAAGCTCGTAGCTTAATGCTAGACCGACAAACTCGCGTGCTTGATGTACTCCCAATTTTATTACATTTAAATAATCCTCAACTGCCCGGTTTTATTAACTTTAAAGTCCCTGCGGGTATTGAACATTACAACCCGCAAGTGGATTCATTAAATGCCCTACGCTTTTTCGCAAAAGGGCTGCAAATACCTAAGATAAATGGTGAGCGCTCCATTCAAGCACTCTTTTTAATGGGCAGCTTAGGAACGCTGGCACAAACAGCCGATAGCGATCTTGATGTCTGGCTTTGCCACACACGCGGCATGAATAATGAACAATTAGCGCTATTAAAAAAGAAGTGTGAGCTGATTGAAAAGTGGGCTGAAGGGCAAAAAGTTGAACTGCATTTTTTCTTGATGGATGCCGAAGAGTTTCGCCAAGGAAAGCAACAAGCCAATGTCGACTCCGAACACTCAGGCTCGACCCAGCACCTTTTGCTCTTAGACGAATTTTATCGTTCATCCTTATGGCTTGCCGGTCGTATGCCCAGCTGGTGGCTAGTACCCACAGAGTATGAACGATACAGCCAAGACTATTTGGATCATCTATTCGATCAGCAGATCATCCACGATATTCATTGGATCAATTTTGGCAGCATCCCGACAATACCTGCCGCAGAATTTGTCGGGGCAGGCTTGTGGCAACTCAATAAAGGCTTAAAGAATCCGTATAAGTCTTTACTCAAACTCTTATTAACCCAGCACTATGCCAGTCAGTATCCTGATATACGGCCCTTATGCTGGGATCTAAAAGACGCCGTTCATAGTGGTGATACCGAACCTCTAACGTGCGACAGCTATTTACTCATGCTGAATCGGGTGAGTGATCATGTTGCCGCAGAGTTTGATGATAAGCGCTTAGAACTTTTACGCCGAGCTTTCTACTTTAAAGCCGACCTACCGCTAACAAAAGCAACCCAAGGCCAGAAGCGCCAGTGGCGCTATCAAGAATTACAACAGATTGTCGACGCTTGGCAGTGGACCTCCCCCCGCATCGCTCACTTAGATAATCGTGACGAATGGCTAGTGCATGAAGTGCAAACAGAACGTAATGCACTCGTAAATGAAATGCTAACCAGTTATCGCTACCTAGCGTCTTTTAGCGAGCAATACGCCACCAAAATTCGCATTAATCGCCAAGATCTAACGTTATTAGGCAACCAGCTTTACGCTATTTATGACGCCAAGCCGGGCAAGATTCTCACCATTAATCCCAATATCGTTCCAGACTTGGTGCAAGATAAAATATCTCTCGTTTTATCGCCTGAAAACCGTTGGCAGCTCATTTCAGGAACCTACAATAAAGAAGGAAATAATCGCAGAATTAAGCAATCCCCTAGCCTTATCGAGCTACTTTGTTATGCCCATTTCAATGGCTTAATCTGCCATCATACGAGCTATGCCATCTACCCCGAACATAACCCACTGACCATTTATGAGCTTAAAGAACTCATTCAGGTCGTGCGTCAAATACCTTTACCCAAGGATGTCGACACCAATAACTTTTTGCACCCAAGCAGCCCAGCGCAATGGCAAATCTTTATTAATACTGGTATTGATCCTATGTATAAGTTTACCCGCCAAGGTATGCAAAAACTCAGCAGCCGCGGGGATGCCTTGGTTTATAGCGCCCTCAAAGAGAATCTAGTACAAAGCATCGACTTACTCACCATTAACAGTTGGGGAGAGTGGCAAGTGCAGCGCTTTAAAGGCGAAAATACCATTATTGATAGCCTGTATTATTTGCTGCAATACCTCCCACTTGCACGTAAGCAAGGCTGGCCTGAATACCTATGTCACTGTTTCTGCACCAGCCGATCACAAGCGATTAGCGCACGGGTTCATGAAGTGATCAGCGACTTAACTCAGCATACGTTAGCGCACCCTAGGGTCGATTATATTTTAGAAGCGGGTAAAAACTATTATGTCTGGCAGCAAGATAGAAACGGCATCAACCTTCAACAAGCCGATTCAGTTGCGAAATTTCTGACCATTCTCGCCCGCCCTCGCGAACACTATGGGCATTATGCACTCGATATAAATGCCTTAAGTGGTAGTCCGCTCAAGGCGATCTTCCAAAATACTAAACCCGATACTTGGCAGCTGTATTTTTGGCATAAAGAAGACAGTTATTTTTGGTACCTGTTAGATGAACAAGGTGTTTTACTGCATCAACAGCAGAAAGCGAGTTCTAATACCGAAGTGTTAATGCCAATTATACGTTTCTTACGCCAAGTTGATCAGCGCATGCAAGGCCGTTTAATTCGAGCGAATGCACGACCTATCTTATTGTTTGAGCTAATACGCAATAAAGAAACCACAGAATTTGAACCTATTCCAAGGCGCCTACCGCCCCTGCAGCAACAGACCAGTCGCATTCAGCTTAATGCCATTCTAGATGACCAGCATCAGGTAAACATCTACTGCAACGGCGAAGAGTTCAGCATATGGGAGTGGGGACCAGAGCTGTATACCCAGGTCGCAAAAACGATTTTAAGCATGCGCTCAGAAAATGAGAATTACCCGGTTTACCTCACAGATCTAGCCCTCCATAGCGACGAGAGCATCATTCAACACATTAAATACAAACAAGGGATAGAAAAGGATTTGAACCACGCTCTAATGGCCCTATCGACTGCCCGCTAACTGCCGTATAATGGCGACAAATTCGGGAGACTGACATGCGTTTTTTCTTATTACCTGTTTTAACAGGATTGTTACTATTAGCTGGCTGTGGACAAAAAGGCCCTCTTTATATTCCTAAAGACGACGCCGCACCTGTTTCTAGCTCAGTCGCGCCACAATAAATCAGCGCGACTAACGACTAAAACAACTGATAAAAACAACTGCACCCCAGCTAACCTGCAACCTTTTAGATTAGAAATACAATGAACATATTCGATTATAATAATGGCGTACTACACGCTGAATCAGTCTCGACTGTCGATATCGCTGCCCAATATGGCACTCCTTGCTATGTTTACTCACGCAAAGCGTTTGAAGAACATTACCTAGCCTATGAAAATGCCCTTCAAGGCCGCGACCATCTTGTCTGCTACGCCATGAAAGCCAACTCTAATTTAGCCGTACTGAACGTATTGGCAAAATTAGGTGCGGGTTTTGATATCGTATCAATTGGCGAACTAGAGCGTGTGATCGCTGCCGGCGGCGACCCAAAGAAAGTTGTTTTTTCTGGGGTTGGCAAAAAGGCCTATGAAATTCGTCGTGCATTAGAAGTCGGTGTTCATTGCTTCAATATCGAATCAGAAGCTGAACTGGATCGCGTTAACGACGTAGCCGCTGAAATGAACATGCAAGCGCCTATCTCTATCCGTGTCAATCCAGATGTGGATGCACAAACACACCCGTATATTTCTACCGGTTTAAAAGAAAACAAGTTTGGTGTCGACATTGACGATGCACCGCGCATCTATGCCAAAGCCAATATGATGTCGAACTTAGACGTGCAAGGGATCGACTGCCATATTGGTAGTCAGCTAACCGAAACAGCCCCATTCATGGATGCACTGGATCGTGTTTTAGCCTTAGTTGATATTCTTGCTGAGCAAGGCATCACGATTCATCACCTAGATTTAGGCGGCGGCTTAGGCGTCACTTATGATGACGAAGTGCCTCCAACACCTGGCGAATACATTGCCGAGTTAACGGAACGCCTGGGTGATCGCCCACTTAAATTAATCTTCGAGCCAGGTCGCTCTATTGCAGCCAATGCCGGTATTTTCTTAACTCAGGTTGAATTTCTAAAATCGAACGAAGAAAAGAACTTCGCCATTATTGATGGTGCTATGAACGATCTAATTCGCCCTGCTTTATACAGCGCTTGGCAAGGAATCATTCCTGCGGTTCAACATTCTGATCGTAATCCAGCCGATACTAAGGCATGGGATTTAGTCGGCCCAGTATGCGAAACCGGTGATTTCTTGGGCAAAGATCGCCCGCTAAATTTGCAAGCGGGTGACCTGCTTGCAGTTAAGTCGTCGGGTGCTTATGGTTTTGTTATGGCCTCAAACTACAATAGCCGCCCACGCCCAGCAGAAATAATGGTCGATGGTGATACCAGCTATGTTGTTCGTACACGAGAAAGTATTACTGATTTATACGCCGGTGAACAACTGCTACCGTCAAAATAGACGCTGGTGTAATGCATAATTAATCATTGCACGTGCACTAAAAGGTTATAGAAGAATGTGGATAAAATTTAATAAAATGCATGGGCTAGGTAACGACTTCATGGTCGTTGACCTAGTGACTCAGCACGCATACCTAACCCCAATGCAAATTCGTCATTTAGCGGATCGTAATTTTGGCGTAGGTTTTGATCAGCTGCTATTAGTTGAAGTACCGACTAAGCACGATGTGGATTTTAAATACCGCATATTCAATTCCGATGGCAGTGAAGTTGAGAACTGCGGCAACGGTGCACGCTGCTTTGCTCGATTTGTTTATGAACAAAAATTAATTGGCCGTCGCAACATTCGTGTTGAAACAGCCAGCGGCAATATGACCTTAGAGCTAACTCCAGAAAACGACGTAATCGTCAATATGGGACCGCCTATTTTAGAACCCGCGAACGTTCCCTTCGTACCTGACGGTAATGATAAGTCGCAAGCGGCTAGTTATAAAATCGACGTTCCAGGACACGGTCGTATTGAACTAGGGGCTGTTTCAATGGGCAACCCACACGGTGTTATTATTGTTGACGATATCGATACTGCACCTGTTGAAGAACTCGGCCCATTAGTGGAAGCGCATGAAAGTTTTCCTCAAAAAGTCAATGCAGGCTTTATGCAAGTGGTAAATCGCAACCATGTAAAACTACGCGTTTTTGAACGTGGCGTCGGCGAGACAAAAGCTTGCGGAACGGGTGCTTGTGGCGCGGTAGTTTCCGGCATATTGCGTGGATTGCTCGACAGCAAAGTTCAGGTCGACCTTCCTGGTGGCTCTTTAACGATCGAATGGGATGGTAAAGGCGATGTCATCATGACAGGCCCAACCAGTAACGTATTTGAAGGCCGCGTAAATATTTGATGCCTGTCAGTTTAAAGCCTGTCGATTTAAAGACAGGTAACTTAAAAGCTGTTAATTTAAAGACAGTTTGTATAAAGACTAGCGATAAAAAGTCGAAGGGAATTTAGGGTATTAATAATGAGTGAATCATTACGGCTTACTGATGCAGACGTTGAGCAATATTTGCGTGATCATCCAGACTTTTTTATCGCCAAAGACGATTTATTAGTTGGGCTACGCATTCCTCATAACTCAGGACAAGCAACCAGTTTAATTGAACGCCAGCTAGCCGTTTATCGTGAACGCAATGTTGAGCTGCGCCAGCGCTTAAGTAGCTTACTAGAAAATGCGCGCCGTAATGATAAGTTATTCGGAAAAACCAAACGCTTAGTCTTAGCACTGATCGATGCTAAAAACTGGATCGATGTTGAAGCAGCACTCGATGACAGCTTACGCCAAGATTTCAGCGTTGATCATTGGAGCCTTATCTATTTCACCGATGAAAAATTAGAGCATCCACTGCGTAGCATTAGCAATAAAGATAAGCAGCGCGAAATTCATCGTTTGTTTAAAGGTCATCGTGCCTTCTGTGGTCAGCTCACCGATGAAACTATGGATCTATTATTAGACGAACACCATAGCAGTGCTGAATCGATTGCAGCCGCGCAAATTCGTAACGGTCAGCAGACCGGCGTATTGTGTGTTGCTAGCGACGACCCTAAATTTTATCGCAGCTCAATGGATACGTTATTCCTAGATTATATCTCTGATGTACTCGGTCTCATCTTACCTAACTTGCCACAGAACTGATTGAGCGATTCTAATGGCGCTTAAATTGATCACCTTCGATCTCGATAATACGCTCTGGCATACAGACCCCGTTATTGCCCAAGCGGAAAACGTTCAGTGGCAAGCCATCACTCAACGCTGCCCAACGGCCCCCGCTCATTTCACCACTGATAGTTTGCAGCAACTAAAGCGACACGTTGTTCAACAACATCCTGCGCTACGTCACAAATTAAGCCTATTAAGAATTGAATATATCTTTCAGATTTTAACCGAGTGCGGCATGAATCCGACTCAAGCACGCGAGCAGTCGCAACAGATTTTTTCTGAATTTTTAGTCGCACGAAATAAAGTTAAATTATTTCCTAATGCGCTAGAAGTATTAGAAAAACTAAAGAAAAAATATCATGTTATTGCACTAAGCAATGGCAATGCAAATTTAACCAGCATTGGAATTGATCACTTATTTCACGCTCATTATCATGCAGAGAATGTTGCACGCCCTAAGCCCGCTGAAGATATGTTTTTGGCAGCACTTAACTATGCCAAAGTAAAAGCTCACGAGAGTTGTCATATAGGCGACCACCCACAGCAAGATATTGAAGCGGCAAAACAATTCGGATTTAAAACAATATGGGCAAATATTCTTAATCAAGACTGGCCAAGTTCTGTGAGTAAAGCCGATGCCGACATTACCCACCTAGATCAGTTGATTCGAAATATTACATCATTCCATTCTGAGTAAATAAAACGACCGTTAATAAAACAATCAAGCCGACGGCAACCGGCATTGCATGTAGACGTCTACGAATTTTTATATGAGAAGCTATCTTAGCCATTGAAACATCCTTTCGCATCCTGCGAATTGGTTTTTAACTACTGTTTAATAAGTATACTGTTATTTGGTGGTTGCGCTAATCCACAAGCTCAGTTTTGTGACTCAGTTAGCGCGATTTATATAAATAGTATTATTCTTATTATAAGTAGGTCATGAATCTGCCAATGTCCTACCTTGTCTAACTCTTTCGCTAAAATCTTAATTAAATAGGTCGACTGCCATAATTAGATTCTGGCTTTTTAGGTGGATCAGCGCGAAGGTTTGCTTCAACCGTCGTAATACCGCCGCCGTTCGCCAAGAAAGCCTCTACCTCAGATGCAACCTCATCGCGTAAGCGTTGTCGCTCGGCGATTGTCGCACTATTAGGCATGTCATCATTGTGGCTATGAAAGCCTTCTGCATGCGCTTTAGGCTTCTCAGAATTAGCAGTCGTTGCTTCAGCTTTAGTTGTCTTTTGCTCAGACATAATGTCAGCTCCTTATAATTATTAATCAATGTCCACTGTCACCTGACACAAGGTTGTCAATATTTATAGTTCAAATTAGAAATTCCGCCAGTAAATGCCGGCTTTATTTCAAACTTTATTACACGAATAAGAAGAAGTTTTTTACAGATATAAAAAAACCGCAATCATCACTGATTGCGGTTTTTTTATTGAAGCGTTGTTAACTCATTAAGCTTATTTATTACTAAACTCAGGGTAAGCTTCCATACCACACTCTGCGATATCAACACCTTCATACTCTTCTTCTTCGCTAACACGAATACCCATTACAGCTTTCAGTACCAACCAAGTTACGAATGAAGCACCGAATACCCAGACAAAGATTGTCAGCGCACCTACCGCTTGTCCTAGGAAGCTAGCGCCATCGTTAGTGAAAGGAACAACCAGTAGGCCGAACAAACCAACCACACCGTGTACAGAGATAGCACCAACCGGATCATCAAGCTTCATCTTATCCAAAGTAAGAATCGCGGCTACAACGATCAGACCACCAATGAAACCGATAATAGTCGCTTCTAAAGGAGTCGGCGTAGAAGGCTCAGCTGTAATCGCAACTAGACCTGCTAATGCACCGTTAAGCGCCATGGTTAGATCCGCTTTCTTAAACAAGATACGAGCGAATAATAGAGCACCAATCAAACCACCAGCAGCCGCTGCGTTAGTATTCATGAATACAACTGCAACTGAGTGAGCGCTTGAGATATCACCTAGTTTAAGGACAGAACCACCGTTGAAACCGAACCAACCCATCCAAAGGATGAACGTACCTAGCGTTGCCATTGGCAAGTTAGCACCAGGAATTGCGTTGATTTCGCCGTTTTTACCGTACTTACCTTTACGAGCACCTAATAAGATAACACCTGCAAGTGCCGCAGAAGCACCGGCCATGTGAACGATACCAGAACCAGCAAAGTCAGAGAAACCGAAGTCATCACCCAAAGAGAACAGACCGAATACAGACTGACCACCCCAAGTCCAAGAACCTTCTAAAGGATAGATAACGCCCGTCATCACAACGGCAAAAGCAAGGAAAGCCCAAAGCTTCATACGCTCAGCAACCGCACCCGAAACAATCGACATAGCCGTTGCTACGAATACAACCTGGAAGAAAAAGTCAGAAGCGCCAGAGTAGATTGAACCACCGTTGAAGCCATCTTCACGCGCCGCATAATCTGCTAATACTGCTGCAGAATCGACTTCAGTGATACCTGAAAGGAAAAGACCACCGTCATACATAATTGCATAACCGCAGATAAGATACATGGTACAAGAGATCGCAAACAAGGCGACGTTTTTGGTAAGAATTTCAGTGGTATTTTTAGAACGAACAAGGCCCGCTTCTAACATGGCGAAACCTGCCGCCATCCACATAACTAACGCACCGCACACCAAGAAATAAAAGGTGTCCATTGCATACTGCAACTCAAAAATTTGGTTTTCCATGGAAAGCCCTCCGCATTAGGCTTAACAATGAATCAGCAAGACTGACTCAAAATATTATTTGTGTTCTTTTTATCTATTCTACTGATGCCTTTAAGAATCAGTGAAAACACATAAAAAGATTAAATCGCGTCTGCACCCGTTTCACCGGTACGAATTCGAATGATTTGCTCTAGGCTCGTCACAAAAATTTTGCCATCGCCGATTTTGCCAGTATTGGCTGCTTTCGTTACCGCTTCGATAACTTGCTCTGTTTGCTCATCTGCAACAGCAACTTCGATTTTTACTTTTGGTAGGAAATCAACAACGTATTCAGCACCACGATACAATTCAGTGTGGCCTTTCTGACGACCAAAGCCTTTAACTTCAGTAACAGTAATACCTTGAACACCGATTTCAGACAGTGCTTCACGCACGTCATCTAATTTAAAAGGCTTAACAACAGCAGTTACGAGTTTCATAGAAAACTCCCTTTAAGTATTATAAATTTTGAAATTTGAGCCCTTGCGGAGGCAGGGGCTCATTGTATGTTATTTATAGATCAATAGGCAGGCTGTAAGAAACAACTAATTTAGTATCTTCATCTAACGCTTTTTCAGTTTCTTGATCTACGATCTTGCTTACTGTGAAAGAAAGGTTGTCGTTATAAGCATAAGAAAGATCTAGGTGAGTATAATCAGAACCTTTTGCTGCAGCATCAGTAATACCAACAGTACCGCTGAAAGCATTCATGCCATAACCTAGTGTGTAATACATGTTGTCATTATCAACTTTATCGCCGATCTGTTTATAGATACCAACAGAACCACCAGCAGCGCCAAGACTAATAATAACTTCAGAGTTATCACCAAAAGTACCGTCTGAAGTACCGCCATCAGGATAAACATAAGCCCAAACACTTACGTCATAAGAAAGAGCACCTGCTTCACCGCCATAACCTGCATAGATGTCATATTCTTGTCCAGCACCGGCATCACCAGAAGAAGTCCAAACACCACCGTATGCGCCAACAGAACTTACTGATAAACCACCAGAAACCGCTGGAACACCGCCTTGGCCTGCGTTAGAACCTAGATCAGTACCACGCCATAAGTACATGTTCGCAATAGCAGCAGAAGCAGAAACTTCAACTTCAGCTTGAGTTGTTGTAGTACCAACTAGACCTGCAGTCATTACAGTTGCTAGTGCGATTGCTTGAGATAATTTAGTCATTAGGACCTTCCTTCTTTAGTTTTAAGTTTTTAACTTTAAGTATTTAGGCGAGCCTTCTGGCTACGCACTATTTTATGTATCTGAATGTCTTATAGCAGAAGGTGTGCCAACTTTATAAAGTCCTTTGATTTCAATGACTTAAGTGGATTCCATATATTAATATCTATTTATTAAAGATTAAAACCAGTGCACAACATACCTAGAGAGTTCAGTTTTGGTGCGTAAAAATAGAAAAGGCGCACCAATGTGGCACGCCTTTATTGTTCACTACGACAAATTACTTATTTGAATAAATAATTTTGATTCAGTAGCAGCTTACTTAAGCATCTGCTCATCAAACATTGTCAGATTGCCAATAATTCTTTAGCCTCCTTAGACGTTGCCAATTCATCACCCGACCCCGTAGCCACAACACGACCACGCTCTAAGATAATAAATTCGTCCGCTAATTCAGCAGCAAACTCTAAATATTGCTCAACCAATACAATCGCCATCTCACCTCGATCACGCAGAAGCTCAATCACTTTACCAATGTCTTTAATTACAGACGGTTGAATACCTTCGGTTGGCTCATCCAGAATCAACATTTTAGGTCGTAGTAATAACGCTCGGGCAATCGCTAATTGCTGCTGCTGACCACCGGATAAATCACCACCTCGGCGCTTGAGCATCTTGTGCAATACAGGAAACAAAGCAAAAACTTCAGGATCAATTTTACGCTGACTTTTAGGTAAGGCCGAAAAAGCTGTTTCTAAATTTTCTTCAACCGTAAGCTGCGAAAAGATATCTCGACCCTGAGGAACATACGCAATGCCCTGCCTGGCACGATCAAACGGCGCCTGGCCGTTTATATCCTTACCCATCCATTCGATTTCACCTTTACCCGCAGATAAGTGTCCCGACAAGGCTTTCATCAATGTCGTTTTACCCACACCGTTACGCCCCAGTACACAAGTTACTTTGCCAATTTCTGCATCCATAGAAACATCATATAAAGCCTGGCTAGCACCATAAGACACATCTACATTTTTAACTTTCAACATAATTAGCGTCCCAAATACTTTTCAATAACATCTTCATTGGCCTTCACTTCTTGTAAAGTACCTTCCGCTAATACACTGCCTTCGTTCAATACGGTCACTTTGCAATTTAACGCTTCAATAAAATCCATATCGTGTTCAACCACCATTAACGAATGTGTTTTCGCTAAGGTCTTAAACAGCTCGGCGGTTTTCATCGTTTCTTCATCCGTCATGCCAGCAGCAGGCTCATCAATTAATAATAATTCAGGTTCTTGCCCCAATAACATACCAATCTCTAACCACTGCTTTTGACCATGAGATAAATTACCCGCTAACTCATGCGCCTTATCAGTCATGTCGATTAAACCGAGAATCTCATCCAGTTTGAGTTTTTGCTCAGCACTTAATTTATGAAATAAAGACTGCCAAATAGTGCGGCCCCCTTTTAAAGACATTTCTAAATTTTCAAAAATGGTTAAGCTTTCAATCACACTCGGTTTCTGGAATTTTCGGCCCACACCTAAATTTGCAACCGATGCTTCATCATATTCAGTCAAATCGTAATCGGTATTTTTGTTTCCAGCTTCCTTAGAAGTACTATTAAATTGAATCGTACCTTCATCCGGACGAGTCTTACCCGTAATCACATCCATCATGGTGGTTTTACCTGCGCCGTTAGGACCAATGATCGCGCGCATCTCACCTTTCTCTATCGTCATAGAAAGATTATTTAACGCTTTAAAACCATCAAAGCTAACCGTGACGCCATCCAGATAAAGAACAGGAGAGTTATCAATGTGCTTGCTGTTCATACCGCTGATGCTGCTCATACGTTTTCTCCTTTAGGAAGCGACTCTCTTTTGTTATCCGATTTTCGATCGGCTAACTTTTTTGATATTTTCTCAGAGGTTTCTTTCCACAAACCAATAATGCCTCTTGGCAGATACAAGGTTGTCAGTACAAACAAGCCACCTAACAAGAACAACCAGATTTCCGCAAACGCACCGGTGAAATAGGTTTTTGCATAGTTCACCAAGATAGCACCGATCACAGCACCAAATAATGTACCGCGCCCACCAACTGCTACCCAGATAATCATCTCGATGGATAATAACGGAGCAAACTCACCGGGGTTAATAATGCCTACCTGAGGAACATAAAGTGCACCTGCAATACCCGCCAACATAGCCGATACCACAAAGACGAATAATTTAAAGTACTCAACTTTATATCCTAAAAATCGTGCACGATTTTCACTATCACGAATCGCGATGAGTACTCGACCTAGTTTAGAGGTAACAATAAAGCGGCTGATTAAATAACCGATTATTAACGCCAAGGCCGAACAGAAAAACAAACCCGCACGCGTCGTATCCGCCTGTAAATCAAAGCCTAAAATATCTTTGAAGTCGGTTAAGCCGTTATTACCCCCAAAACCCATATCGTTACGGAAAAACGCTAACATCAAGGCATACGTTAATGCTTGGGTAATAATCGAAAGATAAACACCGGTTACACGAGATCGGAACGCCAAAGCACCAAACACAAAGGCTAAGATACCCGGTGCTAATAACACCATCACCATCGCGAAACTAAAGTTATCAAAACCTAACCAGTACCAAGGCAATTCTTGCCAGTTTAAGAACACCATAAAGTCAGGCAGATCAGGATTACTATAAACGCCGCGATCGCCAATTTGACGCATGAGATACATGCCCATGGCATAACCACCCAATGCGAAAAACGCACCGTGTCCCAAACTCAAAATCCCGCAATAGCCCCAGATTAAATCCACGGCTACGGCTAATAAGGCATAACATAGATATTTACCCAATAGCGTCATGGTGTACGTCGACACATGGAATAAAGAACCTTCCGGCATCAATAAATTTAATGCCGGAACTAAAATGGCCAACGCCGCGAGTACTGCTAATAAACGACGACCCCCTTTGTCGTTCATCAGTAGCGTTGTTAATGGGCCAAGCTTTACTTGATTACTTTTCTCTTGAATATTGTTCATAAAAACCTCCTTAACCGTTATCAACTGCACGGCCTTTCAGAGCGAATAAACCCCGAGGACGTTTTTGGATGAATAAAATAATGAAAACTAATACCAGAATTTTTGCGAGTACCGCACCGGCAACAGGTTCCATAAACTTATTAGCAATACCCAGCGACATAGCGCCGACTAACGTACCCCACAAGTTACCCACACCACCAAATACCACGACCATAAACGAATCAATAATATACGCCTGACCCAAATTAGGACCTACGTTGGTTAGCTGACTTAATGCCACACCCGCAATACCCGCAATACCTGAACCTAAACCAAACGTTAAGGCATCAACCCAACCGGTACGAATACCCATAGAGCTGGCCATTGGACGGTTCATGGTAACCGCACGCATTTGCAAGCCAAACAGCGTACGCTTTAATACAAGCGCTAATACCGCCAATACCACTAAGCTGAAAATGATGATGTATAAACGGTTATAGGTAAGCGATAAACCTGGGTTCACCATAAAAGTACCCGCTAACCAATCTGGGGTAATCACTTCACGATTTAATGGACCAAAAATAGAACGAACCGCTTGTTGTAAGATTAAGCTGATACCAAATGTGGCTAATAATGTTTCTAACGGGCGACCGTATAAGTGACGAATTACTGAGCGCTCAATTAAAATACCAACAAAACCACTAACTAAGAATGCCGCAGGAATCGAAACTAATAGCGAAGCACCAATTGACTCTGGCATTAACATTTGAATAACGTAAGTGGTATACGCACCCAGCATGATCATTTCACCATGAGCCATATTAATCACGCCCATCACACCAAAGGTGATCGCAAGACCAATCGCTGCCAGTAACAAAACAGCACCTAACGCCAAACCAAAATATAGGTTTTCGGCATAACCGTTATAAGTCATGAGTGTTTCAATATCGGCAAGGGTTCGCTCAGCTAACTTAAGCTCATCAGTGCGCTCTTTTTTATCTTCTTCGGTAAAGGCTGAAATAAATTGATTTAATTCGATACGAACTTCTGGGTATAAAGAACCATCTAGCTCTTCTAGAGCAAGCAGACGAATTGTCGATTGATCAGTCTTTAACAACATCAAACCACGAGCTGTTTTTAGGATATCGATAACTTGAGGATTCTTTTCTTTTTTTAAAGTTTTTTCAACAAAGGCTAAATCGATTCCCGTGCTATCCTTTAATAAATTTTGCGCGGCAGCAATACGAACATTCGAATCTGGATGAGTGATTTTTAACAAAGATAAATGAGAACGAAGATTGCGGCGTAACGCGTTATTCACACCAATTCGCTTAACAGCGCGCTTCGACAAACCAACAACATCTTCTTGGCTGAACGCATCTAGCATGGCATTTGTTTTTTTAGCTTTTACTAAAGCCATATCAACAATCAAAATTCGATCTTGGCTCTTTTTCTGATAGTACAGTTTGTTATCTAACAAGGATTGCAATATCAATAATTTATTATCATCTTCTATAGCGGCAATGCTATCAATTATGTCAGCTTTTTCTTTATAGCTGGCTTTAATCAGTGCCTGCGTCATTGCAGGTAACGTATTGTGAAATGCTTCTTTGGCTTCCGTGCTGGTATCACTTTCTGCATGACTGAAAGCAGCAAGCATTGAAAAGCAACTCAGCAGCACAATACGTTTTACGTATTCGCGCATGATTAGGTTCCTAATGAAATTTTATAAATGAATAGATTTTAATTCGAGAAGTAATGACTGAGAGCACTGCTGCACTCCCAGTCATAAAGAAGATTACTCTTCGCTAGCCAGTGCAGTTGCACCACAAGATTTTGTAACCGTATTATAGTTTCCGCAGTTTATAGGAGCAGTCCAATCAGAAATCAACACCTTACTCTCTGGTAGAAAATCCGTCCAAGCATCACCCTTTACTTCACCATCGGTCTGCCAAACGATATCGAACTGACCGTCTTCTTGAATTTCACCGATTAGAACAGGCTTAGATAAGTGGTGATTGGTATTCATTACCGCAGTACCACCGGCTAGATTAGGAACCGTCATGCCGTACATTGCTGAACGTACTTTATCGACATCTTCGCTACCCGCTTTTTCAACGGCTTGTGCCCACATTTTGAAACCAATGTAAGTCGCTTCCATAGGATCGTTGGTTACGCGGTTATCGTCTTTGGTATAGGCATGCCATTGGCTGATGAATTTTTCGTTTTCTTCGCTATCTGCACTCATGAAGTAGTTCCATGCGGCAAGGTGACCCACAAGAGGCTTAGTATCGAAACCAGAAAGTTCTTCTTCACCGACCGAGAATGCAACCACAGGAATGTCTTCTGAACTAATTCCTTGGTTAGCTAATTCTTTATAAAAAGGAACGTTTGCATCACCATTAACTGTTGAAACAACTGCTGTCTTTTTACCTTTGCTACCGAATTTTTTAACGTCAGAAACGATTGTCTGCCAATCGCTATGACCAAACGGTGTGTAGTTAACCATAATGTCTTCATCGGCAATGCCTTTAGACTTAAGGTAACTCACTAGAATTTTATTGGTTGTACGCGGATAAACATAATCCGTTCCGGCGAGTACAAAACGCTTAGCTCCTACTTCGTTTAATAAATAATCAACGGCTGGGATCGCTTGCTGGTTTGGCGCTGCGCCCGTATAAAAAACGTTTTTAGAAGATTCTTCACCTTCATACTGTACAGGGTAGAACATCAAGCCGTTAAGCTCTTCGATTACTGGCAATACGGATTTACGAGAAACCGAAGTCCAGCAGCCAAAGATTACATCCACTTCTTCTTGCGATAATAGCTCGCGAGTTTTTTCTGCGAATAAAGGCCAGTTAGATGCGGGGTCAACTACAACAGGTTCAAGTTGCTTACCTAATAACCCACCTTTTTTATTCTGTTCTTCGATCATCATCAGAACAGTATCTTTTAATGTTGTTTCAGAAATTGCCATCGTGCCCGATAAGGAATGCAGCACCCCGACTTTAATAGTGTCTGCGGCATTGGCCATGCTGATGCCTGCAGCAAGTGTTGCAACGGCTAATACTTTAGAAACCTTACTCAGCTTAGTCGTTGTGCTTTTAAAAATACTTTTCATTTTTAAGTCCTTCTTAATTTCCAAATTTTTATCGGGTCTAAACGTTTAGTTCTTTCTCGATATTTTTAGGTGATGCTAACTGGACTAGAGCAAGGGCTATACCAACTATTGAATTTTCTTTTATATTCACACAAGCGCGCACTTTATTGACCAAGCAGATAGGTGTTTTCCTATTAAGAGGTTTCCAATAATATTTAATTGCACCAGAAAAATTCATTTTTATTCACTTAATGTGTTTTTTTGGTGCATTAGGAAGAAAGTCTTAGTCACGACCAGGCAGAGATTGCAAAGTCGACATTTTAGAAGTGAGAAAACTTCTATGGAAGATTTTTTAAACGGCGGGATACGGTATATTGAAAAGTGAGCAGGTTATTCATTATTAATCTGCTCACTATTGATGCAATTTTTAAATGACTAAATCATCTCTAATTTTTGGTTAAATCATGACTAAGCAAGATTATCTTTCATAAGATCCGTATCACGCAACATGCCTTGCTCGATAATGAAGCGTACAATTTCTTGCACACCTTGACCGCTTTTCAGATTTGAGAATACAAATGGACGCTCGCCACGCATTTTTTTAGCATCACGATCCATCACTTCTAAAGAAGCACCCACCATTGGTGCTAAATCAATTTTATTAATGATTAATAAATCTGACTTAGTAATACCCGGGCCGCCTTTACGTGGAATTTTATCCCCAGCCGATACGTCGATAACGTATAAAGTTAAGTCTGAAAGTTCTGGGCTGAACGTTGCGGATAGGTTATCACCGCCAGATTCTACCAAAACCATTTCTAACCCTTCATGACGATCAGAGAGCTCTTTAACCGCCGCAAGATTCATCGATGCATCTTCACGAATAGCCGTATGTGGGCAACCACCTGTTTCTACACCAATAATACGATCAGCTTCTAGCGCTTCGTTACGCGTTAAAAACTGTGCATCTTCTTTGGTATAGATGTCGTTAGTCACAACGGCAATGTTATAAGTGTCTTTCATTACTTTGCACAAAGTTGTTAATAGTGCAGTTTTACCCGACCCAACAGGGCCGCCTACGCCTACGCGTAATGTTTGTTGTGTTGTCATTTTCATACCTACTACGTTTTAAATTGGTTTATTAAACTCGCCCTGTATCGCTCTTAGGTATTTCCTTTTACAGCACGTCGTAAATTCGTCCATGGAGACTCAACTTCGGCATCCATGCCTCAGATGGCCTTAAAAAAAACACCTAAGGTCAATACAAAGCGAGTAGTTTTCTTAAATTTATAAACATGCTTACGATCGAAACAATCTCGAATACTGATTTTCATGCAACGCCGATGACATGGACAAGCCAACAAGCCCTGATCCGATATCATCGTCTTCTAATTGCATCGACTTTTCTATCACTGGTTCAATTTGTGGAATTAAATGGCGAATAATATTTTGCCCGTCTGTTTGCCCCATTGGCATGGCTTTACTGGCTGCGGTTATTTGATTTTCTAACCAAGCCCAGACAAAACCAATTAAACATTCTTTAACCGTTAAGCCCTTAATCACCGCATTTAATGCATACATGCTAGCAACGGTTGGCTTCTCGATAAGTTCGAGCTTAGCAATATGTTCAGCCGACTGGCTTTTATGCCATTGCTTAAATGCATCACCCACTTGAATGTCTTCTAAATACAGTTCTTTGGTTTCACGGAAGGCTAATAACATCGCATTCCAATGCTTTAAAGATTGAGAATTTAAAGATTCTTCAGCCTGAGTTTGCTCACCTATCTGCTTCTGCTCTTGCTCATAAGCAGACCAAGCTTGATGCAGTCTTTTTAATATGGGTAAATCAACGCCACCGAGACCATGAACCATCACGCTTTTAATCCACTGCTCAACATCATCCGCTTTTTTGCACCAACCTGCTTCCAAGGTATATTCCAAACCTTGCGAATAAGCGAAAGCACCAATTGGCAGTGCTGGGCTAGATATGTGCAATAGATTTAATAAGCTAGTCGTCTGCATGGTTAGTGCTCATGACTGTGTTTTTTATTATGAGAGTGATCATGAGAATGGCTATGCGAATGGCCATGATCGTGAGTGTGTGAGTGCTCTTCTGCATGAATGTCTGGATGCTCATAATCATCATCCCCGTGAGAATGTCCACCATGATCACCGTACGCGCCGTTTTCCGGTTCAAACGGTGCAGGTTCGTGAATCACTTTCAGTCCAAGTTGAATCAACATATCATCCAACACGTAATCGTTTTGATAACGCAACCAACCATCACCCACTTGCAAAGCTACATGGCGATTACCTAAGTGATAGCATCCACGCGCAAATAAAGTTGAGTCATCGGTTGTCGCAGTTGTTACAACTTCGTCCGCCGCGATGATTTTATAAACATCACCCGCATCACATCGCATTAGCGTTCCACCGCGCATCACTTCACCACGGTCGATCATAATACCGACTTCTTGGCCTGTGATTGTTTGGGTTTTAAAACGCCCACGCTTACGCTCATCAAACGGTAGACAAATACTGTCTTTAATAATTTCCTCACCGGTTGGGTCAAGAATTTTATCTGTAATTTTAATCAAAACATTTCTCTATTCTTAAAATAAATAATAGCGCTGAGCCAATGGCAAGTCTTCCGCAGGCTCACACGTTAATTCAACTCCATCCGCTTTTACCACATACGTTTGTGGATCAACTTCAACAGTCGGCTGATAATCGTTTAATACCATGTCGCACTTGCGTATTGAGCGACAGTTTTTAACCGCAACCAATTCTTTATCCAACCCTAAATGCGATAACGTATCGTTTTCGATCGAAGCTTTTGAAACAAAGGTTAAACTGGTTTTAGAAACGGCTTTGCCCATCGCCCCAAACATCAAACGATAATGCACAGGTTGTGGTGTTGGAATAGACGCATTCGGATCGCCCATTGGCGCAGCAGCGATCATGCCGCCTTTTAAAATTAGCGAAGGTTTAGTACCAAAGAACATCGGTTTCCATAAAACCAAATCGGCATATTTGCCCACTTCGATCGACCCTACATGATCAGAAATGCCATGAGTAATCGCCGGGTTGATTGTATATTTCGCAATATAACGACGTGCGCGAAAGTTATCATTATCAGCACTATCTTCTGGCAGAGGACCGCGCTGAACTTTCATTTTATGTGCCGTTTGCCACGTACGTGTAATCACTTCACCCACACGACCCATCGCCTGAGAATCGGAAGAGATCATGGAGAAAGCACCGAGGTCGTGCAGAATATCTTCTGCCGCAATCGTTTCACGACGAATTCGTGAATCCGCAAACGCCACATCTTCAGGAATATTAGGATCAAGGTGATGGCAAACCATCAGCATATCTAAATGTTCATCAACGGTATTTACCGTGTAAGGGCGCGTTGGATTGGTTGACGAAGGTAATACGTTTGATTCACCACAGGCTTTAATAATATCGGGCGCGTGGCCACCACCTGCACCTTCGGTATGGTAAGTATGAATAACGCGGCCTTTCAATGCACCCAATGTGTCTTCAACAAAACCCGATTCGTTTAACGTATCGGTATGAATCGCCACTTGCACATCGTACTTTTCTGCAACGGTTAAGCAGTTATCAATTGACGCTGGAGTTGTGCCCCAATCTTCGTGAAGCTTTAAACCAACCGCGCCCGCTAAACATTGTTCTTCTAATGCTTCTGGCAAAGAAGCATTTCCTTTACCTAGAAATCCAAAGTTCATTGGCAACTCATCAACGGCTTGCATCATTTTACCCAAGTGCCAAGGCCCAGGTGTGCAGGTCGTTGCGTTTGTTCCTGTTGCTGGACCAGTACCACCACCAATCATAGTGGTAGTGCCAGCCATTAACGCTTCTTCTACTTGCTGTGGGCAAATAAAATGAATATGTGCATCAATCGCACCCGCCGTTAAAATTTGACCTTCGCCCGCAATCACTTCAGTACCTGGGCCAACTTCAATCGTAACGCCTGCCTGAGTATCGGGATTACCCGCTTTGCCAATGGCTTGAATATAGCCACCGTTTAACGCAACGTCGGCTTTAATAATACCGCTAGCATCTAAAATCAATGCGTTAGTAATAACGGTATCGGGTACTTTATCGGAGGTTGCTTGACTCTGCCCCATGCCATCACGAATTACTTTTCCGCCACCAAACTTCACTTCGTCGCCATACACTGTGAAGTCTTTTTCTGGTGAAATAAATAACTCTGTATCCCCTAAGCGAACTTTGTCGCCTACGGTTGGGCCATACATATCAACGTAAGTTCTGCGATCTATTTTAGTCATTTCATTCACTTTCCTTTACTGTTTTAAAAACATAAACCAGTAAATATAAAAAACTGTTAGGGACTTTTATTGATTCACACAAGGCCATCGATTTGAGGGACCAAATCGTTGAGCATACAGGGAGGTACTTGCTGCGTGCCGCCATGGGAAACAATGAAAGTGCCGGTATTAAAACGTTATTTCTGACACTCTGTTTTTAAAGCTTGCCCATTACATCACCACGGAAACCATAAATGGTTTTGGTTCCGGCATATTCTACCAATTCAACTTCACGCACTTGGCCTGGTTCAAAACGCACTGCGGTGCCTGCGGCTATGTTTAAACGAAAACCTTTTGTTGCTTCGCGTTCAAATTGCAATGCAAGATTGGCTTCAAAAAAGTGATAGTGCGAGCCAATTTGAATGGGGCGATCACCGGAGTTTGAAACTTTTACGCTCATGGTTTTTTGGCCAACGTTTAATTCAATATCACTGCCTGGGCCCGAGGCTGGAATTATTTCACCTGGAATCATAATCTTTTTTCTTCCTTGTCTTCTTTGTTGTTTATAACGCTTGGCTTAAACAATCGGAGAATGAACCGTTACTAATTTAGTGCCATCAGGAAATGTGGCTTCAACCTGTACGTCGTGAATCATCGATGCCACACCATCCATTACTTCATCACTAGAAATAACTTCACGCCCAGCGTTCATTAAATCAGCCACCGTTCGACCATCACGAGCACCTTCAACAATAAACGAAGTAATAATTGCTATACATTCTGGGTAGTTTAATTTAACGCCACGAGCACGACGTTTTTCAGCCAGTTCGCCCGCCATATAAACTAATAACTTATCTTTTTCTCTTGGCGATAATTCCATAATAAAACCTTTACTTAATTTTTATTTGTTAAATTTTCGTTAACATTAGGTATTCCAAATTCTTGGCGCGCAGGCCTCACGACCATTCACAAACGGTCGCATCCATTGCCAATACTTTATAAACACTTTTTTCGCATTGTCCGCACACGGACCAAGGTAACGTACAATCACTAAACCCGGCTTATGCGTCACCGCAACCAAACCTTTTGCTTGCCCCGTTTCCGCCGTCAAGGCAGCCAAGGCTTCTAAAACTTCTCGCTGCTCTTCCTCTAACTCAGGAATGGAATTGGACTCATTGGTTAAAATAAAACTGCCAAAGACTGCCTGTTGTGCCAAGCCAGCTTTGTCTCGCATAATATCGCCATCAGCAGAAATCGTATTACACTCAATAAATAATGGCTGCCCATTTTGTTGAATTGATATCGCCTGCCGAATACTGCCACGCTCAAACCAATCTTCACTGCTCGGGCGGCCCAAACACACAATATCCCAACCCATGAACTGAGCCTTACCGTGCAATTCTATTTCAGTAATCAACTCACCTTCCGCGCCATCAAATACCAAGGTTTCTTGAGGCATCCATTCTAAAACGGCACCCTCTTCTATTTTTAATGAGACTTTCTGAAACTGTTTACGCTCAGTAATATTGTTATAAATTTTTCCTGCAGAAGGTGTCGTCATCAGAGCTTGTGCATGAGGCTGCAAATGTAAACTAATCGTTAAATAATCCCCAGCCACCAGCCCACCCGGCGGATGTAATAAATACAGATGGGCACAAACATCACCTTCCGGATAAAAAGCTCGCTGTACTCGCAGCGGGCCAAAATGACTCGTTTTTCCTAGGCGTGTTTTGCCATCAATATAGACCAGCTGGGCTTGATAATTCGCCAGCCAATGTAAATTGGGATCAAGTTTTTGCGGTTGCAAACAGGCTTACCTTTTAACAAATTTAAAACGTATTAATATAGAACTGAGTAAGCACAGCAAGGGGCTTGCCAATTATCAGCATATTAGCCAAATGACTGATTTTTCTCTTTTTACGAGGATTGTCAGCTTTAGCAGGATAATTATTGATTATATTTCAGTCAGCAATAACATCTATACGCACAATATTGATGCAGACACACTTCGCAGCACCAAGTTAGTGCATTCGAATGCAGCATTGCTGTGCATTCCAAAAGGCTTCACTTGTATGTAAAAGATGGTGCATAAAGAGACTCGTTAAATAAGTTTGGCGAATCCTATTCAATCCATATTATTCAGTTAATGAATGACGATCTTTTCACTACACTGGTTTTAATCCATAAATACCTAGTGCTATTCCCCACCTCAGCACTAGCTAATTAGAACGCTATAAAAGAGAGAACATCATGTCGGTAGAAAACTTATTTAGCCTAAAAGACAAAGTAGCCTTAGTAACAGGCGCAAGCCGTGGTATTGGCGAAAGCATTGCCAAACTATTAGCCAGTGCCGGTGCACACGTGATTGTTTCTAGCCGTAAGATTGATGGCTGTCAGGTAGTGGCCGATGAGATTATTAAAGCCGGTGGTAGCGCAGAAGCCATCGCCTGTCACATTGGTGAAATGGACCAAATTGAAAGTTGCTTTAAACAGATTGAAGAAAAACATGGCAAGTTGGATATCCTAGTCAACAACGCCGCTGCTAATCCCTACTTTGGCCACATTTTAGATACTGACCTGAGCGCCTTCCAAAAAACCACCGACGTGAATATTCGCGGTTACTTCTTTATGTCGGTCACCGCTGGCAAGATCATGAAGAAAAATGGCGGCGGCAACATCATCAACGTTGCTTCTGTGAATGGTGTGATCCCGGGTGACTTCCAAGGTATTTATTCGATCACAAAATCTTCTGTGATCGCCATGACGAAAGCCTTTGCTAAAGAATGCGCACCACAAGGCATTCGTGTAAACGCTTTATTACCGGGTTTAACCGATACTAAGTTTGCCAGCGCACTCACTACTAATGATGCCATCATGAAACAAGCGTTGATGCACATTCCCATGAAACGTGCGGCCATGCCAGAAGAAATGGCAGGTACCGTTTTATACCTAGCCTCAGAAGCTTCTAGCTATACAACCGGCGCCTGCATTAATGTTGATGGCGGTTATTTGCTGGTATAATCAGCAAAACACACTCAATACAGGGTTACCCAATGTTCAATCCCGCACAACTAAAAGGCCTTGCCGATCAATGGATGCAAGGTTTGAGCGAAAAAGGCTTACCAGGCCAAGCGCTTAGTGAAGAAATGAAAATGATGGCGAAAGCGCATTTTCAACAATGGTTAGTGCAGGCAAATTTGGTAACCCGTGAAGAATTTGACGTACAAGCTGAATTACTGAATCGTACACAAGAACGTTTAACGAATTTAGAACAGCAGCTGGCCGATTTAAAAGCAGAACTCGAACAAAAAGATTAATTTTATCTGAGTAAGTTACGACTTTCGCCCCACGGCAATTTGCTCGTAACTTACCTAAGCTTGCTAATGTATTATTATTCTATGGAAAGAATGCATGTCATTAGCGATCGTTCAAACCCGCGCCCAAGTGGGTATTCAAGCACCTTTGGTCACCGTTGAAGTTCATCTTTCCAATGGCTTACCCGCTATGAACATGGTTGGCCTACCCGAAACTGCGGTTAAAGAAAGCAAAGACCGCGTTCGCAGTGCCATCCTGAACAGCAACTTTGAGTTTCCCGCAAAAAAGATCACCATCAACCTCGCCCCTGCCGATCTTCCCAAAGAAGGCGGTCGCTACGACCTTGCCATCGCGATTGGTATACTCGCTGCCGCAGGTGAAATTCCCGCAGCGCTATTAAAGCAACATGAATTTATTGGCGAGCTTGCTCTCAGTGGAGAAATCCGCCCGATACGAGGAATTTTAAGCGCAGCAATTCAAACCCAACAGACTAACAAAACCTTAATCTTACCCAAAGATAATGCCGAAGAAGCGTCCCTTTGCCAAGGCGCCCAACAAAAAAGTGCGAACAGCTTGTTAGAAGTCTGCGCTTACCTCTGCTGCCAATCGAGTCTAGAAGAAATAGAAAATATCGAGCTGCCAGAATTCACTGCTGACCATGCCGATCTAAATGAAGTTCGCGGCCAAGCACAAGCCAAACGAGCACTCGAAATTACGGCGGCAGGAAAACATAACTTATTATTCATTGGCCCCCCAGGTACCGGGAAAACCATGTTAGCCAGCCGTTTACCTGGCATATTACCGCCGATGTCCGAACAAGAAGCCTTAGAAAGTGCCGCCATTTACTCCATCAGCCAACAGCAAACCGTCTGGTTAAAACAATGGAAGCAACGGCCGTTTAGAAGCCCACACCATACTGCCTCCGGCATCTCATTAGTGGGCGGAGGCGGCAAGCCAAAACCGGGAGAAATATCGTTAGCTCATGGCGGAATTTTATTTTTAGACGAGCTACCGGAATTCAGCCGTAAAGTATTGGATGTATTACGCGAACCACTCGAAAGCGGAGAAATTTGCATTGCCCGCGCCAGCCAACAAGTGACCTACCCGGCTCGTTTTCAACTCGTTGCCGCGATGAATCCATGCCCTTGTGGTTATTACGGCGACAAATCCAGCAAATGTACTTGCACAGAAGATCAAGTAAAACGCTACCAAGGGCAAACCTCAGGGCCGCTACTTGATCGAATCGATCTACAAGTTGAAGTGCCCCCTATTTCAATTTTAGAACTGCAAAAAACACACTCCAGCTCTCAAGAAAATAGCGCGACCGTACAAGTCCGAGTGCTTAATGCCTGGCAAACACAAACCCAGCGTCAAGGCTGCAGCAATGGCCAGCTCAGCAACGCTCAAGTTGAAGAGTTTTGTCGATTAAGCGAAGAGGATGAAAACCTATTGCGCTTAGCGATTGAAAAACTCAACCTGAGTGCACGGGCTTATCATCGAGTATTAAAAATCTCTCGCACCATTGCAGACCTAGACGAAAGCGAACACATCCAAACGGGTCATATCATGGAAGCACTCAGCTATCGGAAACTAGAACGCTATCGCCAAAATTAACACTCAATAACGCGCTTTCTTCATGCCCATTAAGACGGACTGCTATCAAATTTCGCCATCGTTGTTAGAATAGCGACCTGAATGAGAGAGGAATATTTGTGGTCGACTTAAGTCATCTAAACCCAAGGCAAAAAGAAGCCGCGAAATACATCGATGGGCCATTATTGGTACTTGCCGGTGCAGGCTCGGGCAAAACCAGCGTAATCACCCGTAAAATTGCCTACCTGATCGAAAGCTGTGGTATTAAAGCGCATCATATCGCTGCAGTGACCTTTACCAATAAAGCCTCACGTGAAATGAAAGAGCGTGTCAGCCAGCTATTACAAGGCGGCAAAGGCCGAGGCTTAACCGTATCGACCTTTCACAACCTCGGCTTAAACATCATTCGCTCGGAATACAAAGCCGCAGGCTACCGGACTGGATTTTCGATCATCGACCAAGATGATGCCAAGAACATTCTAAAAGACATCATGATGCGTGATCATGACCAAGATGATGACGCACTAGACATGGTTCAAAGCGCCATCTCTAATCTTAAAAACGACATGTTAGAACCCGAGCAAGCCATCAACAAAGCGGAAAACCCGCAAGAAATGATGATCGCTCAATGCTACTCGGTGTATCAGCGCACGCTGAAAGCTTATAACGCGGTGGATTTCGACGACCTTATTTGGGTTCCGACCATGTTGTTTAAAAACCACCCCGACGTATTAACCCGCTGGCAGAGTAAAATCCGCTATTTGCTCGTGGATGAGTATCAAGATACCAATACCAGCCAGTACGAACTGGTAAAAATGCTGTTGGGCAATCGTAACGGTTTAACCGTGGTAGGCGACGATGACCAATCGATTTACGCCTGGCGTGGTGCTCGACCTGAAAACCTGAATTTATTAAAGGTCGATTACCCACATTTGAAGCTGGTAAAGCTCGAGCAAAACTATCGCTCGACGGGCTTGATTCTAAATGCTGCCAACAAGGTAATTGATAACAACCCGCACGAACTGATCAAAAAGCTGTGGTCGGATAAAGGCTACGGCGACCCGATTAAAATTCTTAAATGTAAGAATGATGAAATCGAAGCCGAACGCGTTGTTACCGGCATCGTTGAACGTCGTATGCGCTATGGTGGCAAGTTCTCCGACTTCGCCGTGCTGTATCGTGGCAATCATCAATCACGCATTCTAGAAATGAAGCTGCAAGCGCATCAGGTGCCTTACAAATTAAGCGGTGGTCAGTCCTTCTTTGGTCGCAGCGAAATTAAAGACATCATGGGTTATTTACGCTTGCTGATTAACCCGACCGACGATTCCGCATTCTTGCGCATCATTAATACCCCGCGTCGTGAAATCGGCCCAAGCACCATCGAAAAACTCAGCGAATACAGTATTCGTCGCGGCATCTCGATGATGGCGGCCACCACCGAACTGGGTCTTGAACAACTACTAACGCCGAAAGCGTTAGATAAGTTAAGACGTTTCGGTCACTGGCTCAATAACATCACCCGCATGGCCTATGCCGATGATGCAGTTGCCGCCGTAAAAGAAATGATCGAAGACCTCGATTACGAAGCGCACCTTAATCTGACCAGTGGCACGCCACATCAGGCAGAACGTCGCATGAGCAACGTTTGGTACTTAGTCGACTCGATCTCAAAGATGATCGAGAAAGCCGATGAAGTGGGCGATGAAGTCACCATTGAAGACGCGGTAAGCAAGCTGATTCTACGTGACATGCTAGAACGCCAAGCTGATGAAGATGAAGAAGATCAGGTTCAATTAATGACCCTACACGCATCCAAAGGTCTAGAGTTTCCGCATGTTTACATGGTGGGTCTTGAAGAAGAATTGATGCCGCACAGAAACAGCATTGAAGCCGATACCATCGATGAAGAACGCCGCTTAATGTACGTAGGTATTACTCGCGCACAGCGCACACTAACCATCACTTACGCCGCTAAGCGTAAGCAGTTTGGGGAAATTCTCGATACCACCCACAGCCGTTTCTTAGATGAATTACCGCAAGATGATGTTGAATGGGAAGGTCGAACCGAGGTGTCTGCTGAAGAGCAAAAAGCCCGAGGCCAAGAAACCATGAAGAGCTTGAAAAACTTGATGGCGGATTTTTAAATCGATTAGGTTAAATTGTAGACATACTAAATAGCAGGATAGCTATTTTGAACTTCGAAGAAGCCCGTAGGGTGGATTACATGGATGTCAGACATAAAAAAAGAGCCGTAAGGCTCTTTTTTTATGCATGAAGAAGTAAAAATTACTTCGCCATAAACTTGATAGCAGCCGTTAGCTCATCATCAGAACAATCCATGCACAAGCCTTTAGCAGGCATAGCGTTCAAGCCTTTCTTAGCCACTGCTAGCGTCTCAGCAAAACCTTTCGCTAAACGAGCATCCCAAGCAGCAACATCGCCTTTTTTAGGTGCACCAGCAATACCGGCAGTATGGCAAGAAGTACAAGTACCGTTAAAAATCTCTTCGCCAGAACGTGGGCCAGAAGAAACAGCAACCGCTGGGCCGCCACAATCATCACCTTGAACACATACTTCAGCGACTGGCTTTAGGCGCTCACGGAGCTTTTCCGTTTGAGCATCAGTAGCAGCATTTGCTTGAGCCATCACTAAAGTGGCTACGAATAACATCATTGCTTGTAACATTTTCACAGAAAAGTCCTCTCAGCTTTCACGGTTAATCCGTGTATTTTAAAATTCTGGCGCAGATTATAGCGGCATTTTGCAGCGGATTAAAATTATTCCACACAATCTGTAAGAAATTATAGCGGAAAGTTGATATATAACCCCGTTCAAACCGCTAAAAGCCTCAAAAAAACAACTACATAGGGAGTTTTTAAACAGGATACTAGACGCAGCAGCCAGAACCACATACCATTGCAAAATCTCTGCAAGCAACGGCTTTAAAGCTAACCCGCAGAGCGATCCGCCCTTAGCTCAGTTGGATAGAGTGTCGGCCTCCGAAGCCGAAGGTCGCAAGTTCGATTCTTGCAGGGCGGGCCATATTCCACAGTATCTTCCTTATAAGCAACTACCAACCCACTACCATTTGTGACCATATTGTGTCCAAAACGTGACCAACATTAGAAGTAGGTTTGGGTTTAGCCCGACGAATGGGTATTGTTAATGTCTTATGTAGGTCGTCCTTCAGGGCGACAAAGCGCTAGCGACATCTTTTAACCTAAAGCTCTAAACAACCTGATATTTCTTAAAATTCTCCGTCTGCGTAAATACTTCTTTATACACCTCTTCGCGATCAACCGGCGGATAACCCTGTTTTGCTAGCAACATGATCAAGTCCACCTTCATGGTCGATTTAATATCATCGCGGTTATTCCAATCGGCGTATTGAATAACGCCTTCGAATTCTTCTTTCACCGCTTGTGCGAGTGCTATTAGCGTGTCTTCCTCAAGAATGCACATGGCGTAATCGGCTAATTTATTAATGACTCTCTGTATCAGCTGCTGGCGATGCCTGTGTTCGAGTATTGGATAATTCAGATTTTGATACAAGCGCATTATCATACCCACACTGAATTTTAAGAAAAAGCCGTTCTAACTCTGGAAAATATCACCCTATCCTTTTGATTTTATAGGCAAAGGGTAAATGCTTATTGCTGAGTAGTCCTATTCGCTACGAGCATATTGGTGCGCCTGCATTAGTTGTATTTTTGGTTATCTTTGTCTATTTTATATAAGACGGGTTCTCATATAAGTATTTTTTATAGATACACTTCTGATGAGATAAATAAACCGATTGTTCATTTATTCCATCACTAACATAGCTTGGAAGAAACGGATTTGGAGAGCGCATGTTTTCAAGTGATGAGTCACTGCATAAAGTTTTGGTGGTTGATGACGATATCAGTCAAATTACCTTGCTACACGGCGCTTTAAAAGAAATTGGTCAAGTGCTTTTTGCACAGGAAGGCTTATCGGCTTTAGAAATCGCGCGTAATACTCAACCTGACGTTATATTACTGGATATAGAGATGCCTGGGCTCGATGGGCTTCAGGTTTTGGCCAAGCTAAATGAGCATGAGTCCACACGCGATATCCCCGTAATTATTATCACGTCACATAATTCAGTTGAAGAACAGTTAGTGTGCCTTAAAGCGGGTGCGGTTGATTTCTTATCTAAACCACTGCATCCGTTGGTAGTCGCTGCGCGCATTCAAACGCATTTAACCTTACGCGCAAGAGAGCGTGACGTAGTGCAAGTGCTTCGCCACGCCAAGGTTGCCCTCGACGCGATTGGTGATGCGGTGATTACTACCGATAAAGACTGCCGTATTACCTTTTTGAATCCTGCTGCTGAGTTGATGATTGGTGTTCTACTTAAAGATGTAAAAGGTCAGCTTATTGAAACAGTGATGCCGTTAAGAATTGCCAGCGAGGGCTCTGTACACGTCAATCCTGTCCGTATCGCGATTCAAGAAAACCGTATTGTGGGTATGACTATAGATTGTCAAATGAGAAAACAGACGAACCAATGGATTGGCATTGAAAATAGCGCTGCTCCATTAGTTTCAGATTCTGGGCATGTTATTGGTGGCGTTATTGTTTTTTCTGACATTAATAAGGCTCGCATTTTAGACCTAAAAATGTCACATACTCTGCAATATGATCAATTAACACACCTCCCCAACCGCTTCTTATTTATGGAGCGCCTCACGGTTCAGCTTGACCATAGCCAAAATTCCGATAAAAAGTTGGGCTTAATTTTACTTGATGTTGACCGCTTTAAGTTAATGAATGAAGAGTTTGGTTTTGAATTTGGCGATGTTCTGCTAAAAAACATCGCCCAAAAAGTCAAAAAACAATTGCAAAATAATGAAATTTTAAGCCGTCATAATGCCGATGAGTTTATGATTTTGGTACCTGAATTAGAAAACCCAAAGAGCCTTGCAAACTTGGCGCTGAAGATTCAAGAATCAGTCATGAAACTGACAGAGCAACATGCAGGCATTGATAATTTTTCAATTAGCATGGGGCTTAGTATCTATCCTGATGATGCTGACAATATCGAGTCATTATTGCTTCATGCCGATGCCGCTTTACAAAGAGCTAAAAAAGAAATACCTGATGAGAACTATTGCTTTTATTCTAAAGAAATGGAGTCTGTCTTTATAACCCGCCGTCAGCGCTACAAGCAAATTAAAGCGGCGATTACTGAGCAAGGCGTTATTGCCTTATACCAACCTATTATTGATTCTCATAGCGGTGATATTTTTGCTGTAGAAGCACTTATGCGAATTGAGGATGATAAGGGTGAACTTATTCCCCCCATTGAATTCATTCCTCTTGCAGAAGAGACTCGCTTAATCATTCCTCTTGGCGAGCAGATGATACGATATTGTTTTACACAACTTAGGCAGTGGTGTGACAAGGGGTTGGATATTCGTATGTGCATTAATATTTCTCCCGTTCAATTCATGGATCCTTCTTTCATTAGCTTTCTGCTGAACGCGATTGATCAATACAAGCTAGACCCTAAAATGATTGAGCTTGAAATAACCGAGAGCTTGATGCTGCAGAATTTGGATCAAATAACAAAGGATCTTAACCAACTCAGGTCTCTTGGTTTTACAATATCCATTGATGATTTTGGTACAGGGTTTTCTTGTTTAAGTTACTTAAAAGATTTACCTGTGGATGTATTGAAAATTGATAAGGCCTTTGTTTCTCAACTTGATATTGATGAACCTGATGAGATATTAGTACGGACCATTATTACGCTTGCACAAAGTATGAAATTACAAACTATTGCCGAAGGTGTTGAAACAATCAATCAGGCCCATCGTTTAAAAGAGCTGGGCGTTACCTTTCTGCAAGGCTACTATTTATCTAAACCCGTCCCCGCAATTGATATCAAAAGTAGTTATCAAGTATGAGTGCTGAAGACACTAAAAAAGCAAATATAATCAGTTATTGGCTGCCATTACTTAGCGGTATTATTCTAACACTGGCGATTACTTGGGGCCTTAATTACCACAATGAATACGAGATTAAGTCATACACAAATGACATCGCCAACAAGACTGAAGCACTAATCAATCAGCGTTTTCAGCACTTTGAATACGGTCTACGCGGTGTACGTGGGACCATGTCAGCGGTAGGAATCGATAAGATCAATCGTGAGCAGTTTGAAGAATACAGTAATAACAGGAATCTTGAGCAAGAGTTTCCGGGCGCATTGGGGTTTGGTTATATACGTCGAGTCCCTATCGACAAAGAAAACGAATTTATTGAAGAAACACGCATAACACTAGGATTGCCTGATTTCACCATCCGCACATTAACACCTCATGACAAAGACCGCTTTGTTATTCAGCATATATATCCCCTCGATAAAAACCGACAAGCACTGGGGCTTGATATTGGATCTGAGTCAAATAGACGAGCGGCTGCCTTAGCAGCCGCCCGCAATGATACACCCTATTTAACAGCCCCTATTACCTTGGTTCAGGCAAACAACAAAAGCACGCAAAGGTGCATTGGTATTACTCCCCGTCTACCCTGCTGGTGTGAATTTAGCCACAATTGACTCTAGAGAAAAGTCATGTCTTAGGTTGGTCATATGCCCCCTTAGTTATCGATGACGTTTTAGCCAACTTAGAATCTGAAATAGACAACGCGCAGATAACGTTAACCAATACCGTAGATAACGAACCCTTCTATTTTTCTAAACGCCCTCAAAAGGATCATACTCAGTACTACCAAACAACACGCAACATTTATGTGTTGGGCCAAAACTGGCAACTTTTATTGTCACCTTCAAAAAAGATGATTAATCAAATTAAACCTTGGAATGTCAGTTGGATTTTACTGTTTGGCTTAATACTCACATTTTGTCTTTTATTCATCAATAATGTGTTGCGTGCTAAAAATGTACCAGAAGATATTGACACGCTGTCTCATCAATTCAGCATCCAGAGCATTATCGTTTTTTTAAAAAGTGCGCAATTCAAGCAATCAGTGCCTTTTACACTGATTCTTTTCGGATTTATATTATTTTTTGCATCTTGGTTGATCGCTCAGAATGTTTTGCACAAGGTCAGTGATAATCTTTCAAGCACCAAAGATTTCGCGATTACCGCGCTTGAGGATGAGGCTACAAAATACCGTCGTGATGTATTATTTCTTGCCAGCACACCGGTTATGAATTCTTTAATTACAGCGAACAATAATCAATCTTTCACTGCTCAAAATAAAGCCTTTGTCGGTCTATTGAATGAAAGGCTCGCCAATATTTTTAAGGCTTATATGCTTTCTAAAACCGATGTCCATCAGGTGCGCTTTATTCGTGCTGATGCTGCGTGGCAAGAGCATGTGAAAGTACAGCGTAATGGCGAAGAATTAAAAGCTTTTGATACTGGGCAATTACAATCTAAGAAAAATGAGCCTTATATTGAAACAACACTTCAAGTGGGTTTGGGCGATGTATTTATATCAGATATGAATTTAAATCGTGAGCTAGAAAGAGTTGAGAAGCCGTATCGTCCTATTTGGCGTTTCTCTACCCCATTATTTAATCCTGATGGCAGCCCATTTGGTATCATTATTATTAATGTCAACGCACAAAATGTTTTAACTCACACGACCAATAATATTGTCGAAAATAATCAGCTTTACATCACCAATAATTTAGATGAATTTTTACTTCATCCTGAAAAGTTTAAAGCATTTTCGTTTGATCATGCTCACCCCTACCGCTGGCAAGATGAGTATACGCCTGCAACACTGCTCAATAATTTTAAGCCTTATGATCTGATCACTTATAGCGGTCATCAAGGGTATATTTTTGCTAAGCATGCCCCTCTGTCTATCAGTAAAACGTCAGACGATCGTATTCTTAACATTTATAGCGCAACGTCTCAATTTATAGTCTTTAAAGAAATGGCCATCAAGTTAACGGGTGTTATTGTTGCATTATTGTTTGTGTACTGCATTAGCCTGATGGTTCAGTACTGGATCTGGTTAAGCGGTATCATTCGTCATCGCGATAACATGAAAGCACAAATTGAGTCGCAAAGAGCCGAAGAGATTTCACGCTTTAAAGGCCTACTTGAATCTGCTCCAGATGCCACCTTAGTAGTCAATGACTCTGGCATTATTCAAATGATCAATGCCCAAGCTGAAACCATGTTTGGCTATCCTAGAAAAGCATTAGAGCAGTGTTCTATCGAAAAGCTCGTACCCGACCACCTAAAAAATCATTATAAAAGTCGCATTGCTGATTACTTGATTCAAGTTAAGGAAAAAACATTAGATCGAGGCATCGAACTATTGGCACTGGATGCTAATGGTCATGAAATTCCAATTGAGGTCAGTTTAAGTTCGATTATGTTGGACGATAAGATGTCGATATCTGCATCAGTTCGCAATATTTCTGAGCGACTCATGGCCGAAGAAAAGTTGCAGACAGCGTTGCGAAAAGCGGAACAGGCTACTGAAGCAAAGAGTGCTTTCTTAGCCAATACCAGTCATGAAATTCGAACACCATTAAATGCGATTATAGGCCTTGGTTACTTGTTAGCAGAAGAACCATTAACCAGTGATCAACATCAATTAGTATCCAAGATTCAAGTATCAGGAACGTCATTATTAGGCATCGTTAACGACGTCTTAGACTTGGCTAAAATTGAAGCCGACGAGATGCTGATAGAAGAAAATCCGGTTGAGTTAAAAGAATTAATCGAAGAAATATCCGGTGTCTTTTCGATTCAAGCAGAAGCCAAAAACTTGGAATTTACTTCTGAACTAGATCCAAATTTACCGTCTTGGATTATTTCTGACAGTATTCGTTTACGACAAATTTTAGGAAATTTACTCAGTAATTCCCTAAAATTTACGAGCATTGGCAGGATAACCATCACTGCAGAGGTGATGTCTAATAGCTGCGCATTACCAGCAGATCACATTAACGTGCGTTTTTCTGTGGAAGATACTGGGATTGGCATTTCGCACGAAGCTCAAACTCACTTATTCAGCCCCTTTACCCAAGCAGATTCCAGTACAACTCGCCGCTTTGGAGGGACGGGTTTGGGGCTATCAATTGTGCGTCAATTAGTGCAAATAATGGGGGGAGAGATCGGTGTTGAAAGCACCGTGAATCAGGGCAGTAAGTTTTGGATTGATTTCACATTTAAAGTGCAGTCAGTTGAAGAAGTCGCAAAACAAGAAAACCAAAATCAGGCACTTTTTGTACTTATTGCAGAAGACAATCCCACAGATGCCCTACAACTGCAAAAAATGACTCGCGCCCTAGGTTGGCGATCAGAGGTAGTTACAAATGGTGATGAACTTGTTAAAACCTATTTAGGCCGCCTAGAAAATAAATTACGACCACCAGATGCCATGATTGTTGATTGGAAAATGCCTATAATGGATGGAATAACTGCCATTGCGTCATTGGCTGATCATGTTGGAATCGATAATCTGCCGGCTATTTTAATGATCTCTGCTCATGATCAAGATGCTATAATTCAACATGACCCTAAGCATTTGGTAAATAATTTTCTAATGAAGCCGGTTAATTCATCAACGCTTTTTAACTCGGTAAATGACATTGTGACTTCAACAACAGGCAATGCTAAGCGTGTTATGCAATCAACTCATACTCAAGCCGTTGCAGCAAAGTGGTTACCGAATGTTGAAGTATTGGTTGTCGATGACAGTTCGATAAACTTGATTGTCGTTAGCCATATTTTAGAGCATAACGGTGCTATTGTTCAGACAGCATCCAGTGGTGAAGAGGCACTTACTTTATTAGAAAATTCTTCGAATAATTATGATGCGGTATTGATGGATGTTCAAATGCCAGGTCTCGACGGCCTTGAGACCACTCGCAGAATTCGTCAGCAATTAAAGCTCACAAATGTGCCTATTATTGCCCTCACTGCTGGCGCATTATTAGAGGAAAAGAAACGTGCTCTTGACTCTGGAATGAATGATTTTTTAACGAAGCCGATTGATCCTTCTAAGTTAATAAATGTTCTACGCACTCTAGTAGAGTCTTATCGAGAAAAACTGTTAGCGATTGAATCCATTCAGTCTTCTGATGCTGAAGCTGACCAATGGCCAGAAATTCACGGACTTAATATGAACAAAGCAAAAAATCTATTGCTTAACGACAAACAACTTCTATTGAGTACACTGGACGGTCTATTACTCGAGCATGAGAATCTATGTCACCCTCCCGCTGACGACTTTGACAGTTTTGAAAACAAAGATATTCGCCTTCAACTGGCATCTCAAATACATAAGCTTAGAAGTTCTGCAGGAATGATTGGTGCTGAAATAATACAAGAATATTCAGCCGATGCTGAAAAATTATTACGCTCAGACGGTAAGCCTGTACAGCAAACCCTTGTTAATCTTTCCATAGAATTAAGCAGCCTTAAGCAGGCTAGTTCATCAATACTAGACAGCTGGAAAGAAATGAAGAGCTCAGAATTATCTCAACCCTCATCAGCCCCTGAATTAAAAATTGAAACACTACAACAAATTTTAGCATTATTATCAGATCAGGATTTAGGGGTAATAGAAATAATTGAAAATTCTAAGCAGTCATTACATCAAGCTTTAGGTGAAGCACTGTTTCAAGAGCTCGACACTAGCTTGACGACATTAAATTATAAAGACGCAGCTCAAATATTAGAGCCTCTTTTAAATCGTTATATAAAGGCATAACTTAATGCTGAAAGAAAGTAATCATCTACCCGACATATTAATTGTTGATGATGACAGCTCTGTTATTATCGCACTCAACAAAGTGCTAAATAAAATAGGCCGTATCCGTTTTGCCTCAGATGCCAAACAAGCATTTATTATGGTGAACGAATGCCAGCCTGATTTAATTTTATTAGATGTCGAATTACCCGATATTCTTGGCTTAGAAGTATGCTCAATTTTAAAAAATGACGAAGCCACGCAGCACATTCCCATTCTATTTATTACCAGTAACATAGAGGATGGTTTTGAAGAAAAAGTCTTCAATGTAGGGGCTGCTGATTACATTGTTAAACCACTTAAACCGAGTGTCGTTGCAGCTCGCGTTAAAACTCATCTTGATTATCACAGAGCGATTATCTTACTTGAACAATTAGCAAATACAGACAGCATGACTGGGCTCGCAAATCGACGTACCTTTGATGAACACTTAGCATTGGAAGCTAAAACGCTGCCGCCGAGAGCATATTCCCCTAACGGTTGTCATTAATCGATATTGATGAGTTTAAAAAATACAATGATCATTTTGGTCATGTCGAAGGCGATGAATGTATAAAAACAATTGCTTCGGCTATTGAAAGCTGCTCTCGACGTCCTGGAGATCTCGCAGCACGTTACGGAGGAGAAGAATTTGCATTAATTTTGCCCAATACTGATCCTGAGGGTAGCAAACTATTATTGAATGGTTTACTTAAAACCGTTATGAATTTAAGTATCAAGCATGCACCTGAAGCTCAATATGATACGGTTACTGTATCAATAGGCTTTAGTACAACGCTGCCGCAAGTACACTCTACACATAGTATATTAGATACTAATCGTCTCAATTTGGTGACCTCGGCCGATGCCGCACTTTATACGTCGAAGAGGAATGGGCGAAATAAGGTCAACTATAGCGCTCTTAAACCAGAATCTATTTAACCCCAGAGCACCTCCCTTTTGTCACCATTGGATTAACTAGGGTGTGTTTATTATTAATGACTATCAATAATAGAGAATACAAGGGAAATCGCTGGTGAAAGATTGTCCCCTAGTAATTTTGTACTACACTCGTGATATAGATTTATTAAAAGGCATCATTATCAATGGTACATTCTGTTAAAATGAAACTTGTTCTCGCAGCGACTTTACCTGCTCTGCTCTCTACATTAATGATCATATATTTTGCTATTAGTGATATGACGGCACAGCGTGATCACTTGGCGAAGGCAAGCCAAGACTTCATTGCAAATCAAGCGGGTAAGGTCTCTCCCGAGGCAATGAATGCCTTTATACAACAAGAATGGCAATCAATCTTTGATGCTCAAGCTGTTTCCTCTATTACCGGCGGTCTGTTTATCTCAGTCTTGCTAATATTAGCTGCACTCTATTTGGTGAATAAAATCACAACAGGGATCTACAAGCTGGTATCTGGTATTAAAACGATGTCTGCTGTAGACACTCCACTAAGTTTTCGAATTCCAGTCCAGGGCACGAACGATATGGCCCCGCTTGCTCATCAACTAAATGAAATGATGGAGCGAATAGAGAACGTCATCAAAAAAATGCGCGATATATCCAATAGCGTACAAAGCTCAGCTGAAATCCTAAATACCAACGCGATGCATAATCAGCAGAACTCTGAAAATTTATTCTTAAGCATGGACAGTGTCAGTACAGCGATGACTGAACTAGAAATTGCGTCATCTGAAATCGCTACCAATGTACAAGCCGCGCACGATGAAGTGACGGATGTAAACAGCAGTGGTCAATCGGTTAGTGCCCAAATTCAAGACTTGGATAAGCAGTTTATCGCCTTAAATAATGTTACGTCTTCCAGTGCGAACGATGTGAGTGAACTCAGTACTCAAGTTGAAGGGATTTATGGCATCTTACAAACCATTCAAGGTATTGCTGAACAGACCAACTTATTAGCACTGAACGCAGCGATTGAAGCCGCAAGAGCGGGCGAACAAGGCCGTGGGTTTGCGGTAGTTGCCGATGAAGTACGTAACTTGGCAGGTAAGACACAGCAATCAACGGAAGAAATTCAACATATGATCGAAGGGCTAAAAAAGAGTGCTGATCAATCTATGAATGCAATGACCCAGAGCAGCACTGCAACCCAGTCTCTTTCTGAATCATTTAAAGAGGCCAATGAAAAAATCCTATCGTTATTCAATCGCCTAGAGCTGGTTAATAACATGAATGCTCAAATTACGACTGCGAGTGAAGAGCAGACTCAAGTGATCAGCAATATCAGTCAAACGACTGAGTCCGCCAAAGAGCTATCAGATAGCACTAAACGCTCTTCTAGCTCTACCGGCGAGCAAGCGGCGGCTTTAACAGCAACCGCGAACAATCTAAAAGAAATGATCGCTGAGTTTAATTTTTCATAGTCTCTAAAATAGTGGCTTAAAAAGTGACTTAAAATTTATTGTAAAAATAGAACACTGCGTTCATCAGTAAAAGGTATGCATAAAATTGTTTATCGGTATTATGCATACCTTATTTAATTAATACGTTGTTATCGCCTTGCATAACCATTCTCTTAAAGCCGATGCTTTACTCATCATTGTTACACTACTGGCTGCGGTCAGCTGGATGTTTTCAAAAGAAGCCGTTAATGAAATGCCGCCACTTTTATTTATTGGTAGCCGCTTTTTATTAGCCGGTGTTTTTCTTGCACTTTTCAGTCAGCGTTCTCTTATTGGCTTAAACCCCAAGCAATGGATTGCGTCTGCTCAGGTCGGCATTCTATTTGGGACGTCTATGTGCTTATGGATTTTTGGTTTATTTCATGCCGAAAATTTAGGGGAAGGTGCGTTTATTACGAGTATTGCTTCCATTCTAGTTGCCCCCATTAGCTATTTCATTTTTAAAGCCAAAGTTGAAAAAAGTAATTGGTTGGCTCTGCCAGTTGCGTTTATTGGTTTAGGGTTATTAGGACTAGAAAATGGCTTTCATCCAGAAAAGAGTCAGTTGTTTTTTCTGGGGGCAGCCATTTTGCTTTCGATGACGTTTATTTTAAATGGTCGCGCAGCTGTACGAATGTCGGCGACTGCCCTAACCGCAATTTCCCTATCATTTGTGGGTATCATGGGAATTTTAATTTCTGCCAATATGGAAACCTGGCCAGAAGCCACAACAGGTTCTATGGTGCAGTGGTTGCTGCTCAGCGCACTCGTGGGTACCGCCGCTCGTTTCTTATTGCAGACCTATGCTCAAGGTTTAACCACGCCGAGTCATGCAGCGGTTATTATGATTTTAGAACCCATTTGGACAGCATTAATCGCCGCTTTTTGGTTTAACGAAAGAATGTCTGAACTGCAACTGATTGGTTGCAGTCTTATTTTTGCAGCGCTTCTGATTAACCGCTGGTCTAATGTTCGGGTCTGGCTAAAAAAACGAAGAGCCATTTAAATACTCCTTACTAACTGACGTTATAAGTAACTGTTTATAGTCTGTTATTCTAGACTAGGCCCGTTATTCTAAAGTCAGTTATTGCTGCCAAAGCTCCTCTAGGTCTTCACATAAATCTAAATATTTATGCTCTTCGATACCGAGTTGATCATAACAAGCCTCTTTGATATCTTCCCATCCCTGAATATTTTGTCGACGCTTAAGACTGCTTACTATATTGTCGGCAATTTTTAGTGTGGCATAAATTAAATTTTCGTTATGATTTTTATTGTGTGTCAGAAAATCAACTTCATGATGATTCAATATGACTTGGCATAATTCTTTCGGTAGTTTCCAGCCCGAGGCAATAAAGTATCCGACGACTGCGTGATTACTTTTATGCGCGCTGTCTTCATGCTCAACCTGAGACTTTGAGTGGTCTTCATTGGCTAATAATAACGTTTCGAGGTAGGTTGTTTTAAACCGCATGCTCATTGCGGCAATGCCACAATCATGAAACAATCCGGTCGCATAAAGGTTTTCGGAAGGAATTTTGTCCTCTATATTTTGACCAATATACACCATGGTCTCAGCAACTAAGCTGGCGTTATCCCAAAGACGCTCAAAACGTATGGCAGCCTCTCCTCTAAAACTACCCTTAATCAATATCCCTGCAACCAGAGTTGAAACCGAGTCCATTCCCAGAAGCATAACGGCTTGAGAAATATTACTCACTTCTCGACTCAAACCATACATCGGTGAGTTTACCGTTTTTAAAATGGCAGACGACAAGCCAATATCAGTACTCACTAATGCCGCTAAATCTGTAATGTTACCGTCCTCATCTGCACATACTTTTTGCACCTCAATTAAGATTTTAGGCATAGAAGGGATTGTGAAACCATCTGTAACATAATCAATCACATCTTGGGTAATAGGGATCATTTTTTAGAGCTCGTGTTAATTACAATTATTCTATAAGACTAGCTCATCTATTAAGAAGAGGTGCTTATCAGGTTAGATCTATTTATAATAAGCATTTGAATCTAGTCACTCTTATCAACTTTATTTAGCGAATCCGTTTTATGACCTCGTCTAGCCATAATAAGTCCTTTTGTTCCGAAGACAGCGATCTGCTCAGTGAGATTATGTCTGCTAGGCGAGATGTACGAGGTAATCGATTTTTACAAACGCCATTATTACAAGAAGATATTGATCGTATATTAGCTGCAGCACTTATGGCACCTTCTGTGGGCTTTTCTCAACCTTGGGAGTTTGTCACCATCAGCGCATTAGCAACAAAGCATGCGGTGGCCGATAGCTTCTTTGAAGAAAATGAGAAAGCGAAAGCATTGTTTAAAGCCGGAGAATTTGAAGTAGGTAAGCTGGAGCAATATCAACAACTTAAACTGGAAGGCATTATCGAGGCTCCCCTTAACATTGCAGTTTTTTACAACCCTAAAAAGGGGCCTGTTCTTGGCCAAACCAGTATGCCAGAGATGGGGAAATACAGCGTTGTCTGCGCCATTCAAAATATGTGGTTAAAAGCTCGTTCGCTTAATATTGGCATGGGCTGGGTTAGCATTCTTGACCCAAAAAAGGTGAAAGCGATTCTGAATGCACCAGACGACCGTGAATTAATTGCTTATTTATGCTTAGGAAGAGTTGATAAATTCTATGATAAACCAGAATTAGAAACGTTAAAGTGGCAAGAAAAAAAGACCGCCGAAAACGTTATTTTTTCTGACAGTTTTTAATCTTCACCAGTGCGCACGACCAAGGCCTGCAATTAGGCTCGACTGGATAATTAACTTCCGCCTCTAATTCAAAGTTGTACATTCAACCCATTAACAAATTTTCAATCTGCTGCTTGCACCAAATCATTGCGGGATCGTGTTCGGCTTTATGATGCCAATATAAATGCACTTCTAATGGCTCAGCTTTAAACGGTAATGGAAAAATAATATAAGGATTATTACGGTGACTTTCGTCACTTAAAGCCGATGCATAAGTGGTGGGTAAGGTTAATAACCAATCTGTTTTCTCAACGACTTTTGCGGCCGCGTAATAGTGCTGACAGCGCATAGCTATTTCTCGACTTTCACCTAAGCGCGATAACGCAACGTCTTCTATGCCTAAACCACTTGCTCGACTTGAAACCTGAATGTGCTTAGCCTGTAAATAATCGCTGATATCAAAATCTTCTCGACTGATTTTCTCAGCAATAGGATGCCCTTTCGCCATCATCACAGACAGACCTTCACTGCCAATTAAGCCGTGGTGCACTTGCTTCGATACCGGTATCAGTACGTCTGCCGCAAAATCAATCGTGCCACGAATAAGTGCATTTTCGATATCCCGTCGCGACATTTGGACACTGCGAATACTAATATGTGGCGCGATGGACTGCAGGTGTTTGGCTATTTCTGGCAAAGCTTCCGCTTCTAATACATCTCGCATCGCAATCGTAAAGGTTCGCTCTGCCGTTGCAGGGTCAAAAATTAGCCCATCGCTTAAGGTCGATTCCAGACTCTCTAGTCCTTCTCGTACCCGCTCAATAATGGCTTTTGCTAGTGGAGTAGGCACCATTTTTTTGCCCGAGCGTTCAAATAATGGATCATCAAATCGATCACGCAGCCTAGATAACGCGTGACTTACAGCGGGCTGTGATAGATTTAACGCCTCACTGGCTCGCGTCAGGTTACCCTCTCGATAAATTACATCAAAAACAACAAACAGGTTCAAATCAACCCGCGAAATATCAATAGTGCCTTTCATATCGGTACTCAATCACTCTAGAATCAGTCATAAACAGTAAGAATATATTCTCATTAAAACTATTCATTTCATAGATAGTAGATCGCATTTTAATATAGGCTTAATAAATTCTAATAAGAGTCGACTCATTATGAGCAGAGTATTAATCACTGGCGCGGCAAGTGGCCTAGGCCGAGCACTGGCACTTCGTTTTGCTAAAGAAGGGGCAGACATCTGCATCGCAGACATTAATCTAGAAGGCGCAGCCGAAACGTTGAGTTTAGTTGATCAAGCGGGGGGACGTGGCTGGGTCTATAATCTAGATGTGACGAAACCTGAGCAATGGCAAAACCTATTAGTAAAAGTTGAAGAACGCTGGGAAGGCATCGACGTCGTTATTAACAACGCCGGTGTCGCAACCGGTGACCGTATCGAGCAAGGAGATTGGTCTACTTGGGAATGGGTTATCGACATTAACTTAAAGAGTGTTGCTTTGGGGTGTCGTACTTTTACACCGATGATGAAAAAACAAGGCAGCGGCTACTTTATTAATACCGCCTCACTTGCAGGCTTAATGACCGCTCCGTTAATGGCGTCTTACAATGTGACAAAAGCTGCGGTAGTTGCATTAAGCGATACCATGCATCACGAATTAAAACCTTACGGCATTGGCACAACTGTTTTATGCCCTGGTTTCTTCCGCACCAATCTTGATAAAGGCATGCGCACAAGCGATCCACAATTATTAAAGATGGTTGATAAAGTATTTGAATCGTCTGAATTGACGGCTGATGATGTGGCCGATATTTGCTATCGTGATATGAAGAAGAATAAATTAATTTGTAACCCTCATACCATCGGACGTCGCGCCTATTTTGTTAAGCGCTACATGCCATGGCTTTTCGCTCGCTTGGTTGCTAAAACTGCAGTGAAGATGAAAAAGTATGATCCGGTTTTCAATAAGAAATAACATCTCCTAGGATATTTTGATGTCTGAACAATTTATCGATCAAGCAAAAGCATTACGTAGTAGTGATGCTTTTGATATTCAAGCCGTTCACGATTGGCTGACCCAGCAAGGTGTCGAGCTGGGCGATCAACTGCCTGAAGTAAAACAGTTCTCAGGTGGGGCTTCTAACCTTACTTATCATTTAAAATATCCTGACTCGATTAAAGGTGGCGATCTTATTTTACGTCGCCCACCCGCAGGACATAAAGCAGCCTCGGCACACGACATGAAACGCGAGTTTAATGTTATGCAAGGCTTGAAGCCGGTATATCCGTTTGTGCCCGACATGATCGCTTTTTGTGATGATCAATCTGTGATTGAAAGTGATTTTTACGTCATGGAACGTTTGCACGGAATTATTCCTCGCAATAATTTCCCTCGCGGAATGAAACTTTCGGCGTCTGAAAACCGCAATTTTAGCATCTCGGTTTTGGATAAATTAATTGACCTTCACCAGGTCGATTATAAAGCCGCAGGTCTTGATAATTTAGGCAAAGGCGAAGGTTATGTAAAACGCCAAGTCGATGGCTGGAGTGGTCGCTATACCAAGTCTAAAACGTGGAATGTGCCAAGCTTTAATAAAACCATGGATTGGCTCAAACGCAATCAACCTGACGATGTGTCTACCTGCATTATTCATAACGATTATCGTATGGACAACGTCGTTCTCGACCCTAAAGACCCGCAAAACATCATTGGTGTTTTAGATTGGGAGATGGCCACATTAGGCGATCCTCTAATGGATTTAGGCAGCAGCCTGGCGTATTGGGTACAAGCAGATGATGATTGGGTCATGCGCCAAGTGCGTCGTCAACCAACGCATCTTGAAGGTATGTTGACCCGTGATGAAGTCGTTGATTATTACTGCGAAAAAATGGGCTTCGACAAATCTAACTGGGCCTTCTATGAAGTGTTTGGTTTATTCCGTTTAGCCGTGATTGTGCAGCAAATTTATTACCGCTATCACCATAAGCAAACTGATAATAAAACCTTCAAGTTTTTTTGGGTAATCGTGCATTACCTAAACTGGCGCTGTAATAAGATCATTAAGAATTCTGGTATTAAATAATGGCCGCCATCTACCTCGTTCGCCATGGCCAAGCTGGGTTCAATAAACTCGATTACGATCAACTCTCCGAGCTGGGTCATCAGCAAGGACAGTTAGTGGGTGATTCGTTAAATGCACGAGGTATAGAAGCTAGCCTTGCGATTCATGGGGCGATGCGTCGTCACCATGAAACCCTACAAGGTGCGCAAAAAGTTTGGCACGCCCACGGGCCTGTTATTGAAGATATGGGGTTTAATGAATTTGATGGTGATGAAATTATTGCGGCAGCACATTCAGAATTAAACGTTCCCGGTTTTTCTAACGAAGGCATCGCGAGCAATAACCTGGTGCAAAAAACAGCACTGGGTATTTATTTAGCCAAACAAGAACATCCAAACAAGGCTTTTCAAAAATTATTTACAACATCGGTTGATCGCTGGATCAGTGGCCAATACGATGATGATTATACAGAATCTTGGAATCAGTTTACGCAGCGTTGTCGCGATGCATTAATTCGCACTATCGAAAAAGCCGCCGGAAAAGATGTTGTTGTCTTTACTTCAGGTGGGCCGATTACCGCTATTGCCAAACATTGCTTAGGTTTAGATAACGAACATGCGTTTAAGCTGAATGAATCATTGGTAAATGCAGGCATCACCAAACTGCTTTATAACCAGCATGGAAAAATCAGTCTTGCTAGTTGTAATGAACAAGAGCATTTAATCAGTGCAGGAAAAAAGTTTCTTACTTTCCGTTAGGGCTCACTCCCACACTGATTTTTAAAACAACAATATTATTCGCCATATCCTTCAGCAATATGTTTATCTTTTAGCTTCACATAATTGCTGGCGGTATAGGGAAAAAAGCGAAGTTCTTTCTCGGTTAACGAGCGCGCCTTTTTAGCCGGACTGCCCACATACATAAAACCACTTTCTAAAACTTTACCCGGCGGTACCAAGGCCCCAGCCGCCACAATCACTTTATCTTCAATCACCACACCGTCCATCACCATGGCTTTCATGCCGATTAATACCTGATTACCAATCGTGCAGCCATGCAACATCGCCTGATGTCCAATCGTCACATCATCACCAATAATTAACGGATAGCCACCGGGGTTAAAATCACTGGCATGAGTAATATGCAGTACAGAGCCATCTTGTACACTGGTGCGCTCGCCAATACGCACATGATGCATATCCCCACGAATCACCGTTAACGGCCATACAGAGCTGTCTTGGCCTATCTCAACGTCACCAATAACAACCGCACTAGCATCGACAAATACTTTACTGCCCAGTTTAGGAGTCATACCTTGGTAGGTGCGAATGGATTTAGTCATAGTGTTTTTCTGCCCTTGATCACATAAATTGTTTCGAGAAAGTATGCGACGTATCTTGAAATTTATCCATTCGCCATCATCTAATTAACATTCTAGAATGATTTAATCACACTATTTATTCACACTGCTTCACAGGCGAGCCTCTCTTTATGTCTACTATTAGCGACAATCCTTTATTACAGCCCACCGCCGCAAATGCTTTACCGCCATTTTCACAAGTGAAAGCTGAACACGCACAGCCCGCGATGGAGCACTTATTAACGAATAACCGCCAGCGCATAAATGCTTTACTGGCCGCCATCAACTCAGGCGAGACACCGGTTAGCTGGGATGCATTAGTAACGCCGATGGAAGCGTGGGATGACGAGCTAAGCCAAGCGTGGTCGCCAATCAGCCACATGAACTCTGTTGTGAACAGTGATGAACTGCGTGATGCTTACAACGCCTGCTTGCCACTATTAAGTGCGTACTCGACTGAAATGGGTCAAAATCAAGATTTGTACACAGCCTATAAAAAGTTAGCCGATAGCGATGAATTTGCGACGTTAAGCACCGAGCAGAAAACCGCCATCGAACACGCACTGCGTGATTTTCGCTTAGCCGGCATTGCACTCGAAGGTGATAAAAAAACGCGCTACGGTGAAATCAAACAACGTCTATCTGAACTCACCAGTAAGTTTGGTGAAAACGTGATGGATGCGACACAAGCTTGGTCTAAATTAATTACCGACAAAGGCGAGCTAGCAGGTTTACCGGATTCCGCTTTAGCATTAGCTAAGCAACAAGCTGAAGCGAAACAGAAAGAAGGTTATTTATTCACACTAGACTTCCCATCGTACTTTCCCAATTTTAACCTATTGCGAAAATCGCGAACTGCGCCATGAAATGTACAAGGCGTATTTAACCCGCGCATCGGATCGCTATCAGCGAATCGGGTGGCGATAATAAATTTGATAACGCCGCAGTGATGAACGAAATTCTAGCCTTGCGCCACGAACTTGCGCAGCTACTAGATTTCAACAACTACGCTGAATATTCGGTCGCCAGCAAAATGGCCGAAGAACCCACAGCAAGTTATCGACTTCTTAGAAGACCTAGCCAGCAAAGCGGTTCCACAAGCGAAGCAAGAATTTGCAGAACTGAGCACTTACGCCAAAGAAACCTTTGGCTTTGATACCTTACAGCCTTGGGATGTGAGCTACTGCGCCGAGCAACTTCGTCAGCATCGTTACAGCATTTCACAAGAATTGATTCGCCCTTACTTGCCTATTAATACGGTATTAAAAGGCATGTTCGAAACCGTACAGCGTTTGTATGGTATCGACATCGAAGAGCAAACTGAATTCGACTCATATCATAACGATGTGCGTTTCTTCCACATCAAAAAAGATGGTGAAGTGATTGCTAAATTCTATTTTGATTTATACGCTCGCGATAAAAAACGCGGTGGCGCTTGGATGGATGAATGCCGAGTTCGCAGAACACTAGCCGATGGCAGCTTACAGCTGCCTGTGGCTTATCTTGTATGTAACTTTAGCCCAGCGGTTGATGGCAAACCTGCGTTATTAACCCACGATGAGCTCACCACTTTGTTCCATGAGTTTGGTCATGGTTTACACCACATGTTGACGCAAATTAAAACAGCAGCGGTTAGTGGTATTAACGGCGTTGCTTGGGATGCGGTAGAACTGCCGAGCCAGTTTATGGAAAACTGGTGTTGGGAAAAAGAAGCTCTCGCCTTTATTTCTGGTCACTATGAAACGGGCGAACCATTACCCGATGACTTGCTAGAAAAAATGTTAGCCGCGAAAAATTTCCAAAGTGCCATGATGATGGTGCGCCAACTGGAATTCTCATTATTCGATTTCCGTATGCACAAAGAATACAATCCAGCGTTAAGCGATAGCGAAAAAACGAATTACATCAAGAGCATTGTCGACGATGTACGCAGCCAAGTCGCCGTTGTGCCGATTGTTGATTACAACCGCTTCCAAAATAGTTTCAGCCACATTTTTGCCGGTGGTTATGCGGCAGGTTATTACAGCTACAAATGGGCAGAAGTATTAAGTGCTGATGCGTTTTCTCGATTTGAAGACGAAGGTATTTTTAATACAGAAACAGGCCAGAGCTTCTTAACTGAGATCTTACAAAAAGGCGGCAGCGAAGAACCTGCGGTATTATTCGAACGCTTCCGTGGCCGTGCGCCAACAACCGATGCTCTATTACGTCATTGCGGTATCAAAACTTCAACCCATACCGCAGGAGCTTTATAATGGGCCAAAAGATGATTCAAAAACGTTTTGTAGCCGGAGTTGTATGCCCAAAATGCGGAGAGATGGATAAGATCCGCATGTACCGTGATGAAAACGAGGATGAACTTCGAGATTGTGTCGCCTGTGGTTTTACTGAAACCTACACCCAACACAAAGAAGCAAAAGAAGCCGCTACGGCTAATGAGCCGCTTTACGAAGAGTTAACCACACGAGTCACTCCTGTGGGTAAAGCGCTTTACGATGATGAAGAAAAACCACTTAAAATTATGGACCCTGGTGCAGGTCGTAAAGATCACTAAAAGCATTTGAATGCATACTTTAAAACATAAAAAAGCTCGAGAATTTCTCTTGAGCTTTTTTATAGAAAACTAATAACCACACTGACAAACCAAATAACCAGTACCGCGGTTACCATCCAGCGAATAATCAACGTCCCTTCGATCCCTGCCAAAATTTTAGGTTTTTTCAAGCGAACAGGCGTTACCGCAATATAAGATTCTAAACCTTTGGTAAACCACAACCAATATAAAATAAAGACCCTCAAACCCGCCATCACGACCCAAGCGCTCAGTAAGTAGTGATTACTCAAATCATCTGAAAAAATATAAAAAGGACTTTCGTAGCCCGCCATGAGTTGAATAATACCCAGCATCGCAGAGGGTATGCTAATCATCAAAATCAAGGTAATGGAGACACGATTAGCATCTAATTGAAGTAGAGGGTTTTTGGCAATTAAAGGTCGCGCCCGTTTTTGCACAAACCAAGCATTGGTCACAGCCACTAATATAATACTGAACCAAAAATATTTTAAAAAGACTGCTAATAGAAAGTGCATAGTGTTTTTTAACTGCCTTTACTGACGTTAATTTTTTATTCTTATTTTTATAAGCACGAACAGACATATCGATCATTGCCTACCCATACTTCCATAATTATCAGACAATAAAAAGCCCAGATTAATCTGGGCCTTTTATTAATACTCTTAACACTCACTATTGACGTTAGTCAGCATCGTCGACATTACTGACGAATACCTTCAACGTATAGCTCAATTTCTACAAAGTTGATGCTGGACCTAGATTATACGTAATACCATAATCTGCCAACTTCAATGTTGTTTTACCTTCGAAGCCTACACGGTAGCCACCCCAAGGATCTTTACCTTCGCCAATTTTTTCAACGGGAAAGCTAATGGTTTTCTTAACGCCGTGAAGCATAAAAGTACCGGTAACAACGGCGCTATTATCATCTTTTACTTCAAAGCCTGTGCTCTTAAATACCGCTTTAGGGAATTTCTTAACGTCTAAGAAATCAGAGCCTTTTAAGTGCTTATCACGGTCTGCGTGGTTAGAGTCTAAACTTGCCGTATCGATAACAACTTCAATTTCAGATTTCTCTGGTGCTGCTGCATCGTAAGAGAATCCACCATCAAACGTATTAAAGCGCCCTAGCAACCAGCTGTAACCTAGGTGCTTAATTTTAAACTGAACAAACGCGTGTGCGCCTGCAGTATCAATTTTATAGTCTGCTGCTTGTGCTGACACTGAAAATAATGAAGCCAGTGTTAGAGCCGATGTTGTAATTGCTGTTAGTAATAATTTTTTCATGCATCCTCCTGAGGATAGTTTTATTATGAATCTTTTTTAATTAGAGTCAGTTTTAGGGCGAATCATTTTTAATAAAGTATCATCTTTATTGATCACATGATGCTTAATAGCAGCCATGGCATGCAGTGCCACCATTAAGATCAAACTCCAAGCAAGTAGCCAGTGAATATCACCTGCAATATCTTCTTGGTTTTCAAAGCTCATCGACATTGCTGGTATCTCGAATAATCCAAATACCTCAATACCGCGTCCATCAGCTGTCGAAATTAAATACCCTGTGACCATGAGTGCTAACATCACAGCGTATAAAAATAAATGTACAATATGGGCCGCTTTTTTCTCTATGGGGCTGCCACTAATTTCTGGATTGGTATTAAACCAACGCCAACTTATTCTCACGATCCAAACCAGTAATAAAGTAAAGCCGATGCTTTTATGCAATTCGAGAGAGCCGCGATACCAAGCATCATAATAGGTTAGCTCAACCATATATAAACCTAGACCGAAAATACCAAAAATGCCCAATGCCATTAACCAATGTAAGGCGATGGCGACCCATCCGTAACTGCTTTTACTGTTCTTTACCATAATAACTCCGTTTGCTAGTTCATAGTCATTCTAGCGTTAGACCTTAGTCGTTATAGTGCCTACCGTCTGAGCTAGGCTTTTGGTGTTTAGCGATAGCATCCAGAATAGGTGTCTAAACTTTAATAAATCTACTGTACCTCGAAACCTTTTGTTGAAATATAGGCAAAAAAGGGAAACTATTGTGCATATATGAACAATTGCATAATTACTTAAGGTATTCTCATGTCGCAAGCCAGCTGGGATGATTTTCGCATCGCCTATCAAGTCGCCAAATCAGGCACGTTGACCAAGGCCGGTAAACTATTAAATATGAATCATGCAACGGTTTTACGTCACGTGAATTGTTTAGAAGAAAGCTTAGGTACAAAACTTTTTATTCGCCACCAAAGGGGTTATCAGCTGACCGATGCGGGCGAGCTTGTTGTTAAAGAATTGCCCGAGATTCAAAAAAGCTTCAGCCGTTTAGAAAACCTAATGGCCAGCGCCGAGAAAAATATCAGTGGTAATTTACGCATTACTACGCTCAGTGATTTTTCTCCGCTGCTTAACCCTGCCTTAAAAGCCTTTCGCCAAGCTTATCCTAAGCTGCGTATTCATATCATCGCGACGGACGATATTCTTTCTTTAGCTACAGGAGCGGCTCACGTTTCACTTCGAGCAGGAGCGCAACCGAACGAACCTGATTTAATTGTGAAAAAGCTGAATGCGCCCGAGATCCATTATTATGCAGCGAACTCTTATGTAAAAGAGCATGGTATTCCCGCTAACGTGAGTGAATATAATCAACACTTATGGGCCTTACCAAGTAATGAAAAGCGTAAAATTCCTTTTATTAAACAGATACTTAAACACATTAATGACGATCAAATTATCTATCAGAGTAACCACTTTCCTGATATTCATAATGCCGTGATAGAGGGTATGGCGATTGGGCCAATTGGTGTTCACCACTCCAGCAAGCATGATCATTTACAGAAGCTGGATATTGAAATAGAGCGAGGGATTGAAGGTTTGTGGTTTGTTTACCACAAAGATTTAAAAAACAGCGCTCGTATTCAAGCGCTGTATGAGTTTTTAGCCGACAGTCTAAATTAACGATGCCTTAGGCAAATTGAAGGTGGCTATCAAGCCCCATTTGAGTCGACATGCAAGGCCAGCGCTGCGCAATTTTGATTAAGTTGTCGTTATCTTTTTTGTCCATGAAAGCTAAGAACTTTTCATTTTTCTCATACGCTTTCTCTTCACCGAAGATGCCCTTGGTCGCGACCATAACAACCTGTTCAAGATCATTGGCATACGGCTCGCTAATTAACGAATGAACGATGACATTCGACATCGTCATATCAAACGGAATCATTGGCTGACCGACACGCATAATATAAGTATCGTTTACTTCTTCGAATAAACGATGCGCTAAAAACGCCTCATCCATTAACGCGACCAAACCAGAATCTGAATTCAGTTCTTTTGGCGGAGCCATGAAAAAGCCTTCAACCACTTCTAGGATTGGGCTAACGTAATTAAGTAATCCCGCTTCTACCGCACCTTGGTGCAAGTCTTCTAGCATTTGCGGAACTTGCTGAATGTAACGAATGACAAATTCGTATAAACGCTCAAGCGCTTCTATTTCCGGTAGCTGAACAATACGTTCGACCGTTTCTAAACGCTGCTGCAATAGTTGATGAAGCTCACCCGTCTGCTGTTCTTCAGTAACGGACTTTTGAATCAATTGTTGTAAGGCTTCTGTGTTCATCATGTTGAATCTCCAACTACTTTAAAATAAGTAAGTTTTATCGGTTAGCGCTGTATAAATGTCTTTAAAGTGTTCACTAAACATTCAATGATCGAGGCGTGAACTTTCTTTTTCCGCAGCTGATTAAAGACCGATTGTTATGCGTATATAAAAAACCCTTTAAAAACAGTAGGTTAGTTGCGCTCCCTTACCGTCATGAAAAAAGTATAGTTAAGTTTGACGCACACGCTAGTTTTTTTCGGTAAATAATTGATGTTTGTTCAGTATTGTCAGGAATGAAGGCACCATAAACAGTGATCGGGCCAATAAAAATGCATAAAAGGCCAGCCACAAACCATGATTTGCGAGTTCTTGCGTCAAAAACCAAACAGGCAAGAAAATAACAAGAGTCGCCAATATCATGGCGTTTCTCATTTGAGCACTGGCTTGCATACCAATAAAGACCCCATCCAGCCAATAGCTACTGCAGCCAATTACGGGAAGCCAGATCAACCACGGGCTATATTCAATCGCCATCGCCAAGACCTCTGGCTGATCGGTGAGCAGCCCCAGCAAGTTGTCGCCTTGCCACGCAAAGCCTACCACCATAATAAGAGCAATGATTAAGGCATTGGTTCCTGTTAACCAGATACTGTTACGTAGCTGCCGTACATTATTAGCCCCTAAACTTTGCCCAACCAAGCTTTCAGCCGCATGCGCAAAGCCGTCTAAGGCATTAGAGATCAGCAGCAACAACGTTAGCATGATGGCATTCACCGCCAAGGTTAAATCTCCTTGTTGAGCACCTTGAGCAGTAAAGAAAACAAACACACCTAATAGACACAGCGTGCGAACAAATAGTTGGTGATTAATATTGATCAGTGGTTTTAGCTCAAGCCACGTTGGCCAGCGATAAGGCAAACGGTTTGGCTGTTGTCGCACCGTTCGGAACGCCCAATACAATCCTAAGCTTGCGGCGAAATAATCAGCGCATAAAGTCGCCCAAGCAACACCATCACTGGTGAGTCCATAGCCATAAACAAAAAGAATATCCAGCCCGGCATTTAAGCTATTACTCGCGATGAGCATGATTAACGGCACCTTGGTTTCACCACGGCCAATAAACCAACCAATAAGAACATATTGAATAAGAATGGCGGGGGTCGCAGCCAATCGAATGCTGGCATACTCAACGGCAAGTACTTGAATGATTTCACTGCCTCCCATAAAGGCAATAATGTGCTCTAGAGTTAAAAAGGCAAATAGCATCAGCGGAAAACTGATGATAAGCGCCATTAATAAAGCATTTTGTAGTACACGTTCTATACTCGACGACTGACGATTACTCGCTTGGCTCATCCCCGTTGCATGAGCACTTAACGAGGTCGTTCCCATCCGTAAAAAACCAAAGCTCCACAATAATAACGTGACAACCTGGCCACCTAATGCAACCCCACCCAAATAGCTCACTTCAGACAAGTGCCCAAGTACAGCGGTATCCACCAATCCTAATAACGGTACCGTGATATTACTCAACATGATTGGCCAAGCGAGGTGTAGAATGCGTTTTTGAAGTTGCAGCATGATGGAAATTGTTTCTGTATGATGTGACCGGTGGCTAGTTTACTTTATTGAGAATGTTTATGTCGTCAGCAAATAATAATACCCCGCTAGCAAAGAAAGCGGCTTTACCCTTATTCTTTTTTTCTTTAATCGCTCTCGCTTTAGTTGGCTTTATGAGTTGGCAATTTCTATCGAATAACGCCACTAACTCTCCGTCTTTATCAGAGCAGTTATCGGCTAACGATGCTTTTATCTTCCCTGAGGCAATTGATGTTTCCGATGTCCCATTCATTAATGAAGAAGGCCAAGCAGTGGGTAAAAATGAAAACTTAGGCAAGTGGTCGTTTTTATTTTTTGGTTACACCTTTTGCCCCGACGTCTGCCCTACTACCCTCTCTGTGATGCAGCAGATGTGGATAAAATTAAGCCCTGAAATGCAGTCTAAAACGCAGATTGTTTTAGTGAGTGTTGATACCGAGCGCGATACACCACAACAGTTAAAATCCTACATGGATTATTTTGACCCTAGCTTTACCGCCTTCACGGGTAACCCTGCGTCCTTGCGCAGCTTTGCCGCCGAACTGAATGCCGTCTATGCAAAAGTGGAACGAAAAAATGCACGTAATGAAGTTGATCCTGAACTGGGCTACCTCATGGATCATAGCGCCAACATTGCGATTCTTGATCCCGAAGGCAATTATTATGGATTCATCAAACCACCTTTTTCCCCAAAGAAAATGCTGACAATCGTCACGGCAATTCAGTCTCAAGCGCCTTAGCACTTTTACAGTTTGGCGTATGACTTGTCAGCCAAAGCAAAGACACTTGGCAATGTAGGCCAAACAAGGTACTTTGCAGCGAGTCATACTCAAACTCCCAAGTCACCTCTCTATCTTAGAGAATATACAGAGAAAATATCATGGATTATACCGCTCTCAAGGCTTCACACGTTGGCCTAGCCTACTTAAGCATTTTGTTGTTTATCATTCGCTTTGCGTTATTCAAATTTAAGCCAGCATTCAAAAGCAATAAAATTCTTAAAATATTGCCTCACATTATTGATACCTTTTTACTAATCTTCGCTATTTGGTTATGCACAATGATTGGCCAATATCCATTAACCGATCATTGGTTAACCGCAAAAGTATTAGGTCTTGTTGGCTACATTGCTTTTGGCATTATCGCGATTAAACAAGGTAAAACTTGGGCCTTTATTGCCGCCTTAGCTTCTTTTGCCTACATTTTCGGTGCAGCCAAAGCACACAGTGCGCTATCGTTTTTTAGCCACTTCGGTTAAAATACCGCGCCTATTTTTTTAAATTTATGAGTTTTTGCTTAACTCATAAACTTTTCAACTAACAGAATGATGAGCCCACTATAATGAACATAGTTGTCTATCCTGGAACATTTGACCCAATCACCAACGGACATACAGACTTGGTTGAGCGGGCCGCGCGCATGTTTGACCACATCATTCTGGCGGTTGCTGATAACCCGAAGAAAAAACCGACCCTCGATATCGATACACGTGTTGATCTAGCGAACGAAGTGCTAGGGCATTTACACAACGTCGAAATCGTCGGTTTCAGTAACTTACTGGCTGAATTTGTACAAGAAAAAAACGCCAATATTATCTTACGCGGCTTACGTGCCGTATCGGATTTCGAATACGAATTCCAACTGGCCAACATGAACCGTGTATTAGCGCCGAATGTTGAAAGCATGTTTTTAACACCGGCTGAGCATTACTCGTATATTTCATCAACACTGGTTCGTGAAATTGCTGCTCTTAATGGCGATATCAGCAAATTCGTTCACCCTGCGGTTGCTAAAGCCTTAAAAGAAAAAGCGTAAGGAAAAAACCATGTCATTAATCATCACAGATGAATGCATTAACTGCGATGTATGCGAACCAGAGTGTCCTAACGAAGCAATCACTCCTGGGGAAGAAATTTACGAAATTGATCCAGCGAAGTGCACCGAGTGTATTGGTCATTATGATGAGCCTCAGTGCGTATTAGTGTGCCCTGTTGACTGTATTCCGCTTGACCCTGCAAATGAAGAAAGCAAAGAAGAATTAGAAGCTAAGTACGAATTGCTAACCGGCAAATCTATTTAATTCTTTCCCATCTTCTAGAGAAGTCTTTTAGAGCTTGCCTTAATGACAAGTTCTTGCCAAGGTAGCTGAAAATATTGCCCTCAGGAAATATCTTCAATGCTACCTTCCTCACTTAATACCCTAAAAATTTCCATCGCCTTAACTGCCCTTATTGGTTTAAGCGCGTGTGCGCCAACCAAAACCATAATAATGAAACAGCCTCTGCAGCCAATACAAGCTCATTGGCTCCCAGCCAAGCCGCCATTGCCAGTGCACATCCTCTTGCGACTCAAGCCGGTATGGATATTCTTGCACAAGGCGGTAATGCGTTTGATGCAGCAGTCGCTGTCGCCGCATCATTAGGAGTGGTTGAGCCCTACAGCGCAGGCATTGGTGGTGGGGGTTTTTGGTTAATTCACGATGCCAAAGCCAATAAAAACATCTTCATCGACGCTCGTGAAAAAGCCCCTGCTGCAGCGCATGCGAATTTATACCTTAACAAAGATGGCAGTGTTAATCGCGACGCGGCCGTCAATGGCGCACTCGCTGCGGGTATTCCTGGGCAAGCCGCTGCGTTTGTTCACTTGGCTGATCACTACGGCAAGCTGCCGTTAAAGAAAACATTGGCTGCAGCCATTCAGCAAGCGAATGAAGGCTTCCCTGTTTATCATCATTTTCAAAAATTAGTCGGTTACCGTCTTGATAACCTTAAGCGCTACCCAACCAGCGCCCAAACGTTTCTGAGCGAGACCCAAGCAATCCCTGAAATTGGCTATGTCATCAAGCAACCTGACCTTGCATGGACGCTGCAACAAGTGGCCGATAAAGGCTTTGATGGTTTCTATAAAGGCGAAAGCGCCCGTCGCTTAGTGGCTGGCGTTCAAGCCGCGAATGGCATTTGGACCTTAGATGACCTCGCCAACTACAACATTATTGAACGCGCCCCAATTGAGATTGAATACAAGGGTCATAAAGTCGTTAGTGCACCGCCTCCTTCTTCGGGGGGTATCGCCATTGCCGCTATGTTGAATATGCTTTCACAATACGATCTGAATACTTTGAATAATGCCGATAAAACACATCTGATTGTTGAGGCTATGCGCCGTGCCTATAAAGACCGTGCTGAGTTTTTAGGCGACCCTGATTTTGTTGAAGTTCCCACACAAGAGCTGATCAGCTTAGAGCGCGCAAAAAATTATGCGGCGTCTATCGATATGAACAAAGCCACCAGCAGCTTAAGTTTAAAAGGCCCAAAGAATATTCAAGAAGGTTTCCATACCACACACTTTTCGGTGATCGATAAAGCAGGCAATCGCGTCTCTGCGACGTTAAGTATTAACCTGCCCTTTGGTTCTGCTTTTACGGTTCCCAATACCGGCGTTGTATTAAATAACGAAATGGATGATTTCTCGGCCAAACCCGGCGAACCCAATGCTTATGGCTTGGTGGGTAATGCGGCCAACGCCATTGCACCCAATAAACGCCCACTTTCAAGCATGAGCCCTTCGTTTATTGAAAATGATGATGCCGTCGCCCTAATCGGTACACCAGGCGGCAGTCGTATTATCACCATGGTGATGCTAGGCATGTTAGAACATTTTGATAACAAGCCTGTGAGCGATTGGGTAGGGCGCTCACGCTTCCATCATCAGTATTTACCGGATGTTATTCAGCATGAACCGAATACCTTCAGCGCCGCAGAGATTAATGCTCTTGAGAGCAAAGGCCATAAGCTGAAAAACATCGGCCGCGAATACGGCAATATGCAGGCTATTTTGTGGGATAAGAACAGTGGCGAAGTCACCGCCGCTTCTGACCCAAGAGCCTTTGGTAAATCACAGGTTTCAGAATAGTTAAAAGACCCCAAACTAGGTAATTATTCCGCAAAACAATCACCTAGTTTGGGATCAGTGTTTTAAATTTCACAATGAGATAAATAATGGAATTAGGGTTCATTCTCAAAAAACTGATCAGCATGTGGTTAATGCCGCTGCCGTTTTGCTGTTTAATTATTTTATTTGGTTTAATGCTTAGCTATTGGCGCGCCCATATTGGCCGTGCCATCGCTTTTACTGGTGTCGCGTTATTGATGCTATTCAGTTGGCAGCCGTTTGCTAATTCTGTGCTCTATCCCTTGGAGCAGCAATACTCTAAATTTGATATTACGCAGCCTGTTGATGCGATTGTGGTATTAGGAAATTGCCATACTGTTAGCGACGAAATTCCACCGATGGCGCAGCTTTGCGGAACGGGTTTGTATCGTTTAATGGAAGGCTACCGTATTTGGCAAGCTAACCCTGAAGCCGAGTTATTGTTATCAGGTTATGCTGGTGATGAAAGCCGACCTTATGCCGAAGTGGCTGGGAAAATCGCTTTAAGCTTAGGGGTACCCAAAGAGCAAATTCGCTTATTCCCCACCGCGCAAGATACTCAACAAGAAGCAGAACTGACCGCGCCTTTTCTTAACGGCAAGCGCTTTGCTTTGGTCACTTCGGCGTCACACATGCGGCGCTCTATTAATTGGTTTGAGCAGCAAAGCATTGAAGGCCAAAACTTAAAGCCAATACCCGCCTCCGCGCATTTTGCAGCGCAACAAACCTCATCAAATTGGAAAATTGAGACCAGCGCTCTGATGAAAACAGAACGCAGTTGGTATGAGTTATTAGGGCGAGCGTGGGCAGCAATTAAGTCGCACTAAAGTACGACCCACCAAAAAAATGTAGGTTACCCTTTAGGGTAACAACCGCAATGCAGATTTAGGACAACAAGTTACTTCTGGCAAGCTGTGCAATACACAGTCGTTCTTTGACCTTGGCGGATTTCTTTCAAGGTCTTTTTGCACGTCACGCACGCTTCACCACCGCGTCCATAAACATTTAGCTTCTGGGCAAAGTATCCCGGCTTGCCATCCCCACCAACAAAGTCCCGTAATGTAGTGCCGCCTTGTTCAATCGCAGAAGCCAGCACTTGCTTAATATAACCAACCAATACTTCCATACGCGCTTTGCTGACCTTCCCCGCAGGCGTCGTCGGTTTTATTCCGGCTAGAAATAAACTTTCGTTGGCGTAGATATTCCCCACACCCACAACAACCTTACCATCCATGATGAAGGTTTTTATCGGCGCTTTTTTGCCTCGGCTTTTTGCATACAAATACGCGGCATCAAACTCTTCGCTTAACGGTTCGGGGCCAAGATGATTGATGTAGTTATTATCCACAGGGTCTTCGACCCACAGCAATGCGCCGAAACGACGAGGGTCGTGATAGCGTAAAATCTTACCGCTACTCAGTTCCCAATCGATATGATCATGCTTGCCATAATTTTCCGCCTCGCTCGGTTCGACTAAGCGTAAGGACCCTGACATACCTAAATGCCAAAGTGCATAGCCAGATTCAAACTCTACCAAGATGTATTTAGCACGGCGAGTAATTGACTTGATCACCTGACCTTCCAGCGCCTGAATTTCTTCACCTACAGGCCAGCGTAAGCGCCCTTGACGAATATTTACGCCGTCTAGAGTATAGCCCTTGAGGTACTTTTCAATTCCGCGCTTGGTGGTTTCTACTTCTGGAAGTTCGGGCATTCTGTTTTTCTCGCTGATTTTTTTCTTACGCGTTGGTGCTTTGGTATTCATGACTTTAAAGTGCTGAATTAGATTCTACACAGAAGAATAAAAATCTGACACTTCGTCGGTAAAGCCTCAATCCAACAGCACCTTGAATCCTAGATCCAAATTTCAGACATAAAAAAACCCAGTGTTGTTAACTCTTACAAGCCAACAAGACTGGGTTTTTCAATGACAAAAAAGCTTACTTAATTTTAGCTTCTTTATACATTACGTGCTTGCGTACAACTGGATCAAACTTTTTGATTTCCATTTTTTCAGGCATCGTACGTTTGTTTTTATCAGTTGTGTAGAAGTGACCAGTACCGGCACTTGAAACTAAACGAATCTTATCGCGTGGCATAATACTGCTCCTTTAAACTTTTTCGCCGCGTGCGCGGATTTCTTTAAGAACGGCATCGATACCCTTCTTATCAATGATACGCATACCTTTCGTAGTTAAACGTAAGCGTACAAAACGGTTCTCAGTCTCTACCCAAAAACGATGGGATTGTAAGTTCGGCAAAAAACGACGCTTACTTTTAATATTTGAGTGAGATACATTATTTCCTGTTACAGGGCGCTTACCTGTAACCTGACAAACTTTAGACATTGCTACTCGCCCCGAGTCATTAAATATCAGACCTTCGTACGAAGAATCCAATGAAAAATCTTGTTACCAACCGGGCTTATAAAATGCCAGTTGAAACTGTTAGTTCCCTAAATTTTTTAAGGGGTATTTTCCAAAGCAAAGCAACGGAAACACAACGACCTTAAAAAAGGGTTGCGCTTTATACCAAAAAATCAGGGGGGTTGGCAAGGACAACAGGCTGTATTTTACACAAACAGCTTATATTTGCCCTTAAATGGCTATGTTAGACACTCAATACCATTATAGCCAGCCTTTTTCTGCAAAAGACGTAAACTCACCATCACCCACAATAATATGATCCAAAACACGAATATCGAGCAAAGATAATGCTTTTACCAAACGCTCAGTAATGGCCTTATCCGCGTGACTCGCTTCCGCAATTCCCGACGGATGATTATGGGCAAAAATGACTGCCGCCGCATTTTTCGACAACGCCATTTTCACTACTTCGCGAGGATAAACCGCAGCACCATCAATGGTGCCATGAGCCAATTCCACATATTCAATCACTCGGTGCTGACTATCCAAAAATAACGCCACAAACGCTTCGTTCTGACGATCACGCAACTTTGACATTAAATAACGCTGGGTTAACTGTGGGCTTGTCAGTGCATCCTCCTTTTGCAAGGTTTGCGCTAGATGCCTACTCGACATTTCCAATACGGCCTGCAACTGAGCAAATTTCGCCGGGCCCAAGCCGTGATGCTGAGTAAACTGTCCCTGATCTGCCACCAGCAATTGGCGCAAACCGCCAAAGCCCGTCAACAAATCTCTAGCCAAATCAACCGCACTCTTTCCCGTTACCCCGGTGCGCAAAAAAATAGCTAATAACTCAGCGTCCGATAAATGCTCGGCGCCTCGCGCAAGTAACTTCTCCCTAGGCCTTTCATCGGCCGGCCAATCTGTAATCGACATACTTAATAATCCTTTATTTTTACCCGTATTAACGAAAAACCATATCCCCTTTTTGATTCTCTCAATCCACTGATATACTGACAGAAGATCTTTAAAGGGCATTCCTATGCAACAGCTTTGCAACAAACGTATTCTTTTAGGTATAACCGGTGGCATCGCAGCTTACAAAGCCGCGGAGCTCGTTCGTGAATTGCGTAAAGCAAAGGCAGAAGTTCGCGTCGTGATGACCACTGCCGCTCAAGAATTCATTACCCCCCTGACCTTACAAGCCCTGTCAGGAAATCCAGTTCATTACTCTATGTTAGACCCTGAAGCGGAAGCTGGCATGGGTCACATCGAATTAGCACGCTGGGCTGATATTATTGTCGTAGCGCCAGCGTCTGCTGACTTCATTGCGCGCCTCTCTCAAGGTATGGGAAATGACCTGCTAACAACCTTGTGCCTCGCAAGCGATGCTTCGTTAGCTATCTGCCCCGCCATGAATCAAGCCATGTGGCGCGATGAAATAACCCAGGCTAATATTCGTTACCTTACCGATTTAAAAGGTAAGAAGTTTCATAACTTTGGCCCTGCCGATGGTGAACAAGCCTGTGGGGATGTCGGCCCTGGCCGAATGTTAGAACCTAGCCTTATCGCAGAACATTGCGCCAAACTCTTTACCTCTAAAGCCCTATCAGGCTTAGACGTTGTCATCACAGCGGGCCCAACCCGTGAAGCCATTGACCCTGTGCGTTTTATTAGTAATCACAGTTCAGGGAAAATGGGGTACGCGCTAGCAGAAGCGGCTCGTGATGCTGGCGCAAGAGTAACGATTATTAGTGGCCCTGTACGCTTAGCCGCACCCGAAAAAGTAGCCGTGATACACGTTGATAGTGCTAGCGACATGCTTGCCGCAAGTCTTGGCATACAGAATAATTGCGACATATTCATAGCAGCCGCAGCCGTTGCCGACTATCGCCCAGTACAAGTAGCGACGCAGAAAATTAAAAAGTCTGGTGAACACATGCAAATCTCATTGGTGAAAAACCCTGACATTGTTGCCACTGTTGCACAGCTTGAAACAGCCCCGTTTGTAGTAGGTTTTGCCGCTGAAACTCAAGATGTGGCTGACTACGCTCGCGGTAAATTACAAAGTAAAAATCTAAACATGATTATCGCTAATGATGTATCGAATACCGATATTGGTTTCAATAGCGATAACAATGCCGTCACCGCATTCTGGGGAGAGAATCAGCAAGATTTTCCTCGCATGTCTAAATCGGCCTTATCGAATGATCTAATTGCATTAATTGCTCAGCAATATGCTGATAATAAGACGACTTAGAAATCGTACTGAATACTAAAATACTGAGAAGACAACAATGAAAAAACAACTGCAAGTAAAAGTACTCGACCCTCGCATTGGTAATGAAATTCCAATGCCTGAATATGCAACCTCTGGCTCGGCAGGTTTAGATTTACGTGCGGCATTAGATGCTCCACTGACACTTCACCCAGGTGAAACACAATTGATTCCTACGGGTCTTTCTATATTCTTAGAAGACCCTTCAATTGCGGCAATGATTTTGCCACGTTCGGGCCTAGGCCATAAGCATGGTATTGTACTGGGTAACTTGGTAGGTCTTATTGATTCTGACTACCAAGGTGAGCTGATGGTTTCATGCTGGAACCGTGGACAGCAAGCCTTCACCATCGAAGTGGGTGAACGCTTAGCTCAACTTATTATCGTACCGGTTGTGCAAGCTGAATTTGATATCGTTGAAGATTTTAAAGCGACTGATCGCGGAGAAGGAGGCTTTGGCCACTCTGGTAGAGGCTAATGTAACAAAACAGGACATTGTGACTTATTACGATGAATCTCATCGTCCTGTTTTAATCTACACTAACAATAATAAGAAAACACAGAACGACAAGGAATGATTTAGCCGTGGAAATAAAAGCACCCAAGCGCACTCTAGCGTTTTATAATCGACTTGGAATATGGGTCGCCTTACTCTTTATTTCCCTTGGCCTTTCAATGCAAAGCTTGCAAGTGAACTTATTCACCCAAGCGACCTTAGACAAAGAATATGCCCATGCTATGGCCCAACAAATGGCCCATAGTTTACGGATTAAACTTGCCGAAACTCAGATGCAGCAAAAGAATGCTGCTCGTCACGAACAAACAATAGCCTATCTCAATAAAGAAGATCTCAGCTGGAAGCGCACGCTAAAATCATTAATTACCGGTGCCGATCAGATATTCATACTAGACAATGAAAGTGCTTTAGGATTGCAAGATCAGCTAGGCTTTGCCGTACAAGAACTGGCAACAAAAACCCTCAAGGGAGAAGAATTGCCCTTAGAAGCGGTTCAGTTAAATGGCAGTATTCATTTCTATCTGGCCACACCCATTAAAGACTATACCCAAACCGTCACGGGTATTTTACTGATCGAGTATGGCGATGATTGGTTAGAGCAGCTGCGCCAAGGCGCGGCCGCCAAACATGGTTTAATATCAACTCGCCAAGTTTTAAAATCCGACCCGACAAAGGGCTTGCAGGTCTTTGAGATTGGCGCCAAGAGTTCCACCCACCTTACGATTGTGACTGAGTCGATTAACGACTATTGGTTTTTAACCTTTATTCCTGCTGATACTCGCCCGCAACTGGCGACTGCCTCGATTATTACCCCTTGGATTGTTGCACTACTGGGTACTCTAATTACCTTAATAATCATCAACTGGTTGCAAAAACGTGAGATTGACCACAACCAGCTCATCTTACTCAACTATGTTCGTCAACTGTTTCGTAAGGGCGATAATAGCTGGCCCAAGTTTAACATTAAGATCTTTCACGATTTGGGTAAGGCCATGGAACACCTAGCCAGCTCAAAAGGCTTAATTTCTGATACTGATGAAACGGCCACCGCTGAAATTAAACGCGAGAGACAGCGTATTGAACTTGTTCAGCCATCCCATGCAGCGCTGGCAAAAAAACCAACGAGTTCGACGCCTTCAAATCAAAAAAGTGAAGCAATCCCTCAAGTCATGGTTGAAGAAGTCGAAGACATCCTAGATATAAACCCCGCAATATTTCGTGCTTACGACATACGTGGAAATGTAGAAAAAGAAGAATTAACCCCTGATATTGCCAAGCACATTGGCCTCGCCCTAGGCAGTGAGCTGCTAACTCGAGGCGAGAACAGCATCGTACTCGGCTGGGATGGCCGAACCTCGAGTCCAGAACTGGCCTTAGCACTGCAAGAAGGCTTAGTCGCCACAGGCTGCAATGTTATTAATATTGGCTCAACTGTCACGGGCATGATGTATTACGCTTGCCATGAGCTCGATACCACAAACGGCATCATCGTGACCGCCAGCCACAATACTGCTGACTACAATGGTTTTAAGATAATCGTTAACCGCAATACCTTAGAAAAAGAATCATTGATGGCGCTTTACCATAGAATTCAGCGCCATGACTTCCGCACAGGCGCAGGCATTGTAGAAGAAAAGAATATCAGCAACGACTACCTTCAGCGCATTCAAAGTGACATTCAGCTGAGCCGTCCACTCAAAGTCGTATTTGATGCCGCCAATGGCATTGCGGGGCCTATCGGTTTAAAGCTTCTAAGAACGATGGGGCTGGATATCGTACCGCTATTTTGTGATGTTGATGGGCAATTTCCTAATCACCAACCCGACCCGAGCCAAGCTAAAAATTTGACCGCACTGCAAGCTGCAGTGATTGAACACAAAGCAGACTTAGGCATCGCGGTTGATGGGGATGGTGATCGCCTCGCGGCTATCGATGAAAAAGGAGAACGAATTTTACCCGACCGTATATTAATGCTGCTCGCCAAAGATGTGATTAGTCGCCAACCTGGCTGCGATATTATTTATGACATAAAGTCATCACGTCGTTTAAATCAGGTTATTTCTCAGCTTGGAGGCCGCGCGACCATGTGGAAATCTGGTCAAAGCCGTATGAAATATAAGATGGAAGCACTTCAAGCAACCCTAGGTGGAGAGCTCAGCGGCCATATATATTTCCGTGATCGCTGGTACGGGTTCGATGATGCACTCTATGCCAGCGCTCGCTTATTAGAGGTTCTTAGCCATCAGCTCTCGACCGTTTCCGAAATCTTTTCTGAGTTTCCATACGAAGTGATTTCTGAAGACATTACCCTCTGCACGGATGATGAAAGTAAACTAGCAATCATACAAAAGCTGGCATCAGAGCCTAGCTTGCAGCAAGGTGCGCGCGTTACAACCATTGATGGTATTCGCTCTGATTTTGAAGATGGCTGGGGCTTAGTCAGAGCCTCCAATCATTCGCCCAAATTAACCCTACGTTTTGCTGGTAATGACCAAAATGCGATTGAACGCATTCAATTATTGTACAAAAATGCTCTTATCCAGCATGCACCAGAACTGGATATTCCCTTCTAAGTATATTTTTACACCTCATCGTCATTCGATAGATGATTCTACTAGGCGGCCAAGCTATAATGCGCCGCCTACAATTTTTATTTGTTTATCTATTTTTTAAATTAGGAAATTACTCCATGCCATTGAGTCGCAAAGAAGCAGTAATCACCACCAAGGTACTTAGTGAAGCCCTGCCCTATCTGCAAAAATTCAGTGGCAAAACGATCGTCGTTAAATACGGCGGTAACGCAATGACGGACGAAACCCTAAAAAATAGCTTTGCCCGCGATATGGTGATGCTTAAGCTTATTGGCATCAACCCGATTGTTATTCACGGCGGCGGCCCACAAATTGGTGAGATGCTTGAAAAACTGAATATCAAAAGCGAATTTATCAACGGCATGCGCGTAACCACCACAGAAGCGATGGATGTTGTCGAAATGGTTCTTGGCGGCCAGGTGAATAAAGACATTGTTAACCTCATTAACCAAAATGGCGGTAAAGCCATTGGTCTTACGGGTAAAGATGGTCAACTGCTACACGCCAAAAAGTTACACGTAACCCGACAAACACCCGACATGCTGGCCCCAGAAATTATTGATATCGGCCATGTTGGTGAAGTGACACGAGTCAATACGCAAGTTCTCGACATGCTATCTCACAGCGATTTTATTCCGGTGATTGCCCCAATTGGGGTTGATGCAGACGGTGCTTCTTACAACATCAACGCCGATTTAGTCGCAGGCAAAGTCGCAGAAGTATTACGTGCTGAAAAACTGATTTTATTGACCAACATCTCGGGGCTACAAGATAAAAACGGTGAAGTATTAACCGGACTAAGCACTCAAGAAGTGGATGATTTAATCGCAGACGGTACGATTTATGGTGGCATGCTACCTAAGATCCAATGTGCTCTAGATGCCGTTCATGCAGGTGTTACCAGTGCACACATTATCGATGGCCGTGTACCAAACTCGACCTTATTAGAACTATTCACAGATGAAGGTGTTGGCACCTTGATTACCAACCGTAAAGCTTAATTGGGGAAGAAAGATGAGCGAAACGGAAATCAAAATATCTCGTCGTGAGCAAATATTGCAAGCGGTGGTCCACATGCTGGAAGCAAATCCAGGTAGTAAAATTACCACCGCGAATATCGCGAAAACCGTAGGGGTTTCTGAAGCGGCGCTCTATCGTCACTTTCCCAGCAAAGCGAAAATGTTTGAAGGTTTAATTGAGTACATCGAAGAGGCCATTTTTTCACGTACTCACCGTATTCTTCAGGATTTTCCGGACGCAGAAGTGCGCTGTGAAAGAACACTCACATTAGTACTGTCGTTTGCAGAAAAGAACCCAGGCATGTGCCGCATACTGGCCGGCGATGCACTAGCCGGAGAAAGCGATCGCTTGCGTCAGCGCATCCATCAGTTTTTTGAGCGCCTAGAAACTCAGTTAAAGCAGATTCTTCGTGAAGCCGAACTGCGTGAGCAAAAAGTGACCTGCATTCCTCTCGCCGCTACCGCTAACTTACTAACAGCATTGGTTGAAGGACGCATTCGTCAATATGTGCGTACTGAGTTTACCGTAACACCAACGCAACATTGGCAAGAGCAGTGGAAACTTATGGGTTCGCAACTACTTAGAATCATTGGCTCATAAAGATAGACTTATAAGCCTCGCGCATAAAAAAGGAGCCTTAAGGCTCCTTTTTTTGTCTTCATAGTTTCTAAGTAATTACCTTGAAGGTTCTTCACCTTCTAGCGGGATTTCACTTTCAAGCGTTCCAGGCGGGTACTTCAACAAAATCTGCATCCGCGCATACTCTTCAGAAAAAGTGATAGTACTATCAATTTTTTCTTTCTTGCGCGACTTTACATTGGCATGGCTTTCACGGATCTGATTTTGCAACTTAGCAATTTCCAAGCGCATTTCTGCCGGTACTTCGTATCCAGAGCGCTCTTGGTTAGCAGCACGAGCTTGTGCGCGCTCTAACTTTTCAGTTAGATCAACAATACGACGCTGCTGCAGACCAATATAGCCATCTATATTATCCACTTTACGCTGGCGGGCACGCTCAACATCCGCAGGCTTAGAATAGACTCGTAACAAGGCCTGATCCGCTTCACGACGAATACGTATACGCTCAAGACGGGCTTCTTGAATCGCTTTTGCAGCCTGTATCGCCGCCAGTTCAGACGCCGTCGGCGCTGCCTGCACTTCTTTAATGACCAAACCTTGATCATTCAAGACTTGGTAATCCATTTGTGCATATTCCGGTGGAATGTGATCCTTAAGGATCATTCGACCATCTACATTAAAACGATAAAGCTTTGCTGCAAAAACTGCAGGGCTTATTAAAGCTAAAATCAAAGCGCCCGTGACGAGCCTCATACTTATACTCCGTATTTTTCGCGATATTCTTCTATTGATGCTGCATATTGCGTTAATTCTGGCTGATCAGCAACATAAGCTAATACTTGCTCTAGTGTAACAATACTAATCACTGGAATACCGTAATCACGTTCCACTTCTTGAATTGCAGACTCTTCTGCCTTGCCTTTTTCTTGGCGATCTAGCGCAATCAATGTAGCAGCAGGTACCGCACCCGGTGCGGCTTCTATCATAGACATCACTTCACGGATTGCAGTTCCCGCAGTAATAACGTCATCTACGATTAAAACGCGTCCTTCTAACGGAGATCCAACCAATGTTCCACCTTCGCCATGTGCTTTTGCTTCTTTTCGATTAAAAACATACGGAACATCTTTCCCATACTTATCAAAAAGAGCTACGCTTAACGTCGTGGCTAAAGGAATTCCTTTGTAGGCTGGGCCAAATATAACATCGTAATCAACCCCAGCATCTTCAAGGGCAGCAGCATAGAAGCGACCAATCTCGGCTAAGGCTTTGCCGGTATTGAATAAGCCAGCGTTGAAGAAGTATGGGCTTACTCGACCCGATTTTAGAGTGAACTCTCCAAACTTCAAAACGCCTTGTTTAATAGCAAATTCGATGAAGTCACGTTGATAGTTTTGCATAATAAGCCCTAATAAAAATTGCTGTTCTGGTTTCAGCAACAAAGAATCCTAACCAGAAGTTACCCTAGATCCCCTAGGATCAGGTATCATACACTCTTCAGTATGCAGGAACCATGTATGAGGATCATCAGCCTACACGTTGACGGCTTAAAAAAGGCCGCCGAACAAGGGCTCTTCGAATGGCTGAATGAAGAGCAAGCGGATGTCGTGTGCATCCAAAACACCCTAGACAGAGAATATAAGCTGCCTGACAGCGTATTGTATCCTGATGGATATAATGGATATTTCTTTGAAGGGGAGACCGACGATTATTCAGGCGTCGCTATCTATACCCGTGAATTGCCAAAAGCAATTATGACAGGGCTAGGCTTTCCTGGGTGTGATTTTCAGGGGCGCTATATTCAAGCGGACTTTGAACATGTCAGCATCGGGAGCATTCTTTTTCCTAAAGAAGATGCATTCCATAGCCTAGAAGATAAGCTTGCCTTCCAGCAAGAGTTCTTAAATCACCTTAAGAAGACACGCCGCAAACGTCGTGATTTTATTTTTTGTGGTAATTTTGAAGTAGCTCATAAGACCATTGATGTAGCCAACTGGCGACAGCAACAAGATGAGTCAGGCTTTTTATTGGAAGAGCGCGCATTTTTAGATCAGGTATTTGGCCCGGTTGGCTTTGTCGATGCATTTCGTGAAGCAAACTTTGGTGAGAATCAATTCACCTACTGGCCAAATGAAGAAGCACGTCGTCGCAATAGCGAAGGCTTCCGCTTTGACTACCAGATCTGTACACCGGATTTACGCCAGTTTGTGGTGGAATCCAAAATTCTTAAGAACCAAGTATTTAGCAGCCATGCACCGGTACTTGTGGAATATGAGTTTGATGATGAATAAGACTTACTGAAAAAAGCCCTTATTACATGTCGATAAAGAGCCCAAGCCAGTTTACTGACTTGGGCTTTTTTGTAGGGCTACACAGCACATTTTTTGTTTAAGCGGTTAATACTTGCTGCTGTTTTTCACACAAGCCAATAATACCTTCTTTAGCCAACGCCAACATTGCCGCGAGCTCTTCTGGTGAAAACGCTTCTTGCTCAGCTGTACCTTGAATCTCTACAAAGCCACCTGCTGCAGTCATGATGACATTCAAATCGGTTTCGGCGACTGAGTCTTCGGCGTAATCCAAATCTAATACCGCTGTACCTTTATAGATTCCAACAGAGACTGCTGCAATGGGGCTTTTGATTGGATCTTTTTTGACTTTTCCCGCCTCCATCAAGCCGCTAATCGCGTCTTGTAGCGCAACAAATGCACCGGTAATCGCCGCGGTTCGTGTACCGCCGTCAGCCTGAATCACATCACAATCTAACTGAATGGTATATTCACCCAAGGCTTTCATATCAACCGCCGCGCGCAAGCAGCGTGCGATTAAACGAGAAATTTCAACAGTTCGTCCGGTCTGCTTTCCTTTCGCCGCTTCACGAATCATACGATTACCCGTAGAGCGCGGCAGCATGCCATATTCAGCCGAAACCCAGCCCTTGCCTTCCCCCCGCATAAAACGCGGTACGCCTTTATCAACGCTGGCAGTACAAATTACTTTTGTATCGCCAAATTCAACCAATACCGAGCCTTCTGCGTGCTTAGTGAAATTTCGAGTAATGCGGACTTCACGCAATTCATTTACCTGGCGGCCACTCGGTCTCATATAACGTTCTCCAAAAAAATCGATCTAACTATAATAAGGCCGCGCATTATACTGATATATTTCTACTAGTCGCGATTCGTTGTGATTAGTCGTACTGATTAAGGCTATTTTAGATCGCTTTTGGTTTATTTGCCGTTGGCTTTTATCTGCCCACATTCGAGCAGCGGTAGTTACCGATTAACTTACAGGTTAAAATAGTCTTAACTTATGATATTCGCACAAGATTTGAGATTCCCATGCCAAAAACGTCTACCGGTACCCTTTATGTTTTCTCCGCTCCTTCCGGCGCTGGCAAAACAACCTTAGTCAAAGCTCTGTTAGAGCAAACAACCGATATCGGTGTTTCAGTTTCTCATACGACTCGCGCACCTCGCGATGGCGAAATAGACGGCAAAGACTATAACTTTGTCAGCCAAGATACCTTTAAAGGTTTAATCGATCAGAATGCTTTTTTAGAACACGCACAAGTATTTGATAACTTCTACGGCACTTCACAAATTTGGGTTGAGCAGGAGTTAGAAGCGGGCCGCGATGTGATTTTAGAAATCGATTGGCAAGGCGCCCAACAGATTCGCCAGCAAATGCCACATATGGTCAGTGTTTTTATCCTTCCTCCTAGCCGCGAAGAACTGCTTAAGCGCTTAACCGGTCGAGGCACCGATTCTCAAGAGATCATCGACCGCCGTATGCAAGACGCTGTTAGTGAAATGAGCCACTATGGCGAATTCAACTACCTCATCATTAATGATGATTTTGATACAGCCTTACAAGAATTACGCTCAATTGTGATTGCTCGCCGCCAAAGAACCGCAGTTCAAAGCCAAAAAAAGCAGTCGTTATTAGAAAATTTGCTGAATTAGCCAAAAAATAACCAAATACTCTCGAGTATTGCTTCAATCATGGCGCTGTATTCGCTAAACTACAGGGTCATCATTGTCGATGAGTTAAATACTCAGACAACGAACCCAAATTTTGTAACCCGCAGGAAGTTAATTCATGGCTCGCGTAACCGTTGAAGATTGTCTAGAAAACGTTGATAACCGTTTTGAATTGGTCATGTTGGCCACTAAGCGTGCTCGCCAAATTGCGGTGCAAGGTGCTGAACCATTAGTGCCTATTGAAGGTGATAAGCCAACGGTAGTCGCTTTGCGTGAAATCGCAGCTGGCCTTATCTCTACTAAAGGTATGGACGCACAAGAAGCTGAAGACGCAGAGTAATTCTCGCCTTCACAAACCGAGCTTAGGCCTCTCGCCTGCTCGGTTTGAAATTCACCATTTCAGGGCTGAGCCGTGCCAACTATAGACGCCTTATCTGATCGACTTTCTACCTACCTCTCTACCGAACAAATTCAGCTGGTGCGTCGCGCCTACTTTTATGCTGAACAAGCCCACACAGGCCAACGCCGTCGCAGTGGCGAACCTTATATTATCCATCCTTTAGCCGTTGCCAATATTCTGGCCGACATGCGCCTTGATCACCAAAGCCTTATGGCCGCGATGCTGCACGACGTTATCGAAGATACGGGTATTCCTAAAATCGCCTTAGCGGAACAATTTGGGGATGTCGTTACCGAATTAGTGGATGGTGTGAGTAAGCTCACGCACATTAAGTTTGAGAGTAAGGAAGAACAGCAAGCCGAGAACTTTCAAAAGATGGTTCTGGCGATGGCAAAAGACATCCGCGTTATGCTGGTTAAGCTGGCCGACCGCTTACATAATTTGCGCACCTTGGGTGCTTTACGTCCTGATAAGCGCCGCCGTATTGGCCGCGAAACCCTAGATATTTATGCCCCCGTTGCACACCGCTTGGGCTTAAATAGCGTGCGTGTTGAAATGGAAGAACTCTGTTTTGATGCCATGTATCCGATGCGCTCCGGCTTGATTCGCAAAGCTGTGACCAATGCGCGCGGTAATCGTAAAGAACTTGTGGATAAAATTGCAAAGTCCCTCCGCACTCGCTTAAAGGAAGAAAACCTTCCAAGCCGTGTACTGGGTCGCGAAAAGCACATGTTCAGCATCTACACCAAGATGAAAGTGCAGCGCAAATCTCTTAACGACATTCTCGACGTCTATGGCTTTCGCATCGTCGTCGAATCGGTCGACATGTGCTATCGCGTATTAGGCGCGGTGCATAATCTCTATAAGCCGATTCCTGGGCGTTTTAAAGACTATATTGCCATTCCCAAAACCAATGGCTATCAATCGCTTCATACGACGCTGATTGGTATTAGTGGTGTGCCCATTGAGATTCAAATTCGCACAGAAGAAATGGACGCAATGGCCAAGCATGGTATTGCCTCTCACTGGCTCTATAAATCAGAGAGCTCTAGCGACTCCTTTGGTGATGAGGCAACGAATACCAGCGGCAGTCAGCGGGCTCAGCAGTGGGTTCAAAACTTACTCGAACTGCAACAAAGCGCGGGCAGCCCAATTGAATTTATCGAGCATGTTAAAGTCGATCTATTCCCTGATGAAATTTATGTATTCTCTCCAAAAGGTCGTATTTTCGAACTGCCAAAAGGCTCGACCACTGTCGACTTCGCGTATGCCATTCATACCGATGTAGGGAATTCTTGTATTGCCTGCCGTATTGATCGCCAGCTAGCGCCGCTCAGTACGAAATTGCAAAACGGCCAAACAATACAAATCGTCACCGCTCCTGGTGCACAGCCAAACCCCGCATGGCTTGGCTTTGTGGTTACCGGTAAAGCACGCTCAAACATCCGTCATTTCCTTAAGAGCCAGCGTCGTTCTGAATCCGTATCCTTAGGTGAACGCCTGTTGCAAAAAGCACTGGGGTCTTTGGGTAAATCGCTGGATGATATTGAGCAAGAATCAATTGATCGCGTTTTAGCAGAAACAGGGTTTGAACTACTCGAAGATATTACTGAAGATATTGGTTTAGGCAATCGTATGGCCTCGCTTGTTGCGCGCCGTTTATTAGTCGCCAAAGATACTGATATCGACCTAGAAGAAATGAACGACGATGCCCCTCTTGCCATTAAAGGCACTGAAGGCTTAGTCGTTAACTTTGCTAAGTGCTGCAGCCCTATTCCTGGCGATCCTATTTTGGGTAACGCCAGTTCAGGTCGTGGCTTAGTGATTCATACCGAAACCTGTAAAAACGTGCAGGATGTCCGAGGTAACCCAGAGAAGTGCGTCATTCTTAGCTGGGATAAAGACATCGATAGTGAGTTCTCGGTTGATCTACGTTTGTATCTAGAGAATCGCAAAGGAATTGTTGCAGAATTAGCCGCGGCGGTTACTCAAGCGGATGCCAATATTGAAGGCATTAGCGTTGAAGACCGAGATGCTCAGTTAAGTGTTACTCAGATTCAACTGAGCGTGCAAGGTCGTAAACACCTTGCCCGAGTGATTCGTCGTCTGCGTAATATTCGTGGCATCAATAAGATTGTACGTATAAAAAATTAAACATTATTAAGTAAGGAAAGATTTGTCATGGCCAAAACCATCATCAATACCGACAAAGCACCGCAAGCCATTGGTACTTATTCACAAGCGGTTAAAGTTAATAATACTGTCTACCTTTCTGGTCAGATTCCTTTAGAGCCAGAAACGATGGAAATGGTAGAAGGTGATATTGAAGCACAAATTCGTCGTGTATTTGAAAACCTAACCGCGGTTTGCGAAGCGGCTGGCGGCAAGTTACAAGATATTGTTAAATTGAATATTTTCTTAACCGACCTCGGTAACTTCGCCACCGTTAACCGCGTAATGGCTGAATACTTTGAGCAGCCTTATCCAGCCCGTGCTGCGATTGGTGTTTCACAGTTGCCAAAAGACGCCGAAGTAGAGATGGATGGGGTTTTAGAATTAGATTAAGCGCACTCTAATTAATCTGAAATTCTGCTAGATCCAACGGGTAATCGTCTGCTCTCGATAAAGACGATTACCCGTTATTCGTTTTAAGCACTTATTTCTTTAAGAGCGCACTTTTTTAAGAGATCACTTCTTTAATACTCAATTTATAGCCCCTGAGCTTTCAACATAAACTCATAGCCTTCCTGATAATGATTAAATTTAAAGCGATAGCCCGCTTCAATTAAGCGCTTATTACTGCAGCGACGGTTGGCGCGGCGTGTCGCTTCAGGTAATTCATAGTCTGGTTCAACGTCGCCTATTCTATCTTTCATCCATTCTAGAATGTCGAACAAGGTCGCTGGCTGAGAATCACACGCTAGGTAAATGTCTTCGATAGCTTCTCCCGCAAGCACTTTCTCGATTAGGAATTGAAGCACACCAACACAATCGTCACGATGAATTCGGTTAGTCCACACCTCTGGAGTTGGGTCACAATGACCGCCTTGGCGCGCCTGCTCGATCATCCGATTGCGGCCCGGTCCATAAATCCCAGGGAAGCGGACAGAGGTAGCAGGAATATAACCATCCGCTAGCGCTTTCTCAGCCATCAGCAATTCTTTACCGGCAAAGCTGGTCGGCTCTGTTGGGCTATTCTCATCCACCCAAGACGCGTCCATTTGATGATAAACACTGGTGCTCGACGTAAAAAATGCATGTTTAGGTTTATGGCCCTGAGCTTTTAACGCATTCAATACATGCTGAATGCCACTAAAATAATAGCGATGGTAGCCTTCTTCAGAGAACTCGGGTGAGGCAACGCTATATAACAAGATATCGATATTACTGGGAATGCCTAATAACGTTTCTGCATCAGAAACATCACCCACTACCGTAATAACACCTTCTCCAATGGGCTTGTTAGATCTGCGTAAACCCCAGACCTGATGACCAGACTTCACCAATTTAATAGCCAACTGACCACCGATATCACCCGCACCGACGACTAATATTCGCGCCATTTCCAGCTCCTTATTATTCTACTTATACTCAGTTTAGTTGAATGTAGGCTTTTCATTCGTTATAGCAATAGTTAATATAAATCGATACATAAATTTTCATTAAGTGTGCCTAATTCGGCATTCTGGTTAAACGGCTTGCTCACACACCTAATCGCATTCTCGAGGCATTATGACTTTAACCGAATTACGCTACATAGTTACTCTCTCCAAGGAACGCCACTTTGGGCGTGCCGCCGAGAAGTGTTTTGTTAGCCAACCTACTTTGAGCGTAGCGGTAAAAAAGTTAGAAGGCGAATTGAACGTTGCTATCTTTGAACGCAGTAAAAGCAGCGTTAGCCCAACCCCTCTAGGAGAAAAAATTATTCAGCAAGCCGAAAAGGTGTTAGCTGAAACGCGAATACTGAAAGAGCTGGCAGAAACAGGCAAAGACCCACTGAATAGCCCACTAAAAGTCGGCGCGATTTTTACCATTGGTCCTTACCTCTTTCCTCACCTTGTGCCGCAAGTTCATCAGCTGGCACCGCAAATGTCACTCTTCATTGAAGAGAGCTATACCGCAGTACTGCGACGTCAATTAAGAGATGGCGAGCTGGATGCGATCATCGTTGCCCTACCCTTTACCGAACCTGACGTTATGACCCGCCCGTTATATGACGAATCGTTTGTCGTTGTGATGAGAAAAGATCATGAGCTGGCCAAACTCGATACCATTCAGGCCGACATGCTCACGGAACACAATCTCTTATTATTGGGCGAAGGCCATTGCTTCCGCGATCAAGTATTAGAGCTGTGCCCTGCGCTCATTCAGCAGAGAAATAATAGTGTTGGCAGCGTCACCCAAGGCAGCTCCTTAGAAACGTTAAAATATATGGTTGCAACCGGATTAGGCATTACGGTATTACCCGAATCCGCCGTCGGCAATCTCGATGCTAAAATCATTACGACCCGACCGTTTGCTAGCCCAGCACCGTCTCGCACCGTAGCTCTGGCATGGCGTGCCAGTTTCCCTCGGGGCCAAGCCATCGATCTATTATTGGATACCGCAGGTAAATGCCTCCTAAAACCTTAATCGATAAACACTTGGCGCTGACCCAGTTAAAAGGTGTTGGCCCAAAGCTGGCGCAGCAATTTGCTGACTGGGGCATTCACGATTTAGTGAATTTACTCTTTCATCTGCCTTTTCGTTACGAAGACAGAACCCGCGTCACTCCCATTGCGACGATGCACCCTCAGCAGACTTACGTGGTGCAAGGTTTTGTACGCAGCAGCCAGATATTATTTGGTAAGCGCCGTAGCCTGAGTGTGCGCATTCAAGATCAAACAGGCAGTATTGGCCTGCGTTTTTATCATTTTACCGCCGCGCAAAAGAATCAATTTGCCGACGGGGCAGAAATCCGCTGCTATGGCGAAGCCCGTCGTGGTGCCAGCGGTTTAGAAATCTACCATCCTGAATATCAAATTGTCGCCAATAGCGACGAGGTTTTAGAAGAAAATCTAACCCCGGTCTACCCGGCAACTGAGGGCATTAGCCAAAGTCGTTTGCGCACCATGATCAGTCAAGCATTAGAAATGCTGGCGGCGGATAAATTTCAATTACGCGAATTATTACCCGCGAGCTGGTTACAAGAATGGCAACTGCCGTCACTTGCTCAAGCCCTACAGTATCTGCATCAACCTCCAACAGAAGCCAACTTAGCCCAACTTGAAGCCGGTCAACATCCTTGTCAGCGTCGCTTAATTTTAGAAGAATTACTCGCCCATCAATTATCCATGCACCGTGCTCGCTTACGAGTGAAACAAGAACGAGCCCCTCACATTCAATTTATGGGGCCGAGCCAGCAGAAAATTATCGAAAGCCTGCCTTTCACGCCTACCGATGCCCAAAAGCGTGTCGTGGAAGAAATTCAGTTCGATCTCAACCAACCCCACCCAATGCTTAGGTTAGTGCAAGGGGATGTCGGGTCAGGCAAAACATTAGTCGCCGCACTTACCGCCGCACCGATGGTGGATGAAGGTTATCAAGTGGCGATCATGGCCCCTACCGAGATTCTTGCCGAGCAGCACCTGCTGAATTTCACTCAATGGTTTGAGCCGTTATTTAAACAGCAAAATGAAGGCAAAAAAATCGCTTGGTTAACCGGTAAGGTCAAAGGCAAAGCCCGAGAAAAAGTACTGGCCGACATAGCCAACGGTGAAGCCAAGCTCATCATCGGCACCCACGCGTTGTTTCAAGACGATGTTGATTTTCATAATCTAGGGCTAGCCATTATCGATGAACAACATCGCTTTGGTGTGCACCAACGATTAGCTCTGCGAGGTAAAGGCAAAGAGCTTGCACCGCACCAACTCATCATGACGGCAACACCGATCCCGCGCACACTCGCCATGAGTGCTTACGCCGATCTGGATGTATCTGTCATTGATGAATTGCCCAAAGGGCGCATTCCAATCAATACCTTAGTCGTCAGCAATCAACGACGGCAGGAGATTGTGCAGCGTATTAATGAAGTCTGCCAAGGCGGTACGCAAGCCTATTGGGTGTGTACCTTGATTGAAGAAAGCGAGAGCCTGCAATGTCAGGCAGCAGAAGTCACCGCACAACAACTCACCGAGGCTTTACCTAAGCTGCGCATCGGCTTAATTCACGGGCGTATGAAAGCGGCTGAAAAAGCCGATATCATGCAACGCTTTAAACATCATGAATTGGATTTATTGGTTGCAACTACGGTCATTGAAGTGGGCGTAGATGTGCCAAACTCCAACCTCATTATCATTGAAAACCCCGAACGCTTAGGCTTAGCCCAGCTCCACCAGCTGCGAGGGCGCGTCGGTCGAGGTAATCAGCAATCGCACTGCGTTTTACTCTATCAAGCACCACTGGGTGACGTCAGCAAGCAACGATTAAGCGTGATGCGAGAAAGCACTGACGGTTTCTATATCGCAGAGCAAGATCTGCTCATTCGTGGGCCTGGTGAATTGCTAGGGACACGCCAAACGGGGCTACAACAGCTTTCGGTGGCGGACCTGGAGCGTGATGGACACCTATTGCCACAAGTAAAAGCCATGGCCGAACAACTTGTTACTCAACATCCGCAGCACGTTGATGCCATCATTAAACGCTGGATGGGGAATACCGAGCAGTTTGCTCAGGCCTAAATAGCTTTTGACTAAAGAAAGCTGACTTAACGGCACAACCATTGATTTAGACAGTATTTCGCCAGCAAAAGTTTTTTTCTGATCTATATTTTATAGATAGATAAAATCTTAAGGCTCAATTTAATGACCATTCCAGCTACCGTATTAAAAGTATTAGACGACTGGCAAGTTGACTATCAATTAACCGATGACGAAGATACTTTTCAGCTTATGCAGGGCAGTCCCATGACAAGCTATTCAAGCAAACTCGCCCGCGTCATTTTTCTAAAAGATAGCATTGGCCAGGTTCAGGTCGTCATTCCTAGTAATCGCATACTCGATTTAAATCGTTTATCACAGCAATGTGGCCGCCAATTCAGCGCCCTAAAACCTGACGAGCTGACTAAGCTTAAAGCAAAATTTGGTATTGAAGACTTTCCCGCACTGCCTCAAGTGACCCAGATAGATAGCCTAATCGATAAACATCTACTCGCTGAGACTGAGTTATTTATTACCTCAGGAGACAACTACGAGTGGATCAAACTGCCCGTCGACTGCTTTAAAGCGTTGACCACCAGCTCAACCATTGGCAATTACACCGTGCCATTACCTCTACCTAATTATGAGCAAAGTCCGACTCAAGATTTGGATGACGTATACGCAGCCATTAAACAATTCACGCCTTTGCGCATTAAAAGACGCATCGAAGAAACGCTCGATTTACCGCCTTTGCCGGAAACAGCTAGAAAAATCATTGATCTACGAGTTGATCCGAATGCGGATACGACTGAGCTCGCCAGCGTGGTCGAAATGGACCCAGGCATGGCCGCTCAAGTCGTCAGCTGGGCACGCTCGCCTTATTACGGTGTTAAAGGTGAAATTAAATCCGTCGAAGATGCTGTTATACGAGTATTAGGGTTTGATTTAGTCATTAACCTAGCACTTGGGCTGGCGTTAGGACGCACATTAACCGTGCCTAAAGAAGGCCCTAATGGTTATGCGCCTTTTTGGCAGCAAGCGGTACTGACCGCTGCTTTAATGGGTGAGCTCGCTCGCCTAATGCCGGCCAAAATGCGCCCGAATACCGGAACCGCTTATCTATGCGGCTTATTGCATAATTTTGGCTACTTAATTATGGGTCATGTTTTTCCACCCCAGTTTGCCTTAATTAACCGACATATCGAAGCCAACCCACACATTAACCGCAGCTTGTTAGAAAAGTACTTAATTGGCTTAACACGTGAACAGGTCAGTAGTTTGTTGATGCAGCAGTGGCGCATGCCTGAAGAAGTGGTTATCTCCCTGCGCAGCCAGCACAATCCAAATTATGATGGTGATTTTAGCACCTGTGCAAACTTGCTCTATATTGCTACTCGCGCATTACGGGGTCACGGTTTTGGTGATGGGGCTTGGGAGCAACCTCAGAATGAAGTTTTTACGCGCTTAGGAATAACGGCGGAGGGTGTTAATGAAATTACCGAAAGTCTACTAGAAAAAGCCGATGATCTTGATGAACTCATTCAAATGCTCAATAAATAGCTTGGTTGTCGCTCACTATACTTTCTGCCCTTAATGGCAATCACTGATAACTCATCAACAATAAGCTCGCAACACACCGCGGGCTTATTGTTTATTTGATTGAAGCAATCACTGAACTATAAAACTGCTTCAGCTCTGGCTGATTGAAACTATCGGCAATGTTCTTCAATTCATTATTCGGGGTTTTACGGTAAGCGTAAAATAAGAACTGTAAAACATCTTGTCGCACTTCAGATTCCCAAGATGCCGCTGGCTGCCAACCTTTAACGTGTTGCTTAATTGCTTTGATCACAACCGAGCGCGCTTGAATGATTATTTGAGAAAATCCTGACTGCTTATCAACGCTCTCAACCAAGGCCCAGCGTGAGGCCGCTGGTGGGCGCTGTTTCAGTTTATTCATGTACAGACTGTAGGTATTGCTGCCTTGCACTTTAATGGCGGCACGCTCTTTCTCTTGCGCACTGACGAGTAGCGGATGACTAAGCTGCTTTTCGATCTGCATTTGCGTTTCAACAGGAATCGCTTTCACCAACGCCAATAGGCGCTGCTGCAACGGCTCTTCTGCCCAACGCTTAGCCAACTGCTTAGCAATGGCGAAATGCTGCGCATGATTTATGCCAGCCACATCGGGGTTCTCTTGCGAGCCCTCAATGGCCTCTGCAATTAAACTCTGAGCACTGTCTTTAATTTGCTGCGATAAACTCAATAAACCAGACGCTTCTACGAGCTTATATTCTAATTCAGTAAACGCATCTTCTACTTCTTCAGCCTGTGCTAATCCTGTCGGCGTATATTCTTCTATGGCTTGAGCCTGAGAAGAGAAAGTAAAAGCGCTTGCGACCAATAAAAAAGATAAACGTAACATTAAACTTAAGTTTCCACTTTACTCGCGTGCGAATCTTGGATTCCAGCATTGCGATCATTAAAAATTATTTTATCCATGGCCTCTTCAGAAGAAGCCACAATACACGAAACCGTTGCATCGCCAGTCACGTTAACCGCCGTTCGCACCATATCTAACAGTCTATCAACACCAATAATCAGGGCGATACCTTCAACCGGCAAACCAACCTGTTGTAGCACCATCGCTAACGTTACCAAACCCACACCGGGCACACCCGCCGTTCCTACAGATGCCAGAGTTGCCGTCGCAATCACTAACAGATAATCCATAAGACCCAATTCTAAGCCAAAGGCTTGAGCAATAAATACCGTCGCCACCCCTTGCATAATAGCCGTACCATCCATATTGATGGTAGCGCCTAAAGGAACTGTGAAGGAAGCAATGCGATTGCTAACGCCCAAACGCTGCTCTACGGCTCGTAAGGTCACTGGTATCGTCGCGGAACTTGATGCCGTGCTGAATGCAAATAACTGCGTATTGCGCATTTTGCGTAAAAAGATCATAGGGTTTAAGCCAGAGAAGGCTTTCAATAACAAGGGATACACACCTAAGGCATGAATCGCTAATACGAATAAAACCGTAAACATATACAGCGCTAGGTCACCGATAACGCCTAAACCTTGCTTGGCAAACAAGCTGAATAACAAGCAAAACACACCATAAGGGGCAAGCTTCATTAGCAGAGTCACCAAGGTCATCATGATCTCGTTCCAATCGTTAAACGTGCGCGCGAGTCTTTCTCCATGCTCGCCACTACGACTGATCGCAAGACCAATTAATATAGCAAAAACAATCACTTGCAGCATATTGCCTTCCGCCATCGCCTTCACGGGGTTGTTCGGAAATATGTTGATAAAAACTTGGCTTATAGGCTGAGAAGCAGGGGCAATAAAATCAGCCGTGGTAGTCATCTCTATACCCATACCAGGCTGTAATAACTCCGCCACAAAAATCGCAATAGAAATCGCAATCGCAGTCGTTAAAAGATAGAGACCTATCGCTTTGAAACTTAAACGGCCTAGAGAACTTTGACCTTGTAGCTGACAAGTACCACAAACTAACGAGATGAATACCAAAGGAACAACCAGTACTTTTAAACTCGCGACAAAGATTTTACCCCCCACATAAAATAGACCACCTGCTAAACCATCATTTAATACGGTGTCGAGCCAAGCGGGGATTTCTGGCCATAATAATAGCTGCTGAGTCGCACTGCCTAACAAGATGGCGGCTGCCATCGCCAATAAAATCCGTTGTGTGAGATTCATCTGGCCATCCTTATTTTGTGGGTCTAGATATGGAGAGTCTAGATAGAGTGATCTGCGGGTATTGTCATCGATTAAAGTAAGCGCTTAAAGCAAAGCGCCCAATCTATAGCGTAGCTACAAATTAGGCGTTTTCGTTACTTCTGTACGTCTGCTGTTACTTCTTCTTTTTACTTTTTGGCTTAACGTGCTTAACGATACTTTGGAACCACATAACCAATGACAGGTCGCCATCGATTTTAATGTCTTTTTCTTGGATGCCTTTCATGAAAGCATTTTTGTCTTTCGCAGTCATGATGTACATGCCTGTCGGTGCATCTTTAAAAGAAATACTGAATGCAGGATCTTTCGCGGCTCCGCCCTTCGACTTAACACGCTCATCTTTCACGACAAAGTGACGTGCAATATTGCCATCTAGAGTCTGGATCTGAAAAGAGAAATCTTTACCCGCCAACTGCTTTTTAAAGTCAGGGTTATTCTTACTCGCTTTTTTCATCATTAGGCCTAGAGCCCAAAGCAACATACGAAATTTCATTGTCGTTCTACCTTAATAATTGATTGCACATCTAATAATCGGCAAGCCAGAGGAGATTGGCTGCTTACTTTTTCACAAAAATTGCGCTATCCGCCAGTTCTGGCATCAATTGCAACAATCCATCTCTACCTAAACGCTGCATGTGGCGTTTATTTCGTTCTGGAATAGCTTCCGGCTTAGTTACCGTTTTTAACGCTTCGCTAATATGATTCTCACGAATAAAATGAATCATAGGGAACGGAGAGCGGTTTGAGTAATTCGTCATGGCGTCGGCGTCTTCACCTTCAAACTCATAATGAGGATGAAAACTAGCAAGCTGTATATCGCCCTCTAGACCCGATTGCTCGAGTAACTCTTCACACAAGAATAACCAATCCAGATAATCATCAAAATCAGCCAATGCTTGCGGCACAATAAATAATGCAGTGGGCAAGTCTTCATCATCGGCTAGCTGCATTTCGTTTAATAACGATAAAAATGCACGCGTAATTTGCTCTAGATCTTGGCTTTTACATTCTTCGATATGGAGTCTATCCATAATCGGGTGAGCGAAAGGACAAAGTCCTTCCCCCACCACCAGCTTTTCTACCCATATACGAGTTAAAGCTTTGTTCGATAAGGAGTCAGTCACAATTATTGAACTTTATCCTTCAAGCCTTTACCCGGCTTAAAGGCAGCCGTATTACTGGCTGGAATGATTAACTCAGCACCCGTTTGTGGGTTTTTGCCCTTGCGTTCAGCGCGTGAACGACGGCTAAAAGTACCAAAGCCAATCAAAGCTACCGTATCGCCTTCACTTAAAGTTTTAGCGATTTGATCAGTAATTACTGTGATTACTTCGTTAGATTTTTCTTTCGTTAGACCCGTTTCTTCTGCAATTGCAGCGGCTAATTCAGGTTTGCGCATGTCTTGATCCTTGATTTTTGTTTTCTTTATAGACTACTTCAATATAGCGGGAAGCTCTTTGTTTAATGCTAGTTTATCAGCAACGCAAGCCCCGGTAAGAGCATACCCTAATAATGCCCCAGCATCATCACGACAGAGTGCTTTTACGTTCACGCCACTGCTTTCTATGTCCCATATACCCTCAATTGCAGGAGGAGATACCACCACAGGAACAACAGGCGTTTTAATCATTACTGGCATCGCGCCATAACTGACATCGGTAGGCTGGCCGGCTAATGTTTTGGCAAGTGCACGAGCACTGGCCATTAAAGGCATAACGTACAGAAGTACCTTGCCTTCAACTTCAGCGCAATCGCCTAGTGCATAAATATCTTTCGCGCTGGTTTCTAATGAACGCCCAACACAAATACCTTGGTTCACTTGAAGGCCTGCTTTAACCGCTAAGTCTAAACGTGGGCGCAAACCAATGGCTGAAACAATGATGTCTGTTTCAACCTGCTCACCATTCGATAGCTCTACGATTAAACCGGTATCGCCCTGATTCGCGCGAGTAACGAGCGGGCCTAGATGAAATTTCACCCCTAAGCCTTCTAGTCCATGCTGTACAGCAACGGCTGCTTGCTCTGGCAATAAGTTGGGCAAGATTTGGCTACAAGGGGCAACGACTTCTACTTCATAGCCGCCATTGCTTAGGTCATTGGCATATTCACATCCAATCAACCCTGCACCCATCACTAATACGCGCTTTTTACCGTCTAATTCTGCACGGAAATTGGCGTAATCTTGCAAATCATTAATTGCGAAAATATGTTCACCAGCATCACCTTCTATGCGAGCTGCAACAGGTTCTGCCCCCCACGCGAGTACTAGCTTGCTGTATTCAACGGGCTCTTCACCGATAAAAACAGTGTGAGCATCGGCATCAATACTTGTCACGCGAGTATTGGTACGAATAGTGACATTCAACTGCTCTGCCATTTTTCCAGCATCAGCCATCGCCAGCTCACTGGCACTTTTACCTTTGGTAAAACCGGTAGATAGCATTGGCTTAGAATAATTACGGCCATCGTCAGCAGTAATCATTAATACCGGTGTTTCAGCATCTTGTTTGCGGAATTCTTTAACGAGGTTGTAACCCGCTAAACCGGTTCCAATTACAATCACAGGGGCTTGAGACATATTTTATTTTCTTCGTATCAGTGAAATTTTTACTAGAAACGTTGAGATTAAATCTCAACCATTTCGAAATCGTCTTTACCTACACCACAGTCTGGGCAAATAAAATCGTCGGGGACATCAGCCCAAGCAGTACCTGGTGCTAGGCCCTCTTCTGGGCAACCTTCTTCTTCATCATAAACCCAACCACATACTACGCATTCCCATTTCTTCATTAGGACATCTCTCTTCTATTTATATAATCACGATTAAAGCAAGCGTAACCTACTGTTCATCGACTAAAAAATCAACACAAATGATTAGGCATCTTGCCTTTAGCTCAGTTTTCATCCATGCTCCGCGCCATGAAAATTCAGTCCATTATCAGCCAATATTTATCTCAATCGTTTCCGCCGTGGTCGGCGAAGAATAAGCGAGAATACTTCACGGTACCTCTAAATTGGCGTAAAACATTATTTGATACGGGCTCGTTAACAGCACAGCTTATCGCTATTAGTGATGGGGATTTTTCTGTTCAAGTCTTATGGCAGGGATGGCGAAAACTGAGCCCGCAAGAAGCCCTATTATTAGGCTGTTCTGGCAGTCAAAGAACAGCCTGGTGTCGCGATGTGGTCTTAAAGGTGAAGGGCCAACCCAGAGTCTATGCGCGCACCTGTATGCCCAAAAGCACATTAACAGGCGACGAATGTCAGTTACGAAATTGGGGCAGCAAATCCATTGGTGCCTATCTTTTTAGCCATTCTAATATGCGTCGGGGCAAAATGAGTGCTTATCGCATCCCAAATAATGATCTATCTTTATCCTGGGCGCGTCGTTCTGTATTCTATTTACAGAATAAACCTGTGCTTGTGACGGAGGCTTTCACTCAGCCCCTTCCCACGGAATAATCCAACCCACTGAATAACTAAAAAAGATATTCCATGACACCTATTCAGAGACTGCTTCAACAACCTGCCATTGCTCAACACTGGCCAAAAGCTAAACCCTTTATTGAGTTAATGCGCCTAGATAAGCCTGTGGGCATTTACTTGCTGTTATGGCCAACGCTTTGGGCGCTTTGGATTGCCGCTAAAGGTATGCCTGATCTTTCTGTGCTATTGATCTTTACTTTGGGCGTTATTTTTATGCGCTCAGCAGGCTGCGTTATTAATGATTATGCCGACCGTAAGGTCGATGGCCACGTAACGCGTACGGTTAACCGCCCTTTGATCACCGGAGCCGTAACCAGTAAACAAGCTCTGATTTTATTTTTTAGCCTATTAGCGATTTCTTTTATTTTAGTATTATTCACAAATACGCTAACCATTCAGCTTTCATTTGCGGGGGCTGCACTGGCGGCTATTTATCCATTTATGAAGCGCCATACCCATTTGCCGCAAGTCTTTTTAGGTGCAGCATTCTCTTGGGCAATTCCTATGGCCTTTGCCGCACAAGCGGGTGAGCTGCCAAAATATGTTTGGTTGATCTACATGGCGAACCTAAGCTGGACGGTCGCTTACGATACGATGTATGCCATGGTTGATCGCGATGATGATTTAAAAATAGGGGTTAAGTCCACCGCGATTCTTTTTGCGGATGCCGATAAAGTAATGATCGGTATTTTGCAAGGCATCACCCTTTTTTGCCTGTTCTTATTAGGATCAGAGTTATCGTTAAATGCTTTTTATTATCTTGGGCTTCTCGTTGCCACAGGCTTGATGATTCATCAGCAATGGCTTATTCGTGCTCGTGATAGAGAGGGCTGCTTTGCTGGCTTTATTACTAGTCATTGGGTTGGAGTCGCCGTTTTAGTCGGGCTGATTCTCGCTTACCTTTGAGGCGGCTATTAATAAAACTAAAATGAATGCTGATTGAATTCGGCGGATATCGCCAAATAATTTAGTATCGTCTTGTCATATAGTTGTAACAAAGTTCGGTTGTAATGAAGCTCTCTTTTATGACAGCCGTATGACAATTAGCCTATGACAATGCCAGGCAAGACCGTTTTAATCGTTGATGATGAAGCCTCTATTCGTGAGATGATCGCCACCGCTCTAGAAATGGCAGGTTACCAGTGCTTTGAGGCGAGCAACTGCCGTGATGCGCACGCCCATATCATTGATAACAAGCCCAACATGATCCTTCTCGACTGGATGTTACCCGGAACCAGCGGAATTGAGTTTGCCCGCCAGTTAAAACGGGAAGATCTAACCAAAGAAATTCCGATCATTTTATTGACCGCCAAAGGCGAAGAAGATAATAAAGTTCAAGGGCTTGAGTCTGGGGTGGATGATTATATTACCAAACCCTTTTCTCCACGCGAGCTCGTCGCCCGTTTAAAGGCTGTATTACGCAGAACATTACCATTAGGCATTGATGAATCTATTGAAGTCGATGGCCTCATTTTAGACCCTGTATGTCACCGAGTTACCTCTCATCAAACCATCATTGAAATAGCACCTACCGAGTACCGGTTGCTACAATTTTTCATGACACACCAAGAACGTGTTTATTCAAGAAGCCAGCTGTTAGACCAGGTTTGGGGTGGTAATGTTTATGTAGAAGAAAGAACCGTCGACGTGCACATAAGACGCTTGCGGAAATCACTCGGCATTGACCACGAACACCTGATTAAAACGGTTCGTGGTAGTGGCTATCAGTTTACGAGCAAAGCGGCCTAGCATCAACGAACGGGGGAACGTCATTATCGCACTTTGGCAATAAACCGAGAAAGGGTATCAATTTTAACAGGGTCATCATCTACATAGCGGATGACTATTTTGATGGTCGAAGCATCTTCCGTATTTTCAACCGCCTGCAGCATTTTTACGTAGCAGTTGATTCGTGCAACCTGCCCAGCGTCTTGATCGACAATATCTAATACCGCTTGCTCAAGCAGCTGTGGCACATTGCCTTCACGTTTGTAGATACCCGACATTTCCTGCAAATTAATATCTTTAATCACACACTTGGCGGTGCCACCCGAACCAAAACGTAACTCAGCAATGCCTTTAATTTTTGGGGCGACTTTTGCTGGAGTGGGCTTATCAACTAAAGGATTTCCCATTAGAGCAGCCGCTGAGCCTTGGCTTGCAGACGATGGACTCGCTTTGGCGGCCGGTTTAGCTTGAGGGCTTGGCTTAGCTTGAGGAGCACCGCCCATCAATGCAGCAACACTGGTATCTTGAGGTTTTTCGCTAACGTCGGCAACAGCAGGATTATCTTCCATCGAGATACCAAGATGCTTGGTCAGCAATTTATCAACCTTGCTGACAAAGTGCTCTCGGGTAAACGGCTTACCGATGTAGTCACTCACCCCTGCGGTCACCGCTTTAATAACATGATCACGCTCACCACGGCTCGTAATCATCATAAAGGGCGTTTTGAGATAACGTTCGTCTTCACGCATCCAGGTGATCAGCTCTAAACCTGACATTTCTGGCATTTCCCAATCACACAAAACAACATCTATCGCTGTTTTTTTTAAAATGTCTTGGGCTTTTCGACCATCCACTGCTTCTTGTATATTAAAGCTTGGATACATCTCACGGATGGCTTTTTTAACGAGATCACGAATAAACGCGGCATCATCGACCACTAATACATTGAGCGCCCTCATGGCCCCCCCTAACTTTTAAGCTATGTCTTCTATAAGCATAGCCTAAAGTTCTTTTTAGGTAGGCTTGAATTGCGCTTTTATTTGCTCGCTCCAGTACAGTGTTGCACCACAGACCGCCGCAGGCATGACAAATAAATTCACCACCGGAATCATGAATCCAACCGCGACAATAAAACCAAAGCCTAGTGTTGTTAAAGGCTGCAACTTTAAGGCTTTATGTAGATCCGTGAAACTATGGCCATTATTATCCAAAGCATAATCAAGAAACTGCAGAGTTAGCACCCAAGCACCGAAGACAAACCATAAAACGGGGCTAATAATGTTAACCATTGGAATAAAACTAATAATGAGTAGGCCGAGGTAGCGAGGAATGAAATAACCTAATTTTTTTAATTCACGCTGAAGTGTTCGTGATATTTGCTGCCCAATAGGTTCGTCAGGTATTACATCACCTGCCACTTTAGCCTCTACCGCTTCGCTTAATAGACCATTGAACGGGCTCGCTACTAGGTTTAATACCGCACTAAAAAAATACAAGGTCATCGCAATTAACGTCAGCACCGCTACCGGAGTAATAATCCAGGTTAACCACGATAACCAGCTTGGTAGCCAATCGATGACCCATTCGACTTTCTCTAACAGATAACCACCACCGTAATAAATAAGTGCTGTCATCAATAATGCATTAATCAAAATAGGAAAAGCAACGAAGCGTTTTAAGCCCTTATTTGATAACAATGAAAACCCTCGACCAAAATATCGGATGCCAAGTAAGGGACTGCCACGCATATTCATTTCCTTTTTATTGCTCTAATCGCTAAAATCTCGCTCTTTTATACAATACCTGCCGTAATGATGGCTAGCGAAAAGGCTTATTTCATGACTCCAGAACGCTATGCGCGCCTTAAAGATACCTTAAACCGTCGTCAGCCAGACTTAACCGTCGTGACCGATGAAGTCCACAAGGCTCACAACTTATCCGCCATCATTCGTACCTGCGACGCTTTTGCGGTGCCAAAAGTTAACGCCATTTGGCCGTACGATGATTACCGCACCTTTCGCGGCAAAGCCAAAGGCAGCCAACACTGGGTTGATGTACAAACCTACCGCACCACAGAAGATGCCGTTAGTCAGTTGCAAAATAAAGGTTTCAAAGTCTGCGTCGCTAACTTTAGTGAACGTGCTATTGATTTTCGTGCTTACGATTTTACCCAGCCCACCGCCATCATGATGGGAAATGAGTTAACCGGTGTCACCGATGTGGCAGCAGAAATGGCCGATGAGCACCTCACCATCCCGATGCTGGGAATGGTGCAATCTTTCAACGTTTCCGTCGCCGCAGCGTTATTATTAAGTGAAGCAGAACGCCAGCGTTCGATGAAAGGCATGTTCGACGAACGCCGCATTTCAGATGAAGAGTATGAGCGCTTATTATTCAAGTGGAGCCATCCGCTGTATGCGCGAATCTGTAAAGAAATGGGCTGGGAGTATCCAGAAACCCGTGAAGACGGCGAACTAGCAGATCCGCAAGGCTTCTCTGCAAGAGTGAATGCTTCGGGTAAACGCTTCCGTTAGTGTTTTATCGCACTACTTAATCTTAATCGCTACTATTTAATCGTTACGAGCTGCAAGCACAGGGTTTTAGGATCTAACTGGGCTTGCACGCACTCTACATGCCGGTAGTTAATGTCTTGAGAAAGGTAATGTTTCACCTGTTGGCAGTATTCTTGGCTGCATCGATACCCCAAAATAACGCGCTTTACCGCTTTATTAGGCAGGCGATACATAACTTTTGATTGCTTATTCATATTCACGAGTCGATCTGCACTGCTTAAAGGGCGAACTAAACGCCACTCATTATGTTCCTGATCGCCTTCCTGCGGTCGATTGAATAAATAATAAAGCGCGTCATCTGGCAACCAAGTATCCACCGACTTAACTTTGGCTAAGTGCTGGCGCTGCTCGCCATAATTTTGTGCCTGAAAACCCGATTCTGAGCGTGCAAACTCAATCACTAACCCTTTACCTTTATTGGCAGCCAAATGCCAGAGCTGCACATTTTGCCAAGATTCATACAGAGACAGTATTCGCCAGTCTTGTAATCGCCCAGCCGAAAACGGCGCAATTGCATCAGATTGATGCCTTTGCTCTATCAGCGTCTGTTCTATCTGCTCTCGCTTTGCTTCGGATTGTTGCTCAAAATAATCAAAATCCATCAGGTCTTTTAATGACTGCGGTAGATTCTTATATTGCTGCTGCAAAAAGCGTCGATAGTCCTGAGCGGATATATTTGCCGAAAATTCATCCATGACATAGGCGCAATCAGAATAAAGCCAAGGTTCTGGCATATCCGTGGTGCTCAAAAAGGGCAAATAACCTCGTTTTAAAAAAAGGAAGCCTTCTTCCGCAAAGAAACAACACAATGAATCCACGAATAAATACCTTAAAAAACAGTGACTGGGTTCATTATGGCTAATTTCTTAAAAATAGGCGGTTTTTGCGTGTGAGACATTGACCTATTGCCGTGTGAGATATATCTCACACGACAGGTGGGATTATGTCATCAAACGTCTACTACTATCGACTGATGATCTGCAGAAAAAAACATAAGTCATTGATATATAACGATTTTATTAATGATAAAAGGCTTATCGGAAAATAATAATGCAAACAAAGGCTTTTCAGTTTTTTACATTCTGCTAACTTTATTAACACAAGGACGGCAGCGTTACAGGATGTAACGGTTAAGGATAACAATATTGCCAAGGACTGCTTCAAGGAAGAATGTTAGCCAACTGGATGGCTGCTAGGGTGCTGAGACGGGTTAAACAGGATGTTGACCCGTCTTACTTTTCTAAAGGATTAGAAAATAGCCCTTACTTCCTCTTTTTTATCTCTTTCTTTTGTACCTTCTTAAGTCATTTCTTTCAAACTTCTCTCTATTTATTTTTACTCTTATAAAATGCTCGCACTTTTACGCCCCACTACTGACCCATATTGTCCTGCTGAATTGTCCCGCTGAGAAAATCAATACTTTAGTAAATACATCGGATGTTCCATTATTCTGCGGATATTACATAGAGTTACCATTTGTTAAGTAAAGTTTCTGGTTAATTTTTGATCTTATGCCAATCTTAAATAAGAACTCAAATAACACACTTACCCAGGGTTCCTAATGTCGGAAATTCCAGTACGCTTAGGCCAAATACTATTAGCTAAGCACGTCATATCAGAACAACAGCTTGAGCTCGCGCTGCAATATCAAGCGCGACATAATAAACCGGTGGGTTATTGCTTAATGGCTTTAGGGTTTATTGAGCAGAAAGATCTTAATCGAGCCTTACGTCGACAAAGCTGGTTAAAACCTTGTGCGGCTTGTTTAACCTGCTTGTGCGCGCCTTTTACCTTCTCTCCTTGCTATGCAGACGAAAGTACTAACGATGATATTCATCAGCAATGGAGCGAGCAGCACGATCCTTACACACACTGGTCTGACACCGTACACCTCAATAATGATCAACTGGCGACAGTCGATGTGCTTAAAGTAGCTGCAGAAGCCGCATGGGGGATCTATCAAGGTGAGCCGAGAGCCGGAGAATGGCAATATTCACTATCCAAGCCTTTGGCGAGCGATGGCTACGCGATCTCTATGAGGATGCATTTTTAGAAAAAGTGGATTCAACAAAAAAGCACGCTTAGACAGTAACCTTACAACAGTAACCTCACTGTAGGTTTCTAACGTACTCACGTCTTTAAGCAATAATGATTTTCTTACAGACATAAAAAAACCCCGTTATCTTACGATAACGAGGTTTTAGTATTTGGTGCCGACACCAAGAGTCGAACTCGGGACCTACTGATTACAAGTCAGTTGCTCTACCAGCTGAGCTATGTCGGCTAACTGGGGCGAGATAATATAGAGCATCCGCTATTCCGTCAATGCCTTTTTTCATTATTTTCTAATTTTTATCACTTTAGCTCGATTCTCTAAGCTATTGATTCCATTATCGTTATCGCTAATACAGGTAAAATATCGTCAAACTGGCCGTTATTACTGGGATACAAGGCCAGCTTAGGTATAATTCCGCCCATTCAATAATAAGATTTAATTAACTTCTCATGCCTTTGTCTTTGCTCTCTTTTGTTTCAGGCTTAAATACGTTTACGGGTTTCATTGGCAAAATATGCCGTTGGTTCTCTTTAGCGATGGTGATCGTCACCTGTTTAGTCGTGGTTCTACGTTATGTCTTTGATTATTCATCTATCGCGATGCAAGAGACCGTGATGTACTTGCATGCGTCTTTGTTCATGCTTGGGGCGGCTTATACCTGGCAGCAGCAAGGGCACGTTCGAGTTGATGTGTTTTATCACAAATGGCCTGCGGCTTTGCAACAGCGCATTGATCTGCTGGGCACCTTATTTTTATTATTACCCACCTGCTTATTTCTGATTTATATCAGCTGGGATTACGTGTATCTCGCGTGGGCCAATGGTGAAAAATCCCACGAAGCAGGCGGTTTGCCATTTGTGTATCTGCTTAAAACCTTGATTGTGGTTTTACCTATATTATTAATCGTGCAAGCGGTTAGCAATGTACTCACGACAGTATTCAAACTTCCACCCGCTGGCAACTTAGATCACCAAGCCACTCAGCAGGCAAGCAGTCACCCAGCGTCTGAGTCACATGAATCAACAACGAACCAGATGGGAGGCTCGCTATAATGGAATGGATGCCTTTAGTTTTATTCGTTGCCGTGTGTCTTGTTTTGATGATGGGTTTTCCGGTTGCGTTTTCTTTGGCCGGAACGTCGTTAATTATTGCGGGATTGGGTTATTTGGCCGGTAGTTTTGATGGCGCTTTTTTAAGTGCTCTGCCCAATCGTATTTTTGGAATTTTAAGTAATCAGATTTTAATCGCGGTGCCGTTATTTGTATTCATGGGCATCATGCTAGAAAAGTCGCGCATCGCTGAACGTCTACTGCACAATATGGCGCTATTATTTGGCCCTCTGCGGGGTGGTTTAGGTATTTCGGTGATTCTAGTGGGCATGTTGATGGCCGCAAGTACTGGGATTATTGGTGCAACAGTAGTGACTATGGGGCTTATCTCTTTACCCGCGATGCTAAAAAGTGGCTATAGCCCTTCTTTAGCCGCCGGTAATATTTGTGCGACGGGAACCTTGGGGCAAATTATTCCTCCTTCTACAGCACTGATTCTTCTGGGGGATGTGTTATCTAACGCTTACCAGCAAGCGCAACTTAGCATGGGGATTTTTAGCCCAGATACGGTTTCGGTCGCTGATTTATTTGTCGGTGCATTAATTCCTGGGCTGTTATTGGTGGCGCTGTATATGACTTACATGGGCATGACCGCTTGGCTAAAGCCACAAGCGGCGCCTGCGGTGGTTGATCGCCCAACGCTAGATAAGAAGTTTGCCATGCAGTTACTGGCAGGCTTGCTACCTCCACTGGCCTTAATGCTGGCGGTATTAGGTTCTATTTTGACGGGCATTGCAACGCCAACAGAAGCTGCGGCGGTTGGTGCTGCGGGAGCAACAATTTTAGCACTGATGTATGGTCAGCTTTCTTTGCCTCGCTTAAAGGAAGTCATGGATGGCACGTTAAAAGTCACTAGTATGATTTTCATGATTTTTATCGGCGCGGCGGTTTTCTCTTTGGTCTTCCGTGGTTTTGGCGGTGATGAGCAGGTTCAGGCATTATTCGAAGCCATGCCTGGGGGGAAGGTTGGTGCCATGCTGGTGGTGATGCTGGTGATCTTTTTACTCGGTTTCATCCTCGACTTTATCGAAATCACCTTTGTAGTGGTGCCGATTGTTGCTCCTATTTTGCTGGCCATGGGAATCGATCCAATTTGGCTGGGTATTATGATTGCGATCAACCTACAAACCTCTTTCTTAACACCACCGTTTGGCTTTGCGTTGTTTTATTTACGCGGAGTTGCGCCTAAAGAGTTACCGACCAGTGCCATCTATCGTGGTGTTGCACCGTTTATTGCCATACAAATTGCCGTACTGGTGCTGTTAAGCTTTGTACCTGAATTAGCAACCTGGTTGCCGGATAAGGTTTACGGATAATCTTTAAAGACAATTTTAAATACAGTCTTTAAACACAATTTTTTAAAGTCAGTCTTCTACGGATACTTCCTAGGAATAATAAGAACAATGAACATTTTCGCCAATAATAGTAAAAAAGACAACGCAGAGTCTTCGTCTGCCTCAACCACCGAAGACCAAGAGCCAGCACCTAACGGTGAATTAAGTTTGCGCTTAATTACGGGTCGCCAAGATACCAATATTCATGGCGGTATTTCTGGGGGCTGGGTGACTGCTCGTATGGACGAAGCCGCTGAAAGCGTTGCTAGTAAGATTGCTCAGGGCCGCGTTGCCAATGTTTCTATGGATTCCATGGTATTCATGTCTCCTATTCGCGTAGGGGGCGCTGTGTGTGTATATACAAAACTAGAAGACATCGGGAAATCATCAATTAAGATTAATGTTGAAGTGTGGACTCGCAATCTCGGGGAAAGTGAAAGACACAAGGTCGTTGATGCGACGTTTGTCTATGTCGCGATCGATGAGCTTGGCCGTATTCGTAATGTACCTCGCTAGAGTAATACCGAAATAGGCCATGCTGAAGAGATAACCTAACTCATCAAGTTGTTTAATGGGTTAGGTCTGATATGAGTATTTAGACTCCGCGTTGTTTTGTTCTCAGAGAATAAAGTCGTACCAAATAATAGGCCAATATAGCCGTCGCCAAACTTGCGCATAATAACCGAACCCAAGCAATCGATGGGATTTCTGGGAAGTCTGCGGGTGCGGTTAAGCTTCCAATTAAGGCTGCTAAGGCTAAGAAAGCCGCCGCCGCATAACTGCCTTTTAATGAGAACGGCTTTAGGCTCAATAAGCAGCCTACATACGCAATGATGAACCCTAACGCTGCGCCCGCTAACACATCTTCTGGCCAATGCGCGCCAACAGAGATACGTGAAATTCCCGCCAATACCGCTAAAGCTAATACCGATATTCTGAGCGATAGGCTCGAGAACGTCAGCATAATAAAGCCTGCCATCGCAAACGCCGTGGTCGTATGACCCGATGGAAAGCTGTATCTTTTTAGCACATCACCAATGATATGAAAATCTGTTTGCGCTAAGACTCCCGCAGGTCTGGGGTCTGCAAAAAACTGTTTGAACCCTGCAATTAAAATTCCCGCCATCAAGGTAATAAACAAAAAGCGCTTGGCAATTGCTGGGTATTTTAACGTCAGCCCCAAAGCCAATATACCCACGATGGAGCCATTGCCTAATTCGGTTAAATGAGCGGCGAGTGCATCAGGTAACAGCGCTTTTGAAGCTTCGTTAAGGGTAAAAAATAATGACTGATTAAGATCAAACACTTGCAGCAAGATAAAAGCGGCAATGGTTATTACGATCATTAATAAATAAGAACGTAAGGCGATCAACTTGTCAGTTTGCAGGGTCTGTTCGGTAATTGATAACATGATAGAGGTACTTTATAGAGGTGCTTTCTTTTCATCACGAGCATTAATAAAAGCCTGTTCGCTGATCGAGTGGTACTTAACAACGCTGTCGCGGTATTTAATGTACGAATCATAAACCTTCTGCGATGCCGGATCTTGCGCGGCGACTTCTGCCACCACTTCTTTCGAAAGATCACGTAACTTGTTTAAAACATCCGTTGGTAATGCACGCAAATCAACACCGTGCTTTTCGACCAATTCGGTTAACGCCGCATTATTACGTGCGGTATATTCCGCCAACATATCCGCATTAATCGCCTTAGCCGCTGTGGTAACAATGACTTGTAGATCTTTGGGTAATGATTCAAAAGCAGGTTTATTAACCGTTAGTTCCATCATAGAGCCCGGCTCATGCCAGCCAGGGTAATAATAGTATTTCGCCGCTTTATGCAGACCAAAGGCTAGGTCGTTATAAGGGCCAACCCATTCTGTTGCGTCGATAGTACCGGTTTGCAGCGAGGTAAATAATTCACCACCTGGTAAGGTCACAGGCGTGCCACCCGCGCGCTTTAGTACTTCGCCACCTAAGCCAGGAATGCGCATTTTCAGACCCTCAAGGTCTTCTACTGAATTGATTTCTTTATTAAACCAACCCGCCATTTGTACGCCAGTATTACCACCTGCAAGAGGGATCAAGTTAAACGGCGCGTAAAGCTCTTGCCATAATTCAAGGCCACCACCGTGATAGATCCAACCATTCATTTCTTGTGCGGTTAAGCCAAACGGTACGGTTGTGAAAAACTGCGCAGCGGGCGTTTTGCCTTTCCAGTAATACGCGCCGCTATGACCCATTTCGGCCGTGCCTTGTGATACTGCATCAAATACTTGCAGCGCAGGTACTAATTCACCAGCACCATACACTTTAACTTTTAAGCGACCCGCTGACATGTCATCAACCATTTTAGAGAAGCGCTCTGGGGCGGTTCCTAAACCTGGGAAGTTTTTAGGCCACGATGTCACCATTTTCCAGCTATAGGTCTTCTGCACAGCCGTATTGCCAGCTGCTTCAGACTGTTTCTCTGGCCCACAAGCGATTAAAGCACTTGCGATGAAACTAATGACTGTTAGTTTAATAATTGAAAAGGCGGTCTTTGCCTGCATGAGTTTTTCCTTTTTATTTTAAATTCTTAACATGACTAAATAGTGGTTATTTAAATTGGTTATTTAATTTAATCAAATTATGATTGAGTATTTATTCCACAAACACCCAATCATGCTTTTTAGAGTGACATTAATTAAGAAACGTTATACTTAAAAGTCGTCATTGTCGTCCATCGACTGCAACTTGGCGTACGCAACCACCAGCCACTTAGTACCTTCCCATTCAAAATTTACTTGAATGCGCGCACTGGCACCGCCGCCTTCAAACTGCAGTACTTGGCCTTCACCAAATTTGGCATGATAAACCCGCTCACCAATTTTGAACGGAACACCTTCTGGCGCATCTTCAGTAAAACTTAAGCTAGAAGATTTTGAGGCCGTAACCGGGCGAGTAATGGTATTTTTTAAACGCACTTCCTGAACATATTCAGAAGGAATTTCACGAATAAAACGCGACGGCGTACTGAAGTTTTCTTGGCCATGCAAGCGACGGTTTTCGGCGTAAGTAATCACCAAACGTTCCATGGCACGAGTAATGCCTACGTAAGCTAAACGGCGCTCTTCTTCTAAACCATCGGCGCTGTCCATCGACATTTTATGCGGGAATAATCCTTCTTCTAAGCCCGTGAGGAATACCAGTGGAAATTCCAAACCTTTGGCCGAGTGTAAAGTCATCAGCTGAACAGCGTCATCGTGCTCACTGGCTTGGGTATCACCCGCATCCAGGGCAGCGGTATCTAAGAATACCGCTAGGTCATAAAGGCTATCCGCCGCGCCTTCCATTAAGACTTCAGGATCCTCCCCTGTTTCGGCCGCGGCTTCTTCTGCCATCATCGCCATATCCACACCGTCTTGGGTGATGAACTGGCGCGCTGCATTGATTAATTCGTCGAGGTTATCCAAACGCGCTTGCGCTTTTTCACCCTTCTCTTTTTTATGGTGCTCAATCAAACCCGATTGGGTGATGACTTGGTCCATAATTTCATGCAGCTCTAATTCCCCTGCACCCTCTGCCATGGTATCGATTAAATCGACAAACCCTTGGGCGGCTGAGCTGGCACGTTTTGGTAAGATACCTAACGTTGCTGCTTCACAAACCGCCTGCCACATAGAACAACCTTGCTCACGTGCATGACCACGAATAATGGCAACGGTTTTATCCCCTAAAGCACGGGCGGGCACATTAATCACACGCTCTACTGCGGCATCATCGTGACGGTTCAATAACAGACGTAAATACGACAACGCGTTTTTAATTTCTAAACGATCGTAGAAGCGCTGGCCACCATAGATTCGATAAGGAATACCTTGGCGTAATAAGGACTCTTCTAAGGTTCGAGATTGTGCGTTGGAGCGATAAAGAATGGCGATGTCTTTGCGCGCACGGCCACTATTAGCAAAGGTTTCAATCTGGTCGGCGATGTAGCGCGCTTCATCTTGTTCGTTAAACGCGGAATAGAGCGAAACTTTCTCACCCAGCTCACCCTCGGTTTTTAACTCTTTCCCCATACGACCGGTATTGTTTTCAATCACGGCGTTCGCGGCGGCAAGAATGGTCGCGGTAGAACGATAATTTTGCTCAAGCTTAATCAGCTCTGCACCTGGGTAATCATTTTGGAAGTTGCGGATATTGGCAATTTTTGCCCCGCGCCAGCCATAAATAGACTGATCGTCATCACCTACCGCCATCACAGAGACTTGATCCCCTGCGAGCATGCGAATCCAAGCGTATTGGATTTCGTTGGTATCCTGAAACTCGTCTACCAAGATGTTGCGGAAACGACCTTGATAATGAGCTAATAAATCAGGGTGATGCAACCACAGTTCGTGTGCACGTAATAGAATTTCACCAAAATCGACCATGCCGCCTTGCTGGCAGGCTTGCTCATAGGCTTGATACACTTGTAATTGAGTACGGCTGAACGGATCGGCAGAAGGCACAACATGTGCGGCGCGACGCCCTTCATCTTTTTGGCCGTTGATGTACCACTGCAACTGCTTAGGTGGGAATTTAGTTTCATCCACACCGGTCGCTTTTAAGATGCGTTTAACCAGTCGTAACTGATCGTCGCTATCCAGAATTTGGAAGTTCTGCGGCAGATTAGCTTCGCGCCAATGCTGCTTTAATAAGCGGTGCGCAAGACCGTGGAAAGTACCCACCCACATACCATTGACGGGCACTTGGATCAGCGTTTCTAAACGCGCACGCATTTCTTTCGCCGCTTTGTTGGTGAAGGTCACCGACATAATCGAAAATGGCGAGATGTTCTCTACTTGTAAAAGCCAGGCGATGCGGTGCACGAGTACTCGTGTCTTACCCGTTCCGGCTCCGGCGAGAACCATTTGATGCTTGCTATTAGCGGCAACGGCGTTGCGTTGCGGATCATTTAAATGATCTAAAATACTTGATACGTCCATAACCCAGCAGTGTACCAGAATGCTGGCCTAGCTCCAGAGTTGACTGATGAGTTGGTTGACAAAAGACTGGATATTTATACAGACCCGAAAATAACAGACCCCTGTTATACTGAAGACATCTCTAAAATGGATAATACAGTGTCAAATTCAGCCAGTAACGGACATGGAATTTTAGCCAACATTGAGCAATATCGCAGTAGCATGCGTAAGTCTGAAGTGAAAGTTGCCGATTATGTCATTCAACACTCAGCTTCCGTTATTCACATGCGTATTGTTGACCTTGCTCAAGAAGCCTTAGTCAGCGAACCTACGATTGTGCGCTTTTGTCGTGCAATTCATTGTAATGGCTTTCAAGAGTTTAAAGTGAAGCTGGCGCAAGATTTGGCGGTTGCGAATAATATTGGCCAATTTGCCATTGCTGAAGATGATTCGATTGAAGACATTTGCGAAAAAGTCGCCGATACAACGATTCAGCGCCTACATGAAGTGAAAGACCAGTTATTACCTCATCAAATTGCCAAAGCCTCTTCTGTGGTCAGTAAAGCTCGACGATTAGAGTTTTATGGCTTTGGTGCATCGGCCGCAGTTGCGACGGATGCTTTGCATAAATTTTTCCGCTTACAGATCGCTACGGCAACCTATAGTGACCCCCATATGCAATCAATGTCAGCGGTTACTCTTAATGAAGAAGACGTTGTGGTCGCCATTTCTCAAAGTGGTCGCACCAAAGATCTATTGCATTCTATCTCTCTTGCACAGACCTATAACGCCACAGTTATCTGTCTGGCGCCAGAAGGCACCCCCATCAGTTTAGCCGCCGATATCCCGATTTTCATCAATATCGATGAAGATACGGATCAATTTACGCCAATGACCTCTCGCATTGCCCACCTAATGGTCATAGATATGCTGGCTATAGCGGTGACACAGCGCCGTGGGCCCGATTTTATCGAACATTTAAATGCCATCAAGGATAGTATTAAATCGCTAAAATTAGACTATTAACCTATTGCATTTAGTATGAAAAGTGTCATTCTCTAGGTAACAATAAAAACAACAGTCATAGCAACAATATAAACCTTATATTATTGACTATGAGCGAGTATGACCAAGGAGAAGTATCATGGCTAGGGCAGCTAAAGCAGCATTAAGCGTGCATGAAAAATCTGTTGAGCAGGTTGTTTCTTTTGATAAAGAAGGCAACGTGGTGGTAAATAAAGAGTCTTCCGCTTCTAATAAATTAATGGCTCGGCGTGCTATTGAAGCGCACCTTGAGCGCAAAACTCTCGAAAAAGATTTAGAAGAATATTATTTCGAAGGCGTTTAAAACCATCATACGTTCTGATTGATACTCCTATTGAGATATAACGCAGACATAAAAAAGCCCAGTTTGAACTGGGCTTTTTTATTGTCGGTTAACAATAAAGTTGTTAGCCGAATGACTGTAAGTTATTGATTTATAAGACTCACACTTCTTTAGAATTTTGATACAGTTGTTAACTAAAGAAAGCGTCTATATATCCTATTTTCGGGATTTTATCAAAAGCAACATTGTATTTCCTTACAATAACCCCTTCTCATATAAATACATCTCACTGGTAGACTTTTAACCTTCACCAGATCAAATTCAGCTGAAGCAAAGTTCGCTATTACTGACCAATAAGAAAATATATGTCACACCCATAAAAAACTCTGTTATTTGATCTAAATAGAAACTGATCCCAAATAGAGTAGCTATTCGCAGTCGGCTTCACTTTCCTCATATGCAACAAAAATATCTGGAGTAATAATCACTTTTTTTACTGTATTGTTAGTAGATGAAAAATACCAGTGTATTATTTCAGAATTACTTGAATTGTTCACGGCTATATCAATATTATTTTTTATTTCATCACAGCTAGGAATGTGTTCATATTTTTTTAAAAGTGATATCTCTTTACTAATTATATCCTCTGAGTTTCCATTAAATTCATTTTTTGAATATAAATAGCCAGTAATAAAGCCTATAGATAATCCAGTAAGAATAAGAATTGTTTTTTTCATATATATTTTCCTTAAGCCATATCAATAAATACTGGTGTATTCATTGGTGCCCAATTAAACAACAACTTAGCATCATATTCACTCAATCGAACACAACCATGAGAGCCAAGCGAATCAATGCCTACAAATGATTAAATTATCAGATTTTTTCTGATCCATTTGAAGAACAATTCAACCTGCCATTTTGCTTTGTAGATATCCGCGAGAGATTGGAGTGGGATATATTAGAAGTACTAAGATAATAAAAACGATGTGACTATACAGAAAATTATCGACAACATCTCTCAAGCTCACGCGACAGGCTACTTGACCCATTAGCATAACGAAAAACTGAGACCCTGCCAGTGATTGGAAGAAAACACGGCCTGATCTAGTATGTACTTTTAAAAAGATGCAATCGTTATCACAAGCATCAAAACGAAAAATGGCCTTGATGGACGACATGCTCGGAAGTGACCAACTGCAAGCGCTCGCTGATTTTTATCAAACTGAATTAGCGCCTGTGGTACAAAAAGAAAGCATTGGCGCAATCGGTGCCGCTTCTACAGCCATTGATACCCGATTAAGTAATTTTGCTAAAGCAGCCAACAAGGTTAAAGAAGCCCTAGAAAAAGTAAGAGAAGGATCACAGGCAAAACTTCCTCGGCATAAAATGATGGTATTGGAAGACAATGTACGATCTCTCACAAAAGAATTTAACAGCAAGTTTCAGACTGAAATTAACAAATACCTGAATCGCATAAAAAACAAAAAAGGCACGGTTTATACGAATGCCGAACGTGGCATCGGACAAGCAAAAGGCAGCAGAACAATAAAACCTATTCAGTTCACGACTACGGCTGAATTCCAAAACTTACGCGCTTTTGAAACAGGTGCAAACATTTTAGGAAAAGGCTTAATTGTGCTTGATGCAGGAATTCGTGCAGGTAAGGTACATACAGATTACGTGTCTGGAAAAGATTGGCAGAAGCGTGCGGCGGTTGAAACAGCAGGGTTTGGTTTAGGTACTGCTTCAGGAGTATTCGCTGGTCAAACTATAGTATCATTTGCTTCAGGATTAGGTATTGCTTTCCTAGCCACGCCAGCTGGATGGGTATTTATTATAGGGGCTGCAATAACAGTCGGTGTAATTGCGGCCAAGAGCGATGATATGGCCGGACAATTTGCCGCCAATCAAGCGTTTGATTTCAGCTCTTGGTTAAATAGTTTATAAAGAGAAGGTTATTTATGTTGGAGCTCTCTCTTGAAAACTGGATGGCAATTATATTACTTATCGCATTTTTATCTGGGGCCTTGCTCATTTTTATGTTTGGTCGTATTAGCGTTAAACATATTGAATATGAAATGAAGAAGGAAGGTATTGAACAACCCACTTGGGATAAAGGGATAGGCTCAATTATCGCAACTTACTCTTTAATAATAGTATTTTCAAAGCTAAATCCAACGATTGTTGATTATAAAGCGGTTAGAAGGCATACAAGAAAAGAAGATAAGCGCTTAGCATTCTTTCTACAATTTTCTAGTTTGATTTTTTTACTGTCATGTTTACGGTGGCTAATTTATACGGCCCCAAGGACTAATATCGATCTTAGTTGAACGGGCTTTAATGTATGTCAGAAAAAATCACCCTAGATTTATTACAAAATTTGAATTCGGAAGACTGGATGGCGATTATAGGAATTTTTCCTTTTTTTTCTGGGGAATAGGAATCAGATATCCAGCCTAAAATATCTAAGTTCATAGTCACTCATACAAATACTTCTGAAAGCCCACAAACGTTTCGCGTATCGCTTTGGGCGATCCAAATTCTATCGCGGCGTCATTAATCGTATTGTATTTAAGCTCTACTAAGCTGCGCATTTTGCTGGTTGCCAGTTCATTTACGCCGTCTTCAATGTATTTACTTAATATAAAGTCGATGAATTCTTGCTGTTTATAGTTGGTGAATGCAGAGTGGATTTTAGGTTTAGCGTGCTTGGCTCTTTCTGTGCGTGTTTGTGCTTCTGCGGCATAAGCAACATACGTTAGCACATCGTAAACATCGCTATCTTCTGCGTCGATCACCGCTTTCATACTGTCGAGTTTTTCACTATCGTAACCCGCCTCACTAAGATCTTGTAATAACTTTTCGCGTGTTGTTGGGTCGCTCCAAATTTCGCGAAGCTGATCTTCGTTTTCAAAAAACCTTGGTAAGTCATCAAACATGCGTTCAACAAATTCTTTAGCGGTAATCGGTTTACCTTCAGCGCTCCAGTACATTGCAGACGAAATATGTTTTATTTGCCGAGCACGGCCATCCGATAACTCAATTTCTAACTTTTCGCACACGCACGGTATTTGGCCGCATTGTTCACAACCTTCTGGCTCGGGCTTTTCACAGATACAGGGTTGTTGTTCACATTCTTTGCACGGTTTAGGTTCACCTGGGCCGCTCGTGTCTTCACACTCGCACGGGGTTTTGCCGCACTCTGGGCAGACTTCTTCTTGAATCGGCTCGCCATCCCAGGCGGGGTCGGCAAAGTTGTGATGGGCTTTTACAAAATCGTACACGGTAAAATAATCTTTACCGTCGTAGGTGCGGGTGCCACGGCCAATGATCTGTTTAAATTCGATCATGTTATTGCACGGGCGCATCAATACGATATTACGCACATTACGCGCATCTACACCGGTAGACAGTTTGCGCGAGGTGGTCAAAATTGTAGGAATGGTTTTTTCGTTATCGCAAAAAACCTTTAAATCGCTTTCGCCTGCGGCTCCATCGTTAGCGGTAACGCGCACACAGTAGTTGGTATTGGTCGTCCAACCTTTTTTTACCGCATACTGATTAATAAAGTCGCGCACCATACCCGCATGTACTTGAGTTGCACAGAATACGATGGTTTTTTCATTGGGTTTAAATCGATCCATCCAATACTGCACGCGGCGTTCTTCGCGTTTTGGAATAGTAATAATGCGGTTGAAGTCGCCTTCTTTATAAAGCCTGCCGGGCTCTAAATCGCCTTTTACCACAACGCCATCACCGGGCAAGTAGGTGTACTCATCCATCGTGCCAACAATGGGCAGCACTTTAAACGGTGTTAAGAAACCATCGTTAATGCCTTCTTTTAAAGTATAGCTGTAAACAGGCTCGCCAAAGTAACCATAGGTATCGGCATTATCGGTGCGCTTAGGAGTAGCGGTTAAACCCAGTTGTACCGCAGGCGCAAAGTAGTTAAGAATATCGCGCCAGGCACTTTCATCGTTCGCGCCACCACGGTGACATTCGTCAATAATAATAAGATCAAAAAAATCGCTGGGGTATTGTTCATAATACGGGTTATCGGCTTTTGTCGCCGAACCCAGTTCGTCTTCTACCTCGTCGGCCGTAGAACTTGGCCCGCACATAAGTGTATGGAAAATGGTAAAGAATACGCTGGCATTTTTCGGTACACCGCCTCTTTTTCGAATATCGTCAGGGGTGATACGCACAATGGCATCTTCACCAAACGAACCAAAATCATTAAACGCCTGATTGGCTAAAATATTACGGTCGGCCAAAAACAAAATACGCGGGCGTTTTTTAGCAAGGCTAATGTCTGTTTGCGCAGTTAAGCTCCAGCGGGTTTGAAATAACTTCCATGCGGTTTGAAAGCCAATACAGGTTTTACCCGTACCAGTAGCCAGTGTCAGCAGTATGCGGTTTTTACCCTGAGCAATGGCTTCAAGGGCATTATGAATGGCATTTTCTTGGTAATAGCGCGGTGCCCAATCGCCTTTAGCTTCAAAGGGAATGGTAGAGAACGCATCACGCCAAGCGCTTGTGTAATCTGCTTCTGGTTGATCGCCTTGTTGCTCAAAGGTTAAATTCCAAAGCGCTTGCGGAGATAAGTATTCATCCACCAGCTTTTCTTCACCGGTGAGCATATCAATCTGATAAATATCATGGCCGTTGGTGGCATACGCAATGCGGCATTGCAGGCGTTGTGCGTAGTCTTTGGCTTGGCGTACACCTTCGCTATAAGTCAGGCTTTCTTTTTTGGCTTCTACGGCAGCAAGCTTTCGGCCTTTGTACACCAGCACATAATCACAAGGCACTTTGTTAGCGCGTTTACCACCCGCCATAATTTGGCCTGGGCAAACAGCTCACGGCGAATAAAGCTGTTATCAACCTCACCCCAACCTGCCGCCACCAGCTTAGGGTCGATTAAACTCGCGCGGGTATCCGCTTCGTTCATCATCTGCAATTTACTTCCTTTTGCCTTTACTGGCCGAAATTATGAAGAATCAAGAGCCAGTTAAGAAAATTATATCGAGTATATTCTATATGACCCATTGATTTATAAAGGCCTTACCAACAATCAGCACTCTAAAATGTTCAAAAAACAACCTTTGAATCAAGAGTCGATCAAGAAACCATTTGAGGAGCCTGAAAACGCCTCGATTTACTTAGTGGAGTCTGAAATCAAATTTAGACTCCACAAACGAATTAAATTGAATAATATTCATAAGAAACTCGCTTTATGTATAAAAAACACACATAGAATCAAGAGCGGATCAAGAAACTGTAAACAACGGTTAAGCCCGTTGATTTAACAGCAGTTTAAAAACGGTAACATGTAATTTATTGAGTCGAAACCCAACTTTTTATGTTCACAATCAAGAAACTAAGCCCATTTCGGCAAATAACCTGATCTGACATTATCGTCTTCCGCTGGCTTGATATATCCAGCCTTTAACGCCCCTTTTAATACTCCAGATGCCTGCGCAGCATTTCTTTTATCAATAGCTAGGCGCTCACACAAACTAGCATTCTTCATTCGCTCTCCACTTAACCACTTAAGAACAGAGTGCTGATAACAAGCTCGAATACGTTCTTCAGGTGTCATCTCGGCGAAAGTACGAGGAGCATAGATAATTACCTGCATAGAATTGGCTTCTGCTTGGAATTTAGGCGGTGGTAATTGATACAACTCCACACTAGCAATAACTTTATCTAAACCACTTCCTTGTTCTTCGCACAACCTCATGCGCCTCATCAGGGTACCCAACATAGCGTTGCGCGAACGTGGCGGTAAATCAATCATCCTGTCAGTTTGAATTAATGGCTCTCCAGGATTAGTAATCTCCATTCGATCTTCAAATAGTTCTATTTGTGGGCCGGCACCCTGAATGGTCATATTTTGATGAATCAAGGCATTAGCGATTAGCTCTCGAATAGCAATTTCAGGGAACAATGGCCTAGATTCGCGAAAAGCTTCACCAATATGCTCGTTTACTGGTAGCAGGTCATTGATATAATTAACAAGCCCCCCAAGTCCTACCGCATATCCCCTTTGGCCATCTTGACGATGAGTAACAGTTGTCGCGCGGTTCTTACCTTTATACGCAATAAAACGTACGGCTTTGCGTGATATCGCAATATCAAATTGCTGCAAATCATTGGCAAATAAAATCGCGCCTAAATTAGTGATATTCCAGCGTTCACCTACATCCTTTTGAATGAGTTGATCAGATGATAAGCGCTCCAGAATACCTACTTTATTATCAGGTAAATTTTGCGAAGTCAGCCTAAAATAGCTGGGGTAATCTAACAAACGCAACACTTCATCAGAATCAATAAACTGCTTAGCAATACCCTTTTCCCAAACGTACGGGCGTAGGTTAGTAATCAGTTTTTGCTGACGTTCTGGGTAATCTGTTAACTTTGGAGTGCCACTGCCAATTCTTATATAAGCAATATCATCAGATGCAACGGGAGCTGTGGTTGCCGCCGGAATTTCCAGTAATACAACAACACCACTCGGGTGAGCAATACGCCTAAACTGAAATGCGATACTGGGCTTTAAACGCTGAGCCAACCAAAGTTGCAATACCATATTACTGCCGGTTTTAACGCTATCAGGGTCAAAATCTGTACCGACAACATCGTGAGTAGCATCATCAATACCCCACAATACATAAGCGAAATCTTTATCTTCAATACGCGCGGCATTAGATAGGGCTGAACAATACTTAGCAATCATCTTAGAATCGCTATTATTTTTCTTGAACTCAACCAAAGCATTTTCGGAGCTAAGCAGCTCATTAACTAAGGCAATATCTCGCATACAACTGATATCAACTTGCGACATTAGGCCACCGCTCCTTTGCTTGTTTCACCTTCAAGCGTTTTCGTTAACTCACCTGAAAAGGCTTTTTGTAGGATGGATTTTTTTAGTTCGTCTAAGTCCACTAACTTTTTAGTGTATATCTTCGTCAATTTCATAGTTTCAGCTTCTAGGCCATCAAACTCACTACATAGCTGCCTTTGCTTATCTGCACTAGGGATAGCAATCATAATTTCTTTCATCGTTGCCGTAGACAGATTCGCCTGTCGAGTACCATTAGCTGTTGAATAAAGCTCATCCAAAAATACTCTTGAGCGTAATATCCTTAGAAGAAAGCGTTGCTCTATTTTTTCAGAATCAATGTCTATAACCTTCGCGATACGTTGATTCAAAAGTAAGTTTTTTTCAGTCGCAGGTATCTCTACGGTATAACCATAATCTTCTTTTCCGACAGTTCCCGTAAGAGAAATAATCATATCCCCTGCATTCAATTTAAATTGATCATATTCATCAAAAAAGTTATCAGGGTAGAATACTGACTTCCTATTTAAGTCCAAAACATTTTGGTAAAGATTACCCATTCGTATCAACTGAGTATTCGAAGACTCCACTGTATCTTTACTTTTAAAGGCATACCCGTTCTGAAAGTTGCAAACACGACCTAAAGGAACTTCAACCCACCCCTCACCACGCTGGCTAAACACTTGCTGCAAATAGCTTTCAAACAGCTCGCGGGCGTTTTTGAGGTTTTGCTCGGTCTTGGCGCGGGCTTGTTCGATGTCGGCAAAGGCTTGATCGAGAATGGCGACGATGCGTTTTTGTTCGGGGATGAGAGGAAGATCGAATCTCTGTATTCTTAATTTTTTGCTGTGAAATATTTGGTTGTGCATTACCAACAGCTTGAGCTCACAAGTAGCTCTTTGTGATTTAAGAAAAAATAATACAGATACTAGGAAGCAACATTTCTCATTTCGCTGTAAATACAGCATACATTCTGAATTAGTGCGTGTTTTGATAGCTGAAGACTTCGCGACTTAACCAGCCGTAGCAAGATAGATGCAATAAGCACCCTAGATAGCTCGAATCGCACATCGTTGAGCGAATCTCATCGATAACAGATTGAGATACTATAGTTCATCCTATGGCGCTTGATGTTCCGTAAATCCAATTAACCGCTCTTTGATGTACAAGGTACATTTCCTCCGTGGTAAAGGGCTTTAGGGCTAACGAGATCGCGTACCATCTAATCCAGTTTCGCATAGCTCAGCGATTTTCATCACAACAACTCCTGAATCTTACCCAGAATCGCTTCGCTCTCTTTATCCAGCGCAATGATTTCTTCGATAATCACTTACGGCTCACGCAGTGGTGCTTCTTCTTCTTGTTGGGGTTTTTAACCGATAAGTCCCACGTACTTCAGTCATCTCAGTTATCGCTAATGACCAAGACTTCTCAGAGTTTTTAAAGCTTGCTTGCAGCTCGACAAACTCTTTTAGGTCTTTGTCGTTCAGTGGATTGGTTTTACCCATGTTGCGACCAGCGTCAAGCTGGTAAAACCATGTCTTTTGCGTCGGTTCGCCTTTGGTGAAAAACAACACCACGGTTTTAACACCAGCGCCTATAAAAGTTCCACCTGGGCAATCGAGTACGGTGTGCAGGTTGCAGTTTTCTAGTAGCTCTTTACGCAAAGCAACAGCGGCGTTGTCGGTATTGGATAAGAAGGTGTTCTTAATAACTACGGCGGCACGACCACCAGGCTTGAGCATTTTGATAAAGTGCTGCAAGAACAGAAAGGCTGTTTCACCGGTCTTGATCGGGAAGTTTTGCTGAACTTCTTGACGCTCTTTGCCACCGAAGGGAGGGTTGGCCAGTACAACGTCGTGCTGGTTGCTTGGGGTAATGTCATGTAGGTTCTCACCTAGGTATTGGTATGGATAACGTTAGGAGCTTCAATGCCATGCAGGATCATGTTCATGATGGCAATGACATAGGCTAGAGACTTTTTCTCTTTGGCGTAGAAGGTGCTGGTTTGCAGTGTCTCTAGGTCACTGGTGGACAGTGCTGTCGTCTTGAGCCACGTTGACGCAGGTAGTCATACGCTTCACACAAGAAGCCTGCTGAGCCTGCAGCACCGTCGTAAATGGTTTCGCCAATCTTAGGTTGTAGTCACGTCAATCATGGCGCGAATCAATGGACTCGGCGTGTAATATTCACCACCATTACGACCTGCGTTGCCCATGTTTTTGATTTTGGATTCGTATAAGTGCGATAGCTCGTGCTTTTCTTCTTGTGAGCGAAAGCGTAGCTCATCAATTTTCTCTAGAGCATCACTCAGTGAGTAGCCGCTTTGGATTTTGTTTTTAATCTCGCCAAAGATTTCACCGATTTTGTACTCGATGGTGTTTGGGCTTTCCGCTCTTTGCTTGAAGACTTCAAGGTAGGGGAACAGCTCGTCGTCGACATACTCCATTAAGTCATCGCCTGTAAAGGCGTTGTTATGATCGAACTCGCCACAGCATCCTTTAGGTGCTGCCCATGCATTCCAACGGTGCTCTGTCTATGATGTAGCTATACTCTTCCTCCATTAGCTCGGCGGCTAAGGACTTCTCTTGCTCTAGGTCATCGAGATACTTGAGGAATAGCATCCATGAGGTTTGTTCTGTGTAATCTAGCTCGCTGGAGCAGCCAGCATCCTTGCGGAGGATATCGTCGATATTCTTGAAGGTTTGCTCGAACATGAAATAAAAATTATACATTAAGGGTTCCTTACCATGCAGGCTGTTTAAGCCATTACTGCGCTCTTTTGATTTTCAGCTTCATTCTTTTGTTTAACGATTGATCGATTAATGCTCATAGACTCTCTGTACTCTGCCGCTTCGGCTTTCAGTGTCCAATGTACGTCTTCTACATTTTCTTGTTCAACCGCTTGTTTGATTTCGCTTAAGGCTAATTTAAAGAACTCTTTACGTGGGTTTACTTTGTTCACTGACTTGTCGTCGAATACTCGGTGTAACGATTTCTCTAAAGCCGGTGCGTCATCGCTATAGATCATGGCGTGTACGTCAAAGCTAAACGGTACTGATGCATCGCCAAGCTCTTTTACTCGGTCCATTGGCTCTAGGCGACGAGTCATTCCTACTTTAAACACCTCTTCCCCAAAGCTGCCAATATTACTAATTACATAATCGTGACCGCGCTTGGTCTGCTGAGCCATTGATATTGCTCGTTGACCTTTTGCTTCGGCTTCGCTTAGCTTCGACTCTAGCTCTTCAAGTTGTGCTTCGTATTGCAGCTTTTGCTCTTCGGTCGCTCCCGCTAGCTCTTTACGTGCTTTTTCTAACGCTTTTTGCAGCATGCGTTCTTCTTTCTCTGCGTCTTTAATGGCTTTTTCCATTTCACGTCGCGCTTTTTCTTCTTCGCGTATTTGCTCTCTAAGTTCTTTTTGCTCGGCTAGTTCTTGTTGGCGCAATTCATGAGTTGCTACCGCCCATTTTAGTTCTTCTAATCGGGCATCTAGGTATTCTTGCTCAATTCTGGCATTTCGGAAGGGTTGGCCATTGTGGTTAACCAAGGCATAGGCATCTATGATCGCTTGTTTAATCTTGCCATAGTTATCGTGTTTCACTTTGGCTAGCGCTGTATCTACCTTGCCGTTGAAGGCATCGACTGCGAAATGTATCGCATAAGCTCGACGATTAGCTTCAGCATAATCGCAGTCGGCTGCACGACTGCCTTTCACCATGTCTTTCACTCGTTTTCGAGCTAGCTTCAACTGCTCTCCTGCCTCTTTGTGGCTATATTCATCGGCTAAATCATCTAATACTGTGTGATTCGGGATGATGTAGTCGTCTTGATAACCTTCTATGGTATTTTTCATCGCTTTGATAGCCGCTGCATAGCTGTCGGCTTTCTCTTTGGCCTCTAGCGCTGAGCCTGCGATCTCTTGCGCCCGACTTTTAGCCGATTCTATTGTTTTATCAGCTTCGCTTTGGCCTTGGTCTACTAGCTCTTGCGCTTTTTCTTTAGCGACTTTCAACACGGCTTTTGCATTCAAAGTGGCTGCATATGCCTCTGAGTACAGACGCCCTGCTTCTTGCTTCACATCGGTTATAGGCTTTAGGGTTTCAATTAAGCTGTCGCGCTCAGCCTTTATAGTGGTGATTTCAAGCTGACTTTTGGCAAGGCTGCCTTTCAGTTTTTTAGCTTTATATCGATAGAGAAGTGCGACGATGATTGGCAGTATAAAAATTGCGAGAGCAATAATGGCAGATAGGTTTTCTGGATTGTCTTGAGGCATGTGTTCTTCCTTGAAAATACGGACGATGTTTTGCTAGCTTATTGATAAATAACCTATCAATACTCGCTATTGCACCTTAATCGCCGAGTAGCTTCAATACTGGTTATAAAACAGGGTCGAAATCCAACCCTGTTCATTTTGTGCATTCAATATCTGGCGAGCCAATAAAAAACTCTACAAATCAATAGCTTACAGTTACTCTACCGTTACTGATTTGGCTAAATTTCTAGGCTGATCCACATCGGTGCCTTTCAATACTGCCACGTGATACGACAACAGTTGCATAGTAATGATGTTACCTTTATTACTCATTATTAAAATTAAGCATAATTCATGAATATTTATTAACTGTACGTGCTAATACTATGTATTGTTAAACGTTCTGATAATATAGCGGCTTTTAATTTTCAGTAGCGCTGAATCGCGCCTCTTACAAAAATCAGTTTTAATGGACTAAAACATGTCAGAAGAAATAGCGCTGTGTTACAGCAAAGGCAATACTTTCCCAGTAGACCGCAATGACAAGCAAGCACTTGCCAATTTTCAACAAGATAACTCACATATCAAAGGTTCTTTCATTTCTGCCGGTACGCCTTTTATTTTGCGGTCTAATCACACTGAAAGTAATAACCCTGCCAGTGATTGGAAGAAAACACGGCCTGATCTAGTATGTACTTTTAAAAAGATGCAATCGTTATCACAAGCATCAAAACGAAAAATGGCCTTGATGGACGACATGCTCGGAAGTGACCAACTACAAGCGCTTGCTGATTTTTATCAAACTGAATTAGCGCCTGCGGTACAAAAAGAAAGCATTGGCGCAATCGGTGCCGCTTCTACAGCCATTGATACCCGATTAAGTAATTTTGCTAAAGCAGCCAACAAGGTTAAAGAAGCACTAGAAAAAGTAAGAGAAGGATCACAGGCAAAACTTCCTCGGCATAAAATGATGGTATTGGAAGACAATGTACGATCTCTCACAAAAGAATTTAACAGCAAGTTTCAGACTGAAATTAACAAATACCTGAATCGAATAAAAAACAAAAAAGGCACGGTTTATACAAATGCCGAACGTGGCATCGGCCAAGCAAAAGGCAGCAGAACAATAAAACCTATTCAGTTCACGACTACGGCTGAATTCCAAAACTTACGCGCTTTTGAATCAGGTGCAAACATTTTAGGAAAAGGTTTAATTGTGCTTGATGCTGGTATTCGTGCAAGTAAGGTACATACAGATTACTTGTCTGGAAAAGATTGGCAGAAGCGTGCGGCGGTTGAAACAACCAGCTTTGGAACTAGCACTATCTTTGGTATAGCAGCAGGCCAAGCAACCGTCTCAGCAGCTTCGGGCCTTGGTATCGCCTTATTAGCGACACCTGTTGGCTGGGTTATTATTATTGGTGCTGCTATCACAGTTGGGATTGTTGCGGCCAAAGGCGGTGATTCATTTGGAAGGTTTGCTGCTAATCAAGCTTATGATTTAGGAACTTGGCTGAATAGCCTATAAATGAGAATTATATGACTGATCTATCATCTGAAAATTGGATTGCTATCATAGGGGTTTCTGCTTTCTTTATATGGGCCATTGCTACATTTTTATTTGGTCGTATTAGCGTTAAACATATAGAGCGCGAAATGATAAAAGAAGGCATACAGCCTCCTATTTGGGATAAAGGAATAGGTTCCGTTATCGTTACTTATTCTTTCATAATGGTTTTCCCAAAACTAAACCCTACGATTGTAGATTCTGAAGCCGTAAGACGACATACCCGAAAGAAAGATAAGAAGCTCGCATTATTTTTTACAATGGCAATGTTTTTTTCTTTTATTATGATGTTCACCACCGCTTATTTATATGGGCCTGATAACTAAAAAACCAGAAAAGAGTAACGGAGAACGATAATTTTGGGCTGTAGTTAAATAGATTTAACGGCTTAACATAAAAAAACCACCCCAACCCTTCTTTTAAAAAGAGGGCTAAGGTGGCTTACTTAATAGCTGAGTTAACGACTTTATTGCTAATTAATATAAAGCATAAAATCCTTATAAATCAATAACTTACAATTATTCTACCGTAACTGACTTGGCCAAATTTCTAGGCTGATCGACATCGGTACCTTTCAATACTGCCACATGGTACGACAGCAGTTGTAGAGGAATGATGTAAACAATCGGCTCTAGGCAGCTCGGCACTGTTGGTAGTGATAACAAGTGCTGATCGTCTAGGTCGTGTATGTTTACTGATTCATCAGCAAATACGAATAACTCTCCACCACGGGCTTTGACTTCTTCTAAATTAGAAATCAATTTTTCTAACAAGTCATTCTTTGGTGCAACCGTAACAATCGGCATGTCTTCGTCAACTAACGCTAGCGGGCCATGCTTCAATTCACCGGCAGGATAAGCTTCAGCGTGAATGTATGAAATTTCTTTAAGCTTCAACGCACCTTCTTGAGCAATCGGGTACATTGGGCCACGGCCTAAGAATAAGCTGTGGTGTTTGTCGGCAAATAATTCACTGATTTTTTCAATCTTTGAATCCAGTTGCAGCGCTTTTTCTACCAACTCTGGAAGTTGATGCAAAGCAGTAACAATTTCAGTCTCAGAGTCTTCACTCATGCCATTGCGCTTCGCCAAAGCAACCGTTAACAACAACAAAGCGGTTAACTGCGTTGTGAATGCTTTAGTTGAGGCAACACCAATTTCTGGACCAGCATTGGTCATTAGGCACATGTCGGATTCACGTACTAAGGAAGACCCTGGCACGTTACAAACTGTCATGCTGGCTAATAAGCCTGCTTCTTTCGCTTTGCGAAGCGCCGCTAACGTATCTGCAGTTTCTCCCGACTGAGAAATCGTAATTAGAAGTGTATTTTTCGCAATCACTGTATGGCGATAGCGGAACTCGCTGGCGACTTCTACTTGGCAAGGAATATTGGCGTATTTTTCGATCCAGTATTTTGCCACCATGCCTGAATGATAGCTGGTACCACAGGCGATAATTTGTACCGCTTCAACTTTATCGAGCAATTCACCGGCATTCACACCAAACGCTTGGTCGAGTACTTTGGTTTCAGAAATACGGCCTTCTAAACACTGCTTAATCACCGTTGGCTGTTCAAAGGTTTCTTTCAGCATGAAGTGCTTGTATTCGCCTTTGCTTGCGGTGCCAATCTTATGATCGAATACGCTAATGGCACGCTCAACTTCTGTATGCTCTTTATCTAAGATGGTTAGTTTCTTACGGGTGATATGCGCAAGGTCGCCTTCTTCTAAATAGATGAAACGGTCGGTGACTTGCAATAGCGCTAATGGGTCTGAACCGACATAGAACTCGTCCATACCCACACCAATGACCAACGGTGAACCTTGGCGCGCTACCCACATTTCTTCTGAGTTGCCTTTTTGCATAATGGCTAAAGCAAACGCGCCGTCCAGTTGTGCAATGGTATTTTTAACCGCTTGGGCAAAATCGTTCTGTTTTAATTCACGGTGAATCAGGTGAATAACCACTTCTGAATCGGTTTGTGAGTTGAACACATAGCCTTGCGCTTTCAATTCAACTTTGAGTTCTTGGTAGTTTTCAATGATGCCGTTATGTACCAATACCACTTCGTCAGAAGACATGTGAGGGTGGGCATTGGCTTCACTGGGTACGCCGTGGGTTGCCCAACGGGTATGAGCGATACCGATAGTACCTTGCAAACCTTCTTCACCATATTTGGCAGAGATGGCATTTTCTAACTCAATCACTTTGCCCAGTGCACGGGTACGTTGAATATCACCATTGGCATCTAAAATGGCTAAACCTGCCGAGTCGTATCCTCGGTATTCAAGGCGACGAAGGCCTTCTAATAAAATTTCGCTAACATTACGCTGTGCAATAGCACCAACAATTCCGCACATGTTTTATATTCCGCTTGATAGAGTGACGCTGTTTAATTATTTTTCAGTTTTAACTGGACGCTGCCAGCCACTGATATTTCGTTGCTTACCACGTGCCACTGCGAGTTCTTCTGCCGCGACTTCTTTTGTTACCGTAGAACCGGCGGCTACCGTCGCGTTAGCACCGATTGTTACCGGAGCCACTAACGAGGAATTGGAGCCAATAAAAGCATTTTCACCAATTTCTGTTTTGAATTTATTCACCCCATCGTAATTACAAGTAATTGTACCTGCACCGATGTTGGCATTTGCACCGATGGTTGCATCGCCAATGTAGGTTAGGTGATTTACTTTTGCGCCTGCGCCGATTTGAGATTTTTTCACTTCACAGAAGTTACCCACCTTAGCGCCATCAGCAAGATCAGCACCTGGGCGTAAACGAGCGTAAGGGCCAATCACGCAAGATTGAGCAACCGTTGCCTCTTCGATATGAGAGAAGGCTTCTACTTTAGTGCCTGCTGCTAGTGTTGAGTTTTTGATGATGCAATTAGGGCCTATTTCTACGCCGTCACCTAGGGTTACATCACCTTCTAAGATAACGTTTACATCGATCACTACGTCGTTACCGACGGTTAGACCGGTATTTGATGCTTTACCTAAACGAATATCCAAACGTGCGGGGTCTAATACCGTTACGCCGTTTGCCATCAAAGCATTCACACGCTGAGTCTGATACCAGCGCTCTAGTTCTGCCTGCTGTTGACGGTTATTCACGCCGTAGGTTTCTTGTTCGTTTTCTGGCTGCAAGGTTTCAACCGTAAGGCCATTGGCAACCGCCATGGCGATAATGTCGGTTAAGTAATATTCGCCTTGAGCATTATCGTTACTCAAAGTCGGCAACCACTGATGCAGCTTAGCCGTTGGCACGGCTAAGATGCCAGTATTCACTTCTTTGATTAATAGCTGCTCGGCATTGGCATCTTTATGCTCAACGATGGCAGTTACTTTATTGCCTGCATCGCGAACGATTCGACCATAACCTGTGCTATCAGCCATGTTAACCGTTAATAAGCCAAGCTGCTGTTCCGTCGACAATTCGATCAATGCTTGTAACGTTGCTGGCTGCGTTAGCGGAACGTCACCGTATAAAATTAAGGTGGTGCCTTCTGCGGCTAAGTTCTCTAACGCCATCATCACGGCATGACCCGTGCCTTTTTGTTCAGCTTGTAGCGCCCAGCTTAGGTTCTTTTCATTTTCGAATGCGGTTTTAACTTTTTCTGCACCATGTCCAATCACCACATGCATCGCGTCGGCGTTAACCGCTTTAGCGCTGTCTAATACGTGGGCTAGCATCGGTTTGCCAGCGATTGGGTGTAATACTTTAGGCAATAGGGATTTCATTCGCGAGCCTTGGCCGGCTGCGAGTACGACGACGTCAATAGTCATTATTATTATTGGGTTCCAAGTAACGAGAAAAATAAGCTATTTAAACTGTTAAATATCAACAGAGCCATCACATAATTGTAATAAAAGCGCCAGTTTATGGTTTTTGTGGATATTTACAATTGCTTTTGTCACAAAAAAAATGACAATGGATAAATAAATAATTCTATCTTTTATAAAGAATCAAAATGAACCTATCCTCGCTTAAGTCACTCGACCTCACCGATCGTGAAATTGCTATCTACCTCGCACTTCTTGAGTTAGGCCCAGCATCGATTCGAGACCTTGCGGCCAAAGCCGATGTTAACCGTGGTAGTACTTACGAAACCCTTAAGGTTTTGGTCAAAAAAGGCATTGTGAATTATCTGCCAAAAGGTAAGCGACGGATATTTCAAGCCGAAGATCCGTCACGCTTGTTAGACCTTGCGGAAGAAAAACAACAAGAATTAGAAGCAACTTTGACCAGCTTAAAAACGGATATTATTCCAGCACTTCGTCATTTAAAGCCCGAGTTTGCTACCAGTAATGTGCGCTTCTATGAAGGTGATGAAGGGGTTGAATATGTTTTAAGAGACATCCTTAGCTCGACTGATAAAGGCGATAAGTCTTACTCGGTTATTTCTACTCAAGCCTTACGTGAGCATTTATATCGCCCATTCCCTACATTTACTAAGCAACGTATTGCTAAAGGCATTTTCGTTCGTGTATTGGCGATTGGTGAAGGCGGTGACGAAGCCGAGCTGGCTGAGCGTAAGTGGATGAAAGGCGAAGGTGATGCTTCGTATATCGCAATCTACCCTCCCAAGGTTGCGATGATTAGCCTGACTAAGAATGACTTTCCTGTCGCAGTAGTGATTGATAGCGATGCAATATCCGGAACCCATCAAATGATGTTCGATACTTTATGGAAGGCTTTATAAACTCTCTTTATTTTCCCACTAAATTTCATGACTAAATGGCGCTGATCGAAAAATCTCGACTATGCTAAATCCAATAGATGACGGTTTTCATAGCTCGTTATCGAACCAGGTTTGGAGAATTTAGACGTTGGAGAACAATGTGGCAGAGCAACCGTTTCGTTTAGTAACTCGCAGTGACTTTGATGGCCTTGTCTGCGCCGTCTTATTCAAAGATTTAGGTATGATCGACGATATTCTGTTTGTGCATCCTAAAGATATGCAAGATGGCATCATTGATATTGGGCCTAACGATATTACCACCAACCTGCCGTATGTTGCTGGTTGCCACTTGAGCTTTGATCACCACGCTTCGGAAGTTAAGCGTCGAGGTGATAATGCCCCAGACAATCATATAATCGATACCAAGGCACCCTCAGCAGCTCGTGTTGTATATGATTATTATGGCGGTGCTCAACGCTTCCCAAATATCTCTGTCGATATGATGGAAGCCGTTGATAAAGCGGATTCTGCGCAATTTAGCCGAGATGAAATTCTAAACCCAACAGGCTGGGTATTACTGAACTTTTTGATGGATTCCCGAACAGGCTTAGGCCGCTTTCGAGATTTCCGTGTGAGTAACTATCAGTTAATGATGCATTTAATTGATTATTGTTACGATCATAATATTGAAGAAATTTTACAGCTAGACGATGTGAAAGAAAGGGTGGAGCTTTATAACGAACATCGCCAGCAGTTTGAAGATCAGCTTAAGCGTTGCACAACCGTGCATAAAAACTTAGTTGTGCTTGATTTAAGAGATGAAGAAATTATTTATGCGGGTAACCGCTTTATGATTTATGCCCTCTTTCCTGAGCAGAATATCTCGATTCATGTGCTGTGGGGTTTAAAGAAACAAAATACAGTATTTGCCATCGGCGGTTCTATTATTAACCGCAGTCACCAAACTCACATTGGCGAACTGTGTTTAGAATACGCAGGCGGCGGACATAGAAATGCCGGTACTTGTCAGGTCGAAAATGACAAGTACGCCGAAGTATTACAAGTACTGATTAAGCGCATTAATCAAGACGGCTAAATAGCCTTCATCCCTTCTATTTTGTGCCAATAGCCGTTGCAGTAACCCTGCAGCGGTATTCTTTGATTATCACGTAAAGCCCGTTGAAATGTATCTAACCAATCAAAGACTTCCAAAGAATGTGGGCTCATTCTGACGATATCAACCAGCCCTTCCATCGACGGTAAATCATTCACCAGATTCTGAATCGAACCCGACATGGTTTGAATACCGTTCATGCGGAACAATTCCAAGCCTTCTTGGCTATCAATTTTTCGACCGTCTGGATATTTAATACAGCATAAACCGCATTGATCTTTTGGCCGATCTTCCGAGCGCGCAGTAAAGCAACGAGCGGAATAAGCTAAGGGTAAATAGCCATAACCGTAAACTTCGGTCTCGATTTGATCGCGAATACCTAGCTCTTCGCAGCCCGTTATAACATTAGCTAACCAATCTCTGGATAGCTCAACAGGAACGACCCAGCGTTGCATACCACGATCTAATAAAACCTTTAGATCATGCTGGTTATAGAGATTCAACGCCGCGCCTGCCACAAACGGGATTTTAGCGTCGGTTAAAATTTCTACGGCACCAAAGTCATTGGCTTCGACTTTCAGTTCGCCATTTAGGCAGACTTTTTTGAGTGTCGCTAATTCACTTTTTGCTTCTAATAAAGCCAAACTTGATAAAACAACGGATTTACCTTTTGTCGATAACTCACGCCCTACTTCAAGCCAATCATCCAACCTAAGTTCGCGTCGTTTTGAACAGACCGATTCACCCAGGTACACATGCTCTACATTGGAGTCGGCTACTTTCTGATAAAAATCTAATGCGGTGTCTTTTTCCCAGTAGAACTGGAGGTTACCCATTGAAAATTCCATAACGTCTCTCTATCTATGCTTACATGCCGATTATTGCCAAGTACGCTCATAAGCGCCGAGTGTCGTTTGCGAGCCTTCTGATAAGGCGCTCAGACACTTATTCCACTCTTCCTGAACTTGGAAATCCGCGGGATTTTTCTTCATTGCATCAATCGCACTGCGCCAAGTTCGAGTCACCTGTCTTGTATACGCTGGGCTGCGCTGACGGCCTTCGATCTTTAACGCGCTGATACCAATGTTATTGAGCTGCGGTAGAAGGCTGAGGGTATTCAAACTGGTGGGCTCTTCTAAGGCATGAGTGATGTCCCCTTCCACATTGAAGCGCCCTTTGCATAAGGTTGGATAGCCGGCGTTTTCATCTTCGGCAAAGCGATCGATCAATACATCATTCAATCGGCTTTCTAAACCTTTATCGGTCTCTTCCCAACGCACGAACTTCGCGGGCGAACAAGCCCCCACAGTATTCGGTGATTCCCCTGTCATGTAGGACGATAAATAACAGCGGCCTTCGGCCATGATGCACAAGCTACCAAACGCAAACACTTCTAACTCAATGTCGGTATCTTGGGCGAGGTTGGCAACTTGTTGATAAGACAGTACGCGCGGCAAGACCACTCGGCTAACACCAAATTGCTTAAAGAAGTTAATCGCCGCTACGTTAGTGGCCGCCGCTTGAACGGAAAGATGTAATTCTAATTCGGGATAATGCGTTGCTGCGTATTCTAAAACCGAAATATTAGAAGCGATCAGCACATCCGCGCCCATGTCATGAGTTTTCTTAACCGCATCAAACCAAGCTTGGCTTCGGTCTGGGTGTGCAAAAGTGTTCACGGCTACATGCACTCGACAGTCACGATCTTGGGCGTAATTAACCCCTTGGGTCATGGTTTTGTCGGTGAAGTTTAATCCGGCAAAATGACGGGCATTGGTATCATTCTTTAAACCGAGATAAATGGCATCGGCACCTTCATCAACAGCGGCTTTGAGTGCCGGTAAACTGCCTGCTGGGCTTAACAGTTCCATATAAAGACTCCATACGGTTTCTTGATCTTGATTAAGGCATCATCAAAAAGGTCCAGTAGACTGAGCTCATATTCAACTCATCGAGCTGCATGGATCTATTATGCGATTTAAAAAACTGATGCCAAAAAGGGCTTTGCTCATAAATGCTGAGCTAACTCGCTTTATAAAAAACAGCCCTGTACTAAACCCTGTACTCAAAAAGAGTACGCAAAAGGCGGTAGAAAATTCAGCGAAGCTGCTTTCTATAGCGCACAGGATTATGCCGTCTAAGCTGGAGAACTACTTTGTCTTACATCAAGTTAAACGCTTAAGTCAGCCTTTTATGGATGATGGAGAAATCGATTTTTTAGATGGAAAAGTTGCTGAAGTTGAAATTCGCGATATCGCAGCAAAGTGGTATTTCACGAAAATTGGCCAAGAGTTGGTGATGTTAGATAAAGTAAAGTCCGAGACAATCAGCCCTGAACCCGATGTGGTATTTAGTGCTTCTGTCGATGCTTTAGTCTTAATGGCTTCACAGAAAGTCGACCCTGATACTTTGTTTTTCAATCGTAAACTAAGAATCACTGGCGATACTGAGCTAGGATTGGAAATTAAGAACTTGTTTGATCAGTTTGATCTAGAACTTTTAGATAAGCCTTTCAGAAAGGTACTGAATGCTTGGTCGGATGAGTTAATTACGGTGCAGAGTTAGCAAAATTCAATATCTGTATTAAAGGCATAAAAAAACCGAACCCCATTGCTGGAGTTCGGTTTTTTTATGAAGCAGTCATTCTAGTTACACTAGAATTAACGACCCATTTTCTTACGAATCTGCTGGATCGTACGCAGCTGAGCTGCGGCTTCTGCCAACTGAGTCATAGCACGAGAAGTATCAAAATCGGAATTCTGATTCTCTAATGCTTGCTGAGCATGCTTCTGTGCTTCTAATGCTGCGGCCTCATCAAGGTCCCCAGCGCGCACTGCGGTATCAGCCAAAACAGAAATACCGTTTGGCTGAACTTCTAAATAACCGCCTGAAACGTAGATCACTTCTTCGTTGCCATCTTGTTTGATGACACGAATAGGACCTGGCTTCAACGCAGTAAGCAAAGGAGCGTGACCACGGATAATACCTAGGTCACCCATTTCACCGGCTGCTACTACCATTTGCACCAACCCAGAGAAAAGATTTTCCTCTGCGCTGACTATGTCACAATGGACAGATAACATGGTCATAGTATTCGCCTCTTTGATTACAGGTTCTTAGCCTTCTCAACGGCTTCATCAATACCGCCAACCATGTAGAACGCCTGCTCAGGCAGATCATCATAGTCACCGTTTAGAAGACCTTGGAAACCAGCGATGGTTTCTTTCAGAGAAACATATTTACCAGGTGCGCCTGTGAAGATCTCTGCAACGTGGAAAGGCTGAGACAAGAAACGCTCAATCTTACGTGCACGGTTAACAGACAGCTTATCTTCGTCAGACAATTCGTCCATACCAAGAATAGCGATGATGTCTTTCAGCTCTTTATAACGCTGAAGAACACCCTGAACGCCACGAGCGATGTCGTAGTGCTCTTGTCCGATAACTAGAGGATCTAGCTGACGAGAAGTAGAATCTAATGGATCGATCGCTGGGTAGATACCCTTAGATGCGATGTCACGAGAAAGTACAACGGTAGAATCCAAGTGAGCAAACGTTGTTGCTGGAGATGGATCGGTTAAATCATCCGCTGGTACGTATACGGCTTGAACAGATGTAATAGAACCTGCTTTAGTCGAAGTAATACGTTCCTGAAGAACACCCATCTCTTCTGCAAGAGTTGGCTGATAACCTACTGCAGAAGGCATACGACCTAACAATGCAGATACTTCCGTTCCGGCCAAAGTATAACGATAGATATTATCTACGAACAATAATACATCTTTACCTTCGTCACGGAATTTCTCAGCCATAGTAAGACCCGTCAAAGCAACACGTAAACGGTTACCAGGAGGCTCATTCATCTGACCATAAACCATTGCTACTTTAGACTTAACTTTATCGTCTAGGTTTACAACACCAGACTCAGCCATTTCGTAGTAGAAATCGTTACCTTCACGAGTACGCTCACCAACACCTGCGAATACAGACAAACCGGAGTGTGCCTTTGCAATGTTGTTAATAAGTTCCATCATGTTTACAGTTTTACCAACACCAGCACCACCGAAAAGACCTACTTTACCACCCTTAGCGAATGGGCAGATCAAGTCGATTACTTTGATACCAGTTTCTAGCAAATCTGTAGAGTTTGCTTGCTCATCGAAAGATGGAGCGTCACGGTGGATAGAAGAAGCTTCTTTCGCACCAATTTCACCACACTCATCGATTGGACGGCCAAGCACGTCCATAATACGACCCAAAGTTTCTACACCAACCGGTACAGAAATAGGAGCGCCAGTATTAGTTACCGTAAGACCACGTTTAAGGCCTTCAGTAGAACCCATCGCAATCGTACGAACAATTCCGTCACCCAGCTGCTGCTGAACTTCTAGAGTTGTTTCTGTACCATTTACAGTAAGGGCGTCATATACCTTCGGCACTTCGTCACGAGGGCATTCTACGTCGATAACGGCGCCAATGATCTGAACAATAGTTCCGCTCATATCCGTCTTCCTCTTAATTTTATAAGCCTACGTTGCTGAGCGTTATACCGCTGCAGCACCGCTGACGATTTCTGAAATTTCTTGAGTAATTGCTGCTTGACGTGCTTTGTTATAAAGCATGTTCAAATCATCAATGATGTCACCAGCATTGTCGGTCGCATTTTTCATCGCCAACATACGAGCTGCTTGTTCACATGCATTGTTTTCAACAACACCTTGGTACACTTGAGATTCTACGTAGCGCAATAACAAACCGTCTAAGATTTGCTGTGCATCAGGTTCGTAGATGTAATCCCAATGACCTTTTGTTTCAGAGTCTAGTTCTGCCTTAAGTGGTAATAACTGCTCCACTTTAGGTTCTTGTGTCATCGTATTCACGAAACGGTTGCTAACTATGTAAAGACGATCGATTTCACCTGAATCGAACGCATCCAACATGGCCTTTACCGAACCGATAAGGCTAGCCAGTTCTGGTGCATCGCCTAATTGGCTTGATGCAGCTAGAACGTTGCCACCAAAGCTATTGAAAAAAGTAACGGCTTTAGAGCCGACAGCACAGAAGCTAGCTTCTACGCCTTTTTCTTTCCAAGCTTTAACATCTTTTACGAGGTGTTTGAACGCATTGTTGTTCAAACCACCACAAAGGCCTCGGTCGGAAGACACCACGATGTAGCCAACTCGCTTAACTTCGCGGTCTTGCAAATAACGGTGACGATACTCAGAGTTCGCATCAGCCAAGTGACCAATCACTACACGGATACGATCCGCGTATGGACGACTTGCTGTCATACGAGCTTGAGCACGACGCATCTTACTTACAGCAACTTTTTCCATTGCTGAAGTAATCTTCTGTGTACTTTGTACACTCGTTATTTGCTCTTTAATCTCTTTGCCGACTGCCATAAAAGCTGCCTCATTAACGTTAAATTTAAAGCCGAGTCTTACAACCCGGCTTCAGCTCACAAAACTCTTAAGCTCGAATTACCAGGCTTGAGTTGATTTGAATTTCTCAACCAACTCTTTAAGACCAGCAGCGATATCTTTGCTGTAGTCGCCTTTAACATTGATCTGAGCCATTAAGTCAGCGAATTCGCTGTTAGCGTAAGAAATCAATGCCGCTTCGAAATCACCAATTTTGTTTACTTCAACGTCGTCTAGGAAGCCTTCAGTAGCAGCAAAAATCGACAGACCCATTTCACCTGTAGACATAGGTGCATATTGCTTCTGCTTCATCAACTCTGTAACGCGCTGACCGAACTCAAGTTGAGCACGTGTCGCATCGTCAAGGTCAGAAGCAAACTGAGCAAATGCTGCTAGTTCACGGTACTGAGCCAAAGCAAGACGAATACCACCGCCCAACTTCTTAATAATCTTAGTTTGCGCTGCACCACCTACACGAGAAACAGAAATACCTGCGTTCATTGCTGGACGAATACCGGCGTTGAATAGGCTTGTTTCAAGGAAGATCTGACCATCGGTAATCGAAATTACGTTAGTCGGTACGAAAGCAGAAACGTCTCCGCCCTGTGTTTCAATGATCGGTAGAGCTGTTAATGAACCGGTTTGGTCCTTAACACCGCTAACACGCTCAACGTACGTTGGGTTAACACGACATGCGCGTTCCAATAGACGTGAGTGAAGATAGAAAACATCACCAGGGTATGCTTCACGACCCGGAGGACGCTTCAACAATAGGGAGATTTGACGATAAGCCCAAGCTTGCTTGGTTAAATCATCATATACGATTAAGGCGTCTTCGCCTTTATCTAGGAAGTATTCACCCATTGCACAACCAGCGTACGGTGCAAGATACAGCATAGATGCTGGATCAGACGCGCCTGCGGCTACAATAATGGTGTGGTCCATCGCGCCATGCTCTTCCAACTTACGAACAACGTTCGCGATAGAAGATTGCTTCTGGCCGATAGCAACATATACACATTTAACACCGGTGCCTTTCTGGTTAATAATGGCGTCGATAGCCATTGCAGATTTACCAGTCTGACGGTCGCCAATGATCAACTCGCGCTGACCACGACCAACAGGTACCATGGAATCTACAGATTTATAACCAGTTTCTAGCGGCTGATCTACGCCTTGACGTGAAATTACACCAGGTGCAACACGTTCTACAGGAGCTTTAGTAGCCGTTTCGATAGGACCTTTACCGTCGATTGGGTTACCTAGTGCGTCTACAACGCGGCCAAGCAATGCTTCGCCAGTAGGTACTTCCAAAATACGGCCGGTACATTTAGCGGTTTGGCCTTCAGCGATATTTTTATAATCGCCTAATACTACTGCACCTACAGAGTCACGCTCTAGGTTAAGTGCAAGACCGTATACGCCGCCTTCAAATTCAATCATCTCACCGTACATTACGTCGGCAAGACCATGGATACGAACGATACCGTCGAATACTGATACAACGGTGCCCTCATTCTGGGCTTGAGAAGTCACATCAAGGTTATCGATGCGCTTCTTAATGATTTCGCTGATCTCAGATGGATTCAGTTGCTGCATGCTCATCCCTCAACTAGGAGTTCATCGCTTCGGCTAGCTTAGCTAACTTACCACGAACAGAACCGTCGATGACTAAGTCTCCAGCACGAATAATTGCGCCGCCGACCAATAATGGGTCAACCTCGCCTGTTAAACGTACGTCGCACTGTAATTTGTTTTTCAGTGCTTGAGACAATGTTTCTTGTTGTGCGTCTGTTAGTTCAAAAGCAGACGTTACAGTCACGTCAATTGCGTGTTCCTGTGCTGCTTTTAATTCTTCAAAGGCTTCAACAATTTGTGGTAACAAAGTTAAGCGTTTATTTTCGCTTAAAATCATCAGGAAGTTTTTTCCTGACTGATTTAACTTGTCACCGCACAAGTCGGTTAATGCCGTCGCTTGTTGCTCAGCGGTTAAACCAGGATGTAAAAGTACTTTTTCTAACTCGTCATCGGCTGCGAACTGAGCCGCAATCGATAACATGTCAGACCATTGTACTAATGCATTCTGTTCAACGGCTTGAGCAAAAGCTGCTTTGGCATAAGGCCGCGCAAGAGTGGTTAATTCAGCCATGGCTTCCTCGCTTAAAGCTCGTTAGCCAACTGATCTAGCAATTCGTTATGAACTGACTGATCAACTGATTTCGCCAAGATTTTAGATGCACCAGCCACTGCAAGAGCAGAAACCTGTTGACGCAATCCTTCTTTAGCACGATTCACTTCTTGCTCAATTTCAGCTTGAGCTGCGGCTGCCAAACGTGCACCTTCTTCGCGCGCAGCTTCTTTAGCTTCGTCGATGATTTGGTTAGCACGTTTATTCGCTTGCTCAATAATTTCTGCTGCTTTCACTTTGCTTTCGCGTAGCTTTTCGCCTGCTTTTTGTTGAGCAAGTTCAAGATCACGTTCAGCGCGGTTTGCTGCGTCTAAACCATCTGCGATTTTCTTCGCTCGCTCTGCCATTGCATTGGTTAGCGGAGGCCAAACAAATTTCATGCAGAAGGCAACGAAGACAGCAAAGGCGATGATCTGGCCGATCAAAGTCAAATTAATATTCACGCCTTAGTCCTCTAAATTCGTTGTATTTAGTTGTACTTAGTTGTACTAGTGACAATTAAGCAGCAACAACGAAGATAAGGTACATAGCAATACCAACACCGATCATTGGAACAGCATCAAGTAGACCAGCCATCAAGAACGTTTTAGTCTGAAGTTCTGGACCTAGCTCTGGTTGACGAGCAGTAGACTCAAGTAATTTGCCGCCTAAAAGTGCGAAGCCAATACCAGTACCAAGGGCACCAAGACCGATCATAAGCGCAGCTGCGATGTAAATCATTTCCATAGTAGTTTCCTATCTATTTTAGTTAAGGTTAAAGTTAAAATTAACAGTTAAGTTAAAGGGTAAAATCGTTCAGTTCAGCAGTATCGGCGACATCATATATGCCGCCCATATTACTTAGTGATCTTCGTGAGCCATGCCTAGATATACAATGGTCAGCATCATGAAGATAAATGCTTGCAAAGTAATTACTAGAATATGGAATACTGCCCATGCCCACTGTAAAACACCAGCAAACAAGCCTAACGCCATACCAGTCGAGAACATCAATGCGATAAGAATAAAGATCATCTCACCGGCATACATGTTACCGAATAAACGCAATGCAAGAGAGATTGGCTTAGCAATTAATGCTAGCACTTCTAAAGCAAAGTTTACTGGAATGAAAAGCGCTTGAACTACTGGGTTTTTCACATTGAAAGGATGCAGAGTTAATTCTGCCATGAACCCACCAATGCCTTTTACTTTAATGC